>NZ_JARHXL010000018.1:0-564536 GCF_029222565.1 Pantoea sp. Cr_R13
TTTCCGTTTCCGGTTTGCCGTGTCAGTGGAGGCGCATTATAGGGAACGGCTGAGATAGCGCAAGTGCAAATTACAACTTTTTCACTGTTCGCCTGAAATTTGCACAAAAGCGCCGTTTTAAGCCTTTTTAATGCGTCCTGGCAGCTCTGCAAGGCTATTAATTACCCAATCTGCTGCGGCTTCACCTTCAGCGGTAATCGGTTTGCCACTGCGCACCAGCACTTTGGTGCCCACACCGGCAGCCTGCCCGGCCAGCATATCCTCCAGCTTGTCACCCACCATATAAGAAGCAGCCATATCAATGTGCAGCTCTTCCTGTGCCGTCAGCAGCATGCCTGGCTGCGGCTTACGGCAGTCACATTCCTGACGAAACGCTTCAACTGTTGCTTCAGGATGGTGAGGACAGAAATAGATGCCATCAAGATCAACGTCGCGATCGGCCAGCGACCAGTCCATCCACTCAGTCAGCCGCATAAAGGTATCTTCGGTAAACATACCGCGCGCGATACCAGACTGATTGGTCACAACCACCAGCGCATATCCCATTGCCTTCAGTTGTTGCAGCGCTTCAATGGTGCCGTCAATAAACTGGAAGTCATCAATCTCATGGACATAGCCATTATCGACATTAAGGGTGCCATCACGATCAAGAAAAATAGCGGGGACTTTATTCGCCACGTAGAAACTCCTGCTGTAAAAATTGCCGATCAGTATCGCATGATTGCTATAAAAGGGAGAATGTCAGATTGAATCACTTCCATTGATTTAGACGTCTGGATGCCTTAACATCCATCCAGCTTTTATAATGAACAAAAGCGACGAGGTTTCCCACACCACGGACAACGCAATACGATAATTAATAACATAATGATTAAACTTGAAAATATCACCAAAGTGTTTCAGCAAGGCTCGCGGACTATTCCGGCATTAACGGATGTGAGCCTGCATGTGCCTGCCGGACAGATTTATGGCGTTATCGGCGCTTCCGGTGCCGGTAAAAGTACACTGATTCGTTGCGTTAACCTGCTGGAGCGCCCAACCTCGGGCCGCGTACTGGTAGATGGGACGGATTTAACCGCACTCAACGAACGCAAGTTAACCCAGGCGCGCCGCCAGATCGGCATGATCTTCCAGCATTTTAACCTGATGAACTCACGAACGGTTGCGGGCAATGTCTCTCTGCCACTGGAACTGGGTAATCTCTCGCGTGCGCAGATCAACGCTCGCGTCACTGAGTTGCTGGAACTGGTGGGATTATCCGATAAGCATGATGCCTGGCCCGCCAATCTGTCGGGCGGACAAAAGCAGCGCGTCGCGATTGCTCGTGCCCTGGCCAGTAATCCCAAGGTCCTGCTGTGTGATGAAGCGACCAGCGCACTGGATCCCGCGACCACACGCTCAATTCTGGAATTGCTCAAAGACATCAACCGCCGCCTGGGGCTGACGATTCTGCTGATTACCCATGAGATGGATGTCGTTAAACGCATCTGCGATCAGGTTGCTGTCATCAGTCACGGTGAGCTGATTGAGAAAGATAGTGTCAGCGAAGTCTTTTCTCATCCTAAAACGCCGCTGGCGCAGCAGTTTATTCAGTCCACGCTGCATCTGGATATCCCGGATGATTACCAGCAGCGTCTTTCTGCCACCGCATCTGAAAATACCGTGCCGCTGCTGCGACTGGAATTCACCGGTAAATCGGTTGATGCGCCGCTGCTTTCCGAAGCGGCCCGCCGTTACAACGTGAATAACAACATTATCAGTGCGCAGATGGATTACGCCGGTGGCGTGAAGTTCGGCATTATGCTGGCAGAAATGCACGGCACAGAGAGCGATACCCGCGAGGCGATTGCCTGGCTGAAGGAGAATCATGTGAAAGTAGAGGTGTTAGGTTATGTCTGAAGCGATGATGTGGTTGCTGGGACGGGGCGTGTGGGAAACGCTGATGATGACCTTCGTCTCAGGCTTTTTCGGTTTTGTGCTGGGCCTGCCAGTCGGCGTTTTACTCTATGTGACCCGTCCAGGACAGATTCTTCAGAATCAGGGACTTTATCGCGTACTTTCCGCGCTGGTAAATATCTTCCGCTCGATTCCTTTCATTATCCTGCTGGTCTGGATGATTCCCTTTACCCGCGTGATCGTCGGCACCTCAATCGGACTGCAGGCGGCTATCGTGCCGTTGACCGTCGGTGCTGCGCCGTTTATTGCGCGTATGGTTGAAAATGCCTTACTGGAACTGCCAACCGGCCTGATTGAAGCGTCACGTGCCATGGGTGCCACGCCAATGCAGATCATCCGTAAAGTTCTGCTGCCGGAAGCGATGCCGGGCCTGGTGAATGCGGCGACCATCACGCTGATTACGCTGGTCGGTTACTCCGCCATGGGTGGCGCGGTGGGTGCCGGTGGCTTGGGCCAGATCGGTTATCAGTATGGTTATATCGGATATAACGCCACTGTGATGAATACGGTATTAGTGTTGTTAGTGGTTTTAGTGTATCTCATTCAATTCTGTGGCGACCGCATCGTGCATGCTGTGTCCCATAAGTAAGCAATATCACATTATTAAGAAGGAAAGGATATGTCTTTCAGGTTCAAGAAAATTGCCGCTGTGGGTGCACTGATTGGCGCGATTGCGCTGGCAGGTTGCGATCAAAAAGAGAAAGACCCTAACCACATCAAAGTGGGCGTGATTGTCGGTGCTGAGCAGCAGGTTGCTGAAGCCGCGCAGAAAGTAGCGAAAGATAAGTATGGTCTGGACGTTGAGCTGGTCACTTTCAACGACTACGTTCTGCCGAATGAAGCGCTGAGCAAAGGCGATATCGACGTTAACGCCTTCCAGCACAAACCTTACCTTGATCAGCAGATCAAAGATCGTGGCTACAAGCTGGTTTCAGTGGGTAATTCTTTCGTCTACCCAATCGCGGGCTATTCGAAGAAGATCAAATCACTGGATGAGCTGCAGGATGGCGCGCAGGTTGCTATTCCAAACGATCCGACCAACCTGGGCCGTACACTGCTGCTGCTGCAGAAAGTCGGTCTGATCAAACTGAAAGATGGCGTGGGCTTGCTGCCAACCTCACTGGATATCACTGAGAACCCTAAGCATCTGAAAATTGTTGAGCTGGAAGCGCCGCAGCTGCCACGTTCACTGGACGATCAGCAGATTGCTCTGGCGGTGATCAACACCACTTACGCCAGCCAGATTGGCCTGACGCCAGCGAAAGATGGCATTTTCGTCGAAGATAAAGATTCACCTTATGTGAACCTGATTGTCGCGCGTGAAGATAATAAAGATGCGGAAAACGTGAAGAAATTCGTCAAGGCTTACCAGTCTGACGAAGTTAACGCAGAAGCAAATAAAGTCTTTAACGGCGGCGCGGTTAAAGGCTGGTAATTCAGTCCGTGATCTCTCTAAGGGCGGCGCTATGCCGCCCTTTCTGCTATTGGGTGCCCTGCCCGACTTGTTATTTATTCTTGTCCTTGTTTCAATAACGCCACTTTTTGAAACCTGAGGATGTTGCCATGCGTTTTTTACCGCTCTGCTTGTTAGCATTGATGCTGACAGGGTGTGTTCATGAGTATCACCCGATAAGCAGCGCACCGTCCCGGCCGCAGCAATCCAGTGAACCGACCCATAAGCCTGTGGCACGACCCGCACCCGTTAAGCTCTATACCGATGCCGCCGATCTTGTCAGTAAGCCGTTCCGCGATCTGGGTGAAGTCTCCGCTGAAGATTGCCAGATGAGCAATCAGAACTCCCCGGCCAATATCGCTACAGCACGGAAACGTCTGCAGATCAAAGCATCACAGATGAAAGCCAATGCAGTGCTGCTGCATCAGTGTGAAATCGTTACCGGCACACCAGGCTGCTATCGCCAGGCGGTGTGTCAGGGTTCAGCGCTGAAAGTCAGCAATCAATGAGTGAATTCGCCTTTGCGCAAATTGGGGTAATCCGTTCGCCGTGGAAGGAGAAGTTTGCCGTACCGCGTCAGCCAGGCCTGGTGCAGGATGGCGGCGGCGAGCTTCATCTGCAGCCACCTTACAATCAGCCGGAAGCGGTACGTGGACTGGAAGCGTTCAGCCATCTCTGGCTGCTGTTTGTATTCCATCAGACGATGGAAGGTGGCTGGCGTCCCACGGTTCGCCCTCCCCGTCTGGGCGGCAATGCGCGCATGGGTGTTTTTGCGACACGTTCAACATTCCGTCCCAATCCCATTGGGATGTCGCTGGTTGAACTGAAAGGTATCAGGATTGAGAAGCAGCAGGTGATTCTGCAGCTTGGCAGTCTGGACCTGGTCGATGGTACTCCGGTAGTGGATATCAAACCTTATCTGCCTTTTGCCGAAGCGCTGCCTCATGCCCAGGCAGGTTTTGCTCAGGCGGCCCCTGCGGCTGATATGCCGGTTCGCTTCTCCGCACTGGCCCAGCAGCAGCTTCAGCAGCAGTCGCGCTACCCCAATCTGGCACGCTTTATCCGTGAAGTGCTGGCACAGGATCCCCGCCCGGCTTATCGTCAGGGCGAAACGCAGGCGCGGGAATATGCGGCCTGGCTGATGGATTTTAATGTCCGCTGGCGCATTGATGATGCCGGTACTGAAGTGATCGCTATCGACCCGCGTTAAAACCCGCTTTTGAGGCGGTGATCTCACTGGTACACTAGCCGCCAGCAAAATTCTGTCTGTGACTTTCCGATCAACTGGAACCGTAATCAATGCGTACTACTCAATATCTGCTCTCTACTCAGAAAGAGACGCCTTCCGACGCTGAAGTGATCAGCCACCAGCTGATGCTGCGCGCCGGTATGATCCGCAAACTGGCTTCTGGCTTGTACACCTGGTTACCGACCGGGGTTCGCGTGCTGAAAAAAGTCGAAAACATCGTGCGTGAAGAGATGAACAACGCGGGCGCTGTTGAGATTTTAATGCCGGTTGTGCAGCCCGCCGACCTGTGGCAGGAGAGCGGTCGCTGGGAGGAGTATGGCCCGGAACTGTTACGTATTGCCGATCGCCACGAGCGTCCGTTCGTGCTGGGTCCGACGCATGAAGAGGTGGTCACTGACCTGACCCGCAACGAACTGAGCTCTTATAAGCAGTTGCCGCTCAACCTGTATCAGATTCAGACCAAATTCCGTGATGAAGTGCGTCCACGTTTTGGCGTGATGCGTTCACGCGAGTTCATCATGAAAGATGCTTACTCGTTCCATACGTCGCAGGCATCGCTGCAGGAAACCTATGACGCGATGTACCGCGCCTATAGTCAGATCTTCAGCCGTATGGGACTGGATTTCCGTGCTGTGCAGGCCGATACCGGCTCTATCGGCGGCAGCGCATCACATGAGTTCCAGGTGCTGGCGCAGAGCGGTGAGGATGATGTGATTTTCTCTACCGATTCTGATTACGCCGCTAACATTGAGCTGGCCGAAGCCGTCGCACCCGCCGGTGAACGTGCCGCACCGTCGCAGGAGATGCAGCTGGTCGAGACGCCAGACGCAAAAACTATCGCGGAGCTGGTTGAGCAATTCAATGTACCTGTTGAAAAGACAGTGAAAACGCTGATTGTTAAAGGTGCAGAAGAGAGCGGTCACGCGCTGGTTGCCCTGCTGGTTCGCGGCGATCATCAGTTAAACGAGATCAAAGCAGAGAAGTCAGCCATCGTTGCATCGCCGCTGGTGTTCGCGACGGAAGAAGAGATTCGCGCCGCAGTGGGTGCGGGTCCGGGTTCAATCGGGCCTGTGGGTCTGCAGATGCCGATCATTGCTGACCGTACCGTGGCGAAGATGAGCGATTTCAGCGCCGGTGCCAATGTCGATGGTAAACACTACTTCGGCATTAACTGGGAGCGCGATCTGCCGCTGGCCAGCGTTGCGGATATCCGTAACGTGGTCGAAGGCGATTTAAGTCCGGATGGCAAAGGCACGCTGCAGATTAAACGTGGTATTGAAGTCGGTCACATCTTCCAGCTCGGCACTAAGTATTCTGACGCGCTGAAAGCCTCCGTTCAGGGTGAAGATGGCCGTAATCAGGTGATGAGCATGGGCTGCTATGGCATTGGCATCACCCGCGTGGTGGCGGCAGCCATTGAGCAAAACCATGACGATCGTGGCATCATCTGGCCAGCCGCACTGGCACCGTTCGAGGTGGCGATTCTGCCGATGAATATGCAGAAATCGTTCCGTGTTAAAGAGCTGGCAGAAGAGTTATATGCCACGCTGCGTGCCAAAGGCGTTGAAGTTATCCTGGATGACCGTAAAGAGCGTCCGGGCGTGATGTTCGCCGATATGGAACTGATCGGTGTACCACACACCATCGTCATCGGCGATCGCAATCTCGACAACCAGGAGATTGAATACAAATCACGTCGTGCCGGTGAGAAGCAGATGATTAAGCAGGATGAAATTGTTGAATTCCTGCTGAAAGCGCTGAACAAGTAAATTGTGAAGGAAAGGTCAGATAACTTGCTTGTGTGGCCTCTAACAGCTTAAGAGTTTGCCCGGTTGCTGTAATTCCGTATCTGCTCAGGAAACAGGGTCAGATCGGAAAGACGCAAAAGCCCCCATCCATGGCATGCTCGGTCCGCGCCGTCCTGGCGCGGGACGCTTTCCTCTTCTGACACTGTTCCCTTCACCATGCGCTTATTCGTTGCTGCCAGAGTCACGCTGAGCTGCCTGATCAGTACTCAAACGCCCCGCCTGCGGGGCGTTTTTTATTGCACCTTGCCGCGCATCGATTTCGTCGAACTGCGACGGGCTTTTCCTTCCAGACGACGCTCTTTCGAGGCGCGGGTCGGCCGCGTGGCGCGCCGGGCTTTTTCCACGGTACTCAGCTCCTGGATCAGATTGACCAGACGTTGCAGCGCCGCTTCACGATTCATCTCCTGACTGCGATACTCCTGCGCCTTGATCACCACCACGCCATCTCCGGTAATCAAATGATGACTGGCAGTGAGCAGCCGCTCTTTATAAAACGCGGGCAGCGAAGAAGCCGCAATATCAAAGCGCAGATGAATGGCCGTGCTGGCTTTGTTGACATGTTGTCCACCGGCGCCCTGAGCGCGAATAGCCGTCAGCTCGATCTCACTCTCCGGAATCTCAACCGAACGGGATAGCATAATCATCAGCTTGCTCCCCACACCTTAATCACGTTGACCTCCGATAACCTGTTCATCAAATTAACCTTTTGTGCTCTGATTCATTCCGTCCCAGACAGCGGAATCTGTCACTTTAGCAGTGATTCGCGCACTGTTCCTGCTTTACGCAGGCTGATTTCCTCTAAATGGCTATGATATAGTCGCCAGTTAACCAGAGTATCGACGCTCTGCTGAGGGGGGCCATGTGCAAAATTATTGTGAGTTAGTTCGCCGGAAATATGCCGAAATCGGCAGCGGAGACTTAGGTTACATTTCGGATGCGATTGGCTGCGCATTGAAGGCACTTAATGATATTGCCGCAAATACTGAGCTAAACTCTTCTGTCAGGGAACAGGCGGCCTACGCCGCTGCTAACTTATTGGTGAGCGACTATGTTGATAAATGAAGCGTACCAACCTATCAATTGTGATGACTACGATAATCTGGAACTCGCCTGCCAGAACACCTGGATGCTGTCGCTGGAAATGAAAGATGGCGAACAGCTCAAGGCAAAGGCCAAAGAGATTTTTTCACGCAAGAACGTGGAATATCTGGCTATCGATCTTTCCGGTGAACATCGCGAATTACGTCTCGACCATATTGCCAGCTTTACCCATCCCGAACTGGGTACGGTGGTTGTCAGCGCTGAGTAATAGACGCATCACGGGCGGGACCTTCCCGCCCTGTTAACCCTCAGGGCTGCAACGAACTGTAGTACGCCGCCAGATCAGCTATATCACCGTCACTCAATCCCGCTACAAATGCCTTCATCACCTCAGCCTGGCCGCCATTGCGCTCGCCCTTTTTGTAGGCGTGCAAAGCCTGTTCCAGATAAGTTGCGTGCTGCCCGGCCAGATTGGGATAGAGGGGCAAAGCCGCTTTACCTGCTGCACCATGGCAGGCCATGCAGCTCCCTGCTTTTTGTGCGCCGCGTTGCGCATCGCCCGCAGCCCACGCCGGTAATACGGCGCCCACTAAAAAGGCGATAAACCATTGCTTCATTATTATTGTTCCCCTGCGCTGCATGCCCTGTCCCAGACTATCTGCCAGCCCTGTTGATCAACAGCTGCGCCAGCGTGGGTGACAAACAGATTCGGAACACAGACCAGCGTCTGGTTATAAAAGATTAACGGCAGCCGTTCTCGCTCCCACGGAGGTATCTGCAACTCCTGCCACAGCTTTTTCATTTCCCTTCCACCCTGACGGCCCACCAGATGAACGTGACCCTGCGCATGAAAGCGTACGCTGACCTGCTCATCCGGCTGAGGATAACGCAACAGGCTCTGCGCCTGGCTGGCGTGCAACGTGCCGAGATTCTGCGGTAACACCAGCGGCTGGCTGAGATCGGGCCATGCCAGCTCGGTGTCGCGCAGTGAACTGCGCAACGGCAGCCAGTAGAGCTGCTGACGGTAGCGGCGGAGTTCAGCCTGACCGAATCGCAGCTTCGGCTGCGCATCCTCCCGGCTCGCCATGACTTCATCGCGAATACGTTTCAGCGCTTCACGGGAGGGCATCCTGCCGCCCTGCCCGGCGATCCAGCGGCGCAATAACGCATTAGCACGCAACTCACTCATGACCATTAAGGGCGGAAAGTGCAGGCTGCCATCTGGCTGGATGAGCTCATTGAGTTGTCCGGCGAGCAGTTCATCCAGTAACTGCTCCTGCTCACTGCACAACGCCGCACTTCGGGCTGTCGCCTCGGCAAAATGGGGCCAGCGCTGGTAAAGCGCCGGCAGCAGCCGTTGACGAAGGAAGTTACGGTCGTAGCGAAGATCCTGATTACTTTCATCTTCGATCCACAGCAGCTGATGGGTTCTGGCATAGGCTTCAAGCAACTGCCGCGACTGATTCAGCAGTGGACGCAGCAGCTGATGCGAACCCAGCGCACGCGCAGCAGGCATCGCCGCCAGCCCGGCCGGACCGCTGCCGCGCTTCAGCGCCAGCAGAAAGGTTTCACACTGATCGTCGAGGTGCTGCGCGGTCAGTAACACTTCACCCGGCAACAGTGCCGCACTGAGCGCCTGATAACGGGCGGTGCGGGCGGCTGCTTCAATGCCGTTTTCCCTGCCATCCACGGTAACGTGCAGTACCTCACATGGCAATTGCCACTGCTCGCATACCGACAGGCAGTGCGCTGCCCAGCAATCGGCATTCGGGCTAAGCCCATGATGAACATGTAACGCCCGCAGATGGGATTCGGGATGCTGCTGCTGCCAGCCGCGAAGCTGATGCAGCAGCACGGTTGAATCGAGTCCGCCACTGAAGGCGACCACCAGCGCGGCATCAGGTTGCAACATGGCGTCAAAAGCGGGCAAAGGCATGGCAGAATCCAGAAAGTCGGGCCACTGAATGTCGCCCGCTGAGCGCGCTATTTTACGCCTGATAAAGCTCCAGCGGCAAACCATCCGGATCGGCAAAGAACGTACACTGTTTACCCGTCAGTTCATCGATGCGAATCGGCTCGCAGATTACGCCTTTACTGGCCAGCGTTGCGACAGCGGCGGCCACATCCGGCACGGTAAAGGCCAGATGACGCAGGCCACACGCTTCGGGATGACTGACGCGCGCCGGCGGCTCAGGAAAAGAGAACAGCTCAATAGTGTAGCGATCCTCCAGGGCCAGGTCGCCTTTCCAGGAGTCGCGCGCTTCACGGTAATATTCGCCCATGAGACGAAAGCCCAGCACATCACAATAAAACGCTTTGCTGCGCTGATAGTCGGAAGCGATGATGGCGATGTGGTGAATAGCGGTTAACTGCAACATGTTGAATATCCTGATTCGGGCAGGCTGTCCGCAGACACCCTGCCGCTATTAGTCGTTTAAAGGTTTATACGGGATCGTTTTTCAGCACGCGGACGCGATACTCGCCCTCTTCCGTCAGACTGGCACCGTGAATATCGGTCTCGAAGCCCGGATAATGCCGGCCGATACTGCACAGCATCAGCAGGAAATCGAGCACGGCACGGCTCTTCTCCGTAATCATCTCTCCAGGCATCACCAGTGGCACGCCTGGTGGATAAGGCAGAATCATGTTGGCTGACACCCGCCCGACCAGTTCGCTGAGATCCACCGTTTCGATGTTGCCCTTCACCTGTTGCTGAAACGCCTGATGCGGCGTCATCTTCATTTCGGGCAGGACATCAAATGCCTGCAGCATCAGTCGCGGCAGGTCATGATGACGGATCAGTTGATGGATCCCCTGTGCCAGCGTCTGAATGCGCATGTTGCGATAGAAGTCGGGATCTTCAGCGTAGAGATCAGGCAGCATGTTCTTTACCCGCAGATTGAGATCGTAGGCGCGTTTGAACTCAGTCAGACCGCGCAGCACGCTCATCGCTTTGGTTTTGTCGATGCCAATACTGAAAAGGAACAGCAGGTTGTAGGGGCCGGTTTTCTCGACCACGATGCCGCGCTCATCAAGAAATTTCGCCACCAGCGCTGCCGGGATCCCTTCGTCTGCCATCTCTCCCAGCTCGCTCATTCCTGGCGTCAGGATAGTGACTTTGATCGGATCGAGGTACATGTGATCGCGATCGGCCTGCGTAAATCCGTGCCAATCCTCGTCGCCGGGCTGGATCGCCCAGCATTGCGCTTCGTCGACCTGTTCCGGCTGCCAGATATCGAAAAACCAGCTGTCGGACTCTTCACGCAGGCGCTGAATCTCACGACGAAAGTGCAGCGCACGCTCCACCGAGCGATTGATCAGCCGCTTGCCGGGATTACCGCGCAGCATCGCAGCAGCAGTTTCAATGGAGGAGACGATGGCGTAATTGGGCGACGTGGTGGTGTGCATCATATAGGCTTCGTTAAACGTCTGTTCGTCGTAGTCGCCTTTAATGTGAATCATGGATGCCTGCGAAAACGCCGCCAGCAGTTTATGGGTCGATTGCGTTTCATACACCACTTTGCCCGGGGTGCGCTCGCCACTCATACCACTTTTCCCGGCATAAATCGGATGGAAATTGGTGTAAGGCACCCAGGCTGAATCGAAGTGAATCGACGGCACATCCAGCGTCTCTTTAATGTACTGGGTGTTATAGAGCAGCCCATCGTAAGTGGAGTTGGTGATTACCGCATGAACCGGCCACGTGGCGCGATCGGTCGTCGCGACTTTTTGTGTAATGCTCTCGCGGGTGAATTCATGCTTTGGAATCCCGCCGAGAATCCCCAGTGCATTGCGGGTCGGCTTCAGCCAGATGGGGATCAGATCGCTCATCATCAGCAGATGCGTCAGTGACTTGTGGCAGTTGCGATCGATCAGTACGGTGCTGCCCGACGGTGCCGCATACATGCCGACAATTTTGTTCGACGTTGAGGTGCCGTTGGTCACCATGTAACTCTGTTCAGCACCAAAAGTGCGTGCGATATACTCTTCCGCTTCAAGATGTGGACCGGTGTGGTCCAGCAGCGAACCCAGCTCTGTAACGGAAATTGAGATATCTGACTTCAGGGTATTGGCCCCGAAGAAATCATAAAACAGGCAGCCTACCGGGCTCTTCTGAAACGCGGTACCCGCCATATGGCCCGGCGTGCAGAAGGTGTACTTGCCCTCTTTCACATAGGTGAACAGCGCTTTAGTCAGCGGCGGCGTAATGTGGTCGAGATAGTCATCGGTATACTGCCGGATATGCAGCGCGATATCCTCGGCAGCATTCAGCGCATATTCAAAAAAGTGCAGTGGCATGCGCATCTCATTGATGCTGATGTCCATCTGCGAGTGGGTGTTGATAAAGGCATACAGTGGCAGGTATTCATTGAGCTGATTAATCTCACCGCACAGTTCCGGGCTGTTGTGCGCGTCCCAGTCGAAGATGACGCCGCTGATACGCGGATTGTGTTCGATCAGTTTCAGCAGATCGTCACTGTTTTTCGGGTAAAGCAGCTGGAAGCCTTGCAGATTTAACGCCGCGTCGAGTTCGCGTAACGGTTCATCTTTATAAAACACGCCGTGCGCGCCCATGATCGCCAGAATATTCAATGCCCATCTCCGTGATTGTTGTGCAACCGGACAAGCATAACCGCTAACCAGGGGAAGGTGTAGCAAGGGGACGATCAGATGAGGCTGAAAGGCATCAGGCAGCGTACCGCGATAAACCCACGGCATAAAAAAAGCGGACCGAAGTCCGCTTGCTGATTGGTTGAGTCTGAATCAGGCGTAGCCGTAGCTCATCAGGCGCTGATAACGACGATCCAGCAGCTCTTCAGTGCTTAATCCATCGAGATCGGCCAGATCAGCCAGCAGCTGTTGCTTCAGAGACTGCGCCATATCAACCGGACGGCGATGTGCACCACCCAGCGGCTCAGGGATCACTGAGTCAATCAGCTTCAGCTCTTTCAGACGGTGAGCGGTAATGCCCATCGCTTCAGCAGCCAGCGGCGCTTTGTCCGCGCTTTTCCATAGAATGGAGGCACAGCCTTCCGGCGAGATCACTGAATAGGTGCTGTACTGAAGCATATTCACTTTATCGCCCACGCCAATCGCCAGCGCACCGCCCGAACCGCCCTCACCGATAACCGTACAGATAACCGGTACTTTCAGGCCAGACATTTCACGCAGGTTGCGGGCGATCGCTTCAGACTGCCCACGCTCTTCCGCGCCCACGCCAGGATACGCACCCGGTGTGTCGATGAAGGTGATGATTGGCATTTTGAAACGCTCAGCCATCTCCATCAGGCGCAGCGCTTTGCGATAGCCTTCCGGTGCTGGCATGCCGAAGTTACGGCGAATCTTCTCTTTGGTTTCACGGCCTTTCTGGTGCCCGATGATCATCACCGGACGTCCATCAAGACGCGCAATCCCGCCCACAATCGCTTTGTCATCCGCATAAGCACGGTCGCCCGCCAGCTCATCGAAATCGTCGAAGGCGTTGCGAACATAGTCAAAGGTGTAAGGACGTAACGGATGACGCGCCAGTTGAGCAATCTGCCATGCGCCCAAATCAGCGAAGATTTTACGGGTCAGCTCAACACTTTTCTCACGCAGACGCTGAACTTCTTCATCCAGATTAACGTGTTTATCATCCTGACGACCAATTGAAGTCAGCGAATCGATCTTCGCTTCCAGTTCTGCAATTGGCTGTTCAAAATCCAGGTAATTAAGACTCATAATGTTCCTGTTCTAGTCAAACTCCAGTTCCACCTGCTCCGATCCAATCAACGAGCGCAGATCGTTAAGTAAACGATCGCTGGGCGAAATTCGCCACGCTGCACCAAAGCGCAGTTTCGCTCGCGCGTCGGCTCTCTGATAGTAGAGATTCACCGGAATAGTCCCTGAACGATGAGGTTCCAGGGACTGACGGAGCCGGTTTAATAGCTGGTCATCAATTTGCCTGTCCGTCAGCGAGATAGCAAGTCCGCGCGCGTATTTTTCGCGAGCTTCGTCGATGTCCATGACTTCACGCGCGGTCATTTTAAGCCCGCCACTGAAGTCATCAAAGCTGACCTGTCCGCTGACGATCAGGATTCGGTCTTTCTCCAGCAACTGCTGGTATTTATCTAACGCATCGGTAAATAACATCACCTCAAGACGACCGGAGCGATCGTCCAGAGTACAGATACCAATTCGGTTGCCGCGCTTGGTGACCATTACCCGCGCGGCGATCACCAGACCAGCCGCCACGGTAATTTTACCCCGATCGGTAGGATGCATATCTTTCAGACGCACCCCGCCAACATAACGCTCAATTTCTTTCAGATACTGATTAATCGGGTGGCCGGTAAGATATAGCCCCAGCGTTTCCCGCTCACCATCCAGCTGCACCTGCTCAGGCCACGGCGTGACGCTAGCGTATGATTTCTCAACCTGCTCCGGCTCCTCCGCCAGCACGCCAAACATATCTGCCTGGCCAATCGCCTCCGCTTTCGCGTGTTGATCGGCGGCTTTTAACGCGTCACTGAGTGAACTCATCAGGGCGGCGCGGTGCGGCCCAAGGCGATCGAAAGCCCCGGACATAATCAGTTTTTCCATCACCCGACGGTTGATCTTTTTAGTGTCAGTACGGGCACAGAGATCAAACAGTTCGCGGAAATAGCCACCTTCGTTACGGGCGTCGATAATCGCTTCAATCGGGCCTTCACCCACGCCTTTGATCGCGCCGATGCCGTAAACGATCTCGCCCGCGTCATTAACATGGAAGGGATAGAGACCTGAGTTAATATCGGGCGGCAGGACTTTCAGCCCCATCCGCCAGCACTCATCGACCAGGCCCACCACTTTCTCGGTGTTATCCATATCGGCGGTCATCACCGCTGCCATGAACTCGGCCGGATAGTGCGCTTTCAGCCACAGGGTCTGATAGGAGACCAGTGCGTAAGCCGCAGAGTGTGACTTGTTAAAGCCATAACCTGCAAATTTTTCTACCAGATCGAAGATCTTCATCGACAGTTCGCCGTCGATGCCCATGCTTTCGGCACCATCGCGGAATATGGAGCGCTGTTTGGCCATCTCCTCGGGTTTCTTTTTACCCATGGCGCGTCGCAGCATATCTGCGCCGCCCAGGGTGTAACCGGAGAGAACCTGGGCGATCTGCATCACCTGTTCCTGATAGAGGATGATGCCGTAAGTCGGTTCCAGTACTGGCTTCAGGCTTTCGTGCTGCCACTGAATGTCGGGATAAGAGATCGCTTCACGGCCATGCTTACGGTCGATAAAGTTATCTACCATGCCAGATTGCAGTGGGCCAGGACGGAACAGCGCCACCAGTGCGATCATATCTTCGAAGCAGTCGGGCTTCAGACGCTTAATCAGATCTTTCATGCCGCGCGATTCAAGCTGGAATACCGCTGTGGTTTCCGAGCGCTGCAGCATATCGAAGCTTTTCTTATCATCAAGCGGGATTGAGGCGATATCGATCGGCTCCAGCCCCTGCTTCTCCCGGCGCGGGTTGATCATCTTCAGCGCCCAGTCGATGATGGTCAGCGTACGCAGACCCAGGAAGTCGAACTTCACCAGGCCGGCATATTCCACATCATTTTTATCGAACTGGGTGACCGGGAACTGCCCGTGTTCATCGCAGTAAAGCGGCGCGAAATCCGTGATTTTCGTTGGCGCAATGACCACGCCACCCGCATGTTTACCGGCGTTTCGCGTGACCCCTTCCAGCTTACGCGCCATATCGATCAGCGCTTTCACCTCTTCATCTGCGTCATACATCGCAGGAAGTTGCGGTTCAGCAATAAAGGCTTTTTCCAGCGTCATGCCGGGATCGGGCGGGATCAGTTTTGAAATGCGATCAACAAAGCCGTAAGGATGACCCAGCACGCGGCCCACATCGCGGATAACCGCTTTCGCCGCCATGGTGCCGAAGGTGATAATCTGGGAAACCGCTTCACGTCCGTACATATCAGCGACGTGTTCGATTACCTGATCGCGCTTCTCCATGCAGAAATCGACGTCGAAGTCGGGCATCGAGACGCGTTCCGGGTTCAGGAAACGTTCGAACAGCAGGTCAAATTCCAGCGGATCGATATCGGTGATTTTCAGCGCATAGGCCACCAGCGAACCGGCACCGGAACCACGACCCGGACCGACCGGCACGCCGTTATCTTTAGACCACTGGATGAACTCCATTACGATCAGGAAGTAACCAGGGAATCCCATCTGGTTAATAACGGTGAGCTCAATCTCCAGACGCTCATCATATTCCGGACGTTTTTCTGCGCGCTCAGCTTCGTCCGGGAACAGGAACGCCAGGCGCTCTTCCAGCCCCTCGCGGGATTTCACCACCAGATAATCTTCGGTAGTCATGTCACCGGTCGGGAACTGTGGCAGGAAATATTCGCCCAGTCGCACCGTCACGTTACAACGCTTAGCAATCTCTACACTGTTCTCCAGCGCTTCCGGGATGTCCGAGAACAGCTCGCACATCTCCTCTTCGCTGCGCATATATTGCTGAGGACTGTAGTTGCGCGGACGCTTGGGATCATCCAGCGTATAGCCGTCATGAATGGCAACGCGAATTTCGTGCGCATCGAAATCTTCTGCATTGATAAAGCAGACTTCGTTGGTGGCAACGACCGGTATTCCCTCTGCAATCGCCAGTTCAACGGCCGCATGCAGATAGCTCTCTTCGTCCTGTCGGCCAGTACGGATCAGCTCCAGGTAGTAGCGATCGGGGAAATGTTGCTGGTAAAACGACAGGCACTGCGACACCAGCGCATTGTTACCGCGCAGCAGGCTACGACCTACATCGCCGCGTCGCCCACCCGACAACAGTATTAATCCTTCCTGCAATTCGATCAGCCAGTCGCGATCAATAATGGGTCCGTCCACGCCATAACCGCGCTGATAGGCACGGGAGATCAGCAGCGTCAGGTTCTGATATCCGGTATTACTGGATGCCAGCACGGTAAGCTGTGTCAGCTCATCCCCCATCAGCTCACTGGCAACATTAAAATCGGCACCAATGACTGGCTTTATCCCTGCGCTGTGTGCGCCACCGTAAAATTTCACCAGGCCACAGAGGTTAGTGAAGTCGGTAATCGCTATCGCCGGCATGCCAAGGGCAGCCGCTTTCTTGATTAGCGGCCCGGTTTTTGCCAGGCCATCAACCATCGAATAGTCACTGTGGACACGCAGATGTATAAAACGGGGTTCAGCCATATCAGTTTCCGGTTAAAACAGCGTCAGGCTATTAAAGCGTAAGGGTCTGGCGGGCAGCCAGTACTTCAGCATCGAGCAGCGCATTACGTACAGGCGCAAAACTGCGACGATGGTGCGGCGTGGCGCCATATTGCGTCAGTTTTTCCATATGCAGCGCCGTCGGGTAACCTTTGTGCTGCGCAAAACCATACTGCGGGAACAGCAGGTCCAGTTCGGCCATCTCACGGTCACGCGAGACTTTGGCGATGATCGATGCTGCACTGATTTCGGCAACCAGGCTATCCCCTTTGACGACGGCCTGTGAAGGCATGGGCAGTGCCGGACAACGATTACCATCTATCAGGACATAGTTGGGCTGAATACTCAAGCCGGCAACAGCGCGCTGCATCGCCAGCATCGTGGCATGCAAAATGTTGAGCTGATCGATCTCTTCAGGTTCTGCGCGTCCCAGACTCCATGCCAGCGCTTTCTCTTTGATTTCGTCGTACAACGCCAGGCGGCGCTTTTCCGACAGTTTCTTCGAGTCCGCCAGGCCGGTAATCGGATTTGCCGGATCGAGGATCACCGCAGCAGTGACCACCGCGCCAACCAGCGGACCGCGCCCCACTTCGTCCACACCGGCAATCAGTCTGGCGACAGGATAGATAAAATCAGGCATTCACCAGCTCCAGTACCGCATCCGCTGCCTGCTCATCGGCGTTCCAGCGGATCTGTTGATGTAATTCATGAAACGTCTGCAGCAATGTTTCGCGCTCAGGTCCGGCATGCAACAGCGGATCTAACGCTGCAGCCAGGGCTTCAGGTTGACACGCATCCTGCAGTAACTCTTTGACCAGCTCACGCCCTGCCAGCAGGTTTGGCAGCGAGACGTAAGGGGTTTTCACCAGCCGTTTCGCCAGCCAGTAAGTGGCCGGTTTCATGCGATAACCGACGACCATCGGGCATTTTGCCAGCATGCACTCCAGTGCGGCAGTCCCTGATGCCAGAAGTGCGGCATCGCTTGCAATCATCGCCTCACGTGCCTGTCCATCCAGCAGATGCATCGGCAGTTCAGGCGCAACGTCAGCTTTAATCTTCTCAAACTGTTCACGGCGACGGGCGTTAACCAGAGGCACCACGATTTCCAGCGCCGGATAGTGACGACGCAATAATTGGGCTGTTTTCAGGAAGTCAGCACTGAGCATTTCCACTTCCGCACCACGACTGCCAGGCAGCAGGGCCAGACAGAGCGCATCGTCCGCAATGCCGAGATGACGGCGCGCAGCCTGCTTATCAGGTTGCAGCGGCATGGCATCCGCCATGGTGTGACCGATAAAGCGGCAGGGAACGTTATAACGATCGTAGAAGGCTTTTTCAAACGGCAGGAAGGCCAGCACCAGATCGGTATTTCGGCCGATCTTAAACACGCGCTTTTGCCGCCATGCCCACACCGAAGGACTGACATAGTGGATCGTACGGATGCCCGTACGTTTGAGATTGCCTTCCAGCGTGATATTAAAATCGGGCGCATCAATGCCGACAAAGACGTCGGGTCTGAGCTCGGTAAAGCGTCGGGTGAGATCGCGGCGGATTGTCAGCAGGCGTCGCAGGCGACCCAGCACCTCGACAATGCCCATTACCGCTAACTCTTCCATCTCATACCAGGCTTCACACCCTTCAGCCTGCATCAGTGGACCCGCCACACCGACAAAGCGTGCATCAGGATGGCGCACTTTCAGGGCACGGATCAGACCTGCACCAAGAATATCGCCGGAGGTTTCTCCGGCGACCAGGGCAATCGTTAAAGGACGCGCTGACATGGATTAACGAATTAATCCACGGGTTGAACGGGTAAAGAAGTCGTAGAAAGGCTGCACTTCGCTGTGCTGTTGCGCAATGGCTTCGATCTCCGGCTTCACTTCTTCCAGCGTTCTGCCACTGCGATAGAGCAGCTTGTAAGCGTTGCGAATCGCATGCAACGACTCTTTGCTGAAGCCACGACGCTTAAGACCCTCAATATTGATACCGAACGGCGTCGCATGGTTACCCTGCGCAATAACGTAAGGCGGAACATCCTGCGCCACGCCGGAACAGCCACCAACCATCACGTGCGCACCGATGATGCACCACTGATGTACCGCTGTCATGCCGCCAATAATGGCGAAATCATCGACCGTCACGTGACCACCCAGGGTGGCGTTGTTCGCGAAGATACAGCGGTTACCAATCACGCAGTCATGCGCAATGTGGACATTGACCATCAGCAGATTATCGCTGCCCACTGTGGTGACATGGCCACCCTGCGTGGTGCCGCGATGAATCGTCACGCTTTCACGGATGCGGTTGCGATCACCGATCTCAACCCGTGTTGGCTCACCGGCATATTTCAGATCCTGATTCACTTCGCCAATTGAGGCAAACTGGTAGATCTGATTATCTTTACCGATACGCGTGTGGCCATTCACCACAACGTGTGACTTCAGTACTGTTCCTTCACCAATCTCAACATTCGCGCCGATAAAGCAAAACGGGCCAATGTGAACACGGGCGCCAATGATAGCGCCCTCTTCGATGACAGAACTGGGATGGATAGTGGCGGTTGGATCAATCACGAATTATGCCTCCCGGCTGCGGGCACACATCATGGTCGCTTCACAAACGATTTTACCGTCAACAGTCGCCACGCCTTTAAAGCGGGTCAGACCACGGCGGGTTTTCTCGAAAGTGACTTCCATGATCATTTGGTCGCCTGGTACCACAGGACGCTTAAAGCGGGCACTGTCGATACCAGCAAAGTAATAGAGTTCGCCTGGCTCCAGTTTACCTACGCTTTTAAACGCCAGAATACCGGTGGCCTGCGCCATCGCTTCCAGGATTAGAACGCCAGGAAAAATCGGTTTACCAGGGAAGTGCCCCTGGAAAAACGGTTCATTAACAGAAACGTTCTTCACTGCACGCAGGTATTTGTGCTCTTCAAATTCCAGCACACGGTCTACCAGCAGAAACGGATAGCGATGCGGCAGCAGCTCTAAAATCTCTTCAATTTTCAGAGTATGAGTTTCAGTAGTCAAAATACTCTTCCTGTCCTAAAAATCTGATGACATCAATAACACGGCCTGCACAGATCAAAATGATCTTCCGCAGGCCGCAAATAGGCACTGTGGCGCCGGGCTTCCCTGCTTAACATTTTTATTATGAAAGCCGGTCAGTTTTGGGATGGCGGTTAGTCGTCTTTGCCGACCTTGCGCTCGATGGCTTTTAAGCGTTTGCTCATATCATCGATGTTCATCACCAGCGCTGCAGTTTTACGCCAGGTTTTGTTGGGTTGCAGCGGAATGCCTGACGAATAAACGCCTGGCTCTGTGATAGGACGCATGACCATACCCATACCGGTCACCGTTACTTTGTCACAGATTTCCATATGGCCGTTAATGACGCTGGCACCGCCAATCATACAGTAACGTCCAATCTTCAGACTACCCGCCATGATCACACCGCCTGCAACCGCAGTATTGTCACCAATAACTACGTTGTGAGCGATCTGGCACTGGTTGTCTATGATAACACCATTGCCGATCAGAGTGTTATCAAGCGCACCGCGATCGATGGTGGTGCAGGCCCCTATTTCGACGCGATCGCCGATAATTACCGCGCCTAACTGCGGGATTTTCACCCAGTTACCGCGATCGTTGGCATAGCCGAAACCATCAGAACCGATGACGGTACCTGACTGAATCAGACAATCCTGGCCAATTTCGATCTCGTGATAAACCGAGACGTTGGCCCAGAGACGGGTGCCGCTGCCAATACGGGTTTTTTTGCCAACAAAACATCCCGCACCAATAACTACGTTGTCACCCAGCTCAACATCCGCTTCGATCACTGCATTGGCGCCAATGGCGACATTGCTGCCGAGTCGGGCTGAGGGGTCAATTACCGCGCTGGGGGCGATATTTTGCGCCGGCTGTGGCGTGGTATCGAGTATTTGTGCCATACGCGCATAAGTCAGGTAGGGATTTTTCACTACCAGCGCTGCGGTATTACACCACTCCAGATCCGCTTCCGTCAGCACCACGGCTGAGGCCTTAATCAGGGCGAGTTGCTCGCGGTAACGGCTGTTTGCAAGAAAAGTGATTTGGCCAGTTGTGGCGGATTGCATAGAAGCAATGCCGGAGATGGCGATATCGCCATCTCCGTGCAATTCTGCATCCAACTGCTGGGCTAAATCAGCCAGTCGAATAGATGACATGAATTATTTAACCTGTTTCAGCACGTCAGCTGTGATGTCTTTTGCGTTTGATGCATAAGCCACCGCGTTGGCGTCGATCACGACGTCGTAACCATCGCTGTCAGCGACTTTCTTAACGGCATCCTGAATACGGCTCAGCAGCTTGTTACGCTCTTCCATCTGACGACGACGGTTATCCTGCTCAAAAGCCTGTGCTTTTGAAGAGAACGCTTCACGCTGAGACATGACATCTTTTTCCATGCGGCTGCGTTCGCTCGCCTTCATGGTAGAACCGTCACGCTGCAGACGCTGCATTTTAGTTTGCAGATCGCGCTCCTGGCTCTGCAACTCAGTTGCACGGCCTTTGAACTCGTTTTCCAGCTGTTTAGCAACAGTCGCACGTTGCGGTAACTGTTGGAAAATGCTGGACACGTTTACCACTGCAATTTTGTCAGCAGCCTGAACACCAGCGGAAACCGCTAAAGCAAGACCCAGACCTGCGGCACACAACAACTTTTTCACTATAAACTCCTTACCATCAACGTTTGTGTCAGCGACACAGTGTTTGCGCCGGAACAGCAACAGGTGCTGCCCGGCAGCAATACTTCAGCTATGCATCCTTGCTCAGAACATTACCAGGTTTTACCAATGTTAAACTGGAACTGCTCTGACTTGTCTCCATCGACTTTCTTGAACGGCTGGGCGTAAGAGAACACCAGCGGGCCAAGCGGTGACATCCACTGCAACGCAACACCGCTTGATACACGGATGTTGTTTGGATCGCTGTAGTCAGGAATGCCTGCCGCACGCGTTTCCGCTGTATTTTCCCAATGGGTATCCCACGCGGTACCGGCATCGACAAACACCGAGGTACGCACCGAGTTAGCATACTTCTCGCTCAGGAACGGCGTTGGCGTGATCAGCTCAAGGCTGGCGATCGCCATGGCGTTACCGCCCACCGCATCGTCAGACTTACAAACGCCATTTGGATCAGCGATTCGGCAGTTCGACGAGTTGTTATTAAAGTAGGCCGCTTTCGGTCCAATGGTGTTGGACTGGAAGCCGCGAACCGTGCTTGAACCACCGGCGTAGAAGTTCTCGTAGAACGGCATCTCTTTGCCGCCGAGTCCATCGCCATAGCCGATACGACCACGTCCCAACAGCACCCAGGTACGATCCTGATTAATCGGCACATACTGCTGACTATCCAGCGTGGCCTTATAGAAGCTGTTATCTGAACCCGGAATCGTCACTTTACCATTCAGGTTGGTGCGGTTACCGGATGTCGGGAAGAATCCGCGGTCCAGGGTGTTGTAAGTCCAGCCGTAGTTAAAGGTGAAGTCATCTGCTGAGAATTCGCCTCTGTCATTAAGCTGCTGCGGCTTACCAACCGAATCAAGGTAACGCCACATCGCAACCTGCGGCTGCATGTTTGACAGGTCATTGTGGACATAGCCCAGACCGACACGCAGGGTGTTGTTTTCGTTAACCGGGAAGCCAAGTGTGCCATCCAGACCATAGCTCTTGTTGGTATAGTCAGAAAGGTCAGCATTGTCTGCTTTGAAGTCGTTGTAGAACAGACGACCACCCAGACTCACACCGTCAACGGTGAAGTAAGGGTCAGTAAGCGAGAATTCAGCATAGGTCTGGTAATCGTTTTTGGTCCCGCTGATGCCCACGGTATTACCGGTGCCCAGCCAGTTATCCTGCGTTACGCCAACCTGGAAACTCACACCACTTTCAGTGCCGTAACCGACGCCGAAGTTGAAAGTACCGGTGTTACGCTCTTTAACTTTGTAGACCACGTCAACCTGGTCAGGCGAGCCTGGTACACGCTGGGTATCCACATCCACGGTTTCAAAGTAACCGGTGCGGTTCAGACGCTCTTTACCCTGTTCAACCAGATCGCTGCCCAGCCATGCGCCTTCCATCTGACGCATTTCGCGACGTAACACCGAGTCTTTTGACGTGTCATTACCTTCGAAACGAACATTACGCACGTAGTAACGGTTCCCCGCATCCACGTTGATGTGCAGTTTCACGGTTTTGTCGGCGTCGTTGATTTCTGGCTGTGTGACGACACGCGGATAGGCATAGCCGTAGCGGCCCAGCAGTTTCTTGATGTCATCTTCCATTTTCGTGACTTTGGCGCCGTTATAGAGCTCGCCTGCCGGAATTTTGGTCAGATGTTCAATTTCTGCGGAGTGGCCCGCCATGCTGCCATTGACGATTACGCCAGCAATTTTGTACTGGTCACCCTCGGTGATGTTCACCGTGATGTAGATGCCCTTTTTATCTGGCGTCAGGCTGACCTGCGTCGAATCGATATTGAAGCGTGCATAGCCGCGATCCAGATAGAAGCTGCGCAGAGTCTCAAGGTCACCTGCCAGTTTCTGCTTCTGGTATTTACGATCGCCGACCACGTTCCACCACGGCACTTCATCACGCAACTGGAAACGGGAGATCAGTTCATCAGAGCTAAAGGCTTTATTACCGACAATGTTGATCTGCTGAATTTTGGCAGAGACACCTTCGGTAAAGACCAGCTTCAGATCAACACGGTTACGCGGCAGGGGTGTCACCACCGCTTTCACGTTGGCGGTGTATTTACCGACGCTGTAGTAGAAATCCTCAAGGCCTTTCTCAATAGAAGAGATAGTGGTGCGGTCCAGCGCTTCGCCGACACGCACACCTGAGGCTTCCAGATTTTGTTTGAGCTGATCCTCTTTCACCGCTTTGTTACCGGTGAAGGTAATGCTGGCAATGGTAGGACGTTCTTTGACCTGGACAATCAGCGTTGTACCGTCTCGCAGGACCTGAACATCCTCAAAGTTGCCAGTAGCGAACAGCGAGCGAATGGTATTTCTGACATCATCGTCATTCACCGTATCGCCAACCCGTACTGGCATGCTCAGCAGAGCCGCGCCGACGGCGACTCGCTGCAGCCCTTCGAAATGAATATCCTTCACCACGAAATCGTCTGCACCGTAAACGGTGGCGCTGCTAAACAGCAGCGACGCTATGAGCAACTTTTTCATCGCCATCGTTGTTATGCGTTTTCCTAACACATCCCTCGAATGTTCGCGTTCCAGCGGTTACAAACGTGAGAAATCATTGAAAAGTGCAAGCCCCATTAACAGCACCAGTAAAATCGAACCGATGCGATAACTAAAGTCCTGAACTCGCTCGGACACCGGTCCACCTTTGATCTTTTCGATCGCAAGGAAGAGCAAGTGCCCACCATCTAAAACCGGCAAAGGGAACAGGTTGATGATGCCCAGGTTGACGCTAATCAACGCCAGGAACATCAGGTAGTAAATCAACCCGTACTCAGCTGACAATCCTGCACCCTGCGCAATCGAAATTGGCCCGCTCAGGTTGTTCAGCTTCACATCACCCGTTATTAACTTGCCCAGCATGGAAACAGTGAGCTTCATCAATTGCCAGGTTTTTACACTGGCCTCACCGATTGCCGCAAATGCGCCATACTGCCTTACCGTCTTGTACTCTTCTGGCAGCGGGACGATACGCGGAATCACTCCCGCAAAGCCCGCCTTACTGCCATTTTTCGCTTCTGGCGTCATCGTCAGCGCAATTGATTCACCGCCGCGATCCACTTCAAGCGCCATGCTTTTACCGGGATTATCCCGGACCTGCGTGACAAAAGTCTGCCACTGCGATAATGGCTGACCATCGACTTTAACGATCCTGTCGCCTGCTTGCAAACCGGCTTCACTCGCTGGCGAGTTCGCCTGCACTTCTGCCAGTGTGGTCTCAATTTGCGGACCGCGTGGCTGAATCCCTAATGCAACGACCGGATCCTGCTTATCAGGCTCAAACTGCCAGTTACGCAAATCCAGCAGCTTCTGCTGGGTTGCATCTTCGCCAAATCGGGCCACGGTTAACGTGGTGCTGCTATCGCCGATTTTACCCACCAGCGCCATACGCACAGCATTCCAGTCAGGCGTTTCGATACCGTCAACAGCCTTAAGTTCCATGCCGGGCGTAATTTGCGCTTCTGCAGCGACCGAACCGTTTAAAATTTCACCGATTACCGGGCGTACACCCGGTACGCCGTGAATAAACACAACCCAGTAGGCAAAGATGGCAAAGATAAAGTTAGCGACAGGCCCTGCCGCAATAATGGAGGCGCGTTGCCAGACGGCTTTGTTATTAAAAGCCTGATGACGCAACTCGGCGGGCACGCTTTCGACACGTTCGTCGAGCATTTTAACGTAGCCGCCGAGAGGGATCAGCGCGATGACAAATTCGGTGCCGTGGCGGTCACGGCGCTGCCAGAGCGCCTTACCAAATCCAATAGAAAAGCGCTCAACTTTGACACCACAGCGACGAGCGACCCAGAAGTGGCCAAACTCATGCACGGTAATCAACACGCCCAGCGCAACGATAAAGGCGAAGAAACTCCAGATTATGCTCAACATCTTTGCCTGTCCTTAAAGGGTGCGGAACACCAGCAGCAATAAACAGGCAAACACCGGCACCGCCGCAGTCAGACTATCAATACGATCAAGCATGCCGCCATGACCAGGAATCAGATTACCACTGTCTTTAATGCCCGCTTCACGTTTAAACATACTCTCGGTGAGGTCACCCAGAACAGAGGCCAGCGTCGCGATAACCGCGCAAATCACCAGCGTACCGGTGGAGACCGTCAGCGGCGCCAGCGTGGCAAACAGCAGCGCAATCAGCGCCGATGAAACCAGGCCGCCCAGGAAGCCTTCCCAGGTTTTGCCTGGTGAGACTTTCGGCGCCAGCTTGTGCTTGCCGAACATCTTGCCAAACATGTAGGCACCGGAATCCGCTCCCCACACCAGCAGCAGCACAAACAGCAGCCACCAGGCTCCGGCGAAGTGGTCGGTTTCATAGTGATACTGGCGCAGCGCCACCATGCCCCAGAAAAAGGGCACCAGCGTTAATACGCCAAACAGTAAGCGAAGTGGACGCGAATGACGCCAGAAGGCCGCAGAAGCGGGATAGGTAAGCACCAGCAGCAGTGCCACGACCCACCACACCAGCGACGCCCAAAGCGATGTCGCAATCTGTGGCAGATGCACTGTGTGTTGATAAGGTGGCAGCGTAAACTGCATCAGCGCCAGCAACAGACCACAAAGTACAGCCAGCCAGACACGCTGTTGCCGTGATGCCATGCCTGCAAACTGACCCCATTCCCAGGCTGCCAGCATGCAGATAACAATCGTTGTCAGGGCGAAACCAACAGGCGGTAACCAGAATAGTGCAGCTATTACCAGCGGAATTAATATCAACGCGGTAATAAGACGAGACTTCAGCAAAGGTTACCCCCAGATTGCTCAGGCGCCGCCTGGTGCAGCGCCGCCAAAACGACGCTCCCGCAGAGAGAATGCATTCAGTGCACCTTCAAAAACGTGTTCATCGAAATCCGGCCAGAGCACATCGGTAAAATAGAATTCAGCATAGGCAATCTGCCACAGCAGGAAGTTGCTAATCCGATGCTCTCCCCCGGTCCTTATCACTAAATCCACTGGCGCCAGCTCCTGCATGCAGAGCTGCGACGTCAGGCTCTCTTCGGTAATCTGGTCAGGTCGCAGTAATCCTTCCTGAACCTGTTCAGCCAGTTTTTTCACGCCTTCGATAATATCCCAACGACCGCCATAGTTGGCAGCAATGTTGAGCGTCAGACGGGTATTATTTGCAGTCAGGGTCTCAGAACGACGAATACGTTCCTGAATGCGCGGGCTGAAACGGCTGGTATCGCCAATGACACGTAAGCGAACGTTGTGTTTATGCAGGCTCTTTACTTCACTGTCGAGTGCCCAGACAAACAGTTCCATTAACGCGGTGACTTCCTGCGCAGGACGGCTCCAGTTTTCACTACTGAAGGCATAAAGCGTCAGGGCTTCAAGATTGTTATTGACAGCAAAGCTGACGGCACGACGCACCGATTTAACACCGGCTTTGTGGCCTGAAATACGCAATTTTCCCTGATTTTTGGCCCAGCGACCATTGCCATCCATGATGATAGCGACGTGGCGCGGACCGTTTCCCTGCTGGTCATCAGTGTTGTTGTGATTGTTAGACGACATAACGCTTAACCAATTCCTTTCATCAGAAATGCTGTGTTTTCTGAATACATTGCGCCCGATTCAAATCCCGGCACACGCTTAGTGCCGGGCCACACCGAATTCGGTGACAGACCGTGAAACGCGAGCCAGCGACTATACCATTTTCACCTGAAGCGAACAAATGGCCTCATAACGATCGGTTTCACGACGTGAAGCGCGGCAACATTTCTGTTGCCAGCGCGCGCGCAGTGCGATCGATGTCAAGGACAGCGTCCACCGAATCCGGCTCCGGACACACTTGTGCCGCCATCACTGCACTATTAAGCGCGGCAATGTCGGTGAAGCGGATCTGGTGATTCAGGAAAGCCGCGACGGCAACCTCATTGGCAGCATTTAGCGTGGTGGTCGCCGCCTGCCCTGCCTCACAGGCATCAATGGCCAGTTTCAGACAGGGATAGCGACTAAAGTCAGGTTCTGCAAAAGAGAGCGCCGACATGCGGGTAAAATCCAGCGGCGTCACACCTGCATTGATGCGCGATGGCCAGGCCATGCTGTGGGCAATAGGCGTACGCATATCGGGAGAACCTAACTGAGCCAGCACGCTGCCATCGCAGTATCGCACCATGGAGTGAATCACCGACTGTGGGTGAAGTATCACTTCCATCTGCGCTGCGCTGGCATTAAACAACCAACGGGCTTCAATGTACTCAAGACCTTTATTCATCATGGTGGCCGAATCAACAGAGATTTTTCTCCCCATCGACCAGTTCGGATGTGCACAGGCCTGATCCGGCGACATGGCGCTAAGATCAGCTAAATCTGTGTCACGAAAAGGACCACCCGATCCCGTAAGGATAATCGACTCAATGCCATTATCCCGCAGGTCAGCGTAACCTAACTGATGCTGGATGGTAGCCGGTAAACTCTGAAAAATGGCGTTATGCTCACTGTCGACCGGTAGTAACTGCGCGTTATGATGACGCACCGCCTCCATAAACAAACGGCCGCAGGTGACAAGCGATTCTTTGTTGGCCAGCAGCACCGTTTTTCCGGCGCGAATGGCTGCCAGCGTCGGCAGCAAACCGGATGCGCCGACAATCGCCGCCATCACCTGATCCACGTCATCCAGCGCAGCCAGCTCACAGGCAGCCTGAACGCCGGAGAGCACTTCAGTATCGACCCTGATTGCTCTCAGTCGCTCACGCAGCGCAGCGGCGGATGCCTCATCTGCCATGCAGGCGTAGCGCGGCGTAAAAGCCGCACACTGTTCGGCCATCAGCGCCACATTGTGGCCAGCGACCAGCGCAGTAATCTGATAAAGCGCCGGGTTGGCGCGAACCACTGCCAGCGTACTGGTGCCGATCGAGCCGGTGGATCCCAGCAGAGTTAATCGCTTCATGAGGCTATCCGTGTGAAGTCAGCGTGCCCTCAGGCACAATGTAAAACGCCGCCAGATGTCGCATTCATACGAATACCTCTCTGTACGGCGTTTTGTCCGGCAGTGATGGGATTAGAAATCCATCAGCTCCGACTCTTTTTCAGACAGTGCGGCATCAACTTTCTTGATGTACGCATCGGTCATTTTTTGCACTTCATCCTGCGCACGACGTTCGTCGTCTTCGCTGATCTCTTTGTCTTTCAGCAGCGCTTTGATTTTATCGTTGGCATCGCGACGGACGTTACGTACCGACACACGGCCCTGCTCGGCTTCGCCGCGCACGATTTTAATCAGATCTTTACGACGCTCTTCTGTCAGGGCAGGCAGCGGAACACGGATGTCGGTACCGGCTGAACTTGGGTTCAGACCGAGATCAGACTTCATGATCGCTTTTTCGACTGCCGGACTCAGTGAACGGTCAAACACGTTGATTTTCAGCGTGCGTGAATCTTCCACAGTGACAGAAGCCAGCTGACGCAGTGGCGTCGGCGTGCCGTAATATTCGACGACGATGCCGTCAAGCAGCGAAGGTGAAGCACGACCGGTGCGCACTTTGCTGATGGTAGTTTTGAATGCTTCAACGCATTTTTCCATGCGCGTGTCAGCATCTTTTTTGATGTCGTTAATCACGTTGAAACCCTTGGATTCGGTTTGACCTGGCCAGTTCCGGCATAACCGGAAGCGGGATCGATAATCATCGATAATCCTGACTGGTGCGCGATGCATTCTCATCGCGCTGACAGAATATACCTTATTTTATCTCGCCTCGGGTATTAATGCGTAATCAGAGTCCCTTCTTTTTCACCCATCACTACGCGACGCAGTGCACCAGGTTTATTCATGTTGAAAACACGGATAGGCAATTTGTGGTCACGCGCCAGGGTAAAGGCCGCCAGATCCATCACTTTCAGCTCTTTATCCAGTACTTCAGCATAGCTCAGTTGCTCATACAGCGTCGCGTCCGGGCTTTTCACCGGGTCGGCAGAGTAGACGCCGTCAACTTTGGTCGCTTTCAGCACCACGTCCGCTTCAATCTCAATGCCGCGCAAACACGCCGCAGAGTCGGTGGTAAAGAACGGGTTACCGGTACCGGCGGAGAAAATCACCACGCGGTTGTTACGCAGCAGGCTGATCGCTTCTGCCCAGCTGTAGTTGTCGCAGACGCCATTCAGTGGAATCGCTGACATCAGGCGTGCGTTCACATAGGCGCGGTGCAGTGCATCACGCATCGCCAGGCCGTTCATCACGGTTGCCAGCATACCCATGTGGTCACCCACGACGCGGTTCATCCCTGCCTGCTGCAGGCTTGCGCCACGGAACAGGTTCCCTCCGCCAATCACTACGCCAACCTGGATGCCCAGTTCAACCAGCTCTTTTACCTCTTGTGCCATGCGGTCAAGCACACTCGCGTCGATACCAAAACCTTCAGCGCCTTGCAGAGCTTCGCCGCTGAGTTTAAGCAGGATACGTTGATAAACAGGTTTTGCGTTGGTCGCCATGGTCAGTTCTTCCTGGAAGATTGGGTGTAAAGGAGAAGTAAATTCTGATCGATCATCCGCTTACCGCAAAGAAAATGCTATTGGGATGAAACTGAAAACGTGTCTGTTGCGATTCACAGACAAAAAAGAACCGCCGGATGGCGGTTCTTTCAAAGCATTAAGACTGTTTGGACATTGCTGCAACTTCTGCAGCGAAGTCAGACTCAACTTTCTCGATGCCTTCACCCACTTCGAAGCGGATGAAGTTGATCACGTCAGCGCCCTGCTCTTTCAGAGCCTGGCCAACGGTTTTGCTTGGGTCGATTACGAAAGCCTGACCTGTCAGAGAGACTTCGCCGGTGAATTTCTTCATACGGCCTTCAACCATCTTCTCTGCGATCTCTTTTGGCTTGCCAGACTGCATCGCGATGTCCAGCTGAACCTGGTACTCTTTATCAACCACGTCAGCAGAAACGTCTTCTGGCTTAACGAATTCAGGTTTGCTTGCTGCAACGTGCATTGCGATCTGTTTGATCAGATCTTCATTAGCGCCTTTCGCTGAAACCAGAACGCCAATACGTGCGCCGTGCAGGTAGCTGCCCAGCTCTGCGCCTTCCAGGATTGCAACGCGACGGATGTTGATGTTCTCACCGATTTTAGCAACCAGTGCAACGCGCTCTTCTTCGAACTGCGCTTTCAGAACTTCAACGTCGGTAACGCGATTAGCGGCAGCCGCTTCCAGAACTTTGTCTGCGAACGCCTGGAAACCGCCATCTTTTGCAACGAAGTCAGTCTGGCAGTTCACTTCCAGAATCACGCCGTAGTCGCCAACGATCTTGGTTTTGATTACGCCATCAGCAGCAACGTTGCCTGCTTTTTTCGCTGCTTTGATTGCGCCAGACTTACGCATGTTCTCAATCGCCAGCTCAATGTCGCCGTTCGCTTCAGTCAGCGCTTTTTTGCAATCCATCATGCCAGCGCCAGTACGCTCGCGCAGTTCTTTTACCAATGCAGCGGTAATGTCAGCCATTCCAGAATCCTCGGTTCGTGCCTGAGTACGTTTGCACCAGCAGACACTTATTTGCGGAAAATTTACTCTGTCCCGCCGTCCGGTTGGGAGCGTGACAGACTTAGATAAAATAAAGGGGCCAGTATAGGCCCCTTACAGATCACATCTGAATGCTAAGGGCTCTTATGCAGAGCAAACCTTAATTAAGCGTTTTCTAAAGACGCTTCTTCAGCTTGCTCAGCCAGGTCCTGAGAGCGGCCTTCGCGAACGGTAGTCGCAACGGCAGTCAGGTACAGGTTTACAGCACGGATCGCATCGTCGTTACCTGGGATAACGAAATCAACGCCATCTGGATCTGAGTTGGTATCAACGATAGCAAATACCGGGATACCCAGGTTGTTTGCTTCTTTGATTGCGATGTGTTCGTGATCAGCATCAACAACAAACAGTGCGTCTGGCAGACCGCCCATGTCTTTGATACCGCCCAGGCTGTTTTCCAGCTTGGCCAGCTCACGCGCACGCATCAGCGCTTCTTTTTTGGTCAGTTTGTCGAAAGTGCCATCCTGAGACTGAATCTCCAGATCTTTCAGACGCTTGATTGACTGACGCACGGTTTTCCAGTTAGTCAGCATGCCACCCAACCAGCGGTGGTTTACGAAGAACTGGTCGCAGCTCAGTGCAGACTCTTTTACTGCCTGGGCAGCAGCGCGCTTAGTACCTACGATCAGGATCTTACCTTTACGGGAAGAGATCTTGTTCAGTTCAGCCAGAGCTTCGTTGAACATAGGTACAGTTTTTTCCAGGTTGATGATGTGAACCTTGTTACGTGCACCAAAGATGAATGGCTTCATTTTTGGGTTCCAGTAACGGGTCTGGTGACCGAAGTGAACACCAGCCTGGAGCATGTCGCGCATGGAAACAGTTGCCATGATAAAACCTCTAAAGTTTGATTGGGGTTGGGCCTCCATGTATCCCATACGACCGACCTCTTTCAAGGCACCCCGGCGTATGTGTCGATACATGTGTGTTTTATTACACATAATGAGAGTTATGCGTTTCCTGCTGACCGAAACAGCCATACAGAGAATCGTCGGCGCGCTTTATACCACAAACCGCCATGGGACGCCAATAAATGATCACTGATGAGCGCCAGCGCGTTCTCTATTTGGCAGCCCATTTGCTGGCTGCTAACATGACAGCACAGACCTTATTATTGTCGAAAATTTCGACAACTGCGGATTAATTAATGGCAATTTCAATCAAAACCCCTGAAGAAATCGAAAAAATGCGCGTCGCGGGCCGACTGGCCGCCGAAGTGCTGGAGATGATCGAGCCTCATGTTCAACCGGGTGTCACCACCGGCGAACTGGACCGCATCTGCCACGAGCACATCACGCAGAAGCAGCAGGCCGTCTCTGCCTGCCTTGGCTATCACGGTTTTCCGAAATCAGTCTGCATCTCGGTGAATGAAGTGGTTTGCCACGGGATTCCCAGTGATGATCGCCCTCTGAAAGATGGCGATATCGTCAATATCGATGTCACCGTCATTAAAGATGAGTACCACGGTGATACCTCAAAGATGTTTATTGTTGGTAAACCCACTATTCAGGGTGAGCGCCTGTGCCGCGTCACGCAGGAGAGCCTCTATCTTTCCCTGCGTCTGATTAAGCCCGGCATCCGCCTGCGCGAGTTGGGTCGTGCCATTCAGAAGTATGTTGAAGCAAACGACTTCTCAGTCGTGCGCGAATATTGCGGTCACGGCATCGGCAAGGGATTCCACGAAGAGCCTCAGGTATTGCATTACGATGCTGATGATAGCGGCGTCGTGTTACAGGCAGGTATGACCTTTACAGTAGAACCGATGGTCAATGCCGGGGATTACCGCATCCGCACCATGAAAGATGGCTGGACGGTAAAAACCAAAGATCGCAGCTTGTCCGCGCAGTATGAGCATACTATTGTGGTGACGGAAAACGGCTGTGAGATTTTAACCCTGCGCAAAGACGACACGCTGCCCGCTGTGCTCGTCGCCGAAGGGTAATTCCCCCAAAACAGATCAAGCCGGCGCTGAGCCGGCTTTTTTTTGGCTAAAAAAGAGAAGAGCTGTATGAGCGTGAGTCTGTCGGAAGATGTGAAAAACGGTCTGGTTGATTCGCCAGCCGAATGGGGTGACGACCAGCTGACCCGCGACATTCTGAAGCCGAGGCTGGAGCTGTTTCAGCAACATCTGGCTGCCGCGTTTGATGCCGGTGAACCCGTTGAGCCGCTGATCGATGCCCGCACGCTGTTTATTGATCGGCTTCTGCGTCGCCTGTGGCGCTTCTTTGGCTTTGATGAAATGCCGTCTATCGCGCTGGTTGCCGTAGGCGGCTATGGCCGTGCCGAACTGCATCCGCTCTCTGATATCGATGTTCTGATCCTCAGCCGCCAGCCGCTGGATGAACAGGCTGCGCAACGCACCAGCGATCTCTTAACGCTGATGTGGGATCTTAAACTGGAAGTGGGCCACAGCGTCCGCACGCTGGAAGAGTGTCTGCTGGAGGGATTGTCTGATCTGACCGTCGCCACTAACCTGATCGAATCACGGATGCTGACTGGCGATGTGGCGCTGTTTCTGGAACTGCAGAAAAATATCTTCAGCGACGGTTTCTGGCCCTCATCCCGCTTTTTCGCCGCCAAAATTGATGAGCAGCAGGAGCGCCACAAGCGTTACCATGGCACCAGCTATAACCTCGAGCCGGATATCAAAAGCAGTCCCGGTGGCCTGCGAGACATACATACGCTGCAGTGGGTTGCCCGACGCCATTTTGGTGCCACTACACTGGATGAGATGGTCGGCTTTGGTTTCCTTACCGACGCTGAGCGCAGCGAACTCAACGAATGCCAGGAATTTCTCTGGCGCATCCGCTTTGCCCTGCATCTTTCCCTCCCCCGCTACGATAACCGCCTGCTATTCGATCGCCAGCTCAGTGTGGCGCAGCGCCTGAATTACCAGGGCGAAGGCAATGAGCCGGTCGAACGCATGATGAAGGATTTCTATCGGGTCACACGGCGAATCGGTGAACTGAATCAGATGCTGCTGCAGCTGTTTGATGAGGCGATTCTGGCGCTCTCCACCAGTGAAAAACCCAGGCCTATCGACGACGATTTCCAGCTGCGGGGTGATTTGATCGACCTGCGCGACGAAACGCTGTTCACCCGCGAGCCGCAGGCGATTCTGCGTATGTTTTACGTGATGGTGCGTAACGACAGTATCAAAGGGATCTACTCCACCACCCTGCGTCACCTGCGCCATGCACGTCGACATCTTAAACAGCCGCTGTGTCAGATTCCGGAAGCGCGACGCACGTTTATGTCAATTCTGCGCCATCCCGGCGCGGTGAGCCGGGCGCTGGTGCCGATGCATCGTCATAGCGTGCTGTGGGCTTATACACCGTTGTGGGGGCATATCGTCGGACAGATGCAGTTCGATCTGTTCCATGCCTATACCGTGGATGAGCATACTATTCGTGTCCTGCAGAAGCTGGAAAGCTTCGCCAATGAAGCCACCCGTCCGCAGCATCCACTGTGTGTCGAGTTATGGCCACGCCTGCCGCAGCAGGAGCTGTTACTGATGGCTGCGCTGCTGCATGACATTGCCAAAGGGCGCGGCGGCGATCACTCTATTCTTGGCGCGCAGGATGCGCTTGAGTTCGCTGAAATGCATGGCCTGAACTCGCGTGAAACTCAACTGGTGGCCTGGCTGGTTCGTCATCACCTGCTGATGTCTGTCACGGCGCAGCGTCGCGATATTCAGGATCCGACGGTGATCCAGCAGTTTGCTGAGGTGATGCAGAATGAGAACCGGCTGCGCTATCTGGTTTGTCTGACCGTGGCCGATATCTGCGCCACCAATGAAAGTCTGTGGAACAGCTGGAAGCAGAGCCTGTTACGCGAGCTGTTTTTCGCCACCGAGAAGCAGTTACGACGCGGTATGGAAAACAGTCCGGATTTGCGGGAACGGGTGCGTCATCATCGCCTGCAGGCACTGGCACTGCTGCGGATGGATAACATTGATGAAGAGCGTCTGCACCAGATCTGGAATCGTTGCCGCGCGGACTACTTCCTGCGCCATACGCCGAATCAGATTGCGTGGCATGCCCGTCACCTGCTGGTTCACGATCTGAAAAAACCGCTGGTGCTTGTCAGCCCGCAGGCCACCCGTGGCGGGACCGAAATTTTTATCTGGAGTCCCGATCGGCCTCATCTGTTTGCTGCCGTGGCCGGTGAACTCGACCGTCGTAACCTTAGCGTTCACGACGCGCAGATCTTCACCAGCCGGGACGGCATGGCAATGGATACCTTTATTGTGCTGGAACCGGATGGCAGCCCGCTCTCCCCCGATCGCCATCCAATGATCATTCAGGCGCTGGAGCAGGCAATCACTCAGTCAGATTGGGTGCCGCCGCGTACCCGTCGTCCGTCGGCCAAACTGCGGCATTTCAGCGTGGATACCGAAGTGAATTTCCTGCCAACGCATACTGACCGTCGCAGCTACCTGGAACTGGTGGCGCTGGATCAGCCAGGCCTGCTGGCGCGGGTCGGCGAAGTCTTTGCCGATCTGGGTGTCTCACTGCACGGTGCACGCATCAGCACCATCGGCGAGCGGGTCGAAGATTTATTTATTCTGGCCAACAGCGAACGTCAGGCGCTGGATGAAGAAATGCGCAAAGCGTTGCAACAACGGTTGACAGAGGCCCTTAATCCAAACGATAAAGTGTGACCAGATTCAATTTGTAGACATTACTCTATTTACTTGTGTCGGGCTGTTGCCCGGCACCGCACATGACAGATCAGGAAAAAAATATGCAACAGTTACAGAGCGTTATTGAATCCGCCTTCGAACGTCGCGCTGACATTACACCTGCCAGCGTTGACAGCGAAACCCGCGATGCCATCAACCAGGTTATCTCCCTGCTGGACAGCGGTGAGCTGCGCGTTGCTGAGAAGATCGACGGCGAGTGGGTAACGCATCAGTGGCTGAAGAAAGCAGTGCTGCTCTCTTTCCGCATCAATGACAATCAGGTAATGGAAGGTTCAGAAACCCGCTTTTACGATAAGGTCCCGATGAAATTTGCTGGCTGGGATGAAGCGCGTTTCAAAGAAGCGGGTTTCCGCGTCGTGCCGCCTGCAGCTGTTCGTCAGGGTGCTTATATCGCCCGCAACACGGTCCTGATGCCTTCTTACGTCAACATCGGTGCCTTCGTGGATGAAGGCACTATGGTAGACACCTGGGCGACTGTCGGCTCCTGTGCGCAGATTGGTAAAAACGTTCACCTTTCTGGCGGCGTGGGTATCGGTGGCGTGCTGGAACCGTTGCAGGCAAACCCGACCATTATCGAAGACAACTGCTTCATCGGTGCACGCTCTGAAATCGTTGAAGGCGTGATTGTTGAAGCAGGCTCAGTGATCTCAATGGGCGTTTACATCGGTCAGAGCACCAAAATCTATGACCGCGAAACCGGTGAAGTCCACTACGGCCGTGTTCCTGCCGGTTCCGTCGTGGTCTCAGGTAACCTGCCGTCTAAAGATGGCAGCTACAGCCTCTACTGTGCCGTGATCGTGAAGAAAGTGGATGCCAAGACGCTGGGTAAAACCGGCATCAACGAACTGCTACGCACCATCGACTGAATAAAATGACGGGCTGGAAAGCAGCCCGTCATCTTTTCTTTACAGCTATTCCTGAACAACATGCTTCGCGTCGCGAATTAACTGGTGCGTTTAGTTTTCATCCAGGTCATAATCCGCGCCAGTTAAATCCTGTCGCGCAATGTTCATCCCGCTTATTTATGTCTACAGTTGACGGACGTCATGAACAAGTCTGCGCGCTTCTCACTTTTGATGGAAACAACGCTATGTATGACAATCTGAAAAGCTTAGGTATCAGTAACCCGGACGACATTGACCGCTACAGCCTGCGTCAGGAAGCCAACAACGACATTCTGAAGATTTACTTCCGCAAAGATAAAGGCGAGTTTTTCGCAAAGAGCGTCAAATTCAAATATCCGCGTCAGCGCAAAACTGTTGTTGCCGATCACGCAACCCAGGGCTACAAAGAAGTTCAGGAAATCAGCCCGAATCTGCGTTATGTCATCGATGAACTGGACCAGATTTGCCAGCGTGACCAGGTTGAAGTGGATCTGAAACGCAAAATTCTGGATGACCTGCGTCACCTGGAAAGCGTGGTTTCCCACAAGATCACTGAAATTGAATCGGATCTGGAAAAATTAACCCGTAACAGCCGTTAATTTTTTGTCCGACGAGAGAGGCCAGCTTTGCTGGCCTTTTTTATGCCCTGAATTCGGCTCCTACCCCTGCTCATCCAGCTGTAAAGCCACATAGAGCAACAGCCTGTCATCGAAATGGCCAAGATTCAGTCCGGTGAGTTCAGAAATCCGGTTTAGCCGATATTCCAGCGTATTGCGATGAATGAAAAGCGCACGCGCGGTGGCGCTTGGCTGAACATTATGGGTGAACCACGCGATTAACGTGCGTCGCAGCAAGCCGTTGTTATCCATGCTCTTGAGCTTCGCCAGTGGCCGGGCCAGTTCGTTAGCCTGCCAGCCGCCACGCAGGCTGTCGAGCAGCACCGGCAACACCAGATCCTGATAAAAATAGCTGCGTAACTCAGGCATACGTTGCTTGCCCACCATCATCGTGGTGCGTGCGGTCCGGTAAGAGCGTGCAATGCTGCCAGGCCCGGTAAAGAAGTTGCCCAGTGCAATACGCATCCGTAAATGTCCGCTTTCTTTCATCCTCTGCAGTAACTGTTCCACGCGGCGGCGGTGATCCTCCTGGTCGTAGCGTCCATGTCCATTCAGTGCGGGCTTCAGCACCACCATTTCGGTCAGCGACACAATAGCGATCAGATTATCGCGCTCTGGCGTGGTCAGCAGCGTTTGCAGCTGCTGTAACTCTGACATCGCGCTGTCGACGCCGAGCTGACCGCTGTCCACTTCCAGCACGGCGACCACACGCGGCTGATTGAGATCGATGCCCAACCGCTGGGCCCATTCAGTCAGTTGCGGCGACAGGGTGTCGCTGCGGATCAGGTTCAGCACCAGCTCTTCACGCAGACGGCTGTCCTGCGCCAGCATATGCAGCAATCGCGCCTGTTCCAGCATCATCTCTGCGGTCATGCAGACCAGTTCGCCATAATGCCGCAGCGCCAGTGGCTCGCCCGTCAGCCCAATCACCCCGACAATGTCACCGTCGATGCGCAGCGGCAGATTAATGCCGGGCCGCACACCATGAAGATGTTTGGCCACCGCCTCATCAATATCGACAACACGCCCCTGAGAAAGCACCAGCAACGCACCTTCGTGCAACTCCCCAATACGCTCCCGGTCACCGCTGCCGATGATCCGGCCGCGCGCATCCATCACGTTGACATTACTGTCAATAATTTTCATGGTGCGTGCCACGATATCCTGCGCCAGCCGGGCATCAAGGTGATAGGTAGCCATCCATTACTCCTGGAAAAGAGGGTGAGAAACAGAATACGCATGGGTTGCGCGCAGAGCATTGTGCAACTGCACAGAGCCGGGCAATCATTTACCGAATTTGCGGAGAGCATCACACTCTGGCGGCGCGGAAAGCGGACATAAAAAAGGCGGACCGCAGTCCGCCTCATGAACAGTTGTTATACCGTTACTGCATCAGCAGATAGATATTGCTGTCACCACGTTTCACATTCAGCGCCAGAACGGCTGGTTTGGTGTCGAGGACTTTTCGCAGCTCACCGAGGTTGGTTACCGGCTGCTGGTTAACTCCCTGGATCACGTCACCCTTTTTCAGGCCGATACGCGCTGCGGCGCTGCCGGGTTTCACATTATCCACGCGAACACCTTTATCACCGGTTTCAACATTGCTGAGGTCAGCCCCTTCAATGCCGTTGTAAATGGTGGCGGACTGCACTTTCGCCTGGCTGCTCTGCTGCAATGTAACCGAGACATCAACGGGTTTGCCGTCGCGCAGCAGCCCCAGTTTCAGGGTGGTGCCAACCGGCAGCGAACCCACTTCCGCACGCAGAGAAGCAAAGCTGCTCAGCGGTTTGCCGTTCATTGAAACAATCACGTCACCCGCTTTAATACCCGCTTTAGCCGCCGCAGAGTCTGGCAGCACCTGGCTGACAAAGGCACCACGCTGTGCATCAACCTTCATCGCTTTTGCCAGCTCGGAGTTCAGTTCAGTCCCCTGCACGCCCAGCTCGCCACGTTTCACCTGACCAAACTCAACCATCTGAGCCGTCAGGTTTTTAACCATGTTGCTTGGGATAGCAAAGCCGATACCGATGTTGCCGCCATCCGGCGCCAGAATAGCGGTGTTAATCCCTATCAGTTCACCATTAAGGTTAACCAGCGCACCACCAGAGTTACCCCGGTTAATTGCCGCATCCGTCTGGATAAAGTTTTCGTAGTTTTCCACGTTCAGGCCGCTCCGTCCCAGCGCCGAGACGATCCCGGAGGTGACGGTCTCACCCAGACCATACGGGTTGCCGATCGCCACGGTGTAGTCACCGACGCGCAGGCTGTCGGAGTCAGCGATTTTCACAGCGGTCAGATTTTTAGCGTCCTTCAGCTGAATCAGTGCAATGTCAGAGCTGGGATCTTTACCGATGACTTTGGCGTCATAGCGACGACCATCGCTGAGCTGCACCTGAATTTTGGTGGCGTTGTTCACCACGTGGTTGTTCGTCACCACATAGCCTTTTTCAGCGTTGATGATGACGCCCGATCCCAGAGCCCGGAATTTTTCCTGCTGGGTATCAGGGCCAGGTGCGCCGCCGTTACCGCCCGCGCCGTCACCGCTCTGACACATGGGTGAACCCTGGAACGGGGAACCGTCCTGGCAGAAGGGCGAATTGTCGCCAAAGAATTGCTGAAACTGCTGCGGCATACGCGGGGTTTTCACCGTGGTGGTACCCTCAACGCTGATACTGACCACAGACGGCATTACCTTTTCCAGCATGGGGGCCAGACTAGGGAGTTGCTGGCTATCGGAAGAAGCCGTTTGCGCAGCAAAAACAGTAACTGGGGCGAGCGCCATGCTCAGGCTCAACGCCAGCGCACTTAACACTAAAGTCTTTTTTTTCATTTTTCATTTCTCGATAAGATTACTGTTCAGACCATTGCTGTGGTCGAAAGGTGAGATAAATGTTTTAGCGCGAAGTTCCTTTAAAAGTTTAAGTCAAAGGTAAAAATTTATTCGCGCTCTTTACAATCGCCGGCTTATTCTACAGCCATCAGTCGGCGATACTCATCCCAGGCATAGAGATCGGTCATTCCACTGATATAATCCTGAATAAGCCGGAAGCGATAATAACGTTCCCATAGCAGCCGCTGATATTTATGCTCTACCACAAGGGTACGCATCTTTTGCAAATAGGCTTTACGGTGTTTACCAGAAAGCTTATGAAAAAGCCGGGTTTCAATCGGATGCTGACGCAGGAAGTCTTCATTTATAAGCGTGGTGAAAGCCTCATAGTTCAGGCGCATCAGCGGCTGATAGATCTCCAGCAGCCCTTTAATTACGCGGTATCCCTGCAACTCCAGCTGCTCGACTTCAGAGTGATTAAAGACCTGCTGGCGCGCAACAGTTTTAAACAGTTGCAGTAACCGGCCCTCTTCACCCTCATCTTCCAGCAGCGCGTGATTGAAACTGCCATCGAATATAGCAGGCAGATTATCAACGAAACGTTTCACGGCATAACTTACCAGCACGCTCTGAACATTTACGCGTAATGACATAAAAAATTGATCGCTGCGGCTTCGCCGTTTTTTACTGCAGGCTTCGCGCCAGGCTTCACCAATAGTCCGGCTGAAGGCGTCATTATTTTTAACCGGTCCCCAGGCTTTATTGAGAAACTCAAACAAACTCTCAACATTAAAGATATCTTTTTCTACAGCGTCGTCCAAATCGGCAATACAATAGGAGATATCATCCGCCGCTTCCATTATATAGGTAAGCGGAAAGCGATGGTGTTCTTCCATATTGGTGGCAGCACGTAAATCCGCAATATACTCCTGCTCAGAGAGATAAAAGCCAGGTTTCTTCATTAAGGCGCTAAATTCGGCAGGTTTATCACCCTGCCACCAGGCGGGTGCGGTATATTTCAGGATGCAGGCGACCTGGGAATAACTGAGATTGAGTTGCAGTAGCGTATGCACCATACGAATGGCCTGCGCATTGCCCTCAAAATGGCAGAGGTCCTGGCGGATCATGGCATTAAGCTGATCAAAAGCTTTCCGCTGTTCTTCTCCTTCAACGCCCGCTACCAGCGGATCCACCAGTTCGGCTGAGAGGTTCTCCTCAAACCAGTCGTTAATGGCGGCCTCGCCAAAATGGCCAAACGGCGGATTACCGACGTCATGCAGCAGACACGCCATCTCGATCAGACTTTCAAACGCGCCCTCCATCTCATCCAGCCCATACTGCGCCAGCCCGCCCTGCATCTTCAGGGTTTGCAGGATCTCTTTGGTGATGTAGCGCCCGGTTTGCTGCACCTCCAGCGAGTGCGTCAGGCGGGAGCGGACGGCGGCGTTGCGCTCCAGTGGAAAGACCTGGGTTTTTTGCTGCAAACGCCGGATGGCGGCCGAGTTGATAATTCGTCCACGGTCGCTCTCAAAATGGCGGGTAATATAATATTCACCTTCCGGATCTTTTCGACTGTTATAAGGGCGTGAGAAGCTGATCTTCTTCCTGAAATTGATCGCCGACATGAATTACCCCTGACTTTTTCGTGAATTAATCCCCTGAATGCCATGGTAGACTATGCCCTAAATTTTGATTCTTTACATTAGCGGAACTCACTATGAAAGCAGGCATTATTGGCGCGATGGAGCAGGAAGTCACACTGCTGCGCGACAAAATTGAAAACCGTCAAACGCTGACACTGGCGGGTTGTGAAATCTATACCGGCACTCTGCAGGGCGTTGAAGTGGCACTGCTGAAATCGGGCATTGGTAAAACCTCTGCAGCGCTGGGTACCACGCTGCTGCTGCAGCTCTGCAAGCCGGATGTGGTGATCAACACCGGGTCGGCAGGCGGTTTAGCACCGTCACTGAGCGTCGGCGATATCGTGGTATCAGATGAAGTGCGTTATCACGATGCTGACGTCACCGCTTTTGGTTATGAGCCAGGTCAGATGGCGGGTTGCCCGGCTGCGTTTGTGGCAGACAGCAAGCTTATCGCGGCTGCCGAAGCCTGCATTAAGCAGCTGGACCTGAATGCTGTACGCGGTCTGGTGGTGAGCGGTGATGCCTTTATCAATGGCGCTGAGCCGCTGGCGCGCATTCGTAGTCTGTTCCCGCAGGCGATTGCGGTTGAGATGGAAGCGACCGCTATCGGTCACGTCTGTCATCAGTTCCAGGTGCCGTTTGTGGTGGTCCGTGCGATTTCTGACGTGGCCGATAAAGAATCGCACCTGAGCTTTGATGAATTCCTGAACGTTGCAGCGAAGCAATCGTCGCTGATGGTGGAGAACCTGCTGGCGCATCTGGCGCGTGGCTAAAACGCTGCTGTTCTGCTGGCTGCTGCTGTTGAGCGGCAGCCTGCTCGCTTCCCCACCGCGTGTTATCACCCTCGCTCCACACCTTACCGAACTCGCCTTTGCTGCCGGGATTACGCCGATTGCAGTCAGCGCCTGGTCCGACTATCCGCCGCAGGCGAAACAGATTGAACAGGTCGCCAACTGGCAGGGCATCAAAGCCGAGCGTATTCTGCAGCTCAAGCCGGATCTGGTCCTGGCCTGGCGCGGCGGTAATCCGCAGCGGCAGATTGAGCAGTTGCAGCAGCTCGGCGTACCCATTAAATGGATTGATCCACTGACACTGGATGAGATGTTCACGGCACTGGCCGATCTGGGCCGCTGGAGTTCCAGGCCAGAGCAGGCCGCCAGCGCGGCCAGAGCGCTACGACAGCAGGCAGCGGCGCTGCGACAGCGCTATACTCATCTGACTGCGGTTCCGCTTTTTTTGCAGTTTGGTCAGCAGCCGCTTTTTACCGCCGCCAGAGCCACGCTGCAAAATGAAGTTATTACGTTATGTGGTGGCAGGAATATTTTTGCTGACAGCCGCGTCAGCTGGCCGCAGGTCAGCCGTGAGCAGGTGCTGATGCGCCATCCTCAGGCCGTGGTTATAGCCGGAGGTGCACAGCAGGCGGAGAACATTCGTACTTTCTGGCGGCCACAGCTCACGGTGCCAGTGATCGCCATTAACGAGGACTGGTTAAGCCGGCCGGGTCCGCGGCTGCTGCTGGCGGCGCAGCAACTCTGTTCCGCGTTGCATCCCGCACAATAAGTCCACGCATCGATTAAAGAAACAGCCTTTTTTGCCGTTAATCAATACCAGAGACGAGCGGGCCACGTATGCTCACCGTCCTTTTAGCGCCGCGGCGCTTTTTAAAACACCAGGAACCTTATATGACCAGAGCACTGCTGCTGGCCATAGGGCTTTTGATCACCGGATCTGCTTTTGCGGGATCGATAAATGGCTCTATAGGCGCCAGGCTTGTCATCTATTCACGCTGTGAAATCAACACGGCTAACGGTCCGCTTTTGCCGCAAATCAACTGTGGCAGACAGGCGAGTGCGCAGCCACGCGTAACCCAAAGTCAGATTCAATCGCAGGGAAGCCTGAAGCAGAGTAACCGGCTGGTCACAATAGAGTGGTAAATGAGGCCGTCGGAATGACGGCCTGCGCGATCAGATACTGAAGGATGAGCCACAGCCACAGGTGGTTTTGGCATTCGGGTTGGTCACGATAAAGCGCGATCCCTCCAGGCCTTCCGTATAATCAACCGAACCGCCCACCAGATATTGCAGGCTCATTGGGTCAACGACCAGTGAAACGCCCTGCTTTTCAATTGTCATATCGCCATCGTTCAGCTGGTCGTCAAACGTAAAGCCATACTGGAAACCACTGCAACCGCCACCGGTGATATAGACGCGAAGTTTCAGCGCCGGGTTCTCTTCGTCGGCAATCAGGTTTTTCACCTTGGTGGCTGCGGCGTCGGTAAACTGCAACGGCAGTGCTACTACTTCATCACTCATGTTTTACTCCGGTAAACGCCCAGGTCAGAAAACGACCTTAATAACGCTATTATCAGTCAGCACCTCAGCGCAATCAAGCTCTGCCCTTCGCACTCTGTGCCGCTTTCCCCTCCGTTCAGGACGCTGCGGGTGAATCCACCTTTCGTCTGCTGCTGCTCTTCCGTAGAATGGCGCAATATTTTTCTGAAACGCTGGAGCCGAAAATGAGTAAGTCCGAACAACTGTTTGCCGAGGCACAACGCCTGATTCCGGGTGGGGTAAACTCGCCAGTACGCGCATTTACCGGTGTGGGCGGCGTTCCACTGTTTATTGAACATGCTGATGGTGCGTATCTTTATGACGCTGATGGCAAAGCCTATATCGACTATGTCGGCTCATGGGGACCGATGGTGCTGGGCCATAACAACGCGGCGATCCGTAATGCGGTGATCGAAGCAGCCCAGCGCGGCCTGAGCTTTGGCGCACCGACCGAAATGGAAGTGACCATGGCGCAGCTGGTGTGTGAGCTGGTGCCGAGCATGGAGATGGTACGGATGGTTAACTCCGGTACCGAAGCGACCATGAGCGCAATCCGTCTGGCTCGAGGCTTTACCGGCCGCGATAAAATTATTAAGTTTGAAGGCTGCTATCACGGCCATGCCGATCATTTGCTGGTGAAAGCCGGTTCTGGTGCCTTAACGCTGGGTCAGCCAAACTCGCCGGGCGTACCGGCAGACTTCGCAAAACATACCCTGACCTGCACTTTCAACGATCTCGACTCAGTGCGCAGCGCCTTCGGGCAATATCCTGATGCCATCGCTGCCATCATCGTTGAGCCGGTTGCCGGCAATATGAACTGCATTCCGCCGCAGCCAGAATTCCTGCCGGGTCTGCGCGCGCTCTGTGATGAGTTCGGCGCACTGCTGATTATCGATGAAGTGATGACCGGCTTCCGTGTGGCGCTGGGTGGCGCGCAGGCTCACTACAATGTGCGTCCTGATCTGACCTGCCTCGGAAAAATTATCGGTGGCGGCATGCCAGTCGGTGCATTCGGTGGCCGTCGCGACGTGATGGCTGCACTGGCGCCGACCGGCCCGGTTTATCAGGCAGGAACGCTCTCCGGTAACCCGATCGCGATGGCTGCCGGTTTTGCCTGCCTGACGCAGATCGCGCAGCCGGGCACGCACGAGAAGCTCGATACCCTGACCCGCAAGCTGGCAGAGGGTCTGCGCGAAGCCGCACAACAGCAAAATATTCCGCTGGTGATTAACCATGTTGGCGGGATGTTTGGCCTGTTCTTCACCGAGGCTGACAGCGTGACCTGTTACGCCGATGTGACCCGCTGCGATGTGGAACGCTTTAAAACCTTCTTCCATCTGATGTTGGAGGAAGGCGTTTACTTTGCGCCATCAGCTTATGAAGCGGGCTTCATGTCACTGGCGCACAGCGAAGAGGATATTCAGCGCACGGTTGATGCCGCGCGTCGTTGTTTCGCGAAGCTGTAATTTCGGTAACGTTAAAGATGAAGACCGGCTTGCGCCGGTCTTTTTTTTAACCTGAACGACGCAGCAGCCAGATAAAGTAAGGTGCACCTAAAAACATCGCCATCAGCCCGGCAGGAATTTGATCCGGGAATGCCAGCATTCGCCCGCACCAGTCAGCCAGCACCATCAGTCCCGCCCCCAGTAATCCCGACAGCAGCAGTTGCGGCAAGGCACGCCGGAACCCCAGCATGCGCGCCATGTGCGGCGCCATTAATCCAACAAAACTCAGCGGACCAATAGTCAGCGTTGCGCTGGCGGTCAGCGCGGCTGCCAGCAGCAGCAGACTCAGCCGCGCGGGCGTTAGTGCCATGCCGGCCGAGCGTGCGGTAGCACTTCCCAGCGGCAGCAGCGTCAGCCAGCGGCTCGCCATTGGTGCCAGCGAGACCAGCAGCAGCGCACAGATTGCGCTCTGTATCGCCTGACTGCCGCTGATGTTATAGGTCGAGCCAGAAATCCAGCTCAGCAGCCCGCCCATGCGGGGATCGCCGCTCGCCAGCAGCAGCATCAGCAGGGTGACAAAGGCGCTGTTAAGCGCCATACCCGCCAGCAGCATTCTCTCAGGTGAGAAGCCGCCACGACTGGCTACCGCCATGATCACCAGCAGCGTCAGCGCGGCACCCATCGCACCGGCGGGCAGCAGCCATGCCATCGCATCGCCCGGCACAAAGAACATCATGACGACGACGCCACAGGCGGCACCTGAACTGATGCCCAGCACTTCCGGGCTGGCCATAGGATTACCGGTCAGCCGCTGAATCAGGCTCCCCGCCACGCCAAGCATCAGGCCGGTCACCAGCGCAGCCAGCACGCGCGGTGCACGCCACGGAAGCAAAGAGTGCAGCATCTCACCCGATGACCCGACCCAGCCCAGCGCATCACGCCCAAACGCCAGCGCACCCCACACCAGCAGGGCAAGCACCGCGAGCCCCGTCAGCGTCCAGCGCAGCAGGTTTTGTCTCTCTGCGGGCACGTTGTCGCCCTGATTCAGGGCGGGCGGCACTGAACCCGTTCGCAGTCGCGGCAGCAGCCACAGCAAAATGGGTACACCGAGCAGTGCCGTGGCCGTTCCGGTCGGGATATCGCGCCAGTGTGCGCTAAGCCATAACACGCAACTGTCGGCCAGCCACAGCAGCAGCGCGCCGGTAAGCGGTGCCAGCAGCATCCGGCTGAGGAGCCGTCGACCACCCAGCAGCTTCGCCAGCAGCGGCGCAAACAGCCCGATAAAACCGATGATACCGGCGGCATTCACCAGCTGTGCGCTGAGCAGGATTGCCAGCCCGAGGCCACCGACACGCGCCATAGAGAGCGCCAGCCCCAGATTTTTTGCTACACCATCATCCAGCCCCATCAGTGTCAGCGGACGCAGCAGCGCCAGCGCCAGCAGAAACGCCAGCAGCAGGCGCGGCCAGAGCTGCTGCACATTTTCCCAGCTCATCTGATTCAGCGCGCCGGTGCTCCACAGAAACATGTTCTGCAGCTGATCGTGATTGAAGATAGCGAAGATTTGATTTACCGCGCCGCTGTAGAAGCTCAGCACCAGCCCGGCCAGAATCAGCGTCACCGGCGACAGCCGTTTGCCCCATGCCACACCAAACACCAGCGCGGCCACCAGCAACGCTCCGCCAAGCGCGGCAAACTGCTGTGTCAGCGCGCCGCCCGGCAGATGCCACAGCGTCGCCACGGTAATACCCAGCTGCGCGCCGGAAGAGACACCCAGTGTGGTGGGTTCGGCCAGCGGGTTCCGCAATATCTGCTGAAACAACAGGCCGGCAAGCCCCAGCCCGGCGCCCACCAGCAGCGCCAGCGCCGTGCGCGGCAGCAGGCTGTAGTGAAACACCATCTGCGGCAGGCTATCGACCGTTGGTGACCAGAATGCCTGCCACCACTCCTGCTGCGGCAGCGCATGGTGCAGATTAACCAGCGTCAGGCTGAGTGAGAGCATAAACAGCAGGCTGAGAAGACCTGCGGGAAACAGAGCATGGCGCATCAGTGCGTCTCCAGCGCGCGTTCCAGCACGCGAACAAAGTGCAGCGCCGAGAGCGTTGCACCGTAATACCAGACTGCAGGGACGCGCTGAAAGCGTCCGGTGCGAACAAACGGCATGGCCTGCCACAGCGGGCTGCGCATCAACTGCTGCATCTCTGCGTCGTTGTCATGATCAAAACAGATGACATCCACATTTCCAGCCTGAGCCAGCTGCTCAATGCCGATTACCGCGCTGCCCCAGAAATTTGTTTCGCCCTGCCAGCCATTTTTCAGGCCCAGCAGCGTCATTACTTCCAGGAACAGACTGTTTTTACCAAAGGTGATGGCGTGACGACTGTCGAGCAGCGACATCAGCAGAATCGTGCGTCCGGCATAGGGCGCCAGCCGCTGACGCGCCTGTGCCAGTTGCGCATCGACCTCGCGCAGATGCTGCTCCGCCCGATCGCGTAATCCAAGTCTCGCCGCCAGCTTACGCAGCGATGCCCGCGCGGCAGTGAAGGGTTTCCCGTCGCCGCTGTGAAGGTCAAAGCCCATGATCGGTGCGATGCGTGTAAGTTTCTCTTCAGGCGGGCCATAGCCATTTGAACAGAGGATCAGCGACGGCTGCATTTGTGCCATCAGCTCAAGATTAGGTTCGGTGCGCAGACCCACATCGATCACATCCGCAGGCAGCGGCGGCTCCCCGACCCAGATATTGTAGTTGTGCAAATCAGCCACGCCCCAGGGCATAACGCCCAGAGCGATCAACAGTTCGGTGGGAAGCCACTCCAGTGCAATAATCCGGCCCGGATTGGGCGTGGCAGCACGCAGGGGAAGTGCACAAAACAGTGGCGAGGCCGCGAGTGCCAGCAACAGTCGGCGGCGATAAAGATCGGGCATCATCCTTTCCTTAACAAACAAAACTGACCGGCGCGCCGCCCTGCGGATGCGGTAAAATGCCCATCGGGATGCCATAGATCGCGCCGAGCACCTCAGGCTGCATAATCGTCTGCGCGTTACCTTCGGCAATCATCGCGCCCTGACGCAGCGCCACCAGATGATCGCAGTAGCGGGCTGCCATATTGATATCGTGCAGCACCGCAATCACGGTTAAGCCGCGCTGCTGGCTCAGATCTTTTATCAGCGCCAGCACCTCAACCTGATGAGCGATATCCAGCGCCGACGTCGGTTCATCCAGCAGCAGACAGCGACTGTTCTGCGCCACCATCATCGCCAGCCAGGCGCGCTGACGCTCACCGCCCGACAGACTGTCCACCAGCCGCCCGGCAAAGGGCTTTAGCCCGACCTGGGCAATCGCATCTTCTACCCTGTCCCGATCGTCCTGACCGAAACGGCCCAGCGCGCCGTGCCAGGGATAGCGACCAATCGCCACCAGTTCACGCACCGTCATCCCTTCGGCTGCCGGTAACTGCTGCGGCAGATAGGCCACCTCGCGGGCAAACGCTTTGCTGTTCCAGCGCCCGACCGGCTGTTGATTAAGCAGCACCTCTCCGCCGCTGGCCACGTGATGACGGCCCAGCATTTTCAACAGCGTCGACTTACCGGAACCGTTGTGACCAATCAGCGCGGTCATTTTGCCCGGTGGAAAGGTCAGCGAGAGGGGCTGAAGGAGAGTTCGGCCGGGCACTTCAAAACTGGCGTTTGCCAGCGTAAAAGTCGCCTCTTCTGCGTGCGGATGCGGCATGGTTATCCCTGTGAACGAACGGGCGCCGAAGCGCCCGGTTAAATCAGAATCTGAAGGTTGCGGTGCCGACAATCTTACGCTCCGCGCCCCAGTAGCAGGCGTATTCCCGGTAGCAGCTGGCGACATACTCGCGGTTGAACAGATTGTTGACGTTAACGCCCACCGTTGAGCCCGGTAGACCGAAACGACCGAGGTCATATTTAAGCGCCGCATCTACCGTGGTGTAACCGGCAACCTTAAAGTTCTGGTTCGAGAGTCCGGCAGCACTATTATCTGTGGTAACAGAATAGAGTCCCTGGCTTTCACCCACGTAGCGAACCCCAGCGCCGATCGTCACACCTGAAAGCGCGGTCTCGTGGAAGGTGTAGTCGCCCCACAGTGAGGCCATATTTTTAGGGACGCTCACCGGCGTTTTGCCTTTCAGCAACGTGTCTTCGGTATACTCCGCATCGGTATAGGTGTAAGACGCCGTCAGGTTAACGTTGGCGTTCAGCGCCGCTTTCGCTTCAAGCTCTACGCCGCGCGACCGGATTTCACCGCTTTGAACGCTGAAAAGAACATTCCCAGGTTCGGCGGTCAGGTTTTTGGTTTTGGTCAGCTGATAAAGCGCTGCGGTGAGCACAACCGGGCGATCTTTCGGTACATATTTCACGCCCGCTTCATACTGCTTCGCGCGGGACGGATCAAAAGGCTGCCCGTCGGATGTTGTGCCTGCAGTAGGAATAAAGGATTCGCTATAGCTGAAATAAGGTGCGATGCCATTGTCGAAGACATAGTTCAGCCCACCCCGCCAGGTGAAAGCCTGATCGTGATTTTTAACTTCAGTATCTTCATTACGATTAAACGCGGATGTCATGGCATAGTCGTAGCGGCCACCCAGGGTCAGAACCCAGCGATTCCATTCCATCTGATCCTGCGTATACAGGCCAGTCTGCTCCAGCTTATTCAGGTACTGATAAGGGAAAGGAGCCCCAACATTTGCATCGTTACCGTACTGCGGATTAATGGCATTCAGAGGGGCAGCGCTACCAAATGCTGCATCAATATCATTACGTGTTCGCTGATAATCCACGCCCAGCAACAGCGTATGATCAACCTGACCCGTGGCAAACTTCGCCTGCGCTTGGTTATCTACCGCAAACTGGTTTAGCTTCTCATGGGACACCGCTGACCCACGGGTAATCTCCTGCGTCGCCGTATCGAACCCATTACCGTAAATACTACGGTAATCGGTGCGCAGGTCGGCGTAACGCAGGTTCTGGCGCAGCGTCCAGGTGTCATTGAAGCTATGCTCGGCGTTATAGCCGATCATTTTGGTGGTGCGTGAAATCTTGTTGCTCTGCTCGCCTTCATCGAAGTTGGTCGGCAGTTTATACTGGCTGCCATCGGCACGCGTGATGGGGACGACCGTGCCCTGACGCGGTAGCCAGCCGTAATAGCCGGTTTCGGGTTCGTTCTGGAAATAGGTCAGCAGGTCAACGCGGGTGCGATCGTCGGGACGCCAGCTGAAAGCCGGCGCGATGGTGTAGCGCTTCTCTTTGTTCATCGCCTGCTGTGCATCCTGACTGCGCGCCTGGCCGGTCAGGCGATAGCTGTAGACGCCGTCATCATCCAGCGCCCCACCGAGGTCAAATCCCGTTGAGAAGAGGTTATCGTTGCCCATCTGGAACTGCACTTCACGCAGAGTTTCCTGGGTCGGACGCTTGCTCACCAGCGAGACCACACCGCCAGGATTGCTTTTGCCGTAGAGCACCGACACCGGACCGCGCAGCAGTTCGGCGCGCTCCAGAAAATAAGGATCGATGGCAAATTCAGAGTAGTTATCCCCCTGCAGTTTCAGGCCATCCATATACTGATTGGTATTAGTTTCGCTGAAGCCGCGAATCGACAACGCATCAATCACATCTGAGCTGCCACGGTTACCGGTCAGTACGCCAGGCGTATAGTTAAACGCCCCTTTTACGCTGGTGACATTGCGCATTTCCATCTCTTCGCGGGTGACCACGGAGACAGACTGCGGATTTTTTTCAATCGGCGTATCCGTTTTGGTGCCGGTGGCGCTGCGTTTGGCTGCCACAGTGGGTGCCGGGCCCCAGGCGCTTTCCGCCTCGGCGGCGCTGCCGCCATCCGCTGAAACCACCATCGTCTCCGCCTGTGCGGCGTAAAGCGAGGTGCTCAGACTGAGAGAGATCATGATGCCCAGAAGCGGTCGGGAAAATGTTTTTTTGGTGTCGGTTGCAAAAGTCGTTCGCGCATTCATAAATGTGTCTCAGAAAATAGGCCCACAAGGGCGAATCGAAACGATAATGATTATTATAACGGATTAGATAATATGCGAACTTCAGCGGACACTGCAAGAAGAAATCCCAGTCGTGACGCCGTTTGCAGGGCGATTGATACGTATTAATCAGCAACAAAAAAAGGGCGCCGAAGCGCCCTTTTAAACCTGTCTGACTGATTTATTTGCCAAACATATCTTTGATCCAGCCTGCTACGCCGTCGCTGTCTTTCTGCTCCTGCGGTTGCTGGGCCGGTTGTTGTTGCGGCTGCTGCTGTTGCTGCTGTTGATCAAACAGCTGTTGCTGCTGCTGAACCTGCTGCTGCTGTTGCTGACACAGCGCATTCGGATCCAGCGCCCACACCGGCAGAGAACGCCAGGTGCTGCTGCCCGTACCACAGACAAAATTACCGGCTGAATCGACATTCATCATCGACACATCTTCCGGTGGCGTCAGCTGCAACGGCATCGGTGCCTGAATGTCGAGGTAACGACGATAAAGCTGCATCGCGCCACTGGCACCATAGAGTTTGGTCGGCTGGTTGTTATCGCGTCCCACCCAGGTGATCGCGACTTCTTTGCCATCAATACCGGCAAACCAGCTGTCGACCAGATCATTGGTGGTACCGGTTTTACCGGCCAGATGCGCATTCGGGAAGCGCGCACCCAGTGCACGGGCGGTACCGTGATCAGCAACCTGCTGCATGGTGTAGAGCGTCAGATAGGCCGCCTGCGCGGGTTCAACCCGTTCTGCCTGCGGATAGCTCTGATAGAGCACGCTACCATCTTCCGCAATCACCGAACGCACTGCAGAGAGCGATGCGCGGTTACCGCCGCTGGCGATTGACTGGAACGCCTGCGCCACTTCAACCGGCGTCAGGTTCATGGCACCCAGCAGCATCGCCGGAACCGGATGCAGCTGATCTTTCGGCACACCCAGCTTGCTCCAGGTATCCACCACCGCATCCAGCCCCAGCGTCATACCGAGGTTAACCGTCGGCACGTTCATGGAGTTGGTCAGCGCATCCACCAGCATCACTTTTCCGCTGAAGCGACGATCGTCGTTCATCGGTTTCCAGATGCTGCCGTTTGGCTGCTTCAGCGCAATCGGCTCATCGGCGATCCAGCTGTTCAGCCGGTAGCTGTTTGGCTGGCTCAGCGCGGTGAGGTAGGTGGCGGGTTTTGCCAGTGAACCAATAGAGCGGCGCGCCTGTAACGCACGGTTATAACCGGCATACTGCGGATCGGCACCGCCGACCATGGCGCGGACTTCACCGCTAAAGCGGTCAACCACCACCATCGCGGTTTCCAGATCTTTCAGACCACGCTGTTTTTTCAGCGTCGGAATGCCATCAATGACCGCTTTTTCGGCTGCATCCTGTGACACCGGATCCAGCGTGGTGAAAATTTTCACGCCGGAGAGATCTTTAATCTTATCGCCCAGTTTCGCCTGAAGCTCATTACGCACCATCTGCATAAAGGCAGGCTGCGGCGTGATCACGCCCCCTTTCGGCTGCACGCCCAGCGGACGCGCCGACAGCATGTCATACAGCTCCTGGTCGATCACTTTCTGCTGCTGCAACAGGCGCAGCACCAGGTTGCGTCGTTCCAGCGCCAGTTTCGGGTTACGCCACGGGTTATAGAGCGACGCACCTTTTACCATGCCAACCAGCATCGCCTGCTGATCCAGGCTCAGCTCATCCACCGGGCGGCCAAAGTAGTAAAGGCTCGCCAGCGGGAAGCCGCGAATCTGATCGCTCCCTGCCTGGCCGAGATAGACCTCGTTCAGGTAGAGCTCCAGGATACGATCTTTGCTGTAGCGCGCATCCATGATCACCGCCATATAGGCTTCACGCGCTTTACGCCACAGCGAACGCTCGTTGGTGAGGAACAGGTTCTTCACCAGCTGCTGGGTCAGCGTACTGCCGCCCTGCACCGCTTTCCCGGCCGTGATGTTCGCCAGGAAGGCGCGACCAATGGAGTACGGGCTGATGCCATCGTGCTCATAGAAATGGCGATCTTCGGTGGCGATCAGCGTATCGACCAGCAGATCCGGGAAACCGGCGCGTGGCACAAAGAGACGCTGTTCACCATTCGGCGACTGCAGCATGGTGATCAGGCGTGGATCGAGGCGGAAAAAGCCAAAATCACGGCCGGTTTCGAGGTTTTTAATCTCGCTCAGCTCATCTTTCGTGAAGCTCATGCGCGCGTGGATCTGTCCCTCTTTACTGTCGGGGAAATCAAACGGGCGACGCAGCAGATCGATGGTGTTGCCCTTCACCGAAAACTCGCCAGGGCGGGTAATTCGGGAGACTTCGCGATACTGGGTTCCTTCCAGCAGCGCCACCATTTCACTTTTGTTGTAGGCCATACCCGGTTCCAGGCTGACCATGCGACCATAGACGGTCGCGGGCAGTTGCCACACTTTACCGTCAATACGGCTGCGAATTTCTGAGTCGAGGTAGATGCCCCATGCGACCATGACCACCACAAACACCAGGAACAGTTTAATTAACCATCCCAGCCAACGGCGTTTGCCGCGCGGCGGTTTTCCACCTTTACCTTTACGTGGCACCGGCGCTTCCTCCTCGTCATCATTAAAATCGTCCTGATCGATATCCTGTTCGATATCCCTGCGTCGTCCCCGGCCCGCACTGCTGCGCGGCGGCAACGGTTTACCTTTGCGCCCTATTGGTTCGCGATCGTTCCCAGACATTACTTTTTTCTCCAGGCAGTGCTTACGGCAGCGCCGCTACTCTAACTGCTTTCTCGCGTGCCGCATGGCAGAACCCTCTGAATTCGATCCAGCGGACTCAACCCTGCGGGGACATTTTTTTGGTTCGCCTTGTTGGCAAGGCATTGGCCGGATCCTCTGGCCAGGGATGTTTAGGATAACGTCCCTTCATCTCTTTCCTGACTTCAGGCCAGGCACCGCGCCAGAACGCCGCCAAATCGCGGGTGATCTGCAATGGGCGCTGGGCGGGCGATAACAGCTCCAGCACCAGCGGAATACGTCCTTCCGCCACGGCAGGATTCGTCGCCTCACCAAACATCTCCTGAATCCTGACCGCCAGCGCGGGCGGCTTGTCCGCATCATAGCGGATCGGCAGCCGGCTTCCGGTCGGCACAGTGTAATGAGTTGGCAGCACAGTATCCAGCCGCTGACGTTGCGACCATGTGAGTAAATGTAAGAGTGCCGTCGTCAGGTTCACCGCCTGCAGGCTGCGGAGATCGCGCACTGCCGACATCTGCGGCAATAGCCACTGTGGCAGGCTCTCAATCAGGCTCTCATCGTCCGTGGCGGGCCAGCTCTCTTCCGGCAACCACTGCGCCGCACACTGGATGCGCAGGCGCAGCTGCTCGGCATCGGGCGTCCAGCCCAGCACCGACAGACCTTTTTCGGCAATCCAGCGCAACATGGCCGCGTGCAGCACCGCCGGTTCCGGGCGCGCCATCGGCTGGGTATTCAGTATCAGCGCGCCAATCTGCTCGCGTCTGAACGCACGCAGTGTGCCTTTCTCTTCGTCCCACTCCACTTCAGTGCGGCGCTCAATCAATGCGGGCTGCTGCTGGCACAACGTCTCAATGTCGACCGGTAGCGCCAGCAACATTCGGGCATCCGGCGTGGCGCTGCCCTGTAACAGGGCGGGCGCAATCAGCCATTCATTGCGTGTCAGGCCATCCTGCTCATCCAGTCTGGCACCCAGGCCATTGGCCAGTTGATAACGGCCACTCTGGTCACGTCGCCGCGCCAGTCGATCGCCAAAACCTGCCGCCAGCAAGCCAGCGAAACGATCTTCATCGATCCGTCCGCCACGAATTTTGAGTCGTTGCTGCCACTGCTGCGCGCGTCGCTGCCATTGAGACTGTGGCCGATGCAGGGCATCCCGCAGATCGGCACTGCCGCTACGCGGAGGATCTTCCAGAATCGCCACCAATAGCGCGGCGCTGGCAACCGCATCCGGTTCATCGCCTGCGGCACAGAGCATAGCAGCCAGTCGGGGATCGCAGCCCAGCTGCGCCATGCGCCGTCCCAGCGTGTTGAGCAGGCCGTTGCTGTCCAGCGCACCCAGGCGAGTCAGCTGCTGTTTTGCGGCATCCAGATTTCTGGCAGGCGGCTGATCCAGCCACTGCAGCTGGTGCGGCTCGATACAGCCCCACTGCAGCAGATCCAGCCACAGCGACGAGAGATCGCTGTTCACAATTTCTGGTTCGCTCTGCGCCGCCGCACGGGATGCCTGCTCCTGCGGTAACAGATGCAGACAGAGCCCCGGCATCAGTCGCCCGGCGCGACCTGCACGCTGGATCATGGATGCCTGGCTGATTCGCTGGGTCTGCAGCCGCGTAACGCCGCTGCGCGCGTCAAACAGAGCGCTGCGCTCAAGCGCGCTGTCGACCACCAGCCGGATCCCCTCAATAGTCAGGCTGGTCTCAGCGATGTTGGTGGCAAGCACCACTTTGCGGCGTCCGGCAGCAGCGGGAAGAATCGCCCGGCGCTGCGCCGCCAGCGGCAGTGCCCCATAGAGCGGTGTCAGGTCCACGTCGTCGCTGATGCGTGATTCCAGTTCGCGTTTCACCCGTTCAATTTCCGCCACGCCCGGCAGAAACAGCAGCAGCGAACCGGCTTCATCGAGCAGCAACTGAGCGACTTCACGCGCGACCGCCTCTTCAAAACGCACGTTCTGATTCAGCGACGCATAACGGCGCTCAACCGGATAGCTGCGCCCTTCTGAGACAATCAATGGCGCGTCCGGCAGCAGCGCCGCCAGCCGGGCATTATCCAGCGTGGCGGACATCAGCATGATTTTAAGGTCGTCGCGCAGCCCCTGCTGCACATCGAGCAGCAGCGCCAGCGCCAGATCGGCCTGCAGGCTGCGCTCGTGAAACTCATCAAGGATCACCAGCGACACGCCCTCCAGCATCGGATCGTGCTGAAGCATGCGCGTGAGCATGCCTTCGGTCACCACTTCAAGCCGGGTCTGTGGCCCGACGCAGCTTTCGCCACGCATCCTGAAACCCACCGTGGCTCCCGGCTGCTCACCGAGCTGCTCCGCCAGCCGCTGCGCCACATTACGCGCCGCCAGCCGGCGCGGCTCCAGCATAATGATTCGTCCCGGCAGCGCTGCCTGCTGTAGCAACTGCAAGGGCAACCATGTCGATTTTCCCGCGCCAGTGGGCGCGGCCAGCAGGACTTGAGAGGCGTCACGCAGCGCCGCCAGGATGTCAGGCAGCACCACGCTGACCGGTAAATCGCTCACAGCAAACTCCGCTTCTGCCTGTGATAAGATGGCGCGCATTGTAGCACGTGATATTTGCCGGAGAGCGCCATGGCGACACAACGCTTATTTTTTGCCATCAGCCTGCCTGACGAGATGCAGCAGCAGCTGGTGCACTGGCGGGCCGACAACTTTCCTGCCGAGGCGGGCCAGCCAGTGGTCGCAGCGAATCTGCATCTGACGCTGGCATTTCTGGGTGAGGTCGCGCCGCAAACCTCACAGCAACTGCAAACGCTGGCTTCCCGCATTATCCAGCCCGGTTTTGATCTCGACCTGGATGATGCCGGACACTGGCCACGTCCGGGCGTGGTCTGGCTCGGCTGCCAGCGCGCACCACGGGGTCTGCTGCAGCTCGCCAGCCTGCTACGTGCGCAGGCAGCCCGACATGGCTGTTACCAGAGTCCGCAGCCGTTTCATCCGCATATCACGTTGTTACGCCATGCCACTCAGCCGGTTGCGCTACCGCCACGCGGCTTTCGCTGGCGTTTTCACGTCTCCACGTTTTCCCTGTTTGCCTCTGAATATTCCCGGGGCCGCACCCGCTATCGCGCTCTGGCCAGCTGGCCATTAACGTCTCAGGATCCGCATGCACTTCTCTCCTCCTCTTAAACCCGCACGCCTGATTGCCCGTTACAAACGTTTCCTTGCCGATGTTATGACGCCGGACGGTGAGGTTCTGACGATCCACTGTGCCAACACCGGCGCCATGACGGGCTGTGCTACGCCGGGCGATCGGGTCTGGTATTCAACGTCCGACAGCCTGACCCGCAAATACCCTCACAGCTGGGAGCTGACCGAAACGCAGCAGGGCCACTGGATTTGTGTCAATACTCTGCGCGCTAACCAGCTGGTGGCTGAAGCGCTGGATCAAAACAGGCTGCCCGCGCTGGCGGGGTATTCCCAGCGTCAGGCGGAAGTAAAATATGGCAGTGAAAAAAGCAGAATTGATTTCCTGCTCAAGGCAGATGCCCGGCGCAACTGCTATATTGAGGTGAAATCCGTAACCCTTCTCCATGAAGGAAAAGGTTATTTTCCGGATGCGGTGACGATTCGAGGACAGAAGCACCTGCGTGAACTGGCGACAGTTGCAGCAGAGGGTCATCGGGCCGTTTTGTTGTTTGCCGTTTTGCACTCGGGGATTGAGGACGTTTCCCCGGCACGCCACATTGATGCGGTGTATGCAGAACAACTGGCTCAGGCGCAACAGGAAGGCGTAGAGATTTTAGCGTATCAGGCAGACTTATCGGCGGAGGGAATGTTTCTTAAATCGCCGATCAACGTAACCTTGTAATATCTTTTGCAATTTTATGTGTTAAGAATGTTCTGAGCTAAAGGCTGAATACGCTGTTCCTCACAGGCTTGTCAAGGTGTGTTCATGAAGAATTGCCAACCCTGACTGCTTCTGTTATTTATAGCGGCCTGTTTTTTTCCCCAATGGGGGATCGATGTACCCCGCAGACGTTAAATGCAGGCTGGCAGCAACGCCACTGCGAGACGGAAGTCAGAGGGTATAGTGCGTGTTATCCAGGAGAAGCAACATGCAAGAAGGTCAAAACCGTAAAACATCGTCCCTGAGTATTCTCGCTATCGCTGGTGTTGAACCTTATCAGGTGAAGCCAGGCGAAGAGTATATGAACGACGCGCAGCTGACCCATTTTCGCAAGATTCTGGAAGCCTGGCGTAATCAATTGCGGGACGAAGTCGATCGTACTGTATCGCATATGCAGGATGAAGCCGCTAACTTCCCGGACCCGGTTGACCGTGCCGCGCAGGAAGAGGAATTCAGTCTGGAGCTGCGTAACCGCGATCGCGAACGTAAACTGATCAAAAAGATCGAGAAGACGCTGAAGAAAGTCGAAGATGACGACTTCGGTTATTGCGATTCCTGTGGCGTTGAGATTGGTATTCGCCGTCTCGAAGCGCGTCCTACTGCCGATCTCTGCATCGACTGTAAGACGTTAGCAGAAATTCGTGAGAAACAAATGGCCGGCTAATGCCGCGTCCAGCCTGTTACCACGCAGCGGAACAAATGTTTGTTTGTCCGCTGCGTGGTCACTTCTGAATCCTATGCCATCCTCCTGTATCGGTCGCTTCGCCCCTTCTCCCTCTGGTGAACTCCATTTTGGCTCGCTTATTGCTGCCCTGGGCAGTTACCTGAGCGCACGCGCGCAAAACGGCATCTGGCGGGTAAGAATTGAAGATATCGATCCGCCACGGGAAGTATCCGGTGCCGCCAGCCGTATCCTGCATCAGCTGGAACACTACGGCTTAACCTGGGATGGCGATGTGTTGTGGCAGTCACAGCGTCATGAAGCCTACCGGGAGGCGCTGGCCTGGCTGCAGCAGCATCGCCAGAGCTATTTCTGCACCTGCCCGAGGCGTCGCATTCAGGAGATTGGCGGTTTCTATGATGGTTACTGCCGGGAACGACAACGCGGACCCGCAAATGCCGCGTTACGTTTGCGACAGCATGCGCCGGTCTTTGCGTTTGACGATCGACTGCGCGGCCATGTGGAGGCGGACCGACGCCTGGCACAGGAAGACTTTATCATTCACCGTCGTGATGGCCTGTTTGCCTATAACCTGGCGGTGGTTGTCGATGATCATTTTCAGGGTATTACCGAAGTGGTTCGCGGTGCAGATCTTATTGAGCCGACGGTACGACAGATTGCGCTCTATCAGCAATTTGGCTGGCCGGTGCCTGCCTGGTTACATCTGCCGCTGGCGCTTAACCATGATGACAATAAGTTATCAAAGCAGAATCATGCACCTTCGCTGCCGGATGGCGATGCCAGACCGCTGCTGGTGGCAGCATTGCGTTTCCTTGGACAGCCTGTTTCAGACGGCTGGCAGGACTTAACGCAGGACAAACTGCTGTCTGATGCGGTGTCGCAGTGGAATATCGCTTTGATGCCGCAACAGAACGCCCTGAAACCGGATGCATAGACAACAGCATTCTCAAACGGTTCTCAACAGGCTATGATTAGCCGCTGATTTTACCTACACCCTAATTGCCACTGTCGAGGTGTCCCATTTTTACCCGAGTAGCTAATTTTTGCCGGAAAGTCCTAAAGCGTGATGAAGAGGAAGCCCCAGCAGAGGTTGAACCAGAGCGTCTGATGACCATCATCCCTCGTGAAAGCCATACCATCTCACGTAAAGACATCAGCGAAAATGCCCTCAAAGTGCTCTATCGCCTGAACAAAGCCGGTTATGAAGCCTATCTGGTAGGCGGTGGCGTGCGCGATTTGCTACTGGGGCAAAAACCCAAAGATTTCGACGTGACCACCAACGCCACGCCAGAGCAAATGCGTAAGCTGTTCCGCAACTGTCGCCTGGTCGGTCGTCGTTTCCGTCTGGCACACGTCATGTTTGGCCCGGAAGTGATCGAAGTCGCAACGTTCCGTGGCCATCATCAGGTGGAAGAGATTGCAGAAGATCGTAACAGTTCGCAGCGCGCCCAGAGTGGCATGTTGCTGCGTGACAACATCTTTGGTTCTATCGAAGATGATGCCCAGCGTCGCGATCTCACCATCAACAGCCTCTACTACAGCGTGGCTGATTTCAGCGTGCGCGACTATGTCGGCGGCATCAGCGATCTCGAACAGGGCATTATCCGCCTGATTGGCGATCCGGAAACCCGCTACCGTGAAGATCCGGTGCGCATGCTGCGCGTTGCGCGTTTTGCCGCCAAGCTCAATATGCGTATTGCGCCGGAGACCGCCGAGCCGATTCCGCGTCTCGCCTCACTGCTGCGTGATATCCCGCCTGCACGCCTGTTTGAAGAGTCACTGAAACTGCTACAGGCCGGATACGGCTACAGCACCTATCTTAAATTGTGTGAATATCAGCTGTTCCAGCCGCTGTTCCCGACGCTGGCACGCAACTTCACGGAAAACAGCGACAGTCACATGGAGCGGATGCTGGCTCAGGTGCTGAAAAATACCGATAACCGCATTCACAACGATATGCGCGTTAATCCGGCATTTCTGTTTGCCGCGATGTTCTGGTATCCGCAGCTTGAAGCGGCCGAACGCATCGCGCAGGAAAGTGGCCTGACCTACTTCGAAGCTTTTGCGATGGCGATGAACGATACGCTGGATGAAGCCTGCCGTGCGCTGGCGATTCCGAAGCGTATTACTTCGCTTATCCGCGATATCTGGCTGTTGCAGTTACGCATGTCACGCCGTCACGGTAAACGCGCCTGGAAACTGATGGAGCATCCGAAATTCCGCGCCGCTTACGATCTGCTGGCGCTGCGGGCAGAAGTGGAAAATAACCCGGAACTGCTGCGCCTGAGCCAGTGGTGGGGTGAATTCCAGGTGGCTGCGCCGCCGCATCAGAAAAACATGCTGAATAACCTGGGTGATGATCCGGTGCCACGCAATAAATCGCGTCGTCCGCGCCGCCGTCCTTCCGCGCCGCGTCGTGACAATCAAAACGCCTCATGACACGGGTTTATCTCGCGTTAGGCAGTAACCTGGCCGATCCGCTGCATCAGGTTGATGCAGCGCTGACCGCACTGGATGCGTTGCCGCAGACGCAACGCATCGCGACCTCTCCGTTCTACCGCACGCCGCCGTATGGCCCACCCGATCAGCCCGATTTTCTCAATGCCGCAGTGGCACTTGAAACCGATCTCAGCGCAGACGCGCTGCTTGACCATACCCAGCGGATTGAGCTGGAGCATGGCCGGGTGCGCAAGGCAGAACGCTGGGGCCCCCGCACGCTGGACATCGATCTGATGCTGTTTGGCAAAGCGGTGATCAACACGGAGCGGTTGATCGTGCCGCATTATGATCTGCTGAATCGCGCATTTATGCTGGTGCCGCTGCTGGCGATTGCCCCGGATGCCCGCCTGCCCGACGGCCGCGCACTCAGCACTCTTCTTGCCGCCCTCGACAGTAGCAGCATCGTGCTGTGGCACGGCTGATCAGACAAACGCAACTCTCTGATTCCGCTCTTTCACGCTATCCAGTAAACTGCGCCCATCAGAATTCCTGAGTTGAGAGCGCCATGAAACCCACCACGATTTCACATCTGCGTCAGGCGAAAGCCAGCGGTAAAAAGTTCGCGACGCTGACCGCCTACGATTTCAGTTTTGCCCGTCTGTTTGCCGATGAAGGCATTCAGGTGCTGCTTGTTGGTGATTCACTGGGAATGACGGTGCAGGGGCACGACTCCACGCTGCCGGTCACGGTCAGCGATATCGCTTATCACACCACCGCCGTACGCCGGGGTGCGCCGCAGGCACTGCTGCTCGCCGATCTGCCATTTATGAGTTATGCCACGCCACAGCAGACCTTTGAGAGTGCCGCACAGCTGATGCGTGCCGGCGCCAATATGGTGAAAATGGAAGGCGGCAGCTGGCTGGCTGAGACCGTGCAGATGCTGACCGAACGGGCCGTGCCGGTGTGTGGTCATCTTGGCCTGACGCCACAGTCGGTGAATATCTTTGGCGGCTATAAAGTACAGGGGCGTGATGAAGCAGGCGCAGAGCAGCTACTGGCGGATGCGCTGGCACTGGAAGCCGCTGGCGCGCAGTTGATGGTGCTGGAGTGCGTACCGGTGTCGGTGGCGCAGCAGATTACCGACGCACTCACGATACCGGTGATTGGCATTGGTGCCGGTAACGTCACCGATGGTCAGATTCTGGTCATGCATGACGCGCTGGGCGTGACTGGCGGCCACATTCCCAAATTTGCCAAAAATTTCCTGGCGGAGACCGGCGATGTTCGCGCGGCAATTCGCCACTATATCGCCGAAGTCGAGGCCGGTACTTATCCGGCGGCAGAGCACAGTTTCCAGTAATCCAGGAGAGTCACCGTGTTGATCATTGAAACGCTGTTGATGCTGCGCCAGGAAGTCCGTCGCTGGCGTCAGCAGGGTAAACGCATTGCGCTGGTGCCGACCATGGGCAACCTGCATGAAGGCCATCTGACACTGGTGGATGAAGCGCGCGCCCGCGGCGACATCGTCATTGTCTCGATCTTTGTCAATCCGATGCAGTTCGATCGCGAAGATGACCTCGCGCGCTATCCGCGCACGCTGCAGGAAGATTGTGAAAAGCTGAACCGTCACCAGGTGGATGTGGTTTTTGCGCCTTCACCGGCTGAAGTCTATCCGCAGGGTACCCAGAATCAGACCTTTGTTGAGGTGCCGGTGCTCTCTTCCCTGCTGGAAGGCGCGATGCGACCAGGCCATTTTCGCGGCGTGGCGACCATCGTCAGCAAACTGTTTAATCTGGTGCAGCCCGATATTGCCTGTTTCGGTGAAAAGGATTTTCAGCAACTGGCTATCATTCGTAAGATGGTGGCCGATATGGGCTTTGACATTGAGATTGTGGGTGTGCCCACCGTGCGGGCTAAAGATGGCCTGGCGCTGAGTTCACGCAACGGCTACCTGACAGCCGATGAGCGTAAGCTGGCACCGTTGCTGAGCCAGGTAATGCGTCAGATGGCGACACGGCTGGAGAATGGCGAGCGTCAGATTGACGAGATCATTGAGGCCGCCAGCGAGGCATTGCTGGCGCAGGGATTGCGTCCTGATGGCCTGGCGATTTGTGATGCGGATACACTGCAGCCGCTGACGGTGGACAGCCAGCGCGCGGTGGTGCTGATGGCCGCCTGGCTGGGTAAAGCCCGCCTGATTGATAATCAAACTGTTGACCTGACGCTGTAACTCTTTCTGCAGCAGGTTGTTTTATTTCTCTGACAAGGTTTCTGGCTATGATTCGCACTGTTCTGCAAGGCAAATTGCACCGCGTCAAGGTGACGCAGGCGGACCTCAACTATGAAGGTTCCTGCGCTATCGATCAGGATTTCCTGGATGCTTCCGGCATTCTGCAATATGAAGCTATTGATATTTATAACGTCACCAATGGCCAGCGCTTTTCCACCTACGCTATCGCGGCTGAGCGCGGCTCGAAAATCATTTCAGTCAACGGTGCAGCAGCCCGCTGCGCCTGCGAGGGCGATATATTAATTATCTGCTCCTATGTGCAGGTTGAGGATGCCGAAGCGCGTCTGTGGCAGCCTAAAGTCGCCTATTTTGAAGGTGACAACCAGATGAAACGTCTGGCGAAAGCACTGCCAGTACAGATCGCCTGATTAATCGTTTATCTAAAAAAAGGGCCGCCGATAAAACGGCGGCCCTTTTCAATTCTGCTCCAGCAATTAAACCGGTTTGGTTGTCATCGGCTTTGATGACTTTTTCCGGTCATAAAAACCCTTCCCTTAATATTTTGCTGATCAGGTGCGCAATCCGCGTCCGCGCTGGATCAGCGCATAGACCAGCCAGTAGAACACCAGAATAAAGGCCACCAGTACCGAGAGCGTAAACACCAGCGGCACATCGTTAATGCCCAGGAAGCCATAACGGAATCCGCTAATCATATAAACGATTGGATTCAGTTTAGAGACCGCCTGCCAGATTGGCGGGAGCAGACTCAGCGAATAGAATACGCCGCCCAGATAAGTCAGTGGCGTCAGCACAAAGGTCGGGATCAGGCTGATATCGTCAAAGGTGCGGGCAAACACGGCGTTCAGCAGACCGGCCAGTGAAAACAGAATCGCGGTCAGCAGCAGCGTGATCGCGACCATCGACCAGGAGTGCACCTGGAACGGCACAAAGAACAGCGAGATGGCCGTTACCAGAATGCCCACGCAGACACCACGCGCTACGCCACCGCCAACATAACCGGCAATAATAATGTGGGTCGGCACCGGTGCAACCAGCAACTCTTCAATGTTGCGCTGGAACTTGGCGCTGAAGAACGACGACGCCACGTTGGCATAGGCGTTGGTGATCACCGCCATCATGATCAATCCCGGCACGATGAACTGCATATAGCTGAAGCCATGCATCTCACCGATACGCGAACCAATCAGGTTGCCGAAGATGATGAAATAGAGCGTCATGGTGATGACCGGCGGCACCAGCGTCTGGATCCAGATGCGGGCGAAACGGTTAACCTCTTTGGCCCAGATACTCTTTAGCGCCACCCAGTACAAATGTGTCATGCTTTTGCTCCTGTTTTTCCCTGCGTCGTCAGGCCAACGAACAGCTCTTCCAGACGGTTGGCTTTATTGCGCATACTCAGCACATGCACTCCCTGCGCGCTCAGCTGGCTAAAGACGCTGTTGAGGCCCTGCTCACGCAGCACTTCCACTTCAAGCGTTGAGGTATCAGTCAGCCGGTACTGAAACCCTTCCAGCGTGGGCAGCGGACTCCGTGGTGCCAGATCCAGGATAAAGGTTTCTGATTTTAGCTTGGACAGCAGCCCTTTCATCGAGGTGTTCTCCACCAGCTCACCGCTCTGGATAATGCCGATGTTGCGACACAGCATTTCCGCTTCTTCCAGATAATGGGTGGTGAGAATGATGGTGGTGCCTTTGGCATTAAGATCTTTCAGGAACACCCACATTGAGCGGCGCAGTTCGATATCCACGCCAGCGGTCGGCTCATCCAGAATCAGCAGTTTAGGCTCATGCATCAGCGCACGGGCGATCATCAGACGACGTTTCATGCCGCCGGAGAGCATGCGCGCACGTTCGGTGCGTTTGCCCCACAGATCAAGCTGCTTCAGATATTTCTCCGCACGCTCATTGGCTTCACGACGCTCAACGCCGTAGTAACCCGCCTGGCTCACGACAATCTGCATCACCGTCTCAAACGGGTTGAAGTTAAACTCCTGCGGCACCAGGCCGAGCTGGCGTTTGGCATTCACCACATCTTTTTCCAGATCGTAGCCAAATACCCGCACGCTGCCCTCGGATTTATTGACCAGCGAACTGATAATACCGATGGTGGTAGATTTACCGGCACCGTTTGGCCCCAGCAGTGCATAAAAGTCACCCGCTTCAACGTTAAGATCGATGCCCTTCAGCGCCTGCACGCCGCCGGGATAGGTCTTGGTCAGCCGGGAAAGTTCCAGTGCATAAGTCATTCTGCATCCATACCCTGTTTTGGTGGCATTGCAATGCCGTTTAAATTTATCAGACCCTGGCATATAGTACGCGCGCGCACTTTGCGCAGTAACCGGTCGCTCAACGCCATGACAGACATTAATACCCTGATCAGAAACAACCGCGAATGGTCAAAATTACTGGTTGAAGAAGATCCCAGCTTTTTTGAGCGTCTCGCCCAGGCACAAAAACCGCGCTTTCTGTGGATTGGCTGCTCTGATAGCCGTGTCCCTGCCGAACGCCTGACCGGACTGGAACCTGGCGAACTTTTTGTTCACCGCAACGTTGCCAATCTGGTGATCCACACTGACCTGAACTGTCTGTCCGTGGTGCAGTACGCTATTGAAGTGCTGGAAGTGGAACACGTTATCGTGTGCGGCCACTACGGCTGCGGCGGTGTGCAGGCGGCAATGGATAACCCGGAGCTGGGATTAATCGACAACTGGCTGCTGCACATCCGCGACCTCTGGTACAAGCATAGCGTGTTGCTGGGGGAACTCCCGCCGGATAAGCGCCTGGACAAACTGTGCGAAATCAACGTTATTGAACAAGTCTATAACCTGGGTCACTCGACCGTGCTGCAATCTGCCTGGAAACGCGGCAAAGATGTCTCCCTGCACGGCTGGGTCTATGGCATTCAGGACGGCTGCCTGCGTAACCTTAATGTCACGGCAAACAGCCGGGAGACCCTCGAACAGCGCTACCGTAATGGCATTGCTAATCTGCGGATGAACGGCGAGTCCTGAGCCGATCGCGGCGTAAAGCGCGACATAGCCTACACCAGCTAACCGGTGCAGGCCTTGGAAGAATGTGCGGTCAGAGCGGGATCAGGATTCCAGCGGCACCACTTTGCCGATATAAGGCAGATGACGATAGTGCTGAGCATAGTCGATACCAAAGCCCACCACGAACTCGTCCGGAATCGCAAAGCCGACATACTCAACGTTTACGTCTACTTCACGGCGCTCTGGCTTATCCAGCAGGGTACAGATCGCCAGTGATTTTGGCTGACGCAGCTGCAGAATCTCACGCACTTTGCTCAGGGTGTTACCCGAGTCGATGATATCTTCGACGATCAGCACATCCTTGCCACGAATGTCTTCATCCAGATCTTTCAGGATTTTCACATCACGTGTGCTGGACATGCCGCTGCCGTAACTGGAAGCCGTCATAAAGTCGACTTCATGCGGCACATCAATAGCGCGGCAGAGATCAGCCATGAACATGAATGAGCCGCGCAGCAGCCCTACCAGCACCATATCGCTGCCGCTGTCGCGGTAGTGCTCGTTAATCTCTTTGCCCAGTTCAGCGATGCGCGTGGCGATTGCCTGTTCAGGGATCATCACTTCAACAGTGTGTTTCATTGCGTTCAGCCCGGTTACGTCAGAAAGCCCCGAAGTCTATCACAGACGCAGCCGCGACGGCTGTGCGGCACCCGAGGCAAACGATTACGTCGCGAAATTTATCATACAGGGTCTGCAGCTCACAGAAATGCGCATTACCTTAGAACATTCTGGCATTTACCAGCATGATTCGCTGCATGGTAGCCTTTATCCAACAGATCGTTACTCTACTCGCGCCGCTGGCCGGAGATCACAATGACTTCATATTCAGGCAAAAAAACGCATATTGGCGACAGGCCACTTCACCCTGAAACTCAGATGCTGAACTATGGCTATGATCCCCGCCTCTCTGAAGGTGCGGTGAAGCCGCCCGTGTTTCTGACGTCGACATTTGTCTTTGACAGCGCCGAAGAGGGGCGGGACTTCTTTGACTACGTCTCTGGCCGACGTGAGCCACCGGAAGGCAAATCAGGTGGTCTGGTCTATTCCCGCTTTAATCACCCTAACAGCGAAATTGTTGAAGATCGGCTGGCGGTTTATGAGCAGGCAGAAAGCTGTTCGCTTTTCTCTTCCGGCATGGCTGCCATCTCCACTGCCCTGCTGACGTTTGCCCGTCCAGGCGAGGTGATCCTGCACTCCCAGCCGCTCTATGGCGGCACCGAAACGCTGCTCAGCAAAACGCTTCACAATCTGGATATTCAGGCCGTGGGTTTCAGCGACGGTAACGATGAAGTCAAAGTACGGGATGCCGCTCAGCAGGCGATGGCGCAGGGCCGGGTGGCGGTAATCCTGATTGAAACACCGGCGAATCCCACCAACAGCCTGGTCAATATCCGCCTGATGGCGCGTATTGCCGATGAGATTGACCAGCAGCAGGGTTCACGACCCATTATCGCCTGTGACAACACCCTGCTCGGCCCGCTGTTCCAGCAGCCGCTGACGCTGGGCGCTGACCTGTCGCTTTATTCGTTAACCAAATATGTAGGCGGTCACTCTGACCTTATTGCGGGTGCCGCAATGGGCAGTAAGGCGCTGATGGCGAAAGTGCGCGCCCTGCGCAGCGCCATCGGCACGCAGCTGGATCCGCACTCAAGCTGGATGCTTAGCCGCTCGCTGGAAACTCTGTCGCTGCGGATGGAGAAAGCTTTTCAAAATGCGGAAGCGGTCGCGGCGTTTCTGCGCGATCACCCGAAAGTGGCGAAGCTGCACTGGCTACCTTATCTGGATGCGGAGAGCGTCGAAGGGAAGACTTATCGTGAACAGTGCAGCGGCGCGGGTTCAACCTTCTCATTTGATATCACCGGCGGCCAGGCTGCGGCGTTCCGTTTTCTCAATGCGCTGTCACTGTTTAAGCAGGCGGTGAGCCTGGGCGGTACCGAGTCGCTGGCCAGCCATCCTGGCAGCACCACCCACTCCGGCGTGCCGCAGGCGGTGCGTCAGCGTATTGGTATCACTGACGCCACGGTGCGGCTGTCGATTGGCATCGAGAACGCCGGCGACCTGATTGAAGACATCAAACTGGCGCTCGATCAGGCGTAATCAGCTCACGGTAAAGCCCAGCATCATGCCGGTATCTTCATGCTCCAGCAGATGGCAATGGGCCATGTAAGCGTGTTCGGCGGCGGCGACATAGTTGAAGCGTACCAGCACTTCACTGCGCCAGCCGTCGACATTCACCATATCTTTCCAGCCCTGCCGATGCGGGGCGGGCGGTTTGCCATTTTCAGAGAGAATACGGAACTGAGTGCCATGAATGTGGAACGGATGCAGCATGGCATCGCCCTCCCCTGAAATCGTCCATTTTTCATAATCACCCTGTTTCACCGCAAACGACGGTTTTTTCATGTCAAAGGCCTGGCCGTTGATCTTGTTGCCGTTGTGGAAATCGTAACCGGCGGGCGGCGTATTGTCGTGCATGCTGTGATCCATACCTTCCATGTTTTCCATACCTTCCATACCGTCCATCGGCGGCATCGGTTCTGCCGCCTTTTTCTGCGGCGTCTGCGGCATCGAATGATGACCGCCCTTGCCCATCGCTTTCTCGCCGTAGCGCTGCATCAATGCCTGCATGCCCTGCTGGTCCAGTTGCGGATCCATCATCAGTTGCAGCCAGCGTGTTGTCAGTCCGTCGGTGGCAGGCAGCGCGGGCAGCGTCGCCAGCCGATCCGGCAGCGTGGCGCTGGCCATCACCCGCAGCGGCAGGATCTGCACCAGTGGCAGCGGCTGGTCAAACGGCGGTAGCGTCATGCCCATCTGCTCTGTCGGCAGCGTGAGCAGATCAAAGGCCTTGCCATCAGAGGTATCAATCATCACCTCAAAACGTTCGCCCGGCAGGAGCGGTAACGCGTCGAGCTTCACGGGCTCAGCCAGCAGACCGCCATCGCTGGCGATGATATAGAGAGGACGTTTATCACTGGCGGCAATGTTCAGCGAACGGGCGTTACAGCCGTTGAGTAGCCTCAGACGCATCCAGCCCCGCGGCACCGCATGCTGCGGATACTGCACGCCGTTGGTCAGCATCATGTCGCCAAACCAGCCCACCGCGGCGCGCATCACGTCGAGCTGATAATCAATATGGCTGCCATCTTTGGTCAGCTGCTTATCCTGGAAAATCAACGGCACATCATCCACGCCCCACTGCGAAGGCAAGCGCAGCGTTCCGCTCTCTTTGTCTTCCAGCAGGATCAGGCCCGCCAGCCCCTGTGCCACCTGATGCCCGGTCTTACCGTGCAAATGCGGGTGATACCAGCAGGTGGCGGCGGGTTGAGCGGGCGTAAAAGAGACCTGACGCGAACCACCAGGCGCAATCACCGCTTGCGGGCCGCCATCGACTGCACCGGGGATTTCCAGACCGTGCCAGTGCAGGGTGGTCGCCTCATTGAGACGGTTATAGATGTTGACCGTAACCGGTTTACCACTCTGCATCTTCAGCACCGGTCCCAGCAGGCTGCCGTTATAGCCCCAGGTCGGCACCGCTTTGCCGTTCCACTGGGTGGTGCCCTGCATCGCGGTGAGGCTGTAGCTTCCCCTGGCATCAGGTTCCAGCAGCGACGGGATCGGCAACAGTGGACGGGTGGCCGCCATCAGCGAACGGCTCCAGAGCGGCAAAGCTCCGGCTGCACTCAGTGCGGCGGTGAGTTTCAGGAAATGGCGACGTTGCATGGTGATCATCCTTGTGGCATCAGTGCAGACAGCCTAAACCCTGACCTTATGGGAAGGTCAAGTCTTACCCGTGAGAATCTGACGAAAAAAGGCGGTACAGCGCCCTGCAGCGCCAAATTAATCGAAAATCTGAGAATAACTGTGCTAACGTCATGAGCAATATCCATTGAAGAGAAAGACTATGAAGCAAAGTATCAGGATCCTGCTGTTGACGGGACTCCTTGGCTTCTCCTCCACCAGTTTTGCCCTGAGTGAATCCGAAGCGGAAGATCTGGCTGATCTCACGGCGGTTTTCGTCTATCTGAAAAATGATTGTGGCTATCGAGATTTACCGGACGCGCAGATTCGCAAAGCGCTGGTCTTTTTTGCTCAGCAGAACCGCTGGGATTTAAGTAATTACAGCAACTACAACATGAAAGCGCTGGGCGAAGATAGCTATCGCGATCTCAGCGGCATCGCCATCACCAACGATAAAAAATGTAAGTCACTGGCCCGCGATTCCCTGAGCCTGCTGGCCTACGTCAGGTAACCGCTCTGCCCTCTGCAGCCGGACATTGACCGTGCAACGGCGGTCAGTGTTAGCTATCATGTGCCGCCCATCTTCATGGCGATGTCATCAGAGGAGAGCACCATGGCCCAAAATGAAACGTGGTATGAAACCCTTCATGCTGGTTTTGGCCAGTATTTCACGGTAGACAAAGAGCTTTACCGTGAAAAGACTGCGCATCAGGATTTAATCATTTTCGAAAATGCCGCAATGGGCCGTGTTATGGCGCTGGACGGCGTTGTGCAGACCACCGAACGCGACGAATTTATCTATCATGAAATGATGACTCACGTTCCACTGCTGGCGCATGGCGCGGCGAAGAGCGTCCTGATCATCGGCGGCGGCGATGGCGCAATGCTGCGTGAAGTGTCACGTCATCCGGAAGTCGAAAAGATTACTATGGTGGAGATCGATGCGGGCGTCGTGACCTTCTGTCGCCAGTATCTGCCAAACCACAGTGCAGGCGCCTATGACGACCCACGCTTTACGCTGGTGATTGATGACGGGGTTAACTTCGTCAATCAGACCCATGAAAAATTCGATGTCATCATCTCTGACTGTACGGACCCGATTGGTCCGGGCGAGAGTCTGTTTACCTCCGAATTTTATGCGGGTTGCAAAGCGTCCCTTAATGAAAATGGCATCTTCGTGGCGCAGAATGGCGTCTGCTTCCTGCAGCAGGATGAAGCTGTCAACAGCCATCGCAAGCTGAGCCACTATTTTGGCGATGTCAGTTTCTATCAGGCGGCGATTCCGACTTACTACGGCGGCATTATGACCTTTGCCTGGGCGAGTGATAATCCGGCGCTGCGCCAGCTTGATACCGCCACTCTGCAGACACGCTTCGAGGCTGCTGGCCTGACCTGCCGTTATTACACACCAGCGATTCATACCGGCAGCTTTGCTCTGCCTCAATATCTGTTAAATGCGTTATCTGCCGCGTGCTGATCGAGCATTTTTAAGGGGTTAACAAAATTGCAAAAGCTAAAACTACATGGCTTCAATAACCTGACGAAAAGCCTGAGTTTTTGTATTTACGATATCTGTTACGCGAATACTGAAGCTGAACGCGATGGTTACATCGCCTACATTGATGAACAATATAACGCTAACCGGTTGACTGAAATCCTGACGGAGACCTGCTCAATTATCGGGGCTAACGTGCTCAACATTGCACGCCAGGATTATGAACCGCAGGGAGCCAGCGTCACGATTCTGGTCAGTGAAGAGCCGATCGATCCGAAAGATATCGATAACTCCGAGCATCCAGGCCCGCTGCCAAACTCGGTGGTGGCGCATCTCGATAAAAGCCATATCTGCGTGCATACCTATCCGGAGAGCCACCCGGAAGGCGGACTTTGCACTTTCCGCGCCGATATCGAAGTCTCAACCTGTGGCGTGATTTCACCGCTTAAGGCGCTGAACTATCTGATCCACCAGCTGGAGTCAGATATTGTCACCGTCGATTACCGGGTGCGCGGTTTTACCCGTGACGTGAAGGGCATGAAGCACTTTATCGATCATGAGATCAATTCGATCCAGAACTTCATGTCAGAAGATATGAAAGCGATGTACGACATGGTGGATGTGAATGTCTATCAGGAAAATATCTTCCATACGAAGATGTTACTGAAAGAGTTCGACCTTAAGCACTACCTGTTTAACACCCGTCCGGAAGATCTCAGCCCGCAGGAGCACAAGCGCATTACTGACCTGCTCTGGAAAGAGATGCGGGAGATCTACTACGGCAGAAACATTCCCTCAGTGGGCCTGAAGAGCCTGTAATGGATTAGCACGCAGCGTTAGCGCAAGCCTGCCTTAGCGCAGCGTGCGTCAAAGACCCTTATCTGACCGGCAGTCGGTAACGACATCGGTCAGATTCTCCTCTGGTTAGCTGACAAACCAGGAGCCGCACCTCATCGGGTTTTTATTTCCGTAACGGCTTACCGTACTGATTAACAAACTGGCGGTAGGCGGCGATCACCAGCAGAAAATCTTCAATGCCACAGAATGAGAGGCTCTCTTCGTCGTAGTAGTTCATGCCCTCCTCCATGCCGTCATCTTCCAGAGCCAGCAGGTTGGCGCGAATCATTACCTCTTCCTCATCCAGCAGGATGGTGTACTCGCTACCGACGCGCTGCCACTGACGCACGCTGCCTTTGACGTCTTCGATTGCGGCTTCAACTTCATCCAGCAATCCTGGATCGTTTTTCACCTCTTCGTTGAACCAGTGGCCGACCGCTTCATGATCCATCGACATACGAACTTTAATCTGTCCGGTCACATCGCGTAAAAATTCATATTCCATCGCCCGTTCCTCTTAACGTCATCGCGTCACTAAATGAGTGTCAGCGCTGCCTGCGCGGCAAAGTGTGACACGTCGCGCATTATTACAGGCTGTCTGGCGAAATCCAGCTTTTGATCGTCTCTCTGGCCAATGCCGGGACGAAAAAAAGGGGCGAATCATCGCCCCTTTCTGTTACTGCCAGGTGAAGAATCAGACCGCAGTCTGGAAAATCACGCCGTCAGCTTTGTCAGTGTACTGCGCCAGCTGGTCAAAGTTGAGATAGCGATAAGTGTCGCTGGCTGTTTTATCAACCTGCTCCATGAATTGCTGATACTCATCCGGCGTTGGCAGTTTGCCAAGCAGTGACGCGACCGCAGCCAGCTCCGCAGATGCCAGGTAGACGTTAGCGCCATTCCCCAGGCGGTTCGGGAAGTTACGGGTCGAGGTGGAAACCACCGTCGCACCGTCTGCAACACGTGCCTGGTTACCCATGCAGAGTGAACAGCCCGGGATCTCGATACGCGCACCGCTTTTGCCGAATACGCTGTAGTAGCCCTCTTCGGTTAGCTGTGCTGCATCCATCTTGGTTGGCGGCGCCACCCACAGACGCGTTGGCAGCTGACCTTTGTGGCTATCCAGCAGTTTACCGGCGGCACGGAAGTGGCCAATGTTGGTCATGCATGAGCCGATGAACACTTCGTCGATCTTCTCGCCCTGAACGTCAGAGAGCAGACGTGCATCGTCCGGATCGTTTGGTGCGCAGAGGATCGGCTCTTTGATGTCAGCCAGATCGATTTCGATCACCGCAGCATATTCAGCATCAGCGTCCGCTTCCAGCAACTGAGGATCGGCCAGCCATTTCTGCATGCTTTCAACACGACGCTCCAGTGTACGACGATCGCCGTAGCCTTCTGCGATCATCCACTTCAGCAATACAATGTTGGAGTTCAGGTACTCAATAATCGGTGCTTTATCCAGCTTGATGGTACAGCCCGCAGCGGAACGCTCTGCTGACGCATCAGACAGCTCAAACGCCTGCTCGACCTTCAGATCCGGCAGACCTTCAATCTCCAGGATACGGCCAGAGAAGATGTTTTTCTTACCTTTCTTCTCAACGGTCAGCAGACCCTGTTTGATCGCATACAGCGGGATGGCGTGAACCAGATCGCGCAGCGTAATGCCTGGCTCCATTTTACCTTTGAAGCGCACCAGTACCGATTCCGGCATGTCGAGCGGCATAACGCCGGTCGCGGCGGCAAACGCCACCAGGCCTGAACCCGCCGGGAAAGAGATGCCGATAGGGAAACGGGTATGGGAGTCACCACCGGTGCCCACGGTATCCGGCAGCAGCATACGGTTCAGCCAGCTGTGGATAATGCCGTCACCCGGACGCAGTGATACACCACCGCGGTTCATGATGAAGTCTGGCAGCGTGTGGTGCGTACTCACGTCCACTGGCTTAGGATACGCGGCAGTGTGACAGAAGGACTGCATCACCAGATCGGTCGAGAAGCCCAGGCAAGCCAGATCTTTCAGCTCGTCACGGGTCATCGGGCCGGTAGTATCCTGCGAGCCAACCGAGGTCATTTTAGGTTCGCAATAGGCGCCTGGACGAACACCGGCTACACCACAGGCGCGGCCTACCATTTTCTGCGCCAGCGAGAAGCCACGGGTGCTCTCCGCAACATCTTTCGCCTGACGGAATACGGTGCTGTGCGGCAGACCAAGCGATTCACGCGCTTTGGTGGTCAGTCCGCGACCGATGATCAGCGGAATACGGCCACCGGCACGCACTTCGTCAATCACCACTTCGGTTTTGAGTTCGAAGCTGGCCAGCAGTTCGTTGGTTTCGTGATTGCGGACTTCGCCTTTAAACGGATAGATGTCGATGACATCACCCATGTTCAGGTTGTTGACGTCAACTTCAATCGGCAGTGCGCCTGCATCTTCCATGGTGTTGAAGAAGATTGGCGCAATTTTGCTGCCCAGCACCACGCCGCCGCCTTTTTTATTTGGCACGTTCGGGATGTCGTCGCCCATAAACCACAGCACCGAGTTGGTGGCAGATTTACGCGAAGAACCGGTTCCGACCACATCGCCGACATAGGCCAGCGGGAAGCCTTTGGTCTTCAGTGCTTCGATCTGTTTGATCGGACCGATGTTGCCTGCCTCATCCGGCTCAATGCCTTCACGGGCATTTTTCAGCATCGCCAGGGCGTGCAGTGGAATGTCCGGACGTGACCAGGCATCCTGGGCTGGAGAGAGATCGTCGGTGTTGGTTTCGCCAGTGACTTTGAACACCGTAACGGTGATTTTCTCAGCCAGTTCAGGACGTGACAGATACCATTCCGCATCGGCCCACGATTGCATCACCTGCTTCGCGTATTCATTACCCGCTTTCGCTTTCTCTTCGACATCATAGAAGTTGTCGAACATCAGCAGGGTGTGTGAAAGGGCTTTCGCCGCAATTGGGGCAAGCTTGCTATCGTCCAGCGCTTCAATCAGCGGGTGAATATTGTAACCACCCTGCATGGTGCCGAGCAGTTCAACCGCTTTTTCAGGAGATATCAGAGGAGAGGTTGCTTCGCCTTTGGCGACAGCCGCCAGGAAACCGGCTTTGACATACGCCGCTTCATCGACGCCAGGTGGGACTCGGTTGACCAATAAATCGGTCAAAAATTCTTCTTCACCCGCAGGTGGATTTTTCAGCAGTTCAACCAGCGCGGCCATCTGGGAAGCCTCTAAAGGCTTAGGTACAATTCCCTGGGCAGCACGCTCGGCAACGTGCTTACGGTATTCTTCTAGCACGACGTTATCCTCGCTCTCATTATGTAGGGCTTTCCGACCACCTTGCTCACTTATGGAGAACACACTTCCCTTTCTCGTCCAGGTTGAGGTGCCCGGTTTCGCGGAGGGCAGAATAGCAGGATTCCGTCTGTTTGTTAATCTGTTTACAAAAATACAACATAATCCACTACGCCCATTCTGCCCGCTTATCTCCCCGCATCAGGCTCCTGAGTGAGCCGATTTGGTCTCTCAGCAGCTTACCGTATTCCAGTGAAATGGCGACACGATAAGGTCAGCTTTGCAGCGGTTTAAGCGAAATGATTCAGTGAAATAGATAACCGACAGGAATAGAACGCGGTGTGAATCGGGTTTAAAACAGCGGTGAGTTTGAAAAGATCTTAACACCAGAGCGAAGTGTGAGGTTCTTTTGACGTCAGAGGATTACAGCGTCATTTTGATTTCTCGCAGTGATAGTGGCTAGTCCCGCCGCCAGAACGCGCCCTCTTTCCTTTCCGTCACGGCAAGAGGGCTCAATTCTCTTTTAATACCTGCACTGCCTGCCTGGGCAATCCATTTTTAACAAATGGACGCCATGACCGCTTTTGTTCTGCGTTAATTTTGCAGGTTAGCTGGCCAATTGGCAGGCAGCTGGTCAGGCGGGCAATCAATCACGCTTTCATTATTTTCGCCCACTTCGCGGATAACGGTCAGCGTCGCGAATTCATCGATAATCTCGGTTGGATAAGCCGGACCCGTTTCGCGGAATTTTGCCATCTCTTCCAGATGATCGTTCTGGAAGCAGACGGTTTTTTCCGGGTTGTTCATTACCCAGCGAGGGAAAAAGATGGTGCCATGGAAGATTTTATCGGCCAGATTAACGGCCAGGCTGACATCGGTGCCGGTAGGTTCGGTCCAGGAGACTTTATAGACATCCTGCGCCAGACGAACGACATAGACATGCTGATTTTTAACCCAGCGATTCCCCACCATGCCGCTGTGAATACGGTAGTCGATGGTGCTGGCATTTTTGATGTAGAGCTCGTAGTTCCAGCCATTGTCATAGGTATAAACCAGATGTTTACCGACGATGCCAGACAGGTCATGTTTATCAAAAGTACTCATAATTAACGCCTCATTTGTTTCCGTTGAGAGGATTATTGCGCGTTACAAAAGCGATGAATAACGCTATTTTTAGCGCTAAATAATTCATTTTTTAGATGAGTCAACATGTACAAGACAACGCTGGAACAGTGGTATCTGCTCGATGCAGTAGTCAATGAAGGGAGTTTTGCGCTGGCAGCGGAGAAGAACCATCGCAGCCAGTCTTCATTGAGCTACCAGCTGGGCCTGCTTCAGCAGCGGCTGGGGCTGACGCTGTTACAGCAGGAGGGCCGCCGTGCGGTGCTGAGTACGGAGGGACATCAGTTGCTCGCGCAGGTGCGTCCTTTGCTGGCGGGATTCAGTGCGCTTGAGGCGCAGGCTAATGCACTGCAACGCGGCGAGCGGTCACGCATCGATCTGATGGTCGATGCGACGCTGCCCAAACCTTTGCTGTTTGATGTGCTCCAGACCTTTCAGCAGCGCTATCCGCATGTGCGCATCTGGTTCAGCGAAATCGTCCGAAGTGAAACGCCCGACAGACTGGCGGAAAATCAGGCCGATCTCTGGCTGGTGGCGCAGCAGGGCGATACGCAGTTTGCAGGCGAAAGCCTGATGAGTGTCGATTTCGTCGCCGTTGCCCATCGCGACCATCCATTACACCGCGAACCCGCCCCGCTTAATGCGGCCACGCTGGCTCGCTGGCCCTGTATTACTATTCTTGATCGTCAGCAACAGCAGCAGTCAGAGGTGAATGGCGAACAGGCGGAAAACTGGTCATTTACAACACTGTCGGCTGCGATTGAGGCGGTCCACCACCAGTTAGGTTATGGCTGGCTGCCGGAACAGAATATCGCCGCGCTTTTAGAGAGCGGTGAGCTTCGTCCCCTGCCGCTGCTGCAGGGCCGCCGACGCAGTAGTTCACTGGTGATGCATATAAACGAAGAGAGACTGCCCGGCAACAGCGCGATTGCAGCACTGGCGCAGATGTTTGTTGAACGGGTGGCGTCCTGGGAGGCGCACGGATAAGCAACAAAACAGCGTGGTTTATGCCTGCTCACGCGGGCAACAACCAAAGCTTATCTGTCTGATTATTAAATACTTGTTGGCATCCAGGAATCCTGTCGAATTTGATGCTCTGATTTTACCCCACATAACCCCTAATCCCAGCACCAGAATCCAGGCCAAAAAAAAGCCCCCATTATGGGAGCTTTCTCAATAGCTGCGACAGAAATTTATTTCTTCTTCGCTTTCGCGTTAGGCAGATCGGTGATGCTACCTTCGAAGATCTCTGCAGCCAGACCGACTGACTCATGCAGGGTCGGGTGAGCATGGATGGTCAGCGCGATATCTTCCGCATCACAACCCATCTCAATCGCCAGACCGATTTCGCCTAACAGCTCACCGCCGTTAGTGCCGACAATCGCGCCACCAATAATACGGTGCGTCTCTTTGTCGAAAATCAGTTTGGTCATACCGTCTGCACAATCAGAAGCGATAGCACGGCCTGAAGCAGCCCACGGGAAGGTGGAGGTCTCGTAGCTGATGCCTTTCTCTTTCGCTTCTTTCTCGGTCAGACCAACCCAGGCAACTTCTGGCTCAGTATAGGCAATTGAAGGGATCACTTTCGGATCGAAGTAGTGCTTCAGGCCAGAGATCACTTCTGCGGCAATGTGGCCTTCATGCACACCTTTATGCGCCAGCATTGGCTGACCGACGATGTCGCCGATAGCATAGATGTGTGGCACGTTAGTACGCATCTGCTTGTCGACGCGGATGAAGCCGCGATCGTCCACTTCCACGCCCGCTTTACCAGCATCCAGACCTTTACCGTTCGGCACACGACCAATCGCTACCAGCACCGCGTCATAACGCTGCGCTTCACCTGGTGCCTTTTTGCCTTCCATGGAAACGTAAATGCCATCGTCTTTCGCTTCAACGGCGGTCACTTTGGTTTCCAGCATCAGGTTAAATTTCTTGCTGATTTTCTTGGTAAAGACTTTCACCACGTCTTTATCCGCAGCCGGGATAACCTGGTCGAACATCTCAACCACATCGATCTCTGAACCCAGCGCATGATAAACCGTCGCCATTTCCAGACCGATGATGCCGCCGCCCATAACCAGCAGACGCTTCGGCACTTCTTTCAGTTCCAGCGCATCGGTAGAGTCCCAGACGCGTGGATCTTCATGTGGAATGAATGGCAGTTCGATTGGGCGTGAACCCGCAGCGATGATGGCATTATCGAAGTTGATGGTGGTCGCGCCGCCTTCTCCTTCGACCACCAGGGTGTTAGCACCGGTGAATTTGCCCAGGCCATTAACCACGGTGACTTTACGACCTTTTGCCATACCTGACAGGCCGCCAGTCAACTGGTTGATAACCTTCTCTTTCCAGCTGCGAATCTTGTTGATATCAGTAGATGGCTGGCCAAACACAATGCCGTGCTCTTCAAGGGCTTTCGCCTCTTCAATCACTTTAGCAACGTGCAGCAGCGCTTTAGATGGGATACAACCGACGTTCAGACAAACACCACCGAGGGTGCTGTAACGCTCTACCAGTACGGTTTCCAGACCTAAATCCGCACAACGGAAGGCTGCAGAGTAACCTGCAGGACCTGCCCCAAGTACCACGACCTGGGTTTTCATCTCTGTACTCATCATGACCTCTTAATTGATATCCGGCGGGTCAGACGTTCTTATAATGCCCTTGTTCCACCGGGACTTTCACCGCAAGAGTTTACAGAATTGTTAACAAACTGCCAACAGCGGCGCGACGAATCGTTAAAGGAAGGCCGGCATTCGCCGGCCCTCTTAACATTTACATAACTAAACGACGAATATCAGACAGCATATTGCCGATAATGGTGATGAATCGCGCACCATCAGCACCGTCGATCACGCGGTGGTCGAAGGAGAGAGAAATCGGCATCATCAGACGCGGAGTAAACTCTTTACCGTTCCACACCGGTTCCATCGCCGATTTAGAGACACCCAGGATAGCCACTTCCGGCGCGTTCACGATCGGCGCGAAGTGGGTAGTGCCCAGGCCGCCCAGGCTGGAGATGGTGAAGCATCCGCCCTGCATGTCGCCCGCTGTCAGCTTACCGTCACGCGCTTTCTTCGAAATGGCCATCAGTTCGCGGGACAGCTCGGTGATGCCTTTCTTATTCACGTCTTTAAAGACCGGAACAACCAGGCCATTTGGCGTATCAACCGCCACACCGATGTTGATATATTTCTTCAGAGTCAGTTTCTGCGCATCTTCAGACAGCGAACTGTTGAAGCGTGGCATCTGCTCAAGCGCCGCAGCGACCGCTTTCATGATGAACACCACTGGGGTGTACTTCACATCCAGCTTACGCTTCTCTGCTTCAGCATTCTGCTGCTTACGGAAAGCTTCCAGATCGGTGATATCAGTTTTGTCGAAATGCGTAACGTGCGGAATCATCACCCAGTTACGGCTCAGGTTCGCGCCAGAAATTTTCTGGATACGGCCCAGTTCGACTTCTTCGATTTCGCCAAACTTACTGAAATCAACTTTCGGCCATGGCAGCATGCCAGGCAGACCGCCGCCGCTGGCCGCAGCAGGTGCTGCCTCAGCGCGTTTCACGGCCTCTTTCACGTAAGTCTGCACGTCTTCTTTCAGAATGCGACCTTTACGGCCGGTGCCTTTGACTTTCGCCAGGTTAACACCGAACTCGCGCGCCAGGCGACGGATCACCGGGGTAGCGTGAACGTAAGCGTCGTTCTCTGCGAACTCACCTTTGCTTTCTGCTTTAGCGGCGGCAGGTGCTGCTGCGGCTTTCGCTTCAGATTTGGCAGCAGGCGCCGGTGCGGCTTCCTGTTTCGCAGCCGCAGGGGCAGCCGGAGCAGCACCTTCGACTTCGAAGACCATAATCAGTGAGCCGGTGCTGACTTTATCGCCCGTCGCGACTTTCAGCTCTTTGACGATGCCCGCAAACGGTGCCGGCACTTCCATAGAGGCTTTGTCGCCTTCAACCACGATCAGTGACTGCTCGGCTTCCACCTTGTCGCCAACCTTAACGAGGATCTCGGTGACTTCAACTTCGTCTCCCCCGATATCCGGAACGTTAACGTCTTTTGCGCCCGCAGCTGCGGCAGGTGCGGCAGGTGCCGATGCCGCTTCCTCTTTCACTTCTGGCTTCGCATCAGAGGCCGTTGCTGCACCTTCTGCTTCAAAGACCATGATGGCTGAACCGGTGCTGACTTTGTCGCCGGTCGCAATGGTGATCGCTTTGACCACACCCGCGAACGGAGCCGGAACTTCCATTGACGCTTTATCACCTTCGACGACAATCAGTGACTGCTCGGCTTCGACTTTGTCGCCGACCTTAACCAGAATCTCAGTGACTTCGACTTCGTCACCGCCGATATCCGGCACAGCCACTTCTTTGCTGGCAGTGGCCGCAGCAGCGGCTGGCGCAGGCGCCGCGTCCGCTTTCTTCTCTTCGGCGGCGGCAGGAGCTGCTTCCGCAGCGCCTTCAGCATCAAACACCATAATCAGCGAACCGGTCTCAACTTTGTCACCGGTAGAGATTTTAATCTCTTTGACTACGCCAGCCTGTGGCGACGGCACTTCCATTGAGGCTTTGTCGCCTTCCACGGTGATCAGCGACTGCTCGGCTTCCACCTTGTCGCCAACTTTCACCAGAATCTCGGTGACTTCAACTTCGTCAGACCCGATATCCGGTACCTTAATTTCGATAGCCATTACTCTATTACCTCTTAAGCCAGACGCGGGTTAACTTTATCGGCATCGATATTGAATTTGGTGATAGCGTCAGCCACCACTTTCTTCTCGATCTCGCCGCGTTTAGCCAGCTCACCCAGCGCGGCAACCACCACATAAGATGCATCAACTTCAAAGTGATGACGCAGATTCTCACGGCTGTCAGAGCGACCAAAGCCATCGGTACCCAGTACGCGATAATCGCTGGCTGGGACATAGCTACGAACCTGCTCAGCGAACAGTTTCATGTAGTCGGTTGAAGCAACAGCAGGTGCGTCATTCATCACCTGAGCGATGTAAGGTACGCGCGCTTCTTCAGTCGGATGCAGCATGTTCCAGCGCTCACAATCCTGGCCATCACGAGCCAGTTCGGTGAACGAGGTGACGCTGTAGACATCAGAGCCGATACCGTAATCTTTCGCCAGAATCTGGGCGGCTTCACGAACGTGACGCAGGATAGAACCTGAGCCCAGCAGCTGTACTTTACCTTTGCTGCCCTCTACCGTTTCCAGCTTGTAGATACCCTTACGGATACCCTCTTCCGCGCCCTTCGGCATGGCTGGCATATGGTAGTTTTCGTTCAGCGTGGTGATGTAGTAGTACACGTTCTCCTGCGCTTCGCCATACATACGCACCAGACCGTCATGCATGATGACAGCCACTTCATAAGCGTATGAAGGATCGTAAGAGATACAGTTCGGGATAGTCAGAGACTGAATGTGGCTGTGACCATCTTCATGCTGCAGACCTTCGCCGTTCAGGGTAGTACGACCCGAGGTGCCGCCGACCAGGAAGCCGCGCGCCTGTTGGTCGCCCGCCAGCCACATCAGATCGCCGATACGCTGGAAGCCGAACATCGAGTAGTAGATGTAGAACGGGATCATCGGCAGGTTGTTGGTGCTGTAAGAGGTCGCCGCAGCCAGCCAGGAAGAACCTGCGCCCAGCTCGTTGATCCCTTCCTGCAGAATCTGGCCTTTCTCGTCTTCTTTATAGTATGCAACCTGCTCACGGTCCTGCGGGGTGTACTGCTGACCATTCGGGCTGTAGATACCGATCTGACGGAACAGACCTTCCATACCAAAGGTACGCGCTTCATCGGCAAGGATTGGAACCAGACGATCTTTGATCGACTTGTTCTTCAGCATCACATTCAGGGCACGCACAAAGGCGATGGTGGTCGAGATCTCTTTGTTCTGCTCTTCCAGCAGCGCACTGAACTCTTCGAGTGCTGGCATTTCCAGCTTTTCAGTGAACTTCGGCTGACGCGTTGGCAGGTAGCCGCCTAACTTCTCGCGCTGACCATGCAGATAAGCATGCTCTTCTGAGCCTTTTTCGAAGGTCACGTACGGCAGTGATTCGATTTTGTCATCAGCAACTGGCACGTTGAAGCGATCACGGATATAGCGCACGCCATCCATGTTCATCTTCTTCACCTGGTGAGCAATGTTTTTGCCTTCCGCGGTGTCGCCCATACCATAACCTTTGATGGTATGCGCCAGGATCAATACTGGCTTGCCTTTGGTATCCTGCGCTTTTTTCAGCGCCGCGTAGATTTTCTTCGGATCGTGGCCGCCACGGTTCAATGCCCAGATTTCATCATCGGACATATCTTTAACCAGCGCGGCGGTTTCCGGATATTTGCCAAAGAAGTGCTCACGCACATAGGCACCATCGCGGGATTTGAAGGTCTGGTAGTCACCGTCGACCGTTTCGTTCATCAGCTGAATCAGCTTGCCGCTGGTATCTTTGCGCAGCAGCTCATCCCAGCGACCGCCCCAGATGACCTTGATCACTTCCCAGCCAGCACCGGCAAAGATGCCTTCCAGCTCGTTGATGATTTTGCCATTACCAGTTACCGGGCCATCCAGACGCTGCAGGTTGCAGTTGATGATGAAGACCAGGTTATCCAGTTTTTCACGGGTGGCGATGGTGATCGCACCTTTAGATTCTGGCTCATCCATCTCGCCGTCACCCAGGAAGGCGTAAACGGTCTGCGCAGAGGTATCTTTCAGGCCACGGTGTTCCAGATATTTCAGGAACTTCGCCTGATAGATCGCTGACAATGGACCCAGGCCCATTGATACGGTCGGGAACTGCCAGAATTCCGGCATCAATTTCGGATGCGGATAAGAAGAGAGGCCTTTACCGTCAACTTCCTGACGGAAGTTGTTCATCTGCTCTTCGGTCAGGCGGCCTTCAAGGAACGCACGCGCATAGATACCCGGAGAGATGTGGCCCTGGAAATAGACCAGATCGCCGCCATCCTTCTCACTGCGCGCGCGGAAGAAGTGGTTAAAGCACACTTCATAAATTGTCGCAGAAGACTGGAAGGAGGACATGTGGCCACCCAGTTCCAGATCTTTCTTCGATGCGCGCAGCACCGACATGATGGCGTTCCAGCGAATTGCGGAACGGATACGACGTTCAAGAGAGGTGTTGCCCGGATAATCGGGTTCATCTTCAACGGCAATAGAGTTGATGTAGTTGCTGATTGCAGAAGATCCTGCAGCCACGTTTACGCCGCCTTTGCGGGCTGCACCCAGTACCTGATCAATCAGATACTGTGCACGTTCAACACCTTCTTCACGGATGACCGATTCGATCGCCTGTAGCCAGTCACGAGTTTCAATCGGATCCACGTCATTGTGTAAACGTTCTGACATGGGTGTGTTCCTTATCTGTGTCTAATACGTTGAATAATCGGGAGCCTGTTAAAGCAGATGCAGGCAGGCTCGTCTGATATCAGTACGATCTTTGTCGCACGTCATTCCTTACGTTGCTGTAAACGACGCAGGGAGCGTTCTCGACGGCTCTGCTCCCGACTTCTGTCCAGCAAGATTTCCTCTATGAACGCCAGGTGACGGTGTGAAGCCTCGCGCGCTTTTTCTGGCTCACGGGCCACAATCGCCTCAAAGATTCTGGCGCGGTGACCGCTCACTTTTGCCAGCATTTCCCGGCGCGAGTAGAGCAATTCGAAATTCTGACGAACGTTTTGTTCCAGCATAGGGCCCATTGAGCGTAGCAAATGTAAAAGCACGACATTATGGGCTGCTTCTGTGACAGCGATCTGATACTGCATCACTGCGTCCGCTTCGGCGTCTAAATCGCCGCTGTCCTGCGCCTGCTGGATATTCAGATGGCAGTCGCGAATGCGCCGCAGGTCTTCCTCTGTGCCGCGCAGTGCCGCGTAATAGGCGGCGATGCCTTCTAAGGCATGGCGCGTTTCCAGCAGATCAAACTGGGATTCCGGATGGCCGGCGAGCAGCTCAACGAGTGGATCGCTTAAGCTTTGCCAGAGATTCTCCTGCACGAACGTTCCGCCACCCTGTCGGCGCAGCAATAATCCTTTCGCTTCTAAGCGCTGGATCGCTTCGCGGAGAGACGGACGTGAGACATCGAATTGTTTGGCGAGTTCGCGCTCAGGCAACAGCTTCTCTCCCGGACGCAACGTTCCTTCCATAATCAGGGATTCGAGCTGTTGCTCGATAGCATCGGAGAGCTTAGGTTGGCGAATCTTACTGTAAGCCATCATCCCTTCTTATTAAGCCAGGCGTCCGGAGTAAATTGGTAATACCAATTGCAATGAGGTGCCGGTAAAGTAACAAAGTATTCACCTTGTGTCTATATGGTGTCGGCGACATTCACCTCGCCTTAAAGCCTGCCCTGGCGCTAACTCGCGGTTAAAAAAATGAAAAAATCCGCCACGGCAAATGTTAAATAATTGCACTTTTACCAAACCTTACACCCGCTTAGCGCCTGATGAGCATGGCAACCATAAGTGAAAACTATTCGTCATTACCCGAATTTCATGGCAGAAGTTTCGACAGGCAGACGTGACCAGGACGGCGTTTTTTCAGTCAAGTCTCAGCACGAAAGGCGAAAGCAGGTGCAAAGCGAATCGCTTATCACTATTCTTGTCGCCAGGGTAGCAAATGGCCGCATTCAGCACGCCAGATACCGTAAAATAATCAATACGTTATTGTAACTCCTTCATTACAGCGGATTGCGCTGCGAACGAAGAATAAAAACATCACGAGGTTTGTATGGAACAGCAGCAAGGCGAAGCGCTGAAACGTGGTCTTAAGAACCGCCATATTCAGCTCATCGCGCTGGGTGGTGCAGTGGGAACCGGCCTGTTTCTGGGCAGTGCATCGGTCATTGAATCCGCCGGACCGGCCGTTATTCTGGGCTATGCGATTGCCGGTTTTATTGCCTTTTTAATCATGCGCCAGTTAGGTGAGATGGTCGTGGAAGAGCCGGTTGCTGGCAGCTTCAGCCACTTTGCCTATAAATACTGGGGCAACTTTGCGGGTTTTGCTTCGGGCTGGAACTACTGGGTGCTCTATGTGCTGGTTGCCATGGCAGAACTCACAGCCGTCGGCAAATATGTCCAGTTCTGGTGGCCTGACTTTCCGACCTGGGCGTCGGCTGCCATCTTCTTCGTGATGATCAATGCCATCAACCTGACCAACGTGAAAGTGTTTGGTGAGATGGAGTTCTGGTTCGCCATCATTAAAGTGGTTGCGGTCATTGGCATGATCCTGTTCGGCGGCTGGCTGCTGTTCAGCGGTCATGCCGGTCCGCAGGCAACGGTACGTAACCTGTGGGAACAGGGCGGCTTCTTCCCGCATGGCATCGGCGGTCTGGTCACCGTCATGGCGATTATCATGTTTTCATTCGGGGGTCTGGAGCTGGTGGGTATCACCGCAGCTGAAGCGGATAACCCGGAAGTGAGCATTCCAAAAGCGACCAACCAGGTGCTGTGGCGTATCCTGATTTTCTACATTGGTTCGCTGGCGGTCCTGCTGTCACTGATGCCGTGGACCCGCGTCACCTCAGAAGTCAGCCCGTTCGTCTTTATCTTCCACGAACTGGGCGATGCCATGGTGGCGAATGCGCTTAACGTGGTGATCCTGACGGCTGCCCTGTCGGTCTATAACAGCTGCGTTTACTGTAACAGCCGCATGCTGTTTGGTCTGGCACAGCAGGGCAATGCGCCGAAAGCACTGCTGAAAGTCGATCGTCGTGGTGTACCGGTGTTAACGATTCTGGTCTCTGCTGTAGCTACTGCGCTGTGTGTGCTGATCAACTACCTGATGCCGGGCGAAGCGTTTGGCCTGCTGATGTCGCTGGTGGTCTCTGCACTGGTCATCAACTGGGCGATGATCAGCCTGGCGCACCTCAAGTTCCGTCGTAAGAAAGATCAGCAGGGCGTCACAACCCGCTTTAAAGCGCTGCTCTATCCGGCAGGTAACTGGATTTGCCTGATCTTCCTGGCAGGGATTCTGGTATTGATGGCGACCACGCCGGGTATGGCGATCTCCGTCTGGCTGATCCCGGTCTGGCTGGTCATTCTGGGTATTGGTTACTTTATTAAGAACCAGACGCAGAAAGCCTGATGCTCGACTACGTGCTGCGACCTCTCAGGGAGGTTGCAGCACGTACCTCTGATGCCCGATCCAGCTCACACTTCTCTTCCCGCACCTGTTTTGTCCATCTTCATGACGAATTACTCCCGTTCATCTCACTGATTTCCTGACAATACTTCCTGTTCACACTGGATGCGCAGGAATAAACCATGAAAGGTACAGCCCTCCCGTTTCGGGAAAAACTGGGATATGGCATGGGTGATGCCGGATGCAACATGATTGGCGGTGCCATCATGCTGTTCCTGAACTACTTCTATACCGATGTTTTCGGCCTTGCTCCGGCGCTGGTAGGAACCCTGCTGCTCTCGGTCAGGGTGCTGGATGCGGTAACCGATCCGATTATGGGCGCCATCGCCGATCGCACCCAGAGTCGCTGGGGCCGTTTTCGTCCCTGGCTGCTGTGGGTTTCCGTTCCCTATGTGGTCTTCAGCGTTCTGATGTTCACCACACCAGACTGGACCTATCACAACAAGGTCATCTGGGCGTTCGTCACCTACTTCCTGATGTCACTGACGTATACCGCGATTAATATTCCTTACTGCTCGCTGGGTGGCGTGATTACCAACGACCCCGGTGAACGCGTCTCCTGCCAGTCCTACCGTTTTGTCATGGTCGGTATCGCCACGCTGATACTTTCTCTGTCGCTGCTGCCGATGGCGGAGTGGTTTGGGGGTGAAGATAAAGCGCGCGGCTACCAGATGGCGATGGCGGTGCTGGCCACGATTGGTCTGGCGATGTTTCTGTTCTGCTTTGCCACAGTTCGTGAACGTATCCGCCCTGCTGTACCGAGCAATGATGACCTGAAAAAAGATCTGCGTGACGTCTGGAAGAATGACCAGTGGGTGCGCATTCTGCTGCTGACTTTCTGTAACGTCTGTCCTGGCTTCATCCGCATGGCAGCCACCATGTATTACGTCACCTGGGTCATGGGTCAGTCCACGCACTTCGCCACGCTGTTTATCAGCCTGGGCGTGATTGGCATGATGTTCGGCAGCACGCTGGCGAAACTGCTCACCGATCGCTGGTGCAAACTCAAAGTCTTCTTCTGGACCAATATCGCGCTGGCGCTCTTCTCCTGCGGCTTTTACTGGATCGATCCTCACGCCACGGTGATGGTCGTAGTGGCTTACTTTGTGCTGAATATCCTGCATCAGATTCCCTCTCCGCTGCACTGGTCGCTGATGGCGGATGTGGATGACTACGGCGAGTGGAAAACCGGCAAGCGCATCACCGGCATCAGCTTCTCCGGCAACCTGTTCTTCCTCAAGGTGGGACTGGCAGTGGCCGGTGCAATGGTCGGCTTTCTGCTGTCGATCTATGGCTACAATGCGGGTGCTAAACAGCAGTCCCCTGAAGCGATTAACGGCATCATGCTGCTCTTCACCATCATTCCGGGCGTCGGCTATCTGATTACCGCCGGCGTGGTGCGGCTGATGAAGGTCGACCGCAAAATGATGATTACTATTCAGCAGGATCTCGCGCTGCGCCGCGAAAACTTCCACGAGTTACACACTGTTCGCCTGCGCGACGGTGCTGCTACGCCAACCGGAGATGTTAAATGACTGCAATCCTGCCGAATCCTTTTATTGAGCAGCGCGCCGACCCCTTTATCCTTCGCCATGAGCAGCACTACTACTTTGTGGCATCAGTACCGGAGTATGATCGGCTGGAGATCCGACGCGCCACAACGCTGGCTGGTCTGCGCAGCGCCGAGCCGGTCGTGGTCTGGCGCAAGCCTGATAGCGGCCCCTGTAGCGAGTTAATCTGGGCACCCGAATTGCACTACATTGACGGCCAGTGGGTTATCTATTTCGCAGCAGCGCCGACGCGGGAGATCAAAGAGGGACTGTTTCAGCACCGGATGTATGCGCTGGTGTGTGAGGCGGCAGATCCATTGCAGGGCGAATGGCAGCCCTGCCGCCGGGTTTTCAGCCAGCTCGACAGCTTCTCTCTGGATGCCACGCACTTCGTACATCAGGGCAAAAACTGGTATCTCTGGGCGCAAAAAGATCCCGTGATTCCCGGCAACTCTAATCTCTACCTGGCTGAGCTGCTGAATCCCTGGACGCTGAAAGGTACACCGGTGATGCTGAGTCGGCCAGAATATGAGTGGGAGTGCGCAGGGTTTAGCGTGAACGAAGGTCCGGCGGTGATTCGTCACAGCGATCGGCTGTTCGTGACCTACTCCGCCAGCGCTACCGATGAAAATTACTGTCTGGGGATACTGTCGATTGCCGCTGATGCCGATCCGCTTGATGTCACCGCCTGGCAAAAATCGGCACGCCCGGTCTTTGTATCCAGCTGGGACAACCATCAGTATGGGCCAGGCCACAACAGTTTTACCCAGGATGAGGCGGGACGCGACGTGCTGGTTTATCACGCGCGTAACTACACTGAAATTGAGGGCGATCCGTTGTGGGATCCGAACCGCCACACCCGACTGAAATATTTCAGCTGGCGGGAAGATGGCACGCCCGATTTTGGCGTGCCACCTGCCGATTACACCAGCGTGCCGTAAATCGTCAGCAACGCAACGGCAACCACCAGCACCAGTGAAGTGCGTTTCGCTAACGCCACGGCAACCCGTGGCGTTTCTACTTTATCGGTGTGCGGATCGCGTGACAGGGAGAACTGCGCCAGCGTCGTCAGCACCTGATACTGAGAACGGTGACGATCAGTCAGCGAAGCAAACCACGCAGGCAGCGCTTTTTCGCCGTGGCCCAGCAGCGCGTAAGCCACCCCCGCCAGCCGCACCGGGATCCAGTCGAGAAGATGCAGTATCGCATCCACGCCAGACTGCGAACGCGCCATCGGTGTACCATGTTTTGCCAGCCAGCCTTGCCAGGCTCGCAGAAACGCATAACCCACCAGCAGCACCGGACCCCACGGCCCTCCCACCACCAGCCAGAACATCGGCGCAAGGTAGAAGCGGAAGTTTATCCAGATCAGTGCATTCTGCAGTTCACGCAGGAACTCGCGTTCGCTGCATTCTACCGGCACGCCATGAATCAGCGTCAACTCAGCCGCCATCGCCTGATGCGCCGCGTCGTCGTCATGACTGGCTGCTTTCAGATAGCTATGGTAGTGCTGACGCACCGAACCGGCACCGATGCAGAGCAAGCCGGCGACGATCCAGAACAGTAATTGCAGTATACCAAACAGCAGCCCTTTCAGCGCCCAGATGACCAGCGCAGTCAGCGCCATCGCCAGCACAGTCATTAGCAGAGTACGCATCATGGAGAAATGTCGGCGATGCCGAAAAATCGGCTCCAGCCGGTGTTCGAGCTGCCAGTGCTCGCCCAGTTTAAACAGGCGCTCCCAGCCTAAAACCAACAACAAGGTAAACAACGTCATACTGACTCCGCAAAAATCAGGATTTTTGCTGCGTTAACAGCTGTTTGTAGTAGTCCCAGTCAAAAGCAGGTCCGGGATCGGTCTTTCGTACCGGCGCGATGTCACTGTGCCCCGTGATACGTGAAGGCGTTAACGGGTAATGCTGCAGCAGCAACAGGGTAACCTGCTGCAGGGCCCGATATTGCGCTTCGCTATAGGGCTCACTGTCTGTTCCTTCCAGCTCAATCCCTATAGAGAAGTCGTTGCAGTTTTCACGTCCTTCAAACTGCGAAATGCCTGCATGCCAGGCACGTTTATGAAAAGGGACATACTGCACGATCTCCCCGTCACGACGAATCAGGCAGTGTGCCGCGACTTTCAGCGCGGCGATATCCGCAAAATAGGGATGAGCATCCGGCGGAAGTGTGCCGGTGAACAGCTTGTCGATCCACGGCCCGCCAAATTCACCGGGTGGCAGGCTGATATTGTGAATCACCAGCAGTGAAGGCGCTTCATTGTCTGGCCGTTCATTGCAATGCGTTGACGGCACGTGACGCGCTCCGGTCAGCCAGCCCTGTTCGATTTTCATACCCATTTTCCTTGTTTCAGCTGGCTGAGAATAGCATGAATAATAAAGGATTCTTGCCTCTTAGTGTGCCGGTTGGGTCATATGACAACGCTGCGTGTTAAGGATACTAAACAAAATACGATTCGTTGCTGGAACCTGATGGCGGTTCAGGCTATTGTGTCACCCTCTGTCATTTCTCGTTCTGGAGTAAAACACCTATGTCATCTCGTGGTTATGATCCTGACAGCCGCCGTCAGGCACTCATCAAACGCATTGAAAGTGACATCCCGGATGCGGTTGCACTGGCGTTAAAAGAGGATCTTGGTGGAGAGATCGACGCTGACCGGGATATTACTGCCCAGTTGTTACCTGCCGATATCCAGGCTCATGCGCAGGTCATTACCCGTGAAGCGGGTGTTTTCTGTGGTAAACGCTGGGTGGAAGAAATCTTCATTCAACTCGGCTCGCACGCGACACTGAGCTGGTATGTCGAAGATGGTGATCAGATCGAGGCAGACCAGCTGCTGTTTGAAATCGAGGGTCCTGCCCGACTGCTGCTGACTGCGGAGCGTACCGCGCTTAATTTTGTGCAAACACTCTCGGGCGTTGCCACCGAAGTCAGCCGCTATGTCGCACTGCTGGCGGGAAGCCAGACACAGCTGCTGGACACGCGTAAAACCCTGCCCGGATTGCGGACCGCGCTTAAATATGCCGTGCTCTGTGGCGGTGGCAGCAATCATCGCCTGGGCCTCTCAGATGCCTACCTGATTAAAGAGAACCATATTATTGCCAGCGGCTCAATTGCGCAGGCAGTGGAAAGAGCGCAATGGCTGCAACCCGATGTGCCGGTTGAAGTTGAAGTGGAATCACTGGAAGAGTTGCGTCAGGCGCTGGAAGCCGAAGCCGATATTGTGATGCTGGATAACTTCAGCCTGGAAGAAATGCGTACCGCCGTCGACATCAACCAGGGTCGGACGCTGCTGGAAGTCTCCGGTAACGTTACCGAAACAACCCTGCCACAGATCGCTCTGACCGGCGTGGACTATGTCTCTGTTGGCGCACTGACCAAGCATGTGCGGGCGCTGGATCTCTCGATGCGTTTCAAACAAAAGTAGCCTGCGCTACCGTAACCCGGCCCGGCGATTTTGCGACCCCGCTTCCGGCGCAGTTTCGACTGCGCTGCAATCCTGAAATCTGTTCACACCACACTTTCCAGTTTTCCCCTCTCTGACTGTCTTTTACTGCTACTGATTTTTAACCTGTCGCCTTCTTAATCAGGAGACGATGTGATGAATCATCAACGTGGATTTACGCTGGTTGAATTGATGATTGTGGTCGGTATTGTGGCGATCTTAAGTGCCATCGGCCTGCCCGCTTATCAAAATTATCTGCAGCGCGCTGCCCTCACCGACATGTTGCAAACAATGGTGCCGTTTAAAACTGCGGTAGAGCTCTGCGCCATGGAGCGTGGTGGCCCAACCCAGTGTCATGCAGGAGAAGCGGGCATTCCGGCAGCCAGAGGATCGCGCTATGTCTCGGCACTGAGCGTGACCAACGGTGTGATTGCATTGACTGGCCAGGAAAGTCTCAATGGCCTGAGCGTTGAAATGCTGCCGGTCTGGGACAGCACGGATGGCGGCATCAGATGGCAACGCAGTTGCACCAGTAGCAACAATAGCCTGCGCGACAATTGTCAGGATCAGTTCCGCTTTGCGGATAAAGGGGCCAGCGATGAACAAGCCTGATGAAGCGATCGCGGCTTTATGTCAGCGCTATCGCGCCCTGGTGTTACACCATGATGCCAGTCAGCTGCGTGTGGCCGTCGCAGAAAGCGTGCCGCCCGGACTGTCTGAAGCGCTTCATTTTGCCAGCCAGTGTAAGATTGAGATCGAATGCTGGCCGCAGGCCCGGCTCGACCAGCTTCGGCATGCCGACACACCGCTGGTGGCGCGTGAAGAGGCGCCCGCAGAGTCAGCGATTGAGGCAACACAGCTGATCCTGCGTCAGGCACTCGAACGCCGCGCCTCCGATGTGCATATCGAACCCTGCCGCGAGGGTTTACGCGTGCGACTGCGCATTGATGGCGTACTGCATCCGCTCTCTTCATTACCTGCCACTCAACCTGCGGCGCTGCTGGCACGACTGAAGATTCTCGGCGGGCTGGATATCGCCGAACGACGGTTACCGCAGGATGGGCAGTTCAGCATGGAGATCGCCGGTAAACCCGCCTCGTTTCGTCTGGCCACGTTGCCCATCTACGGCGGGGAGAAAGCCGTAGTCAGGCTATTGCAGAGTGAAAGCGCGGCGCTGTCACTGGATAAGCTCGGTTTACCCACTGCGCAGCTACGTCTGTTCTGCGCTGCGCTGGCCCAGCCGCAGGGATTGATTCTGGTGACGGGCCCCACCGGCAGCGGCAAGACATTCACGCTCTACAGCGGGCTTAGTGCGCTGAATAAGCCTGAAAAAAATCTCTGCAGCGTTGAGGATCCGATTGAGATCCCACTGCCGGGCATCAATCAGACACAGATCCATGCTAAAAACGGGCTCGATTTTAACCGCGTGCTGCGGGCGCTGCTGAGACAGGATCCCGACGTCATCATGGTGGGCGAAATTCGCGATGCCGAAACGGCAGAGATTGCGGTTAAAGCAGCACAAACCGGACATCTGGTCCTTTCCACGCTGCACACTAACTCCACCGCCGAGACGCTGACCCGGCTTCGACAGATGGGAATTCCCGGTTATCTGCTTGGGTCAGCACTGAAATTGATCGTTGCTCAGCGTCTGGTCAGACGCCTCTGCCCTCACTGCCGTCAGCCTGCTCAGGCAGTGGCACACTATCCTCCGGAACTCTGGCCTGGCACCCTGCAAACCTGGCGTGCCCCAGGCTGCGACCACTGCTTTTCCGGCTATTTTGGCCGGCTGGCGCTGTTTGAACTGCTGCCCATTAATGCCAGACTGCAAAATGCGATCGCCGCCGAGATGCCGCTGGAGAATCTGCTGAATCTGGCGAAACAGCAGGGATTGCGCACCCTGCTGGTTTCCGGTTTAGAAGCGGTAAGTCGGGGCGATACCTCCCTGGAGGAGATGCAACGGGTGATTGGGCTGGACGATGGCTAATGCCTCTTTATTCAGCTGGCAGGCGGTCGACAGTCAGGGTCAGTTACTCAGCGGTCAGCTACTGGCTATCGACAGTGACAATCTGCTGCTGATGCTGGCGCAGCGTGATCTTTTGCCGGTGAGCTGGAAGCGTGAAAAAGTCTGGCGTCCGACGGACTGGAAGTGGCAGCACAAAACCGATCTCATTCGCCAGCTGGCCACCTTGCTCAAAGCGGGCCTGCCGCTGGCAGAGAGTCTGGTTTTGCTGGCGGAGGGGCAGCCGCATGCTGGCTGGCGGGCCCTGATGCTAGCTCTGCATCATCGGGTACTCAGCGGTGCGCCTTTTTCACAGGCTTTGCGTGAATGGCCGCAGATCTTTCCGGCACTCTATCCGTCCCTGATGGAGGTAGGTGAGCTCACCGGTCAGCTGGATGTCTGTTGCAGCGAACTGGCTCAGCAGCAGATCCGCCAGCAGCAGTTATGGCATCAGGTGGGTAAAGCGCTGCGCTATCCTCTTTTTATTCTGCTGGTGGCGATGGCTGTCACCTGCGGCATGCTGCTCTTCGTGCTGCCGGAGTTCGTTGCGGTTTATGACGCCTTTGATGCGCCCCTGCCCGCCTTTACCGCAGCGGTAATGCAGTTATCTGCCGCGCTTCAGGAATGGGGAGGTGTGCTGGCCCTGGGTGTCTCGCTGATGCTGACTGGATGGCATCAGCTGCGACGACGATCTGAGGGCTGGCAACGCCGTGAGCAGGCATTTTTCCTGCGCATCCCGCTGCTTTCCGGATTGTGGCGCGGCACACAACTGACGCAGATCTATACCATTCTGCATCTCACACAGAGCGCCGGGTTAACGCTGTTACAGGGGCTATCCGCCGTTAAGGTAACATTCTCCTCATTGCTCTGGCGGGACGCGATAGCCGGACTGCAGCAACATATTGCTGAGGGAAGTCCTCTGCATCAGGCGCTGATGCAGCATCCGTTGTTCACGCCATTATGTGGTCAGCTGATTCGCGTCGGTGAGGAGGCGGGCGCCCTGGATTTGATGCTGGCACGTCTGGCTGAATGGCATGAGGCCGAAACGCGAGAGCGCGCTGACACACTGGCGGCTTCGCTGGAACCGATGATGATGATGGTGATTGGCGGCATTGTTGGCACACTGGTGATTGCCATGTATCTGCCGGTCTTCGGGCTGGGTGATGCGATGCATTAGGGGCGCACGCTGCGCCCCGGATGGCTATCGGTTGAAAACCCGGTTCTCCTGCTCGTTAACCCGAATAAAGGTCGTGCGTTTGGTCAGCTCTTTCAGGCGCTCGGCCCCTACGTAAGTGCAGGCGGAACGCAGCCCACCCAGGATATCGCGTGCTGTCTCCGCCACCGGACCTCTTAAGGGCAGCTTGACCGTTTTGCCTTCTGCCGCACGGTACTGCGCAACACCACCAACGTGACGCTTCATCGCCGATTCGGAACTCATGCCATAAAAGAGCATGGATTTTTCGCCATTCTCTTCAACAACCTGCCCTTCGCACTCATCATGTGCCGCCAGCATGCCACCCAGCATCACGAAGTCAGCACCGCCGCCAAAGGCTTTCGCGATATCCCCCGGCACTGAACAACCGCCATCACTGACAATCTGTCCGCTTAAACCATGCGCCGCATCAGCACACTCGATAACGGCAGAAAGCTGCGGATAACCTACACCGGTTTTTACCCGGGTTGTGCAGACCGAACCCGGGCCAATGCCCACTTTGACAATATCCGCGCCGGAGAGAATCAACTCTTCCACCATTTCGCCCGTGACGACGTTACCGGCACAGATTGTTTTAGAGGGGAAAGTTTCACGCGCGCGTTGCAGAAAATCGACAAAATGCTGTGAGTAACCGTTGGCCACGTCGATGCAGATAAACTGCAGATCGTCTGACAGCGCCATAATGGCGACCAGTTTACTGAGATCGGACTCTGAAGTGCCGGTGGAAACCATAACATGTTTAAGGCATGTCGCAGGCACGCGCTGAATGAACGCGCGCCAGTCATCAACGCTGTAATGTTTGTGGACTGCAGTAAGGATATTGAAGCTGGCGAGCGCCTCGGCCATCGAAAATGTGCCGACGGTATCCATATTGGCGGCGATGATGGGTACGCCGCTCCAGCTCAGGCCCGAATGTCTGAAGGTAAAGCTGCGTTCCAGCTCAACCTGTGAGCGACTTTGCAGCGTGGAGCGTTTGGGACGGATTAAGACATCTTTAAAGCCCAGTTTCAGATCTTCTTCAATACGCATAAATAGTGTCCTGGTAAGTGGCAACGAATCGTCGTTCGCGAAGTAAGCACAGCTCCAGTGGCGTTATGATACGCGCCTCTCGCTGTGCGACAAGACTGCGAATTTCACTTTATTTACGCTACAATCCGTTAAATTTAGTTGTGATTTATCGGTGTGATCTGACACCCATTTTTGCCTTTTTTAGTCAGATCATTACCCTGAACCCATGTCGAAAAAGAAGTCAGGTGAGAAACATGCCCTATATCGTCGCGCTTACAGGGGGAATCGGCAGTGGAAAGAGTACGATTGCCCAGGCATTCGCCGCGTCTGGCGTGGACATTATTGATGCTGACCTGATTGCCCGTGAAGTTGTTGAACCCGGCACGCCCGCTTTGCAGGCTATAGAGAGGCGCTATGGCGCGTCGATAGTGACGGAGCAGGGCATGCTTGATCGTAAACAGCTTCGCGACATTATTTTCCAGAAGCCGGAAGAGAAAAGCTGGTTAAACGCACTGCTTCATCCGCTGATAAACGCCCGGACGCGACAGCTGATCGCCCAGGCCACCTCACCTTATGTGCTCTGGGTGGTGCCATTACTGGTGGAAAATCAATTACAGCACCAGGCTGATCGGGTACTGGTGGTGGATGTTGATAAGGCAACGCAGTTAGCGCGGACTCAGCAGCGTGACCATCTTTCCGTCGAACAGGCGAAACGTATTCTTGCCGCACAGGCCACGCGCCAGCAGCGCCTCGCCTGTGCCGATGACATTATTGATAACAGCGGCGAGCCCGACGACGCCCTGCCACAGGTTGCCGAACTCCATCAGCGCTATCTCAGGCTGGCGGCAACGAAACAGGATTAATACCATGAGTACACCAGTTCTGTTTGAACACCCACTGAATGAAAAAATGCGAACCTGGCTGCGGGTTGAATTTTTGATTAATCAGTTAGATGAAACCACGCCACTGGATAAAACCGTTAATGCGCTGACCTTTTTTCGCCTGATTGGCGAGTTGCTCGACATTTTCGAGCGCGGCGATATGCGGACTGAACTGTTGAAAGAGCTGGAGCGTCAGCAGCAAAAATTACGTGCCTGGGCTGATGTGCCGGGTGTCGACATGACGCTGGTAAATGCTCTGCACGATAAACTTAAAATTCAGTCAACGCAGTTGATGAATGCCCCGCGTATGGGACAGCAACTCCGCGAAGATCGTCTGATTGCCCTGGTGCGCCAGCGACTCAGCATTCCCGGCGGATGCTGCAGCTTTGATTTGCCAGGCCTGCACATCTGGCTCCATCTGCCGCAGGAAACACGCGATGCGCAGGTCGAAGCCTGGATGCAGACGCTCGCGCCCCTGCACCATGCGCTGGCGATGGTACTGGATCTGATCCGCCAGTCCGGCGCATTCCATATGCAGACCAGTCTGAACGGTTTTTATCAGGATAATGCCGAGGGTGCCGATCTGCTGCGATTGCAGTTATCGCTGGACGATGCCCTCTATCCACAGGTGTCCGGACATAAAAGCCGCTACGCCATTCGTTTTATGCCATTTGATAGTGAGCGCGGTGAAGTTCCGGCCCGCCTTAACTTCCAATTGGCCTGTTGTTAGAGGTAAACATGCAGCAAGAAGTCATGACCGTTTCCTGTCCGCAGTGCGGCAAAGATGTCATCTGGGATGAGCTCAGCCCGTGGCGCCCCTTTTGCAGTAAGCGTTGCCAGCTCATCGATTTAGGTGAGTGGGCCGCAGAAGAGAAACGCATTCCCAGCAGCGACGATATGAACGACAGTGACAACTGGAGTGAAGAAGAGCGCTGATAACAGGATGGGGCGCGCTGCCCCATCCACTCAGAGTTCGCCGGCGACCAGACGCGCAATCAGCTGATGATTCGCCGGCGGAAACTCCTCCGCGACCAGCGCATGCTGATCAACCCAGCGCTGCGGTTGTCCCTCTTTACCCCACGGCTCCCCTTTCCACCCTTCAACCAGAAAGAAGTGCAGCGTTACGCGCAGATCGTCATAGCTGTGATCTGCATGACCAATTGGGCGAGCCTCGGTGACATCGATCCCGGTTTCTTCCTGGAGCTCCCTTATGAGTCCCTGTTCAGCGCTTTCGCCCGCTTCAATCTTACCGCCAGGAAACTCCCACTTATTTGCCATGTAAGAGGTCGATGCGCGCTGGGCAAGGAAAATCTGTTTATTGGCATTGCGAATGATGCCAACTGCAACCTGCAGGTGCTTCATGAAGACTATCCGGTAGTAATGGTGAATGAAGGCTGATTTTAGAGCATGCCGTAACGGAAGTTAACCGCTTTAGCTCAGCATGGGCATAGTCATCGTGGTGGCAAAGGCCATAAAAAAAGGAGCCAGCGGCTCCTTTTTTATCAGCATTTAGCCTCAGGCGATACGGCCATGACACTGCTTATACTTTTTACCGGAACCACATGGGCAGGGATCGTTTCGGCCCACTTTGCGTTCTCCACTTTGCTCAGCCACAGGCTCAGCTGCCAGCAGATCTTCTTCCACATGGCTCAGCTGCTGTTGCTGTGCCAGACGTTCAGCTTCTTCGCGACGCTGTTGCTCCATCGCTTCAACTTCTTCTGGCATGCGCACCTGAACTTTGCTCAGCGTACTGATCACTTCATACTTCAGTGATTCAAGCATTGCGGCGAACATGGCAAAGGATTCACGCTTGTACTCCTGCTTTGGATCTTTCTGCGCATAGCCGCGCAGATGGATACCCTGGCGCAGATAGTCCATCGCTGCCAGATGCTCTTTCCACAGAGAGTCCAGCGTCTGCAGCATCACGCCTTTTTCGAAGTTGCGCATCATTTCCGCGCCGACGATCTCTTCTTTCTCTGCGTAGCTTTCCATAGCATGGGCCATGATGCGTTCACGCAGCACTTCTTCATGCAGATCGGGCTCTTTGTCCAGCCACTCTGCAATCGGCAGGTTAAGATCGAAGTCAGTGCGCAGACGCTCTTCCAGACCAGGCACGTCCCACATTTCTTCCAGCGACTGTGGCGGAATGTAGGTATCGATAGTGGCTTTGTAGACATCGTGGCGAATGCTGTTAATGGTTTCGCTCACATCAGACACATCCAGCAGCTCATTACGCTGACTGTAGATCGCACGACGCTGGTCGTTAGCCACATCATCATATTCCAGCAGCTGCTTACGGATATCGAAGTTGCGGCTTTCCACTTTACGCTGCGCGTTGGCAATCGCTTTAGTCACCCAAGGGTGCTCAATCGCTTCGCCAGGCTTCATGCCCAGTTTACGCATCATATTTGACACGCGGTCTGAGGCGAAAATACGCATCAGCGCATCTTCCATCGACAGATAGAAGCGTGAAGAACCGGCGTCACCCTGACGACCTGCACGACCACGCAGCTGGTTATCGATACGACGGGATTCGTGACGCTCGGTACCGACGATGTGCAAACCACCTGACGCCAGCACCGCGTCATGACGAATCTGCCATGCCGCTTTAATCTCTTCGATTTGCGCTTCGGTTGGCTCTTCCAGTTCGGCCACTTCAGCGTGCCAGCTACCGCCCAGCATAATGTCCGTACCACGTCCGGCCATGTTGGTCGCGATAGTGACCGCACCTGGTTGACCAGCCTGCGCCACGATGTCCGCTTCACGGGCGTGGAATTTGGCGTTCAGGACGTTATGTTTGATACCGGCGCGGGTCAGTTCATTAGAGACCACTTCTGATTTTTCAATCGAGATGGTGCCCACCAGTACCGGCTGTCCATTGGCTGTACGCTCACGGATATCTTCGATAATCGCATCGATCTTCTCTTTCTCGGTCATGTAGACCAGGTCAGCCAGATCTTTACGCACCATCGGACGGTTAGTCGGCACGACAATGGTGTCGAGCTTGTAAATAGAGCTGAATTCGAACGCTTCGGTATCAGCAGTACCGGTCATACCGGCCAGCTTTTCGTAAATACGGAAGTAGTTCTGGAAGGTAATAGAAGCCAGCGTCTGGTTCTCGTTCTGGATCTCTACGCCTTCTTTCGCTTCAATCGCCTGATGCAGACCATCTGACCAGCGACGACCCTGCATGGTACGGCCGGTGTGTTCATCAACAATCACCACTTCGCCATCTTTCACGATGTAATCAACATCGCGGGTAAAGAGTGCATGCGCGCGCAGTGCCGCAGTGACGTGGTGCATCAGCATGATGTTGGTCGGCGAGTAGAGTGACTCGCCCGCTTCCATGATGCCCTGGCTGACCAGCAGCTCTTCCACTTTCACCAGACCGCGTTCAGACATATGAGCCTGACGCGCTTTCTCATCGACCCAGAAGTCGCCTTCACCCTGATGGGTTTCGGTATCTTCTTTATCCTGGCGAACCAGATGAGGGATGATCTTGTTCACTTTGGTGTAGAGATCAGAACTGTCTTCTGCCGGACCGGAGATGATCAGCGGTGTACGCGCTTCATCGATCAGGATGGAGTCGACCTCATCCACCAGCGCATAGTGCAGTTTACGCTGTACGCGCTCTTCCGGACTGAACGCCATGTTGTCGCGCAGGTAGTCGAAGCCATACTCGTTGTTGGTGCCGTAGGTAATGTCTGCTGCATAAGCTTCACGCTTCGCCACAGCCGGCAGGCCCGACATGTTGATACCAATCGTCAGACCCAGGAACTCAAACAGTGGTCGGTTGTTTTCCGCATCACGCTGTGCCAGATAGTCGTTGACGGTCACCACGTGAACGCCTTTGCCAGACAGCGCATTCAGGTAGGCTGGCAGCGTTGCAGTAAGGGTTTTACCTTCACCGGTACGCATCTCAGCGATGCAACGGTCGTTCAGCACCATGCCGCCGATCAGCTGCACATCAAAGTGACGCATACCGAACACACGTTTACTCGCTTCACGCACGGTCGCGAACGCTTCCGGGATCAGACTTTCCAGCGATTCGCCTTTTTTCAGACGCTCGCGGAACAGGTCGGTTTTAGCTTTCAGTTCATCATCAGAGAGCTTCTCAAAATCAGGCTCCATCTTATTGATGACATCTACCACCTTGCGCATACGACGCAGCGTACGATCGTTACTGCTACCAAAAACCTTGGTTAATATTTTGCTAAACATAATAAATATATTCTCAATTCAGCCGGAATATTCCGGACTGCGAAATCTAAACAGAGTGAGTAAAACCAATACTATTAGCAGAACAATCGGGCGGGTCCGGCGCGGATGCCATGCACACTGGCATGCCATTCTACCCATGAACGGGTAACGGCCATGAAGAGAGGCGGTGTTGCCATCTGCTGCGGTACGGTATGCAGCGCAGAGTGCGATGTCAGTAAATTATGCAGTGAGTCAATAAGCGCCAGCTTTTGGGCCGCCAGCGGTAACTGCTGTTGTTCCGCCTGCGCCTGGGGGGCAAGCGTGAAAGAAAGGTGACGAATAACGGTGCGGATGGCGTGCTGATGCCAGTAATCCACGCTGAAGCTCGGACGCCGTGACGCTTCCTGGAGCCGGATTAAATGATCAAAGCGTGTGGCATTGCCAAGAAAGAGGCTGCTGGCTGGCGATTCAGAGGACGCGTTGGGTTCGGCGCTTTGCGCACAGGCTGGCAGGCCAAAGCTGGCCGCTACCATCCCTAACAGGAGATGAGGCCAGAAATAGCGTCTACCTAATTGTCGCCAGCGCTGAAGAATCCCGATCACAACCTTTCCATCGCGCACGCTCTGTTGCGCTCTTGTTTTCGTGTACCCGCCGCGAGCCGCAACGGATTTCGGCCTGTAAAAGCGCCACAGATAGTAACATTAATGTGGGGCATCCACACCTGGGATTAAAGTGGCGGTGTGAGAAAACGCGTGTGATTGTTCAGCAATTCAGCAGAACAGACAATGTGTTGCGAGCGACGTCGCAGTCGTCAGGAGTTTGACAGAAGGCCATAAAAAAACGGCTGGCGCCGCTGACCGGAGAGGGTGTCAGCATAACCAGCCGTTTCACGTTCTGGGGTAGTTAAGCCAGAACCAGATTCGGTGCTTTGAATGCCACTGGCAGTTCAGCTTCGTCTTCGAAGGTTGCCCATTCCCAGGCTTCCTGCTTAGCCAGAACCGCTTGCAGCAACTTGTTGTTCAGCGCGTGACCCGATTTAAACGCAGAGAATGCGCCAATGATGTTGTGGCCACACATAAACAAGTCGCCAATCGCGTCCAGCATTTTGTGACGAACAAACTCGTCCTCAAAACGCAGACCTTCTTCATTCAGTACGCGGAAATCATCCAGACCTATCGCACAATCTAAGCTACCGCCCAGGCACAGGCCTTTAGACTGCAGATATTCGATTTCACGCATAAAGCCAAATGTACGCGCCCGGCTGATTTGACGAACAAAGGCGTCAGCAGAGAAGTTCATCGCATAGCGCTGTGAGCTGGAGTCGATAGCCGGGTGTTTGAAGTCGATGGTGAAATCAAGCGAGAAACCGTTGTACGGTTTGATCTCGGCCCATTTATCACCCTCTTCCACACGCACGGTCTGCTTAACACGCACAAATTTCTTCGCGCTGTTGAGCTGCTCGATACCCGCATCCATCAGCAGATAGATAAACGGTGCTGCGCTGCCATCCATGATCGGGATTTCCGGCGCATCGACTTCAACAATAATGTTGTCGATACCCAGACCCGCCAGGGCGGCATTGAGGTGTTCAACCGTTGAAATACGCACGCCTTCATCATTCACCAGGCAGGTACTCAGCATGGTGTCGCGCACGTATTTTGCATCAGCCGGAAAATCTACCGGTGGATTCAAGTCGGTGCGACGATAGATGACCCCGGTATTAGCCGACGCAGGGCGTAATGTCAGTGTGACTTTTCTGCCGGTATGTAAACCGACACCCGTCGCCTGAACAATACGTTTTAATGTCCTTTGTTTGATCATCGCATTATCTCGCAGTATCACCTTTCCGACCGCCAGTATACTTTACCAGCGGACAGACACTTTAGCACAAAGAGCGGATAATCCCAATTATAGGGTTAATCCTAATCGGCCTGCTTACGTAAAAAGGCCGGAATATCAAGATAGTCAGGCTCTTTGTTCGACTGCGCAGCCTGGTCATTAACGACTTTGGCAGCAGGTTTTTGCTCCTGCGGCAGCGGTGACATACCGTGCTGCTGATAGCGATGGTCCATCACTGGCTGACTGGCTGGCTTGTTGGTGACCAGCGTGATTTCCGGACGCTTGTCCATGCCGATGCCGGTTGCCACGACAGTGACGCGCAGTTCGTCATTCATTTCCGGATCCAGAGAGGTACCGATTACAACGGTTGCGTTGTCAGAGGCGAAGGCGCGGATAGTGTTACCCACGGTCTCAAACTCATCCAGACGCAGGTCGAAGCCCGCAGTAATGTTGACCAGCACGCCACGGGCGCCTGACAGATCAATATCTTCCAGCAGTGGGCTGGAGATCGCCATTTCAGCCGCTTCTTCCGCACGATCTTCACCGCACGCAACGCCTGAACCCATCATGGCATAGCCCATTTCGGACATCACTGTACGCACGTCAGCAAAGTCGACGTTCATCAGGCCCGGACGGGTGATCAGCTCGGCAATACCCTGGACTGCGCCTTTCAGCACGTCGTTAGCAGCGCCAAATGCATCCAGCAGGGAAATACCACGGCCCAGCACTTTCAGCAGCTTGTCGTTGGGAATGGTGATCAGTGAATCGACGTGCTTAGAAAGTTCAGCGATCCCCTGCTCAGCAAACGCCATGCGCTTTTTGCCTTCGAAGTTGAACGGCTTGGTAACAACGGCCACCGTCAGGATACCGAGATCCTTAGCCACTTCAGCAACTACAGGGGCTGCACCGGTACCGGTACCGCCGCCCATGCCTGCTGCGATGAAGACCATGTCTGCCCCTTCCAGCGCAGCCCGCAGTGCTTCGCGATCTTCTTCTGCTGAGTTACGGCCTACTTCCGGATTCGCACCCGCACCCAGACCTTTGGTAATGTTATTACCGATCTGAATGGTCTGGCCGACAGCTGTTTTACGCAGCGCTTGCGCGTCGGTATTCACAGCAAAGAATTCCACACCTTCGATACGTTCGCGTACCATGTGCTCTACGGCGTTACCGCCGCCGCCACCGACGCCGATGACTTTAATCACCGCGTCGTTGGTTAATTCCATAGGTTCAAACATGATTTCTCTCCGTTATGTGCCTGTCGCCTGGAGATCACTAAAGAAAACAGCATGATCCCCTTTCACAAAAATTAAAACTCTTTTTTTAACCAACTGTTAATACGCTTGAACCAGTTACCTACTGAGACCCGTTTTTCGGTCTCTGCATCACCGTTCATGTGCGACTCTTTGCCGTAATGCAACAGTCCCACGGCAGTGGAGTAGTACGATTCCTGCGCATAGTCAGTCAGGCCGGTAATATTCAGCGGCTGTCCGATACGCACCTGCGTATGGAATACGCGTTGCGCACAGGCCGCCAGTCCTTCAATTTGCGCTGCACCACCGGTCAGGACAATGCCTGCGGCTAAGTGATGCTTTACGCCCTGCTGACGCAGTTGTTCCTGTAACTGCAGAATCTCGTCATTGACCAGATTCAAAAGTTCGGTATAACGCGGCTCAATTACTTCCGCCAGCGTCTGACGTTGCAGGCTACGTGGTGGACGTCCGCCCACGCTCGGAACCTCAACGTTCTCATCTTTGCCGACAATCGAGCCCAGCGCGCAACCATGACGCACTTTGATCGCTTCAGCATCCGTTGGCGGTGTGCCAAACGCATAGGCGATATCGCTGGTGACGACGTTGCCTGCATACGGAATAACCTTAGTGTGCCGTAAAGCGCCGCCGGTATATACGGCTATGTCCATTGTACCGCCACCAATATCGACAACACACACGCCCAGCTCACGTTCGTCTTCAGTCAAAACGGCAAAACTGGAGGCGAGACCGGCAAAAATCAGCTGATCCACTTTCAGTCCGCAACGCTCAACGGCTTTAACGATGTTCTTCGCCATGTCGTTGTGGCAGGTGATCAGGTGCACTTTCGCCTGCATACGCACGCCAGAAAGCCCAACCGGATTCTTGATCCCTTCCTGATAGTCGATGGCGTATTCCTGAGGAATAACGTGCAGGATGCGATGCTCGTCGCGCACTCTCACCGATTTAGCGGTATGTACGACATTCTCTACATCATCCTGAGTCACTTCCTCTTCTGAAATCGGAACCATCCCGATTTCGTTCTGACAACTGATATGTTTGCCCGATAAAGCAAGGTAGACGGAGGAGATCTGGCAATCCGCCATCAGCTCAGCCTGATCGATGGCGCGCTGAACGCATTTCACCACCGACTCAAGATCGTTTACGCCACCTTTATCCATACCACGGGAAGGACAGCTGCCCACCCCAATAATGTTGACCATACCATCGGGCAGAATTTCCCCAACCAGGGCGGCAACTTTCGCAGTGCCGATTTCGAGTCCAACTACCAGTTTTCTGTCCGTTGCCTTGATCATTGTTGTTTAGCCTGTGCCTGGTTCTGTTGCTGATTACTGTCCTGTGGCTCCATCACGACCGGTGTCCAGCCAACAGAAGCGCCCGAGTCATATCGCAAATCCACGTAGCTGATACGTTTGCTCTCGTTCTGACCTTGCTGTTGCAGTACCGGGTAGAGCTCAATAAAGCGATTCAGTCGTTTCATGGTGTCGCTGCGTCCCAGTTCGATACGTACATCATCACTGGTGACCAGCTGCCATGAACGACGGGCCGTCATTGACGCCACCTTCAGGGTAAACTTCCGGGCTTTTAGCACATCATCCATGCTGTGATAGCCTGCCAGGACCTCTTTCTCACTCCCTTCTGGCCCATACAGCATCGGCAGTGTCTCTTTGCCGACATGACTGGCGGGTACGCTGAAGGCGTTACCTTCTGCATCCACCATATGCAAATCGTTCCAGCGCGCCACCGGCGTATACTCCACCAGGTGGATCTTCAGTTCGTCCGGCCACTGCTTACGCACACTGACCTGCTTAATCCACGGCAGCCGCTCAATCTGCTGCTGCAGAATGTCCACATTCTGTGACATAAACGTACCGGGCGGACCCAGCGACAAAATCGCCTGTCGAATATCGTCGTGCGTGGTGTAATGCGTCTGTCCAGTCACCACCAGTTTTGACAACGGCAGCCGGGACGCATCGTTCATCCACTTCAGCACCACCAGCCCGCCGGCAACCATAATCCCGATAACGATCAGCAGGAAAAAAATGCCGAACAGTCGGGCACCGTTACTGCGTCCGGTGCGAATACGCTCCTGCGGTTCACGGTTTCGAACTCTCATCGCCGCCTGTGACATATCAGTCGGCCAACTCCAGAATATGGGCTACCAGCTGCGGGAAGCTCATACCCGCCTGTTTTGCTGCCATAGGGACCAGGCTGTGGCTGGTCATGCCTGGGGAAGTATTGGCTTCCAGTAACTGAAAGCGCCCTTCCCCGTCGGTCATCACATCAACCCGTCCCCAGCCACGACAGCCCAGCGCACGCCAGGCCGCCAGCACCAACTGCTGCAATTCAGCTTCACGTTCAGCACTTAAGTCGGCCGGACAGACGTACTGAGTATCGTCAGAAATGTATTTAGCTTCATAGTCATAGAACTCGCTGGCGCTCTTTATTTCTATTGAGGGCAGGATACGATCGCCCACAATCGCGACGGTATACTCCGCGCCGCTGAGAAACGCCTCGACCAGTACGTCATTGTCGTACTTAAACGCCATCTCCAGTGCCGCTGGCAGCGCGTGCAGATCGTTAACCCGGCTGATGCCCACGCTGGAGCCTTCACAGGCTGGCTTCACAAACAGTGGCAGGCCAAGCGCTGCAATCGCCGCGTTGCTCTCCTCATCCAGCCCGGCCTCAAACTGCTGACGCGTCAGCCAGACAAATTTTCCTGATGGTAAACCACGCCCCTGCCACAGCAGTTTGGTGCGCAACTTATCCATCGTCACCGCCGATGCCATCACGCCGCTGCCGGTGTAAGGCAGTTGCAGGAATTCCAGCACCGCCTGCATCGTGCCATCTTCACCGCCGCGACCATGTAGCGCGATAAAGGCTTTGGTAAAGCCCTGCTCTTTCAGCGTTAATACGGAGACATCGCGGGTATCGATGCCATGTGCATCGATGCCCATTTCCCGCAATCCGGCAATCACTGCCTGACCCGAGTTGAGCGAAACCTCGCGCTCTGCCGAAGTGCCACCCATTAATACTGCAACTTTATCCGCCATGACGATCCTCCGCTTTGCGTTCCGGCTGGAGCTTCGTGTCCGCCAGCTTGCGGGCAACCTTGCCGACGTTCCCGGCACCCTGTACCAGAATCAGGTCATTGCCTGACAGCAGCGGCGCCAGCATTTCCGGCAGTGCGTCATGTTCCGGCACCAGAATCGGATCGACCTTGCCCCTGTTACGAATGGCACGGCAGAGCGAACGACTGTCAGCGCCTGGAATCGCGGTCTCACCAGCGGAGTACACATCCAGCATCAGCAACACATCGACATGCGACAGTACGTTGGCGAAATCATCAAACAGATCGCGGGTACGGCTGTAACGGTGCGGCTGAAACACCATCACCAGCTTTTTATCTGGCCAGCCTGCGCGCGCGGCTTTAATCGTCGCGTCAACTTCGGTTGGGTGATGACCGTAATCATCCACCAGCATCGCGGTGCCTGGTTGTCCATTAACTGGCTCGGTCGGGAATTCACCCAGCAGATCAAAGCGACGGCCTGTGCCCTGGAAGCTCTCCAGCGCGGCCAGAATCGCATTGTCTTCGATGCCTTCTTCACTGGCGACGGCGACAGCGGCTGCCGCGTTCAGGGCATTGTGGCGGCCCGGCGCGTTCAGCGTAATCTGCAGCGGCGCTTTATCCTGACGAATCAGAGTGAAATGCCCCTGCGCGCCACTCTGCTCGTAGTTTTCAATGCGCAGATCCGCATCGTCACTGAAACCGTACGTGGTGATATGACGACCCACGCGAGGAATCAGGTCACGAATAACCGCATCATCCACGCACATCACCGCACGACCGTAAAACGGCAGGTTGTGCAGGAAGTTAATAAAGGTCTGCTTCAGGTTCTCAAAATCGCCCTGATAGGTGTCCATATGGTCAGCTTCAATGTTGGTCACAATCGCCACCATCGGCTGCAGATGCAGAAACGACGCATCGCTCTCATCCGCTTCAGCAATCAGATACCGGCTGTTACCCAGACGGGCATGGGTGCCAGCTGCTTTAACCAGTCCACCGTTAACGAAGGTCGGATCGAGACCCGCTTCCGCATAAATGCTCGACACCATCGCCGTCGTCGTCGTTTTGCCATGGGTCCCAGCAACGGCAATGCCGTGACGGAAACGCATCAGTTCAGCCAGCATCTCCGCCCGACGGATCACCGGAATGCGCTGTTCACGTGCCGCTACCAGTTCAGGGTTATCCTGCGAAACGGCGCTGGAGACCACGACCACGCTGGCATCGGTCACGTTTTCAGGGCGATGGTTAAAATAAATAGTGGCACCCAGCGCAATCAGATTCTGCGTCACCGGGTTAGGGGCCAGATCTGAACCGCTGATATGGTAGCCTTCATTTGCTAACACTTCGGCAATACCGCCCATGCCAGCACCGCCGATGCCGACAAAGTGGATGTGCCGGACGCGACGCATCTCGGGCACGATAGAACGCAGTTTTGCCAATTGTTGTGTATTCATCGCTCTCTGTTACCTGCTATTTCAGTTTGTACCCAGTCCGGGTACAGGTCAGACGCGCTGACCGGAATGATTACTTTGCGGCGCGAGCCACTTCCTGAGCGACTCGTTCAGTCGCATCGGGGATAGCCACCTGACGGGCCTGTTCAGCCATCGTCAGCAGTGTTGCACGATCCCAGTGGCGTAGCAGATCCGCTACAGCCTCCGCAGTAAATTGCGGCTGCTCAAAAATTCTGGCGGCGCCCGCTTTTTCCAGCGGCAGCGCGTTCCAGTACTGCTGGCGATCTTTGTGCTGAAACGGCACAAAAATGGCCGGTAAACCAGCGGCAGCAACTTCGCTCACGGTTAACGCGCCGGAGCGGCATACCACCACATCAGCCCAGGCATAGGCAGCAGCCATATCATCAATAAATTCGGTCACTTTATGCTGCGTCTGACCGACCTGCTGATACGCTTTCTCTGTTTCAGGCAACGCCCCTTTACCGGTCTGATGCCACAGGGTGATCTCATCACCCACCAGCGCCGCAATCTGCGGTAGCGTCTGGTTCAGTATCCGTGCGCCCTGACTTCCACCAATCACCAGCACCCGAATCGGGCCATGGCGATCTGCCAGACGTTGCGCAGGTAAAGGCAGTGCCAGAACATCAGTGCGAACCGGATTTCCTACCACGTCGGCGGCAGGAAACGCGCCCGGAAACGCCTGCAAAACTTTGGTGGCGATCTTCGCCAGCCATTTATTGGTCAGACCGGCAATACCGTTCTGCTCATGCAGCACAACCGGAATACCGCAGCTCCAGGCCGCTAAGCCGCCCGGACCGGAAACGTAGCCGCCCATGCCCAGCACGACATCCGGCTTCCACGCTTTCATGATGCGACGCGCCTGACGCCATGCATTGAAGATGCGCAGCGGTGCCAGCAGCAACGCTTTCATGCCTTTCCCGCGTAGTCCGCTGATGCGGATAAAGTCGATTTCGATGCCGTGCTTCGGCACCAGATCGGCTTCCATACGGTCAGCGGTGCCTAACCAGCGAACCTGCCAGCCCTGTTCCATCAGGTGATGGGCGACAGCCAGACCGGGAAAGACATGTCCGCCTGTTCCGCCTGCCATCACCATCAATCGCTTACCGCTCATCGACCACCCCGGGTAAACGCCTGCGCTTTCGCCAGGCGCGTTTCATAATCTATGCGTAATAAAAAAACGATGGCGGTCGACATAATGATCAGACTCGACCCACCGTAACTGATCAGCGGTAAGGTCAGACCTTTGGTCGGTAACATACCTGCGGCAGCCCCGACGTTAACCAGCGCCTGGAAGCTGAACCAGACACCGATCGAACAGGCTAAAAAGCCGGAAAAACGCTGATCCAGTTCCAGCGCACGACGGCCAATCGACATCGCACGAAAAGCGACGAAGAATACCATTAAAAGTGCCAATACCACACCGACGTAGCCGAGTTCTTCCCCGATGATGGCGAAAATAAAGTCGGTATGAGCTTCCGGCAGATATTCCAGCTTTTGCACAGAGTTACCGAGCCCCTGCCCCCAGAATTCACCGCGACCAAATGCCATCAGCGACTGAGTCAGCTGGTAGCCGCTACCAAAGGGATCTTCCCACGGATTCCAGAACGACGTCACACGGCGCATACGATAGGGTTCTGCAATGATCAGCAGAATTACCGCAAAGATGCCGGAGCCGATAATTGCCATGAACTGCCACAGCTTGGCACCGGCCAGGAACAGCATTGCCAGCGTAGTCACAAACAACACAACCACCGTACCGAGGTCCGGCTGTGCCAGCAGTAACACGGCCAGCACGACCATCACGCCCATCGGCTTACAGAAGCCCCAGAAGTTGTTACGCACCTCTTCCACTTTGCGCACCAGATAACTGGCGAGATAACAGAACAAAGAGAGCTTCGACAACTCAGCCGGCTGGATACGCAGTGGACCCAGTGCGATCCAGCGCGATGCACCGTTAACCGAACTACCAACCACCAGAACAATCAGCAGCATTGCCACCGTGACCATCAGCATCACATTGCTGTAGCGCTGCCAGAAATCCATCGGCACCCGCAACGTGACCAGTGCCATACCTAATGCCAGCACGATGTAGAAGGCATCACGCTTGGCGAAGTAAAAGAGATCGTCATTCAGACGCTGACCCACCGGCATTGACGCCGACGTCACCATCACAAAACCAATCACCGCCAGGCCCAGCGTGAGCCATAGCAGTGTGCGGTCATAAAGCACCAGCGAAGAGTCATCACTTTCACGTGCGCCCATGACCCAATCTTTCAGGCGTCCTGAGAAATATCCCGCCAGTCCGGCACCAGGAATACGCATCAGCTCAGCTCCTTCGCCAGTTGCGCGAACTGCTCACCGCGCTGCTCAAAGTTACGGAACTGGTCAAGGCTGGCGCAGGCCGGCGACAGCAGAACCATATCGCCTGCGTTAACCTGCGGCGCGATCTGCTCCATCGCCTGCCGCATGGTTTCTGTGCGCACGGCGATATCAGGACGCAGCGCGGCCAGCGCATCACCGTCGCGGCCAAAGCAGTAAAGACGCACGTTGTCGCCCTGCAACCAAGGGATCAGCGGCGTAAAATCGGCAGACTTACCATCACCGCCCATCAGCAGCCACAGCGTTCCCTGAACCTGCAGGCCATTGAGCGCCGCTTCGGTGCTGCCGACGTTGGTCGCTTTGGAGTCATTGATCCAGCGCACGCCCTGATGTTCATGGACCAGCTGGAAACGATGCGCCAGACCGTTAAAGTGCGTTAAGGCCGCCAGGCTTGAAGCGCGTGGCAGACCGACCGCATCGGCCAGCGCCAGTGCCGCCAGCGCGTTGGTGTAGTTGTGCTGTCCCACCATCTTCATTTCAGCGGTGTTCAGGACTTTCTCGCCCTTCACCCGCAGCCAGATGCTGCCTTGCTGCTTATTCAGGTGATAGTCACCAAAATCGACACCAAAGCTGACACAGCGGGTATCTGCGCCGCGGACCGGCATTGTCAGTGCGTCATCGGCGTTAACGATGCAGATCTGTGCATTCTCATAAACCCGCAGCTTGGCGGCGCGATACTGCTGCATACCCAGCGGATAGCGATCCATATGATCTTCACTGACGTTGAGCACGGTTGCCGCAGCCGCTTTCAGACTGTAAGTGGTCTCAAGCTGGAAGCTGGAAAGTTCCAGTACATAAAGTTGCGCGGGTGATTGCAGCAGACTCAGTGCGGGCAGACCGATATTGCCGCCAACGCCCACCTGCCAGCCCGCGGCTTTCGCCATTTCACCCACCAGCGTTGTAACAGTGCTTTTACCGTTGGAACCGGTGATCGCCACGATAGGTGCCTGTGCCTCGCGGCAGAACAGCTCAATATCACCGACGATTTCGATTCCGGCTTCGACGGCTTCGCTAAGAATCGGATGCGCCAGCGCGACGCCAGGGCTGGCAACAATCAGATCGGCCGCCAGCAGCCAGTCACCGTTGATGCCTCCCAGGTGACGTTCAACCTGCCCGGGCAATTTATCCAGCCCCGGCGGCGAGACACGGGTGTCCATCACGCGAGGCGTTACGCCCTGCGCTAAAAAGAAATCAACACAGGAGAGCCCGGTAAGGCCCAGCCCGATAATGACAACTTTTCTACCCCGATAGTCAGCCATGATTAACGCACCTTCAGCGTGGCCAGGCCAATCAGCACCAGCATTAGCGAAATAATCCAGAAGCGCACAATGACGCGCGGTTCCGGCCAACCCTTAAGTTCATAGTGGTGATGGATCGGCGCCATGCGGAAAATACGTTGGCCGCGCAGCTTAAACGATCCCACCTGCAGGATTACCGACAGCGTTTCAACCACAAACACGCCACCCATAATCACCAGTAAAAATTCCTGACGCAGCAACACGGCGATGGTTCCCAGCGCGCCGCCCAGCGCCAGTGAGCCGACATCCCCCATAAAGACCTGAGCCGGATAGGTGTTGAACCACAGGAAGCCCAGCCCTGCCCCGACGATGGCGGTACAGACAATCACCAGCTCACCGGCGTGACGCAGATAAGGAATATGAAGATATTCAGCAAACTTCACGTTACCGGTGGCCCAGGCAACCAGCGCAAAGCCTGCGGCGACAAAGACGGTGGGCATAATCGCCAGACCATCCAGGCCATCGGTCAGATTGACCGCGTTACCCGTTCCGACAATCACAAAGTAGGCCAGCAGCACATAAAACAGGCCTAACTGCGGCATGATGTCTTTGAAAAAGGGCACCACAAGTTGGGTCGCCGGAGTGTCTTTACCTGCTGCATAAAGCCCGAACGCGACGCCCAGAGAAATCACCGACATCCAGAAATATTTCCAGCGGGCAATCAGACCCTTAGTATCTTTGCGCACCACTTTGCGGTAGTCATCGACAAAGCCGATGATGCCAAAGCCGATTAGCACGAACAGCACGCACCAGACATAGGGATTCGACGGATATGCCCACATCAGCACCGAAATGGTGATGGAGGTCAGAATCATAATCCCGCCCATTGTGGGCGTTCCGCGCTTACTGAAATGCGATTCCGGGCCATCGTTACGGACAACCTGACCAATCTGTAATTTCTGCAGCCACGCAATCAGGCGCGGCCCCATCCAGAGAGAGATAAAGAGTGCTGTCAGCAGGCTGACAATGGCGCGAAACGTCAGATAGGAAAAGACGTTGAAGCCCGAATAAAAAGCGACCAGATGCTCGGCCAGCCAAACTAACATGTTCCTTTCTCCTTTAAGCTCTGTACTACCTGCTCCATGGCGGCACTACGCGAGCCTTTTATCAGGACGGTAATTTCTGAGTGTTCGGACAACAATTGACGCAAACGTTCAGTCAGCGCTGTCTTATCGCTGAAATGTTCGCCAGCTTTGCTGTTTTCACTAATAAAATGGCTGAATTTTCCGCAGCTCAGTACGCGATCAATACCTGCATCACGTGCCGCATCCCCGATTTCGCGGTGGCATTTTTCGGTCTCATCACCCAGTTCCGCCATATCGCCGGCGACCAGCACCCGGTAGCCCGGCATCTCTGACAGGACCTGGACGGCGGCGGTCATCGATCCGACGTTCGCGTTATAACTGTCATCCAGCAGCAGCTGATGCGCAGAGAGGCGCACCGGGAACAGGCGACCTGGCACCGACTGCAGGTTTTTCAGCCCCTGCTGAACGGCGCTAAGCGGGGCATCCACTGACAGGGCCAGAGCCGCCGCAGCCAGTGCGTTGGCAATGTTATGCCGACCCGGCAACGGCAGCACAATCTCAGCCTCGCCACGCGGTGTCTTCATCACAAAATGGGTGCCGTCCTGCGCAATGCGGATATCACGGGCAGAGAAATCACACGCTGCCGCCTGCGGCGAGAAGCGCCACACGGTTTTGTCCTGCAGCGTGGTCTGCCAGTTAGGCCAGTCGTTGCTCTCCTCGTTGAGAATCGCAATGCCATTCGCCGGTAAGCCCTGAAATATCTCGCCCTTGGCTTTAGCGACACCCGCCAGCGAACCAAAGCCTTCCAGATGGGCCGCTGCCAGGTTATTCACCAGCGCGCTTTCCGGTTTAACCAGGTCGGTAGTGTAGGCAATTTCGCCCTGATGATTAGCGCCAAGCTCAATAACCGCATACTGATGTTCTGCGGTCAGACGCAGCAGCGTCATCGGCACGCCATAATCGTTGTTGAGATTGCCTGCGGTGTAGAGCGTCTCACCGCACTCACGCAGAATCGCTGCCGTCATCTCTTTAACTGACGTTTTGCCGGACGAGCCGGTCAGCGCTACGACGCGGGCAGTGGACTGCTGACGAACCCAGGCACCCAGTCGGCCAAAAGCAAGTCGGGTATCTTCCACGACGACCTGAGGCACAGAGACATGTAAATGCTTACTTACCAGTAACGCCTGTGCACCACGAGCAATGGCCTCTTCAGCGAAGTCATGGGCATCAAAACGTTCGCCCACCAGCGCGACAAACAGGCTGCCTGCTGTCACTTTGCGGGTATCCGTCGTTACGTCATTCAGGGTTAAATCACTGCCGTGCAGCGTTCCGCCGGTGATCTCCGCAAGCGTTTTTAATGAAACCGGAATCATGCTGCGCCTCCCAGCAGTGCCGCGACCGTGGCACGATCGGAGTAGTCGAGACGGCGATTGCCGATGATCTGATAATCTTCGTGGCCTTTACCGGCCACCAGCACGATATCGTCAGGCTGTGCCTGCATGATGGTGTTAGTGACGGCCTGCGCACGGCCAGACACCACGCGGGCGCGGCCCGGATCCAGCAAACCGGTCAGAATATCGTTAACAATCGCCTGCGGATCTTCGCTGCGCGGATTGTCGTCGGTAATTACCACCACATCGGCATATTGTTCAGCAATCGCGCCCATTAATGGTCGTTTGCCTTTATCACGATCGCCACCGCAGCCAAACAGACACCACAGTTTGCCTTTGCAGTGCAGGCGGGCTGCTTCCAGCGCTTTTTCCAGCGCATCCGGCGTATGGGCATAATCCACCACGACCGTCGGTTTTCTTGCAGCGCTGAACACTTCCATACGCCCGTTGACCGGCTGCAACTGCGGTGCAACGTTGATCAGCGTCGCCAGCGGATAATCCAGTGACAGCAGCGTCGCCAGCGCCAGCATCAGATTGCTGACGTTGAACGCGCCCATTAATGGACTGTTGATTTCTCCGTTGCCCCAGCTGGAGCTGAAACGGATGTGTGCGCCGTTATCGTGGTACTCCACCGCATCGGCTTTCAGCCAGCGTCCATGGCAGCCCGGCTGGAGGTTACCCTCCATCGTGACGGCAACGGCGTCCGGTAAGCGCGCCAGCCAGCGACGACCGACTTCATCATCGGCGTTAAGAATTGCCTGCCCGACCTGATGCTCAGAAAACAGCAGCCATTTGGCTGACTCGTAGCTCTGCATATCACCGTGATAATCGAGGTGATCGCGGCTGAGATTGGTAAAGACCGCTGCGGCAAACGGCAGCGCCGCGACGCGATGCTGAACCAGTCCGTGTGACGAGACTTCCATTGCGGTCAGGGTCGCCCCTTTTTCCGCCAGATCGTTCAGCAGATGCTGAACATCAACTGCTGAGCCGGTGGTATTTTCTGCCGCGGACAAGTGACCCACCAGCCCATTCCCGACGGTGCCCATAACCGCGCTGGTTTCACCCAGCAGCGTTGCCCACTGCGCCAGCAACTGGGTCGTGGTGGTTTTACCATTTGTACCCGTAACGCCAATCAGCGTCTGCTTCTCACCCGGCTGCTGATAAAAACGGCCTGCTAAGGCTGAAAGACGCTGAGGCAATTGGGCCAGATAGATAACCGGTACGCCGTGCATTTCACGGATTTCGCCGTCGGCGGCTTCGCCTTCAGCTTCGGCCACCACGGCGGCGACGCCCTGAGCAATCGCCTGCGGGATAAAGCGGCGTCCATCGACCTGATGGCCTGCAACAGCGACAAACAGATCGCCAGAAGCCGCAATGCGGCTATCCAGGGTCATGTCGCGCAGTGGGCGCGCCGGCGCGCCTGGCACCCAGGGGCCGAGTAAGTCGCGCAGGTTACGATCTGTCACTTGTTTCCTCACTTCTGTTAGTCACCAACTCATTCTTGTCATTGGTCGGTAACGCGTCCGGCTCAATGTTCATGGTGCGCAGTACGCCGCCCATGATGGCACCGAACACCGGGGCAGAAACCGCACCACCGTAATACTTGCCGGCCTGGGGATCGTTGATCACCACCACCAGCGCGAATCGGGGATGACTGGCAGGCGCAACGCCTGCGGTATAGGCAATGTATTTATTGACGTAGCGTCCGTCCGGCCCGACTTTTTTCGCCGTACCGGTTTTTATCGCGATGCGATAACCCTTGATTGCCGCTTTAACGCCACCGCCACCGGGCAGCGCCACGCTTTCCATCATGTGCATCACAGTTTTCACCAGTGACTCATCGAAAACGCGTTGTCCCGCGACGGGCGGATCCACTTTGGTAATCGACAGCGGACGGTTAATGCCATAGCTGCCAATCGTTGCGTAGACTCGCGCTAACTGTAACGGCGTTACCATTAGCCCGTAGCCGAAAGAGAAGGTGGCCCTCTCTATGTCAGACCACCGTTGTTTTTTAGGGTATAAGCCACTGCTTTCCCCGACCAGCCCCAAATTGGTCGGTTTGCCCAGTCCAAAGCGCGCGTAAGTTTCTACCAGCGCTGAGGAAGGCATCGCTAACGCCAGACGTGAAACACCGACGTTACTCGACTTCTGTAAAACCCCTGTCAGGGTCAATTCGTTGTAGCGCGCCACATCCTTGATCTCATGACCATTGACGCGATATGGCACGGTATTCAGGACGCTGTTCTCTCTGACCACGCCGCGTTGCAGCGCCGCCATGACCACCATCGGCTTCACGGTCGAGCCAGGTTCGAAAATGTCGGTGATGGCGCGGTTACGCATCAGATCTTTCGGCGTGTTGCCAAGATTATTCGGGTTGTAAGCCGGACTGTTGGCCATCGCCAGTACTTCGCCGGTATTCACATCCACCAGAACTGCCGTGCCCGATTCCGCTTTGTTAAAGGCCACGGCGTTATTCAGTTCACGGTAGACCAGCGCCTGTAAGCGCTCATCGATGCTGAGAGTCAGGTTATGCGCGGCCCGGCTGTCCACAGAGGAGATATCTTCGATGACGCGACCGTAGCGATCTTTACGCACCGTCCGCTCGCCCGGCGCACCGGTCAGCCATTTATCAAAACTCTTCTCAATGCCTTCGATGCCCTGCCCGTCGATGTTGGTAAAGCCAATCAGATGAGAGGTAACCTGCCCGGCAGGATAGTAACGGCGCGACTCTTCGCGCAGATGAATACCGGGAAGTTTGAGTTTTTTGACGTAGTCGCCGATGGCCGGATTGACCTGACGCGCCAGATAGACAAAGCGGCCTTTAGGATTGGCATTCACGCGCGCTGCGAGCTGATCAAGGGGGATAGAGAGCGCATCAGAGAGTGCCTTCCAGCGGCTGTCCAGCGTGACGCCGCCACCGGCGTGCAGCTCTTTGGGATCCGCCCAGATGGCATTAACCGGGACACTCACTGCCAGCGGTCGTCCGGCACGATCGCTGATCATCCCGCGCGAGGTTGGCACCGCCTGAACGCGCAGCGAGCGCAGATCGCCCTCTTTGACCAGCTTGCCAGGATTGATCACCTGCAGCCAGGCAACACGTGACAGCAATCCACCCAGCGCCAGTAAAATACAGCCGCACAGCAACGCAAAACGCCAGCTTACAAAGCTGGCTTTATCTTCCGGTTTCTTCAATTTCAGCGTTCTGCCTGTGCCGCTCATTCGCTAACTTAAGTCCTTATTTCTGCACCACGATATTTTCTTGTGAAGGATCAACGTGCTGCAGCTGCAGCTTCTCGGTGGCAATGCGTTCAACACGGCTGTGATCGCCCAGCGCATTCTCTTCCAGAATCAGGTTGCGCCACTCGATATCCAGCGCGTCACGCTCCAGCACCAGCTGTTCACGCTGTGCAGTTAACAGTCGTGTTTTATGCGTGGTGGTGACCACCAGCACGGCAGAGACCACGACAGCGATCAGCAACAGCACCGGAATCTTGCCCTTTCGCAGCAGATCCCCGCCGATAACGGCAGGCAGACTGTGACGCTCGTTACCGATCATGCGTCGGTTTTCTCCGCAATACGTAAAACCGAGCTGCGCGCACGTGGGTTCTCAGAGACTTCAGCGTCACCCGGCGACATTTTGCCGAGCAACTTCAGTTCACGGCCACCCAGGGCTCGCAGCTGATGTTCAGTCATCGGTATTCCGGCCGGCACCTGTGGCCCGCGGCTCTGATCGCGCATAAAGCGCTTAACCAGCCGATCTTCCAGTGAATGGAAGCTGATCACAGAGAGACGGCCCTGCGGTGCGAGTACCTGAACCGCGCCTTTCAGTGCGATATCAATCTCTTCCAGTTCACTGTTAATCCAGATGCGAATCGCCTGGAAGCTGCGTGTAGCCGGATGTTTAAACTTATCTTTCACTGGCATGGCGATGGAGATGACTTCAGCCAGTTCACGGGTGCGGGTCATCGGCTGCTCGCGATTGCGCTCGACAATGGCCCGGGCAATACGTTTAGCGAATCGCTCTTCACCGTAAGTCTTCAGGACGAAAGCGATATCTGCCTCTTCCGCGTGCAGCAACCATTCTGCGGCTGAGTGACCCCGCGACGGGTCCATTCGCATGTCCAGCGGTCCGTCACGCATAAAGGAGAAGCCGCGTTCAGCGTCATCCAGTTGCGGTGATGAAACCCCCAGATCCAGCAAAATTCCGTCAATTTTCCCGACCAGATCCCGTTCAGAAACATACTCTGCCAGCGCAGAAAAAGGGCCATGAATAATTGAAAAACGCGGGTCGGTAATCTCAGCAGCAGCGGCGATAGCTTGCGGATCACGATCGATGGCGATCAGTTTCCCCTTCTCTCCCAGTTGCGAAAGAATCAGGCGTGAGTGGCCACCACGACCAAATGTGCCGTCGATGTAAATACCGTCTTCCCTGATATTGAGGCCGTTAACCGCCTCATCCAACAGCACGGTGGTATGTTTAAAATTTTCCTGCATAGCTATAGCGACAAGTCCTGCAACCGCTCAGATAAAGGTTCCTGAGCCGACTGTTCTGCGTCAATATCGTCCCTGACTTGTTGATACCAGGTCTGTTCATCCCACAGCTCAAACTTATTGAACTGTCCAACCAGCATCACTTCTTTGGTTAATTTTGCGTGCTGCCGAAGCGTATTCGCCAGCAGCAGGCGGCCTGCATTGTCCATCTGACATTCACTGGCATGTCCCAACAGCAAACGCTGCACGCGGCGCTCAAGTGGATTCATACTGGAAAGGCGTGCCAGCTTTTTTTCAATGATTTCCCATTCGGGCAGGGTGTAAAGCAACAGGCATGGCTGGTGGAGGTCGATGGTACAGACCATCTGCCCCTGAGACTCCCCAATCAGCAATTCGCGATATCGCGTGGGTACGGCGAGCCGCCCTTTGCTGTCGAGATTGACTAACGTTGCTCCGCGGAACATGCCAGTCTCTTCTCCTCATCACCCATTTACGCCACTTTATCCCACTTTTTACCACGAAACGAGTTTAAGGATCCCATGAAATCCTTGTCAAGCCGGAGCGGCAGGTGAATATCACTCTTTACAAGGCGCAAAATTAAAGTCTGGCGACGATATAATCGAATAAAAGGAGAAACTTAAAATTAAGCCAATGAATAACTGAATAAAAAAAATGGCTCGGGGAAAAAAGACTAAAAATGAAACAATGTAAAGGGTTAAATATTTATCCTGATTTCTGAGACAGCGGCGGCATTTTAGGGGATTTCTGAATGGAAGCCCAGCGGCTTCAGGGCAGACGGGAAAGAAGGTTTGTTGAAGTTGTAAGCAAATAATAAGTATCGGGCTTTCTGCTTTGTTAGATTTGATGAGCAGAATTTACCCTTTTTTACGTCGACCTGTTTATTTAATCAGTAAATCGCGAAATAAAAGGGGCAGTATAATACTGCCCGTTACTCATTTAACTCTTCGGCTTAATTGTCCGCGACGGTATAAATTACGCCGGATACGGGTTAAGCCTGGTTTTGGTTTTCGGGGTTCGTCCAGTGAGGCTAAAACTAATTCCAGCACGCGCTCTGCCACGTCACGATGACGCTGACCAACGGCCAGGACCGGACACTCAAGAAAGTCCAGTAATTCGTGGTCGCCAAAGGTGGCAATCGCCAGCTCCGTCGGCAGGCGGCCGTTTCGTTTCAGCGTCACATCCATCACACCCTGCAGCAGCCCAAAAGAGGTGGTGAAAAGCGCCTCTGGCATCGGATGATCTTCAAGGTATTTCTCAAACAGTGCAGCAGCAGCGGTGCGTTCAAAGCTGTTGCAGTAGATATAATCAATCGGACGGGGATCGTCTTTCCAGGCATCGCGGAAACCCATTTCGCGCAGGAAGCTCACTGACAGTTCGGGTAACGCACCGAGGAACAGCACATTTTTAACGTCGAGCTGACGCAGTTCAGCAGCCAGTGTCTGTGCATCGTCCTGATCGGCCCCGACGACACTGGTAAAATGTTCACGATCCAGCGCACGGTCCAGCGCAATTATTGGCAGAGAATCGTTGATCCAGCGCTGATAAAAGGGATGCTCTGGCGGTAATGAGGTGGAAACAATTATTGCATCGACCTGGCGCTGCAACAGATGTTCAATACAGCGCATCTCGTTTTCGGGCTGATCTTCAGAACAGGCGATCAGAAGCTGATAGCCACGCTGGCGTGCCTGTCGCTCAAGATAGTTTGCAATACGCGTATAACTGGTATTTTCCAGATCAGGGATCACTAACCCAATGGATCGCGTACGCCCGGCGCGCAGCCCCGCAGCCACCGCATTAGGGTGATAATTATGTTCACGTACCACTGCCATGACTTTTTCAACAGTCTTGTCGCTGACACGATACTGCCGCGCTTTGCCGTTGATCACATAACTGGCCGTGGTGCGCGACACGCCTGCCAAACGCGCAATTTCATCCAGTTTCACGATAACCCCACCATCAAATCCGCTTTTACGGCAGAAATAGCCGCAGTTAAGCTATGGATAACTCATGTCTATCATCTAACAGCAGAAAAGTGCGCGGAGCAACCGCTTTTCTGAATGTAATCCGCCTGGCGCATAAAAAATAAAAAAACCCGGCATTTCGCCGGGTTAGGTGAGGATTGATGATGACGCAGCGTGATTAACGCATGATGCGATCGCCGCGTGAAACGCCAACGATACCGGAGCGCGCCACTTCAACAATTTCAGCGACATCGCGGACGGTACTCAGAAACGCGTCCAGTTTGTCGCTGGTGCCTGCCAGCTGAACCGTGTACAGCGTCGGCGTCACGTCGATGATCTGACCACGGAAGATCTCAGCGTTACGCTTCACCTCTTCGCGACCATAACCACTGGCCTGAATCTTCACCAGCATGATTTCGCGCTCAACATAGGCGCCCTGCCCCAGCTCGGTGACGCGCAGGACATCCACCAGCTTGTGCAGTTGCTTTTCAATCTGCTCCAGTACCTTCTGATCGCCCACCGTCTGAATGGTCATCCGCGACAGTGTCGGATCGTCGGTTGGCGCCACGGTCAGGCTTTCAATGTTATAGCCGCGCTGTGAGAACAGGCCGACGACACGGGATAATGCGCCGGATTCGTTCTCCAGCAGAACTGATAAAATACGACGCATAATTATGTCCTCTCCGTTTTGCTCAACCACATCTCATCCATGCTGCCACCGCGAATCTGCATTGGGTAGACATGTTCGCTACCGTCAACGGTGACATCCACAAAGACCAGACGCCCCTTCGCCAGGGTTTCCAGCGCCAGCGTCAGCTTCTCTTCCAGCTCAGCCGGATGCTCAATCGCGATCCCGACGTGACCGTAGGCTTCCGCCAGACGCACGAAGTCAGGTAGCGACTCCATATAAGACTGGGAGTGGCGACCCGAGTAGATCATATCCTGCCACTGTTTCACCATCCCCAGCACCCGGTTATTCAGGTTCAGTACCAGCACCGGCAGATCGTACTGCAAGGCTGTTGAAAGCTCCTGAATGTTCATCTGGATACTGCCATCGCCCGTTACGCAGATGACGGTCTCTTCCGGCAGCGCCATTTTCACACCCAGCGCCGCGGGCAGGCCAAAGCCCATGGTGCCCAGACCGCCAGAGTTGATCCAGCGGCGTGGTTTATCGAAAGGATAATAGAGTGCAGCAAACATCTGGTGCTGACCTACATCTGACGTGACATAGGCATCGCCTTTAGTCAGACGGCTGATGGTTTCAATCACGGCCTGCGGCTTAATTTTGTCGCTGGTGCGATCAAATTCCAGACAGTGACGACTGCGCCAGCCTTCAATCTCCTGCCACCAGTCGTGCAGGCTTTCAGCACGTGATGGCGTGTCGCTTTGCGTCAGTAACTCCAGCATCTGCTGCAGCACCTGTTTTGCATCGCCGACAATCGGGATATCCGCCGACACCGTTTTGGAAATAGAGGTCGGGTCGATATCGATGTGCATCACCGTGGCATTGGGACAATACTTCGCCAGATTGTTGGTGGTGCGATCATCAAAGCGAACACCGATCCCAAAAATCAGGTCGGTGTTGTGCATCGTCATATTAGCTTCATAGGTGCCGTGCATACCCAGCATGCCGACACACTGACGATGGGTGCCTGGGAATGCGCCCAGGCCCATCAGCGAGGTCGTCACCGGAATATTCAGGCTTTCTGCCAGCTGTAACAGCTCCGCTTCGCAGCCTGCGGTAATGGCACCGCCACCCGCATAGATCACAGGCTTCTTCGCCGCCAGCAATGTTGTCAGCGCGCGCTTAATCTGCCCTTTATGACCCTGAATAGTGGGATTGTAAGAACGCATGCTCACTGACTCCGGCCAGTGATAAGGCAATTTGTTCGCCGGGTTCAGGATATCTTTTGGCAGGTCAATCACCACAGGTCCCGGACGGCCGCTGGAAGCCAGCCAGAATGCCTTTTTCAGCACGGTTGGGATCTCTTCGGTGTTTTTCACCAGGAAGCTGTGCTTCACCACCGGACGAGAGATGCCGACCATGTCGCATTCCTGAAAGGCGTCATAGCCAATCAGCGACGACGGAACCTGACCTGACAGAATCACCAGCGGAATCGAGTCCATATAGGCGGTGGCGATACCGGTAATCGCATTGGTTGCACCAGGTCCGGAGGTGACCAGCACCACGCCGACTTCACCCGTCGCGCGCGCCAGGCCATCAGCCATATGCACCGCACCCTGCTCATGGCGCACCAGAATGTGATCGATACCTCCGACGGTTTGCAGCGCATCATAGATATCTAAGACTGCGCCACCCGGATAACCGAATACCTGCTTAACGCCCTGATCGATTAACGAACGGACGACCATTTCGGCTCCTGACAACATCTCCATCTTCTGCCTCCAGGCTTGCGGACCCGGCTCTGTGAATGCGCCCGTTTATGCGTATCACGTTGCCCCGGTGCCTGCTTTGCCAATCAAAATCTTATGTTTATGCACGACAGCGGAAACGTCAGCCGCTGTCCGGTTACAGAGAAATCTGTTGCGTTTATTTTTCTGAGAGTAGGTCGATTACCATAACCGCAGTTAACCGGGCAGGCAAACCGCAAACCCGCGTAAATTAAAAGGCAGGGACGTAAAGCCTCTGGCCGATAAGAATTGGCTACGCGGATTAAACTAATTACGCGGCAGAACCGCAGAGGAAAATGCTGGGTATGAAATTATTTTCAGCGTGATCTAAGAAATAACGAAAACTTATTACCGGCTGCAATAGCCCACTATCGCCTGACATTTTTCTTTTCTGGCGTAATTAACCAGAAAATCACTAAAGCACATTGGATTATGCTAACCAGCAGGTGATAAATGCTATGACCCCGCATAACACCATGCAAACAAAATACTTATAATTCAATTGAATAGAATTTAAATCGCGCCCCAGCGCCCCGCATTCCAGCGCTGATTGCGTCCACAGTGAGGGTCGCGCTGTTCATTACGCTGCCTGACCGATAAATAACAGAATATCTTTCTCTGACGCCCAGGAGAATACCCCTGCATTGAAGGTTGACATCCCTGAATGATTCCAGTACCAATATGTACAGCACAACATTTTATAAGGTTTGAATCCATGTTTCGTTCTGTTCGCCTTCTCGGTCTACTACTAAACGCACTCAGCTTGCGCGGTGGACTTGTGGGCGGAATCAAACACTGATTCAAACCTGCTGAAAGTTAAAAACCCGCGCCTGTCGCGGGTTTTTTTATGCTCGTTGCCAGGCCAGAAAAAGCATAAGGATGAATACGATGAGCCAGCAAGTCATTATTTTCGATACCACTCTGCGCGACGGTGAGCAGGCATTACAGGCCAGCCTGAGTGTGAAAGAAAAATTGCAGATTGCGTTAGCGCTGGAGCGCATGGGCGTGGATGTGATGGAAGTCGGTTTCCCGGTCTCCTCACCGGGCGACTTTGAGTCTGTTCAGACCATTGCGCGCACCATCAAAAACAGCCGCGTCTGTGGACTGGCGCGCTGTGTAGAAAAAGATATCGACGCAGCTTATGAGTCACTGCGTGTTGCCGAAGCCTTCCGTATTCATACCTTCATCGCCACTTCCCCAATGCACATCGCAACCAAACTGCGCAGCACGCTGCCAGAAGTGATTGAGCGTGCGGTACATATGGTGAAGCGTGCGCGTAACTACACCAGTGACGTTGAGTTCTCCTGTGAAGATGGCGGCCGTACCCCGATTGATGACCTGTGCCGTATGGTGGAAGCCACGATTAACGCCGGTGCGACCACCATCAATATCCCGGATACCGTTGGTTACACCCTGCCAGGCGAATATGCGCACATCATCAGTGAACTGATGAACCGCGTTCCCAACATTGATAAAGCGATTATCTCTGTGCATACCCACGATGACCTGGGAATGGCAACCGGTAACGCCCTGGCTGCCGTTCAGGCAGGCGCGCGTCAGGTTGAAGGCACGATGAATGGTCTGGGTGAACGTGCCGGTAACTGTGCGCTGGAAGAGGTGATCATGGCGATTAAAACCCGTCAGCAGATCATGAACGTGCACACCACTATCAATCATCAGGAAATCTACCGCACCAGCCAGATGGTCAGCCAGATCTGCAACATGCCGATTCCGGCTAACAAGGCAGTAGTCGGTTCCAACGCCTTCGCCCACTCCTCCGGTATTCATCAGGATGGTGTGCTGAAGAATCGCGAGAACTACGAAATCCTGACGCCGGAGTCGATCGGCTTACACAAAATCCAGCTGAACCTGACCTCACGTTCAGGCCGTGCGGCGGTAAAACATCGCATGGAAGAGATGGGCTATGCCGAGCAGGATTACAATCTGGATACGCTGTATGACGCTTTCCTGAAGCTGGCCGACAAAAAAGGTCAGGTTTTCGATTACGACCTGGAAGCGCTGGCCTTCATCAACAAACAGAATGAAGAGCCGGAGCATTTCCAGCTGCATGAATTTAACGTCCAGACCGGTTCCAGCATGACTGCCACCGCCTCGGTTAATCTGGGTTGCGGCGATGTCGCTAAATCTGATGCGGCTACCGGTAACGGCCCGGTTGACGCGGTTTACCAGGCGATTAACCGCATTACCCAGTTTGACGCTGAGTTGATTAACTACAAACTGACCGCTAAAGGCCACGGCGAGAATGCGCTGGGCCAGGTCGATATCGTCGTAAGCTACAACGGCCGCAAGTTCCACGGCATCGGTCTGGCGACCGATATTGTAGAGTCCTCCGCTAAAGCGATGGTCAACGCCCTGAACAATATCTGGCGTGCCCGTCAGGTTGAACAAGAATTGCAGCGCAAATTTAAAGATCAGAAGGAAACCGTATAACCATGTCCAGCTCATCTCATATCGCAGTTTTACCCGGTGACGGTATCGGCCCGGAAGTCATGGCACAGGCTATGAAGGTGCTGGATGCCATTCGTCAGCGCTTTGATATGCAGATCACCACCCAGGAATATGCGGTCGGCGGCATCGCTATCGATCAGCATGGCGAACCTCTGCCGCCCGCTACGGTTGCAGGCTGCGAGCAGGCCGACGCGATCCTGTTTGGTTCCGTTGGTGGCCCGAAGTGGGAGCACTTACCGCCCGCATCACAGCCAGAACGCGGTGCCCTGTTGCCACTGCGTAAACATTTTAAGCTGTTCAGTAACCTGCGTCCGGCGGCACTCTACAGCGGTCTGGAAGCATTCTGCCCGCTGCGCGCCGACATCGCAGCCAAAGGCTTCGATATTCTGTGCGTGCGTGAACTGACCGGCGGCATCTATTTTGGTCAGCCAAAAGGACGTGAAGGCAGCGGCCCGGAAGAGCGTGCTTTTGATACCGAGGTCTATCACCGTTTCGAAATCGAGCGCATTGCCCGTATCGCGTTTGAATCGGCGCGCAAACGTCGCAACAAAGTCACCTCGGTTGATAAAGCTAACGTGCTGCAGACCTCGGTGATGTGGCGTGAAATCGTTAATGAAGTGGCTAAAGAGTACCCGGACGTACAGCTGAGCCACATCTATATCGACAACGCCACCATGCAGCTGATTAAAGACCCGTCGCAGTTTGACGTGCTGCTCTGCTCCAACCTGTTTGGTGACATTCTCTCTGATGAGTGCGCCATGATTACCGGCTCGATGGGTATGCTGCCCTCTGCCAGCCTGAATGAAGCGGGCTTTGGCCTGTTCGAACCGGCGGGGGGTTCAGCGCCGGATATCGCCGGACAGAATATTGCCAACCCGGTCGCCCAGATTCTGTCACTGTCATTGCTGTTGCGTTACAGCCTGAATGCGGATGACGCTGCCGACAGTATCGAACGCGCCATCAGTCGTGCGCTGGAACAGGGCTACCGCACCAAAGATTTAGCCGGTGATGGCCCCGCGGTCAGCACAGATGAGATGGGCAGCATCATTGCCCGCTTTATCGCCGAGGAAAAATAAAAAATGAAAACTTTATACCAGAAGTTATTTGATGCACATGTCGTCCACGAAACGCCAGAAGAAACCCCGTTACTCTACATTGATCGCCATCTGATCCATGAAGTGACCTCACCCCAGGCTTTTGATGGCCTGCGGGCGCACGGACGTAAAGTCCGTCAGCCAGGTAAAACCTTTGCCACCATGGATCACAACGTTTCCACGCAGACCAAAGACATTAATGCGTCAGGCGAGATGGCGCGTATTCAGATGCAGGAGCTGATGAAGAACTGCGCAGAGTTTGGCGTACAGCTCTATGACCTGAATCACCCGTTCCAGGGCATCGTCCACGTTATCGGCCCTGAGCAGGGTATGACGTTGCCGGGCATGACCATTGTCTGCGGCGACTCGCACACCGCGACGCACGGCGCCTTTGGCTCACTGGCCTTTGGTATCGGCACCTCTGAAGTCGAACATGTGTTTGCAACGCAGACCCTGAAACAGGGTCGGGCGAAAACCATGAAGATTGAAGTACTGGGCCAGGCGTCCACCGGCATCACTGCTAAAGATATCGTGCTGGCAATCATCGGTAAAACCGGCAGCGCGGGCGGCACCGGCTATGTCGTTGAGTTCTGCGGCCCGGCCATTGAGGCGCTGAGCATGGAAGGTCGTATGACCCTGTGCAACATGGCGATTGAGATGGGGGCGAAAGCGGGCCTGGTGGCACCGGACGAAACCACCTTTAACTATCTGAAAGGTCGTCAGTTCTCGCCTCAGGGTGAGAAATGGGAGCAGGCAGTGGATTACTGGCGCACCCTCAAGTCTGACGAAGGCGCGAAGTATGATGCGGTGGTCACGCTGCATGCCGAAGAGATCGCACCGCAGGTCACCTGGGGCACCAACCCGGGTCAGGTGATTGCCGTTGATCAGGTGATCCCGAATCCGGCCTCGTTCGCCGATCCGGTTGAGCGTGCCTCAGCAGAAAAAGCGCTGGCCTACATGAACCTGCAGCCGGGCATCAGACTGACCGATGTCGCGATTGATAAAGTGTTTATCGGCTCCTGCACCAACTCACGCATTGAAGATCTGCGTGCCGCCGCCGCCATTGCTAAAGGCCGCAAAGTCGCGCCGGGTGTGGTTGCCATGGTGGTGCCAGGCTCCGGCCCGGTCAAAGCGCAGGCTGAAGCGGAAGGTCTGGATAAAATCTTCCTGGAAGCGGGCTTTGAATGGCGTCTGCCAGGCTGCTCAATGTGTCTGGCGATGAACAATGACCGTCTGAATCCGGGCGAGCGTTGCGCATCGACCAGTAACCGTAACTTTGAAGGTCGCCAGGGCCGCGGTGGACGTACCCATCTGGTCAGCCCGGCGATGGCCGCGGCGGCTGCCGTGACTGGCCACTTTGCCGACATCCGTGAACTGACGACAGGAGCTTAAGTCATGGCGAATAAATTTACTCAGCATACCGGTATTGTTGCGCCGCTGGATGCCGCAAACGTCGATACGGACGCAATCATTCCTAAGCAGTTTTTGCAGAAGGTAACCCGCACCGGTTTCGGTCAGCACCTGTTCCACGACTGGCGCTTTGAAGATGATGCCGGTACGGTGCCGACGCCCGGCTTTGTGCTGAATAAGCCGGAGTTTAAAGGCACCAGCATCCTGCTGGCGCGCGAGAACTTTGGCTGCGGCTCCTCACGTGAGCATGCCCCGTGGGCGCTGACCGATTTCGGTTTCCACGTGGTGATTGCGCCGAGCTTCGCGGATATCTTTTACGGCAACAGTTTCAACAACCAGCTGTTGCCGGTGAAATTAAGCGAAGAGGAAGTGGATGAGCTGTTCAGACTGGTAGCGGCCCAGCCAGGCATCAGCTTCACGGTAGACCTGGAAGCGCAGACGGTCACCGCAGGCGACAAAGTCTATTCGTTTGAGCTCGACAGCTTCCGCCGCCACTGCATGATTAACGGCCTGGACAGCATCGGCCTGACGCTGCAGCATGAAGCGTCGATTTCGCAGTATGAGCAGAATCAGCCCGCCTTCCTGCGCTGACTGCGTTAAAGCAGGGCTAGTCTGGCAGCAATGATTAAGTCTGACACGCAAGGAACACGGGCAGAGGAGGAAAGCGTCCCGCGCCACGGACGGCGCGGGCCGAGCGGCCAGGGATTGGTTTAAGCGACTTTCCTATCTGACCGTGTTCCTTTCGCCGGCTCGGCCTTAAAGCCACCAGGCCGCACTTTATCAGCACTCTGAGGGCGACATCCGGTCGCCCTTCTTCTTTATACGTCGCGCACCCGCGCCGACATCACCAGCGCCACAATTGCCAGCCCGAATGCCAGCCAGTAAACCGCCTCATGTCCCAGCCGCTCACTCAGCGTCCCCTGAATAACACCTGCCAGAATCATGCCGGTCGAAATCGAATTGGTGAACATCGTGGTCGCCGCACCCGGCCGTCCTGGCATCAGATCCTGGAACCACAACATCCCTATGCCAGCAATAATCCCGACAAACACCGCGTTAAACAGCTGCAACACCATCAGCGAAGTGCGGGAATTGAACAGCACCAGCCCCAGATAAAACAGGACGCCCGCCGCCACCGCGATCAACATTAACCGCCGCTTGCCGATGCGGCGCGCATAATGACCCGCCAGCAGCATCACCGGGATTTCCACCCCGGCCGCCGTTCCCATCAGAAGACCAGCCAGCTTCTCCGGCAGACCCAGCGTGGTACTGATATAGAGCGGCATATCGATGATATACATCGTGTTGCAGGTCCACATCGCCACCGAGGCGAGGAACAGCAAACGCACATCGCGATCGCGCCAGCCGCTCAACGGCAGCCCGCCGCTTTGCATCAGTGGCTGCGAACGTGGCACCGACGGCAGGGTAAACCAGACCAGAAGAATACACAGCAGAAACAGCACGGCGGCCACCATAAACAGCGTCACAAAGCCGTAGTTCAGCGCCAGCGCGAACGATAACGGTGGCCCGATCACCCACGCCAGCGACAGCTGCGCACGCATCACCGAACTGAACATCACCGCTTCACGCGCCGACTGATCGGCATACTCCCGCGCCAGCGCAAACAGCTGCGGCATTGAGACGCTGGCGAGCGCCGACAGCAGCACACCGAGCGTCAGCAGGGTCAGATAGTCGCGGGTAAAGGCAAACAGTAGCGCATTCGCCAGCGCCATCAGGCAGCAGAAGAGAATGATATGGCGACGATCGCCAACGCTGTCTGAGCGCTTTGCCACCAGCATACTCACCACGATACCGGCCACCGCATTGATGGTGAAAAACAGCCCGACCCAGAAAGGTCTCGCCTGCACCTCGCGCGTCAGAAACAGGCTGAGCGTGGGCGCCTGAAGTGCGCCCGCGATGCCCAGCATGAACGAGGCAACCATAAAAGCGAGGTAAACCGGATTGATGCGGCGCTGCCGCGTTAACAGCGATTTCATAACGAAATCCCTTAAAGAACAAACAGAGGGGAAAAAAGAAGGGTAGACGATACCGTGCAACATGAAAAAAGCCAGCAGAGATCCTCTGCTGGCGGTGTAAATGCACCCTACTCAGAAAAATACGCCGGCTTAACAGCGAAGTCAGGGTTGAACGCCATTCACAACTGAATGCCTCCCGCTCTTCCCATATCGCAAATTTTGCTCTTAAAATGAGGCAGGAAAAACAGAGCGCTTTTCACAGGGAGTTCCCCTTTTATGTCTTCATCACGTCTGAAGCAGCAGTTCATCCGCCTGTGGCAAAGCTGTCAGGGACAAACGCAGGAGATTACCCTCAGCGAGCTGGCTGATCTGCTGCACTGCTCACGCCGGCATATGCGTAATCTGCTTAACCGGATGCAGGCCGCAGGCTGGCTGACCTGGCAGGCGGAGGCCGGACGTGGCAAGCGTTCACAGCTCACCTTTTGCTATACGGGTTTGGCCCTGCAGCAGCAGCGTGCCGAGGATTTGCTGGCGCAGGATCGCATCGATCAACTGGTCCAGCTGGTAGGGGATAAAGATCAGGTGCGTCAGATGATTGGCGCACATCTGGGGCGCAGTTTCCGGCAGGGCAAACATATCCTGCGGGTGCTTTACTATCGTCCGCTGCTCAACCTGCTGCCTGGCTCACCGCTGCGGCGCTCGGAAACTCATCTTGCGCGACAGATTTTCAATGGGCTGACGCGGATAAACGAGGAAAACGGGGAAATCGAACCCGATATTGCTCACCACTGGCAGCAGACCTCCCCGCTTCACTGGCGCTTCTTTCTGCGTCCGGCGATTCGCTTCCATCATGGCAGAGAACTGGAGATGGAAGATGTACTTGCCACACTGGCGCGTCAGCGCCCCCATCCGCTCTTCTCCCATATTGCGCAGATTGACTCGCCCGCGCCCTGGACGCTGGATATCCATCTAAGCCAGCCCGACGAGGGATTACCCTGGCTGCTGGGCAGCGTCAGTGCGATGATCCTGCCGCGAGAATGGCCGACGCTGCATGATTTTGCCCGCCAGCCGGTTGGCACCGGTCCTTACCGGGTAATCCGCAATCAGGAGAGTCAGCTGAAGATAGAAGCGTTCGATGACTACTTCGGTTTTCGCGCATTGATTGATGATGTCTCTATCTGGGTACTGCCCGATATCAGCGATGAACTGGTCTATGCCGGTGTCCGTCTGCAGGGTGACAAAGCTGATGATATTCAGGAGGAGAGTCGCCTTGAAGAAGGTTGTTACTATCTGCTGTTCGACCAGCGTTCAGAACTGGGTCGCAACGAAGCGGTCCGGCGCTGGGTCAGCTACCTGTTTAACCCTATCGCCCTGCTCAATCACGCTGGTGTCGGCTATCAGCGTTACTGGTTCCCGGCGTATGGTCTGCTGCCACGCTGGCATCATCGTCGTGACCTCACACCCGTAGAAAAGCCGCCCGGCTTAACCCATCTGACGCTGACCTGGTACAGCCAGCACGTGGAGCATGAAGGCATCGCGAATGCGCTGCGTCCGCTGCTGGCAGAGCATGGCGTGACGCTGGAAACCCGGGAGATCAGCTACGAAAGCTGGTATCAGGGCGACGCGGAGAGTGATATCTGGCTGGGCAGCGTGAACTTTACCCTGCCGCTGAACTATTCGCTGTTCGCGCAGCTTTATGAGATCCCGCTGCTGCATCATTGTCTGGCGATCGACTGGCACGGCGATGCGGCCCGCTGGCGTGAGAAAACACTGCCGCTGGCAGAATGGAGCAAACAGCTGGTTGAAGAATCCGGTCTGCATCCGCTGTTTCACCACTGGCTGCTGCTTGAAGGACAGCGCAGCATGCGCGGTGTGCGGATGAATACGCTGGGCTGGTTTGATTTTAAATCGGCCTGGTTCGCCCCACCGGCGCTGTGACGCTTTCGCCCCGGCACTGAAATGACTAGAATGTGACGTTCTCAACGGGGTGCGGCCTGCCACAAGCAAGCCGCTGAGAGAGACCCGTCGAACCTGATTCGGTTAATACCGACGTAGGGATTTGAGAGGCCATTGTGCTCAGATCCTTTGCGACTCATCCCCTATTCTCCTGAAGGAGCGCAAAGTGTTAAACAAAGTTCTGCCGGTGCTGCTGTTACTCTCCGCCCCCGTTCTGGCGGCTAAGCCGGTTCTCACGGTCTACACCTACGACTCCTTCTCCGCGGACTGGGGCCCTGGACCTGCGGTAAAAAAAGCCTTTGAAGCACAGTGCAACTGCGAGCTGAAATTCGTCACGCTGGAAGATGGCGTGTCGCTGCTGAACCGTGTGCGGATGGAAGGCAAAAACAGTAAAGCCGATGTGGTACTGGGACTGGATAACAACCTGGTGCAGGCCGCGCAGAAAACCGGTCTGTTTGCCGAAAGTCAGGTCGACACGTCGAAATTAACGCTGCCCGATGGCTGGCACAACACCACCTTTGTGCCGTTCGATTATGGCTACTTCGCTTTTGTTTATGACAAAACCCGGCTGAAAAATCCGCCAAAAAGTCTGAAAGAGATGGTCGACAGTCCGGAGAAGTGGCGGGTGATCTACGAAGATCCCCGCACCAGCACGCCCGGCTTAGGGCTGCTGCTCTGGATGCAGAAGGTCTATGGCGATCAGGCGCCGCAGGCGTGGCAAAAACTGGCGCAGAAAACCGTGACGGTCACCAAAGGCTGGAGTGAAGCCTATGGCCTGTTCCTCAAGGGCGAAGGGGATCTGGTGCTGAGTTACACCACCTCACCGGCTTACCACATCATTGAAGAGAAAAAAGAGAACTACGCCGCGGCGCCCTTTGCAGAGGGTCACTATCTGCAGGTTGAAGTTGCCGCACAGTTAGCCAGCAGCAAACAGCCGGCGCTGGCACAGCAGTTCATGAAGTTTATGGTCTCACCTGACTTCCAGCGCACCATCCCCACCGGCAACTGGATGTATCCGGTGATTGATACGCCGCTGCCTGCCGGTTTCGGCGCACTCAACGTGCCTTCCACTGCTCTGCAGTTCTCGCCGGAAGAGGTTGCCAGCCAGCGTTCGGGCTGGATTAGCCAGTGGCAACGCGCCGTCAGTCGCTGATGCCGCGCTGGCTGATTCCCGGTTCGCTCGCCACGATATTGCTGAACATCGTGGCATTTATGGCGTTCGGTGCCCTCTGGAGCGCCGCACCGGACACGGACTTACGTAGCGTGCTGCAGGATGACTACCTGCAGCACGTTATCGCGTTCTCTTTCGGTCAGGCGCTGCTCTCAGCCCTGCTGTCGCTGCTGCCTGCGGTGCCGCTGGCGCGGGCGCTCTATCGACGCCGTTTTCCGGGTCGTCTGCTGCTGCTGCGCCTGTGCGCCATGACGCTGGTACTGCCGGTTCTGGTCGCGGTGTTTGGCCTGCTGACCGTCTATGGCAGCAATGGCTGGCTGGCGCAGCTGTGCCAGCTGTTCGGCATCGGTTATCACTTCTCGCCCTATGGTCTGCCGGGCATTTTGCTGGCGCACGTCTTCTTTAACCTGCCGCTGGCGACCCGCCTGATGCTGCAGGCGCTGGAGAGTATTCCGGCGGAACAGCGTCAGCTGGCGGCACAGCTCGACCTGCGCGGCTGGCACCATTTTCGTCTGCTGGAGTGGCCATGGCTGCGGCGTCAGCTGCTGCCGACCGGCGCGCTGATCTTCATGCTCTGTTTCGCCAGCTTTGCCACCGTACTGTCACTCGGCGGCGGTCCGCAGGCCACCACCATTGAGCTGGCGATCTTCCAGGCGCTGAGTTATGACTACGATCCCGGACGCGCAGCGCTACTGGCGCTCATCCAGCTCGGCTGCTGTCTGACGCTGGTGCTGCTCAGCCAGCGCTTCAGCAAGGCGATTCCCGCCGGAACCAGCCAGCTGAACGGCTGGCGTAATCCGCAGGATTCGCGCGCAGCACAGCTGATCGATGCACTGCTGATCCTTCTGGCACTCCTCCTGCTGTTGCCGCCGCTGGCGGCGGTCATCGTCGATGGTCTGCATGGCGGACTACGCGGCGCGCTGGTGCAGCCTGCACTGTGGCAGGCCACCCTGACGTCATTACGTATCGCCATCGGTGCCGGTCTGATCTGTGTGGTGCTGAGCATGATGCTGCTGTGGAGCAGTCGGGAACTGCGTCTGCGCCAGCGTCCGACGGCGGCACAGTTGATCGACACCAGCGGCATGCTGATTCTGGCGATGCCAGGCATTGTGCTCGCCACCGGCTTTTTCCTGCTATTCAACGCCACCATCGGTCTGCCCGATTCGGCTGAAGGGCTGGTGATCTTTACCAATGCGCTGATCGCCATTCCCTATGCGCTGAAAGTACTGGAAAACCCGATGCGGGATGTCGCAGAGCGCTACGGCAGGCTCTGCGATTCGCTGGATATCCACGGCTTGAACCGGCTGCGGCTGATCGAGCTGCGGGCGCTGAAACGTCCGCTTGCCCAGGCGCTGGCTTTTGCCTGCGTACTGTCGATTGGTGATTTCGGCGTGGTGGCACTGTTTGGCAACGCTGACTTCCGCACACTGCCGTTCTACCTTTATCAGCAGATTGGTGCCTACCGCGGCGCAGATGGCGCGGTCACCGCTCTGCTATTACTGCTGCTCTGTTTATTGCTGTTCACGCTAATGGAAAAATTACCAGGCCGCCATGCTGACTCTTGATAACCTCACTTACCTTTATCAGCATCTGCCGATGCGCTTCAGCCTCAAGGCCACACGTGGCGAGCGCATCGCCATTCTCGGCCCCAGCGGAGCCGGGAAGAGCACCCTGCTTAGCCTGATTGCCGGTTTCCTGCCGGTGAAACAGGGCACCCTGATGATTGACGGGCAGGATCACACCCACAGCGTGCCAGCCAGACGACCGGTTTCGATGCTGTTTCAGGAGAACAATCTGTTTCCGCACCTCAGCGTACAGGAGAACATGGCGCTGGGGCTGCATCCGGGATTAAAACTCAGCGCTGAGCAGCGTCAGCAACTGGCTGCACTGGCCGATCAGGTGGGATTAGGCGATCTGCTAAACCGTCTGCCGGGCGAGCTGTCGGGCGGACAGCGACAGCGTGTGGCGCTGGCGCGCTGTCTGCTGCGTGATCGTCCGGTGCTGCTGCTGGATGAGCCTTTTTCTGCACTGGATCCCGCGTTGCGCGGCGAGATGCTGCAACTGGTGCGTTCTGTGTGCGAAGCGCGTGGCATTACACTGCTGATGGTGTCGCACAGTCTGGAAGATGCCCAGCAGATTGCGCCGCGCAGCATAGTGATTGTGGATGGACGGGTTTACTGGGATGGCGAGACCCGACAGCTGCTGTCGGGTGACACGAGGGAGGCCGAAGTCCTCGGCATCCCGCGCCGTTAAGCGTTACGCGAAGAAAACCTGCCACAGCAGATGACGGAAAATCGGCATCATCGGATGGAACTGAATGCCGACAAACGCTGCGACGGCGATCACCAGCCCCAGTGGACCTGCCCAGCGCAAACGCTCCGGCGGCAGCCAGGCTGTCGCCCAGTCACGACTCTTGCCACTGCGCCACCAGCGCCAGCATAACCAGCCCCCGAGCCAGATCAGCAGTGCTGCGCCAAGTAACAGCCATTTAAAGCTGCCGCCCTGCGCGGCTTTCGGCACATCAATCGCCACGCCTGCCAGAATACCAGGCAGCAGATAGAGCGGTGGCCAGAGGATGCAGCCGATAATGTTCGGCGGCAGAAATTTACGCACCGGCAGCTCCAGCATACCGGCCGCCAGCGGGATCAGCGGACGCGTAGGTCCCACAAAGCGCCCGACCAGAATCGTAAACATGCTGTGCTGATGCAGGGCGTGCTCGGTTTTATCCAGCAGGCCTTTATACTTTTGCAGATACTTCCAGCGGTGCAGCGGTCCCTGGAATTTCCAGCCGATACCGTAAGAAACCCAGTCACCAATCAGGCAGCCCGCAAAACCCGCGGCCCAGGCCGGGTAAAGGCCCAGCTCGCCACTGCCGATCAGCGCGCCCAGGCTGGCCATCATCACTGTACCTGGCAGCAACAGCCCGACCAGCGCCAGCGACTCCAGAAACGTCACCAGCGCAACGGCAAACAGTGCCCATTCCAGGGACTGCGTAATCAGTTGTTGAATCCAGGCTTCCATAATCATCCTAAGTAAAAGCAGAAGGCTGGATTGTCCAGAGCCAGCCACACAGCGTCAAGGCAAGAATTGTAGGACAATGTTGACAAAACCGGTGGCGGGAACTGTATAAATATCCATGGTATACTTAAGCAGTTTTCTCACCCCTGAAATACTGAGTCCGGAGAACATCTGAATATGCCCCGCGCAGGTTTTCTGCTCACCCGCCACTGGCGCGACAGCCCTCATGGCACCGAAATTATCCTCTGGCTCGCCACTGATGCCGGCGCGCAGCGCGTGGTGCTGCCCGTGCAGGAGTCTGTCGCATTTATTCCCGAAGAATTTCAGGTGCAGGTGAGCGAACTCCTCAAAGATGAACGTCAGTTTCGGATTCAGTCGCTGGCGCTGAAAGATTTCCGCCGCCGCCCGGTTTTTGGCCTCTACTGCCCGCAGCATCGTCAGCTGCAGCGCATTGAAAAACGGCTGCGTGAACAGGGCATTCCGGTGTATGAAGCGGATATTCGCCCGCCGGAGCGCTACCTGATGGAACGTTTTATTACCGCGCCGGTCTGGTTTGACGGCGAGCAGCGCGGGGATAGCGTGGTCAATGCGCGTCTCAAACCCCATCCCGACTATCGCCCGCCACTGAAGTGGGTCTCGCTGGATATTGAAACCACACAGCATGGCGAGCTCTACTGCATCGGGCTGGAGGGCTGCGGTCAGCGTCAGGTTTATATGCTCGGCCCGGCCAACGGTGATGCCAGCACGCTGGATTTCGATCTGATCTATCTCGACAGCCGGCCACAGCTGCTTGAAGCGCTGAACCAGTGGTTTGCAGATCACGATCCGGATGTGTTGATTGGCTGGAATGTGGTGCAGTTTGACCTGCGGGTGTTGCAAAAGCATGCCGATCGTTACGGCATTCCACTTCGTCTTGGTCGCCAGCAGGCCGCGCTGGAGTGGCGTGAACATGGCTTTAAGCCCGGCGTTTATTTCGCGCAGGCCAGCGGGCGGTTGATTATTGATGGCATTGACGCGCTGAAATCAGCGTTCTGGGATTTTCCCTCCTTCAGCCTGGAGTCGGTGTCGCAACAACTGCTGGGTGAAGGTAAAGCAATCGATAATCCCTGGCAGCGCATGGAGGAGATCAACTGGCGTTTTGCCAACGATAAACCGGCGCTGGCACGCTACAACCTCAAAGACTGCGAGCTGGTGACGCGCATTTTTCATAAAACGGCGATAATGCCTTTTCTGCTGGAACGTGCAGCGGTGAATGGCCTGGCAGTCGATCGCCACGGCGGTTCGGTGGCGGCCTTTGGTCATCTTTATATTCCGCGGATGCATCGCGCGGGATTTGTTGCCCCGAACCTGGGTGATGTGGCTCCGGAAGCCAGTCCGGGTGGCTATGTGATGGATTCGCGCCCTGGTCTGTATGACTCGGTGCTGGTGCTGGATTATAAAAGTCTCTATCCGTCGATTATCCGCACCTTCCTGATCGACCCGGTGGGTCTGGTAGAAGGACTGGCTCATCCTGATGATGCCGATTCGGTCGAAGGTTTTCGCGAAGCGCGTTTCTCCCGGCACACTCACTGCCTGCCTGCGATCGTCGAGCAGATCTGGCTGGGGCGTGAAGCAGCAAAAAAGCAGAAAAACCAGCCGCTGTCTCAGGCGCTAAAGATTATCATGAATGCCTTTTACGGTGTGCTGGGCACCAGCGCCTGCCGTTTCTTTGATCCGCGCCTCGCCTCCTCAATTACCCTGCGCGGTCACGCCATCATGCAGCAGACACGCGCGCTGATCGAGGCGGAAGGCTATGACGTCATCTATGGCGACACCGACTCCACTTTTGTCTGGCTGAAGTCCGCCCACAGTGAAGAGCAGGCCGCCGCGATTGGTCAGCAACTGGTGCAGAAAGTGAATGCCTGGTGGCGCGACCACCTGCAGCAGACCCACGGGCTGACCAGCGCACTGGAGCTGGAGTATGAAAACCATTTTTGTCGTTTTCTGATGCCGACCATTCGCGGCGCGGAACAGGGCAGCAAGAAACGCTATGCCGGACTGATTCGTGACGCCGCCGGTGAACGCATGGTTTTCAAGGGGCTGGAGTCGGTGCGAACGGACTGGACGCCACTGGCAAAAGCGTTTCAGCAGCAGCTCTACCACCGTATCTTCCACCGTGAGCCGTGGCAGGATTACATTCGCACCACCGTAGCGCAGCTGCTGGCGGGTGAACTCGACGATCAGCTGATCTATAAAAAGCGTCTGCGACGTCCGTTAAAGGAATATGAACGAAACGTGCCCCCGCACGTGCGTGCCGCCAGGCTGGCGGATGAGCAGAATCGTAAATTAAACCGGCCATTGCAGTATCAGAATGGAGGCCGGATTCGTTACGTCATTGCCACGGCAGGCCCCGAGCCACTGGAGGCACGCAGCACGCCGCTGGATTACGACCACTACGTTACGAAGCAACTTCAACCTGTCGCGGAGGGGATTCTGCCCTTTGTCGAAGGGGACTTTGCTACACTTATTACCGGGCAGCTGGGGCTTTTTTGACAGGTGACGAATGCCCTGCCATCCAGTACCATAGCGCCCTTCCTGAAACTCACCGCTCTTAAAGCCCGCTCCAGACCTTGTTGTCTGGTGGTAGCGCTATTGCCTGAGCTTTGGGAACACCTTTAAAAACGTTAAAATTCGAGCAAACAATATATGGTTTTTACATTAGGTCAGCGCTGGATTAGTGATACGGAAAGTGAACTGGGACTGGGCACCGTGGTGGCGATCGATACACGTATGATCACCCTGCTGTTTCCCGCTACGGGAGAAAACCGCCTTTACGCCCGCAACGATTCGCCGGTTACCCGCGTCATCTTTAATCCGGGTGATACCATCACCAGCCACGAAGGCTGGCAGATGCGCGTTGATGAAGTACGCAACGAAAATGACCTGATGACCTATATCGGTACCCGTCTGGATACCGAAGAAAGCGACGTGATGCTGCGCGAAGTGATGCTCGACAGCAAGCTGGTATTCAGTAAGCCGCAGGATCGTCTGTTTGCCGGCCAGCTCGACCGGATGGACCGTTTTGCCCTGCGCTTCCGCGCCCGTAAATACCAGAGTGAGCAATACCGCCTGCCGATTAGCGGCTTACGAGGTATGCGTACTAACCTGATCCCTCACCAGCTGCACATCGCCCATGATGTGGGCCGTCGCCATGCGCCGCGCGTGCTGCTGGCCGATGAAGTTGGCCTGGGTAAAACCATCGAAGCCGGGATGATCATCCAGCAGCAACTGCTGGCTGGCCGTGCCGAGCGCGTACTGATCGTGGTGCCTGAAACCCTGCAGCATCAATGGCTTGTTGAGATGCTGCGCCGCTTCAACCTGCGCTTTGCGCTGTTTGACGACGACCGCTACACCGAAGCGCAACACGACAGCGACAATCCGTTTGAAACAGAGCAGCTGATTATCTGCTCACTCGACTTCGTGCGTCGCAACAAACAGCGTCTTGAGATGCTGGCCGATGCCGAATGGGATCTGCTGGTCGTCGATGAAGCGCACCATCTGGCCTGGTCAGAAGGCGAGCCAAGCCGTGAATATCAGGTTATTGAACAGCTGGCTGAAAAAACTGCCGGGGTTCTGCTGCTGACCGCGACGCCGGAGCAGCTGGGCATGGAGAGTCACTTCGCCCGTCTACGCCTGCTCGACCCGGACCGTTTCCATGACTTTGCCGCCTTTGTTGAAGAGCAGCAGCATTTCCGCCCCATCGCCGATGCCGTTACCGCGCTGCTGGCGGATAAAGCGATCTCCCAGGAGGAGATGAACCGGATCAACGATCTGGTCGGCGAGCAAGACATCGAGCCGCTGCTGCAGGTTGCCAACAGCGACCGCGAAGGCAAGCTGGAAGCGCGTCAGGAACTGATCTCCATGCTGATGGATCGCCACGGCACCAGCCGCGTGCTGTTCCGTAACACCCGTAATGGGGTTAAAGGTTTCCCGAAACGCGAACTGCATCAGATCCGCCTGCCGCTGCCTGCGCAGTATCAGACGGCAATTAAAGTCTCCGGCATTATGGGCGCGCGCAAAAGCGCAGAAGAGCGGGCGCGCGACCTGCTCTATCCGGAGCAGATTTATCAGGAATTCGAAGGCGACAGCGGCACCTGGTGGAACTTCGATCCGCGCGTGGAATGGCTGATGGGCTATCTCACCACTAACCGTAAAGAGAAAGTGCTGGTGATCTGCGCCAAAGCGGCCACCGCGCTGCAGCTGGAGCAGGTACTGCGCGAGCGCGAAGGTATTCGTGCAGCGGTGTTCCACGAAGGTCTGTCGATCATTGAACGTGACCGTGCTGCCGCCTGGTTCGCCTCAGAAGAGAATGGCGCGCAGGTGCTGTTGTGCTCAGAGATTGGTTCAGAAGGCCGTAACTTCCAGTTTGCCAGCCGTCTGGTGATGTTCGATCTGCCGTTTAACCCGGACCTGCTGGAGCAGCGTATCGGCCGTCTGGATCGTATCGGTCAGGCGCACGATATTCAGATTCTGGTGCCATGGCTGGAGCAGACCGCACAGGCCGTGCTGCTGCGCTGGTATCACGAAGGGCTGGATGCGTTTGAACACACCTGTCCGACCGGCCGGACAATCTATGACAGCGTCCATTCGCAGCTGATCGGCTATCTGGCCGCACCGGAAAACAGCGAAGGCTTTGATGCGTTTATCACCGACTGCCGCAAACAGCATGACGCGCTGAAACTGCAGCTGGAACAGGGTCGCGATCGCCTGCTGGAGCTGAATTCAAACGGCGGTGAATCGGCTCAGTTGCTGGCTAACGCTATCGGCGAGCAGGATAACGACACCGGCCTGGTGAACTTCGCGCTTAACCTGTTTGATATTGTCGGTATCAATCAGGAAGATCGCAGCGATAACCTGATTGTGCTGACCCCTTCCGATCACATGCTGGTGCCCGATTTCCCTGGCCTGCCGGAAGATGGCTGCACCATCACCTTTAACCGCGATCAGGCGCTGTCACGTGAAGATACTCAGTTCATTACCTGGGAACATCCGCTGATTCGCAACGGACTGGATCTGATTCTGTCGGGCGACACCGGCAGCAGCGCCCTGTCACTGCTGAAGAACAAGGCGCTGCCGGTGGGGACGCTGCTGGTCGAGCTGATCTATGTAGTTGAAGCTCAGGCACCGAAGCATCTGCAACTGACCCGCTTCCTGCCGCCAACGCCCATCCGTCTGCTGATGGATACGAAAGGCACTAACCTGGCAGGCAAAGTGGAGTTCGAAAGCTTTAACCGTCAGTTGAATGCCGTTAACCGTCACACTGCCAGTAAACTGGTGAATGCGGTGCAGCAGGATGTCCATGCGATTCTGACTCAGGCCGAAGAGAGCGTCGTCAGCGAAGCGCGTGCCGTGATTGAGGCGGCACGGACCGAGGCGAATGAGAAGCTGGGTGCCGAGCTTTCGCGTCTTAACGCGCTGAAAGCCGTCAACCCGAACATCCGCGACGACGAAGTTGAGGCGCTGGAAAGCAATCGTGAAAAGGTGCTGCAAAGTCTGGATGAGGCCAACTGGCGTCTCGACGCGCTGCGCCTGATTGTGGTGACACACCAGTAAGCTCAGGGGCCGCATGGCCCCTTATTTTTGGAAAGCCCCATGGAACCTTACAACCCACCGCGTGAACCCTGGCTGCACATCCTTTATCAGGATGCGCATATCATGGTGGTGAACAAACCCAGCGGTCTGCTCTCGGTACCCGGTCGTCTGGATGAGCACAAAGATAGCGTGATGACGCGGATACAGCGGGATTTCCCGCAGGCGGAATCTGTCCACCGACTGGACATGGCGACCAGCGGCGTGATGGTCGTGGCGCTGACCAAGGCGTCGGAGCGTGAGCTGAAACGACAATTCCGTGAGCGGGAGCCTTCCAAAACCTATGTGGCCTGCATCTGGGGTCATCCGGAGAAGGAGGAGGGGCTGGTTGATCTGCCGCTGATTTGCGACTGGCCAAATCGTCCAAAGCAGATGGTCTGCTTCGAGAACGGTAAAGCCGCACAGACAGAATATCAGGTGCTGGAGTATCGGGCGGACAACAGTACGCGGATTTCGCTTAAGCCGATTACTGGCCGCTCACACCAGCTAAGGGTGCATATGCTGGCGCTGGGCCACCCGATTCTGGGGGACAACTTCTATGCAAATCCGGAGGCCAAAGCGATGGCGCCCCGTTTACTGCTGCATGCGGAGTCACTCACCATTACCCATCCGGCATTTGGTAATGCCATGACGTTTCGTCAGCCCGCCGACTTTTAAGGTTTACGGCAGGACTGTCGCCGTGGCCTCCTCTGTTGCAGAAGAGGCCACAGGAGCGACGCATTACTTGAAGCCTTTCTCTTTGCGAATCAGATCGTAAGCCGCCTGGATTTCCTGCGCTTTCTGCTTCGCCATCTCCATCATCTCTGGCGGTAACCCTTTCGCCACCAGCTTATCAGGATGATGCTCACTCATGAGCTTGCGGTAAGCACGTTTAATCGTGGTGGCGTCATCACTGCTCTTCACGCCCAAAACGCTACAGGCATCTTCCAGCGTTGGACCACGTTGCGCCTGCTGAAAGCCGCCTGAACTGCGCTGCCCGCCGCCAAACTGCTGGCCGCCCTCCATCATGCGCAGGAACTGATCGAACTGACCACGCGAAATGCCCAGCTCTTCAGCAATCACATAGAGCACCTGTCGCTCATTAGGGTGCAGTGAGCCGTCGGCAAAGGCGGCCTGGATCTGAATCTCCAGGAACATCCGAATCAGGTCGAACCGGCCAAAACAGGCGCTGCGCAGTTCTCGCAGCTTGCTGCGCAACGGGTAATCCGCCTGCTTACCTTCGCGGAACGCCCGCTGAGCAGCCGTGCGTGAGTCACCGTGCAGCTGCATCCGCTCCATGAGCAGCGAAGCAATCTGGATATCCGCTTCCGTAACCCGCCCTTTTGACTTGGTCAGATGGCCCATCACCTGAAAGGTGGTGCTGAAAAACAGCGTCTGCCGGGTCTGATTATTTGAGAAGTAAGCCTTGCCTTGTGCGCCACGTACTTTGTCAATCATATGGCCAATGATCAAACCGATCACAATACCCCAAAAGCCTGCGCCGGAAAGTAATCCCACCGCCAGACCCATAACTTTTCCCCAGTAGCGCATAAACTCCTCAATTCGCCATGCTTGCGGCTGAAAATTGCATTATCATACCTGTCATTTATCTCAGCGCCTAACGGCAACGCTGACAGACCAGGATTAACACTGGCGCAACGCCGGGCAGTAAGTTAGTCTCTGACCCGATTGTCGGCATGATGCCAGTTTTCATGGAATTCTCGATACCGCGTATGAAAAAACATATACCTACCCTGCTGGCCACACTGATCGGCGCAGCCATTAGCCAGCAAGCCTTTGCCGACGATTTGATGTCGCAGTGTATGTTAGGCGTGCCGAGTTATAACCGCCCGCTGGTCAACGGTGATACCAACCAGCTGCCTGTCACTATTCACTCCGACGCCGCCAAAGGGAACTATCCCAATGATGCGGTCTTTACCGGCAATGTGAATATTGAGCAGGGCAACAGCCGTATGCAGGCGGATGAAGTTCAGCTTCATCAGCGTCAGCAGGAAGGCCAGACGGCGCCAGTGCGTACCGTCGATGCCCTGGGTAATGTGCACTACGATGACAACCAGGTCATCCTGAAAGGTCCGAAAGCCTGGTCAAACCTCAACAGCAAAGATACCAACGTCTGGAACGGTGATTATCAGATGGTGGATCGTCAGGGACGCGGCACCGCCGACCAGATGAAGCTGCGCGGCGATAACCGCTACACCATTCTGGAGAACGGCACCTTTACGTCCTGTCTGCCCGGTTCCAACAGCTGGAGCGTGGTCGGTTCACAAGTCATCCAGGATCGCGAAGAGGAAGTGGCGGAGATCTGGAACGCCCGCTTTAAGCTGGGTCCGGTTCCGGTGTTCTACAGTCCCTATCTGCAGTTACCGATTGGCGATCGTCGTCGATCCGGTTTCCTGATCCCGAATGCAAAATTTGGCAGCAACAACGGCTTTGAGTTCGTGCTGCCTTATTACTGGAACATTGCGCCGCAAGCCGATGCGACCATCACGCCGCACTACATCAGTAAGCGCGGCATGAAATTTGAAAACGAATTCCGTTATTTGACGACGCTGGGTGCCGGTCTGGTCGAATTCGACTACCTTGGCTCCGATAAGCAGTACGATAACGACAAAGCACTTCGTGGCATCGCCGAGGATGCCAGCTCCGACCGCTGGTTGTTCTACTGGCAGCATGCCGGTGTCTATGAGCAGCACTGGCGTTTCAACGCCAACTACACCAAAGTCAGCGATCAGTATTACTTCAACGATCTCGACTCGAAGTACTACAGCTCGACAGACAACTACGCAACGCAGAAATTCAGCGTTGGTTATGCGGACACCAACTGGGACGCCACACTCTCGGCCAAAGATTTCCAGGTGTTTGGCACTACTACCAGCAATAACGTCTACCGCGCGATGCCGCAGCTGGATGTTAACCTCTATCAGAATGACATCGGCCCGTTTGATGGCCGGGTTTATGCTCAGGCGGTGAAATTCACCAACGTCAACAGCCGCCTTCCTGAAGCGACCCGTTTACACGTTGAGCCAACCCTGAACCTGCCGCTCTCCAACGGCTGGGCCAGCCTGGATACTGAAGCGAAGTTCCTGGCGACCCACTATCAGCAGACTGACGTTGATTATTATAACAATACAGCCAATGGCTTCAGAGGAAGCAATAGCGGCGAACTGGATGAATCGGTAAACCGCACCCTGCCGCAGTTTAAAGTGGATGGCCGGCTGGTGTTTGACCGCGATATGGACTCCGCAGTGGGTTATACCCAGACGCTGGAACCACGCGTGCAGTACCTTTATATCCCGTACCGCGACCAGAGCAATATCTATCCGTACGACTCTACGCTGCTGCAAACCGACTACACCGGTCTGTTCCGCGATCGTACTTATAGCGGCCTGGATCGCATCGCTTCAGCCAATGAAGTGGCAACCGGTGTTACCTCGCGTATTTATGATGCCGATCTGGTTGAACGTTTTAACGTTTCTGTGGGTCAAATCTACTCGTTTACCCCTTCTCGTACTGGTGTGAATCAAACCAATAAAGAAGATGATACCGGCAGTCTGGTCTGGGCTGGCGATACATACTGGAAAATCAGCGATCGCTGGGGTGTCCGGGGCGGGCTGCAATATGACACCAAACTCGACAACGTCTCCCAGGGCAATACTGTTCTGGAGTACCGTCGAGATGCCGACCGTATGGTGCAGTTGAGCTACCGCTACAGCAGCCCGGAATATATCGCTGCAGCGTTAAATGACAGCAACCTGGTGACGAATCCTATCTTTAAAAATGGGATTTCACAGGTGGGCACTACGGCCAGCTGGCCGATTGCCGATGCATGGTCTGTGGTAGGTGCTTACTACTACGATACCCGCAACAAGCGTCCGGCGTCGCAGCTGGTTGGCCTGCAATACAGCTCATGCTGTTACGCTATCCGGGTCGGTTACGAGCGCAAAATTAACGGTTGGGAAAACGACGACAGTAAGTACGACAACCAAATCTCATTCAACATTGAGCTGCGTGGTCTGAGTCCTAACTATGGCTTAGGCACCAACGATATGCTGCGTCAGGGCATTATCCCTTACCAGCCTGCTTTCTGATGTTGTGATGTTTGACAGGCAATCCCGCAGTGCGGAACCAACAATGGATAAAGTATGAAGAACTGGAGAATGCTGATTCTTGGTGTGGCAATCAGTGCCAACACCGCGTTCGCAGCACCACAAGTCGTTGATAAAGTTGCAGCCGTGGTCAATAACGGCGTGGTTCTTGAGAGTGACGTGGACGGCATGATGAGCACCGTTAAATCTCAGGCCCAGCAGGCTGGTCAGCAGTTGCCGGATGATAAAACGTTGCGCCATCAGATTCTGGAACGTCAGATCATGGATAACATCATTCTGCAGATGGGTGATAAAGCCGGGGTTCAGATCAGCGATGAGCAGCTGGACCAGGCGATTCAGAACATCGCGGCGCAGAATAAGATGAGCCTTGATCAGCTGCGTAGCCGTCTGGCTTATGACGGCATGAATTACAGCGTTTATCGTTCTCAGATTCGTAAAGAGATGACCATTGCTGAAGTGCGCAACAACGAAGTACGTCGTCGCGTTACGATTCTGCCGCAGGAAGTCGATACGCTGGCGAAACAGATTGGCTCTCAGAACAGTCAGGGCACCGAACTGAACGTCAGCCATATTCTGCTGCCACTGCCGGAAAACCCGACACAACAGCAGGTTGATGAGCAGGAAACGCTGGCGAAACAGCTGGTTGGCGAACTGAAAAATGGCGCTGACTTCGGCAAAATGGCCGTGACCTACTCTGCCGATTCGCAGGCGCTGAAAGGCGGCAACATGGGCTGGGGTAAAATCGAAGAGTTACCGACCCTGTTTGCTCAGGCCCTGTCGAGCGCCAAAAAAGGCGATATCGTCGGTCCGATTCGCTCGGGTGTGGGCTTCCACATCCTGAAAGTGAACGATCTGCGTGGCGAGAACAAAAATGTCTCAGTCACTGAAGTTCATTCGCGTCACATTCTGCTGAAGCCATCGCCAATCCTGACAGATGAGCAGGCACGCGCACAGCTGGAGCAGATTGCTAACGATATCCGCAGTGGTAAAACCACCTTCGCGGCGGCGGCTAAGCAGTACTCTGATGACCCGGGTTCAGCGAACCAGGGCGGCGATCTTGGCTGGACCTCTCCGGAAGTCTTTGATCCGGCCTTCCGTGACGCGCTGCTGCGCCTGAAAAAAGGCCAGACCAGCCAGCCGGTTCACTCCTCTTTCGGCTGGCATCTGATTCAGTTGCTGGATACCCGTCAGGTGGACAAAACCGATGCGGCCCAGAAAGAGCGTGCTTACCGTATGCTGTTTAACCGTAAATTTGCGGAAGAAGCGCAGACCTGGATGCAGGAACAACGTGCCAGCGCCTACGTGAAGATTCTGGATGGCAATGCGCAGTAATCCCCGTGTGGTGATCACGCCCGGCGAACCTGCCGGGATTGGTCCCGATCTCACCGTTCAGCTGGCCCAGCAGTCCTGGCCGGTTGAACTGGTCGTCTGCGCCTCGCCTGCCCTGTTGCAGCAGCGCGCGGCGCAACTCGGTTTACCGCTGACCCTGCGTCCCTATCAGCCTGGCGTGGCCGCTGAGCCACAGCAGGCGGGTACGCTGACCATCCTGCCAGTCGAAACGGCCGCGACGGTCACGCCCGGCGAGCTTTGCGTCGCCAACAGTGACTACGTGCTGGCCACGCTGGCGCGCGCCTGTGACGGTTGTCTCGACGGTGAATTCGCGGCCCTGATTACCGGCCCGGTGCATAAAGGCGTCATTAATGATGCCGGCATCGCCTTTACTGGCCATACTGAATTCTTCGCCGATCGCGCAGGTGGGCATCGCGTTGTTATGATGCTGGCAACGGAAGCGCTACGCGTCGCGCTGGCTACTACCCATCTGCCGCTGAAAGATGTCCCCGCGGCGGTGACCCGCGACTGTCTGCATGAAGTGATCACGATTCTTCATCGTGATCTGCAGCAGAAGTTTGCCATTGCCGAGCCGCATATCTACGTCTGTGGTCTTAACCCTCATGCAGGCGAAAGCGGCCACATGGGTCGGGAAGAGATTGAGACCATCACGCCAGCACTTAATGAACTGCGTCAGCAGGGCATTAAACTGACCGGCCCGCTGCCTGCGGATACCCTTTTCCAGCCTAAATATCTGCAACATGCCGATGCGGTGCTGGCGATGTATCACGACCAGGGTCTGCCGGTACTCAAATTTCAGGGGTTTGGCCGGGCGGTAAATATCACCCTGGGCCTGCCCTTTATCCGGACTTCAGTTGACCACGGCACCGCGCTTGAACTCGCCGGTCTGGGTCAGGCTGAACCGGGCAGCTTCATCACGGCGCTTAACCTCGCCATCACTATGATCAAGAGCAGTAATGAATAATCGCGTCCATCAGGGGCACTACGCCCGTAAACGTTTCGGGCAGAACTTCCTGAACGATCAGTACATTATCGATAGCATTGTCTCCGCCATCCATCCGCAGCGCGATGAAGCGCTGGTAGAGATTGGCCCAGGCCTGGGTGCCTTGACCGAGCCGGTAGGCGAACGCCTCGATAAATTAACGGTGATAGAACTGGACCGCGATCTCGCTGCGCGTCTGGAAACGCACCCGTTCCTTGGCCCGAAACTGACTATCTTCCAGCAGGATGCCATGACGTTCGACTTCGCCGCGCTGGCGCAGGAGAGAGGCCAGCCGCTGCGGGTATTTGGTAACCTGCCATACAATATTTCGACCCCGCTGATGTTCCACCTTTTCAGCTATACTGGTTCGATCAAAGATATGCACTTCATGCTGCAGAAAGAGGTGGTTAATCGTCTGGTCGCCGGTCCGGGTAATAAAACCTACGGTCGTCTGACGGTGATGGCGCAGTACTACTGCCAGATCATTCCGGTGCTGGAAGTGCCTCCGCACTCCTTTACGCCGCCACCGAAAGTGGACTCTGCCGTGGTGCGTCTGGTGCCGTATGCCGAGCCGCCGTATCCGGTCAGCGATGTGCGTATCCTGAGCCGTATTACCACTGAAGCGTTCGGCCAGCGTCGTAAAACGCTGCGCAACAGTCTGAGCCACATGGTGGCTGCCGGCGCGCTGGAGGAGTTATCCATAGATCCAACCCTGCGTGCCGAGAACGTCTCCGTCGCGCAATATTGTCAGCTGGCGAACTGGCTGGCGAATCATCAGGGAAAATCGCAGGAGTAAGTCATGATTGAAACGGCCCGCGTCTCCGTCCATGTGCAAAGCCAGTACGTTGCCTCACAATCCTCACCGGATGATGATCGTTACGTCTTCGCCTATACCATTACGATTCGCAATCTGGGCCGTTCCTCAGTGCAACTGCTGGGACGTTACTGGCTGATTACCAACGGTAACGGCCGCGAAACGGAAGTTCAGGGCGAAGGCGTGGTGGGTGAACAACCACTTATCGCGCCTGGCAATGAGTTTCAGTACACCAGCGGAGCCGTGATCGAAACACCGATGGGCACCATGCAGGGACACTATGTGATGGTCGACGAACAGGGTGACACCTTCCATGTCGAGATCCCGGTGTTCCGCCTCGCCATTCAGACCCACATTCATTAATTCATACGCTTTTTGCCCGTTTAGTCGGGCAGCTTCCTGATGGATAAAACCTTATGAGCACATACCTGATTGGCGACGTTCACGGTTGCTACGACGAATTACGTGCCTTGCTGCAACAGGTTGATTTCAATCCTGAGCAGGATACCCTGTGGCTGACCGGCGACTTAGTGGCGCGAGGTCCGGGCTCACTTGAGGTTCTGCGTTACGTAAAATCGCTGGGCGACGCAGTGCGTCTGGTGCTGGGCAATCACGATTTACATCTGCTGGCGGTCTACGCTGGAATCAGCCGTAATAAGCCCAAAGATCGCCTGACACCGTTGCTGGAAGCGGACGATGCGGATGAGCTGATCAACTGGCTGCGTCGTCAGCCGCTGTTACAGGTTGATGAAGAGAAAAAGCTGGTGATGGGACACGCCGGTATCACACCGCAATGGGATATCGAGACCGCGAAAAAGTGCGCGCGTGAAGTTGAAGCGGTACTTGCCAGCGACAGTTATCCGCTGTTTCTGGATGCGATGTATGGCGACATGCCGAATAACTGGAGTGAAGATCTGACTGGTCTGGCACGTCTGCGCTTCAGCACCAACGCCCTGACCCGCATGCGTTACTGCTTTCCCAATGGTCAGCTGGATATGATCTGCAAAGATGCCCCTGAATCTGCCCTTCCCCCGCTAAAACCCTGGTTTAACATTGCAGGTCCGGTCGCACGTGACTACACCATTGTGTTCGGTCACTGGGCCTCGCTGGAAGGCAAAGGGACGCCTGAAGGAATCATCGGTCTGGATACCGGTTGCTGCTGGGGCGGAACGCTGACGCTGCTGCACTGGGAAACGCAGCGCTATGTGGTGCAGCCCTCCAATCGCGAAAAAGCGCTGGCCTCCAGCGAAAGTCTGGCACCGCCCGCGCTATAACGGCGATGCTGGCCGGCAAGGCTAGCATCCTCTCTTATGCGCCGATAATGCCGCCATCTTCGCGGGTGATCATGATCACTGACGACCGGGGACGCGGACTGTTATCGGGAAAGTGCGAGTCACCCTCTTCGCCGGGATGCTGCACATTGACGAACAGCGTTTTGTAATCTGGCGTGAAGGTGATACCCGTCAGCTCGCACGATTTGGGGCCAACCATGAACCGGCGGATCTCCCCACTATCCGGATCCCCCACCAGCATCTGATTGTTCCCCTGCCCCTGATAATCCTCTTTGTTACTGTACTTGCCATCGGTCAGGATCCATAACCGCCCGTGCGCATCAAACCCCAGACCATCGGGACTGTTAAAAGTGTTTTCAGCGGTGATATTAGGTGTACCGCGATAGATCCCTTCAGGATGCGCGATCGGATTGCCGCACAACGCATAGATATCCCACTCAAACGTCTGCGCCGTGGCATCGCCCTTTTCATCCCAGCGGATAATCTGGCCGTAGATATTTTTAGGACGCGGATTCGCCGCATTAACCGGCATGCCTTCATTGCCACGTTTGTTATTGTTGGTCAGCGTGCAGTAAGCACGACCATCATGCGGGTTAACAGCAATCCACTCTGGCCGGTCCATCCGCGTGGCGTTAACCACATCAGCCGCCGCACGCGCATTAATCAGAATATCGGCCTGACTGTTAAACCCCTTTTCAGCGGTGAGTCCATTTTCACCCCACTTCAGCGCCAGCCAGCGGCCGGTGCCTTTCAGCGGCGTGCCCTGCGCATCGCCATTGAACTGCGCCACATAGAGCGTGCCCTTATCCAGCAGTCCGTGATTGGCTTTGGCATCATCCGGGATGACTTTGTCGTCTGAGACATATTTATAAATATACTCGCCGCGCTCATCGTCGCCCATGTAAACCACCAGCTGACCGGTTTTAGCGACCGTAACGGCGGCATTTTCGTGCTTGAAGCGCCCCAGTGCAGTGCGTTTTACCGGCACGGAGTGAGGATCAAAGGGATCGATTTCGACAATCCAGCCGTGGCGGTTAAATTCATTGGGGTTTTTGGCGATGTCGAAACGGGGATCAAAGTCGGCCCAGTTACGCTCTGGCTCGGCGGCATTCAGGGTATAGCGCTTTTGCTGCGGCGTCGGCGTAAAGTCCGCCTGATGGGTACCAAAGTAGGTGTCGTAGTTCTCTTCACAGGTGAGATAAGTTCCCCACGGCGTTTTACCGTTGGCGCAGTTGCCAAAAGTGCCCAGGACATGCATTCCCTGTGGATCGGCGGCGGTCTGCAGCGCTTTATCGCCCGCTGCCGGGCCAGAAAAGCGCATCGGAGTATTGGCGGTAATACGGCGGTTGAACTCAGAAGGACGCACCACCTGCCAGCGATTGTCCTCACCCCGTTTGACTTCAACAATGGAGATGCCGTGCGCCGCCTGCGACTTTTTCACATCTTCCAGGCTGGTCGCTTTGCTGCCGCCGTGGGCGAACAGCGTCGGCTCATTCACATATTCATTGTTGATCGCCATGACACCACGCTGGTCATTAATGGCGAAGAAGCTCATACCGTCGTTGTTGTCCCCGAACTGCTTTTCCTGATCTTCAGCGCTATTGTTGCCGTGCGGATCAAATGCGACGGCGCCATTCACCAGCGGATCTCCCCAGGAGATCAGCACATCTGCGCGATAGCCGGGGGCCACCACAACCTCATCGGCGGTGGATGCGGCAATCCCCTGAAAGCCCAGCAATGGGCTTCCCGCTGGCTTCTCCTGCGCCAGTGCGCTTCCTGAGAGTGTGAGACCGCCGCTGAGAAAGCCGGTCAGCCCGAGTGCGCCGGAACCGGCAATGAATTTACGACGAAGAGGATCACGCAGACGGTCAGTGCTTAATGCGGAGAGTTCGGTTTTCATTATTAATTGCTTCCTTCATGAAGATCCCAGAAAAGAAGCAATGCTAATGAACAGAGATGACAGCCAGGTTACAGTCTGGCAAAGGGAGGATCAGCGACGACGGTCAAGGATCTCAAAGCAGTAGCTGTGGGAGTTCTGCTCGTCAGCATCGTGAAACTCGCTGAACGTAGACTGCCACTCATCCGGCTCGTAATCCGGGAACTGTGTATCACCTTCAACTTCTGCATCAATGTGCGTCAGATAGAGACGATCGGCGCGCTTCAGCATCTGCTCATAGACGCGTCCACCGCCAATCACCATGATCTCTTCAGCATCACCGGCTGCCTGTATCGCCTCATCCAGGGAGGTGACCCAGGTGACGCCTTCCGTGGTGCCCGGCTGACTGCTGACCACGATGTTCAGTCGGCCAGGTAATGGACGACCAATAGATTCAAAGGTCAGTCGACCCATAATGACCGGTTTCTTCAGCGTATTGCGTTTGAACCACGCCAGATCTGCAGGCAGGTCCCACGGCATGGCGTTCTCCATTCCAATAATGCGATCTGCTGCTAATGCCGCGATAAGACTAATCATGTTAACCACTCACTGAAAAAATTGGCGCCATGATACGTAAAGGTGAAACTTTCGTCGATAGGGGAAAAGGTCTATTTGCGTAAAGCTTTTCATGATGCCACTTTTCATGCCCTGTGCAGCGTTTTTCACCGCGTAATCGCGTCAGTTTGCCGCAGCTCGCCAGCGACAGGCCTCAGGCTGGCACAAAAAGCGTGTGCAAAAGGAAACGGCTCCCGGAGGAGCCGTAAAGCCTGGTCTGGCTAGCGGTAAGATCGGTGCAGCACAGGGAACACAGTCAGATCGGAAAGACGCAAAAGCTGTCATCCATGACCGCTCGGCCCGCGCGATTACGCACCTCATCCCTGAGGTGCGCCCGTATACGGGCCAACGCTTTGCGTTGTTCAAAAACGCTCCCGGCGTTTTTTTCCATGGCGCGGGACGCTTTCCTCCTCTGCCTGTGTTCCCTGCCCGTTAAGATCGTTTATCGCTGCAAGCCTGATTAAGCCTCGTCAGGATGATCAGAAGTCGTAGCGCAGACGCACCAGATTCATATCACCCAGGTTATCGGTGCTGGAGGTGAAGACATGTTCGTAATCAACGCGGAAACCGTAGTCGAGGAACAGCACCACACCCAGACCGTTGTCGATGCGCTGGTAATCACGACCGGTCATGACCTCAATGCGATCACCCATAACATAAGGCTGAACCGCTTTCAGACCATACTGCCCCACCGGGATTTTGTAACCGGCGAAATATTCAACGCCCCACGCATCGCCAGCAAAGTAGTTACGCGCGTCTTTGCGTTTGGTCGTCATGAAGTTCTGATACCAGCCACCACCAGCTGACAGCGTCCAGTTGCCTGGTGTCCAGCTCAGTGCAGTGCCGTAAATGTTCTGATCGTAATCGCGGCTGTCGCCATTGTTCGGGTTACGCATCGCCGCGCGGGTGTAGCTCCACGCCGTGCCCCAGCTCAGTTCATCAGAGATATGGTAATCCACGCCCAGCGAACCGCCGCCTTTGCGCTTATAGCGCAGGCCATTGCCTGGAAGATATTCGTTATCTTCGAACAGATAAGAGGCGTAAATATCCGCATCGCCGAAGGTGTTTTTATATTTCAGCTGCTTGCGTGAACGGTAAGATCCGTCGTAGTCACCGTTGATTCCGTTGCCCGGTGCCTGGCCGATCATGTCGTAATCCCAGATATCGGTCTTGGCGCCCACAGTGTCATAATACACGCTGTTCTGCTGACCAAAGGTAAGCTGACCCCAGGTTTTGCTTTTCAGACCGGTGTAGAGCTGGCGACGCGTGGTGTTATTGGCACCGTCAGCATAGTGGCGATCCCAGCCGAAAACTGCCGGGACGTTAACGCCCAGCTCGTAATAGCTGATCCAGCTCACGTCATCAAACAGGTAATAGTCAGCACCGAAACGGAAACGGGTGCCGCCATCAAAACCGTCACGCTTGTAAGATTTGTCATCCACACTGGTCTGATGATTGAACTGAGCACGAATGCTGCCGCCAACCTTAAAATTAAGACGGCTAAGCGGATCGCCCGCCTGCGGATCCTGCTTTAACAACGTCACTTCCGCCTGGCTGGCGAAAGGAAGAATAGCCATCAGTGCAGCCACTGCACTCAGAGAAAAAGTACGCATTTTCATTTTTTAATTATGTCCTGATACGCTCCAGTGATGAGCGGCAGGCATAGTACTGGCGAAAAATCCGTACAGGAAGTGTTTATATTATAAATTTGTGCGAACCAGCCCCATTCGCACCTAAAGCTAAAAAATTAAGCCAAATCAGTCACTTTAACACAAACTCCAACCCCTTCCCGGACCTGACTTTCAGATTATCGCCAGTAAGAGGGCCAAAAAAAACGGCTCCCGGAGGAGCCGTTTTTCACATTACATCGCCTTTATCTGGGCATGCATTTCCTGAACGGAGATAACCTGTTCCGTCGGATCTGCATTCAGCGCCATCGCAGTCGCGAAACCGCCGTTCAGCGTAGTGTCGTAGTGCACTTTATACTGCAGTGCGCTACGGCGAATCAGCTTCGAATCTTCAATCGCCTGACGACCCGCTGTGGTATTCACGATGTAGCTATACTCGCCATTCTTCAGACGGTCCTGAATATGCGGACGACCTTCATGCACCTTGTTAACCAGGCGCGGATTAATGCCCGCCTCGCCCAGTACCACCGCCGTGCCGTGAGTCGCATCCAGTTCAAAACCGAACTTCTGCAGCTTAGCCGCCAGGTCAACGATACGTTTCTTGTCGCCTTCACGCACCGACAACAGCGCACGGCCCGACTTCTTCATGTTGCTTTGTGCGCCCAGCATCGCTTTCGAGAACGCCTCAGCGAACGTGCGGCCCACACCCATGACTTCACCGGTAGAGCGCATTTCTGGTCCCAGAATCGGGTCAACGCCCTGGAACTTGTTGAACGGCAGCACCACTTCTTTAACAGAGTAGTAAGGCGGAATCACCTCTTCAGTGACGCCCTGCTCTGCCAGCGTTTTACCTGCCATCACGCGCGCGGCCACTTTTGCCAGCGGTACACCCGTCGCTTTAGAGACGAACGGAACGGTACGCGCCGCACGTGGGTTGACTTCAATCAGGTAGACTTCGTTGTCTTTCACCGCGAACTGGACGTTCATCAGGCCGCGAACATTCAGCTCGAATGCCAGCTTCTCAACCTGCTGGCGCATCACATTCTGAATCTCCTGACTCAGCGTATAGGCCGGCAGTGAACAGGCGGAGTCACCGGAGTGAACACCAGCCTGCTCGATGTGTTCCATGATGCCACCAATCAGCACCCGCTCGCCGTCGCAGATCGCATCCACATCCACTTCGACCGCATCATCCAGGAAGCGATCCAGCAGCACCGGTGCATCGTTGGAAACCGAAACCGCCGTCTGGAAGTAGCGCTTCAGGTCGATTTCATCGTAGACGATCTCCATGGCACGGCCGCCCAGCACATAAGAAGGACGGACCACCAGCGGATAACCCAGGCCAGCAGCTTTCTCCACCGCCTGCTCCAGCGTCGCGACGGTGGCGTTAGCCGGTTGCTTCAGATTCAGGCGATCAACCGCCTGCTGGAAACGTTCACGGTCTTCAGCACGGTCAATGGAATCCGGGCTGGTGCCGATAACCGGTACGCCTGCGGCTTCCAGCGCACGCGCCAGTTTCAGCGGAGTCTGACCGCCATACTGCACGATCACGCCTTTTGGCTGCTCAATGCGCACAATCTCCAGCACATCTTCCAGCGTAACCGGCTCGAAGTAGAGGCGATCGGAGGTGTCGTAGTCGGTCGAAACGGTTTCCGGGTTACAGTTAACCATAATGGTCTGGTAGCCATCTTCACGCAGCGCCAGTGCGGCGTGAACGCAGCAGTAGTCGAATTCAATACCCTGGCCGATACGGTTGGGTCCACCACCCAGAATCATGATTTTTTCACGATCCGGACTCGGATTGGCTTCGCACTCTTCCTCATAGGTGGAGTACATGTAGGCCGTGTCCGTCGCGAACTCTGCGGCACAGGTATCTACGCGCTTGTAAACCGGGTGCAGATTAAACTGCTGACGCAGCTTGCGGATTTCGCTCTCCGCCACACCCGCCAGCGTCGCCAGCCGTGCATCGGCAAAGCCTTTACGCTTCAGCGTGCGCAGGAAATTCGCATCCAGGCTATTAACGCCTTCGCGGGCGACCTGATCTTCCAGTTTAACCAGCTCTTCAATCTGCACCAGGAACCAGCGGTCAATGTTGGTCAGATTGAACACGCCATCGACGGACATGCCTGCACGGAAAGCATCTGCGATATACCAGATACGGTCTGAACCGGCATCTTTCAGCTCACGACGGATGCGGGTTAACGCTTCCGGGTCATCGAGGTGCACTTTCGGGTCGAAGCCGTTAGCGCCTACTTCCAGGCCGCGCAGCGCTTTCTGCATGGACTCCTGGAAGGTACGGCCAATCGCCATCACTTCGCCGACCGACTTCATCTGCGTGGTCAGGCGATCGTTGGCACCGGCAAATTTTTCGAAGTTGAAACGTGGGATCTTGGTAACAACGTAGTCGATTGAAGGCTCGAACGAGGCAGGCGTTAAACCGCCGGTGATATCGTTCATCAGCTCGTCGAGGGTATAGCCAACCGCCAGTTTGGCCGCCACTTTAGCAATCGGGAAGCCGGTCGCTTTTGACGCCAGCGCTGAGGAGCGTGACACGCGCGGGTTCATCTCGATGACAATCAGACGGCCATCTTTCGGGTTAACGGAGAACTGCACGTTGGAGCCGCCAGTTTCAACACCGATCTCACGCAGTACCGCCAGCGAGGCGTTACGCATGATCTGATACTCTTTGTCAGTCAGCGTCTGGGCAGGCGCTACCGTGATGGAGTCACCGGTGTGAATACCCATTGCGTCGAAGTTTTCGATTGAGCAGACGATGATGCAGTTATCGTTTTTATCGCGCACCACTTCCATCTCATACTCTTTCCAGCCAATCAGCGACTCATCAATCAGCAGCTCATTGGTGGGAGAGAGATCGAGACCGCGTTCACAAATCTCTTCAAACTCTTCGCGGTTGTAAGCGATGCCGCCACCGGTGCCGCCCATGGTAAAGGAAGGACGGATAATGCACGGGAAGCCAACATCTTCTGCCACGGCCAGCGCTTCTTCCATAGTGTGTGCGATGCCGGAGCGCGCCGTATCCAGACCAATGCTTTTCATCGCCACGTCGAAACGACGACGATCTTCTGCTTTGTCGATCGCATCAGCAGTCGCACCAATCATGGTGACGCCAAACTCTTCCAGCACGCCATGACGTTCCAGCTCCAGCGCACAGTTCAGCGCCGTCTGTCCACCCATGGTGGGCAGTACTGCATCCGGGCGCTCTTTTTCGATGATTTTGCGCACCACTTCCCAGTGAATCGGCTCAATGTAGGTCGCATCAGCCATTTCCGGGTCAGTCATGATGGTCGCCGGGTTGGAGTTCACCAGAATGACGCGGTAACCCTCTTCACGCAGCGCTTTACACGCCTGCGCACCGGAATAGTCAAATTCGCAGGCCTGGCCGATCACAATCGGACCGGCACCAAGAATCAGGATGGATTTTAGGTCTGTACGTTTTGGCATGAATTAGCTCCTGATTACTTCGCTTGCAGACGGAATGCGTCAATCAATTCAATAAAGTGGTCAAACAGCGGCGCAGCATCACCCGGACCCGGGCTGGCTTCCGGGTGACCCTGGAAGCTGAATGCTGGCTTGTCAGTGCGATGGATGCCCTGCACGGTTTTATCGAACAACGAAATGTGGGTCACACGCAGGTTTGCTGGCAGATTGTTCTCGTCGACCGCAAAACCGTGGTTCTGCGCGGTGATCATCACGCGGTTATTTTCGAGATCTTTCACCGGATGGTTACCACCATGGTGGCCGAGTTTCATCTTCACGGTTTTAGCACCGCTGGCCAGCGCCAGCAGCTGATGACCCAGGCAGATACCGAACACCGGAATCTCTGTCTTCAGGAAGTCCTGAATCGCGCTGATCGCGTAGTCGCACGGCTCCGGGTCACCAGGACCGTTGGAGAGGAAAATGCCATCCGGATTCAGCTTCAGCACCTCTTCAGCTGGCGTCTGTGCCGGAACCACAGTCAGACGGCAGCCGCGATCGACCAGCATACGCAGAATGTTGCGCTTGGCGCCGTAGTCATAAGCCACCACGTGATATGGCAGCGACTCCGCAGCAGCCTGCTCTGGCAGACCTGCGTCCAGTGTCCAGCTGCCCTGCTGCCAGCTGTAAGTCTCAGTGGTGCAGACCTCTTTCGCCAGATCCATTCCTTTCAGTCCCGGGAATGCCTGGGCCTTTTGCAGCGCCAGTGCGGCATCCGGATTGTCGCCGGCAATAATGCAGCCGTTCTGCGCCCCTTTCTCACGCAGCAAGCGCGTCAGCTTGCGGGTATCGATATCGGCAATCGCCACAATGTTGTTGCGCTGCAGGTAGGCCGACAGGCCTTCTTCGCTACGGAAGTTGCTGGCAATCAGCGGCAGGTCACGAATAACCAGGCCCTGCGCATGAATCTGGCTGGATTCTTCGTCGGCGGCATTGGCACCGACATTACCGATATGGGGATAAGTGAGAGTAACGATTTGGCGGGAATAGGAAGGATCAGTGAGGATTTCTTGATAGCCGGTCATTGAAGTGTTGAAAACGACTTCTCCCACTGCCGATCCTGTTGCCCCGATGGCCCGACCGTGGAATTGGGTTCCGTCTTCCAGAACCAGGATTGCTGACTTTATCAAAACATCCTCCAGGGAATAAACAGTCAATATATCTGCATATTAATTCAAAATAGCCGCCTGAATCAATGCAAAAACCGCCTGAATTGTCGATTTTTGGCAAATTGCGCGCATTCTAATGACAGCCCTGGTCATTGTCTACCCTGCAGCGGGATTTTTTCACACTTATCTGCCTTATGAGGTAAAAAACAGGTATGAGCGGCAAAAAGAGAGGAAAACCCGGCAGAATAATCGTTTGCCAGGCGATATAAAAACGAAACCGGCTTAAGCGGTCCCTTATTTTTGACCAAATGGTCAAAAACGGCGTCCATCAGGGAAAATAAATGAAGAAAAGGTGGAAAAAAAACAACCAGAAAGTAATTTTGAATCAGAATGGCTATTTTAAGATAAAATTAAGGGCAATGAAAACATTGCCCCTTTTCAATCAAGTTATTAACGATTGAAATAACCACATCACGATGGTTCACAACACTCACAACATCGACAAATCCAGCACGTCACGCATATCAAACAAACCAGATTTCTTATCTTTTAGCCATAAAGCTGACTTAACGGCGCCATTTGCAAAGGTCATGCGACTTGAGGCCTTGTGGGTAATCTCTACACGCTCACCGATATCTGCAAACATCGCCGTATGCTCACCCACGATGTCACCCGCGCGAACCGTAGCAAAACCAATGGTCTGTGGCTGGCGTTCACCGGTGTAGCCTTCACGCGTATAAACCGCATGCTCGTCCAGTTTCCACTGCATGGCATCGGCTATCGCCTCACCCATCGCCAGTGCGGTGCCAGACGGCGCATCCACTTTATGACGATGATGTGCTTCGACAATCTCAATATCCGCATATTCACCCATGACTTTGGCAGCCTTCTCCAGCAGCTTCAGCACCAGGTTAACTCCCACGCTAAAGTTAGCGGCAAAGACAATGGCGATATCTTCCGCCGCCGCGCGAATGGCCGCTTTGCCCGCCTCATCAAAACCGGTGGTGCCAATCACCATCGCTTTACCGTGCTCACGGCAGATCGCCATATACTCCAGCGTGCCTTCCGGACGGGTGAAGTCGATCAGCACATCAAAGTCGTTAGTCACCGCGCGTAAATCGTCAGCGATGAGGATGCCATTCTTTCCGATGCCCGCTAATTCACCAGCGTCGCTGCCGATCAGCGATGAGCCTGGACGGGCCAGTGCCGCACCCAGCTCAACGCCTTCTGCCTGCTGCGTCGCCAGAATCAGATTACGGCCCATACGGCCCGGCGCGCCCACAATAGCAATGCGGATAGTGTTCATATTTATTCATTCCTAAAACAAAACTATGCATCCAAAGCGTCATCAGGTTAACGGTGAGTTAACAGTCACGCCACTAATAATCCGTGATAATAAGAATTTTATGCCAGCCGCCTGTGATTATCAGTAAAAGCAATCATCGCAGTGAACAACGGCATTTCAGCCGGGCTATAAAAACAAAAAAGACCGAACAGAGTCGGCCTTTTTATCAGTCATATCGAAGCATTACTGCACGTTACGTACGTCGACGCGCAGCTCTTTAGGCACTTCAAAAACAATATTCTCTTCACGGCCAATCAGCTCAATTGCCGCTTCGCCACCCAGCTCACGTAACCGCTGGATCACCTGCTGCACCAGAATATCAGGGGCTGAAGCACCTGCGGTAACACCGATGCAGACCACGCCTTTTACCCACTCTTCCTGTATATCATCGGCAGAGTCGATCAGCTTCGCCAGTTTACCGGCACGCTGTGCCAGCTCGGCCAGACGGTTTGAGTTCGAGGAGTTTTTCGAACCGACCACCAGCACCACTTCCGCATCTTTCGCCAGCGTACGAACGGCTTCCTGACGGTTGGTGGTGGCGTAGCAGATATCATCTTTACGCGGCCCGATGATCGCCGGGAAACGCTGACGCAGGGCATCAATGATGTCTGAAGTGTCATCCACAGAAAGCGTGGTCTGCGTCATGAAGCTCAGATTGTTTTCGTCTTTGACGGTCAGTCTGAAGACATCTTCCGGTGACTCCACCAGATACATGCCACCATTGGGGTTGTTGTACTGCCCCATGGTGCCTTCAACTTCCGGATGACCCGCGTGACCAATCAGAATCGCTTCCACGCCTTTACGGCTGGCGCGTGCGACTTCCATATGGACTTTGGTGACCAGCGGACAGGTAGCATCGAACAGCATGGTCAGATTGCGCGCTTTAGCTTCGGCACGCACCGCCTGTGAAACCCCGTGCGCGGAGAAGATCAGAATGGCGTTATCCGGCACTTCGCTGATCTCTTCAATGAAGATGGCACCGCGTTCACGCAGGCTGTTCACCACGTAACGGTTATGCACCACTTCGTGACGGACGTAGATGGGCGCGCCATACATCTCCAGCGCGCGCTCAACAATACTGATGGCGCGATCAACGCCAGCGCAGAAGCCGCGCGGATTAGCTAACAGGATTTGCATCGTTCGTCTCCAGTGCCGGATCGATTTCCAGTACTTCTACATCAAACTGAATACGGCGACCCGCCAGCGGATGGTTGAAATCGACGGTGATAGAATCACCGGAGACTTCGCGGATCACGCCTGGCATTTCACTGCCGCCCATGCCGCTGAACAGCATGATGGCACCCACTTCCGGTTCGCCTGCATCAATAAAGTCCCGACGCGAGAAATACTGGATCAGGTCAGGGCTGACGCCACCAAAGGCATCTTCCGGTTCCAGAGTAAACTGTTTAGTCTGACCCGCTTTCAGCCCCAGCAGTGCCTGCTCAAGAGCTGCAGAGAGGCTGCCATCACCGAGACGGAACAGCGCGGGCTTGCCGTTTGCACGGGTCGATTCCGCCGTCGAGCCATCTTCCAGCTTCAGCGTAAAATGCACCAACACCGCGCTTTCGCGCTGTACGAACTCAGTCATCACTTACCCTTTCTGTTTAGCCTGTTTGCCGTTCGGGCTGAAAAAGCCCTCCAGCACCACCAGTGCAGCCCCAATACAGATGCCGCAGTCAGCGATATTAAATGTAGCGAAGTGCCAGTTACCGACATAAAAATCGATAAAATCGACCACAAAGCCATGGTATGAGCGATCAAACAAATTGCCGATCGCGCCGCCAATGATCAGAGCATAGGCGATATTAGCCATCTTCTGACTGGCATGATTGCGATACATCATCACCACCAGTGAGATCACGATAGCCAGCGCGATACCCGCAAAGAACCAGCGCTGCCAGCCGCCTTTGTCCGCCAGGAAACTGAACGCCGCGCCATAGTTGTGCGCATAGAACAGGTTCAGGTAGGGCATCAGCGGCTGGGTTTCATGCAGCATCATGTTGTTCATCACCCACTGCTTACTGGCGAAATCGACAACAATCACCACCAGCACCAGCCACAGCCAGCGCAATCCGGTTGATAAAATAGGTTTACGCATCAGGCAAATTCACGCTGTTCGCCGTCACCGGCTACGTTAGTGTAACAACGACCACAGACCTCAGCATGCTCAGGATTCTGTCCGACGTCGGTAGTGTAATGCCAGCAGCGCTGACATTTCTCGCCTTCCGCTTTGTGCAGCGCGATTTTCAGACCTTTCAGCAGTTCACTCTGCTGCGCTTCATCGTTCGCCAGCGCGTAATCCGCCACCTGTGCGCCAGAAGTCAGCAGCACAAAACGCAGCTCATTACCCAGCGCATGCAGTTTAGCGGCCAGGTCCGGATCGGCATACAGCGTGACCGTTGCTTCCAGTGCACCACCGATACGTTTATCCGCACGTGCCTGCTCGATCACCTTGTTCACTTCGCCACGCACTTTCAGCAGCTCGGCCCAGTAGGCATCATTCAGCGCTTCATCTTCCGCCAGGCCAAACAGACCCTGATACCACTCTTCGGTGAAGACATACTGCGCACGTTCGCCTGGCAGATAGCCCCAGATCTCATCCGCTGTAAAGGACATGATCGGTGCCATCCAGCGCACCAGCGCTTCGACGATGTGCCACAGCGCGGTCTGGCAGCTGCGACGCGCCAGGCCATCACCTTTCGCGGTGTACTGACGATCCTTGATAATATCGAGATAGAAGCTGCCCATCTCAATCGAACAGAACTGCATCAGACGCTGGATCACTTCATGGAAATCGTAGTTCTCGTATGAGGCAACGATATCAGCCTGTGCCGCCTGTGCGCGACCCACTGCCCAGCGATCGACCACGACCATCTCTTCCGGTTTCACCAGATCGGTGACCGGGTTGAAGCCGCTAAGGTTAGCCAGCAGGAAACGCGCGGTATTACGGATACGACGATAGGCATCGGCAGAGCGCTTGAGGATCTCATCGGAGACCGCCATTTCACCCGAGTAGTCGGTTGAGGCCACCCACAGACGCAGGATATCGGCGCCCAGTTTGTTCATCACATCCTGCGGCGCGACCGTGTTGCCGATTGATTTCGACATTTTGCGGCCCTGACCATCCACGGTGAAACCGTGCGTCAGTACCTGACGATAAGGCGCTTTGCCCTTCATTGCCGTGGAGATCATCAGCGAGGACATAAACCAGCCGCGATGCTGATCGGATCCTTCCAGATAGAGGTCTGGCGCATGTCCGCCAAATTCCGGACGCGCATCCACTACAGAATAGCTGGTTGAGCCGGAGTCAAACCAGACATCCAGCGTATCCGGCACTTTAACGTAATGATCGGCGTCGTCGCCCATCAGTTCACGCGGGTCAAGATCCCACCAGGCCTGGATACCCTCCTGCTCAACACGCTGCGCCACTTTCTCCATCAGCGCCAGCGTGTCAGGGTGCAGCTCTTCGCTCTCTTTGTGAACGAACAGCGCCATCGGTACGCCCCAGGTACGCTGACGAGAGATACACCAGTCAGGACGGTTCGCCACCATCGATTCGATACGCGCCTGGCCCCAGTCCGGGATCCATTGTACGCCTTTGATCTCTTTCAGCGACTGTGCACGCAATCCTTTCTGATCCATGCTGATGAACCACTGCGGCGTGGCGCGGAAGATGATCGGCGTTTTATGGCGCCAGCAGTGCGGGTAGCTGTGCAGCAGTTTCTCAACGTGCAGCAGCGCGCCTTTCTCTTTCAGCAGCTCAACGATCATGTCGTTGGCTTTAAAGACATTGACCCCATCCAGCGTCGGATACGTGCCTGGCAGATAGGTGCCATCCGGTCCTACCGGATTTGCGGTTTCGATGCCATATTTCTGGCCAATAACATAGTCATCCGGGCCGTGGCCTGGCGCGGTGTGAACGGCACCTGTACCCGCGTCCAGGGTCACGTGATCGCCCAGCACGACCAGCGACTCAAGCGCCAGGAACGGATGCTGGAACTTCTGCAGCTCCAGCGCAGCGCCCTGACATTCGCCCAGCACCTGCCATTCGCTGACACCGGCGCGCTTCATGACGCTTTCCACCAGCTCTTTCGCCAGGATCAGAGCGCGCCCTTCAATCTGGATCAGCTGGTATTCAAATTCAGGATGCAGGGAGATTGCGCGGTTAGCAGGTAATGTCCATGGCGTCGTGGTCCAGATCACCAGTGAGATCGGGCCATTAACCTGGGATACGCCAAACGCCCCACGCACCGCGTCGGTATCGACGGCATTAAACATCACATCAATCGACGGAGAGGTTTTGTCGTAATATTCCACTTCCGCTTCTGCCAGGGCAGAACGGCAATCCAGACACCAGTGCACCGGCTTCGCGCCTTTGTGCAGATGGCCATTACCGATGATTTTACCCAGCGCACGAATGATGTTGGCTTCGGTACCGAAATCCATGGTCAGGTAAGGACGATCCCAGTCGCCCAGCACGCCCAGACGGATAAAGTCCGCTTTCTGGCCTTCAACCTGTTCAGCAGCATATTTGCGGCATGCGGCACGAAATTCCGCAGCGGTGACTTTCTCGCCTGGCTTGCCGATCATCTGCTCAACTTTGTGTTCGATTGGCAGACCGTGGCAGTCCCAGCCGGGCACATACGGCGAGTCATAACCCGCCATGCCTTTCGACTTAACGATAATGTCTTTCAGAATCTTGTTAACGGAGTGACCAATATGAATGCTGCCGTTCGCATAAGGAGGGCCATCATGCAGGATAAAGGTTTTTTTCCCTTTTTTGGCTTCGCGGATGATGCCGTACAGGTTGTCGGCATACCAGCGTTGCAACATTCCCGGTTCGCGTTTGGCCAGATCGCCACGCATCGGGAATCCCGTTTCCGGCAAATTCAGGGTAGATTTATAGTCACTCATCAGATTCTCGATTCCGTTTTTCGCTCAGGTTAAAGCAGCCCAAAGAACTGCCGGGCCGTTACCACATCGTTCGCAATTTGTTCTTTCAACGCCTCCAGTGAGGCAAAGCGCTGCTCGTTTCGTATTTTCTGTTTCAGCACCACATCAATGTGACGACCATAGAGATCGATATTGATGTCGAGCAGGTGAACTTCAAGCTGCTGGCGTAAACCTTTTACGGTCGGACGGGTGCCGATATTAGCAACACCCGGCAGTGGCTCGGGCGTCAGACCCTGTACCTCCACGGCATACACTCCTTTCACCGGCGTGACGCTGCGGCGTAAAGGGAGGTTCGCAGTCGGGAAACCCAGCGTGCGTCCCAGTGCATCACCGTGCACGACGCGGCCGGAAATAGTGAAGGGATGACCTAGCAGCGACTGCGCCAGCGCTAAATCATCCGCAGCCAGCGCCTGACGCACGGCAGTGCTGCTGATTCGCTTACCACCGTCACAGAAGGTTTCGGTGCTGACGACCTCAAAGCCATACTCCACACCGGCTTTCTGTAATAACAGGAAATCCCCCTGGCGACCAGCGCCGAAGCGGAAATCATCACCTACCGCAAGGTACTTTACATCCAGCTTGTCGACTAACAGGTCACTGATAAAGCGCTGTGCAGACAAGGCCGCAAAGCGACGATCAAACCGCACGCACAACACTTTATCCACACCCGCTTCCGCCATATAGCGCAGTTTTTCACGCAGGCGTGTCAGGCGTGCCGGAGCTTTATCACCGGCAAACAGCTCCAGCGGCTGTGGCTCAAATACCATCACCACGACGGGCAGATGACGCTTACGTCCCTCTTCACACAGTCGCGACAGCAGCGCCTGATGCCCGCGATGTACACCATCGAAATTACCAATGGTCAGAACGCAGCCGCGATGCTGCTCGTTAAGATTATGAATACCGCGGATAAACTTCATGGCTGGCCCAAACCGGTGGAAATCGGCGGATTATACCCTTGAAAGCGACTCAGGTTAACCCGTCTGCACGCCTTTCATGCTTTAGCGGCTGCATTTCCTGTTGCAGATGTGCATGTTAAGAATTTTGTCGCTAAATACTGTATTCAGTGAGGGGAAGCTGGTAGAATCTTGCGCCATCAAATACGTAATCGAGTGCCGTTCTTAGAGCGACGCTTATTTGCACAAATCCATTGACAAAATCAGGTTAGAAGGGCATAGTCCTCGGCCTTTGATTTGTCTCTATAGAACACATTTGGGAGTTGGACCTTGGCTAATATCAAATCAGCTAAGAAACGCGCCGTAACATCTGAGAAACGCCGTAAGCATAACGCTAGCCGCCGCTCAATGATGCGTACCTTCGTTAAGAAAGTATACGCGGCGATCGCTTCAGGCGACAAAGCTGCTGCGCAGAACGCATTCAATGAAATGCAACCCCTTGTGGATCGTCAGGCCGCTAAAGGTCTGATCCACAAAAACAAAGCTGCACGTTATAAATCTAACCTGACTGCACAGATCAACAAACTGGCTTAATCGCCTCTTGTTAATCGCTTTGTTGAAAAAGCCGGCTTACGCCGGTTTTTTTTCGTCTGTACTCTGGCGGGGAAAGAGTCCGCTGAAGTCGGCGTGACAGAGACGCTGTACTGCCGGATGCTGAATCATCCGTTCGGCAAAGATGATATGGTACTCCTCTGACACGGTATCAAGCCGACCGACCTCTGTAACCGCAGCACGCTGCCCGTTATCCTGCTCATCCAGCACGGGCGCGACAAATATGGCATTCTTACGCGCACCAAACGCCTTCATCAGTGCCGCATCATCAAACTCCCCCAGAATCTCCACCTGCAGCCCCTGAGTCGTAATCCAGTTGAGGATTTTCCGGCCGAGCATTGAGCGACGTCCTGGAATCAGCAGCGGACGCGCTTCCAGGCAGGCTGGAAAAGTGAGACCGGTGAGCGGCTGAGCAGACCAGAAACTGACCGGACACTCCCCCAGCTTCACCGAAAACAGCCCTTCCTGTTGAGTGGGGTCGATGGAGCAGTCAGAGATGATCATATCCAGCTTATGCTGGCTGAGCTGCTCCAGCAGCATTTCGTGGGTCGACTCAAAACAGCGCAGATGCGTCTTCTCTTCTGCAACCACCGCGGTTTCCAGCACCTTACTGACCAGCTGCTTAGAGAGCGCATCGGCTACCCCGACATCCAGCACCAGGTGGGACTCCTTGCGGTAGTTCACGATATCCAGCATCTCCTGACCCAGCATAAACATGCGGTCAGCATAGCGGAACACCAGTTGCCCCAGTTCAGTCGGCACCAGACCCCGCCCCTGACGACGGAACAGCTTGCCCTGCAGGCGCTCCTCAAGCGTCTTAATCTGCCCGGTAATGGTCTGGGGAGTCAGAGAGAGTACCTCTGCTGCCGCTGTCACAGAGCCGCTTTTGCAGATCTGCCAGAAGTAATAGAGATGGTTAAAATTAAGCTGATTCATCGAAAAAAGGAGGCTTTCGCCTCCTCTCCATTAACGCAGTTTAATCCGCAGCAGGGTATAGCCAATAACCGCTGACAGCACAGAACCCGTCAGGATCCCCAGTTTAGAGAAGGTCACAAGCTGCTCATGTGCCGAATCGAAGGCCAGCGAACTGATGAAAATAGACATCGTAAAACCGATGCCGCACAGCACGCCAATCGCCATGATATCGCGGATGGTGGTACCGTGAGGTAATACCGCCAGCCGCAGTTTGACAGCCAGCCAGCAGAACAGAGTAATGCCCAAAGGTTTACCGATTAACAGGCCGAGGATGATGCCAGACGGCTCCGGTGAAAAGACATCACTCAGCGTAATACCGGCCAGTGAAATACCGGCGTTCGCGAAGGCAAACAACGGCAGAATAAGCCAGTTCACCCACGGCATCAGACCGTGCGCCAGATGTTCTGCGGGTGAATGCCCTTCTCTCTTTTCCAGCGGTATGAAGAAGCCCACAATGACGCCCGCCAGCGTGGCATGGACGCCGGACTTCAGCACGGCGGTCCAGAGCACGATCCCGACCAGCATATAGACCGAGATTTTACGAACATTAAAGTAATTCAGCAGTGCCAGTACAACAATCGCCCCTGCCGCAACGCCCAGGGAGAGCATTGAGAGGCCACTGGTGTAGAACAGGGCGATAATAACGATAGCCCCGAGATCATCAATAATCGCCAGTGCCATCAGGAAAACTTTCAGTGCTGCAGGAACACGGCTTCCAAGCAGGGCGAGGACACCCAGCGCAAACGCGATATCGGTCGCCGTAGGGATAGCCCAGCCGTTGCGTGCTATCTCATCACCATGGTTGAAGCCGAGGAAAACAAGCGCGGGCAGCGCCATACCGCCTAATGCCGCAATGACGGGAAAGATCGCCTTGTCACGACTGGCAAGTTCACCGACTATCAGCTCACGCTTCACTTCCAGACCAATCAGCAGGAAAAACAGCGCCATCAGCGCATCGTTGATCCATAACAGCAGATTTTTACTGATATCCAGTGCACCGAAGCGGATTTGAACGGGTTCATTGAGAAACGCCTGATAGCCCTGAGCGGTTTCGGCAGAGTTGGCGAGAATCATGGCCGCCACAGCTGCCATGATTAACACCATGCCATTACTGGCGTCACTTTCAATGAAGCTTTTAAGCAGGTTTTTGAGACTACGAGGCTTATTCAACGTTTATCTTCCTGATCAGCGATAGAAAGATAAAGAGTGTAGCGGCTCATATAGTTCGTTAAAAGCAGCTTATACCTCGCCTTTCCTTCGGTTTAACCGAGTTAAAGACGAAAAGCCGGTTGATGCTAACAACAGATGGCTCATAGCATCCAGCAAAAAAAACGGAGCCCGAGGCTCCGTTTTTTAGTCAGACACGGTTTAGCGTGTCAGGTCGTCAAAGAATTTCTTCACACCGTCGAAGAAGCTCTTTGAGCGCGGGCTGTTATGCTCGCCGCTTGGGCCGCCAAAACTCTCTTCCAGTTCACGCAACAGCGTTTTCTGTTTTTCGTTCAGACTGACCGGTGTCTCCACCACAACACGGCACAGCAGATCGCCGACCGCGCCGCCACGGACAGATTTGACGCCACGTCCGCGCATGCGGAACAGCTTGCCGGTCTGGGTTTCAGACGGCACTTTCAGCTTCACGCGACCATCCAGTGTCGGTACTTCAATCTCACCGCCCAGCGCCGCCATTGCAAAGTTGATCGGCACTTCACAGTAAAGGTTGTTCTCTTCACGCTCGAAGATCGGGTGCTTCTTCACCGAGACCTGAACGTAGAGATCGCCCGCTGGTGCGCCCTGCTCGCCCGCTTCACCTTCGCCACTCAGACGAATGCGATCGCCGGTGTCGACCCCTGCCGGGATTTTCACTGACAGCGTTTTCGACTTCTCAACGCGACCATGGCCATGACAGACGTTGCACGGATCTTTAATCACCGAGCCACGACCATGACAGGTCGGACAGGCCTGCTGAACAGTGAAGAAGCCCTGGCGCATCTGCACCTGACCTGCACCGTGACAGGTTGAACAGGTTTGTGGCTGGGTGCCCGCTTTCGCGCCGCTGCCGTGGCAGACATCACACTCTTCCAGCGTTGGAATGCGGATCTCTTTGGTCACGCCGCGTACCGCTTCTTCCAGCGACAGCTCCATGTTGTAGCGTAAATCGGCGCCACGGGATGCGCGCTGACGGCGTCCACCACCAAAGATGTCACCGAACACGTCGCCAAAGATATCGCTGAAGTCTGCACCGCCGCCGCCAAAGCCGCCGCCGCCGAATCCACCGCCACCCATGCCGCCCTGTTCAAAGGCTGCATGACCATACTGATCGTAAGCCGCACGCTTCTGCGCATCGGTCAGGATTTCGTACGCTTCCTTGACCTCTTTGAATTTAGCTTCGGCTTCTTTATCACCTGGATTGCGGTCCGGGTGAAATTTCATTGCCAGGCGTTTGTAAGCCTTTTTGATTTCACGCTCGTCCGCGGATTTGGCGACGCCTAAAATCTCGTAGTAATCACTCTTCGCCATGTTTATTTAGCCCTTAACATGATCGCACGGGCGTGGAGAGATCTCCTACGCCCGTGCTGGTTTCAACGGCTGTCAGGCCAACCGTCGCGCCCGGTCAGGGGCAATTATTTCTTGTTGTCTTTCACTTCTTCGAATTCAGCATCGACAACGTCGTCATCTTTCTTCGCTGACGCGTCACCGGCATCTGCTGCACCCGCCTGAGACTGCTGTGCTGCTTCCATCAGTTTGCCAGACACTTCCATCAGCGCCTGCATTTTGGCGTCGATTTCCGCTTTGTCTTCGCCTTTCAGCGCAGTTTCCAGCGCGGCCAGTGCGGCTTCGATTGGCGCTTTATCATCAGCTGACAGTTTGTCGCCTGCTTCTTCCAGCTGCTTACGCGTGCTGTGGGCAATCTGGTCACCCTGGTTACGCGTCTGAACCAGCTCTTCGAACTTACGGTCAGATTCAGCATTCGCTTCCGCATCACGCACCATTTTCTGGATCTCTTCATCGCTCAGACCTGAAGAGGCTTTGATGGTGATTTTCTGCTCTTTACCGCTGTTCTTGTCTTTCGCTGATACGTGCAGGATACCGTCGGCATCAATGTCGAAAGTCACTTCGATCTGCGGCATACCGCGTGGCGCATTCTGGATACCGTCGAGGTTGAACTGGCCCAGTGACTTGTTGTCATTGGCACGCTTACGCTCACCCTGCAGCACGTGAATGGTCACGGCTGACTGGTTATCTTCAGCCGTCGAGAAGACCTGGCTGTGCTTGGTTGGGATGGTGGTGTTCTTGCTGATCAGCGAGGTCATCACGCCACCCATGGTTTCGATACCCAGTGACAGCGGGGTAACGTCCAGCAGCAGCACGTCTTTCACGTCGCCACCCAGTACACCACCCTGAACTGCAGCACCGACAGCAACCGCTTCATCCGGGTTCACGTCTTTACGTGGCTCTTTACCGAAGAACTCAGTCACTTTGGCCTGAACCAGTGGCATACGCGTCTGACCACCGACCAGGATAACGTCGTTGATGTCTGAAACAGACAGTCCGGCATCCTGCAGCGCAACTTTCAGAGGCGCGATTGAGCGTGCAACCAGATCTTCAACCAGTGATTCCAGTTTAGAACGGGTCACTTTGATGTTCAGGTGCTTAGGACCGGTCGCATCTGCCGTGATGTATGGCAGGTTAACGTCGGTCTGCTGTGCAGAAGAAAGCTCGATTTTTGCTTTCTCTGCGGCTTCTTTCAGACGCTGCATTGCCAGTGGATCGTTGTGCAGATCGATACCCTGGTCTTTTTTGAATTCAGCAACCAGATAGTTAATCAGGCGGCTATCGAAGTCTTCACCACCCAGGTGGGTATCACCGTTGGTCGCCAGAACTTCAAAGGTTTTTTCGCCGTCAACTTCGTCGATCTCAATGATTGAGATATCGAAGGTACCGCCACCCAGGTCATAAACCGCGATGGTGCGGTTGCCCTGGCCTTTATCCAGACCGTATGCCAGTGCTGCAGCAGTCGGTTCGTTAATGATACGTTTGACTTCCAGACCTGCGATACGGCCGGCATCTTTGGTCGCCTGACGCTGCGCATCGTTGAAGTAGGCCGGTACGGTAATAACCGCTTCAGTCACTGGCTCACCGAGGTAATCTTCGGCGGTCTTTTTCATTTTCTTCAGCACTTCAGCAGAGATCTGCGGAGGTGCCATTCTCTGACCTTTTACTTCCAGCCATGCGTCGCCGTTGTCAGCGCCGGTGATTTTGTACGGCATGATTTTAATATCACGCTGTACTTCTTCGTCCTGGAAGCGACGACCGATCAGACGCTTAATTGCGAACAGGGTATTCTGCGGGTTGGTCACTGCCTGACGTTTAGCCGGTTGACCGACCAGAATTTCGCCATCCTGTGTATACGCAATAATTGAAGGCGTGGTGCGATCGCCCTCGGCATTTTCCAGCACGCGTGCTTTGGTGCCATCCATGATCGCAACACAAGAGTTGGTTGTACCCAGGTCAATACCAATAATCTTACCCATCTAAACATCTCCCACTTAAATTCGTTGCCAATTTGGGTTGTGAACCTTTTATGTGGGCGAGTTGTTTGCATTCAACCTGCCAGCACATGCTTTTTTTTCCAACGTTCACAACGCTCGATGACAAGTAAATGGGGCCGCTTCGATGCGCATCAAGGGTTAAACCAAAAAAAATTTTTTATCGCTGGCCCTGCCGGGATCAAAGAACGCTGACACAACGCTGAATATGATGCGTCCCCTTGCTCCTCACGGGGAGCAGGATGGAATCCGTTTATGTAATCAACACTCTTTCACTGCCGAGGAATTATGGCGAATTCAACGCTGGCTAACCCTGCCCCGCTGGGATTGATGGGTTTTGGCATGACAACCATTTTGCTGAACCTGCACAACACGGGCTTGTTTGCCCTGGATGTCGCAATTTTAGCGATGGGGATTTTTTATGGCGGGATCGCGCAGGTGCTGGCTGGTCTGCTGGAGTTTAAGAAGAACAATACCTTTGGGCTGACTGCCTTTACCTCATACGGCATGTTCTGGTTAAGCTTCGTGGCGATCCTGCTGTTACCGCAAATGGGTCTGGCAAACGCGCCTGACGAACGCTTCCTGGGTGTCTGGCTGGCACTGTGGGGCATCTTCACGCTGTTCATGTTTATCGGCACACTAAAAGGTGCGCGGATGCTGCAGTTTATTTTCGGCTCGCTTACGCTGCTGTTTCTGCTGCTGGCAGTGGCTCATCTCATGCACCTGCCTGCGCTGGTGGTGTCTGCGGGCTGGGTCGGGATCGTCTGTGGTGCCAGCGCCTGCTATCTGGCGATGGGCGAGGTGCTGAATGAAACCTTTGGCCGCACCCTTTTGCCGATTGGCGCAAAAATGCGTTAAGCATATTTTCAGCCATAAAAAAACGCGGAGCCTGGCTCCGCGTTCCTCCTTTACAACGACTTAATCCCCTGATTCAGTCCCGGCTCGTGGCTGACATCCCGCCTCAGCCAGATCCCTGTCAGCAATCCCACCAGCGCCAGCGCCATCACATACCAGCACGGTGCCATCACGGAGACATTCATCAGCAGCGACACCAGGATCGGTGTCAGGCCGCCAAAGATCGCGTAGGAAAGATTGTAGGAGAATGAGAGTCCGGTAAAACGCACCTCTGCCGGAAAGGCGCGCACCATCACAAACGGCACCACGCCGACGATACCGACGCTGAGCCCCGCCACGCCATAAAGCAGGAAGAGTTGCTGCGGATAGAGGGCGCTCAGGTGATAAAACTGCCAGCTACAGATCGCCAGCAGCAGGCTGCCGACACACAGGGTACGACTGGCACCAAAGCGATCCGCAGCGAGTCCGGCAATAATGCAGCCAATGCAGAGCATCACGGTGGCAATGCTGTTGGCTTGCAGAGTCAGTGCGGGCGCGATGCCCTGCTGCTTCTGCAGCCAGACCGGCGACATCAGGATCACCACGACGATGCAGGCGGAGAGCAGCCAGGTCAGCAGCATGGAGATCACAATCGACTTTTTATGCTCCGCCAGCACGGTTTTCAGCGGCAGGGTTTCAGCCAGCGCTTTACGCTGCTGCATCTCAATGAAGACCGGTGTTTCATGCAGCCAGCGGCGCAGGAACATCGCGAGCAACCCAAATACGCCGCCCAGGAAGAACGGAATACGCCAGCCGCCGTCATGAATCGCCTGCTGCGACATCGAGGTATTGATCAGCGTCGCCACCAGCGACCCCAGTAAAATGCCGATGGTCAGCCCGGCCGTCAGCGTGCCACAGGCGATGCCGATACGTTTATAAGGCACGTGTTCAGCGACAAACACCCACGCGCCGGGTACCTCTCCGCCAATCGCCGCGCCCTGCAACATCCGCATCAGCAACATCAGCAGTGGCGCTGCAATCCCAATCGTCTGCCAGGTGGGTAAAGCGCCCATCATTAAGGTTGGCAGCGCCATCAGCAGAATGCTCAGGCTGAACATCTTCTTGCGCCCGAGCTTGTCGCCAAAATGCGCCATCACGATGCCGCCCAGCGGGCGTGCCAGATAGCCTGCAGCAAAAATGGCAAACGTCTGAAGCTGGCGCAGCCACTCCGGAATATCTGCAGGGAAGAAGAGTTCGCCAATCACCGTGGCGAAGAAGACAAAAATGATGAAGTCGTAGAATTCCAGCGCGCCGCCGAGCGCGGCCAGCGCCAGGGTTTTGAAATCCTTACCGGTCAGACGCTGTGTGTGAGTCGGATTCATAATAGTCCAGAGGCAAAGAGAGAACGTTGTAAAGATAGCCTTACTATACCGTCAATCTTTTGCCACACCAGCCAGGCTATAGCTTATGCCTGAAATGGGGAATATTTAGTTATTTATCTCACGTATCGCGCTTTTAGGCCGAAATGCTGCTACAACCTCGCGATGCGTTTCGACATAAGGCCCTTCCAGCAGCTGTAAACAATAGGGTACGGAAGCAAAAATGCCGTGCACTTTTACGTCGCCCTGCTCATCCTTCAGCCCTTCCAGCGTCTCTTTGATCGACTTCGGCTGCCCCGGAAGGTTGAGGATCAGCGACTGTTTGCGGATTACCCCAACCTGACGCGACAGAATCGCGGTCGGCACGAACTGCAGGCTAATCTGGCGCATCTGCTCACCAAAACCCGGCATTTCCCGATCGGCAACGGCTAAGGTGGCATCCGGCGTCACATCGCGCCGGGCCGGTCCCGTGCCGCCAGTGGTTAATACCAGGTGGCAAAAGCGCTCATCGACCAGCTCGCAGATCGCGTGCTCAATCATCGGCTGCTCGTCAGGCACCAGACGGGACTCAATCTCAAACGGGCTGCTGAGTGCGCGACTCAGCCAGCTCTCCAGCGCGGGGATCCCCTCATCCTGATAGATGCCGTTCGCGGCGCGATCGGAGACCGAGATCAGGCCAATGCGTAATGTATTCATGATTAGCTTCGCTGTGATTTACCGCGGTGCGGTGGAGTAAAAGGGGAATAGCAGAGAGGATAATATAAAGTGAAAGGGTCGGAAAAGGGAAAACCGTGGCAGCCTGCGCCGCCACGGTCAGCCGGTTACAGCAGTTCTGCCAGCATCTTCTCAAGTTTGCCCTGATCAACGGCAAAGTTGCGGATACCTTCTGCCAGCTTCGCAACCGCCATAGGATCCTGGTTGTGCTGCCACAGGAACTCAGACTCGGTCATGCGGGCCGGACGCGCTTTTACTTCGCCGCTGTAGCTCAGTTTACGCTCCAGGGTGCCTTCGCTCTCTGCCAGCTCTTTCAGCAGCGCAGGAGAAATGGTCAGACGGTCACAGCCAGCCAGCTCGATGATTTCGCCGACGTTACGGAAGCTCGCGCCCATCACCACGGTTTCATAGCCGTGCTGCTTGTAGTAGTTGTAGATTTCAGAAACTGAAACCACGCCTGGATCTTCGTGCGCGGCATACTCTTTCTTATCGGTGTTCGCTTTATACCAGTCGAGGATACGGCCAACAAACGGAGAGATCAGGAACACGCCCGCTTCGGCACAGGCACGCGCCTGAGCAAAGGAGAACAGCAGAGTCAGGTTACAGTTGATACCCTCTTTTTCCAGCTGCTCTGCAGCACGGATGCCCTGCCAGGTAGACGCCAGTTTGATCAGGATGCGATCATTGCTGATACCGGCATCATTGTAGAGTTTGATCAGGCTGCGGGCCTTCGCGATGCTGCCTTCTGTGTCGTAAGAGAGACGCGCATCGACTTCAGTCGAGATGCGGCCTGGGATCAGTTTCAGAATTTCCAGACCAATGTTAACGGCCAGCTTGTCAGAAACCAGCTGCAGCTGCTCTTCTTTGTTGCTGCTCTGCTCACGCGCCCAGCTAATCGCTTCATCGATCAGTTTACGGTATTCAGGAATTTGTGCGGCGTTGAGAATCAGAGAAGGGTTGGTGGTGGCGTCTTGTGGCTGATACAGCTTCATGGCTGCAATATCACCGGTGTCGGCGACTACGGTAGTGAGCTGACGCAGGGAGGTAAGTTTGTCCGTCATGTTCTTTTCTCTTAGTTAACTGTCAGTGTGAAAAAAGCTGTTGCGATAATATCACGCGTCAACGGTGGCGCAAGGTCAGGGAATGCCGTTTACGATAGCGCGAACAAATAGGAGTGATTCGTCATTCTTTGCGGCTTTTTTGGTACACTGCGAAGCCTGATAAGCCGCCAATGCCCTGTTAAACCAGGCATTAACCGAGGAAGCAACTATGTTGATGGTGATCTCTCCCGCCAAGACGCTGGATTATGAAAGCCCGCTGGCGACAACGCGTTTCACCCAGCCTGCACTGTTAGAAAAGTCACAACAGCTGATTGAGATTGCGCGCGATCTGTCACCCGCCAGCATCGCCTCGTTAATGGGCATCAGTGACAAACTGGCGCACCTCAATGCCGATCGCTTTAACAGCTGGCACCCCGACTTCTCACCTCAGAATGCCCGTCAGTCTATCCTGGCGTTTAAAGGTGATGTCTATACCGGTTTGCAGGCCGAGACCTTCAGCGAACAGGATTTCGATTTTGCTCAGCAGCATCTGCGCATGTTGTCGGGCCTGTATGGCGTGCTGCGTCCGCTCGATCTCATGCAGCCTTACCGGCTGGAGATGGGCATTCGTCTGGCGAATCCGGCGGGTAAAGATCTCTACACCTTCTGGGGCGAGCTCATCACTGAAACATTGAATGCCGCACTGGCGGAACAGGGTGATGAGGTGCTAATCAACCTCGCGTCAGACGAATATTTCAGGGCGGTTAAGCCGAAGAAACTGCAGGCACAGCTGATTAAGCCGGTGTTCCTCGACGAGAAGAACGGCAGCTACAAAGTCATTAGTTTCTATGCCAAAAAGGCGCGTGGATTAATGAGTCGCTATGTGATTCAGCAGCGTCTGACAACGCCAGAGCAGCTTAAGGCGTTTGATGTGGATGGCTATCGTTTTGATGCGATCAGCAGCAGCGAGAGCGAGCTGGTCTTTAAGCGCGCGGAGCAGTAAAGCCCACGCACTCTACCTGCCATAAACAGGCTTCCCGCAACCGGGAAGCCTTTCACCGCATTACTTCAGCAGGAACGCCCGCAGCGAGGCGAAGTCACCTTTCATCTGATGCGACAGCAGCGGCAGATCGGCGCGCTCCGCTAACTCCGGCGGCAGCGTCAGGGTCTGCTCAAGAATCGCTTCCACGCTTTCGCGGAATTTCGCCGGATGCGCAGTGCCGAGGAACAGACCGTATTCGCCTTCCTGCAGCTGATCGCGCAGCAGACGCCAGGCGATGGCAGCATGTGGCTCGGAAACGTAGCCAATCTCCGCCAGTTCACGCATGGCAGCACGCGTGGTCTCATCAGAAACCGCACCACAGGCGAGATCGGTTAAGCGCCAGGTTTTACGGCGGAACAGCTCTTCCACACGCGGCCAGTTGTTAGGCTGGCTGACATCCATCGCATTCGACAGCGTAGAGACCGTCAGGTTTGGCTGCCACTCGCCGTTGCCCAGGAAGCGCGGCACCGTGTCGTTGGCGTTGGTGGCGGCGATAAAGCGTTTGATCGGCAGGCCCAGTGATTTCGCCAGCAGACCCGCCGTTAAATCACCAAAGTTGCCGCTCGGCACAGAGACCACCAGCTGGTTACGCTTTTCCTGTGGCAGCTGCGCGACCGCTTCAAAGTAGTAGCAGATCTGTGCCAGCAGGCGGCTGATGTTGATGGAGTTAGCTGAGTTCAGGCCAATCGTCCGTTTCAGTTCTTCATCATCAAATGCCTGTTTGACCAGCGACTGACAGGCATCAAAGTCGCCGTCGATCGCGATGGTTTCGATGTTTCCACCCAGGGTACAGAAGAGTTTCTCCTGCAACGGGCTGATTTTGCCCTGCGGATAGAGGATCACCACGCGCACGTTCTTCATGCCGTAGAACGCGTGCGCCACAGCCGCACCGGTATCACCAGAGGTGGCGGTCAGAATGGTGATCTGCTCATCGGAGCCTGAAACATACGACAGCATCTGCGCCATAAAACGGCCGCCGAAATCTTTAAATGCCAGCGTCGGGCCGTGAAACAGCTCCAGACAGGCGATATCGTCGCTGACGGCTTTCACCGGGGCCGGGAAGGCAAAAGCGGCTTTAACACGCTCCTGCAGCTGCTGGGCCGGAATCTCGTCACCAATGAAAGCCGAGAGAATTTTGCTGCTGCGGCTGACAAAATCCATCTCCAGCATCGCGTCGATGTCGGTCAGTTCAAACTCTGGCAGTTCCAGCGGAAAGAACAGACCCTGCTGCGACCCCAGACCCTGTTTCACCGCCTGGGCGAAGCTGACCTGCTCGTTGTGATCCTTAAGATTGTAGAGTTTCATGCGTTATCCCAATTGTCGTGCGCCAGCCGTGTCGAGACGGCAGATATGGACGAAGCCTTCATCATTCTGCAGATAGTGCTGGCTCAGCCAGTCAGCCATCCGCTGTGCCGTTTCCATCTGATTGCAAACGGCGAAAAGTGTCGGACCAGAGCCTGAGATACCGCACGCCAGTGCGCCAATATCTTTCGCGGCCTGTCGCGCCTCGGCGAAGCCAGGCAGCAGTCGGGTCCGGTAAGGTTCTGCAATCACATCCTGCATCAGTTTAGCTGCCAGCTGCGGCTGACGCGTATGACAGGCGTGAATGAAGCCAGCCAGCAAACGGCCATGTTTGATACAGTCCTCTTTGCGGTACTGCGCCGGTAAAATAGCGCGCGCTTCTGCGGTTGAAACTTTGATGCCTGGATAGGCCATCACCCACAGCCAGTCGTCAAAGCCCGGCACCGACTGGCTGATGATCTCATTTTCCTGCAGCATCAGCTGAATGCCACCGAGGAAGCAGGGAGCGACATTATCATAATGCACGCTGCCGGAGATCCGCCCTTCCAGCTCGCCCATCAGCGTCAGCAATGTGCTGTCGCTGAGTGGCTTGCCGCAGAATTCGTTCATCGCCATTAATCCGGCCACCACCGAGCAGGCGCTGGAACCCAGACCGGAGCCGATGGGCATATTCTTCTCCAGGGTCATCGCCACCGGGATTGCTTTGCCCACCGTCTCGCAGAAAAGCTGCCAGCACTGATAAACAATATTCTCTTTGGGATCGGCGGGCAGCTTGCTGACAAAACGTCCGGCGTTGGTCAGAGAAAACTGCTCAGCTGCTTCCACAGAGACACAGTCACCCAGCAGGGAGCCATCGACCGGTGACACCGCCGCGCCCAGCACATCGAAGCCGACGCTGACGTTACCAATTGAGGCCGGTGCGTAAATTTTTACCATGATTAAACTCCCAACTTCCATGACAGCGTACGCAGCAGATCGGCAAAGACGCCGGCCGCTGTGACATCATTTCCTGCACCGTATCCACGCAGCACCAGCGGAATCGGTTGATAGTAACGGCTGTAAAACGCCAGGGCGTTCTCGCCGTTTTTCACTTTATAGAGCGGATCGTTGCCGTCAACGGCGTCGATCTTCACTTTACAGACGCCACCCTCTTCGATCACGCCCACGTAGCGCAGGACTTTGCCCTCATTCTGCGCTTGTGCAACGCGATCGGCAAAGGCGTTATCCAGCTCGGGCAGACGCTGCATAAACTGCTCAACATCCTGGATTTCGGTCAGACTGGCGGGCAGCAGCGGCTCGATCTCAATATCACTCATCTCAAGCTGATGACCCGCTTCACGCGCCAGGATCAGCAGCTTACGCGCCACATCGGTGCCAGCCAGATCGTCACGCGGATCGGGCTCGGTGAAGCCCATCTCACGCGCCATGCTTGTCGCCTGCGACAGCGAAACCCCTTCATCCAGCTTGCCGAAGATAAACGACAGTGAGCCAGAGAGGATGCCGGAGAAACGCAGCAGTTCATCACCCGCGTTCATCAGGTTCTGCAGGTTTTCGATCACCGGCAGTCCGGCACCGACGTTGGTATCGTAAAGGAATTTACGACGCGATTTGGCGGCGGCGGCACGCATCTGCTGATAGTAATTCCAGGATGACGTATTGGCCTTTTTGTTCGGCGTCACCACATGGAAGCCTTCGCTGAGGAAGTCAGCATACTGATCGGCAACGGCCTGGCTGGAGGTGCAATCCACAATCACCGGATTGAGCAGATGGTACTCTTTTACCAGGCGGGTCAGGCGGCCCAGATTAAACGGCTCTTTGGCTTCGGCTAATGCCGACTGCCAGTTGCTTAAATCAATGCCGTGAACGTGGGTTAACAGCGCCTGCGAGTTAGCGATACCGCACACACGCAGGTCGATATGCTTTTTCTTCAGCCACGCCTGCTGGCGATGCAACTGATCCAGCAACGCACCACCGACCCCGCCGACACCCACCACAAACACTTCGATTACCTGATCGGTGGCGAACAGCATCTGATGCACCACGCGCACGCCGGTGATCACTTCGTCATTATTCACCACGACCGAGATAGAACGCTCAGAGGAGCCCTGCGCAATCGCCACGATATTGATGTTGGCGCGTGCCAGTGCCGAGAAGAATTTTGCTGAGATGCCGCGCAGAGTGCGCATGCCATCACCCACTACCGAGATCACCGCCAGATTTTCAATGATATCCAGCGGATCAAGCAGGCCATCTTTCAACTCCAGATAGAACTCTTCTTCCAGCACATGACGCGCCCGCGCCAGCTCGCTCTGCGGCACGCAGAAACTGATGCTGTATTCGGAAGAGGATTGGGTGATCAGCACGACTGAGATGCCGGTACGCGACATTGCCGCAAAGACTCTGGCCGCCATTCCGACCATCCCTTTCATGCCGGGACCGGAGACGTTCACCATCGCCATATTATTCAGGTTAGTGATGCCTTTTACCGGGCTTTCATCCGGCTCGCCTTCAGCACCAATCAGGGTGCCGGGTGCCTGAGGATTGGCGGTATTTTTGATCAGGCAAGGGATCTGGAACTGGGCAATCGGCGCGATGGTGCGGGGATGCAGCACTTTGGCACCGAAGTAGGAGAGCTCCATCGCCTCCTGATAGGACATCGACTTCAGCAGACGCGCATCCGGCACCTGACGCGGATCGCAGGTATAGACGCCATCCACATCGGTCCAGATTTCACAGCAGTCGGCGCGCAGACAGGCGGCCAGCACAGCGGCTGAATAGTCTGACCCGTTGCGGCCCAGCACCACCAGCTCACCACGCTCATTACCGGCCGTAAAACCCGCCATCAGAATCATGTTTTGTGGTGGAATTTGACTGGCTTCGATGCGGCGGGTCGATTCGGCAATATCAACTGTGGATTCCAGGTAGTGGCCCATTGCCAGCAATTTCTCCACCGGGTCGATCACGCTGACCTCATGGCCGCGTGCCTGCAGCAGCGCTTCCATGATCGCAATCGAGAGTTTTTCTCCTCGACAGATAATCGCCGCGTTCACGCTGTCCGGACACTGTCCCAGCAGGCTGATACCGTGCAGAACCTGTTTTAACTGCGCAAACTCAAGGTCAACGCGGGTCTTGAGTCGATCAAACTCAAAGCCCGGCTGTGCATCAGCCAGTCCCTGCAGCAGCTCGCTGAAAATGCGTTCAGCGTCGCTGATATTCGGCAGAGCGTCCTGACCACTGATGGTTTTTTCAATCATCGCCACCAGATGGTTAGTGATCTTTGCTGGCGCAGAGAGCACGGTTGCAACCTGTCCTTGTTGCGCATTACTTTCCAGAATGTCAGCGACGCGAAGAAAACGTTCCGCATTCGCTACCGAGGTCCCGCCGAATTTCAGCACTCGCATGATATAAACTCTCCTGAATTTAAGCCGAAAAAAAAGCCCGCACTGGTTAGGTGCGGGCTTTTTTTCTGTTTTTCCTGTATGCGTCAGCCCGCACCGTTACCTGTGGTAATGGTGGTGGTAATAATTGTGGTGTTCAGGCTGATTTTACGCATTTAGATTTATTGTCTGTCTGTTTTTGTCTGTCCGTCTTGCGTCCAGAAGTAAAGCAAAGCGCACGTTAAGTCAACCCGATTTGTCCGGTGGACAGATTTCAACCACTGCGCACAGCCACCGCTGAAACCGTAAAACGCTATGCGATCGTTTGCCATGCTGAAATCCTCTGCGATCTGTTGCTATAAAATCAGCTTTTTGCCGAGGATTTATCTGTGAGTTTTTTTTCGATATCGTGCAGCAGACGGTGCAGCATCGCACTGTCGCGCTGTTCCAGCAGACCTACCCGCTGATCGATCCAGTCTGACAGCTTCTCATCATCACTGACCTCCAGTTGCGCCAGCAGCTGATGGAATCGCTGGCGCAGCGCCTGTAACTGCTGACCATCGGCGGCAGCCGCCACAGGCGCCTCAACCTGATTCAGCGTCGAGAGTTGATAGCAATAGACCATCACCGCCTGACCGAGATTCAGTGAAGGATAGTCATTCGCCATCGGAATACCCGTCAGAAGGTCGACCTGTTCCAGCTCCTCGTTAGTCAGCCCACTGTCTTCGCGGCCAAATACCAGCGCCATACTGTTGACCCACTGACGCTTCTCCAGCAGTTGCGTTTTAACCTGCTCTGGTGTGGCGTAGTAACGAAACTTTGCCCGGCTACGGGCAGTCGTTGCGACAGAAAAATCGATGTCCGCTAACGCGTCTGCCAGGGTGGCAAAGGTCTGAACATTATCAAGAATGTCGCCAGCTCCATGTGCCACACGCCGTGCAGCAGGATCCTGCCAGGCGTCGCTGGCAACGATGCGCAGCTGGCTGAACCCCATGGTTTTCATAGCACGCGCCGCAGCGCCGATGTTTTCTGGCCGCGCAGGCGAGACGAGAATCAGTGGGAAAAGCATATTTATTCCATTGGTCCATTAATATAACGTCATATTAACATGGCTCTTGAAGATTCAGGTGCCAGAAGGTAATAAGAAAATTGTGGATTAATGATGTTAAAACTGGTTAAAAACGATGGCCTGAACCTTTTTATGGACAGAATGCGTTTTATTAAAAAAAACGTTATTTATCCATTTAAATTCAATAAGATAAAATTAAATTTCTCGCTAATTCAATTCTGGCCTGTGTGAGTTAAAAATGTAACTAAAATGATGCTTTTTGTGAGCTAAACAGGCATTCTGCGAGAAGTTTTTCACAAAAGTGTTAACGTGCTACAATTGCATTTGATATAAGTCAACGAAGCGTTGTTTTTATGCTTATCGGTTGTAGTTGGTGCTGTTAGGTTGCTGTTAATACAGTTAGGATATGCGCCATTATCATTAACGCCCGGGGCATGCAATTTTCATCCTGACTGGCTGAGCTAATACTGTTGTTGACGTTGATAGATGGCTTATCAAAATATGATTTCGTACAACGGTTCTGCGCGGCCCGCCGCTCTCGATGATGGAGAACGCCATACCGCTGTACGCCCTGTTTTCAATTTGTTGGCAAATTTTAGGTAGCTAAACATGCAGACCCCGCACATTCTTATCGTTGAAGACGAACTGGTCACGCGTAATACCCTCAAGAGTATTTTTGAGGCGGAAGGTTATGTGGTGTATGAGGCGACGGATGGTGCTGAAATGCATCAGGTGCTGACCGACAATGACGTTAACCTGGTCATCATGGACATCAACCTGCCTGGCAAAAACGGTCTGTTGCTGGCCCGTGAACTGCGTGAGCAGGCTAATGTCGCCCTGATGTTTCTGACCGGCCGTGACAACGAAGTCGATAAAATTCTCGGTCTGGAAATTGGCGCTGATGACTACATCACCAAACCGTTTAACCCACGCGAGCTGACTATTCGTGCCCGTAACCTGCTGTCGCGCACCATGAATCTGGCTATGCCAGGAGAAGAACGCCGTCAGGTAGAAAGCTATAAATTCAATGGCTGGGAGCTGGATATTAACAGCCGCTCTCTGATCAACCCAAACGGCGAGCAGTATAAACTGCCACGCAGTGAGTTTCGTGCCATGCTGCACTTCTGCGAAAATCCGGGCAAAATTCAGACCCGTGCCGATCTGCTGAAGAAAATGACCGGCCGCGACCTCAAGCCGCACGATCGCACCGTCGATGTCACCATTCGTCGCATTCGTAAGCATTTCGAATCCACGCCGGATACGCCAGAGATCATCGCCACCATTCATGGTGAAGGTTATCGCTTCTGCGGCGACCTGCACGAATAAGTGGTTGTCTGATGAAGCAAATAAAAAAACGCCTCTTTGGGCGTTTTTTTATGTTCAGTACCACGGCATTGTGAGTGCCACAACATTATCAGTGCCACGGCATAATCGGCACGGCGCTGAGCGCATTTTTCGGCGAGCCATCAACCACTTTATCGGAATAGGTCAGATAAACCAGCGCATTGCGCTTTTTGTCGTAGAAGCGGACAACCTGCAGCTTTTTGAAGATTAAAGAGGTGCGCTGGCGAAATACCACTTCCCCCTCCGCTTTGCCCTGTGCAATTTTATCACTCACTTCAACCGGACCGACCTGCTGACAGGAAATGGCGGCATCAGAGGTATCCTCTGCCAGCCCCAATCCGCCTTTGATTCCCCCGGTTTTTGCCCGGCTGATATAGCAGGTTACATTTTTAACGTCCGGGTCATCGAACGCTTCAACAATAATCTTGTGGTCGGGCCCGAATATCTTGAAGACCGTATCAACAGAGCCAATCTGTTCGGCAAAAAGCGGGCTGGAAAAGGTCAGCGTAGTCAGCGCAGCGATCATAAGTCGGGATATTGTCATGGAGTTACCATTGCAAATGGAATAGATGAGAATGTAATGTACTGTTAATCGATACAATGACCAAACCAAAACGGGTTTTAGCCCGTACTGATTTAGCACAACCTTCCCCGAGAAACGGCCCACGTCTTTTGAGCAATGAGTGCTAATATTCTTCGAATGCGTTTAGCTGCACCACCAGAGTATGAGGATGTTTTATGGACCAAGCCGGTATCATTCGCGATTTGCTTGTCTGGCTGGAGAGCCATCTGGATCAACCCCTTTCACTGGATAATGTTGCCCAGAAAGCGGGTTACTCTAAGTGGCATCTGCAAAGGATGTTCAAAGACGTGACCGGGCACGCAATCGGCGCCTACATCCGTGCCCGTCGTTTGTCTAAAGCCGCCGTGGCGCTGCGCCTGACCAGTCGCCCGATCCTGGACATCGCACTGCAGTATCGTTTTGATTCACAACAGACTTTTACGCGTGCATTCAAAAAACAGTTTGCGCAGACACCGGCCTGGTATCGTCGCTCTTCTGAATGGAATTCATTCGGTATTCGTCCCCCGATTCGCCTGGATGATGAGACGCAGCCGGAACCGGCTTTCGTCAGCCTGCCGGAAACGGTGCTGGTGGGGCAAACCCAGAACTACACCTGTATTCTGGAGCAGATTTCCAGCTACCGCGATGAAATGCGAATGCACTTCTGGAAGCAGTTCCTGCTGGAAACAGACACGATTCCGCCGGTACTGTATGGCCTGCATCAGGTGCGTGCCAGCCAGGACAAAGATGACGAGCAGGAGATTCTTTATACCACTGCGGTGCCTGCTGACAGCGCGGTGAACCTGCATTCTGGTCAGAAGGTTATTCTGGAAGGTGGCGACTATGTGCAGTTCACCTTTAACGGTCCGCGTGTCAATTTGCAGGAATTTATCCTGCTGCTCTACGGTACCTGCATGCCAACACTGGGGCTGACCCGCCGTGAAGGACAGGATATCGAACGCTTTTATACCCATGGCGGTAAAAAACGCTCGGAGCCACCGACTGAGATCCGTTGCGAATATCTGATTCCGATTCGCCGCCAGCAGGCTGAAGCCAGCTAAGTTTAAGGCTGTCGTCATCGTGACGGCAGCCTTAAGCCATCAGCGTTGCAGCTCGTCGAGCGCAGGCGCATCCAGATGGGAAATATCCCCCGCCGTCTCTACAATCCAGCCTTCTGCCAGCCAGGCGCTCTGCTGATAATCCACACGTGAAATAGAGCAGTTACGCAGGCGCAGGCGACGTTCCGCATAGGCGGGAAGACCCAGAATTGTACTGACCAGCGACCCGAGCGCCATACCATGACTGACCAGCAGCGGACGGCTTCCGGCAGGCAGATCGAGACAGGCATTCAGCGCGGCGTGCATGCGCGTCGCCATCTCCGTCATCGACTCCCCTTCAGGGATACGGCCACCTTCGGTCCCGTTGACCAGTGCAGCGCGCCACTGCTCTTCTTCCGCCGTTAAGCCGTCCAGCGGACGCTTCTCCAGCACACCCATATTCAGTTCACGCAAGCGCGCATCAAGCGTCACTGAGCAACCGCAGGCATCTGCGATAATCTCGGCGGTGCGACGCGTGCGCCCCAGATCGCTGGCAATAATGTGCGTGATGCCCAAATGCTTCACGCGCTCACCCACCTGCCAGGCTTGTTGCTCACCTTTTTCCGTCAGCGGACTGTCGGACTGACCCTGAATACGGCGTTCCGCATTCCATACCGTTTCACCGTGACGAACAAGATAGACCTGTAGCATGTTAGTTTCCGTTATACTGCGACAAAAATCGCTTTAGACCCTGTCCCATCAGACATCATTGTTGCAGGCATTCCAGACACAGACAGCGCGGAACAATCCGGCGTACACGCAGTACGTGAGGGTTGTCAGCACAGCCCGTGTTCAGAATGACCACTGAAACAGCCGGATGGGTCAGGCTCTTAATCATCTGAGGGTTTAATCAATTATGTACCATGTTGTCGCAGCCACAACCAACCCAGCGAAGATTCACGCGATTGCTCAGGCTTTCAGCGACGTTTTCGGCGAAGGATCCTGCCATATTGAAGGGGTCGAGGTCGATAGCGGCGTTGCTGCACAACCGTTAACCCATCTCGAAACGCGAACTGGCGCACGTCAGCGCGTGATGAATGCCCGGCAGGTCCGACCTGAAGCGGCGTTCTGGGTCGCTATTGAGGCGGGCATAGAAGATGACAGCGCATTTGCCTGGATGGTGGTGGAAAATCAGAAGCAGCGTGGCGAGTCGCGCTCGGCCAGTTTCACCCTGCCACCGGTGGTGCTGGCGGGTCTGCGTGAAGGCCGTGAACTCGGCGAAGAGATGGCGCGGTTAACCGGCATCGACAATATCAAACACAAGGGTGGCGCAATCGGGGCGTTTACGAACGGCCTGCTCAGCCGATCCAGTGTCTATCATCAGGCACTGATTCTGGCGCTCTGCCCGTTCGTTCATCCGCTCTATCAGCAGTAATCAGGCGCGTCCCAGACGCGCTTCCAGCCAGCGTTTCAGCTCGGGCGGCGCCTCTTTCAGGCTATTAGACCCACGGGTAATCGTCGCAATGCCAACGCCGAGCTCATTTTTCAGCTCACGCTGGCTCATCTCGCCATTCATTAACTCTTCGATAATCCGCAGACGGGTGCCGAACGCTTCCCGCTCATCGGGCGTCATCATCAGTTGCATCAGGGGCAGTGCATGGCCATCAGCAAAGGCCTGCTGCATCAGCACGACAAAGCGCTGCCAGCTATCTTCTGCCGGATGCGCATCGGTAGAGAGGGAATCAGAATGGGTCATGAAGAGGCTTCCGTACTCACTAAAGAGTACGGAAGCTTAGCACAGCTAGTAACGGCGATTCCACTCAGCATCTGACAGGATCTTGTCAGGCTTGCCCATGAAGTAACGATAGTAGGCGTCATACGCCAGCACACTCTTCACGTAGCCGCGCGTTTCAGAGAACGGAATGGTCTCAATGAATGCCACGGCGTCGAGATTGCCCGCACTGGTTTTCAGCCAGCTTCGCACCCGGCCCGGCCCGGCGTTATAGGCCGCTGAGGCGAAAATCCGATTCTGGTCGAACTGCTGATAGACATACTCCAGATACTGCGTACCAATCTGGATATTGGTTTCCGGATCGAGCAGCTGACTGGTGTTGCTGTAGCCAGGAATGTTGTACATCTTCACGGTGTGCGCCGCCGTCGCAGGCATAATCTGCATCAGACCACTGGCACCAACCGGCGAACGCGCTTTCGGGTTCCAGGCACTCTCCTGACGCGAAATCGCCATCGCATAGCTCGGTGGGATCTGCTTCACCTCGGTATTTCGCTCATAGACACTCCGCCACGCCAGCGGGAAACGCTCTTTCAGGCTGTCCCACATTTTGGCGGTGATGGTCGCCTGCACGCTGAGATCCCACCAGTCCTGCTCGTTGGCGTAGCGCGCCAGCATCTGCTGCTGCGTATGCGTCCGGCTGCCGATCAGATTGCTCCATTCGCTGCGGGCCAGATTATCCAGCCCCCAGTACATCAGCTCGCGAACGCGGGCCAGTTCCGGTCCCTGGAGGGTGGCGCTGTCAGGCTTCGGTGCTTCATCAATCTGCAACGGATAGTCTACGCCCAGCCGCTGGGCTGCCACCATCGGATAGAAGCCGCGCGCCTTCATCAGCTTGCGCAGGATCTCTTCCGCTTCCTCTTTACGATCTTTCTCAAACAGCAGATCGGCCTGCCAGTACTGCCACTCATCTTTCTCTTTGGCTTCCAGCGGCAGACGAGCAATCCAGGTGTTCAGGCCACGTCGGTCATGCTGAGAGAGCGCCAGTCGCACCCGGCGTTCCACCAGCGCGGTAGACTCGCTGTTCATCACCACCGCATCGCGCCAGCGTGCCTGCTCAGACGTCAGATCGCTGCCCATCATGCGCCAGACCACAATCTCCTTCAGCGCCTGCTCATCTTCCGGCCCCATTTTCTGTGCCCGCACCAGAATCGGAATCAGGCTGCGGGCATTTTCCATGTCCTGCCGCGCCACACGCGTAAAGGCGTAAATCGTGGCCTGGCGGGTAAAGTCGGTTGGCCCCACGGCACTGGCGAAGGTGCTGACGGTTAACGGGTCCTGCTGCAGGGCCTGTATCGCGTCAGACATGGTCTGATAATCGGCTGGCAGCGTCTTCGCCAGATAGTTCACCAGGCTGTCATTACCGGCTTTCATCGCCAGACGGATACGTTCCAGGATAGTAATCGGCGAAATCTGACCGGACGCCTGCCAGACTGAGAAGAGCTTATCGCAATCCGCAGGCAGCGCCGTGCCACGTAGCCAGATCTGCTTTGCGCCATCAAACGCGGCCTGCTGCTGCCCGGTGGCCCATTTGGCGTAATACCAGTTGCAGCGTGCCTGCACCGGCTTGGGTTCGGTCGGGCTGAAGTTCAGCACGCCCTGCCAGTCCTGTCGGTAAGCCAGCACGTTGATAAAACGGGTGCTGAGCGAACGCGCGGGAGGCAATGTCGGGTACTGGCGAATAAAGTTCTGCACGGCCAGGGCGGTCTCCTGATCGAGATCCTGAGCCAGCAGGCGATATTGCAGATAAGGATAGAGCGGATAGTCCTGTAGCGTAGGCAACAGCTGATCCACGGTGGCCATCTGGTTACTGTCCCAGGCCTGTTTAATTTGTTGATAACGTTGCCGTTGTTGATCAAGCGAATCGGCCCATGCGCTGCTGGCCGAACCGACCAAACAGATCCCTATCATCCAGTTACGCCACTTCACCACGTAAATCTCCTCTGTTGCTGGGGCCGGCAAGTTGCCAGACAGTCTTCATGCTAACCGGGCCACCGCACTCTTGCCATGTTCTTCACAAAATTTACGCATACAGACAGTTAACGCACCGTCATCGCTCAGCGTACGCGCCGTGATTGTGCAAATTATCATCAGTAAATCTTATTACCCAGCGATTTAAACTGTTGAATCATTGCTTTAAAAACTGGCACACGCTTTGCTGTGTGGAATTCCATCTTGTATACCAGCTGGAATTCTTCGTATGACTTCTACCTTCGGCCTGACACTTCCCGCCTGGCAGCAGCGCACTCAGCAGGCACCACACCAGATTAGTTCGCTGCTGAGTGCGCACCTGGCCGCGCTCGACACACGCGATAATGCCTGGATCTATCTGGCAACACCTGACCAGTTAGCGGCACAGATTGAACCGCTGCTGGCAGACTATGAACGCGATCCCGCGTCGCTGCCGCTATTTGGTGTGCCCTTTGCGGTAAAAGATAACATTGATGTCGCAGGCTGGCCGACCAGCGCCGCCTGCCCCGCTTTTACCTATACCGCCAGCGAAGATGCGGTCGCCGTCGCCCGGCTGAAAGCCGCTGGCGCAGTCGTCATCGGTAAAACCAACCTCGATCAGTTCGCAACCGGCCTGGTCGGCACCCGCTCGCCCTATGGCGCGGTCAGTAATACCTTTGACGCTGATTACGTCAGCGGTGGCTCCAGCTCTGGCTCGGCATCGGTGCTGGCGCGCGGACTGGTCGCTTTTTCACTGGGCACCGATACCGCAGGATCGGGCCGCGTGCCGGCGGGCTTTAATAATATCGTCGGACTAAAGCCGACCAAGGGCTGGTTCTCTGCACGCGGTGTGGTGCCCGCCTGTCGCCTTAACGACACCATTTCGGTATTTGCGCTGACGGCAGAAGATGCGTTTAGCGTCGCCAGTATCATGGGTGGCTACGATGCCGGTGATGCCTATTCGCGTATTAATCCGCGCACCGCCCCAGCCAGCCTGCCGCGTCATCCCCGTTTCGCTATTCCGGCGCACCCGGCGTTTTTTGATGATGCTGCCGCCGAAGCGGCCTGGGATCAGGCACTGGACGCGTTGCAGGCGGGCGGCGCGACGCTGCACCCCATCGACTTCACGCCGTTCCGGACGCTCGCTGAACAGCTCTACTACGGTCCCTGGGTCGCCGAACGCACAGCGGCGGTGGGAGAGATGCTAGACCGTCCGGCGGAGATGGACCCGGTAGTGCATGAGATCGTCACCAGCGGCCTGAAATATAGCGCGGTGGACGCCTATAAGGCGGAGTATCTGCGGGCCGAACTGACGCGCCAGATTCAGGAGACGCTGGCACAGTTTGACGCGCTGGTGGTGCCGACCTCACCCACCATTCATACCCTGGAGGAGATGAAACAGGAGCCGATTTACTTCAACTCGCAGTTCGGCACCTACACCAACTTCACGAATCTCGCCGACCTCTCTGCCCTGGCGCTGCCTGCACCGTTCCGCAACGACGATCTCCCGGCAGGCATCACGCTGATTGCACCCGCCTGGCACGATCGTGCGCTGGCGGAATTTGGCCTTCGCTGGCAGCAGCAGCTCGCCCTGCCGCTGGGCGCGACCGGTCAGCCCTGGCCGACCCGAACCACAACCTTACCTGTCTCACCTGACCACGTCCGGCTGGCGGTAGTGGGCGCACATCTCACCGGCATGCCGCTCAATTTCCAGCTCACCGAACGCAATGCCGTCTGGGTGGAAGAGACGAAGACCGCGCCACACTACCGCCTCTTTGCCCTGCTGGAAGGTGCAATCAAAAAACCGGGCCTGATGCGTGACGAACAGGGAGCGGCGATCACCGTGGAACTGTGGGATATCCCGCTGGCCCGTTTCGGCGAGTTTGTGGCGGAGATTCCGGCCCCACTGGGTATCGGCAGCCTGACGCTGGCCGATGGCCGCGTTGTTAAAGGCTTTATCTGCGAAGGCTCAGCGCTGAAGAGTGCGCTGGAGATTACTGAGACGGGCGGCTGGCGCAACTGGCTGGCATCACAGGGGAGTCACTGATCATGTTCACTACCGTACTGATTGCCAACCGCGGCGAAATTGCCTGTCGCGCCATCCGCACCCTGAAGCGCCTCGGCGTGAAAAGCGTCGCGGTCTATTCAGATGCTGATCGTAATGCGCAGCACGTTAAGCAGGCGGATATCGCCATCGCCCTGGGCGGCGAGAAAGCCAGCGACAGCTATCTGCGCATCGACAAAATTCTGGCGGCAGCCCAGCAGAGCGGCGCGCAGGCGATCTGGCCCGGCTACGGATTTCTTTCTGAAAGCCAGGCGTTTGCCGACGCCTGCGATGCGGCAGGTATCGCCTTTGTCGGCCCCACCGCGCAGCAGATTGGTGAGTTCGGCCTGAAGCACCGCGCCCGTGAGCTGGCCGCCAGTGCGGGTGTACCGATGACGCCTGGCACACCCCTGCTCGCTTCACTGGAAGAGGCAATGCAGGCAGCTGATAAGATTGGCTATCCGGTGATGCTGAAAAGCACGGCGGGCGGCGGCGGCATTGGTCTGACGCGCTGCGCCGACGCCGATGCGCTTGCCAGCGCGTGGGAGAGCGTGCGCCGTCTTGGTGAGCAGTTTTTCAGTGATGCAGGCGTATTTCTGGAACGCTGTATCGATCGCGCCCGCCACGTTGAAGTGCAGATTTTTGGAGACGGCAAAGGCAACGTGGTGGCGCTGGGCGAACGCGACTGCTCACTGCAGCGCCGCAATCAGAAGGTGGTGGAAGAGACACCGGCGCCCGGCCTGTCGCAGGCCACGCGTGACGCCCTGCTCGCCTCGGCGGTGCGGCTTGGCGAGCAGGTCAACTACCGCAGCGCAGGCACCGTGGAGTATATCTACGACGTCAGCCAGCAGGCCTTTTACTTTCTTGAAGTGAACACCCGCCTGCAGGTGGAGCATCCGGTCACCGAATGCGTCACCGGCCTCGATCTGGTGGAGTGCATGTTGCAGGTGGCGGCGGGTGATGCAGTGGACTGGTCACGTCTGCAGCAGGCGCCGCAGGGTGCAGCGATTGAAGTGCGGCTCTACGCGGAAGATCCGCTGAAGAACTTTCAGCCCAGCCCCGGCCTGTTAACCGGCGTCACCTTTCCTGACGGCGTGCGGGTCGACAGCGGCATCGAAACCGGCAGCGAGGTCTCCAGCTTCTACGACCCGATGATCGCCAAGCTGATTGTGCATGCCGACACGCGCGAGGCGGCACTGGAAAAACTTCATCATGCGCTGGATGCGACTCAGCTGCATGGCATCGCCACCAACCTCGACTATCTGCGCCAGATCACCCGCAGCGACGCGTTTCGCAGCGGCAACGTCTGGACGCGCTATCTCGACAGCGTTGTCCCTGCCGCCTCCGTGGTGGAAGTGCTGCAACCCGGCACCTTCAGTTCGGTGCAGGACTATCCCGGCCGCCTCGGCTACTGGGATATCGGCGTGCCGCCTTCCGGCCCGATGGATGATTTCGCGTTCCGTCTGGCAAACCGCATCGTGGGTAACCATAAGGCGGCAGCAGGCCTGGAATTTACCCTGCAGGGGCCGACGCTGCGTTTCCATTGCGATGCCATTCTGGCGCTGACCGGCGCGGACTGCGACGCCCGGCTTGATGGCGAACCGGTCAGCGCCTGGCAGCCGCTGGCGGTGAAAGCGGGACAGACCCTGGCACTGGGACGCGCCCGACAGGGCTGCCGCAGCTATCTGGCGGTGCGCAACGGCTTCGACGTGCCGGAATATCTGGGCAGCCGCAGCACCTTTTCACTGGGCCAGTTTGGCGGTCACGCCGGACGCACCCTGCGGGTAGCCGATATGCTGGCAATCTCCCGGCCTGAACGGGCAGCCTGCACTACGCCGGCCCCGGTCAGCGACCCGCAGCCGCTTGATGCGACGCTGATTCCCCACTACGGCAGCGAATGGCGCATCGGCGTGCTTTATGGCCCGCACGGCGCACCGGACTTCTTCACCCAGGCCGCCATCGACGAATTCTTTGCCAGCGACTGGCAGGTGCACTACAACTCTAACCGCCTCGGCGTGCGGCTGGTGGGTCCGAAACCGACCTGGACCCGCGCCAACGGTGGCGAAGCAGGACTGCATCCCTCCAACGTTCACGACTGTGAATATGCCATCGGCGCGGTCAATTTCACCGGCGACTTCCCGGTGATCCTGACACACGACGGCCCGAGCCTGGGCGGCTTCGTCTGTCCGGTGACCATCGCCAAAGCCGAGCTGTGGAAAGTGGGCCAGGTCAAACCGGGCGACACCATCCGCTTCCACCCGATTACCGCAGACGATGCACTGGCGCGGGAAAAAGCGCAGATGCACCTGATCGATACCCTGCGGCCGGATCATCCCCCGACCTTTGCCGTGCCGTCGCTGGCTGAAACCGCCCACGGCTCCGCCACGATTCTGTCCGCCATCGAGGCCACCGGCAGCACGCCGAAAGTGGTCTATCGTCAGGCCGGCGACAAATATGTGTTGATTGAGTATGGCGACAACGTGCTGGATCTGGCGCTGCGTCTGCGCGTGCACCTGCTGATGAATGCGCTGACGGCGCAGGCGGAGCCAGGCGTTGAGGAGCTATCGCCAGGCGTGCGCTCACTGCAGGTACGCTACGACAGCCGCATTATTTCACAGTCCGCCCTGATGTCGCTGCTGCTGGCGCTGGAAGCGACGCTGGGCGATGTCAGCACGCTGAAAGTCCCGTCGCGCGTGGTGTGGATGCCGATGGCGTTTGAAGACAGCGCCACGCTGGGTGCGGTCAGCCGCTATCAGGAGACGGTGCGTGCCAGTGCGCCCTGGCTGCCCAACAACGTGGACTTTATCCAGCGCATTAATGGCTTAAGCAGCCGCGATGAGGTGCGCGACACCCTGTTCAACGCCAGCTATCTGGTGCTGGGGCTGGGCGATGTTTACCTCGGCGCGCCCTGCGCCGTGCCGATCGATCCGCGCCATCGCCTGCTGAGTTCCAAATACAGTCCGGCGCGTACCTTTACCGCCGAAGGCACGGTCGGCATTGGCGGCATGTACATGTGCATCTACGGCATGGATTCGCCCGGCGGCTATCAGCTGGTAGGCCGCACGCTGCCCATCTGGAACACTTTCCTGAAGAATCCGCAGTTCACAGCCGATGCGCCATGGCTGCTGCGCTTCTTCGATCAGGTGCGCTTCTATCCGGTAAGTGAAACCGAGCTCAACCAGCTGCGTGAAGATTTCCGTGAAGGCCGCGCCAGCCTGCGCATCGAAGAGACGCAGTTTGATTTTGCTGCGCACCAGCAATTCCTCGCCGACCATGCCGCTGAGATTGCGGACTTCCGTCAGCGCCAGGCGACCGCCTTTGAACAGGAAGTGCAGTTATGGGCGCAGGAAGAACAGAACGCATCGGCGGCGGATGAGGTGCCTGACAGCGTGAGTGAAGCGGACGAAGGCGGACTGGCGGTGCAGGCGGACCTCAATGGCAACATCTGGAAAGTGCTGGTGCAGCCGGGCGACGAGGTCAGCGCCGGACAGACGCTGATTATCGTCGAGGCGATGAAGATGGAGCTGGCGATTGTCGCGCCGCAGGCCGGTCGGGTGACGCGGATCGCCTGCCAGGCGGGCCGCCCGGTCAGCCCTGGCGACACCCTGCTGTGGCTGGAATAAGGAGCGCCGATGACAACCCAACCTCAATCCCCTAAAGCGCGCCCGGAAGCGCTGGCCGAACGGGTCTATCAGGCGCTGAAGGCCGATATTTTCGCCTTTCGCCTGATGCCGGGCGATCGCTTCAGCGAAAGCGAAATCGCCGGCCGGATGGCGGTCAGCCGCACGCCGGTACGCCAGGCGCTATTCCGGCTGGAGCGCGAAGGCTTTGTCGAAGTCTGGTTCCGCAGCGGCTGGCAGATCAAAAACTTCGATTTCGCCTGGTTCGAATCGCTGTATGACCTGCGCACCGTGCTGGAGTGCGAGGCGGTAAAACGCCTCTGCGCCCTGCCCGCGCCACAGTCTGCCGCGCTGTTACACGAACTCAACCAGTTCTGGTGTGAAGCGGAGGCGCTCACCGAGGGTCTGGTGGTGTCGCAGCATGACGAAGCGTTTCACATGGCGCTGGTCGCAGCCGCGGGTAACCCGGAGATGGCGCGCATCCACGCCGAACTCACCGAGAAGATCCGCATCATCCGTCGGCTCGACTTCACCCGCGATGACCGCATCTGTGCGACTTATCAGGAACATGCTCAGATTTTACAGGCGATTTTTGAGCAGCAGACAGATGAGGCGCAACGCATCCTGACCGATCACATCGCTGTCAGTAAGGCGGAGGTCAGGAAGATCACACTGCACCGCCTCCAGCAGGCCCGGCTCCAGCTCACCGAATAACATAACAACCACTCAGGGGTTTAAATGATGAAAAGACGTTCGTTGATCAAGGCTTTCGCCCTCTCCGCTACCGTTGTCAGTATGGGTTTCGCCTGGAGTGCGCAGGCGGCTGACACCATCAAAGTGGGGATCATGCATTCGCTCTCCGGCACCATGGCGATCTCTGAAACACCGCTGAAAGATGTGGCGCTGATGACCATTGATGAGATCAACGCCAAAGGGGGCGTGCTGGGGAAAAAGCTGGAGCCGGTAGTGGTCGATCCCGCCTCTAACTGGCCGCTGTTTGCCGAGAAAGCGCGGCAGTTGCTGACCCAGGATAAAGCGGCGGTGGTGTTTGGCTGCTGGACCTCGGTATCACGCAAATCGGTGCTGCCGGTGTTTGAAGAGCTGAACGGCCTGCTCTTCTATCCGGTGCAGTATGAAGGGGAAGAGATGTCACCTAACGTCTTCTACACCGGCGCTGCGCCTAACCAGCAGGCGATTCCGGCAGTGGAATACCTGATGAGCGAAGATGGCGGCAGTGCAAAACGCTTCTTCCTGCTGGGCACCGACTACGTCTATCCGCGCACCACCAACAAGATCCTGCGCGCCTTCCTGCACAGCAAAGGCGTGGCGGATAAAGATATCGAAGAGGTCTACACGCCGTTTGGTTACAGCGACTATCAGACCATTGTCTCCAACATTAAAAAATTCGCGGCAGGCGGTAAAACGGCGGTGGTCTCCACCATCAACGGCGACTCCAATGTGCCGTTCTACAAAGAACTGGCTAACCAGGGCATCAAAGCCACTGACATTCCGGTGGTCGCCTTCTCAGTGGGCGAAGAGGAGCTTCGAGGCATCGACACCAAACCGCTGGTGGGTCAGTTAGCGGCCTGGAACTATTTCGAGTCGATCGATAATCCGACCAACGCGAAATTTGTTGCCGATTACCGCGCTTACGCCAAAGCACATAACTTGCCGAACGCCGCCACCGTGGTGACCAACGACCCGATGGAAGCGACCTATGTCGGCATCCATATGTGGGCGCAGGCGGTGGAAAAAGCGGGCACGACGGACCCGGACAAAGTGCGGGCGGCAATGGCCGGTCAGACCTTTAAAGCGCCGGATGGCTTTACCCTGACCATGGACCAGACCAACCACCATCTGCATAAGCCCGTCATGATTGGTGAAGTGGAAGAGAACGGCCAGTTCAGCGTGGTATGGCAGACCGATAAACCCGTGCGTGCCCAGCCCTGGAGCCCGTACATTGCCGGTAACGACAAGAAGCCCGATTACCCGGTGAAGACTGCGCAGTAATTTTCGTTGCTGATAAGAAAGCGTCACCCGCTGTGAAGCGGCAGCACGGCAGTGGTCATTCGACTGCCGTGCTGACCTCCCTAAACGAGGCTCCTTTTATGAATCTATGTCGCTGTTTTTTCAGCCTGCTTCTGTTGCTGCCGCTGTTTGCCAGCGCCGGACCGGCGGCAGACTTTACCGCCGCCAGCCGCAGCCAGCAGGCCACGCTGCTGCAACAATGGGCTGCCGCGCCGGACAGTCAGCGTCTGCCGCTGCTGGAAGCGTTAAAAGCAGAAACTGTGGTCATCGACCAGAACAAACAGCCATTCAGCCAGCAGGGATCGACGCTGCAGCCGCTGGATGCGGTGACACAGCCCACGGGTAACCTGAAAAAGCTATTTATGAACAATCGCCTGCGCGTGCTGGTAAACAACGCGCTGGCTGCGCACCAGCTGGTGAGCAGTGATGCGGCCCTGCGTCTGCACGCGGCGCAGCAGCTGCAAAATGAGGGTGCCGCCGACCAGTTGCCGCTGCTGGAACAGCGGCTGGCCGCTGAACAGGACAGCCGGGTACATGCTGCATTAGCGCTGGCGCTGGCGAATCTGCAACTGGCAGATAGCGAACCGATGGTGCGCCTGCGGGCAGTGAAACTGCTGGGTGAGTCCAGCGATCCCAATACGCAGGCCAGCCTGCAACGCCTGACCCAGCCCGCGAATGAGCCAGATGTCATGGTACGGGCGGCAGCGGCCGAGAGCCTGCAACAGATTCAGAAACGGTTAATGTGGGGCGATCTGCTCGGGCAGGCTTTTAGCGGCCTGTCGCTGGGCTCCATCCTGCTGCTGGCCGCGCTGGGCCTGGCGATCACCTACGGGCTACTGGGGGTGATCAACATGGCGCACGGTGAAATGCTGATGCTCGGTGCGTACGCCACCTGGTGGGTTCAGAGCCTGTTTCAGCAGTTTGCACCGGACTATTTAGCCTGGTATCCACTGCTGGCGTTGCCGGTCGCCTTTATGGTCACCGCCGCCATCGGCATGGCGCTGGAACGCACCATCATCCGCCATCTCTATGGCCGCCCGCTGGAGACGTTGCTCGCCACCTGGGGAATCAGCCTGATGCTGATCCAGCTGGTACGCGTGCTGTTCGGGGCGCAAAACCTGGAAGTGGCGAATCCGTCGTGGCTCTCAGGTGGCTTGCAACTGCTGCCCAACCTGGTGCTGCCGTGGAACCGCATCGCGGTGATCCTGTTTGTGGTATTTGTGCTGGCGCTCACCTGGCTGCTGCTGAACCGAACCCGCCTTGGCATGAACGTGCGCGCCGTGACCCAGAACCGCGCCATGGCGGAGTGCTGCGGCGTGCCAACGGGTCGCGTCGATATGCTGGCGTTTGGCCTCGGTTCGGGCATTGCCGGGTTGGGAGGCGTGGCGCTGTCGCAGCTTGGTAACGTCGGACCGGAGCTGGGTCAGGGCTATATCATTGACTCGTTCCTGGTGGTGGTGCTGGGTGGCGTCGGCCAGTTGGCAGGCACCGTGGTTGCCGCGTTCAGCCTGGGCATTCTGAACAAAGTGCTGGAGCCGCAGATTGGCGCGGTGCTGGGTAAGATCCTGATTCTGGTGATTATCGTGCTGTTTATTCAGAAACGTCCGCAGGGACTGTTTGCGGTTAAAGGAAGGGTGACTGACTGATGACGCAACCCATCACACTTCGCGTGGCGCGCACCGCGCCGCGCCTGACGATCAGCATCGGCGTGGCGATCACTCTGGCGTTACTGGTGATGCCGTTTCTGGCGCTGCTGCCCGCCGCCCATCCGCTGGCGATCTCCACTTATACCCTGACGCTGGTCGGCAAAATCCTCTGCTATGCGGTGGTCGCCGTGGCGCTGGATCTGGTGTGGGGTTACGCCGGACTGCTGTCGCTGGGCCACGGCCTGTTCTTTGCCCTCGGCGGTTATGCCATGGGCATGTACCTGATGCGCCAGGCCGCAGGCGAAGGCTTGCCCGCCTTTATGTCCTTTCTCTCCTGGCGAGAGCTGCCCTGGTTCTGGACCGGCACCGAATACTTCGCCTGGGCGCTCTGCCTGAGCATGCTGGTGCCGGGCCTGCTGGCGCTGCTGTTTGGCTTCTTCGCCTTTCGCTCAAAGATCAAAGGCGTCTACTTCTCCATCATGACCCAGGCGCTGACCTACGCCGGTATGCTGCTGTTTTTCCGTAATGAAACCGGATTTGGCGGCAACAACGGCTTCACCGGCTTTACTACCCTGCTCGGCTTTTCGGTAACGGCGACCGGAACCCGCATAGGGCTGTTTATCGCCACGGTACTGCTGCTGTTGCTGAGCCTGGTGATTGGCTTCGCCCTGGCGCGCAGCAAGTTTGGCCGGGTACTGACTGCGGTGCGGGATGCCGAAAACCGTCTGATGTTTTGTGGTTACGATCCGCGCGGCTTCAAGCTGTTAGTCTGGACGCTCTCCGCCGTGCTGTGCGGTCTTGCCGGGGCGCTCTATGTGCCGCAGGTCGGCATTATCAATCCGGGAGAGATGTCACCAGCCAACTCAATAGAAGCCGCGATCTGGGTCGCGCTGGGTGGACGCGGCACGCTGATTGGCCCGCTGCTGGGCGCAGCAATTGTTAACGGCGCACGCAGCTTCTTCACCGTCGCCTTCCCTGAATACTGGCTGTTTTTTCTGGGACTGATGTTCATCCTGGTGACACTGTTTCTGCCGCACGGCGTGATTGGCCTGCTGCGCCGGAGGAAAAAATGAGTGATGCCCTGTTTACCCAGCCTCAGCTCGCGGATCGCTATCGGGCGCAGCGCGATCCCGTCCTGCAACTGGAGAAGATCAGCGTCTCGTTTGACGGCTTCCGGGCGCTGACCGATCTTTCGCTGCAGATCGGCGTCGGAGAATTGCGCTGCGTGATCGGCCCCAACGGCGCAGGTAAAACTACGCTGATGGATGTGATCACCGGCAAAACCCGCCCCGACGCCGGCCGGGTGATCTACGACCAGGACAGCGATCTGACTCGTCTTTCACCGGTAGAGATCGCCCGCGCAGGCATTGGCCGTAAGTTCCAGAAGCCTACGGTGTTTGAGGCATTAACCGTGTTTGAGAATCTTGAGATCGCGCTTAAAGCCAATAAATCGGTCTGGGCCAGCCTGCGCGCTCGTCTCAGCAGCGAACAGCGCGACAGAATTGATGAGGTGCTGAAACTGCTGCGGCTGGGTGGAGAACGCCAGCGCCGTGCGGGCCTGCTATCGCACGGCCAGAAGCAATTTCTGGAAATTGGCATGCTGCTGGTTCAGGAGCCGCATCTGCTGCTGCTGGATGAACCGGCGGCAGGCATGACTGACGCAGAGACGGCCTACACCGCCGAGTTGTTCCGCAGCCTGGCGGGCAAACACTCCCTGATGGTGGTGGAGCATGACATGGGCTTTGTCGAGACCATCGCCGACCATGTCACGGTGCTGCATCAGGGGCAGGTGCTGGCCGAGGGTTCGCTGCGCGAGGTTCAGGCCAGTGAGCAGGTTATCGACGTTTATCTGGGGCGCTAAAATGTTACAGGTTACTGAACTGAATCAATATTATGGCGGCAGTCATATTCTGCGCGGCCTGTCGTTTGAGGTGAAAATTGGCGAAATCACCTGTCTGCTCGGGCGCAATGGCGTGGGAAAAACCACGCTGCTGAAGTGCCTGATGGGGCTGATCCCGGCGAAGTCAGGCGAGATTCAGTGGCAGCAGCAGCGGATGAATGGCCGCAAGCCGCACCAGCGGGTGCAGGCGGGCATCGCCTATGTGCCGCAGGGACGGGAAATCTTTCCGCGTCTGACGGTCGAAGAGAACCTGCTGATGGGCCTGTCGCGCTTTCCGGCGGCGCAGGCGCGTGAAGTGCCGGAGGAGATCTATCAGCTCTTTCCGGTGCTGCTGGCGATGAAGTCACGCCGGGGTGGCGATCTCTCGGGCGGCCAGCAGCAGCAGCTGGCGATCGGTCGGGCGCTGGCCTGTCGGCCACAGCTGCTGATCCTTGATGAGCCGACCGAAGGGATCCAGCCTTCGGTGATCAAAGAGATCGGTGCGGTAATCCGCCAGCTGGCGCAACGGGGAGATATGGCTATCCTGCTGGTGGAGCAGTTTTATGACTTCGCAGCGGAGCTGGCAGACAGCTATCTGGTGATGTCGCGCGGTGAAATTGTGCAGCGTGGCCGCGGCGACACCATGGAAGCAGAGGGTGTGCGCGGCCTGGTGGCGATTTAAACCCGGCTCAGAGCAGCCCGGTCTCCACAGAGAAGTGGCGCTGCTCGCCGCTCGCCAGGGTGATCAGCGTGCCGGCCTGCTGCGCGGCAAGAAAACCCTCTGGCCGAGAGGTGGCGGGCAGAATATAAGCCGCCACCTGCTGGTCATGGTTGTGCAGCAGCCAGCGGGTCGCGTGCGGGAACTGCGCGGTAGAGAAGCGCGTCATCAGCGCGTAGCCCTGCGGCGAATGCAACTCAAACTGCACCTCATCGCCATACTGCGGCAGATCGTCCGCAAAGAAGACGATCTCCGGATCGCAGAGCTGCGGCTGATCGAGCTGCTGTAACGCCTGCGGATCGCGCGCCAGTTGATCCGTGTAATCCCGCCAGCCGGGCGTTGGTCGCAGGTGCGCCGGGATCGAGCGACGCAGCTGGAATGCCCCTTCGGGGATCGACTGCCGGAAGCGCCCCTGATCGATCCACGCGCTGTTGAGGTGACACATGTACTGCAACGGCATCGGTGCACCCGCCAGATTGGTCACCGTCATCTCTATCGTCAGACGGGGCCTGTCGGCCTGAATGCGAACGGCAGGAGCCGCAAGATAATGATGGCCGAAGCCTTTAACATATTCACACTCCCCTTCCAGCGACAGTGTCTGATCGTCCATTACCAGCCAGGCGCTATCCATGCGGGCGCAGGCCATTTCCCCGTGCAGCGGATGATCGTCCTCTGGCGCGGGACAGCCGTTAGCCAGCAGCCCCGAATGAAAGGCAAAACAGCCATAGGTATCTATGATCGAATTCGCGGGCAGCGGCTGCTTAAAGCTGTGGCCCATGGTCAGGTTATGATCGTCAAACTGCACGTCCCAGATCATCTGCCCGAGAAACGGCAGCACGGTCACGCTGCCGCGCCGGTTATGAATGCGCACCGCCTCGATTCCTGCCGGATAGCGAAACAACTCAACCCGGAAGTCATCGCTTTCCAGCAGCAGCGAGGGCGTGGTGTGAAACTGGTCACGCGCTAAGGGTAAACGGGTTCTCATGGTAACTCCTCCACCAGACGACCGGCCGCAACCGGCTGTTTTTTATGGCGCAGTTCGCCGTAGAAGTAGAATCCGACCCAGGCGAAGCAGAGCAGCGAGACACCAAACGCCAGCTGCATTGAACCCAGCGTGTCAGACACCAGGCCCTGCAGCGCCGGGACAAAAGCTGCGCCAACAATCGCCATCACGATAAACGCGCCCGCCACTTCAGTGTATTTATTATCGACCGTCGCCAGCGTGCCGGCGTAGATCGTTGCCCAGCATGGCCCAAACAGCACGCTGACAAAAACGGCGGCGTAGACGGCGGTAAAGTTCGGCACCAGCATCACATAAGCCAGCGTCAGCACGCCCAGTACCGAATAGGCGATCAGCACTTTCTCGGCACGGAAGCGGGTCATCAGGAAGTTCGCCACGAACTTGCCGATAAAGAAGCAGACGAAGCTGTAGATCATAAAGTTAGAGGCGTGACGTTCATTGGCTGCCCCCAGCGTCAGCGCCAGACGAATGGTAAATGACCAGACCGCCACCTGCATGCCGACATACAGGAACTGGGTCACAATGCCGCGTTTAAAGTGACGGTTAGCCGCCAGATAGCGGAAGGTCTCGCCCAGTGACGGCCGGGATTTCTCATTACTCTCTGGTTTGCAGCGCGGATAGCGGGTGAACATAAACAGCAGCATCACGACCACCAGCACCATCACCAGATATTTGTAAGGCTCCAGCGTGTGCTCCAGCATCGTCAGGCGGAAAGCATGCGCCTGCTCTGCCGTCATGTTTGCCATCTGACTTTCCAGACTGTCGCCATCCTGGAACACCAGATATTTACCCAGCACAATCCCCATCAGCGCACCGATCGGATAGAAGGTCTGGCTGACGTTGAGGCGCAGCGTCGCATGATCACGATGACCAATCATCGAGCTGTAGGTGTTGGCCGCGGTTTCCAGGAAACTCAGACCAATGGCAATCGCAAAGATCGCCGCGAGGAACATGGTGTAGGTCGCCATGTGCGAAGCGGGATAAAAGGCGATACAGCCGGCAATGTAGAGCGCCAGACCGATCATAATCGCCATCTTGTAACTGGTTTTGCGGATCACCAGCGAGGCGGGGATCGCAATCAGAAAGTAGCCGCCATAAAAGGCGCTCTGCACCAGCGCACTGGCGAAGTCGCTCAGGGCAAACACACTTTTAAACTGGGTAATCAGGATATCGTTGAGACTCGCTGCACAGCCCCAGAGCGGGAAGAGGCACGACAGCAGAATGAACTGGAACAGCGGCGTTTTATTCAGATAGCCATCAGATTGCTGAACAATTTTCTGTTGCATAGCAGAACCTCAGTTACGGTTGAGAAAACGCTGGAAAGTCTCTGCGTCGGGATAAGCGCGCTGCGTGCCGCGCCCGGTGACGCTGCAGGCGGCATAGGCCGACGCCTGTGTCATGGCGGCGGCCACATCGCCGGTTTTCACCAGCAGATAGGCAAAGCAGCCGATAAAGGCATCACCTGCGCCGCTGGTATCGACCGCCTGAACCGGCGTCGCGGCCACGCGATGCACCTTGTCGCCGCTCATCCAGACCGATCCCCGGCTGCCCAGAGTAATAATCAGATTTTTAAGGCCGCGCTTCAGCAGCGACTGCCCCGCCAGGATCACCTCGTCATCGGTGCTGACGGGCAGCCCGGTGAGGATCTCCAGTTCGGTTTCGTTCGGCATAAAGAAGTCGCATTTGCAGGCGTAGTGAATATCGAGCGTGGCGACGGCCGGTGCCGGATTCAGGATCACGTTGATCTGATGCTGGCGGGCAAAATCGATGGCGTAATAGACCGTCTCCAGCGGGATCTCCAGCTGCAGGATGATCAGCTCACAGGCTTTCAGCGCCTCTGCCGCGTCGTCGATATCAGCCGGTTTCAGCTGCTGGTTGGCGCCTTTGATAATCAGAATGCGGTTCTGCGACTGGTCATCGACAAAAATCGGTGCCACACCGCTGGAGGTGCCCGGTGCAGTGGTGACAAAGCGCGTGTCCACGCCCTGCTGCTGCAGGTTCGCGACGGTGTTGGGCGCAAAGAGATCGTCGCCAACTTTGCTGACCATCATCACGCTGCCGCCCATTTTCGCCGCCGCAACCGCCTGGTTAGCGCCTTTACCGCCGCAGCCAATGGCAAAGTCAGGCGCTTCAAGGGTTTCGCCCGCTTTCGGCAGGCTGTTGGTATAGGTAATCAAATCGACCATGTTTGAGCCGATGACCGCAATTGTCATGATCATTTCTCCTGGATATCTTGCAAACTTCAAATGTTATTAAAGTCACAATAACCTTTCTTAAAAGTTAAATATGTGACAAAAACCACAACATGAATGCGCAAAATCGACAATATGCGACAGGGGACAGGATTTTAAGTGTTATTATTATAACAAGATAACATCATAGAGCCCGCCGGCTGAGCGATGTGAACGCCTGCGGCAATGAGCAGTAGTCACCGCGCAGCGGAGGTTTGCGGCACTTTCAGAATGCGGGTAAGATTGGTTGCCAGCCTGGCGGATGAGACGCAACTCATTAAAATCTGTGAGGTTTGTCGCGTATTGACGTCGGTTCCGGCGTCCTTCCTCCGCATTGCAGGATAGGTAAACAGAGATGACCATGGAAACCCGGCGCGACGAACGCATTCACAAGCTGACCCAGGCGCTTAAACGCACCGACAAACTGCATCTCAAAGACGCGGCCCAGCTGCTGGGTGTCTCAGAGATGACGGTTCGCCGCGATTTAACCGAGCCGGGCTCCAGCGTGGTGTTACTGGGTGGCTACATCGTCAGCGACCCAAAAAGTCATACCGGCCACTATTTTGTCAGCGATCAGCATGGGCAGAATGCGGCCAGAAAGCAGCGACTGGCGCAGGCGGCGGCCAGCCTGATTAACGAAAACGATACGGTCTTTTTCGATTGCGGCACTACCCTGCCCTATATCGTTGATGCGATTCCCGACACGCTGTCGTTCACTGCCATCTGCTGTGCTATGAACACCTTTCTGACGCTGAAAGAGAAACCAGGCTGTAACGTTATTCTCAGCGGCGGTGAATTTCATGCTGACAACGCCCTGTTTACACCGATTGGTGTGCACACCATCCTGGACGATCTTTGTCCGACACTGGCTTTGATCTCTGCGGCGGGCATCGATAAAGATCAGGGGGCGACCTGCTACAACACTAATGAACTGATGATGAAACATCACGCCATGCTGCGTGCCCGAACGTCGGTACTGGTGGCTGACAGCAGTAAATATGGCAAGGTGCTGCCTGCCCGCATTGCCGGGCTGCAGCGTTTTGACCTGCTGGTGAGTGACAGCGCACCCGATCAGGCGTTACAGAACTGGCTGGCGCAGCAGGCGATACCGCTTCGCCTGCCCTGAGGCCGGCCTCTGCCGTCATTTCAGCGATTACGCGCGGAAATCAGACAGTTATTTCATACGTTGTCCGGCATCACCGCCCTCAGGGCATTATTCGCCGCCCCCCGGCTGGGATTAAACGGTGAAAAAGGCTAAACTTCGACATCATTCCAACGACCAACAGACCCAGAGGCTCAATCCAACGTGGCTCAATTCGTCTATAGCATGCATCGCGTCGGCAAAGTGGTTCCGCCGAAGCGACATATCCTGAAAAACATCTCGCTCAGCTTCTTCCCCGGCGCAAAAATCGGCGTACTCGGCCTGAACGGCGCGGGTAAATCTACCCTGCTGCGCATCATGGCCGGCATCGATAAAGATATCGAAGGGGAAGCGCGTCCGCAGCCAGGCATCAAGATTGGCTACCTGCCGCAGGAGCCGCAGCTTAACCTTGAACACACCGTGCGCGAGTCGGTTGAAGAAGCGCTGTCAGAAGTGGTTGGCGCACTGAAACGTCTCGACGAAGTTTATGCGCTCTATGCCGAAGAGGATGCAGACTTCGACAAGCTGGCCGCTGAGCAGGGCCGTCTTGAAGAGATCATCCAGGCGCACGATGGTCACAACCTGAATACCCAACTGGAACGTGCTGCCGATGCGCTGCGCCTGCCAGACTGGGACGCGAAAATCGCCACCCTTTCCGGTGGTGAACGTCGCCGCGTCGCCCTCTGCCGCCTGCTGCTGGAAAAACCAGACATGCTGCTGCTGGACGAACCGACGAACCACCTGGACGCCGAATCTGTCGCCTGGCTGGAGCGCTTCCTGCATGACTTCGAAGGCACTGTCGTCGCGATTACGCATGACCGTTACTTCCTGGATAACGTGGCAGGCTGGATTCTGGAACTTGACCGCGGTGAAGGTATTCCTTGGGAAGGCAACTACTCCTCCTGGCTGGAGCAGAAAGATGCGCGTCTGGCGCAGGAAGCTTCTTCTGAAGCCGCGCGTCGTAAGTCGATTGAGAAAGAGCTGGAGTGGGTGCGCAAAGGGCCAAAAGGCCAGCAGTCTAAAGGCAAAGCCCGTCTGGCACGCTTTGAAGAGCTGAACAACACGGATTACCAGAAGCGTAACGAAACCAACGAACTGTTTATTCCGCCAGGTGCCCGTCTGGGTGACAAAGTGCTGGAAGTCAGCAATCTGCGTAAGTCCTATGGCGACCGTGTGCTGATTGACGATCTTTCGTTCTCCGTGCCAAAAGGGGCGATTGTCGGGATTATCGGTCCTAACGGCGCGGGTAAATCGACGCTGTTCCGCATGATGTCCGGTCAGGAACAGCCTGATTCCGGCAGCATTGTGCTGGGCGAGACGGTGAAACTGGCGTCCGTCGATCAGTTCCGCGACAGCATGGATAACTCCAAAACCGTGTGGGAAGAAGTTTCCGGCGGTCAGGACATCATGCGTATCGGTAACACCGAGATGCCAAGCCGCGCCTATGTTGGCCGCTTTAACTTTAAAGGCGTCGATCAGGGCAAACGCGTTGGCGAACTGTCGGGTGGTGAGCGTGGTCGTCTGCACCTCGCGAAACTGCTGCAGGTTGGCGGCAACATGTTGCTGCTCGATGAACCAACCAACGACCTGGATATCGAAACCCTGCGCGCGCTGGAAAACGCCCTGCTGGAGTTCCCGGGCTGTGCCATGGTCATCTCGCATGACCGCTGGTTCCTGGACCGTATCGCGACGCACATTCTGGATTACCAGGATGAGGGCAACATCGAATTCTTCGAAGGTAACTTTACCGAATATGAAGAGTACAAGAAGCGTACCCTCGGCGCCGACGCACTGGAGCCGAAACGCATCAAGTACAAGCGTATGACGAAGTAAAGGTGACAGAGGAGGCTCAGGCCTCCTCTCACTTCACCTATTACGTTTTGAGGTCTCAACGCAATGAAGAAAAAAACCGATCGGGCAGTGGCTAAAAAAGCGGAAGCAATTTATGAAGCGACGAAAGTTGCTAATTTTGCTGCAAGCTCACTGCTGGAGGGAATCCGTATTTCATCAGCTTCTGAATGCTCGACCCTGGAACAGGTTCGACGCCGCTATAAGCCGTAACCGGAGCCGATCGTGAATCGTTATCTTGTCTGGCGAGATCACTACTGCTATCCCGACTCAGATGTATTGATTAATCGTTATGACATCCGCGATCAAACGCTGCTCGATCAGGCTGAGCGTGATGTTACTGCGCTGACCATTCACACCATTAATCTCTCTCATCCCCCTTTTACCCTTCAGTCACTCTGTCACATTCATTACTGTCTGTATGGCGAGCTTTATAGCTGGGCAGGACAGATTCGCGATATCTCAATTAGCAAAGGAGAGACCCGTTTTTGCCAGCCCGCTTTTATTGAGCGTGAAGCGGAGAGATTATTTGAGAAACTGGCGAAAGAGAAATGGCTGGAACAACCTGACCATGAGGAATTTTGTCATCAGGTTGCCTGGTATTATTGCGAGTTTAATATTCTGCATCCCTTCCGGGAAGGAAACGGTCGGTCACTACGCATTCTGTTCGAACATATTATTCTTCATGCGGGTTATCAGGTGAACTGGGAAGGTTTGAGCCCCAGCGACTGGTTAGCAGCAAATATCGCGGGTTACCAGACTGGTCCGGAAAAAATGGCGTCCCTGTTTCTGCGCCACATTGTTCCGTTTAGCGATAAAACTCCCTGAATACCGGAGACTGCAGCGCAAACTCTATAAAGCGTGCCAGCGCAGGCGAATTCAGTTTACGGCCCGGATAGACCAGCCACAGCTCATTTCCCTCGACTCCCCATTCCGGCAGCACCGGCACCAGCCGGGGATCCGCCATCGCCCCATCGGTCAGAAAATGCGGCAGCAGCGTAATGCCTGCATCACCCAGCGCCGATTCGCGCGCATAGAGTAAATTGTCGGTGAGATGGCCAGGCGGCAGCAGCCAGCGGTAGAACGCGCCATCGCGCTGCAATACCCATTCATTCCATGCGCGATGCGCGATACAGCGGTGAGCCGACAGCTGCTGCGGGTGAAGCAGCGGCGGGTGCTGATTAAGATAGTGCTGTGAAGCCACCAGCAGTCGTGGGCAGTTGCCTATCCGACGGCCAATCAGCGAGGACTCCTGCGGCTGACCGGTGCGCAGCGCCACATCAAAGCCCTCCTGTACCAGATCACGCATCTCATCGGAAATCGAGACATCCAGCGTCACATCAGGATAGAGACGCAAGAATGCCGCGTTACAGCGCGCCAGCAGTGTGGCACCAATGCCCGCCGGACTGGTGATGCGCAGACGCCCGCTGGGGTTTTCACGCAGGCTGGCGATAGCCTGATCGGCACGTTCACTGGCCTGCATCATCTCCTGACAATGCAGCAGATAGCGCTCACCGGCAAAAGTCAGATTGAGCTGGCGGGTGGTACGATTCAGCAAACGAATCCCCAGCCGCTGCTCCAGCTGGCTGATGCGCTGACTGACACTGGATTTAGGCAGCCCTGCACGTTCTGCTGCGCCGGTAAAGCTGCCGCACTCCGCCACCAGCGCAAACAGCGCCATATCCTGCCACTGACGAAATGCCATTGTTCACCTCAGACGAACACTCTATGAAAGATTGTCCATCTTATCACCGTTAAAATCAGGTTCTACACTTAAGGCCTGTCTTCATCATTACAGCCGGTCTTGCCATAGAGAATATGTACACCGACTCCCGGCCAGGCTGTCAGAGAAAAGAGCCAGACTCTTTGCTTAACTACACAGGAAAACGTTATGTCTATTCGCGCTATCGCAATTAACCCGGAAAATCCGGAACACTTTACTGAAATTTTCCCTGAAACCCCCACACCAGGCGAGTATGACCTGCGTGTCGAGGTCAAAGCCGCGTCGGTCAACCCGGTTGATACCAAGGTGCATAAAGGGGCGAAGAAAAACGGCTTACAGCAGCCACGTATCCTGGGCTGGGATGCCAGCGGCGTTGTGCTGGAAGTGGGCAGCTCAGTCAGCAACTTTAAGCCTGGCGATGAAGTCTTCTACGCCGGCGACCTGACCCGCCCGGGCAGCAACAGCACTGAGCAGCTGGTGGACTCACGCATCACAGGTCATAAGCCAGAGAGTCTGGACTGGGCACAGTCTGCCGCGATCCCGCTGACGGCCCTGACCGCATGGGAAGGTTTGTTTGAACGACTGAACCTGGAGACGGCATCGGAAGATCAGACTCTGCTGATCGTTGGCGGCGCAGGTGGTGTTGGATCACTGGCGATCCCCCTGGCGAAGCTGCGCAGCAAAGTGAAGATCATTGCAACCGCTTCACGTGAAGATTCCGCCCAGTGGTGCCGCGATCGCGGAGCCGATGTGGTGATCAATTACAAAGATATGATCGGTGAGCTGGAGAAACAGGGCATTAAGCAGGTTGATTATATTTTCTGCCTGAACGATACCGACGGTCACTGGGAGACAATGGCGAAGCTGATCGCACCACAGGGTCATATCTGCACCATCGTGGAAAACGAACATCCGCTGTCGATGGATCAACTGAAGCTGAAGAGTGCGGCACTGCACTTCGAGCTGATGTACACCCGCAGCATGTTTAATACCCCGGATATGGCGCGTCAGGGCGAGATTCTGGATGCGGTATCGGCATTGCTGGATGAAGGTAAACTGCAAACCACGCTGAGCGAAACGCTGCACGGCTTAAGCGTTGAGACGTTAACTGCCGCCCATCAGCGCGTGCTGGAAGGCCACATGCGCGGCAAAGTGGTCATGGTCTATTAATGCGCTGACCCGGCTGCCGTGCGGCAGACCGGGTCACAGCTGGCGTTACGGCTGGGCGTTTTTCTCGCCCAGCATCGCTTTGACCAGCTCAATGCAGCGCAGGAACCGCGCGTCATAATCATCTTCCTGCACGTGCAGGAATTCGATGTTGTTTTCACGCAGCATCGTCACCAGCATCGACTGAAACTCCCGCCGATCCACGGAACTGCCCAGGCTGCGCAATCCGTCTGCGACCCAGGGCACGTTGTTCTCTAACAGAATCACCAGATCAAAACGGTATTCATCGATCAGTGCCTGCACAAAGGGATGTTCGCGCCCTTCATACTTCAGACAGAATGCCTGCGTGGTCACAAAATCGGTGTCGATAAACGCCACTTTATTGGCGTATTTAACGGCGAAATCGATGTACTGCGCCTGACCCAGCGCGATCTTGTCGTAATCGGAATACTGCAGCGCTATTTCGTCACCGCCCAGATGGGAGAAGACATAGTCGCGGCCATATTCCCAGGCGCTGGTGGTGTTAAAGATGTTGGCGAGCTTATTCACCAGCGTCGATTTACCGCTCGACTCGCCGCCGAGAATCGCCACGGTGCGCACAAAGAACGGTTTCACTTCAGTAGGAATGTAATCCCAGAAGCGGAATGGATCCTGACGAATCTGCGCGCCACTGATGCTCATAAAGGATCGGTTGGGGTCGACCAGCACGGTCTGAATGCCCAGGTGCTGCTGATACATCTCCGCATCAGGCGCTTCACTGGTATAGATGCAATCCGGTGCAATGCCGTGCTCGCTCAGAAACGCGCTGACGCCCTTGCTCCAGACATCCCAGCCATGCGGATAGGGTTCAATCCCCTCCTCATCAAAGGCGTGAATGCGGATATTTTTCTGATACTTAAAGGTCTGCAGCAGCCAGCGCAGGCGATCGCTGACCGTAGGCTGCTGTGACATCGCGCTGTTCTCAAACAGTTCACGGTCACGCGGCTCGTCATAACCCATAATGATATGCAGCTCATCCACCTGACTGCAGGCGCGCTGAATCAGATAGATATGGCCGGTGTGCAGCGGATAAAACTTACCAAATACCACGCCCACCGTTTTATCGCGGCGCGGAAACTCCAGGCCCAGGAAGCGGTGCAGCGCCTCCAGTTTTTGCGCGCTGGGGCTTTTGATTTTGGCATTGAGCAACTGGCTCAGATAGCCTTTGGTCATGCCGCTGGCATCAGCGACCTGTTGCAGCGTATGGCCCTGCTGGCGAATAGCCGTTTTCAGATAATCAAACGACGACATGTCGTGCCTCCTGCATCAATGCGGTTAAGGTGGGAGCGGCCTGCCCGCGACGCAGGCTGGCAGGCCGCAGGCGCATTACAGATCGTCCAGAATCGCCAGCGCATCGGCCAGCTTCTTCGCGCTGAAAACCTGCATCCCGGCAATCGGTTTTTTCGGTGCATTCCCTGCCGGTACAATGGCGCGTTTGAAGCCATGCTTCGCCGCTTCAGAGATGCGCTCCTGACCGCTGGGCACCGGACGGATCTCACCGGCCAGTCCCACTTCGCCGAAGATCACCAGATCCTGCGGCAACGGACGATCGCGCAGGCTCGATACCATCGACAGCATCAGCGCCAGGTCCGCACTGGTTTCGGTGACTTTAACACCACCAACCACGTTGACGAACACATCCTGATCCGCCATCTGCAATCCGCCATGACGATGTAAAACGGCCAGCAGTATCGCCAGGCGGTTCTGCTCCAGACCCACCGCCACGCGGCGTGGGTTGCCCATCATGGAGTGATCGACCAGCGCCTGAATCTCCACCAGCAGTGGACGCGTGCCTTCCCACAGCACCATCACCGAGCTGCCAGAGGTAACCTCTTCGCCCCGAGACAGGAAGATAGCGGACGGGTTGCTGACTTCCCGCATGCCCTGCTCTGTCATGGCAAACACCCCCAGCTCATTGACCGCGCCGAAGCGGTTTTTATGGCTGCGAAGGGTGCGGAAACGGGAGTCGGCATCGCCATCCAGCAGCACTGAACAGTCGATACAGTGCTCCAGCACTTTCGGCCCGGCCAGCGAGCCATCTTTAGTCACGTGACCGACCATGATGATCGCGACGCCGCGCGTTTTAGCGAAACGCGTCAGATAGGCGGCGGTTTCGCGCACCTGCGCGACGCTGCCGGGTGATGACTGGATCTCCGCCATGTGCATCACCTGGATCGAGTCGATCACCATCAGTTGCGGCTGCTCCTGTTCGGCGATCAGGCAGATCTGCTCAATGCTGGTTTCCGACAGCATATTGACATTTTCGGTGGGTAATCCCAGACGATGGGCGCGCATCGCAACCTGTTGCAGTGACTCTTCACCGGTGACGTACAGGGTTTTCATCCCCTCAGACAACCGGCACATCACCTGCAGCAGCAGCGTGGATTTCCCCGCACCAGGACTGCCGCCAATCAGAATGGCGCTGCCCGGCACCACCCCGCCGCCCAGCACCCGGTCAAACTCTTTGAAGCTGGTCGAGAAGCGCGGTAACGCCTCCAGGCTGATTTCAGAGAGCTTCTGCACCCGGCTGGTCCCGGCGCTGCCGGCATAGCCACTCAGGCGCTCGTTACGCGCAGCGGCAGGTGAGGCAGCGATGCGCACCTCGGTGATGGTGTTCCAGGCGTGACAGGCGCTGCATTGCCCCTGCCAGCGTGGGTAATCTGCGCCACATTCGTTACAGACAAATGCGCGTTTTGCCGCTTTGGCCAAATCAATACCTCAGTTAACGCTCTTCGTGAATCAGGCTGCCGGTAAGGATGCAGAACACCCCCATTAAATCGGCATGGCGAATGGTGACCGCGGTCTGCTCATTCACCTTAGGTTTAGCATGGAACGCAATGCCCAGCGCTGAGGCTTTGATCATCAGCAGGTCATTGGCACCATCACCGATCGCCACCGTCTGTTCCGGCGCGATATTAAAACGCTCCGCCAGCTTCTTCAGGGTATCGGCTTTGTATTGTGCGTCGACAATCGGACCCAGCACGTTGCCGGTCAGTTTGCCGTCGCGAATTTCGAGTTCATTGGCCACCACCGCCGACAGATGCAGCTTGTCGCGCAGGTATTCGGCGTAATAGGTAAAGCCGCCAGAAGCGATAGCAATCTGCCAGCCCAGCGCCTCCAGCTTCTGCGTCAGCGTCGTTAAGCCTGGCATTAATGGCAGAGCATCACGTACCTGTTTCAGAATATTGGCATCCGCGCCCTGCAGCGTGGCGACGCGCTGACGCAGGCTGGCGGTGAAGTCGAGTTCGCCGCGCATCGCACGCTCCGTGACTTCCGCCACCTGCTCGCCGCAGCCCGCCAGTTTTGCAATCTCATCGATGCACTCGATCTGAATCGCGGTGGAGTCCATATCCATCACCAGCAGGCCTGGCGTCTTGAGATGCGGGATTTTGCCCAGCGGCGCAACATCGAGCCCGGCATCGTGCGCCAGCTTGCTGGCAAACGGCGTCAGCGATCCTGCCAGGCGAATCACCTGATACTCATCGACGTTCCAGGCGCTGACGATCACCATCGCGGCCCCCAGCTGGTGCTGGTAATCGGTGAGCCGTTGCTTGTCCAGCCCGCGGCCATACAGCAGCCAGCCGGTGCGGCCAGCGCGATAATCCAGCGGCATCACTTCATCACCGCTAAGAGAAAGGGGCAAACCCGGCCAGAGGGAAACATCGGCGGGAAGATCGCACCAGGTTAAACGATTTGGCATCAGAGCTCCTGTAGGGACAACAAAACCACGCAAGAGGCTACCTTGTCTGCGCCGCTTCTGGCAACATAATCTCCAGGCTTTATGTTGTGATACGACCCGGATGAGTAATGGCTAAAACCGCACTGAAATTTCGCTTACATCGGACCGTGATCGTTCTGATCTCCATGGCGCTGCTGGTTGTGCTGATGCAGGGCGCATCCTGGTTCAGTCTTGGTCATCAGGCGGCGCGTTCTGAACAGGTCGAGGAGCTGGCACATACACTGACCAGTCAGGTGGCGTTTAGTCTTAAGCCATTGATGGACAACAGTGAAAATAACCGCACTCAGATAGAAGCCATTCTTAATCAGATGACGGCTAACAGCCGTATTCTGGATGCGTCGGTGTATGACGGCGACGGCAGTCTGGTGGCGCACAGCGGTGAAAATATTAATGTGCGTGATCGGCTGGCGCTCGATGGTCAGCGCGCAGGCAGCTATTTCAATCATCAGATTGTGCAGCCGCTGGCCGGGAGCGATGGCCCGCTGGGCTTCCTGCGCGTGACGCTGGATACCCACGTGCTGGTCACCGACTCGCATCAGGTCGATAACACCACCAATATTCTGCGTCTGATGATGCTGCTGGCACTGGCGATCGGCATTATTCTCTCCCGCACCCTGCTGCGCCATCGCCGCACCCGCTGGCAGCAGTCGCCGTTCCTGCTCACCGCCAGCACCCCGGTTAAAGAGGATCGGGATGAGGACGACGAGAAGAAAGAGTAGTGTTCTGCGCTGCGGTAAAGATAAAACGAGAAAGGCCCGCTGTGCGGGCCTAAGACTGCTGACAAACCCTGGCCTGATCGCTGTGAGACCGAGCCAGCGCAGGAAACCGGGTCAGATCGGAAAGTCGCTTACGCCAATCCCTGGCCCGCTCGGCCCGCGCGATTACGCACCTCATCCATGAGGTGCGCCCGTCGCCGGGCCAACGCGTTGCGTTGTTCAAAAACGCTCCCGGCGTTTTTGTCCATGGCGCGGGACGCTTTCCTCCTCTGACCCGGTTCCCTGCGTATTGAGCTAATCCATCGTTGCCAGATGTGCCTTGATTTGAATTTTTCAGCAGTCTGAAAGCACGCAATGCGGGCCTTTTTAGTGGAAAAATGTGGATTTGCGAGGCGTGTTCCGTTAGCCAATCAGCAACGCTTCCAGCTCACCCAGCGATTTGACCTGCCAGGTGGGTTTGATATGTTCTGGCAGCGGTCGGGTGCCATGATCAAGCCAGCAGGTTTTCACTCCCGCGTTCATGCCGCCCAGAATGTCTGACTCTGGCGTATCACCCACCATCAGCACTCGCTCACGATCCGGATTGCCCATCAGCTCCAGTGCGTAGTCAAAAATCGCGGCCGCCGGTTTTGGCACGCCAACCTGCTCAGAGATTACCAGCGCCGAGAAGTAATCACGGAAGCCGGTGCGCTCCAGACGCGTCTGCTGCAGCGCGGTAAAGCCGTTGGTGATGATCCCCATCTTTACCTTGCCATGCAGCTGGTTCATCAGGCTGACCGCGCCCGGCAGCGGCGTGCAGATCTCGCCCATCGCACTGAGGAAGCCGCTGTTGAGGATCTCTGGTGCCACGCTGAGCTTTTCGCTCCAGTGGTTGAAACGCTGAGTCTGCAACTGTAACGCTGAGATGGTGCCGTTCTGATAATCGACCCACAGCGGCTTGTTGATCGCCTGATAATCGCTGTAATCCTGGTCGGTGAACTGCACGTCATAGCCGGCGAACAGGCGCTGCAAACCGGCATAGGCGTCGAAATGGAAAAGGGTATCGTCCGCATCAAACAGGATGCAGTCCCAGTTATCAATCATTAAAGCTCCTTAACACCACTACGGCGTCAGGGCCATGAGAATGGCATCTTCACGGCCGCTGGCGGTGGGATAATAGTTGGGGCGACGACTGACCTGATTGAATCCAAGCTGCTCATAGAGCGCAATGGCGGGCAGGTTCGAGGCCCGCACTTCCAGCCACAGCGTCAGCACGTTGCGTTTGATCAGCTCATCGATCAGATGCTGCAACAGCTGGCGGCCATATCCCCGGCGCTGAAAGTCAGGATCGACCGCGATGTTAAACAGCGAGGCTTCGTCCAGCACCACCTGAGTAATGGCAAAGGCGACCATTTTGCCGTCGGCGTCGAGACGTAAATTAATAAAGCGCTCGCCCTGATTGCTGGCAAACGTCTTTTCACTCCAGGGAAACGCGTGGCTACGACGCTCAATGGCAAAGGCCTGCGCCAGGTCGTCAGGGGTGAGTAAAGAGATGGCTGTCATGGTTACACATCTGTTGCCAGAGCGCGCGTTTGGCGACGCCGCTGCTGATCAGTTCATTGAAAGAGGCGCTGGTTAATGCCACGCCATTAAAAGTCTGTTCGCTCTCTACGCCGAGCAGCCAGCCCGCGCAGTTCAGCGTTTCCGGCAGCATCTGCAGCTGATCCGGCGTCACGGTCATTACCTGAGCGGGTTGCAGATTGAGGGTATGCAGCACATCGCGCATCAGCGGTTCATGCAGACCGGGTGGCGCGTCAGCGACAATAATTAACTGCGTGTCCGGTGCCAGCGTGACGGCAATTTCGCCCTGAAGCACGCGCGGGCGGCGCAGCTGATACTGCGTAATTCCCATTTGCTGTAAAAGCCAGTCGCGCCTGGACGTCATGGTGTTACCTGTTCTGCTAGCTGAATGCGACGCTATGCTAGCAAACCCATCGAACATGCGCCAACAAACCACTATAATCCCCGCTCAGATCTTACAGGAGCCCTACATGTCTGCTTTTACCCCGGCCAGCGAAGTCATTCTGCGCCACAGTGATGAATTTACCGCCCGCCATGTTTTATTTGCTGGCGATCTGCAGGATGACCTGCCCGCTCAGCTGGAAACCGCTTCATCGCGCGTTCACACCCAGCAATATCATCACTGGCAAAACCTGAGCCGCCGTATGGGCGAGCAGGCGCGTTACGGAATGGTTGCGCAGCCGGAAGATGTGCAGGGATGCGATACCCTGGTCTACTTCTGGACCAAAAATAAGCCGGAAGTACAGTTCCAGCTGGAGAACCTGCTCTCGATGCTGCCAGTGGGCTGCGACGTGTTCGTGGTGGGTGAAAATCGCAGCGGCGTCCGCAGTGCCGAAGGCATGCTGGAGTCGTGGGTGAAGCTGGAGAAGATCGACAGCGCGCGTCGCTGTGGTCTCTATCATGGTCGCCTCGACAAACAGCCTGCGTTTGATGCCAGCACCTTTGGTCATCAGTATCAGCTGGATGGTCTGACCATTCACACTCTGCCTGGCGTCTTCAGCCGTGACGGTCTGGATAGCGGCAGCGCCCTGCTGCTGTCGACCTTTACCCCGCACACTAAAGGTAAAGTGCTGGATATGGGCTGTGGCGCAGGCGTGATTGCCGCCTCACTGCCTGCCCGTTCGCCTAAAGTACGCCTGTGGCTGTGCGACGTGCATGCCGCAGCCATTGAAGCGAGTAAATTGACGCTGGCCGCCAATGGCATCGAGGGCGAAGTTTTCGCCAGCAACGTCTTCTCTGACGTGACCGGCCGTTTCGACATGATTATCTCTAACCCGCCGTTCCATGAAGGCACCCAGACCAGCCTCGACGCCGCACAGGCGCTGATCCGGGGAGCAGTAAAGCACCTGAACACCGGTGGCGAACTGCGTATTGTTGCGAACACGTTCCTGCCTTATCCGCAGGTGCTGGATGAAGCTTTCGGCAGCCACGAAGTCATCGCACAGACCGGCCGCTTTAAAGTTTATCGCGCCGTCTATGGTCGTGGTGCCAAAACACGATAAGGGCTTTTAACGTCATTAATCGCGTTGCCGGGCTGAAAACGTTGCTTTTTACAGCGATCGTTTCAGCCCGACGAAATAGTTGTTGACGCAAAGAGTAAAATCTCTAGAATGCGCCTCCGTGGTTGTAACATTCTCAGGATGTTACGGGTATGCGAAGGTGGCGGAATTGGTAGACGCGCTAGCTTCAGGTGTTAGTGTCCTAACGGACGTGAGGGTTCAAGTCCCTCTCTTCGCACCAAAATCACATGTTTCATATCGCGAGCACTGCGCGAAGGTGGCGGAATTGGTAGACGCGCTAGCTTCAGGTGTTAGTGTCTTAACGGACGTGAGGGTTCAAGTCCCTCTCTTCGCACCATTGCGGTGATATGAACAGACAACTCGATGCGAAGGTGGCGGAATTGGTAGACGCGCTAGCTTCAGGTGTTAGTGTCTTAACGGACGTGAGGGTTCAAGTCCCTCTCTTCGCACCAACGTTGTCATCCTCTGGCTTTCTGCTCGTTTCAGCTGCCTAGTTGCAGTGTCGCTTTATCCCTTTCCTGTTTTGTTTTTTTCGCGTGGCATTCACTTTCCCGGTCGCGACACCCTGAACACCCGCTTTACGCCTTTACGCCTGTATTAACTCAGATGAAAATTCACAGAGACTGCCGCCAGTCCACCTGCTAACGCCAGGCACGAAGGCAATAACAGATAGTGACGCAGACGCTGGTTAAATAGCATGACGACAGTCAGCAGCAGCGCAACTGTCATCACCAGTCGCCACTGGCTGAAGCTGGGTTCCCATAATGCGAACAGCGGCAGCGCGATGCAGGGCAGCAATACGCCCCACGCACTATCCAGTTTTTTACCCAGCGCCCAACTGACGCCCCACAAACCGCAGGCCGCAATAATCGCTATTCCCATGACGCAAACCTCAAATGATAAGCATTCCCATTATCATATGTCAGTTTTGCTTTGCTTGCAGCCTGTTTTTGTCACGCCTGGCAACGAAGATGACAGACCAGTTGGAAAATGCTAGATTGCGACCGATAACACCTTTAATAACAGCACCAGCAATAATTTGCTCACTGTCTGGCACAACCTGTTTATGCCGGCTTGCGCTTTGGTATTTCAGGGTCGTCACGAGTATTTATAATGAAATTACAATCATATGAAGAACTGAAACAGAGTAAATACCGGCTTTCAGTGATGCTTTTTCTGTTTTTAAATATCGCCGTTTCGCTATTTTATCTGCTGCCAATAATGAGCAATGAGAAAATCGATACCACGTTGCCGGTAATTTGTGTCGCGTCTTTTAGCGGCATAATGTTAATTGCACATTTAATATGGTCTAAAGTAAAACTCTCCCTTTTAAATCCTGTCGCGCTGGTGCTGGGCGCGCTCTGGGCCTGGCACATTAATTATCGTTTTCATCAGGTATTCTATTTTGATGGCGGCTTTCTTATTATCAGTTTGATCAGTGTGTTATTTATTAGTGCCATCGCCCTGAGCGATTATCTGGGGGCTTTTTGTCTTCATGTCGCGCCACCGGTGCTCACCGTATTACTGCTTGATAATGGGCAGCATCTGCCGCTGATTCTGCTGACCATTATGCTGCCGCTGATTGGTTTCTCACTCCAGCATCTTATGCGTCGCCGTGCCGACAACTTTACCCTGCGGCTGATGCACCAACTCTATGAAGAGAAAGAGACCTTCAGTGACCTCAGCATGCTCGACCCACTGACCGGACTGTATAACCGTCGTGGCCTGAAGAACCGACTGGACAATATTCTGGAAAACCATGCTGGCAGCCACTATGTGCTGCTGCTGGATATCGATCATTTCAAAGCCTACAACGATAATTATGGGCATGCGATGGGTGATCAGGCACTGGCGCGGGTCTCTGTGGCTATTCGGGATGCAGTCCGTTCACGCGATGTCGTCACCCGCTATGGCGGCGAAGAGTTTCTGGTGTTAATGACCAATGTGAACAGCTCCATCGCCATGAAACTGGCAGGGCGCATCCGTCAGTATGTGCTGGATTTAGAAATACCCCATCTTTTTAATGAGACTGTTTCAACCCACGTCACCATCAGCGCCGGCATTGCGCCTATCTACGATAATGATTTTGATCAGGCGGTAGCCAATGCTGACAGCGCATTATATGTGGCTAAGAATCAGGGCCGGAATACCATTCTTGCCTGGGAAGATCTTCCGCGAAAACAGCATGAGACCTTAACTGAACCAGCCTGATTAAGCACAACACGGCTGGTAATAACCCTGACATTGCCGCGCTATGGCCGGTTCTGCACTGCGCAGACGGGTTTGTTTGCTGATCGCATTCCCCACCCAATCCCTGACGGCAGCGACGTTTTTTTACGCGACTTGTAGAGTTAATCAATAACGATTATCATTTGCTTTCTTATCTACACTTTTCGCGAGTCGTCATGGCAACCGTTTCAGCTCAGGAACAGCGTTTCAACGCTCAGTCGATGATCTTTCGGCAGAATGACCGTCCACTGGCGGAAAGTCTGCACGAGCGGCTGCAGCAACAGCGTAGTTATCTGCTTGATTCTGTTAAATTCAGCCAGCCCGCTCCGCACGATACGCAGACACTCGTTGCCTGGTCACAATCAGAGGCTTTTGCCCAGCTTATCCAGCGCTACAGCGATTATCTCTATCGCGATCATCCTGATGCGGTTCGTGAAGCAAAGCCGGTGCTCTCTCTGTGGGCGCAATGGTATTTTGGCCTGCTGCTGCCCCCGATGATCATGGCGTTGTTACAGGAGTCGCGCGCGCTGGACTGCTCACCAGAGCATATTCGTGTCGGTTTTCATGAGAATGGTCATCCGGCCACGTTCTGGATTGATGTGCAGGAGGATGAAGAAGCCCGCTATCTTAACCCTCAGCAGCGCATCGATCGGCTGATTCAGCAGCATCTGATCCCGGTGGTTAATGGTATTACTCAGCATGGTGATATCAACGCCCGACTCATCTGGAACAACATGGGCTACTCATTGCAGTGGTTTCTGGGTGAGCTGAAAAGTCAGATCGATGAGACGCTGGTGCTGCAACTGGAGCAGGCGCTATTCTTTAACCAGAAACTGCTGGATGGCAGCGAAAATCCGCTCTACCGCACCATGATCATGCGCAATGGCGAACTGGTCCGTCGCAGCTGTTGCCAGCGTTATCGCATTCCTGATGTCGAACAATGCGGCAATTGCACCCTGAGCGGCAGCTAAACAGACGTAATTACCACGAATTCTCCGTTTATCTCGTTTACAGGCACTGAGGCTTGTGGCAATTTTTACGCCTTCGATCAGCCTGGAGAGAAAGATGAGTCTGGAGTCCGTGCGCCAGTTCTTTGCCGAACACGCCCCTGAAATTGAAATTATCGAACTGGCAGAAAGCACTGCAACGGTCGGAATGGCTGCGCGCGCCCATGGCGTGACGCCAGGAGAGATTGCGAAAACCCTGTCACTGAAAGTGAAAAATGACGTCGTGCTGATTGTGACACGCGGCGATGCCCGGCTGGACAATCGCAAGCTGAAAGCCGCGCTAGGCGCAAAAGCGCGGATGCTGAGCGTTGATGAGGTCATTAACTGGACCGGCCATCCGGTTGGCGGCGTCTGTCCGTTCGGTCTGGAGAATCCGCTGACCGTTTACTGTGATGTCTCACTGCGCAGTTTCGACGAAGTGTTACCCGCCGCTGGCGCTATCCACAGTGCCGTCCGCATCTCGCCTCAGCAGATGGCTGAGCTGACCAACGCCCGCTGGATCGACGTGTGCGAAGCGATGTAATGCTTTGCATCTCTTGATCCAGCCCAGATGCTGCACACCTCCTGACAGCGTTTATCAGCCTTAGAGGGGCATTGCCGCATCATGCAAACATATCAGGCGCGCCAGTAAGCGGGCGGGTTAATCGCCCATAGCAGTCAGCCGCTTAAAGGCCTCTTCGATGATCGACAACAGCATCGTGTTATCGACGCGGTGCAGCACATGAACCCATGCGCCGCAGTGCTCAGGTACGCCGACAGCAAGCCGTAGCGGCTGACGATAACGCCAGCTTTTACCGCGTGTTGCACCGGGACGTAGCTCGATATCGACACGGTAATCAATGCCTGACGCGACCCGCTGATTCAGCAGCCAGGCCACAACCAGTGCATCGTGGATCCAGCATCCCGCCAGTTGACGCGTTTCCATCGAATAGTTGATCCATGGACGCAGCGTGTCTCGCACAAAATCGGCCAGCGGATGATCGACAGCGGTAAGACGGGTGAGATCCTGCTGGGTCAGCAGCGTCTGCGTGGTGACATCCATTGGCACCAGCGTCACGGCGGCACCGCTGTGCAACACCTGATGCGCGGCCTCCGGGTCCAGGCCAAAATTGGTGTCTTTGATATAATCATCCAGCGTAAACACGCCACCCATGATGACAATTTCTGCCACAGAGTCTGCCATCGCAGGATAGCGCTGCATTGCCAGCGCCACATTCGTCAGCGGACCAATCGCCACCAGGGTAATTTCGCCCGGATTGTCGCAAATCAGTTTGCCCATCGCGTCAGCGGCATCATACGCATCCGCTGCAATATCTGCTGGTTGACGCACGCCCTTCCACAGCTCACTCAGCGCAAGCTGATTGACCCGATTATCCAGCGTTTCACGCCACGGCGCAGGATCTTCCTGTAACGCCTGCGTCGCACCCTGGATGACCGGAATAGACGATCCCAGCCGGACAATCAGATCTTTGGCGACGCGCGCGCCCACGTCGCTGGGTGTATTACCCGCCACGGTAGTGATTAATTCCAGCGACAGTGCAGGTGAAGCTAATGCCAGCGCAATCGCCAGCCCATCATCGGTGTTGGCACCCGCGATACCGTTGCCGGGATCGCAATCAATAATGATTCTTTTCATATTTTTTATACGTTAACTCTGACTTTGCGGCTGGCAACCGCAGGATTCACCGATTTCAAGATAGTGTGGAAACTCCTTCAATTGTGCTTCGCTCTCTCCCTCTTTCAGCATCTGAATCGCAGAGCGGGCCATGTCACGCAGTGGCTGGCGCACAGTCGTTAATGTCGGGACATGAAATGACGAGTGATTGGTTCCGTTAAAGCAGACCAGCGCCACATCCTGCGGCACCCGAATCTGATGTTCGGAAAAGGCGCGAAGCGCACCAATCGCCTGACCTTCGTTACTGGTAAACAGTGCGCGCGGCACACAACCCCGCGCGATCATTGCCTGTGCCGCCTCGTAGCCACCCTGAGGGGTGTAGCTGGCGGGAAACATCAGCGACTCATCAATGGGCAGGCCACGATCCTGCATTGCATCGCGCCAGCCCTGGATGCGATCCTGTGCATTGAGCATATCGACCGGGCCGCTGATAATGCCGACCTGCTGATAGCCGTGACTTAACAGATGCGCCGTTACCTGCCAGGCGGCCTGACGTTCATTCACCCGCAACATGTTAACGCCCGGCTGTGGCTCAACCCGCTCCAGCATCACCAGCGGCGTACCGCTGGCTTTAATCAAATCAATGTAAGGATGGCGATCGACGCTGTTGTAAAACAGTCCATCCACCTGACGGTTAAGCAGTCCCTGAATTAACTCCAGTTCTCGCCTGCGGTCATCACCGGCATCTCCCAGCAGCATAACGTGACCGTGGTTCATCGACTCCTGCAGCAACATGTGCGCCATGGAGGCGACAAAAGGATTGCCGATATTAGGCACCACCAATCCAAAGGTCTTGGTATTACCGGATGCCAGTGCGCGTGCTGCGGCATTTGGCCGGTAACCCGTCGCTTTAATCGCTTCAAGTACCCGCTGACGGGTGGCCTCAGCGACCGGACGCGGCCCGTTGTTAATGACATAACTGACAACTGCCACTGAGGTGCCTGCCGCTTTCGCAACTTCTCTGCGGGTCACTTTTCCCGTTAATGACTTAGGCACATCATGTCCCTCCATAAAAACAGGCCGCTTTACACGGCCTGCTGGTTGTCGCTCTCTTCTGGCAGATGAGATCTTCAGGTACTGCTAGATGGCATCTTCAGGCAGATTCAGATTTCGCCCTTGCGTCTCAGGCGCGACAAAGGTAGTAAAGAATCCAATGGCGGCCATTGCCGAGAAATAGACTGCAATCGGCCACCAGTGACCGGTATAAGAAAGCATAGCAGCGGCAACAAGCGGTGCGGTGCCGCCGGACAAAATCGAGCCCAGTTCTTTAGCCACCGCCATTTTGGTATAGCGATGATGAACACCGAACATCTCGACACCCCAGGCCGCCTGCACGCCAAAAATACCCAGTGACGCCAGCGCCATACCGACCACGATTACCGGAATCACCAGCATCGGTTCACGGGTATCCAGCAGCGTAAAGGCGGGCCAGGCGTAAAACATCAGCAACAGACAGAAAACGCGATACACGATCCGGCGACCAAAGCGGTCAGAGAGCCAGCCCGCTAAAGGAATGATCAGAAAGCCCAGCAGCGACGCGAGAAACACGGCGGTGGTCGGTACAGACTTATCCACCATCAGCACTTTTGCGACGTAACCCACGATGAAGCCCTGCGCCAGATAGGAAGGACCGTTTTCGCCGATGCGCAGCCCAACCATGGTCCAGAAAGCGCGGGTACGCTGGAAGAAAGGCCGCTGATCGACCACCGACGCTGCCTTCATGCCAGCACGTTCCGCTTCCATCTCCGCTTTTCTGCGCTCAAACACCGGCGTTTCTCGCAAATGACGGCGAATCCACAGCGCAACCAGTGCAATCAGCGCACTGCTGAGGAAAGGAATACGCCAGCCCCACTCCAGCAGGCTCTGCTGATCCATCTGCACCACCAGCAGCCAGACCAGCGAAGCCAGCAGCGTGCCACTGTTGGAACCCAGCGCGATCACAGAAGAGACCAGTCCGCGGCGCTCTGTCGGCGCATATTCGCCCAGCATCACCGTGCCGCCCGATAACTCCGCACCCGCGCCGAACCCCTGCGTAAAGCGCAGCAGAACCAGGCAGGCAGGCGCCCATACGCCAATAGAGGCGTAGCCTGGGATTAAGCCGATAAAGGTTGTGGAAGCACCCATCAGAATAATGGTGGAGATCATGACGACCTTTCGGCCTTTTCGATCGCCGAGCCAGCCAAAAAACAACGCGCCGATGGGCCGGGCAACAAAGCCGACTGACCAGGTCGCGAAGCTGGAGAGCAGCGCCATGGCTGGGGTTGATTCGGGAAAGAAGACGTCGCCAAAGATGATACCGGCAGCCAGGCCATAGAGCGCGAAATCCGCGTACTCCATTGCCGTTCCGAGCCAGCATGAGAAAGTGGCACGCCAGAATTCTTTGCGACCTGAAGGGGTGTCAAACCGCTCATCGGCGGCTGAAGTGGATGACAGTGATGCCTGCTGCTTAACGGAATTGTGTGCCGTCATAACCCTATCCCTGAATGAGTATGCAGATCGATAAACGCCCGTCCATGGGTCGATTCCCTGATGAAAGCGGAATCCCCCGGTGACGAGGTTCAGTGGGCGAACCATGATGAAAGGTTAAAGGATTCCCTGGTGTTGGAATCGTATTCATCGCCCCATTTCGCCGGTGTATTTTTCACCGGTCGCTTAAACTGAGCGAATATAACTTAACAATCGATGGAGCCTACTGTGCATCGGGCACCGTGAGCAATCACTGGGGACTTAGTGTATCTACGCGCGTAGATAAATCAATAGATCCTGACGATATTTGTTAGAAAAACTTCATTATAACATTCCGTCACCACCCATTTTTTGCGCAAATTCAGCGAGTTAACCGCCTTCTTATTGCACAAAAAAAGTCATCAGCGCCTGTAAGTTATCTGATTCACTAATCATTAAGCACGATAAAAGGGGCAACGTTCCCTTCATCATTTTCAGTTATCGCACGCGCAGATTACCTGCAAATGACACTGGCTGTTTATTCTGAAAAATCACCGTAAACACAGGCAATGCGTTACCCTGACCAAAAGGCCGGACAGAGATACGATGAAAATTATTCTGATGCGACACGGTAAACCTGACCACCAGGCGGCGGGTCGCCAGAGTGTGCAGGCACTGGCTGACTGGTGCGAAGCGTACGATCTGTCACAGGTCAGTGACGGACCGCCGCCGCGCAGCATCGAAATTGCCCGTCAGGCTACGTTTATCGTCTGCAGCCCCCTGCCCCGCGCGCAATCCTCACTGAGCCAGCTCGGTCTGGAACCCCATGAGGTTGATGCGCTGTTCAGCGAAGTCGCCGTGCCGCTGGTGAAAACCGGTGAGGTACAATTACCGACCGTGTGCTGGCTGGCCCTGCTGCGGCTTTTGTGGTTTTGCGGTTATGCAGGCGACGCGGAGTCGCTGCAACATGCACGCAGCCGCGCTTCGGCGGCGGCAGAAAAACTGATCGATCATTCACAGCAAGGCACGGTACTGCTGCTGGGCCACGGCATCATGAACAAAATGATTGCGCGTGAGTTACGAAAACGCGGCTGGCAGGCAGAGAAGCATGCCAGCAGCCGTCACTGGAGCACTGCGATCTATCATCGTCCGTTTATCTGACCGAGCGGAAAATAGCCCAGTACCTCACAGCCCGTGCCAACACGCGGCGTGGCAATGACTTTACGCTGTGCCAGATCGATCACACTCAGCGTGCCATCATCCTGATTGGCAATCAGCAGCTGTTGCCTGTCGGGCGTGAAGCAGCCATCCATCGGCATGTTACCCACGCTGATATCCCCCAGCGGATTCAGCAGATCGTCAAACAGTGTCACCCGCGGTTCCTGATCCCCTATTGCCACCAGCTGTTCGCCATCGGCGCTGAAGCGAACCACCTGACAAGGCTGCTGATGACCCGGCAACGTAATGCGCTGACGAATACGGTGGCTCTGCCGATCGATCAGATAGAGCAGCGGCGCGTCAGCGGCACTGGCGACCAGATAAGGGTGTTTCGGTGATGCGGCAATGCCCGCAATCGGGCCAGGAAGCAGGATGGTATCGATCACCCGTCCTTCCGCTTCACAGAGATCCACGACGGTGATGGTCGCATCCTCTTCATTATCGGTGAACAGCTTGCGGCCGCTGGGTGACAGCGTCAGGCGATGCGCATTGTGAGAAGGAATCGGAATAATTTTTTCTACTTTGTCAGTCTGCGGATCGATCACCGCCACGGCGGCACTCTGCTCACAGCAGAGATAGACTTTGCCATCGCGCCCCAGTTGTCCGCTGTGGGGTGCCCGCAGCGGCGACAGATCGATAAAGCCACTGATCTCGCGACGCTGTAAATCAATGACCGCCACTTTATGACCCGGATGCGGGTTATTACCATGAACGCCGTCGCCATAAATAGGGACATAGGCCTTACCCCACGGGGCCAGCATCAGGAGTTCATGCGGCCGCGGTGGAAAAGCGTTCAGTTCCCGCTCGACCGCGAAGGTTTCCGGATTAAGGAACAGGACGCGATTGCCCTGCTTATCGACCGCCAGTAAACCGTAAGCTTCACTCTGCATGCGCACTCCTTTCTCAGTAAGTTCTTCTTAAGCGTAGACAATCCTCTTCAGCCTGTCTGATGCTGCGGATTGATGAGCCGGGCTTACCCCACTCATTAAGTGCAATATTCACGACTGCGATGGCCAGGCCTTATGTCAGCACGATAATAAGGCATGATATTAAGATATTCCTTAATTAAGGGTTTCGTTATATTTAAATAAATGATTAACAGCGACCATATTATTATTTCGATAAGGCGACCGGATTATTTCCGTATTATCCTAAAATCAAAAAAAGACATAGCTAATGTGTAAATAATGTTTTATTAAAAAGGTGCAGTGCAATTAAACAGCCGTGAGGAAACTTCCGCGCGCTAACCCACTGCGTCGCCACCAGGGAAAACCATTCATTCATTCCCGCACTCATCGGAATTGCAGCCAGTATGCAATGCCAGCCGTTCCCGCCCCACGCGGAACGGGCAGAGCCTGTACTATGACGGGAAAATAAAAATAACAGGTGCACCATGACTTCACATCGCCAACGTCCAGCGCATAAAATCTGGCGTAACTGGAAAAGAATATCGTTCAGTAGCCAGATGTTATGGAATAAGAAACAGCAGAGACTCTGTCAGGCACCGGAATATGATCCGGGACAGGAAGATAATGTCGTTTTGGTCTCGCAGCAGAAAGATCTGCCGGAGATTCCAAAAATTGTCTGGATGGTCTGGCATAACGATTACCTGCCCACCTCAATGGCGCTGAACATCAGTAAAATCCGGCGGGATAATCCCGATCACCAGGTGCATCTGATTACACAGCGCACGCTGTCGCAGTGGCTGCCCGAACTCAGCTTTATCTCTTCGGATCTGACGCTGGCCCATAAAAGTGAAATTATCCGGCTTGAGCTGATTCACCGTTATGGCGGCATCGGCATCGACTGCAGCACCCTGCTGTTTGAGAACCTCGCCTGGGTGCATCGCGCGCACGAGGCACGGCCAATGGATCTCATCGGTTACTACCGCGAGCAGTCAACGATGAACCTGCTGGCGCCGGTTACTGAGAGCTGGTTTCTGGCCGCGCCACCGCAAAACCCGTTTATTCGCGAATGGCTGAAACAGCTGGCACCGGTTAAAAACGTTGGTATCCGCAACTATTTCCATGAACTGAAGAAGCGCGATGATTTTCCGCTGATTGTGCAGAATATTGATAATCCATCGCGCCAGCTCCTGTCGCTGGCACAGCAGGTTGCGATGCGTGAATACCGGCGGGCCAATCTCTATCTGCGTAAAGGCGAAGCCAGCGCCTGGTTCTATCAGCGTTTACATGCCGACAGCAGCAGCGCCTTTGCGCAGTCCGTGATGTTTCATCAGCGGCCACAGACGCCACCGCCGATTATCAAATTAACCGGCAACGAGCGACTGCATCTCGACTTCAATCTGCGGCTTGGTTTGTATAACCGCAGCAGCCTGATTGGCGAGATGATGCAGACCACACCGCCTGCGCTGGCATTGCCCTCAGCGGTCAAAGCGCGCGCGTAGCCACTGCGTGAACGTGGTGACCGCGCGGGGTACCTGCGCCGCCCAGGGCCGGACGATCCACAGGCGGGCGGCAAAGGCCTCAACAGGCTGCCACTCCGGCAGCACCTGCCGCAATGTACCGGCTGCCAGCGCCTCACGGGCGCTGAAATCGGGCAGCATCGCAATCCCCAGTCCCTGTAGCGCGGCATCGCGTATCGACTCGCTGTTGTTGGTGGCAAAGCTGCCCTGAATCCGCACCTGCACCTGTTCGCTATCCGTTGCCGTCTCAAACCGCCAGCGCGGTGATTCGATGCCACGTGGGTAGTAAAGACAGTTGTGCTGCTCCAGATCCTGTGGCGACTGCGGTACACCCTGCAGGCTGAGATAGGCGGGTGAGGCCACCAGCAACGTCCGGGTATCGCATAGCGGCAACGCGACATGGGTTTCCGGTAGCGTGTCACTGTGTCGAATCGCCAGATCAAAGCCCTCGCTGCTCAGTGACACGATGCGGTCGGTCACATCCAGCTGCAGACGCACCTGCGGATAGTCACGCAGAAACTCGCCAATGATTGGCACCAGTTGCTGACGGGCAAACGCCACTGGCGCGGTCATCCGCACCAGACCCCGCACAGGTCCGGCGGTATCCCGCACGCTGAAAAAACTCTGCTCGATGCGGGAAAACGGTTCGCGGAGCTCCTCCACCAGCTTCTCGCCTGCTGACGTCAGTCGCACACTGCGCGTAGTGCGCTGTACCAGCAACACACCAGCCATCTCTTCCAGCTCTTTGATTTTCTGACTCATCGCCGCTTTGCTGACGTCGAGCCGCTCTGCCGCGCGGGTAAAACTGCCCTGCTCTGCCAGTACGGTTAGCCAGTGCAGATGATCCCACAGCGCATCCGTTTTCATCTCTTTCATTGTGATTGTTCACTATAGTGAATAATCATTTCAGGCTACGCGCTTTTTCCCGCCGGATAAAGCGGTCACCATAGCGTTATTAATCATGATGAGGAATTCGCTATGCCACTGCTGCAATTTGATGTTATTCAGGGTCGTTCAGAATCCGAACTGCGTACACTGCTGGATGCAGCGCACCGCGCTGTGCTTACGGCCTTTAACGTGCCTGAACGCGATCGCTACCAGATTGTTCAGGAAAACAAGCGCTATCAGATGGTGTTTCAGGATACCGGACTGGGATTTACACGCAGCGATAATCTGGTAATGGTGCGGGTCTATACCAGCCCACGCAGCAGCGAACAGAAACAGCATTTTATGGCGGAGCTGGCACGTGAGCTGCGCGAACATTGTGGTGTGCAGGGCAACGATTTAATGATCAGCTTTATCACCAACGACAAAGGTGACTGGAGTTTTGCCGACGGCGAAGCACAATATCTCACCGGCAAACTCTGAAAAACGTCCTGACCTCTGCTCTGCTGACGGTGCGCGCCAGCCACCGTCACGCCTGATAACCTCCCTTCTGGAATGACAATTAACCAATCTGCTCTCCACCGCACAATTCGGGCCGGATATGTTGCAGCCGGATGACAGCCAATATAGATTGTCGAAAAACCATCCCCCGAAGATGGCTGGTTGCGTGAAGCCTCGCGTAACCCTGAAAAGAGGATTTCCCATTGTCCGAATTGGTGTCCGTCGCCTTGTTTCTGGCCGCTATTGCCATTTATTCCTGTAAAGCCGGGCGTAACAAATTCTGGTTTATTGTTGTTCTGATTCTGCTGGTGCTTTTCGTTGTGCTGAACGCCACCCTTTATGCCAGCAACTATTTTACGGGTGACGGCATCAACGATGCGGTGCTGTATACCCTGACCAATAGCCTGACCGGCGCGGGCGTCAGTAAATATGTGGTGCCAGCGATTGGGCTGATCATCGTACTGTTTCTGCTGTTCTGCCTGCTGTCGTGGATTCTGCGTCGGCGTAAGCGTCCCCATCACATGGGCTGGTCGCTGCTGGCGGCTGTCTGCGCGCTCGGCTCAGTGCAGACCACCCCGGCTTTTCGCCAGGTCGCGACGCTGATTGTGTCGCATACCCAACTGGCGGATTCTGACTTCGACAACTTCTACAGGGTGCCGCGTAATCGCATTGAGCAGCCGCACCTCAACGTGGTTTATATTTATGGTGAAAGCTTAGAGCGCACCTATTTTAACCCCATCGCTTTTCCTGGTTTAGCGCCGGAGCTAAGCCGGCAGAAAGAGCAGAGCATCGACTTCAGCGAAACCGAACAGCTGCCTGGCACCGATTACACTATCGCGGGCATGGTTGCCTCACAGTGTGGCATTCCGCTGTTTGCCCCGTTTGACGGCAATGCGTCGGCGTCACTCTCCAGTTTCTATCCCCAGAACGTCTGTCTGGGCGACATCCTGAAAAACTCCGGCTACCAGAACTGGTTTATTCAGGGCGCCGATCTGCGCTTTGCCGGTAAAGACGTCTTCCTGAAATCGCACGGTTTCGATCCCGAAAACCTGTATGGTTCGCAGGAACTGAAAAGCCGCGTTGCCGATCCCACCTACCGCAATAACTGGGGTTATTACGACGACACCGTGCTGGATGAAGTCTTTGAGAAATATCAGGAACTCTCACAGGCCGGTAAACCCTTTGCGCTGTTTACCCTGACCGTCGACACCCATCATCCTGACGGGTTTATCTCGCGCAGCTGCGATCGCCGGAGTTACAGCATTGAGGGCAAACCAAACCAGTCATTCAGTGCAGTCGCCTGTTCGCAGGAGCATGTTGCGCGTCTGATTTCGCGCATACAGGCATCACCGTGGTTCAAAAATACCGTGATTGTGGTGAGTTCCGATCATCTGGCGATGAACAACACGGCGCATGCGTGGCTGGTTAAACAGCCTCGTCGCAATCTGTTCATGGTGATTCGCGGCGATAAACCGCAGGCGGAGCTGATGGAAGCGAAGCGCAGCACGCTGGATAATGGCGCCACGCTGCTGGATATTCTCGGTGGTGACAATGCGATTGGTCTGGGCCGCAGCAGCCTCTCCTCGATTTCGCTCTCCACCCAGTTCGACGATATGAAAAGTAAGGTGACGAGCTGGAAACCTGACATCATCCAGTTGTGGAACTTCCCGAAGAAGATAGACAACTTCACGGTGGATCAGGCGAAGAATACCTTCAGCTTCTCAGGCACCACCTTTAAATTGCCGATTCTGTTCCGTATCAGTGACAAGCATGTAGAGCCAATGCCGGAAGGAGAATATTCGGCTCCGCTGCGCTATCAGCTGGCCGATTTCACCTCCGCTGATAAATTCCTCTGGGTGGATCGCTGTTTTAAAATGGCGCGGCTCTGGCAGCCTTCGCTGGCCCTCTCCGGCGATCTCTGTGTGGCGATGGGGCAGCTCGGTGGCACGCCGTCGGTGACGCACGTCGATAAAGCGCAGTGGAAAGGCAACGTGAAGTTCCCGGACGGCGCCGTCAGCGATGCGCGTTACCAGCAGAACCTGGCGCAGCTTCGTATTGAAGATAACAATATTCGCTACAGCGCCGACAGCTTCCGGCTCGACGTGCCTGGCGCACCGGAAAGTGTTAAAAGCTTTAGCGGCATCTCACGGCCAGAGATCTGGGGACGCTGGTCTAACGCCAATCTCGCACCAGAAGTGCATATCGACTATGTCGATGCGCTGCCCGCAAAGTTCGATCTGGTGATCACCGCGCGCGCGTATGGCCCCAATGCACACCGCGCCATTCCGGTTCGGGTCGGCGACCAGCAGCAGTTGCTGTCGTTGGGTGAAGAGGTTTCGACGCATACCCTGCATTTTGACAACCCAACGGCCAGCCATCGTCTGGTGATTGCACCACCGGAGCCGCAACTGAGTAACACCGGCAATATCACCGGTCAGGATCCGCGCAAATTAGGCATTGGTATGGTTGAAATTAAAATCGTGCCACAGTCATAACGCCCGTTTTTCTGGTCACGCCTCTGCGGATTACCGCAGAGGCCCATCACCTCAAATCCTGTCTGACTTCACCGGGTCAGCTCCCCGCTCAGGGCCTGTCGCGCAGCGTTTCCAGCTTCTCGCGCTGCTGACCGTCGGCGGTAAAGTTATCCCCGGACAGCCAGCGCTGCATCCCCTTTTTCACCCGTGGCCATTCGCTGTCGATAATCGAGAACCAGCGGGTGTCACGCGAACGCCCTTTATAGACGATGGCCTGACGGAACTCGCCTTCGAAGCGGAAACCAAGCCGTGCCGCCGCTTTTCGTGAAGGGGCATTACAGCTGTCGCACTTCCATTCATAACGGCGATAACCCAGCGTTTCAAACGCGTAGCGCATCAGCAAAAAGTGCGCCTCCGTTGCCATGCGGGTTTGCTTCAGCCGGGGCGAAAAGGCGACATGTCCGACCTCTATCACGCCATGTTCAGGCTGAATGCGCATTAACGACAGGGTGCCCACCGCCTGATCTGTTGCGAGATCGATCACAGCGAAATGCAGCGGGTCGCGGCTGGCCTCCAGTTGCATTGCATAATCCTGAAATGCCTGCCGGTCACTAAACGGCCCCATAAACAGATAAGTCCAGTCACGCTCATCCTCCGCCAGCGACCACGCCTCAAACAGGGCATCGCTATGCCGTGCCACGCTGTAAGGCTCCAGCCGGCACGCCTGGCCAGTGAAAATCTGATGCTGCGGTAATGGACGGGTTTGCCAGTCTGGTAAAGGCTGACCGACCGGCTGACCGTATTGATTCAGATGTTGTGACATATCGCCTCCCGGCTGCAGATGATAGCCGCAGATTGCCACTATCCTGGTGGGTTAAAAAGGTCCACTATCGTGAAGAATGATAGATCCACGAGAAGAGACAATGAAATCGGTGATCCCGCCATTACTGCTGGCTCCCTTACGATCCGCAGCCGGAATGACGCTGCAGCAGCAACTCTATCAGCGGATAAAACAAGGCATTCTGCAAGGCCAGCTGGCTGCCGGCACGGTGTTACCGGCGACACGGCAGCTGGCACATGAGCTGCAGGTTTCGCGGAATACCGTGCTGAACGTCTGGACACAGCTGCAGGCAGAGGGCTATCTGATGAGCGATAGGCAAGGCAGCCGCATCAGCTCACTGGCTTTGCCGGCCCGGCAGGCGGATGACGACACGTTAGCCAGCTGGCCGCTGGCAAAACGGATTGATGCCCTTAACCAAGGCCAGTGGATCGACACCGGCTCATTGCCCCTGCGTCCCGGCATACCTGCCCTGAACCATTTCCCGATGGCGGCATGGCGCCGGGCGCTGAGTCAGGTCATGAGCCACACGCCACCGCATCTGCTCGGCTATGGCGATCCGTTTGGCGAAGCAGAATTGCGTTCCGTGCTGGCGCAACAGTTACGTATCACGCGCGGTGTACGTTGTGATGCCGGACAGATCGTGATTACTGAAGGTGTGCAGCAGGCGCTTGCGCTGTGTGTCGCCCTGCTAAGTAATCCGGGCGATCAGGGCTGGATTGAAGAGCCGGGCTACCGCAATGCCAAAGCGGCTCTGCAGGCCGGGCAGCTTAACCTTGTCCCGATCCCCACCGATGAACAAGGAATGGCGCCCGAGCCGGAGCACTGGAATGCGGCGCCACCTCGCCTGATTTATACGACGCCAACCCATCAGTATCCTACCGGCGTGGTGATGAGCGCGGCCCGGCGTCTGGCGCTGATTGCCGCCGCCCGACAGCACCAAGCCTGGATTATTGAAGATGATTACGATGGCGACTTCCATTACCACGGCGAGCCTGTCATGGCGATGCAGGGCATGACCGAAAATGCGCCGGTTATCTATCTCGGCTCATTCAGCAAGACACTGTTTCCTGCGCTACGTATCGGATTTATGGTGCTGCCCGCGCCGCTGGTCAGCCGCCTGCGACCGGCGCTTCATCAGATCCTGCGTGGTGGTCATCGTCTGGCGCAGCAGGCGCTGACCCGTTTTATTCTCAATGGTGAGTATCGCCGCCATCTGGGCAAAATGCGTCGTCTCTATCGTCAGCGACAGGGATTACTGCGAACCGAACTGCAGCGCGCGGCGGGTCAGGCAATGCCGTTGCTGGGCGGTAACAGCGGGATGCATCTGGTGCTGCCGCTCGATGCGCATCAGGATGACGTCGCCATTGCCCGCAAACTGCTTCAGGCTGGCTACGCACCCACAGCCCTCTCGACCTTCTATCTGACCGAACCGGCGCAGCAGGGTCTGGTTATTGGATACGGTAACTGTAGCGACACACAAATTACGTCAGCGATGCGTCAGCTAAGTCGGTTACTGGGCTGGCCTCATGAACCTGCCCGGTGAGGCGTCAGGCGTCAGGTCATGACAGAAAGTGTGCGGTGGTCGCGGGATTCTGGTGCAGCCCGGAGGTTGATGCAGAGCATTGCTCCTGGCAGAGAGCCCGCGAGGGTGGCAGGCATTGCGGACAGACGTTTCAGCAAAAAAAGCCGGTCTGACTGACCGGCTGATTTTTTAACCGCATAGGTTAACCGCGGAAGAAGATATCGCCTGATTTACCCATGACGATTTTGCCGGTGTCATTGGTAATAAGAATGTAGTTGGCGTTGATATAGGCCCAGTGGGTATTTGCCTGCGGGGCGGGCAGATTACGCTTTTGCCACTCGGTGATGGTGTACGTTTTATCGGTGTACTTCTCTGGCACGATGTCACCGATTTTGTACTCTTTGTAGTCGATGATGATGGTGCTGAGTTCGTAATTAGGGCGTGCGCCGTTGGACGGTGCCGGAGAAGTCGGCGTCGTCGGCGTAATGCCATCATTAGATTGTGAGCTGGTCTGCGGCTGGTTTTGCGCGGCACCGGTGTCTGGCTGAGCGCTGCCCGTATCAGGCGTAGCGGGCTGGGCACCCGGGTTTGCAGGCTGAATCTGCGGTGGTGGCGGAACGCTATCCGTTGCTTCGCCAGCAGCCTGTACAGCGGGGATCAGGCTCAGTGAGCCAACCAGTAATCCCATTGATAAAAGTACACGTTGAGTCCTGCGCATAATGATTTCCACGTTGAATTTTGACAGTCAGGCTAAAATTTATCGCACTTCAGTTCCGGTACGCTAATGCTATGTGTAAGGCAACACAGCGCGATTCACTTTACTGTGCACAGCTCAGGTAACGGATCACTGTTCGACCACTTTATCCTGAGTTGCCAAATCGACCAACAACGCAATGCCTAAATAGTTGCTCCAGTTAAAGCCGTTCTGCAACACCACGATCGCATTGCCGTTACGTTTATCATAGCCGATAAAACTGGCGTAACCGCCGATATACCCCACCTGATAGGTGATCTGCTGACCTTCAATCGTGTCGGTAACCCAGGCGATGTTCTGCGCCTGCGTACCCTGCTGATACCATGCGCGGTTCACCGCCCTAAACGCCCGATCCTGCGCCGTATCATCGGTGGCATCAAGATGTGCGCGCAAATAAGCACTCAGGTCACGCGCATTACTGTAGAGACTGGCCGCCGCCACCATGTTGCCGCGAAAATGCCAGTCGGGCGTCAGCGAGCCGCGGCGGATAAATTTTGGCTGATCGCCTGCATGGCCCAGCGCACGCAGCGGATAGCCTGGCAGCGTTTCCGGGACAAAACTGCTTTGAGTCATCTTTAACGGGGTAAAGATAAGCTGTGATGCCAGCGTCTGAATCTCCTGATGAAAACGGGTGCGTATGATAAAACCGAGCAGCGCATAGCCGAGATTGGAGTAGTGTGGCATGCGTACCGCAGGTGCAGAGAAGTCCGCCAGATAAGTCAGCAGCCTGTCACTGTCGAGATTGCCATAGAAATTCTCGCCAGTGCCAAGATAACGAACGAATTGCAACAGCATCGGCAGGTCCATATCCTGACGCGGCAGGCCTGAGGTGTGGGTTACCAGTTGCAGTAGGGTGATGCGCTGCGCATCAGGACTAAGATGAACCTCTTTCGGTAGCAGGTCGGCCAGCGTATCACTCCAGCGCAGCTTACCCTGTTCAACCAGCTGGATAATCACTTCAGCCGTCACGCCTTTACTCAGCGATCCCAGCGCAAACAGGGTATCGGGCGTGACAGGATAGCGATGCACCTTGTCAGTGACGCCAAACGGGTAATAGCGCGTCGGGCCGCCGTGATGAATAACGGCGATGCTGATGCCGGGAACCTGCTTCTGCTGCATGTAGTGATGCACGATGTCATCGACATTTTCTTTAAAGGTGGCGTGGGTCAAATAAACACGGTCGCCCACCGGCGCGGAGGTTTGCGACAGGGTTCCGCAGCCCGCCAGCAGGAAGATCATGACGGGCATAAATCGCATTATGACTCTGCCGATCCCGTGGCTGCTCTCGGCCAGTGGTGCGAGATATACAGCTAAAGCCTGGCTGCCGGAAAATCCATTTTTCATTTAATAATCATCAGGTTAATTTTATTTACTACGCAGCAGCCTCTCTGTAGCGCAAAAATGTACCACAAAGTGCAGCAGGCTATCGCCTGCATAATGGGGTCAAAATGGTGTTAAACGCGGTTTAACCCCATGCCAGCGCCGGACAGGGTTAGCTGTGTTGAACGCCCACAAGGGTGTACACTGCTGCGGTTTTAAGGCTCAACGCCGCGCTGAAATTTTCACATGCCCGGGAGGCAACCGCATGAAAGAAGGCCCACTGTCCGAGAAAGAGCTGCAATGGCTGGAAGATATGCTGGAAAAATATGGCAGCGAAGCGTCGATTATTGATGTCTCCGAGCTGGATGGTCTGCTGACTGCCGTTCTCTCCGGCCCCACTACCGTTGAACCCAGCCAGTGGCTGGTGGCTCTTTGGGGTGGCGAGAAGCAGATTCCAAAATGGAGCAACGAGCGTGAAATGACGCGCTTTATGTCGCTGTGCTTCCAGCATATGAATGATGTGGCTGACCGCTTATCTGAGTTCCCGGAGCAGTTTGAACCGCTGTTTGGCATCCGCGAGATGGAAGGTCTGGAATTTACCGTGGTGGAAGAGTGGTGCTTCGGCTACATGCGCGGTGTCGCGCTGACCGACTGGTCTGCCCTGCCTGCGGATCTGCAGCCTGCGCTGGACGCTATCGCTCTGCACGGTGTGGAAGAGAACCTCGACAAGATCGACGCCCTGACGCCAGACGAAATGGAAGCCAGCATTGAGGCGATCCGCCCTGCCGCCCTGGCGCTGCACGATCACTGGATCTCTCAGCCGGAAGCGATTCCCGTGCCTCAGAAACCGGTCGCGGCAGAGAAGCTGCCTGGCCGCAACGATCCCTGCCCGTGCGGCAGCGGCAAAAAATATAAACAGTGCTGTCTGCATTGATCATTAAAAGGGCTACGTTAAGTAGCCCTTTATTCAAAAATGCTACTTAGTTTTAGTATATGACGCTCAAAAAACCTTAGCATTCTCCAATCTGAATTTAAGAAAAATTGAATGTTATCTTTTTGCTATTCACGTCAGGTCATTACTATTACAAGCGCTTAGCTTATTTTCCATTCGCTTTATTTTTATATTCAACCAACAACGTATCAAGGATGTAGTATGACAATTTTGAAAAAAATAAAAAATATCAGTAAGGAAAACAGATTAGATCTAATTTTGTTACTTACTTTTATTTTTTCAGCTGTCATAGGCTCATTGGATATCAGTAAGGCGCTCAGAGAAATCACGGGAGCAATCAGCGTGACAGTTATAATCTCATCTGTCATCTTTCTGCCTCATCGGGCGCTTTCCATACTTCGTTTCTTTATATTTCAATATGAAGGCCGCACACTAAAAAAAGTAGCGGGTACATTCTCCATGCTCTCCTGGCTGGCCTTGTTGTTTTCCTATATGGTGCTTTCTCTCGGCTTTCTGGTATTGGGCCGTTATCTATTACTAGCATTTATCTTATTAACTATCGTCGCTAGCATCCTGACTTTTTATGACTTAGAAAAAAGTGGCAACCTTCACGTTCGTAAGATTCGACTAGGGCTGTGGTTTTTGCTACCAATATTTTTCATATTTACAAATGCCCTCGCATCAAGCTATTTTACTCAAATGAGTGCATTGACCATTTCTTCTGTTCCCTATACAGAATTTTGCTGGAAGTTTGTTTTTTCAGTTATGGCTCTGTTGTTGTTACTTCAGCCCATAAGCTATATGATATTTATTACTCAAACCGATAAGACTAAAGGATATCAAACAGCTACTTTACTCGGTTTATTGCTTGCCGCCTCGCTAATAATGGTTGCGATGCCTCAGTGGGGGGGTAATATACTTGCATCTATTCTGGATCATGCAACCAAATTCGAGTGGCGTAATGAAGTTATGTGCGGGAATTTAAAAATAAAAAGTGCTAATCAACGCTATTTCGGATTTAACAGTGATAAGTATACAGTCTATTTCTCTAATGCCGATCATTGGGGATTTTACGAATTAAAATGTATGAAAGACCATGAGAACAACGACTCCTTCAAACTGTTCCCGATAGATATCCAAAGACGCGGTCCTTGGTTTAAGCATTAAGATATTGAGATGGTAGAAATAATTTTTTTCACATCTGCTAAAAAGTTACAACTGACACATCAAAACCCGACATTTACTTAATCCGAAGTCATTTGGTAGCTGCTACAGGGGTGCCGGAGCGGTTGAACGTGTTAGTGAGCCCTTTAATCGCGGGTCCCCTCTTCTCCCATTAAACTGCTCACGACTTGAACAGCTTCACGCTTATCGCTAAGGTAAGCGCGATTTTACCCGTCAGGAATAACCATGATCACCATCGCGCTGATTGACGATCACCTCATCGTCCGCTCCGGCTTTGCCCAGCTGCTGAGCCTGGAATCTGATTTCCAGGTGGTGGCGGAATTTGGTTCCGGCCGTGAGGCGCTGGCGGGTCTGCCCGGCAGGAGCGTGCAGGTCTGCATCTGCGATATCTCAATGCCGGACCTTTCCGGACTGGAGCTGCTGAGCCTGTTGCCCACGGGAATAGCCACTATCATGCTCTCTGTCCATGACAGCCCGGCACTGGTGGAGCAGGCGCTGAATGCCGGTGCGCGTGGCTTTCTTTCCAAACGCTGTCGTCCCGATGAGCTGATCGCGGCGGTGCGCACGGTCTCCACAGGCGGCTGTTATCTGACGCCAGAGATTGCGATCAAGCTGGCCACCGGTCGGCAGGACCCGCTTACCCGACGTGAACGTCAGGTGGCGGAAAAACTCTCACAGGGCATGGCGGTTAAGGAAATTGCCGTTGAGCTGGCGCTGTCACCGAAAACCGTACATGTCCATCGCGCGAATCTGATGGAGAAGCTCGGCGTCAGCAATGATGTGGAGCTGGCGCGCCGCATGTTTGATGGCTGGCAATGAGTCCTTTTGTTTCGCGGCTGATCTCCGTTGTCGCCAGCTTTTTTATCTTTTCGGCGGCCTGGTTCTGCCTGTGGAGTATCAGCCTGCATCTGGTGGAACGCCCGGAACTGGCGGTGCTGCTATTCCCGTTTGGCCTGCGTCTGGGGCTGATGCTGCAATGTCCACGCGCTTACTGGCCGGTGCTGCTGGCAGCTGAGTGGATCATGCTGGTCTGGCTGGCGAAGGTGGTCGCGCTGGCGCATCTGCCGCTGTTAATGGCGGGCAGTGTACTGACGCTGCTGCCAGTGGCGCTGATCTCCCATTACCGCCATCAGCGTGACTGGCGCACGCTGCTGAGCCAGGGTGCGGCACTGATCGCCGCGGCGCTGCTGCAATCTCTGGCGTGGGCGGGACAGCAGGAGATGCTGAACGCCCTGCTACTGACGCTCACCGGTGGTCTGACGCTGGCCCCGACCTGCCTGGTCATCTGGCACTATCTCACCAGCACCCGCTGGCAGCCGCTGGGGCCGTCGCTGGTCTCACACCCGGTCAACTGGCGCGCCCGGCATCTTATCTGGTATCTGCTGCTGTTTGTCATCAGTCTCTGGTTGCAGCTTGGCCTGCCCGCTGAACTGTCGCGCTTTACGCCATTCTGTCTGGCACTGCCGATTATTGCTCTGGCCTGGCACTACGGCTGGCAGGGTGCGCTGATCGCGACGCTGATGAATGCAATCGCGCTGATCGCCAGCCAGACCTGGCACGATCATCCGGTCGATCTTCTCCTCTCACTACTGGCCCAAAGTCTGACCGGACTGCTGCTGGGTGCGGGTATCCAGCGGCTGCGCGAGTTGAATCAGTCGCTGCAGAGCGAGCTGGCGCGCAACCGGCTGCTGGCGGAACGGCTGGTCGAAACAGAAGAGAACGTACGCCAGGAGGTGGCGCGCGAACTGCACGATGATATCGGTCAGACGATTACGGCAATCCGCACCCAGGCGGGCATTGTGCAGCGCCTTGCGCCGGATAATGGCCGGGTGATCCAGAGCGGCGTCCATATTGAGCAGCTCTCACTCGGTGTCTACGATTCAGTGCGGCGACTGCTGGGACGTCTGCGACCCCGCCAGTTAGATGACCTGTCACTTGAACAGGCAGTCCGCTCCCTGATGCGTGAGATGGAGCTGGAGGATTGCGGCATCGTCAGTCACCTTGAGTGGCGTATTGATGAGACGCTGCTGAGCGAAGCGCAGCGCGTCACGCTGTTTCGCGTCTGTCAGGAGGGGCTGAACAACATTGTAAAACACGCCAGCGCCAGCGCCGTGATGCTGAAAGGCTGGCAACAGGATGGTCGCGTTTTGCTGGTGATTGAAGATGATGGCTGCGGTCTGCCGCCAGGTTCCGGTCAGCAAAGCTTTGGTCTGGTCGGGATGCGCGAACGCGTGAGTGCGCTGGGCGGCTCCCTGACGATCTCCTGCACCCATGGAACCCGCGTCAGCGTGCATCTGCCGCTGCGTTCGGCCTGAGGAATCACCGTGTTTAACTTCCTGAAAACGCCCCCTAACGCCGCCCCGCTGCAGGACAAAGGTGAGATTGATAGCCGCTATCGCTACTGGCGACGGCACATCATGTCAACCATCTGGATCGGCTATGCCCTGTTCTACTTTACCCGCAAAAGCTTCAACGCGGCAGCACCTGAAGTGATCGCCAGCGGTGTGATGATGCGAACCGATATCGGCCTGCTGGCGACGCTGTTTTACATCACTTATGGCCTGTCGAAGTTCTTCTCCGGTATCGTCAGTGACCGCTCCAATGCCCGCTATTTTATGGGACTGGGGCTGATCGCTACCGGCGTGGTCAATATCCTGTTTGGCTTCTCCACCTCGCTATGGGCTTTTGCGCTGCTGTGGACCATCAACGCCTTTTTCCAGGGCTGGGGCGCGCCGGTCTGCGCGCGCCTGCTGACCAACTGGTATTCGCGTAACGAGCGCGGCGGCTGGTGGGCATTATGGAACACCGCGCACAACGTTGGCGGTGCGGTTATCCCGATCGTTATCGGCGCGGTGGCATTGCACTATGGCTGGCGAACCGGGATGATGATTGCGGGCAGTTTAGCGATACTCGCCGGACTGTTTCTCTTCTGGCGTCTGCGCGACCGGCCTCAGACTGTCGGCCTGCCCACTGTAGGCGACTGGCGACAGGATGAGATGGAGATGGCGCAGCAGCAGGAAGGCGCAGGTCTGAGTCGCAAAGCGATCCTGACCCGCTACGTGCTTTTCAATCCCTATATCTGGCTGCTGTCATTGTGTTACGTGCTGGTCTATGTGGTTCGCGCCGCGCTCAATGACTGGGGGAATCTTTACATCTCCGACACGCTGGGGGTGGATCTGGTGACGGCCAACTCGGTAGTCACCCTGTTTGAGCTGGGCGGTGTGATAGGCGCGCTGGTCGCGGGATGGGGCTCGGACAAGCTGTTTAATGGCAACCGTGGCCCCATGAACCTGATTTTTGCAGCCGGGATTTTGCTTTCCGTCGGCTCACTGTGGCTGATGCCCTTTACCAGTTACGTGATGCAGGCCGCCTGCTTTTTTACTACCGGTTTCTTTGTCTTCGGCCCGCAGATGCTGATCGGCATGGCGGCTGCCGAGTGTTCGCATAAAGAGGCGGCGGGCGCGGCAACCGGCTTCGTCGGTCTTTTCGCCTATCTCGGCGCGTCACTCTCCGGCTGGCCGCTGGCGTGGGTAATCGACGTCTGGCACTGGAGCGGCTTCTTTGCGGTGATTGCCACGGCGGCGGGGATATCCGCCCTGCTGCTGTTGCCGTTTTTAAATGCTCAGGCGCCGAGATCCCTGCCTGAAGCGTGATACGCCTCTCCTTTTTGCCCAAGGTGGGGCAAAACTAAGAAATTTTCCTGGTTTCGCCTGGATGCTGTCTCAGGCCTGTCTGGCGGCAAGTTTTTACAATGCCAGCCATTAGCTGCCCATTGCAGCTATTCCAACCAGGAGAATCCCCTTACATGCTGGCATTCCTCAAACAGGTGCGCAGACCAACGCTGGATCTGCCAATCGAACTGCGGCGCAAGATGTGGTTCAAGCCGTTTATGCAGTCCTATCTGGTGGTCTTTATCGGCTACCTGACCATGTATCTAATCCGCAAAAACTTCAATATCGCGCAGAACGATATGATCACCACCTACGGACTGAGCATGACGCAGCTGGGGATGATCGGTCTGGGTTTCTCCATCACCTATGGCGTCGGGAAAACCCTGGTCTCTTATTATGCTGACGGCAAAAACACCAAGCAGTTCCTGCCGTTTATGCTGATTCTTTCGGCCATCTGTATGCTGGGTTTCAGCGCCAGCATGGGCACAGGTTCCGTCAGCCTGTTCCTGATGATCACCTTTTATGCTTTAAGCGGATTCTTCCAGAGTACCGGCGGCTCCTGTAGCTACTCCACCATCACGAAGTGGACGCCGCGCCGCAAGCGTGGCACCTATCTGGGGATGTGGAATATCTCCCACAACCTCGGCGGTGCCGGTGCGGCAGGCGTGGCGCTGTTTGGTGCCAATGTGCTGTTCAACGGCCATGTGATTGGGATGTTTATCTTCCCGTCTATTATCGCGCTGATTGTTGGTTTTATCGGCCTGTGCTACGGCAGCGATTCCCCGGAGTCTTATGGCCTGGGCAAGGCCGAAGAGCTGTTTGACGAAGAGCTAAGCGATGAGGATAAAGAAGCTGAAGATGAGTCGATGACCAAATGGCAGATCTTTGTCGAGTACGTACTGAAGAACAAGGTGATCTGGCTGCTCTGCTTCGCAAACATCTTCCTCTATGTGGTGCGCATCGGGATCGATCAGTGGTCAACGGTTTACGCCTTCCAGGAGCTGAAGCTCTCTAAAGAGGTGGCGATTCAGGGCTTTACCCTGTTTGAAGTGGGTGCACTGGTGGGTACGCTGATGTGGGGCTGGCTATCCGATCTGGCCAATGGCCGTCGTGCGCTGGTGGCCTGCGTCGCACTGGCGTTGATTATCGCCACGCTCGGGATCTATCAGCATGCCAGCAACCAGTATGTCTATCTGGCCTCGCTGTTCGCACTGGGCTTTCTGGTCTTTGGCCCACAGTTGTTAATCGGCGTTGCCGCGGTCGGCTTTGTGCCGAAAAAAGCGATTGGCGCAGCGGATGGGATCAAAGGCACTTTCGCTTACCTGATTGGTGACAGTTTTGCCAAACTGGGCCTGGGCATGATTGCCGACGGCACACCAATATTTGGCCTGACCGGCTGGGCGGGTACCTTTGCCGCACTGGATGCTGCCGCTATCGCCTGTATCTGCCTGATGGCGTTGGTTGCAGTGATGGAAGAACGCAAGATTCGCCGCGAGAAACGACTACAGCGTCTGAAGATGGTGTAAAGAAAAAACTTGGCCCGGCGTAAGCCGGGCTTTCCCGCCAGGTTCTGCCCTCAGCAATTGATGTAGCCCCACCAATCTGATCACTGCCAGTCAGCCCGGAAACCCTCCCATCCCCTTTCACATATTCTTTCACCTCGTCCCCGATTATTTCGAAAATTCCCTGTCAGGTGGTCAGTCTGACCACCAGGTTGTGGCCATGTTTTAATATTTACATGGCTGAGGGCCTTTGTTTAGATGATAACTGACACCTCGAATAAAAAATTAAGCGGAACCTGATGATGATGAAGGCGCTGACTGAGCGGCAACTGACGATTATGCGACAGCTTATTTCTCATAACAGTTACGTGAGCCTGCAATTTATTTCTGAAAAAACAGCCATCACCAGCCGAACCTTACGCCGCGACATCGCTGACATTAATGAAAAACTGGCTGACTTGGGGATCAATATCAGCGGAAAAAGTGGGAGAGGGATCACAATTAAATTCTCTGATGCCCAGGCAGAAATAGCTGCGCGCCGGATTTTTTCAACCGAGATAGATGATTTCAGCAGCAACTTCAGAATGCTAAAAATAGCATCGGATTTATTAATGCTTTCACCAAAAAGTTCATCCATTAGCGAGCTCGCGGATAAATATTTTATCAGCCGTGCGTCGATAGTGAATGATTTAAAAACACTGGAAGTCTGGTTGCATCAGTTTAATTTAACGTTATTGAAAAGCCGCGTCGGCACCAGTATTAAAGGCAGTGACCAGAATATTCGCATGGCGATGAAAGCGCTGGTATTAAAATCGATTTATAACCGTCAGGACATGATGGAAAGCCGCCTGGATGAAAGCACACTGCAGGAGCTTTCAGAAAAATTTGGTCAGCAGGCTGTCCATTTTACCCTGCAACTCATCAATTTTATTGAACAGCAACTGCACTATACGATTAGCGATCCTTACTACATTAATTTGTTTACCCACATTCTGGTGCTGATTCACCGCAGTCACTCGCCGACGCACAGGACCGACGCGCGCGCTGTGACCATGAGCCGGGTCAGCGATCATCACGCCTGGCAGGTTTCGCTGGCGGTGGTAGAGCGCATCGAGACCGCCTGTAATACGGTGCTGGTGGCTGAAGAGTCTCACTCTATCTATCAATATCTTGTCTCCTCCGGTAAAGCGGGCGGTGAGGTGCCATTGCAGGATGAGTCGCTAATTTCAGAACGTGAAACCCGCTTTGCGCAGGAGTTGATTAGCCGGGTGGCGCAGCGCATCAACATTGAAATCACGACCGACCAGAACCTGCAGGCGTCCTTGTCCTCGCATATCAAGCCGATGCTGAACCGTCTGAGATATCACATCCGGATTAAAAATCCGCTGCTGCATGATATCCAGACCGAGCTGGGAACGGTTTTTGCCGCCGTCAAAGCGGTGATCAACCAGCTGACGCAGGAGTACAGCCTGGATGCGATCAGTGACGATGAGGTGGCGTACCTGACGGTGCATATCCAGGCGGCCATTGAAAACAGCATCAAAGTAAAACGGGTACTGCTGGTCTGCTCCAGCGGTCTGGGCACGTCGCAGCTGCTTTACGGGCGGATTATCCGCGCCTTTCCCGACTGGAAGATCATCGACATCGTGCCTGGGAAAAATATCGCGGACTCCCTGAAACGCCATGAGTGTGATGTGGTGATATCCACCATCCGGCTGGAGCCGCTGGAAAAACCGGTGGTTTATGTTTCAGCGCTGTTTTCGGCGAAAGATATCACAAGAGTCACAGAATGTCTGGTATCGAATTCAATTAATTAATAATGGAGAAGTAATATGACAACAGCCGTGGCGATTAATGAAGTTCTGAAAGAAGAGTGCATTATTCTCGATGTCGATTGCCAGACAAAAGAGCAGATTATTTCTCAGTTGACTGACCTGCTCTGCCAGACCGGCGCGGTCACCGATAAAGCAGCATTTCTGAAGGATGTTTATCTGCGTGAAGAATTAGGCTCTACCGGATTTGAAAACCATATTGCGATTCCGCACGGTAAATCCGCTGCCGTCGCAAAAACCCGGATTGCCGTGGGCCGTTTACGCCGCGATATTCCATGGGAAACCATTGACGGCACCAGTGTTCGTTTAGTGATTCTTTTCGCGGTAAAAGAGTCTGATAAAGATGTCGGTCATATCAAAATGCTCGCCAGAATATCCATTGCGCTGGGCGATGAAGATGTCGTCGAACAGTTACTGACTGTCCCGCATCGAGAAGAGATGTTTCATTTACTGTTGTCCCGCTCGGGATCCTGAATAAATCAGAGAATGTAATGAGATAAAAAGCTTAAGGAGGTATTCCAGGTTGTAGCCATTCCTTCAGACCGAAAAACATAAATATAAAATTTTCACTGGAGAACGTTTATGAACATTATTGCCATTACCGCCTGTCCTACAGGTGTAGCCCACACCTACCTGGCCGAAAGTAATTTGAAAAAAGCGGCTAAAAAACTGGGCCTGAATGTATTAGTTGAAACCCAGGGGGCGATTGAAAGCGAATATATTTTCAGCGAAGACGATATTCATCGGGCCGACGTGGTGTTAATTGCCGCGGATAAGAAAGTAGAGATGACGCGCTTCCAGCACAAAAACGTGATTGAGGTGCCCGTTACCCGAGCCGCAAAAGATGCCGAAGGCCTGTTAAACGCCATCGTGAATGGTGAGCTGGCTCCCCGACTGGTGGATTCTGCATCGCAGACGAATGCGTCTGAACCGGCTAACAGTGCCCGTGAAACATCAGGTTCCCGCTCCTGGATGTCTGAGATTTATGTGCACCTCATCACCGGTGTGAACCTGATGATCCCATTTGTGGTGGCGGGCGGCATTCTGATCGCCCTGAGCTTTTCGTTCGGGATTACTGCGGCCACACCAGGGGACGCGAATTTCAGCCCGATAGCGAAGATGCTCTCTGATATTGGCGGCGGTTCGGCCTTTGCCCTGATGCTGCCGATTCTGGCACTGGGCATCAGCCAGTCTATCAGCGGCAAAGCAGGCATCGTGGCGGGTGCAGTGGGCGGGATGATGGCGATCCACACCGGCTCCGGCTTCCTCGGGGCACTGACTGCGGGGTTCCTGGCAGGATACATCACGCTGTTGATCAATAACCATATTCATCTGCCTAAAGCGGTCGCCGGCCTGAAACCCATTTTGATTGTGCCGCTGCTGAGTGTGCTGCTGACCGGTGCACTGATGGCGCTGTTGATTGGTGAACCGATTAAAATGCTGCTCGGCTGGCTGACCGCCTTCCTGAGTTCTCTGGGTAACGCTAACGCCGCCCTCCTCGGCCTGCTGTTCGGCATGATGGTGGCCTTCGATATGGGCGGCCCACTGAATAAAACCGTCTGTATGTTTGCGATTGGCCTGATGTCGAGCGGCATCTATGGACCGATTGCCGCCTGTATGGCGGCGGGCATGGTGCCGCCGCTGGGCATCGCGCTGGCAACTACCCTCTTCCGCCGCAAATTCACAGAGCAGGAGCGTGAGACCGGCAAAGTCACTTATATCCTCGGCCTGTCGTTTATTACCGAAGGCGCGATTCCCTATGCGGTCGCCGATCCACTGCGCGTCATCCCGGCCATTGTGGCGGGTTCCGGCTTAGCGGGCGCCCTGTCGATGATGCTGGGCTGTGCTTCCCGCGCCCCGCACGGCGGCATTTTCGTCATCTTCATTCCTAACGTGATCAGCAATGTCATGGGTTATCTGTTTGCGATTGCCGCAGGCAGTTTACTGACCGCACTGATCCTGATGTTCCTGAAAAAAGATCTCTCCGTTCCTGCAAAACAAGGATAAAACCTATGCTTTACAACATGAAAGACCTGCTCAGCGTTGCCCAGCGTCATCAGTTTGGTGTGGGCGCGTTCAACATCGCCAGCGCCGAGTTTGGACGCGTGGCGGTTGAGACTGCGGAGCGACTGGATTCACCGCTGATTCTGGAGATCCATCCTGAAGAGATGGCGTTTACCGGCCCGGAATTTATCGGCTATCTGCGGACGCTGGCGATTCAGGCGCGTGTGCCAGTGGTAATCCATCTGGACCATGGCCGTTCGCTGGAAGAGGTGATGAAAGCGATCTACGCCGGTTTTACCTCGGTGATGATTGACGCCTCGTCTCATCCTTTCGAGCAGAATATTGCGCTGACGAAGAAGATTGTCGAGATAGCGCACACGATTAATGTCTCCGTGGAAGCGGAGCTGGGCACCATCGGTGTGGCGGAAGGCAGCGGCGAAGGCGGCAGCAACGAGATTCTCTATACCGATCCGCAGCAGGCCGAGACCTTTGTACGCGAAACCGGCACCGATACGCTGGCGGTCGCCATCGGCACCTCGCATGGCCTCTATCCCAAAGGGAAGCAGCCGAAGCTGGATATCGAGCGTTTGCAGCAGATTCGTAAGGTGGTGGATATTCCGCTGGTGCTGCATGGCGGTTCGGGTAACAAAGACTGTGAGGTCGCGGAGTCGATTCGTTATGGCGTCGGCAAGATTAATATCTCCAGCGACATGAAGAAGGCTTTTTTTGTGGCGCTGGATCAGGAGCTGAAACAGGGCGGACACGAGCCTAATTCACTCTTCGTTAAACCGATGCAGGCGGCAAGTGAAGTGGTCGCAGCGAAGATGGCGCTGTTTAGTTCGGTGGGGAAAGCGGGGCTGTATCGGTAAGGGAAGTGCCAATCGTTACTGTAACCCGGCTGCGATTCAAAGAGACACTGAGGATTCGGTGTCTCTTTACAGGCATTAATACAATCAGCGATCTGTTCAGCCCCGAACGGTAATAGATATGGTCAGTCTGGATATTGATGGCGCCTTATATTACCAGTGAAACGCTGAGCAAGCGTCAATGCAAAATCTATGGCGTTACTTAACTCTCACTACTGAGCAGATTGCCCTCCTCCGTCACATCCTCGTCATCTTTTAATTTAAATCCCTGCTCGCCTTAGAAGACATAACGACATTTTTTATAGCGGCATGATCCCTACGTTTCTGTGCGGGCGATAGTCCTCGTCAGCCGGATCTGTGCTATCAGAGCGTCTGATTGCATCAGAGTGGCTTGGTCGGTCAAGGTTCAGGGTGATTTGCTTTGGTTATTCTGCAGCTGAAACGTCAGCCGGCGGCGTTGAAAGAATCTCGCAACGTTTATCCAGTAGCGACTCAACAGACGCCCGATTGCCCTTATCCCAGCCGCGCCGGGTGGTTAGTAAGATAAACCCTTTTTCTCCCGAGAATGTCGTGGGAATAAGCGCCACGCCAGACTCCGCCAGCTGTGGCGGCGACAGATGGAAATGGCGTGCCACGGAGGAGACAGGATAGATCCCCATCGCCGTGGGCTGTATAACGCGACGGGCATAGTAGGTGTGGTTCAGCAAACGGTCGGGCAAGGGTCGCCAGTCATTACCAATATAGGGGCGCTCGGCCTGAAGCTGGCGATAGACATCCTCCCGCAGGCAGGTCAGATGAATATGCAGTTGATTCTGGCTGCGGCCATAAGCAGAGTTTAGCGCCATGCCGAGCCAATCCTCCGGCACTTCAGCCCCATAGGCCGCCATCAGACGATAACGCATTAACCAGGCGTAACCGAAATAATCGGGACGTCCGGGCCGCGTCAGCGCAATGCTCTCAATGCCGGACATCGCCATTGTCGGCACCAGAATAAAGTGCAGCTTATGGCGAGGATTCTGGATGATGCTGTAGCCCTGTGTGCTGTCCTGCGGCTGATAGACTTGCTGGCACGGAGCCGGATCGCGACGGTAATGATAGTTATTCATGCAGAGATCATGCGTGACCGTCCACAGTGCGTCAGAGCGGGCGCATCCTGTCAGCAGCAGCGCGATAACCAGCGGCAGAGACCGACATCGCCATAGCATTTTCCCGTTTAGTGGATTCAGTCCGGTCAGGCGACTCAATGCAGGTATAACCTCATTAGCAAGGGTTTATAGTGGGGGCGCTTTTTATCCGAATGGCAAATCAGCATTCAGCCTTAAGCAAGAGATGCACTAACCTTTTGCTTCAAAAGCTTCAGGAATTCTGCAGGCGTCGTTTCCCATAAATCTGTAGAAAATTCCGCGCCATAGCAGCTTTCGAAATCCTGCTCCAGATTGTCAGTCTCCCTCATAAATTGTTCAATATCACCTATCAAGCCATGCCGGGAGGCGGGAGTAGAATCTGCAATCCATGCGTTGATTTGAGCATCTACACTTTCACCACGACCGAACAGGTCATAATCCTGTCCAAAATAGATGGCGATAAGGCTATCCAGTCCGGCTATGTTAATGTTTTTCAAAGTCGTAACCTCGGCGACTCAATTATTCAGAACCTTGGTCAGCTCAACCTCACGGGTTATGGGATTAAAGTATAGATAGAACTGATCCCCATCCAACTGTTCAGGCCTTGCCCATATTTCCTTCTCACCCAGACTGCGCTTTTGCTTCGCGTATCCCAGCTTTTCGAGATAAGCGCGCAGCGATGCAGTATCTGCAGCTCCTTTAAATACGATGCTATTTGTAGGAGAATAACCGTCACCAGGGTGCGACTCGAAATAGAACTCGTCCGTTATACGTGGTGCTTTTTCGATATCTGAGTCTGTCAGTGTATGATATTTAAAAAAATCGTGTTGTGTGTAAACAGTCGCCTCATTTGAGCACGCTGCAACAAACCAGACAAACAGACCGCCACAAATAAGCACGGTAGCAACCATAAGCGCGGACCACTTAAACAGGTTTTTCATTGCTTCGTCCCCATGAATGAGAGTGATGTCCCATCATTGGTAACGACCTTAACAATTCCAGATGTGAAATCGTTCCACGGCCTGAGCCAGGTCATAAAATGCGGAAGATATACTTTATACGGCTGATGTCGCAGGCATTTATCATCCGGGTCGGGAAAAAGAATCGGTCGGAATCCATGATTTTTATGGGAACCGATAGCCCCATAGTAGTCCCAGCGCCGAACAGCTGAATCATAGCTGACTGGCTTGAGACGATAGCCATATCGACCCGGTATGATAGCCCGATAAAAACCAAACAGATCGGAAACCAAATCCTCACCACTGAAACCGCTGTCTGTATACCATGAGAATGAACGTAGACTTTGCAGGCTTTCGAATCTGGATGCGGTGTTCATCATCATCGCCAGCATGATTCTGTTAATCTCATCGGTGTCCCGGCCTCGCTTGATTTCCCAGTGAGAAAACTTCCCGACGCCAAACCGCGATTTGAACTTAAAAACGCCCATATCCTGCCGGTACATGACTGGATAAGATGGCTTGCTGCTACGCTCACCTTCAGCGAACTGACGCCTCAACGCAGCCACGTCATTGCCACGGGCATGGCCCATATCAATCCAGCCCAACACCTCGGTGTAAACTATGCCTCTGTCGAGTACGTCAAAGGATGCCCCATCCTTAATTTCTCTTCGGGTGCTCATACTTACATCTCCTTATGTAGTTTGCTCGTGAATGGTATAGATGATTTTTCAGACAGTCCAGCCGGGAAGCTGTTTCATTAGCCTGCTTACCATTGATTAATATTCCAGGTGTGCTGCATGCCGGTTTGGGCAACAAAGCGGGCGCTCCGCCTTCTTATTCTTTGTGATAAGAGAAATCAGCTGTGACTAGATGCGAAACTGACTTAGCAGATTGAACCTCATAGGCGAAATAGTATCGTTCTCCCGTTGTGAATTTAAATCCGAACACAGGAAGGCACTCACCTTTTGGAACATAAACAGGCTTGTCATCAAAAACCCTGTGAAAGGAGTCACTTTTATCGCTGTTGATTTGAATGGCAGTGATACTTTCTTGTGGCTCCAGTGGCGACACTACACAAACTCGATTGTCTTTGAGAAACGCCGTTGTAGATACGCGCCCCACCATTCGATCGCCAGGCCCAGGACATCCCGTTAAGAGAAATACGACACCCAGCAATATTTTGTTTTTCATGTTCAACGCTCCTTCCCTGTTACGACTTTATGGCAATGCGAGGGGCAAAAAACTACTTCACTTATTATAAAATTCGTTTTTTTTATTCATCTTCTTCTCAATCACTCTGACTATGATCTGATAACCGTTGAGGGTTACCACTGTTCTGGTGACTATTAGCGTAACCCCCACAAACCTTCAATATCGCGTTGATTGTATAGCTTTGCTAACGCTGTCCAAAAATTCTGCTCTCCCTCTGTAGATTGATCTGATGGCTTTACCAGAAGGAAAGTTATTACGAGCAAGGTGACGGCGATAAGGATTCCATCCCTTGCCGGGACACGTTTCGCTTCCATTTAACACCAACTCAATTGTGCAAAAGACATTAGCCCGTTACGTAATTTTACCTGTGAGGTATAGAGTAATGTCTGCCGAATAGCCATGAAATCAGTTCGGTGTTGTAAAGTGATGTAGCCTAAAGACACGCCGAGCGGCGCCGCGAAAATGCAGCCTGAAATTCCCTCGCTCTACATTATTCACCTTGATATTTAACCGCTCCCGATGCGATCTCGGGAGCGGCTTTCCATTCAAACGACTTTCTGTTTACCGGATATAACCTGAATAAACTCCTGAACCTGCTTTTGTTTCCGCGCCGACAGCTTGCATACCTGGCGCAGCGACTGCACTAGTTCGCTCTCCTGCCGGGCAGTGAGCACAATACAGCCTTCCATTACCTTTACCTCTACGACTGTGCCAGTGACAAAGCCGGCTGCTTCCAGCCATTGTCCTTTCATAGTGATGGCGGGAATCCGGCTGTAATCCGGATAGCGGCTCGCGTAGCCAACCGTCAGCTGGCGGTTATTTGAAGGCGAGACTTCTGGTTCCGACAGTTGTGCACTAGAATGGGCGTCAGTCATGATTACTATTCCCTATAAATAGTGATTGTGATTAGCGGCGCGGGTGTGTTGGCGCACATTCGCACCGCGCTAAATACCTGTATATATCATCAGTAAAGCGACAAAAAGTCCAGCTGAAAGCAGCGTGAAATAATTTTTTATAAAATAATTTGAATATAAATATTAATATTTATCTGGCGGTAAATAATAAGGCGCGCACCGGCAAGGCCCGCACTAAAATAATAACCAGGATTTTCTACGCGGGCCTTTTTACCTGTTCAGACTGTACGTTCGGATTTAATTTTCTCCAGCAACGCGGCAGCGCTGTTTTCTCCGCTGATTAATTCAGGGTCTACAGCCGCCACTGCACGGTGAGTTCACCCTGGAATACTTTCGCCAGGATTAGTTGTCGGATTTATTGACGGACTGATAGTCGCGGCTTAGGGCGATTCAGCGAAAACCATGGGTCCAGGTACCACGCCAGGCTTATCATTCGATCCCGCTCGATCCCGCTTGATAGTGAAGGGACTGATGTGGCTGGCAGAGCCGATTTTTCTTGTACCAGAGTATGTGTTTATAGCTGCGGCGGCAGGGATTGGGCTGACAGTATCGATTACGGGCGGATCTATCAAAAAATACACGTGATGCAATCATTTCCAGCCTGACTGAAACAAACTGTTCAGGATTTACCAGCAGGCTATCAATAACTTTCGCTGGCAACATTTATGCTGTGAGAGACACTGTACATTGACTTTTCACTCCCCAGATAGTTTACTTTTTTTATTATAGTTACACCCTGAGTGAATCTATGCCATCAAAAATAAACTGGCTGTTGCAAAACACCTCTCCAGGAAGCCTGGTTTTGCAATCCTGGCTAACCCGGAACAACATATCGCCTTCTCTGGCCTATAAATACGCGCAAAGTGGCTGGCTGAAAAAACTGCGGGCTGGCGTTTATGCGCGCTCAGGACGAGAACCGGACTGGAGTGATGCGCTATGGAGTCTTCAAAGCCAGCTTGACGCGCCAGTGCATCTGGCCGGACTGAGCAGCCTCTCCTGGCAGGGCCGTTCCCATTACCTGCAACTTAAGCAGAGTCAATGCTGGCTTAGCGTTGAAAACAAAACAATATTGCCTAAATGGTTTAAAGAATTTCCCGGCGTTGAGTGGCTGATAGTATCAGCTCTGAAGCTTCCTCAACTGGATGAGAAGTTCCGAACCGAGCTCGACGTTAAAGGAAAAAAATTAACTGCCAGCGTACCAGAGCTGGCAGCCTATGAGCTGTTAAGCGCAGTCCCTCAGGTAATCTCATTCGAGCACGCTGCCGAGCTTTTTCAGGGACTGGTCAATCTCAATCCACGTAAAGTCGAGAAGCTACTTACGCTCAGTCAGTCCGTACAAACAAAGCGATTGTATCTGTTTTTCGCCAGTTTTTATGATCATGCCTGGTTCAGGCGCGTAGATACCAGCAAAATCGACCTGGGATCGGGTAACCGACAAGTAGTTGTTAATGGCAAGCTGGATACGCAGTACATGATTACTGTGCCCGAAAATTTTACCAGGAAGGGAATAAGCCATGGATAAAACCTCCCCCTACTACCGCCAGGTCTCCCTGCTGGTTAGAGCATTACCCTATGTCGCTAACGAGACCTGTTTTGCGCTGAAAGGGGGAACCGCGATCAACTTATTCATTCGCGATTTTCCCCGATTGTCCGTTGATATCGATCTGGCTTATATCCCACTGGAAAGCAGAGAGGTCGCCTTACCGCCTTACCCAACGTGCGGGAGGCGCTAAGCCGCATCGCCGCTGAATTGGAAGTAAAAGCCAGGATCAGTGCAGTGCTGCAAACCCATAATCCCGATGAGATGCGTATCATAGCCACTACGGACGACGCGCAAATTAAAATCGAGGTTTCACCCGTTGCCCGGGGAACCTTGTATCCACCGCAAGAACGCGACGTCGTGGAAGCTGTGGAAGAAGAGTTTGGTTTTGCCGCGATCCCGGTAGTCTCACTGCCTGACCTGTATGGCGGCAAGCTATGTGCTGCGTTAGATCGACAACATCCCAGAGATTTCTACGACGTTAAAATGCTCCTTCATACACAGGGAATCGACCGCGCAATATTCAATGGCTTTATCGCTTATTTGCTTAGCCATAATCGCCCCTTATCCGAAGTGCTTAGCCCACGCTGGAAAGATATTACCGAACCCTTTCAAAATGAATTCAGCGGCATGACCCTTGAGGAGGTCTCACTGGAAGCGCTGGGAGAGGTCCCGGAAAGAATGCTTAGTGCGCTGAAAGCGCATTTCACTCAACAGGATTTCGACTTCCTGATGTCATTTAAACGCGGAGAACCTGACTGGAATTTAGCACCAGAATCCCACATTCAGAATTTACCAGCCGTTCAATGGAAGCTGCGAAATATAGGGCGGATGAATGAGGAAAAGCGCGTGCAGTCGCTGGATAAACTGGAAAAGGTCATGACAGAATGGCTAAGGTAGTTTACTTTTTTTGTTATAGTTACACCAATAGTGTAACTATATGATTTTAGATAAACCAGAAAATCCCTTTGAGGATAACTTTCCCTCCTACATTTAAAAATAAGACTGCTGTTGGCCTCGCAGGCGATGTGGTTTTCGGGATCTGCCGGTTTTTGATGCAGGCCATAAGTCCGGGTTTGTTTATCATCATGTCAGACAGTAACGGGATTAGCAGTACGTTTTTCGCCCAAAATTACATAGAAATACCAGGAACGATAACGAGTTGAAATGGCTATATCTATCGTAACAGGGCGTTCTCAAACCAGAAAGGAAATCCTTTTTTGAACATAAGAGTTCTATTTTCAATATGTAAGAACGTTCTAAACGTCCTGAAGAAACTGACAGGCACAAGCATAGTGCAAAACTAGTCTTTATCAGGTATATCCCGCGCCACAAAGTAATCAATTCCAATTCCATAATATAGCTCAGGCCCTTTGGGAGAACCCATGATGTCACCTATAGCAAATGTATTTGGTGTGTTGTTCTGCCTGAAATGATCTAAATCAGCTTTTTTGGGCGGGAAGTTGTTGTCATTGTGCAGATCTGGGAGCGCATTTAAGTCCGCGTATTCTATCCCGGCAGGATTATAAGCAAGATAGAAATGCCTGTAATTACCCGGATTTCCTAAATAGTGTACTTCTTCATACTGATAAAACTTTGATGAATACCCAGATTCAAAATCCTGGATATCTTTTCCATAACTATCAAAATTATTGCCTAGAGTGGAGCCTAGATAAGGGATTTTTGGATGGAAGTTTTTATCTTTACTTGTTACTGAGTATAATATTACTTTATTTTTATCATCATAAACAACTTGAAGATAGAATTTCTTAAATGAATATATGTATTCGTTTACTTTACCATCATCGGAATGGCTTTCTTGTATAGGCACGCCAAATACTGATTCTATATATCTTATAGATGAGCCAGTATAAATTGCGTTTAAATTATCTTCTGCCTGGCGCTGAGAAAACTTATCAGCAATATTATTATATAACTCAAAAAAACCATTTAATGCTCCTAACCACGCAACCACTATACCAACTGTAATGGTTATTGCGCCAATGATCATAGTCAGTAATGATTTCTTAGTCGATTCTTTATTATGTGGCATTCTACAACCTTTAAAAATTACAAAAGTCCACATATAAGCACTTTTAAAATAAATATTCAATTACATCCTTTCATTGACCTGCCTCAGTATTAGATACAAAACTCAGTTAGTACTGTTGGATCCTTCACTCTCAGAATTACCCTTTCTCCAGTCCGCTGCAAATTCAGACGGAGTCCGATAATTCAGCGTGGAGTGTGGGCGACATTCGTTATAATCCTGACGCCATTCACTGATGGTTTTCCTGGCATGGCTGATGTCGCTAAACCAATGCTCATTCAGGCATTCATCGCGAAAGCGTCCGTGAAAACTCTCAATAAATCCGTTCTGTATTGGCTTCCACGGCTTTCCGCTTCTGGGCTGTCGTCAGAACTTTCGACCCAAAGCCACCTGAAGCGCTTCCTCATCCAGCATGGCTCCGGCGAGCAGCTTTCTGAGTCTGGCGTTATCTTCCTCAAGTGACTTAAGCTTTACCTTAGGGACTTCCATGCCGCCAAACTTCCTGCGCCATGTGTAAAAAGTAGCGTCTGAAGTAGCATGCCTTATCGCTACGGCTGCTAAGACGCTAACAGTACAGGTTGGGGACATGCCGTGCGTCTATCCAGTACAGAGCCCGAACAGGACAGTGCAGGTGTGTTTAGGAAGCGGTGCTTCCGTGGTCAGACGACTGTCGCAGGGTGCACGGGGGAAAAGAGTTGTGTGATTCAGGGGGAGGCACTCGGGTGAGTCTAATAAAAATAGGTCGTTAGTTTTAGCAGCATAGGTGAGAGGATACAGGCCAAGCGCGGTAATACCGTGTAGAAAAATCTGAGAAGCTCTACAACGAGCTTTTATATTTACAGGTGATCTGTAGATCAATATAGCTCAAAAGCTCTTAAAAACCTTCTGAGCGCGTTTAACACCGATTACTAAATTTGTTAGTTTCGTAGAGCATGCATAGTGGGTATAAATAGACGTCAACTCGTTTCAATAAATAGGAGAGCACATGTCTGAGAATAAGGCCGAAACCAGTAACACTGGGGTATCACTCCCCGTTACCGCCACAGCTCAAGTTGCAAAGGATCTGATGGAGCTTGCCAAAAATGATACAAACACCGTTGAGGCTGCTAAAAATTTTGGTGAATCTGCGGTAATAGTTAGCAAAGCAGTTAAGAATTGTTTACTCCCCCTTGCCGCTGTGAATTTTGGAATAGATAAAGCAAAGATTTATTTTCAAAAAAGATTTACTAAAGATTTAGAGGAGAAGACCCAACACATACCACCCGAAAATATTATAGAGCCAAAAGCATCTATAGCAGGCCCAGCCTTGCAAGGCTTAGCTTTTTGTCATGAAGAAGCACCTCTAAAAGAGATGTATCTTGAATTGATAGCTTCATCTATGAATATAGATTCCTATGACAATACACATCCGGCATTTGTTGAAGTAATAAAACAATTAACCAGCATTGAGGCTGAAATTCTCCCGATTTATCTTGAAAGCAATACTTTAAAACCAGTCGGAAGAGTAATATATAAAAATATTGAAGATAATTCAATTATAGTTAGCTGTAGGCACATACTAGAATTATATACAGGCGACGCACCCTATTATGACAAAAGAATCCCTTCCTTTGTTGATAACTGGATACGCCTAGGTCTCATTGAAGTTGGCTATGATAAATATATGGGCGCTCAAGAGGAGAGATATATCGCGATAAAAGATCGCGAAGAGTATATAAACGATAAAACTTATACCCACGAAAAACTGACAAAAGAGTTTGAGAGAGGGTATATTAGGCGGACATCTTTTGGAGCTTTATTTTCACAAGCCACTGGAATTATAAATAAAAAAATTTAACTTCACATTACAAATCACAAAGGGGTTTTATGACTAGAAAGATGCGCATTACCCTGAGTCGTGAGCTTTCATCTGATATATTATTCAAATCGGACAGGACTTGTTGCGTGTGTCAGATAAGGGGTAAGCGCGTCCAGATACATCATATTGATGAAGATCCGAGTAATAATACTCCGGACAATTTGAGTGTGCTCTGTTTCGATTGTCATGATGAAACCCAAATTAGAGGCGGATTTGGTAAACATCTAACGAGTTCAGTGGTTAGACAATACAGAGATGACTGGCTGTTAAGAGTGAGCACTCGCCGTGTTCAAGCAGATACATTTGCTGTAAGCCAAATGGTTGGTACAACGTTAAGTTCCAATGAGAATACTCTTTCTAAACCAGAAATTAATACTCCGCCTCTCGTAGTAGATAATCTTTATGATTATATCGATTCGTTACCTAGTGTGAAAATGGCTCTCATTAAAAAGTGTCAGCCGGGTTGGGACACGGGCAATACTGGAGAAATGATTGAAGCGAATAATGATTATATTTATGGCCTACAAGGAATAATAATAGGATTAATGGGGTATTATGATGATAAATGTTTTGATGGGCAGGACCCACATGAAATGTTATCAGAAATAATCTCTTCTCGCTTTAGTTGGCATCACCTTCAACTCGAACCACTCGGGCCGGGAACAGGCGGTACTATCGTGCGTATAACTTGCGGTGGATGTGTTTCTGCTGATTTAGACAGGATGATAATTGATATGGTGTGTTCTTTATCTGGCTATGAGGATAGTCATGGCTTTAATCGGTGGAAACAAAAATGGGAAGGCATGCGTTAACTAAAGGGGCTGATGATGCATTATACTATTAAATGTGGTGATGTTATTCACCACATAGTTTAAAAGAAATAAACACCAGAGTGCGCTACTCTTCTAAATAAATACCATAATTAATAGCACAGCCAGCAAAGTTTGTCTTTCCCGAGGAATGCCTTACGCACCATTCACGCACATACCCTTTCATGAAATCATCACCGGCTTTATCATTACCTACGTTTGATCGAATGCTGTTGGCAACGTCATTGAGTTGATCCCTACTAAGTTGAATACTGCTTATGGCAATATCATGACCAAGGAAGCGCATACTTTGACGTTGGACGTCATCAATTTCACTTAAAGTACATTTTATTAACGCAGTGGCTGTGATTATGACACTCAAAACAACTACCAAAGAAAGCATTACGATTAAACGTAATTTAGACATTTTCATACATCGCCCTTAATTTTTGAGTCAAAGAGGCCATTAGCGCCGTGTTGGGTACATCAACAGACAGCGCCGTAGGCAATTCATCATTATCATCATTCATCCACTCGCTTATCGAGTACCGATCATTTATGGCTCGGTGAACACCACGGCAGAGCCAGTCCCTTTCCCGGACTGGTTAGGATTCCCAACATTAGCTCGTTTATCCAATGCAACGCCATCACGATGAGCAGGAACAGGACACCGCGCTAAGTGTGGAACAGATGAATGTTTAGGGATTTTTTTGAGACGGTGGCAACGTCATAGCTATTCAAGTTTAGAAACTGTACGTGTTTGAAGCTTGGAACTACACGCCGCTATGAGTTAACATCCCATTTACCACTATCAACTACAGCGGCTTTTAAACGGGAAGATAGAGAAGCAATCTGTACAGTCATAAAAGGCAGAACTAGCTAGCCATCTTATTGATATGTATAGACTTTGAGTGATTGGTGCGAAGGCCGGACTCGAAAAAAACCATAACATCATGTATTTAATGGAAAATAAATCTAAAAAGACTTTTGATGCCCCTTTTTATGCCCCTTAAGTATTTTTTATCTTCCATTCAAGGCATGTGCTCAATCATCATACTGCAATGTTTACTCAGTTAGGTTTTGTCTCTTTACCCCCCAACTGGACAAACGCAACAATTGTGCAAATCGTAGTTCAACATTTGCCAATGCCAATTTTTCAGAAAATAGCAAATAATTTATAAAGATCTATGATGGTTTGAATTACAAATCACATTTCAGATAAGAAGTAAAGAGCCAGCTTTAGCCGGCTCTCCTTTTATATCATTATCGTAGTATGATCGCTCTCGTTCAGCCAAAGTAAGAATATAATATTTTCAGTTTAATTTCGACTTCAGAACTGGCTTACAAAAATTTTTATATATCTTTATTACCACCATCTTTATTTATATATTAAAATTTATATTTTTTACTAGCCAGCGAAAAAAAGGCAAAGAGTTAGAATAGATAAAATCAAGGTCCCACCATTATAAAAGTACTTTGATTTCCTATTGCTATTAAATGGCTTATTAAAAAGAGTATCTTTGTGGCTATATTCGCCAATGGTTTTAGTAAGATTTAAAGTTGGCAAGTCAAACCGCAGTCTATCTTCAATATTCAGTGCTGACATCACAGATCCTTTTAACATTGGATGATACCAAACGTAATCCATAAAAAATATTAAATTCCAAACAACAATAGCAAAAACACCTAATATACCAGTGAGATTTATAGCATGGCCATCAATAACCATTGCCATTTTCCCCTGATTTTTATATATAAATCCAACTGCACCTATAAAAGCAGTAAGCATCAAAATTGCGTAATGCTTAACCCTCATTGACATATCATTGAAATGTTTTTGAACATCTATGGTCGTTTTCCATATTTCAACCTCTAACTTAAGTTTTTCAAGCGGCGCGCCCTTCTCAGCTGGTGGTTTATTACTTTTAAAAGACCTAAAGTCAAACAAATCAAGTAATTCTGAAAATTTCTGAACTGTATAAGTTGGCTCAGTTTTATTATAATTTGATTTTATTTCTTTCTCTTTATCAACATCTGCTTGTGTCCAGTGAGTTACCGCTCTTAAAAGGTCATATTTATCTTCATTATCACCAAAATGATTTGTACCATATGCAGCAAAAACGTCACTAACTTTCGCAAGTTTTGCCATATCAATATCTTTCATCTCGCTATCGCCAATATAAACGCATTCTTCGGGGGTAGCGCCGATGTCTGAAATGATTTGCAGAAGTATGTCTGGATTTGGCTTGGTTTCCCCTTTGGGGGTATGCAAATGTATAGTCTCTTTTAGAATAAAACTTTGGTCTTGACTTTTGTCCATTGGTACACAGTGGTCTTCTGGAGAATAAAGAAAATCTAATACTCCATCAAGGCCAAGCTTGGTCAGTCGGTAACTTGAATAATAAGCTTTAGATTCTGTATAACCAACAATCAGAACGCCTTTTTCGCGAAGTTTAATTAATGTCTGATAAACTGTCTCATAAAGCTTTAAGTTTTTTGCTCGTTCTTTTCTGTAAACGCTAATAGCTGGAGACATTACTTTTCTAATCTCCTGCGCCCCATTGTAACGAGAAACGAAATCGGGTATTTCTTCCAATAAATATGAATACTCAGCGGTACCATGCCGCTGATGGATTTTTTTTATCTGAGGAATTAATTCTGCTTTAGATACGCCGCTAATTTGCGATGCGCATTCAAGCATTCCATTAAAACTCTCATACCATACATTAAACCAATCAAACAATGTATTATCTAAATCTGTTATAAGAACCTTTTTAATTGGATTGTTTTTTTTCATATTCACTCCCTTCCACTTTTCTAACAATAATTTTCTTCTAAAGAAAATTGCACATGATTTATTTTATTTCATTAAAGATAGTCAAATCAAATCTAAATTTAGCAGTAAAATTAGATAATGGCCATTTTCAAGAGTTTAACATTGCCTCTTCCTGCACAAATGCTTTGGTTTAACTATAAACATCTTTTCTAACAACACTGTTAATCATTGCTTTGGTACTTTAACCCTTACCACTGGAGATCTTTAGTAATGATAACCATCTCCCAAATTGAGCTGCTTGCTAATCAAAGTAAAAACTATTTTTCCGAACAACTCTTCACTCTGTTCACTGCTTTAACTTATCAATATAAATCAATAGCATAAGATGATTTTAACGTATGTATGATAACTCTTACCCTTCACTGTAGGTGAACAATGAGTAACAAAACCGGCTTTCGCCGGTTCTGGTTAGTCATGCCGCAGAAGGGTCATCGCACTTCGGCAGCCAGTCGGCGCTGCTTTCTTCCGTCAGGTCAAGGTTGGTCTGCATCCCCAGCTTTGTACGCCGCTTCATGTAGTGCTGTCCGTATTCCCGCATGATGCTCTCCAGCGACAGGCCGAACATCTTCATGCTGAGCGGATTTCTGTAGCCGTTGGCCTCCATATAGGCCAGATAGGCGTGGTAGAGGTAACGCCTGGGCTGAAGCGGCCTGATGCTGGCGTTCCCCATGTAAAGCGCGTTTGGCTCCGGTGTCGTGAACAGATAGCCGCAGAAGTCCACCATCGGGTCAGCATCGCGCTTGATGCGCATCGCCTCGTCGGAGTTCTGTTGCGACTGAAGCAGCGACCGGGCCTGCTGCGGCTGGCTGAACTGCTGCATCAGCTGGCGCACGATAACGGCCAGCTCACCGCTGATTTTTTCCTTCAGCTGCGGGTCGCGCTCGTCTGCCGGGATGATTTCCGGGAAGTGCAGGATCACCCGGCGGCGTGATACGCCCCCGCTGCGGTCGGTGAAGCGCATCGGGTTGTTGTTCACCGCCAGAATTACCGCCGGAATGTGGGTTGAGTAGGCATCGCGGTACTTCGGGTCCACTGAGACCGCATCGCCGCCGGTGATGGCCTTGATGCCCGCGCCGTCGCCGCTCCACTTTTCCTGGTCGGGCAGGATAATCAGCGAATACCCAATCACAGCCGCACGTTCGCGGGACGACTCCAGCGTTTCAATGGTGGCTGAGGTGGTGTTGTCCGTTCCGGCCAGCATGGTGGCGATTTCAGCCATGATGCTTTTACCACTGCCGCCGGGTCCGGTGACCTCCAGAAACAGCTGCCAGTCATAGCGGTTCGCCAGCACCATAAACAGCGCGGCCAGAATAATGTCGCGTTTGGCCGGGTCCCGTCCGGCAGCGCGGTCGAGCCACTGCCAGAAGTGCGGCGCATGGTCTGCCAGCGTTTCACCCTGAACGGGCTTTGTGTAGTCCACCTCGCTGACCGTGCGCAGCCAGAAGTCTTTACTGTGCGGGCTGAAGCCGCCGGTGCGGGTGTCCAGCACGCCATTACGGAATCCAATCAGGCGTCGCGCCGGGTCGGCCTGCTGCGGCAGCATCAGCTTCAGCGTGTCCACCACGCCCGAAATCTTGCCCGCCGAAAACGGCGCGCGCAGGCGCTGAAACAGCTTTGCCACGTCGCGCTCAAACTGCTTCCCGGAAATCACCTTCCACGCGCCGGAACGGTAGCGGGACAGAATTTCCCCGCTGGCGTCCACGGCCAGCGCGCTGCGGTAGTGCTCCGCAATTCGCTCCGCCTTTTCACTGGCGCTCATGGCCGAAAACTCCGCCTCGCTCATCACGTCGAACGGACTGGCGGCGGGCGGCGTGGCGGCTTCGGCCAGCGCCCGCCGGGTATTCTCCTCACCGTGCTGCATAAAGGCGTCATTCCAGTCACCAAACACCGGCGGCAGGGCCACGGCTGCGCGGCTGGCTTCGGCTGCCTGCTTTGCTTTAGCCTGGCCATCGCCGTTAAGGTCACGGTCGGCAGCAATCAGTAGCGGCAGCGCGGCGTGCTTTTCACGGGCAAGGCCAGCCAGAGAAAGGAGATTGACGGACGACAGGGCAATCCACACCTCATCCCCGGTCAGGTTGTGCACCGTCAGGCCGGTGGCGTAGCCCTCCGTCAGCCAGATGCGCGCTGCCGGTTTGCCGGTGCTGAGAATGTGGCATGCGCCTTTTACCTGTCCGCCCTTCAGCGTGCGCTTTTCACCCGCGGCGTTAATCAGCTGCACGTTCACCAGCTGGCCGCCCGTATCGTGCAGGGGAATGAGCAAATCACCGGCACGATAGGCCGTGAGTGCGACTTTCTGCGGCTTCGCCAGCGTCAGGCAGGACTGCTCCGGCCAGCCTTTGCGGGACAGGTAGGCATTGCCGGTTGCCTGCGGCGCGGTGCCGACCAGCTGCCGGGCCTGCTTCACGGCGGCGGCACGGGCAGATTCGTTATCTTCGCCCGCGCTGGCAGCAGGCGAGTTGTCCACCGCTGGCAGGCAGCCGGTCAGCCCGTTTACCCGCGCAGCAGCTTCGGTCAGGCTCAGTGAGAAGGCCTTTTTCACCAGGTCCATGCCGTCACCGGCACCGCACTGATTACAAATCCACGTGCCGCGTCCCTCCTGGTCGTCAAAGCGGAAGCGGTCGGTTCCGCCGCACACCGGGCAGGAGGTATGGCGGTTTTTTACCACCTTCACGCCCAGCGCGGGCAGGATGCGGGGCCACTGGCCCCGCGCGGCTTTTGCCGCGTCTGATACGGTCATTTTCATTATTCTTTTCTCCCTCAGTGCAGCACCGGCGCGTCTTTGAGGCGCCCGCATAGTTCATCCATCACCACCTGTCCCAGAAAGCTCAGGCACGGAACCGACTTCAGCGGCCCGGCGGCCAGCAGGTCGTCGAGCAGCGCGCAGGCAATTTCCTGACCGCGCTGGCATCCGTGCTGGCGCAGATAGAAGCCTTCCAGCTCGGTTTCAATGGCGTGTTCAAGGCGCGCCAGCGTCAGGCCGGGATAGCGCTTCTGTTCGCGGCAGACGGTCAGCCAGGCGCAGGCCACCGCGCGGCGTGAAAGCGCGGAGTGCAGTTCGGGGGAAAGGGTACGTGTACTCATGGCTCAACCTCCCCGTTCATCCAGCCGTCCTGACAGCGGTTTACCACTCCGTCCAGCTGCTCGGTGATGAGGAAAATCAGCGAATTCAGCTGCGCCTGCTGTATGGCCGGTGGCTGTTCGTGGCACTCCTGAAGCAGGGTCATGTCGCTGATAAAGCGCCCGGCGTTACGCAGGTGCTCAAGGCGTAACAGGTCGGCGTGGGAAATAGTGGCGTGAGTCATGCGCGCACCTCCCGGACCGGCAGGCGGGCAGCAAGGGACAGTACGTAATGGCGGGCCAGCGTCAGGCGGGCGGCGCGTTCGTCTGCGGCAACGGTGCGGAGCATGTGAATACGCTGCTGGCGCTCGGTACGGCGCACGGCGGCAAAGACGAAAACAAACTGAGGGTATGGGGAATTAAGGACTGTAGCCATGATGGCAGTCTCCATTGAGTAGCGGTTATCGCCACCACCGGAAACGCCAATTTCACTGGTGGTAGCCCGGACGGGGTTGGCGTAACCGGCCTCAATGGATACCGGCGCTTCGTGAGAAGCCCCCGCCCGGGCCACCATTACGCAGACGGCACTACGGCAATAACGCCGCAGTCCGAAAAATGGTTGCACTAAGGCATGGACACAAAAAAAGACGCATTGGGCGTCTGGTGTCGCCATTGAGATATTCAGGACGCCAATCCCGGCTGCCGATTTTGCGACAGCAGAAAGACTGTACCAGGGAATGGCCCCAGCGTGCAAGCCGGGGAACAAAGGAAAATGCAGCATGGCGGAAAATCTCAAGAGTTGGTGAAGATCATGCTGCACGTTCCTGACCGCGTGCGGCGATACGTGCATTCATCCAGGCGCTGACTTCGCTGGCTAGCCACGCGACGTTCTTGCCGCCAAGCGATACCTGCGCCGGAAAAGCGCTGCGGCTGATTAGGTCGTAAATGGTTGAGCGGGACAGGCCGCAGACATGAATCACCTCCGGCAGGCGCATAAAGCGTTCCTGAACCGGGAATGATACAGGCATGGCAGGGGCCGCCGGGGCAGATGAATGAGCGTTTGAAGTTGTGTGCATGAGCTACCTCTTTTTATGTCCGTTAAGCGCCGCACAGGTGTGTACGGCATCGGGTAGCTCTTTATTTTGCGAATATTTTTGCCGGTGACAACAATAGAAATCTGTCTGACCGGCCACATAAAAACCACACAAAAAACGCGTGTACGTGAATAGTACCAGACTGCACCAAAAAGTAATGATAAGGTTTTATCCAATAATTTTAGGTCCACTATAAGGAAGCCTTTAAAACCAATCGTTCTAAAGAATTAATAAGGCCAAAATCCTGCTGATGAACAATGGTGAACAGAGGGTGAAGGGTTTTTTTTCAACTGTTCACCATCTAATTTACTGTATTTACTATTTTTTTCTCTCTGGTGAAGAATAGTGAAGGATTGTTATAAAACTGAAAGCTGATAACAGGCTTCAGTGAGACCTTTTCCTGGCTCGCCAGAAGTAAAGCTTTTGTCTGGTTCGTCATACAACGCCCTGCGGTAGAAGCCACTGTGCCAGACCCGGCACAATTGACTTACTGAAACCAGCCGACAGGAAACGAGATGGCCCTGAAATGTCCCGAATGTGGTCAGGTAGCCCACACCCGCACCAGTGCTTATGAAGCGCCCTCCGTAAAGCGTACCTGGTACCAGTGCCAGAACCTCGACTGCTCCTGCACGTTCACCGCGCTGGAGAGCGTCGAGAAAATCATCATGAAGCCGCAGAAGCACGCAGCGACAGAGCCGGAACCGCAGGATGACGCGCCGGTTCGCCAGCCGCAGACGCTGGGCCGTTATGGTTCAGCCAGCGCCCGCAAAGACCGCCACGCACAGCCCTGACAGAGAGGAAAAACAGCATGACACAGCAGCAAATGACCGACGAACAGATTCAGGCCGCCGGTAACCGTATCGGTACGGCGAAGGCCAGAGCACAGCGGCCACTTAAGGAAGCAGGTTGGCTCCTGCGGTTACCTGAGGCCGACGTTATCAGTCACACCACCGAGCTGGTGAAAGGGCTGTCCTCTGAATGGCGGCTGCGTATCGAAGACCTCAATACAAAGATGCTGGCCTGGCTGGAAGCAAGAAAGACCGAAAACGCCGCCAGTGAAAATCTTAGCGAGCTGCGCCAGCGTAAGGCTGAAATGGAGCAGGCAAGCCGGGACAACCGGGCACGCTTCCGGGAGCTGCTGGGGCAGAATGGCGGCAACGTTACGCCGGAGATGAAGGCACTGCGGGCGGAGTATCTGGAGCAGCAGGAAACGGCATCAGACCTTGCCGGGCTGATTGCCGAAAAGGAAAATCAGCTGCCGGTGCTGGCAGACGTAACCGGGCGCAAGGCCAACGCTTACGTGTTCTGTCATGAGGGCATCACGGATGAGCGTATTGATATGCTGATTGATGACTTCTTTATCATTCACGGCGCAGAGCTGAGCAGCCTGCTCAGGATGAAGTACAGCCAGTTTGAACGGAATGGCTCAACGCATGCACCGGGAGTCATCGAAGGCGCGAATGATGCCGACACGCTGTACCGCAGGTATGTTATGAGCCTTATCAAGCAGTGGACGGGGGTAAACCAGCCGCTGATGTTCCGGGATGACGTGCTGAGCGTAAGCGGTGCGCATCCTTTCCGGGGAGCCAGAACCGATCGCAGCAAGCGTAAACTTTTCTGAGTCGCAGACTCAGGAACTCACCGAAGCCCGGCCCGTGCCGGGCTTTTTTACGTCCGCTGCGTGAGTGCATGTCTATGCTGCATGAAAACGCATGAGTCTCCGGCACCCCGGAACGGTGGGAAAGGCCAGCAGCGGCGCGGCGCAAAGCTAATCATGCAGGTGCATGAAAACTGCTGCATAAAGCGGGCAGGCGTGGCGGGGCTACGAGTGCGCGCATTGGGGTAACCATGCTTAGTTCTTGCCAAAAGCAGCCTCTCTTCGATAAGCGCGTATTGCATGGTTCTGGCCATTTAATTACAAATAATTTGGTTAATATTGAGATGCTAACTAAGTCTCGCCAATCAAAAGATAGTATTTTTCTAAGTTGGCAACATAATCGGAAATCAAGTTTCATAAATGCATGGCCTGTGTCATGTTCATGCCCTCCTCTTAAAAACTTGAGCTCTTAGGCTCAAAACAAAAACCGTATGCGGACCAAATGCTGGGTGGTGCAGTATTGATTTTTTAGTGAGATTATTCTGGCATGCTATAAGTCTTCTAATTATTATAGATTCTTAACATTTCGCCTGAAAAAGCAGGTCAAAGGGGAGTATGGATCATGCTGAAGCGGCAAGAGTACATTCAAGATATAACTACCAAGCTTGCGACTCTGGCTCATAAAGTTGAGTTGAATTCGTCTTTAAATCTGACAGATATCAATATTCATGCTGAATACTTCTTTTGTGGCCTCCTGAATATTATATACGACTTATCGTTGACGAATTTAAATAGTTTGAAAATTAATGCCAAATCAATAGATCTAATCGATTTTGAAAACAAAATAGCAATTCAAGTCACATCAACATCCGAACTGTTAAAAATAAAAAAAACCATTGATGGATTCATAGAAACCGATAACGTTAAAAAGATTAATAGGCTAATCGTTTTAATACTTACAAAAAAGAAAAAGTATAAATCTGAGAGTTATGGTAAGGAATTTATAATTTCTTTGAAGGATGATGTTATAGACCATACAGATTTAGTAAAAAAAATCGCAGCCTTACCTCCGGCAAAATTACAAGAAGTTCATGGATATCTATCATCTGAGATGCAAGGAGAAAAATCTCAGCGAGTACCTAAGGAAGTCAATACGCTTTTAGGAATGATTAAAATACTTAGCTCTGAAGATCATCCTATGTGTGGCAATGGTTTTTTAGAAGAGCCGGATCCTAATGGAAAAATAAACATGAGATTCTCAGCATATAGAGATTACCTGATGGAAATTTATGTTTCACTGATGAGTATATATGCAGGGATATTAACAGAAATCAGTAATTCAAATGATGCAGGGACATTAAATATAAATAAACTTTCCGCCTATCTTAAGCGCTATAGTAATGCTGTATTAGACGAATCTAATGGTGATCCTGTTAGCGCCTTAAATAAAATGACCGAATATTATTCATCTAGGTTGTTAGCAGAAGGAATTGAATACGATGATGCAGCAATACAATATTATCTTATCGAAAATATGATTCGATGCAATGTGTTCCCAAACAAGGTTGCAGTATCATGTTAAAGCTATTTTCCAAAGATGAGCCAATTGAGAAATCCGCTCCGTTGGTTGGATCATATATACTAAAGGCCCTAGAAAATAAAAATAGCATCAGTATTTTTGAGTTGGCTAAGTCTTTACGCAAGAATAGACTAATCGGAGTTAGATCTATATACTACGGCATGATATTTTTGTATGCCCTTGATTTAATTGAATTTAATGAACCGTATGTGGTTTTGAAAAATGATTAAGATAAACAAAATTTACAGCGAGCCTTACACTTTTGAGCCAGTAGAGTTTAAAAGTGGCATTAACCTTATTTTAGGTGAAAAGGATAACTCTTCAAATAAAACCAATGGCGTTGGCAAGTCACTTCTTATTGAATTTATAAACTTTGGATTGATGAAAGAATATAAGAGAAGTAGATTATCTAAAATACCAAAGGATGATTTCTCAGAGAACACATATGTATGTTTGGATTTTTCTATCGATAAAAATCACATTTTATCCAAAAGAAGAATCTCTTCGGAAAGCACACCAACATTATACATTAATGGAATTCGGAAGGATTTTACTTCTCTTGAAGATGTAAATAAGTTTCTCACTGTCTTGATGTTTAAAAATACCAAAAGCAAAGTGCATCCTAGTTTTAGAAATATGCTTGGCCCCTTAATAAGGGATGAACGGTCAGAATTCAAATCTATTATAGACTGTCATGATACTAAAGCACGTATTCCTCCAGATTACACATCCCACCTTTACTTTTTTGGCATCAGCATTGAGTTATATAAAAAAATAAAAGAAATAAATAAAAATATTTCAACCCTAAGTACAGCTAAAAATAAAATAAAAAGTGATATCGAATCTATCACTGGAAAAAAACTATCTAGCGCTAGATCAGAAGTAAATGATTTAAACTTTCAAATAAAAATCATCAAGCAAGAAATGGATTTACTCGAAGGTGATAAGACCTTCGACATGGTTAGAGACGAAATAGCTAGCTATGAAGACAGTCTGGATAACTTACGTAATAAAAAAGCAATATTAAAGTCAGAATTAAATAAGATACAACTTTTGGTTGGTGATAATTATATTGATGAAGACGAAGTAGTAGAATTATATAACAAACTTAAATCTGGTTTAGGTGATAGCATTGGAAAAGAACTGGCCGATGTTTTGGGATTTAAAAAGAAAATAGATGATTTTCAGAGAGTATTGATTGAGTCACGAAAAGAAACCATACTTAAAGACCTTCATAATATTGAGTTTTCAATAAATAAGTTCTCTACACAGTTACATTCCAAGACATCAATATTAAAGCAAAATGGTCATCTGCGTAATATTAAAACGTTATTTATTGCATACGAAAAAAAACTTGAGGAACTATCTCAACTTTCAATTTTTATAAAGAAATATGACGATTATGAGTCTGAAACCAAATCACAAAAAGCTCAAAAGGCCATCAAATTACTGGAATTAGACATCGATATACTTAATCAAGAAAAAACGATATCGGAATTTAGAGAAACTATTTTCTCTATTCATGAATATGTTATGGAAAACAGGAAATGTTCTTTCGACATTTCAGCAAACGACAAGTCCGAAATAATTAATTTTGATTTGCGTATTTTTGATGATGGTAGCCATAGTAATGAGCGAGAAAAGGTATTTATCTATGATATGTCTCTATTACTAACTGATGAAACATTCACAAACCACCCTAAGCTACTGATTCATGACAATATTTTTGACGTAGATAGAGATACCTTAATCAAAAGTTTGAATTATTTATCAACCAAGTCAAGTTGTCTTAAAGATTCACAATACATACTTACGCTAAACATAGATAAACTTGAAGAAATTAAAAAAGATGAATTAAAACTAGATATACATGAATATAAAAGAGTAACGCTTACTAAATCAAATAGATTTTTAGGCCGTCAATATCAAGAAAAATAATAATATGAGAGGTTTTACCTCTCATATTTTAATCTTTTTGCTTAGCAAAGTCGTAAGGGGTTATAGATTTTACTTTATTGACATCTAAGTAATCAGCCCACCACTGCACCATTAATCTTCTTTCATCAAGATATTCAGAGGTGTGAATGTACGCCGCGCGGACACTATTACGTTCTGAGTGACTCAACTGCCGCTCAATAGCATCATCGCTCCACAACCCTGATTCACCCAACGCACCACGAGCCATCGTTCTGAAACCATGACCGCACACCTCGGTTTTAGTGTCGTAACCCATAGCACGCAACGCGTTATTGATCGTGTTTTCACTCATCACTTTTTTAGGATCGTGGTCACCGGGAAACAAACGTGGGTTATCACCGCTAAGTTTCTTTAGCTCGTCAAGTAAAGCCAGCGCCTGCCGACTCAGTGGAACAATGTGTTCCTGTTTCATCTTCATCCCTCGATGTGAGTAACGTACACCTTCAATTTCTTCACGCTTCGCCGGAATGCGCCAGCAGGCTCTGTCAAACTCAAATTCATCCCACCGGGCAAAGCGCATCTCACTGGAACGGACAAACGTCATTAATGAAAGCTCTACGGCAATACGCGTCATAATTCGTCCACGATATGCGGCAAGGCGCGTAAGAAACTCCGGAAAACGGCTAAACGGTAATGCCGGGTAGTGTCGAGCCTTTACTGTTGAAAGTGCCCCGGCCATATCAACAGCGGGATTAGATTCAATGTAATCGTTCTGCACGGCATAGCGCATTATTGCCATAACGCGCTGCTGAAGTCGCTGAGCGACGTCATGCCTGCCACTGGCATCAACGGCCTTAATGGGGGATAACAGCTGGCTGGTTTTCAGCTTACGAATATCTGCCAATCCAATATGAGGAAAGATATACAGCTCAAGGTAGCGCAGGATCCGTGAGCGATGATCATCACTCCATCGCTTGTTATTGGCATGCCATTCGCGGGCGATCTTTTCAAAAGTGTAGGCCCCCGCATTTTCAGCTTGGGCTTCTTTGTGTTCTGCTTTGGGGTCAATCCCCTGCCCTAACATCCTTTTGGCTTCATCCCGCTTAGCACGTGCCTCAGCAAGCGTTACTGTCGGCCAGACGCCAAATGCAAGCCGGTCTTCTTTTCTGTCGGCTGGCCGCCTGTACTTCATACGCCAGTACTTTGATCCTTTGGTCGTGACCTCAAGATACAAACCACCACCATCAGCAATTTTGTAGGTTTTTTCTTTAGGCTTTGCAGTGTCGACCTGGCGGGCATTCAGTTTCATTTTGGGGGCACATTTCTTATCGAAGTGGGAATGCCCCCAATTATGCCCCCAGCATGGTCTGGATTGCAACGGATGTGCCCGGACTATACAGGATGATAAAATCAGAATGAATGTTGATTTTAAAGGTTTTTTTGGACTTCCCCGGACGGGGATGGACAGGATACTGGTGCCGAAGGCCGGAATCGAACCGGCACGCCTCGCGGCGGTGGTCGCTTATCCAGCAAGCTGATCTAAGCTATTGAATCAACAGCTACAATTTCGCCACTTCGACAATCTACACAAGCAATTCTACCGTGTAAAAGCACCTGCAAAATAACTGGGGTTTATATGCAGGTCAAGAAAGATCGTTATCTCGTCTTAGATTTATGCGGAAACTACTATGTAAGGATCACCATCCCTGCATATATGCGTCATCTGTTTGAACAGAAGCGCTATTTCGTAAAGAGCACAGGAACAAGTGACATAAGGCAAGCAAGGCTATTCAGAGACGCTATAGCCGTTGAATGGGCACGTTTACGGGAACAGGTTAAACCTAAAGAAGCCAGCAAGATTGAAAAGGCTATTGAAGAGCTAAAATCAGCCAGTACAAGTGCATTTGAAATGCCGATGCAGCAATTCAGTAGTGTGCAATCTGGCGGTGTCCCTACCCTACTTATGATGCGTGACATCTACATTTTGAAATTCAGTGAGAAGAGAAAGCTCACTACCCTATCCAAAACCAATAAAGCGGTTGAAGTACTGTTATTACACCTCAAAAAACGTGATGTGAAGTTGAAGGATGTGAACAGAACAACAGTAACAGCCTGGATAGATAGCCTTAAGGAAGATAAGGCCGCACAGACAATACAAAACTACATTAGCTCCCTTGCTCAGATTTGGGATCTGGCTAGGAACCGGTATCACGATGCACCACAGGATAACCCTTGGCGTGGTCACGCTTTGGAAGCAAAAAGCAGTAAGGTGAGTTACCAACCGTTCACAGTGTCAGAGTTAGCAAAAGTATTTGCTGCATTAAACGGTGACGAAGAGATGCAAGCAGTTACATTAATTGGGATGTATAGCGGGATGCGACTCAATGAGATCTGTTCACTGAAATCAGAAAGTATCAAGACAATCGAGGGTGTATTGTGTTTTGAAATCAAGGAGGGGAAAACGAAATCAGCAGCAAGAATTGTCCCTGTGCATAGTCAATTAAAGGGGTTGGTTATTAGGCTGCAACAAAAGCCTTATGACGGCTTCCTTTTCTACCGTGCATCAATCACAGACCGTGCAGACGGCAAGCGCTCTACGTGGCACACACAACGATTTACTAGGGCTAAGCGTAAGGCTTTGGGAGAAAATGGAAATGAATATAAAGTTTTCCATTCGTTAAGGGGAATGTTTATAAGCCAGTTGGATAGAGAAAAAATACCTGAAGACCGTATCGCTTTGCTTGCAGGACACGAGCGCGGCAATACGGAAAGTTTTAAAACATATTCGAAAAACTCCGCTTCGCCTGCTGAGTTATCAGAATATATTGAGAAAGTCGCTTTCGAAATAAAATCAGGCGATAACTGATAGATTTATCGGCGCGAGAGCATAAGAAGAACGTTCTGCGCCTTAGCCTTATTCATAGAAATAATGCTGCTAACACCTTGAAGATATCCCCGATTGAAAGCTGTTGGCTCACTGGCAATGTTGATTCATACCAGACAAACAGCACAGCGATGATGCACCAAGCAAAAGCCAGCTTACTCTCTGGCTCTTCTTCTTTCTTGTTACGTTGAAACATCGATCACCATCCAGAGACTGAGGATTGTAGCGCCTGGGTAGTGCGTTTCATTCCCTGATCAAAGATTGCAGTAACGTTAGTGTTAATTGCCCTGCTAAACTCACTATCATTAACGCCTGTATTAGCATTCACGATAATGTCAGGAATGTTAACGATAACAGGTTGCGGCTTCTGATAGCCTACAGGCTGAGACATAGCCCCTTTAGGACTGAAAGCATTGATCATCTGTTGAGCGCTGCTATCAAGCTGGTTAGGCTTTTCACCCAGGATAGGGGCGAACATATTGGAAGTGTTCTGTGCTGCTTCCTGAGACCTGCTACTAAACCCTTTGATCCAGTTCCAGAGTGCATCCCCAGACGCGCTAGCATTCGCTACAGCAGCAGGATCAGCGCCAGCTATACCCGTGTTAGGGTTGACAGGTGCAGGCTTGAAGCTAAGAGCGTTAGACACATCCTTGCGCTGTTCTGGCGTCACTTCGTTGCGATGGAAGAGATTAGACAGGCTTTCTTTTGTCTCCCGAATACTCTTAACCAGGCTTCCCAATTGAGTGATGAAATCACCCACTTGTTGCCCCATCCATTTTGCAGCGGGAAGCAAATCGTGCAAAGCTTCTTTCAACTGGTCACTACTGCCTACAGCGTCTAATACACCGTTGCTAAACTCGTTGCTAAGCCCTTGTGAAGCCTGATCGAGTACAGCGCTAAACTGTGTAGCCTTAGCCGTATTGTTAGCAGTTTCATCAGTGAGGTTGGCCCCTGCATACGTCATCTGTTTAATAACGTCTACAAGCCCCTGACCGTTATTCTTAAGCGCTGGCAACAGGTATGTAAGCTGATCACCTAACGATTCAATCAGGTTTGCAGTCTGTGCATCTGATAGCCCTTTCTGCTGTCCTGCATTCACTGTAGCCTGAATGAAATCTAAAGGATTCTTGCTAAAGCTGGCGATTGTATCTTTATCCCAGCCGAATTGGTTGGCAATATCGCCCACGGCCCCGCCGCCGCTCCATTCCCCTTGTTTATTCAGTGTGGCATTGTTTACGAAGTCACCGATCTTTTCCCTGGTATCTTTAATCTGATCACCTGATTTCTCATTGTTCGCATCAATGAAGCCAGCGGCTTTCTGTGCCTGAGTGAGAGCTAGCAGACTGTTGGCATTGATCCCAAGAGATTTAGCAGTGTTAATTACTTCACGGTTTGCTTCTGTCGTGTCGCGCACTGTATCGATTGCTTTGCTTAAGCCCAGCCCCACAGCACCCACACCCAAAGCACCTACGCCAGCAGCGCCCAAACCGCCTAACAAGCCCTCTGAAAGGCTTCCTTTCTTCACAAAGTCCCTAGCGGCTCCACCTGCGACACCTCCGGCAAATCCGTGACCGCCTCCAGCACCGCCAGCACCAGCGCCGCCGCCTTCCGCTTTACGTCTCTGTGCAGCAGCACGGCGCAACAGTGTGATCTGTTCCCTGATCTCTAAGTTGGTACGTGCAACGCTCTGGCGTCCGTGTTCCAGTTCCCGCGCCTGTCGGTGAATCTCACGACTCACTTTGTTCTCTTCGTCTGCTGTGCGTCCTACAATGCCGTTAAGCTGTAGAAGCGCTGAGCGGCGTTTTAAGTCGGCTTGCTCTGTACGTCTTGCCCCTGCAAGGGCTTCCCTGTCTGCGGCCTTCTGTGCGCGTTCTACGGCTTTCTGGTCAGTGAGTTGCTTACGTGCATTCTGTGCCTTCACTCGGGCAAGTTCACGCTCTGCCTTTTTCTGACTGTCATTAAACTTTTTAGCAGGTGCCTGGCGCACTTTGACAGATTCAGAATATTTCTTTAGTTGCTCAATAGATTTCTTTGCATCATTGAAAGATTTTCTATCAACTTTAAAATCTACAACGTTCGTTAGCTTCTGAACATTCATCCTAACGATTCCCCTTTAATATTTAAATGTAGTTTACATAATCGCTTTGATTATTTGCTTTGGTTGTCTACAGCTTTCTTTAGCGCTGCATCCAGTGATAATCCGTCTCTGTGAATGTAAGATTTAACTGTGCTGTATTTCACATCAAGTAGCTTACACATCCAGCTAACATTAATAGCGCTTTCGTGTTTGTTTAAATCAACTTCAATATGTGTTCCGGCACTCTTTAGGATCATTTGCATTATTAATTCACTCTCTCTTTATAAATAAAAAAAGGGACGAAGCCTTTAAGCCCCGCCCCTTATGGCTTAGACCCTAAGATCTAAAGATGTTAGATATTGCCTGTAACGCCACCATAGATGATTGCTTGCGGCTGCTGGACAACAGGCAGGATGCTAACCTCTGTATGTACACCAGGGAAGCCCCAGCGCTGATCATAGGTGAGATAGCTACCGATTCCGTTATCATCTAATACGTGGCTTTCCATATGGCGTACAGCCTTCCCTACGTGCAGATCAAACAGCGATGCACCAATCAGGCGAGGAACAGCAACAAAGCCGTCTTTGTCTGCCAGGTATTTTTCATACTGAGGCAAGCCGCCGATATCCAAGAACACAACACCATTCAATTCCCATTTACGGGCCTTATTCAGGTTAGGTGCGATCTGTGTCAGTGGGTTGGCATCGTTGTTAAACGCCATAGTAAACTGTACGAAGTCTTTAATAGACTTGTGACGCTTGAAGGCTTTAGCAGACTTACCAGCACACAGCACGATCATAGATTCGCGGTAGCTTTCCAGACCTAACAGCTTAGTACCCATAATGCGGCTAATGTCGTCCAGTTGTTCGAAGATATCAACACCGGAAGTATTATCAACATTCAGAGTGAAGCGCGTGCGCTCTTGCTCGAACTCTGCGAAGAAGTCTAGATCCTTCTGTCCCGCATATGTAGAACGGGCTACACCAGTCATTACAGCCTGTGCTAAACGATCTTCAACAAAGTTGGTTGCCATTACAAGCTGGCGATCAGAATATGCCTGTAGCTGAGCCACGGCCTGATCAGTGCGGTCAAAGATACCGAAACGGAGTTGTGTCTCCAGGTCTTTGCTGCTCACGTCATTGGTGATTGCTGAGTGAATCAGTTGATAGTTGTACGCCTGCCATTTTTTAGACGGGGCTGAGTTCCAATCGCTTTGGGCGTATGGCATTGTCTCAGTACTAATAAAGTTTACGCCGTCTGCTTCCTGACGCTCGATCAGAATTTCGTTGCTTGCGTGGCGCTGAGTTTGGAATAGATTGCTGTCTAGCAGAATCTTATTCTGTACGTTTGGCACTTCAAAGGTGTTAGCGATAGAAACATTACTACCGAAAATTTCACGTAGATCCATTATTATATTCCTTATTGATTAGGTAGTAGGTAGAGCAAATTCAGCCCACGATGCGAAACGGTATTTATCAGCGGCCATAGCTGCGATAATTACACTACGATCAGCACCTTCACCAAATACCAGAGCCTGGTCTTTAAGAATGGTATGCTCTTTAGCTGCAATAACGACAAATCGATCACCAGCGAAAGCAGGTTCAACAATAACGCCAGCAATAGATGTTTCTGCATCTGCAATCAGTGAGCCATTAGCGGCGATAACACTACCAACAACCAGATCAGCGCTAAGCGCTTCCGGTAGTTCCAGCTTGCGATCCTGTAGTACGCCGTCACCTGAATAGGCCACGACTGCGTGACGAAAGTCTACGCTTTTAAAAATACGACCAAAACGAGCCATAATTATTTTTCCTTAAGTTTAAATAGTTCAGACACGATATTTAATACCATTCACCAAATCTTGTAATGTTGGTTTAGGTGTTGCTGTATCTGATTTAGTGATTGTTGCTTCGAGCTTAGATTTTCGTGCCTGAATAACAATATTGTTTGCTTCTTCCAGGTCATCCACAAACAAAGTTACTGGAACTTTTTCACCTGTAAGAAACTCGGAAGCTTTTTTAACTTCCAGTGCAGTAGAGTTTGAGTGTTTAGCAATAAACTCTAAGTCACACTTATTAAATCCTGTGACGTTACAAGATTTTAATATACGTTGTTTCGCGTCTGGCGCGTTGAGTAATACCATTTGATTTTATACCTTGTGGGATGCGTATTATTTTACGCAGATAGATATAAAAAAAGTCCCCTCGGGTTAATCAGACCGTCAACAGGGATACTTTTGTATATAATTTAAAAGGATATCTAATAAGCTACATTTAGAGTTTCTCACGTTCTAACGTGTCTTAATTTTAAGTGCTTCTCAGCACTATTAACGGACGCTAATCAGCTAATGCTTTTAGAATGTAATATTCTTTAAAAAATCTACTCTCTAGGAAGAGTAGATAAACGTTTAAGGAGAAACGTAGATATGTCAGGACAAAACCCAATGATAGATTTTTGAAAGAATACTAAGACTAGAAAAGAAAAAGGGGGGAGAACCACGCCCCCACAATTTCTAACCACTGTCCAATAAGGAAAAGACAAACCACAGGGCAGGATCGGTGAACCGTGGTCTATCTAACTTCGTAGCCGTAAGTGCTTGAAGTAGAGGAAAGAACACTAATCTCCCCCCATACCTTTATAATACAACATCTTTAGATCTTTGTCAATAGTTTTTGCGTATTATTTTACGCAAATTCATCAACTTCTTTGATCCCTTCTTCCTCTGCTACCAGACGGGCTAAATCAAACTGGTGGTACACCTGATCATCAATAATGCTGGCTTCTGAGTTGAGCCATTCGAGCTGGTCATTTAGCAAGGCTTTAAGCGTTTCCGCTTCACCGTCACGCAATGCAAAGTCTTTGCTGTCTGCGGTGGCCGCGATAAACCGCACAATCGCTGTAAGCTTGTCTGAGGCGGTTTTTAGCAGTGCTGCCACTTCTGCTAGGCTTTTCTGTGAAAGCGTGTCAGAGAAGCGTAGAGACGCTTCAATGATTGGCATATAGTGGGCGTCTTCAAATTCCCACACAAGGGAACGGAAGTAAGTGAAAGCGCCTGAATGCTCTGTAGTTGGATCGATACGTTCGTTATTAGTGGATTTTGTCATCTAACATTTCCTCGTCTGTTACTTGTCTGTAGTTAAAATAATTCCATTCTTCGTAATCATCAGCCGATAGGAAGCCTAAAGCTTCCCATTTATGCGGCTCAATTCCGTTAGGTTTAGTTGTCTTGGTCTTGCGGGGTTTGTAGTAAACCCCTTTCACAGAGGTGATATCTGAAACAGCTTTATATTCTTCCTGTGAAAGAGGCTTGCTATCTTCTTCTATTACTACCATCGCATAACCAGATGGTAAACTTCTAATTTCCTTTGCTAGTCTTCTTTTCTGCTTATATTTCATAACAGAAAGATCTAATCTAGTTTCGTCCTTAGTTGGTAATTGATTATTGTTATAGGGTTTAGCCACGTCTTAAATCCCAATGTCTATTTTTATTATAAAGTCCCTGCAATCCATCAACGCTATTACAGTTATCTTTCACTCGGTGAATTTCACTGCGATCCACACCGCCGATCAGGACGTTATCGGATGCCTTAGCTTGCATAGGACAGCCAATCACCTGCATCTGTCCGTAGAAATACGCATCGTGTAATCTCTGCCAGGGGTTATCAGCATAAATATCGCTGTCGTTGAATTTCGTGCTTACTTCTACCTGTCCGACTCGCTCCGTTCGCTCAATAGCGCCACCTGTAGCGGCGGCTATGTCGATGTTCCAGCGTGCTGCCAGGTATTGAAGGGCGGATAGAATAGAGTTGTATAGGATAAGGCAACGTTTGTTATTCTGTTGCCCGATACTCTCAAAGTACTGGTTGATGATTTCTAATAGTTGCTCGTCTGTAATCTGTGTGGCATCTGCATAGATTGAGCGTCTAACAAATCCTAGTAACTGTGTATCAACTAACATAATAAGTATTCACCTCTCCGCTTTCGTTAAATAGGTTTCCAAAGTAATCCGGTAGAATGTTGCTTAGCTCTTTAAGAAGCATAAGGCGATCATAATCAAACTTGCTACCGCTGCTAACGTTCTTGAATAAGTCGGAGTATTTAAGGGCAAATCCGAATAACGCGCTTTCGTATGTTCCAAGGTTTCCAGATTCCTTAATCCGTTTCATTTCCAGTGCTGCTAGTAAGCAGTCGTAATGCTGTTCTTTATTGGTCATCGGTGTATCTCGTTTGGTAGTAGTAAGCTATTTCTTTGTTTCTGTGAATGTAAGACGTGTATAAAATCCCGTCTTCTGCATAGTTGTAGGGATCGAAATCCCCGACAATGTATTTTGTATTGGCTATGTCCTGAGTTAATGCAACTCGGTGACGCCAGCGCATTTCCTTAAAGGTCATCGGATCGGCGTCTTCATCAGAAAGTTTCCGTGATTAGGAGTTTTCAGAATGGTTCGCACTGTGTCCGGTGTATGATCAAAGAATAATTCACATTGTTCTTAGTCTTCGCCTAACTTCTCGGCATACTCTATAAAATCCTGTTCGTGTTTATCTTCGGTATACTTAATAAAAAACTTCTTGTCAGTCGTTAACATTTCCCACCTCTACAATCTTTATTCCCTGATTAACTTTTACATAAGACGGACAGTTACCGCGTCGAATGTATTGGATAGCACCAAAATCGATCAGCTTATTAATAGCTGTACTTAGATAAGTTTGTGTGCCTTTGTGGTTTTCCTGGTATGCCTTAACTGTAAACTCAAAATAACCTAAAGCGTTGTCTAGGCTTCTGGCTCGTTCGGTTTGGTCTTGCATAAACTGGAATAATTGGGCTTGCAGGGGGGATAGGCTAATATTCTGGTTTGTTCTTTCGTTACTTAAAATCAAGTCATTGCTCCTTTAGTTAAAATGGTTCCTCGCACTCTTGTTTTGTGTATGTGCGTAATGGTGTTTTGTTATTTGCTACGCGGCGTTTGGCTTCTTCTAACGCATCATCCTGATCCGAAGAAGTGCGGATAGGTAAAACGTTATAACGTTTAAGATCTCTAACAGGCGGCGTGTATCCGTGTATCAGTTCGGGGATAATGTCATTATCATCGCTATAAGCCTCGGTGACGGCTTCCACTGCTGGCGCTGGCGTTTGTACGTCCTGCACCTGTTCAGGCTCTTGTTTGGCTTCCTGTTGCCTCTCAGACGGTAGCGGTAATACTTCGTATAAGTGACTGTTACCAGGGCGCTCTACAATAGACAGGAGACCCATAGCTACTAGGTTCTTAACTTCCCTGCGGATCACCTGCTCTGATCCAAGATTGAGCGTCTTAGACATTCCACCCATAGAAGGAAAAGCCTGTCTATTGTTGTTCCTGAATCCTGCAATGTAAGAATAAATTATCTTAGCGTTAGTGCTGATACTGTGCGACTTTCCGTTATGTTCGATCTCGCTCAGTAGTAAGATCTCGTAGCTTAATTGGATGTGTGGTTTCATTGTGTTTTATTCCGTTAGTGGGCATTGTATAATCTCCTCATTGCACATTACCCTTCCCTTATTATTCGTTAGCTTCTACGAGCTTTTTAGCACGATAAAGGTTTACGCCGTGGCGTAACATTTTACCGTAATCTAGATCGCCGCGATGCTCTGCTACTCTGGCTGTATTCATCACTTTTAACGCTTCTTTGTCGCCGTCTACAGAGTTAGTTAGTAAAATGAATACGTGGTTACAATCGATGTATTTACGAGGCTTCCCGCCTTGAGTTAAACGTGTTGGCATTGGTTGCTCCTTATTTTAGAAATAGAAAAACACCGTCCAGCTATTTAGCTGACAGTGCATTGTAAAGCGCTTTTGTTAGTTGATAATTTCATTGTAACGCATAATCATTACAATGTCAATTGATTTATTTAATATTTTTTCACTCGTTTAATGTACCACAACACCACCTCTGAGTACAAGCACTTTATACACTCATCTATAACGCTCTGTAACGCATCCTAAGCGCTTCCACATCACCTGAACACATTAACCTCTAAGACCCTATCAGCGCTTCCTGTGCAGCATACGCAATAAGATCTTGTGCCGTGGAGTACTCCACCTTACAGGCGGCACATATTCCCCTGTAAAAAGCCTGCACTCACCAGACAGAGACAGACAAACTTTAGTTTGTTGGTTGATTGGATGGGGATAGATGCAGGTTTGAACGTGGTAGCGTAGCGTGACAGGTTATTACCTCACGGTGCATAGCTTCGCTATTGCCGTAGGCATTGCACGTAGTAGATGATCAGGAAGTGTTTCAGCGGGTAGCTGAACAGATAGAACAATCAGCCAACCCTAACAAGGGCAGGCCCATTAGTTGACCTGGTACGCGCCAGCGTAAGATTATTTGGCTACGCCAAAGATTTGTTTGGCGGGTAACGCCTAAAGATCATAATAAAAGATTTATTCTTATAGTTATTCTTATGTTTATTCTTATTATCTATCACCGGTAATAGAGGTGGGTCTGTTACGGGCAATAGAGGTAGGGCTATTATGGGTAATAGAGGTCTGCAATAGGGTTATTGCCCGTAATAGGGGTAGCTCTGCATAACAGGTACTTTGTTATTAAGCTGAAATTAAGCTTATATTAGCCCGTTATTATCTGGTATGTCCGGCATAACTACACCTGCACTATCACCACAAAATTGTGCGAACAAATACCCGTTAAAATGGAATGACAAGCTAAAGCCGCACACAGCAAGGCTTAAGGGTAATGTGTGAAAGTAGAATGAAAGTACTTTGCCCCACAATACCCACTTATGCTGAACGAGTTTTCTCGTTTTAATTTTTACCTGAAAAACACCTGATTTTCTGTGCAAGATGTATCTAAATAGTTATAGTTTCATAAGTACACCATTAATCACCTTACGTTACTACTCTACCCCCTCCAGATAGGTGCAATTCTCTACTTAACACAATGTAGATTCTGTAAACTAGAAACCACAAACCCAGTGATAGCAAGGCTTCCCGCTTGTTACGTGCAACAGCGGAGCGCTCACCGATGCTTTATGCAGCGTTTATGCACTGATTATTCACTTTTGTGCAATAATGATTTCAAAAGAAATAGTTTCGGATAGATATTTGATCGGCTTGAAACGTCAGATCAGGGGGGCGGGAAAATTCGCCCCTAAGCAGTGAATGAGTGCGCTTGATAAATTACACATCCTTGTGCGGCTATCTTCCCTTCTCCCTGGTGTGGGGGTGAATGAGTGTAGACGACATTGCTGTCATTATACGCATACCCAAAAAAGATCTTTACATCTATTTAAGGCCAATGTAGCCTCCCACTTATCAAATCAACACAGGAGTAAATAAGAATGAAAGCAGCAGCAATTTTAGAAGTGAGCGAGACAAAGGCAATCATTGAAGAACTGGAGCAGCAAGGAAACGATTTAGTAGCCGATGTGTGTCGTGTTATGGCTGTGTGCCTGCTCCGCGTGTCAGATGCAATCAATCTGCGTTACAGCGACTTTGAACGCAGTACGTTGAAGATCGTAGAGCAGAAGACAGGGAAGAAAAAGGAGATTGAAAATCTGCCAGCCTCAATCCTGGATATGGTGGCTAATCGTCGTGCGGCCTACCCCAAAGACACGTTTATCTTTGCTGGCAAGGGCAACCGCTGCAAAAAGGACACGCCAGTAAGCCGCGTATACGTCTCAACGTCGATCAAGAAGGTGGCAACAAAGTTAGATATTGAAGGAACAATCAGCGCTCACAGCTTCCGCAAGTATGGCGCTACACAGGTGCTAGATAAAACAAGAGACTTAGCACAGGTTAGCGATCTTCTGAATCACACTAACTTCCAGAGTACCAAAGCTTATCTAAAGCTAAGTGCTAAAAGTGCAGGCATTGCAGTGTCACACATTGAAATCTAAGGGGTTTACATAAGAGAAGTTGCAATAACGCTAGAAATATCTGGAGATACCCTCCAAACAACAATGAGGATGATAACTGCATTACTTGTTGTTTTGATTGTAAAAGTAAACCAAACTATAAACTTAGAAATGAAAAGGGTATTAGATGAAAGTTAAGATTATTGCGTCTTTGGCTGTTTTTGGTTCTCTGTTGCTTTCTGGCTGTGTAACTCGTTATGTGCAAGTGCCAGCGCCTGTAGCGGCTCCGGCGGCTCCAGCTCCAGCTTCTACAGTGAGCATCGTTAACGTGTCTGTGTGCAAGTTTATGGCTACGTATGACGGCGATACATACTCAACATTGCCAGCCGTAATGCTAGTGACTTTCTCAGACGGCGATCAGTGGGTGAAGTTGCCTAATGGTAGTAACTTCCGTGTGTGGGATAAAGGGCCGCTGAAAGGTGATCACACAATGGCTTATTACATCCGTTCAAAGTTGAAGAACGGCGGCACGGCAGTGGGCAGCGCGAACCACTGCAAGTAACAAGAACGGGGTTATCTTACGATTTCCCTTTTCAGATAAGATCTTAAGATCTATTGAGGCTTGAGTTATGAAGAATTGCGCGCTTCATACGTTTTATGGCGGGTTAATGGGGCTGAGTGTAACGGGCTGTGCGGTGTTGGTGTTCCTTCTCGGGGCGCTGTTCGCCATCGATGCCAACGCCTACCAACAGAAGACATTACAGCTTGTAGATGAGTTTGAAACAGACAACAAAAGGATATGTTTTTATGAAGATGCTCAACGCTCGGAAACAGTCGAAAAGAAACTATCGCAACAGTGTGCTGCGGTCTTGGTTGTCGCAGTTGATTAGGAATATGTGGGCTAAGCGGATAACCGCTGTGCTCCTGGTGGTACAGTTCATCGCGCTTATTGTTCTTATAAGAGCTTAAGAAGCCCACACTCAATGAATTAATGCTTTTATTGAAAGCTGTGAGACTATGTTTTCAATAGATTTTGGAGGGCTGGCATAGTGCTGGCCTTTTTTGTATCCTTCTCTCTAAACATCTTTGGAGGGTAAGCCAATGACACAGAAGAAAGAGTACTATCACCCGCTCACGGCAGACGAATTAGCAAAGGCTAAGCTGTTCAAGATCAGCGCTGAGATTGATTTAGAGCTATACAGGACGTTTAAAGCGGAGTGTGGCGCTAGGGGCTTAAAGATGAAGGAAGAAATAGCCAAGGCTATCGCCAATCACCTTAAGCTTTTAAAAAAGGCTAACAAGGAATAGTTAAATAAAAGCTATTTTTAGACAATGGAAGCCATTAAACCCTAATGCTATCCACTCGCCTAATCATACTAACAGCCTGCTCATAGCAGCCTTGGCAGTATCGGCCCCATACTTTGTCAAGTCTGATGGGCCTACATAGTTAACATATGAAGGTAAACTTTCTCTGAAATATTTATGGGCTATAGAAGCAGATGCAATAGCAGTGTCAAATTCAGGGGTATATCCATTAGCAAAATGTTCTGAGTTGAAATGAGCAATAACATTGCTCCTGAATTTAAGCATCTCTTTCCAATATAAATTGAATTCCTTCGCAGTAATACCTAGTTCTGAAAACAATACTTCCCGCAAATGAGCGTGATCCTCAACAATATTTTTCCAGTGAGTACCCTCAGCATCAGAGCCAAAAACCTTACACCAATTTATACAGGCATCACCGAGCAAAGCATTACAGATAGTTCTGTACGGATGGAGATCACCAGTGTAGGAATCTAAGTCATCTAGATGTTTATATATGGCAAAAAAGACGTGGATTGACCGGGAAAATATTGCTAGACACATCATACTGTTTTCTAAGGCTTTAACTTTAACTTCGTCCATATTATGAGACCAATTACATATCCATTGATTGAATTTTAGGCATAGTACAACAAAAGCCCCGTTGGTGGTAATAGCAACAAGCGGAGCGAAGCGACTTCATCAATTGTCCAGAATGATCACACCTTATCAGGATAACCGTGTACCGTTAGGAGCGTGGCTGAGACGCTGGCAGAGCCGGATCTGTAGCTACCGGGGCATATACCACCATAGACCTGTTTACGCAGCCATAAGGCCGCACATCGGGCTTAAATGCGTGTGATCAATCGTGTCTTGGTATAAGGTTTAGAGATGCTGGCACATCTTCCGGCTTCAAAGGAAACAGCAGTACAAGGTTGAGCCTGGAAACTACTTGCCACAGCGTGATAACATACCAAAGCCATTAACAAACGCAGTGGCTTTTATACGGGAAAGAGTTTAGACAATTTCTAGGAGCAAGAAAGATAGAGTAAACATCCTATCTGCTTGATTTTCCTAAGAAAAGTGTAAATGGTGCCGAAGGCCGGAATCGAACCGGCACGCCTCGCGGCGGTTGATTTTGAATCAACTGCGTCTACCGATTTCGCCACTTCGGCACTGAAGGGTATGCGGAAAACGTTGAGGATTATACCGTTACCCCCTGTTTCCGCAACCCTTATCCGCAGACGAAGGTGCAACTGCTGAAAAAAACGTCTTTTTGGATCTCAGGTTCACCGGCTTAACCCGAAACAGGCTTCACATCCGTCACCAGCGTCGGCAGATCCCAGGTGCCGCCCGCATGGATATAACGACACATGCCGGTCCCACCATCATAACTTTTGCGGAAAGCCTTGCCATCCCATACCCAGTTTTCCTGGCTCATGCAGTCGCCGATGCCACGGCCTTTCTGCACGCTGGTAATCTCGCCCTTGTCGTAATCCGACCCGGAAATGGTCACCAGCTCAGGCTTGCCTTTTAGCTGGTTATCAATGACCCAGTAGCCATAGCCTTCGTTATACGCGGCCCGCCAGCAGAGCGATGAAAGCAAAGCATGTGTATCATCCAGTGGCGTAAGCGTAAGTCCGTCAGTTTCAGGATCGCTGTTTTCTGCCGGTGAATAGAGGCTGTCGCACGTGTCATCGTCATTGTGATTGACCGTTGCAAGCAGCCGGGTTTTCAGTGCGTCGCTTTCCGAAGCGGTCAGCAAACGGGGTTCGCCGCCGAGGGTTTTAGCCGCCTGAATAACCGGTGTAGGCACAGCCTTAGCCACGCTGCTTTCCGGTTTATTGCCCTTTTTAGTAAGCGCACCTGGCGTGCCGATACGGCCCTGCACGTCGTCCGCTTTCAGCAGCACAGCGTAAGCGCCCTCACCGGAAAGCAGAAATGGTTTGGTGCCGCCTTTAAACTCGACTTTACCGCTGCCTTTGACGGCGCTGATGACCGCTGAGGTCTGACTTGCCGACATTCGCCAGTTGTCGTCAGCCGCCACCAGATCACCTGCTGATTTCCCGTTAATCCAGAGCGTCAGCTTTTCCGCCGGTTCGCTGTCATCTTCGGTGTCGCCCAGCGTCACTTCTCCCACTGTCTCAGTTCCAGGTCCAGCGGCACGGGTGAGCAGGATGGAGCCGGAGGGATCCTCTTCTTTGCCATAACCCGCAATGCGGCAGGTCAGGGTGTTATCACAGACAACTTCCCAGTCTTTGTGCTCAAGCGTTTTTCCGCTCTGGGCGGCCTGAGCCGACAGGGAGAGCATCGCCAGCACAAAAAGCATCGGTTTACAGTTCACTTTATTTCCTTATGTTTTATTTCTGACATCAGCACTGGTATCACTCTTACATCACGAGTGCGAGAAAACCAACAGCCATTGTTAATTGCCGCCAGGCTTTAACGAAAGGCTGAGCCACGTTCCTGGGCGATGCAGCTATAGGGTAACTCTCTCTTTTTTGTTACGCGCTTCAACCAGCACACGGTGCAACTGGCCGACTGAAAGGTCGCGGATAACGGGCGCAGGAATGCCGCGCAGACGTCTGCAAAGATAAACAATGCCCAAGAAGTCGATGCCTTCACTATGGAAAAGATATTCGTTTTCTTTCAGAGAGAACGTCTTACGGAAATCCTCTTCTTCTGTAGAAAAACTCACGTCGAAAATTTTTTCCGCTTCCTCCAGCAACTCAACACCATCATCGCCGGTAATCCCCAGATCCTTTTCCAACCAGGTATTTTCATTGATGGTTTCACGTTTACATCCTGCAAACTCGCGAACAAAAGCGATAACGTCCGCCATTGAGGGTTCCATATCATTGCTCATGCTAAAGCGCTCCGCGCTATCCTGCCAATTTACAGTCGTCCTAAGGTCATTTCCTGCACCTCAGCCGCTGGATTGGCCTCTTTCACGGCGGCAAGAAAACCGACAAAATCCCGATTAAAAAGGGTGTAGTTGTTCAGGACTCTGAACTCCCTTTCGGTGCTATAAGACCCGGTGACGTAACGAACAAGCCATACCCGGCGATTGCTGACTTCAGTTCCGGTAACTTTTATCCTGATAATATTCTTCAGCGGAACTTTGCAAATCGTTTCGCCTTCGCGCTGCTGATACAGGAAGTCGCAGTCATACTAATAATCTTCCGTGTTCATGCCCAATTTTTTCAATATCGGCGTATTAGCCGATATCTTCTTCATCTCGCCTGGAGAAGGAGGGAGCCCTTTTTTGAGGGGCAAAGGCTTGAAGCAATACCAGATGAGCAAAATGAAGAAAACTAACGACAGCAGTGAGAAAATAAAATAAACAAACTGATGCATTTAAATGACCCGATCTGTTCGGATAGCTCCTGATTATATCGAAGAAGATATGACGCCGTTATCCGTTTTTATTGCCCTGCCAGCTCATCTTTCAGTGCACTACGATCTGTCTGGCGAGTGCCAGAGACAGGCAGTGCCGAGCGCCAGCCCCACAACTGAGTTGCCTGAATAAATCCGGCTATGGCCCAACGTTTTAACCTGAGCATCCTCCCTCAACTTATCTCTTACGCTGATGTTGTCTTGATTGTCTTACAGCGCCTGCTCGCCTTTAAAAACTCCCAAATCCCTCCCCACCTTTACGGTTTACATTTACCTGCATTTGTTATGTGATCCTGTTACATGAATTTCTCGAGCTGTCTCGCAAAACAGGATCCTGCATGCGCTTTTACCAGGCCGATCCCCGCCTCGAAAACTACTGGCGCGGCGTTATTCTTTTTGGCAAAAACGTCGCGTCCTATAAATTTGCTCTTGCCCATGCGCTATACGACCTGAAGCAGCCGGACAACGATTTGATTACGCTGGAAGCGCTGGCCGTGCCTTTTGTCAGGCATTTGTGCGCTCACCTGCGTCATGCGCCAAAGCAGATTACCAGCAAAAGCAGCGAGTTTCTGGAGGCGTGCAGGCAATTCAACGCAGGCGAAATCAACGAAGAACAGTTAATCGCTATTACCGTTAAGCGCGGTTTTGCTAACGTCATCGATGCTTTTCATAATGTGAATCATGCCGAGATCGACAAACGCTTTTTCCTGGATGAACGGCGAAGTCATAAAGGCATACGACTTACGGATAATTTTTATCAGCTGACGGAAAACGAACAGTTCGCCAGTCTGGAAGCGGAAACGGATGCAAGATGGCGGCTGGTTGAAGAAGCCTGGGCGATGAATGTTTCACGCAACCTGATTGCGGTTGATTATGACGATAATGACAAAATGCTTTTCAGCCGCCAGAGTGGTCGCCGCGTCGATATTACCAGCTGTCGCAGCAGCCTGAACGGCTACCAGAAAGGACTGTGTTTTTACTGCTTCCGCGCCATTGGCGTGACGGGCGGCGAAGAGAACCTGGCGGATGTCGATCACTTTCTGCCGCTGATACTCAGCGAGCAAATCGGCAACCTCAACGGCGTCTGGAATCTGGTGCTGGCCTGCCAGACCTGTAATCGTGGCGCTCAGGGTAAGTTTGCGCGCATCCCGTCAATAGCGCTGCTGCAGCGACTGCATGATCGAAACGAATACTTTATTAACAGCCATCTGCCATTGCGGGAGACGTTACTCCGCCAGACCGGCGCAACGCCGATACTACGGCACAGCTTCCTGCAAAACAGTTGGGATACGGCAAAATTTTCCCTGCTCCACGAGTGGCAGCCAGCGGCACAGGGAGGCAGCCAGTTTTGAGCAACGAAGATTATTACCGTCAGAACGCTCAACAGTTTTTTACCGACACGGCAAGTGTGGATATGTCTGCGCTTTACCTGACATTTACCGGTTACCTGCCGCCAGGCGCTCGCATTCTTGATGCAGGCTGCGGTTCAGGTCGTGACGTCAAAGCCTTTAGTGAAATGGGTTTTGACGTCGAAGCCTTCGATGCATCAGCAGAGTTGGTTGCGCTGGCTCGTCAGTGGTCCGGAAAGCCTGTAGCGCAGATGCGCTTTCAGGATGTTGATGCGGTTGAAAAATATGACGGTATCTGGTGCTGCGCATCGGTGCTGCATGTTTCCCACACTGAACTCCCTGACGTCATGGCAAAGCTGGCCACAGCGCTAAAGCCTGGTGGCGTCTGGTATCTCTCCTTTAAGCATGGTCACGGCGAACGGGAAAAGGACGGGCGCAGATTTACTGATATGGATGTAACTGGGTTTCAGAAACTGGTTGAAGGAATGAATACTCCCGGCAGGGCCCCCCTGGCTAAAAATAAGCTGGGGATCATAAAAGAGGCTGGATCTAAGGACGCAACGGGGAACAGGTTCGCTTTTGAAACGGCAAAAATCTGGCAGACCGGTGATGTACGTGCGGGACGCAGCAATGAGATCTGGCTGAATGCGATTATCAGGAAAAGTTTAATTTGATAGCTGGCCTGGGAAATCCCTGACTCCTGCTACAACCTTAATCACTCACCCAGCCCCCAAACGCAAAAGAGCCAACCTCGCGGTTGGCCCTTTCTTGCATCTTGCATGCTCAGCATCGAGTATCAGCGGTGCCCGTTTACAGTTCACTTTATTCTCTCGGGTTGTATTTCTTTCCGGCTAGCACGGATATTTTGTGACTATATCGAAGAAAACAGGTCACGGTTATCCGTAGAAACTTTACAGAAAGTTTTTACATAAAATCATTAGCAGCTGTCCTTTCAGTTCAGCCTGCACTGCCAAAAATTTGCCATGACCATTACAATATTTTAAAGTTAATTCATCAATGGACGCGATTTCCGGGGAAAAGCAACGGACGCAACAATGTTCCCCAGCTCAGTCTTATCGGGCATGGTTTCAGTACCGATGGATTTATCTGGGGCTGGAGCGAACCCTCAGGGCGTCATTTCCCGCGCCTGTGAAGCCTCCAGGCGACTTCAGATGCAAAACCCTGAACTGTGGCGGAAACTGCGGGTCAACGACTACGACATGCTCTATTTCATGTTTGAAGAACCCCTGCAGAACTTCATCAGAATGGGTGAAATGTTACGTAAAAACCCCTTGGCCTCCAGAGAATTTATTAATGCTATCGAAAATTATTAGACTTCTTCGTAAGCTCATCGCCGAATTATCTGGCGGTCTGGTATTAATGGCTATGGTCGTGGGCATATTTTTGGCAGCCACGCTGAACGAAGGTGCCATGCGCATCATTGCTCCGCTGCTGGTTCTTGTCGCGGGACTGGTTGTTTATGGCCTGACTCATCTGATTGCTGAAAAGCCAGACCGCCATTAACCTGCACTGACTTAGTGCCCGGAAAACCAGCTTAAGTCGTCGTGAGTTCAGACCAGATACTTTACGGCCCTTGCCCTGCCTCTTGCGGAACAGGGTCGATAAAACGTGAATAGGGTGATGTTCGTCAGACAGGATAAAGAAATTCTTAGCCGCATTTTACTCGCGGAATTTAAGCTCACTAATACGCCTGTTATTTACACCGTGATAAAAACACAATACAACCCGGTATAAAAATATAATTTCACCTATAAATACTAACAAACCTTAAGCATCGACTATTGGAACTCTCAAATAAGAGATATGATGAATTCATTCAACCAACACGACTTCTGAAAAACTCCAAAAGAATATCAATTAATTTCTCAGCAGAAGCGCGATTATTACCCAACAATAAAAAATCATCACGAAACAATATTATCCTCACTCATCCAAATGCCTCCCGCTCATTTACAGAACATTCTCAAAGCGCTATTTAAACCAGAATTTCAGGAACTTTCTGCTCGTCAGCCTCTCTTAGCAAAACTGAATAAGAAGATACTGAGGTTAAGATGAAGCAGGCACAACGCAGTGCATGGGTTTTGGGCGTGGCGGCACTTCTGGTGGCAGGCAGTGCATCAGCGGCAAGCTGGCAGGATCAGCTGAGCAGTGCAGCGTCGCAGCTCAGCCAGCAGAACAACGGTAGCACCACCAGCACCACGCAGCAGAATGGCGGTCTGTCGCTCTCTTCTATTACCAGTATGCTGGGCGGCGGCGACAAAGCGGTCAGCGCCAACAGCATGACCAACGCGGCTGGTGTGATGCAGTATTGCGTCGAACACAACGTGGTGAAAAACAATGTGCAGTCGGTGAAAGATCAGGTGCTGAGCAAGCTCGGTCTTAACACCACCACCGCGCAGGAACAGAAAACCGATTACACCCAGGGCGTGGCAGGCCTGCTGAATACCGGAAATGGCCAGCAGCTGAATCTGCAAAGCCTGAGCAACTCACCCATGGGTGAGAAGCTCAAAACCAAAGCCTGCGACGTGGTACTGAAACAGGGTAAAAACTTTATCTCCTGATCCCCCTATTCATCTCTCCCCTCGCAGCACTGAGGGGAGCATTAAACCCCGCCATGCTGTGATGCCTGACATTCCCATAACCTGGGGTTGAGCGCTATAGTGTTGTTTTGGTTTCTACAGGACAGCACGCATGAAAGGCATCAACATCGCACTTTACTTCGACCCCGATCAGATTCAGGCCTGCGTTCACGAACAGGATGACAGCTATCTCAGCAAAAAATTCGAGTATGACGATGGCGTGATAGAAGAGATCTACCAGTGGCTGGAGCAGTATGAACCCAAACGCACGCACATCTGCCTGATTGAGAACGAAACGGCCGAACTGCTGGCCGATGAGCTGGTCGACAGTGGATTCCGCGTCCATCAGGTCACCATGCATCAGCTGTTGAGCTGGTTCGCCACCGAGCCGCCGTCCACGCCAGACGGCACGCCTATGCGCGCCATGCTGCGCTTCCTGGAAGATGAACATCCGCGTGAATATGAGTCGCGCACGCCGCAGACTGAAGCACTGATGGAGATGTTCGACGAGCTCGATGCACTGGAGATGGTCGATGACGCCGACGACGAAGACACGCTGCCAGGCGATCTGCTGCGCGCCATGAAGAAGCACAAAATCACCGCCAGTGCTGCAGCTCAGCGACTGTTGCCGGACGTCAACGAGCGTATCCGCGAACATCTGATGCAGTATCCCGAACTGATGACGCCGGAAATCCTGCAGGACTTCTTCCCGGAGCTGCTTGAGGCGCTGGAGCGCCCGAAACACTAATCAGGGAGTGCAGACATGCTGGAGCTGATTAAAGCCGTTAGTCTGGGGCTTGTCGTGATCCTGCCGCTCGCCAATCCACTCACCACCGTGGCGCTGTTTTTAGGGCTGGCGGGTGATATGAATTACCAGCAGCGGAACCGGCAGGCGCGCCAGGCGTCAATCTATGTTTTTGCCATCATGGTGGTGGCGTGGTACGCAGGCAGCGCGGTGTTGCATACCTTTGGCATCTCGATACCGGGCCTGCGTATGGCCGGTGGGCTGATCGTTGCCTTTATCGGTTTTCGGATGCTGTTTCCGGCCAAGCCTGCGGGTCATTCGGTTGAAGCAAAGCAGAAACTGGATGAGCTGGATGAAGCCAAAGAGCCGGTGAATATCGCCTTTGTGCCACTGGCGATGCCGAGCACGGCGGGACCCGGGACCATTGCGATGATCATCTCGTCAGCCTCGACGGTAAGAAGTGGCGTTGATTTTCCTGCCTGGGTGATTAGCGTGGCGCCGGTGCTGACCTTCCTGCTGGTGAGCCTGATCCTCTGGATCTCTCTGCGCAGTTCGGGAGCCATCATGAAGCTGGTGGGCAAAAGCGGCATTGAGGCGATCTCGCGCCTGATGGGATTTTTGCTGGTCTGCATGGGCGTGCAGTTTATCATTAACGGCGTGCTGGAAGTGGTGCGCACCTTTCACTGATCCGGAATGTCCCCTCTCCTGACCGGCAGAGGGGACTGCCTGATTACTTCAGCGTTTTACGCACCTCAGTAACCTGATCTTTACTCACCGCTGGCGCGGTGTTGCTCCAGCCCTGGCGAATAAAAGTCGCGAGCTGCGCGACTTCATCATCGCTCAGACGCTGGGCAAAGCCCGGCATCGCCAGCGTAGACGGTGCTTTCGCCGTAGAAGGCTGCTGCGCACCGGCCAGAATGGTATGGATCAGACCGGTTGGATCCTTCGCATTCACGATGGTTGCCCCATCCAGCTCCGGGAAGATCGCGGGTGCGCCTTTGCCGGTCACGAAGTGACAGGCACCGCAGTTATCCAGATAGAGACGCTCCCCTTCGCTGAGGTTCTTCGCCGCCGTGAGCTTCGCTTCCGTTGCCTGCTGCGCCTGCACGCTGAACGCCTGCAATGGCGGATTGCCGCCCAGGAACTTCAGGTAGGCCGCGATGGCTTTCAGATCGGCATCGGTCATGTGTGAGCTGCTGTGCTCAACCACCGAGGTCATCTCACCGCCCACTGCCGCTTTATCGTTACGGCCGGTCTGGAGGTAATCCACGATCTCCTGCTCGCTCCAGTGCGGCACACCGCGCAGTGACGGCACATCCCAGTTGTTCAGGCTGCCGCCTGCCAGAAATTTATCATCACCGCTGTCCAGCGCTTTCTCGTTCATGCCCAGACCGCGCGGCGTATGGCAACTGCCGCAGTGGCCCAGACTCTCCACGATATAGGCACCGCGATTAACCTCGGCTGATGCGCCACCAATCGGCTGGAACGGCTTATCTGACGCGAACGCCCAGTTCCAGAAGCGCATGCCCCAGCGCTGGCTGAACGGGAAGCTCAGATCGGTTTCCGGCGGCTGTTCTGCGCTCGGCTGCACGCCTTTCATGAAGTAGACGTAAAGCGCGTGGATATCGGCATCACTGATTTTGGCGTAATCAGGGTATGGCATCGCCGGATAGAGATGCGATCCATCCGGTAACACTCCCTTGCGCACCGCGTCAGAGAACTGCTGCTCGCTGTAGTTGCCGATACCGTGCTGCTTATCGGGCGTGATGTTGGTGGAGAAGATGGTGCCAAGGTTCGACTCAATCGCCAGTCCACCCGAATAGGCAGGCTTGCCGGGCAGTGAGTGGCACGCCATGCAGTCGCCCAGCCGGGAGAGATATTCGCCCTGCTTAATCAGTTGCGCTTCATCTTCGGCGTGAGCAGGCAGCGCAAATCCGCTGGCCAGCAGCACCGCGTTGGCAAAAATAAAAGACTTCAGTTTCAGCTTATTCATGCGCTTATGCCTGTACCAGTGGGCCGGGGTTTTTCAGGTAGTGGTCTTTGATCGCCTGCGCCGCCATCAGGGTAATTGCACCGATGGTATCGGTCGGGTTCGCCTGGAAGTTCTGCGGGAAGGCATTACCGCCCGGCACAAAGACGTTATGCACATCCCAGCTCTGCAGATACTTGTTGAGTGCAGAAGTTTTCGGGTTATCGCCCATCACTGCGCCGCCCACATTGTGGGTAGAGACATATTTAGTGAGATCGAAGTCCGCGCCCATCGGCAGGAAGCTCATGCTCATGCTGTCCGGGTTCAGCTCTTTGGCGATGTTGCCGACGATGCCTTTCAGATGCTGCTGCAGCTTCAGCTCGTTCTCTTTCCAGTTAAACGTCATGCGCAGCAGTGGCAGCCCACGGTGATCGTTGTAGTTGGGATCGAGATCCAGATAGATATCGCGGTAAGACTGACAGGTGGTGGTGATGCTGATCTTCATCGAATGACCGTACCACTCTTCCAGGCCTTCCTTGTAACCCATGCCCCAGGATGGCGTGCCTTTTGGCAGCGCGGTGCTGATTGGCGTACCGGTCGCCTGGGAACTGTGGATCTTCGCACCGCCCAGGAAGCCGAGCGAAGGACCGTCGAAGTTGCCTGGCGAGATATCGTTAAACATCTGGCCGGTGGCACCCGCGGTGGCGTACGGATTGAAGTTTTTATCTTTGAAGAACAGCGTCGCGCCGCCGTTCGACAGGAACGCGTAGTTACGCCCTACCACGCCCTCTTCGGTAATCGGGTTGTAAGGCTTGCCGATGCCGGAGAGCAGCATCAGACGCACGTTGTAGAGCTGGAAGCTGCTCAGCACCACAATTTTCGCGGGCTGGAAGCACTCGTTGCCCTGCGCATCGATGTAGATCACGCCTTTCGCGGTTTTCTTATCATCGTTCAGCACCACCTTGATCACTTCTGCGTTGACTTCATACGAGAAGTTCGGCATGCGCTTCAGCGAATCCATGACTGCGGTCTGCGGCGATGCTTTGGAATAGTTCAGGCAGGGATATTTACTGCAGTAGCCGCAGTAGTTGCATGGGGCGATCTGGTTGCCGTACGGGTTTTTCCATGCACGCGACACACAGGCTGACGGGTTCGGGAACGGATGGTAACCGAGTTTGGTCGCCACCTCTTTGAACATTACGTTGTTTAACGTGTCATCCAGTGCAGGCAGCGGATAAGGCTCAGAGCGCGGGCCTTCAAACGGATCGCCGCCTTCCATGATTTTGCCGCGCAGGTTGCCGGTGTTGCCCGACTGGCCGCAAATCAGTTCGAATTTGTAGTAATAAGGTTCGATCTCTTCCCAGCTGAACGGGAAGTCCATTACCCGCATATCATCCTGCAGAATGCCCGGCTTATACGCCTCGTCGACATAGGTCTTCAGTTTGATATCGGTTGGCGTCGGACGGATCAGTACCGCTGTCCAGTGCAGGCCAGAACCACCTACGCCGGTGCCCGGTGCAAACGCGCCCCATTTACGGGTGGGTAATGCGGTCTGGCTGCTGTTGTAGCGTACGGTGACCGCCACTTCGGCGGGCGTTGCAAACACTTTGTTGCGCACTGCATAGGCGTATTCATCCGCCGGTTTTGGATAGGCGAACTCGTCGTAATCACGATCGCCGCCACGCTCCAGCGCGCGCACGTCCAGACCGGCCAGCGCCAGCTCGATGCTCATCAGCGAGCCTGCCCAGCCGAGGCCGCAGACCACGACGTCGACTTCTTTTTTAGTAACCTGTGCCATGATAATCCTGTTTCAAATACCTGATGTGGAAGCGCGTTATGCGCGTTCACCTTTGATGCTGACCGGGCCCAGCGGATAAGGCACGTTGTGCTGTTTCACCCATTCGGTGAAGCTGGCACGCGCGCCCGGGAATCCGATGGCGATCCAGGCTTTCATGCCTTTATTACCGCCGTACATCGGGTCGGCCAGGTAGCCATGCTTGGTATCTGAAAGCAGCTGGCTGAAGAAATGGGAAGGTTTAAGATCGGCTTCGCCCAGCGCGGCATAATCGATCTCGTTTTTGTTGACCTGGGTCAGCACCGCATCTTTCTCTTCCAGCGTCAGTGCATGAAACGCTTTCTGATGTGTGTTCTGCGACCACTGATTAATCAGCCGGATACCGGTCTGATACATCTGCTGTGGGCGGAACGGAATCTGATAACCCATGGTGGCCGGCGCCTGGGTATTAAAAGGCCCCTGCAGGTAGATTTCGCTGCCAAACGCCTCGCTGTGCAGCTGCTGATCGATAAAGATTGGCACGTTGGTTTCCAGCGCGCCCGGCGCTTTGCCTTTGCCGCCCGCCGGAATCAGGCGGTCGGTAGCAGCCAGAATGAATTGCCACTCATCGGCGCTGAAAAAGATCGGTTTGTAATCGGTTAACTCGGGTGCAGCCATCTCTGCAGCCTGTGCCGCAGTCATGCCTTTCAGGACCAGCTCACTTAATGGCAACGCCAGCAGTGAACCGAGCAAAAATTTACGCCTGGTGGTGGGTTTTTCTAAAAGCATATCCGCACGACTCTCATCTGCTAAATACCCGTTTAATTTGTTATGTCGCTGAAAGGCTGAATAGAGTCAGGAAACTCTCCACAGAGATAAATGCATACAGCACTGACGACGGCAAAACAGACAAGGGCGGGTAAAATTATGGTTCGGTGACTAACGGAACTTATCGGTTAATAACCTGGCAATATTAGGGATATAAATATTTCTGAATGTAAAAATTGAATTAAAAAGATGTCGAAGTGAAAGTTTATCATGGTGTTGCAGAAGGGTTATCAAGAGGTAAAAGATTTACATTGCAGGAATCGGGGATAAAACCGCATAAACATCGGGCATTTGGCTGTTACGAGGCAGAATGGAGGGTGTTATTTTCGCTCTGTCATCATCACGTCTGCTAACCGATAAAAAAAAATCATACTTCCATACAAGAAAAGCGTTTCTTATCGCTAACACTATAGTGGCTTTATCAGCCGCACAATCAGACAGTGCGCAATTTGTGATCGCATGAGTAAAAGCGTGTTAATTTTGTGCATTTTAAAATAAAGACGAAATAATTACTGACAGACACTATCTTATTTTGTCTCTTTGCCCAAATCGCTACGCAAATATTTGTGCAAAGCTCATAACAAACCGGCATTTTGAGATTATCAGGCGCCCGATAGAGTAGAGAAAACAACGGCTCAGGATAACGCTCAATGCGCAAAACACTCTTGTCACTGGTTTCTGCTCTGGCACTGGTTCACCCGGCACATGCCGCCACGCCTGCTGACACTTTAGTGGTCGCTGTGCCACTTGATGGCATTATCAGTTTCGATCCGGCGGAAAGTTTTGAAACCGTCAGTAATAGCAGCCTGCGCAATATCTACCAGACGCTGCTTGAGCCGGATCATCAGAACCCGCAGAAGCTCTCGCCACTGGCCGCCACACGCTGGCAGGCCGGGAAAACGCCCCACAGCCTGGTGTTTGACCTCAACCTGCAGGCTCGTTTCGCCAGCGGTAATCCGGTCACCGCGCAGGATGTGGTCTTCTCATTAACCCGTGCGGTAAAACTCAACAAAGCGCCCTCTTTTATCCTGGGCGAGTTTGGCTGGACGCCGGAAAATATCGATCAGCAATTCACGGTGATCAATGACCACCAGTTTGAGCTGCGCTGGCCCGCAGAGATCGGCAGCGATCTGGCGCTGCGCCTGCTGACCGCGCCGGTCGCCTCCATCGTCGACAGTAAGCTGGCGCAGGAACACGCCAGCAGCAACGATTACGGCAATGCCTGGCTGAAGAACCACTCAGCTGGCAGTGCGGCTTATGCCATAAAACAGTTCATGCCGCTGCAGGCGCTGGTGCTGGAGGCCAACCCCCACAGCACGCAGAAGCCGCATCTGAAGCGTGTATTACTGAAAGGTGTGGCCGATCCCGGCTCCCGGCGTCTGCTGATCCAGCAGGGTGATGTGGATGTCGCCTGTCAGCTCGGTCCGGATCAAATTGCCGCACTGAAAAATACCGCCAATGTGCGGGTCGATGCTTTTCCGTCCAGCCTGATCTATTACCTTGGCTTTAACACCCAAAGTCCGCAGCAACCGGCGCTGGGGAATCCGGCGCTATGGCAGGCGGCACGCTGGCTGGTTGACTATGACAGCCTGGCAAACCAGCTGTTGAAAGGTCAGTACCGCATCCATCAAAGCTTCCTGCCGGACGGCTTTGACGGTGCGCTGAACAGCACGCCGTTCCATTACGATCTGAAAAAGGCGCAGGCAATATTGCAAAAAGGCGGCATTAAACCCGGCACGCATATCGCGCTCACGGTAGTGAACCAGCCGCCCTATATTGATGTAGCGCAGGCACTGCAGGCGAGTTTTGCCAAAGCGGATGTGAATCTCGATATCCAGCCGGTGGCGGAATCAGAGCTGTGGAGCAAAATGCGCAGCCGCGACTTTCAGGCAATCTTCACCTACTGGGGCGCGGACTATATCGACCCTAACACGAATGCCAGCACCTTTGCCTCTAACGTGCCAAGCGGCGGCAAAACCCTGGCGTGGCGCGTCGGCTGGTCCATTCCGGAACTCAGCGCCCAGACCCGCGCTGCCGCCGGAGAGAGCGAAATCGTGAAACGTCGCAACCTCTACACCAGGCTGCAAACCCGCATTCAGCAGGATTCGCCGTTTGTTGTGCTGCTACAGGGTGCCGTCCAGGTGGCGGTGCGCAGCAACCTTAATCACCTGCAGCAGGGCATCGGTGTCAGTCTGCTGAATTTTGAAGAGGTGCAGAAGTAAGTCCTGGTTTGAGGCCGTTGCTTCACGCAGCCGCGGCCTTTTTTGGTGAATAGTTCTCCTCCTGTGCCGCTCTGGCTTGCTATCCTTCAGGCATAACCTTCAGCCTGAGAGTGGAAAATCATGACTTCCCCGCTACTGATTGCCCGTACGCCAGATGTCGAACTTCATCTGTTACCGCAAATGGCCAACCGCCATGGCCTGATCACCGGCGCGACCGGTACCGGTAAAACCGTCACGCTGCAGAAGCTGGCCGAATCGTTCTCTGCCAGTGGCGTACCGGTCTTTATGGCCGACGTCAAAGGCGACCTGACCGGCGTGGCAATGGCGGGACAGTCCAGCGAAAAGCTGCAGGAAAGGCTGGCGAAAATCGGCGTCACCGACTGGCAGCCGCAAAGCAGTCCGGTGGTGTTATGGGATATCTTCGGCGAGAAAGGTCATCCGGTGCGTGCCACTGTCTCCGACCTTGGGCCGCTGCTGCTGGCGCGTCTGCTGAACCTCAATGAAGTACAAAGCGGCGTGCTGCAGATTATTTTCCGCATCGCCGATGACCAGGGTTTGCTGCTGCTGGACTTCAAAGATCTGCGCGCCATGACTCAGTACATTGGTGACAACGCCAAAAGTTTCCAGACGCATTACGGCAACATCAACAGCGCCTCGGTCGGCGCGATCCAGCGTGGATTACTGACGCTGGAGCAACAGGACGCGGAACACTTCTTTGGTGAACCGATGCTGGATATCGCCGACTGGATGCGCGTCGACAGCAATGGCAAAGGGGTGATCAACATCCTTTCCGCCGAGAAGCTTTATCAAATGCCGAAACTCTATGCCACCAGCCTGCTGTGGCTGCTGTCGGAGCTTTATGAGCATCTGCCGGAAGCGGGCGATCTCGATCAGCCAAAGCTGGTGTTCTTCTTTGATGAGGCGCATCTGCTGTTTACCGACGCACCCGCGGTGCTGCTGGAGAAAATCGAACAGGTGATGCGGCTCATCCGCTCCAAAGGCGTCGGCGTCTGGTTTGTCACCCAGAACCCAGGAGATATTCCCGATCGGGTGCTGGGGCAGCTCGGCAACCGCGTGCAGCATGCCCTGCGTGCTTTCACCCCTAAAGATCAGAAAGCAGTAAAAACCGCCGCCGATACACTGCGTGCAAACCCGTCATTTAACAGTGTTGAGGCGATTCAGGCACTGGGCACCGGCGAAGCGCTGATCTCCTTCCTGGATGCAAAAGGCAGCCCGTCGGTCGTGGAACGCGCCATGGTGATTGCGCCCGGCTCGCGCATGGGTCCGGTTACCGGCGATGAACGCAACGGCTTAATCAACCATTCGCCGCTGTATGGCAAATATGACACTGAAATCGATCGCGAATCGGCGTTTGAAAAGCTGCAAAAAGGCGTCCAGGCCGCCAGCGATGAAGCCGGTGCGCCACCCGCCAAAGGCGACGAGGTTGCGGCAGACGATGGCATTATCGGTGGTCTGAAAGAGATCCTGTTTGGCCGAACCGGGCCGCGCGGCGGTAAGCACGACGGTGTGGTGCAAACCATGGCGAAAAGCGCCACCCGCCAGATCACCAGTCAGATCATTCGTGGGGTACTCGGCAGCCTGCTGGGTGGCCGTCGCCGATGAACCCGGCTCTCTGCTAAGATCAGGTTATGGATAAACAATACGAACTGAAACGGACGAAACGTCTGGCACTGTTGCTGTTACTGCTCGCCGCAGCCACTTTTATCGTCACCCTTTTTCTGCCCCCTGGCTTTTGGGTCAGCGGCGTCAAAGCGATTGCGGAGGCCGCAATGGTCGGCGCACTGGCGGACTGGTTTGCGGTGGTGGCGCTGTTCCGGCGCGTGCCAGTGCCCTTTATCTCACGCCATACCGCCATCATCCCGCGCAACAAAGATCGTATCGGCGAAAACCTCGGGCGCTTTGTGCAGGAGAAGTTTCTTGATACTGATTCACTGCTGAATCTCATTCGCCGTCACGATCCTTCAAACCTGCTGGCGCAGTGGCTGAATGCGCCGGGCAACGCGGACCGCATTGGCCGCCATCTGCTGCAGGTGATGCGTGGCTTCCTCGATCTGACCGATGACGCGCGGATCCAGACCTTTATGCGCCGCGCCGTGCATCGTGCGATTGACAAGGTCGACCTCAGCCAGACCAGCGCCATGGTGCTGGAGAGCCTGACCAAAAATAACCGTCATCAGGCGCTGCTGGACGCGGCCATCGAACAGCTGCTGAAATTGCTGCATAAACCCGCGACCCGCGAGTTTATTGCCATGCAGCTGGTGCGCTGGCTGAAACGCGAGCATCCGATCAAAGCCAAAATGTTGCCGACCGAATGGCTGGGCGAACACAGCGCCGAGCTGGTGGCAAACGCGGTCGACTCGCTGCTGGATGATGTGGCACTGGATCAGGGCCATGATCTGCGTCTCGGCTTCAATCGGGCGGTAGACAAGCTGATCGTTAAATTGCAGAACGATCCGGAAATGGCCCAGCGCGCCGAAGAGATCAAAGGCTGGCTGAAAGAGGATGCCTCATTCAACCGCTACATCGGCGAGCTGTGGAATGACATGCGCAACTGGCTCAAAGCCGATCTCAGCAGTGAGGATTCGCGGGTGCAGGAGAAAGTACGCGGTGCCGCGCTGTGGCTGGGTGAAACCCTGGCAGCCGACCCGGCGCTGCGCGACTCCATGAATCAGCATCTGGAGCAGGCGGCGCGCAGCGTGGCGCCGGAGTTTGCCAGCTTCCTGACGCGTCACATCAGCGACACGGTGAAAAGCTGGGATGCGCGCGACATGTCGCAGCAGATCGAACTCAATATCGGCAAAGACCTGCAGTTTATCCGCATCAACGGCACGCTGGTTGGCGGCACCATCGGGCTGATTCTCTATCTGCTGTCGCAGCTACCCCAGTTAATCCCGCTGCTGAGCCGCTAACCGCCTGGTTTAGCCGGATGCAGGTGGATAGAGGCCAAACCCGGTGATGATGGCCTTAACAAAGCTGCGGATTTTCACCGTCTGGCGACGGCCCGCTGGGATTAGCACATGCATGGGACGTGCTGGCCCGGCATAATCGGGTAGCACCTGGACCAGTCGTCCCTGCCTGATCTCCTCAGACAGAATGCTGGCGGGTCCCAGGGTAATGCCGTAGCCCTCCAGCGCTGCGTGCAGGAGCGCTTTCCAGTCATTCGATCGCATTCTTCCCTGCGGATGCACTTCTTCGACTTTCCCGGCCTGAGTAAACACCCAGCGGCAGGGTTTTGAAGGCGACCAGATGCCATAAACGAGACAGGCGTGGTTCTCCAGATCTGCTGGCGTGGCAGGAAAACCGTGCCGTGCCAGATAGGCGGGTGACGCACAGGCTATCAGCTCATAGGGCTTTAACGGATGGGCGATAATCGAACTATCGGGCAGTGCACCAATCCGGATCACCACCTCATATCCCTCTTCAAACGGATCAACCAGCCGATCGCTGAGTTCAAGATCAACCTGCGTATCAGGAAACCGATCAAGATAGCGGGTCACAAACGGTGCCAGGCTAAAAGAACCAAAGGTGACCGGCGCGCTGACCTTTAGCGTACCAGACGGGCGCTGCTGCATATCCAGCGCAATTGCATCCGCTTCCTGCACTTCAGCCAGCACGATTTTGCAGCGTTCATAATAGTTGCGGCCCACATCCGTCAGACTTTGTCGTCGGGTGGTTCGATGCAGAAGAAGTGTGCCAAGGTGCTTCTCCAGCGTGGCGATATGCTTCGCCACCATTTGCGGTGAGATGAGCAATTTCCCGGCAGCGGCGGCAAACGAACCTGATTCTGCGACGGTAACAAACACGTTCATGCTGGTGAGCCGATCCATGATTCCCTCCTGTTGGTTGTTTATATTGCGTCCGTTTGTCGATTTATTCACCTCCTGTTTTTAATTAAGGTCAGGATGTGAAACTCATCGAGGAACAACCCATGAAAATAGGCATTATTGGCGCAGGCTTTGTTGGCCGGGCGATTGCAAAACTGGCGATTAAAACGGGACATGAGGTGATGCTCAGCAACTCACGCGACCCACGAACGCTGTTCAGTCTGAAACCGATGATTGGTTGCGAAACCGGTACTGCCACCGAGGCTGCAAACTTCGGCGAAGTGGTCGTGATCGCTTTGCCGCTCACGGCAACTGAGCACCTCCCGGCAGCGGAGTTACGGGGAAAAATCGTGCTTGATGCGGTCAATTACTATCCCGACCGCGATGGCGACATCGAAGAGCTACTTAGTGGTGGCATCAGCACCAGTGAACGGCTTGCCCGCCAGTTTCCCGGCAGCCGGATCACCAAGGCATTTAATGCCATCCGCATGACCGATCTGGAAACCCAGGGCCTGCCCCCGGGCGATGCGAACCGTCAGGCGCTACCGCTGGCGGGAGATGACAGCGAAGGAAAGGCTATCGTCACGGCGCTTTATGATGCCTTTGGGTTTGATGCGGTGGATGCGGGCGCGTTAGCGGAAGGCTGGCGTTTCGAGCGTGCGACACCCGCCTATTGTGTCGCACTCAGCAGAGAACAACTTATCAGGACACTTTTGGAGACCACCCGGCGCTAAGCATAAACAGCCTGTGGGTATAGAGAAAAGCGGCTGAAACTGTCATTCGCAGACGGCTAATAAACGTATGCTCCCTGAGCTGGCACGGTTAGCCAACTAAAAAGGCCGCTTTCGCGTAATGCCGATCAGTTAAGACAGAAATGATCGGTTGAACGATCCAGTGGCTGAGTGAAAATCCTTAAAGAAGCATTATCCGCGGGCGGTAAAAAAGAAACCGCAGCGTTACCCGCTGCGGCGTTCTTAAAAGCTTAACTGACAAGCATTACGCCTCATCAGCAGGTTTTTTTGTGGTCTGCGCCAGGTGATAAAAGGTGGTTAAGCCGGATCCAGCGCAGCCTGTGCGATCGCCATAAAGTGTTTTACCCTCTCGCGATCCACATCGTTCCACCAGACACCATCCACCTTAAGTGCACTGGCCACAATTACGGCCTGCGTGCGGCCCAGAATCTGGCAGACGTTAGCGGGTGTGACGCCCGACCCCACCAGCAGTGGTAAGGTGGTGGCGGCGCGGATCTCGTCGATTTCCTCCAGTGTGGCGCTGTCACCGGTGCGCTGTCCGGTGGCGATAACTGCATCTGCTTCAAAGAAATCAACATCGCGTGTCAGTTCCTGAATGGAGCGATCGGCCACTATCGCATGGCTGCCGTGTTTAACGTGACTGTCGGCAAACACTTTGATATGTTCGGCGCGCAACTGGCTGCGGTAGCGCAGCGCTTTCGCGGCAGCCCCTTCAATAAAACCTTCGTTGGCGATATAAGCATTAGCCCACTGATTGACGCGGATAAAATCCGCCCCGCCCGCCAGCGCGGTGGCAAAAGCAGGTAATGCAGCGTTCGCCAGCACGTTAATACCCAGCGGCACGCCGAAACGTTCGCGTACTTTTTCCGTAATCACCGCCATCAGCGCCGGCGTTTCCGGGCCGATATCCTCAGGTTTGGAAAAAGGAATATCGCCATGATTTTCCACAATCAGGCCGTGAACGCCGCCAAGAATATAGTTTTCTGCATCACGTAATGCTCGATCAATTATCGCGCTGACGGGTTTACCGCGATATTTAGGCGAACCCGGAAAAGGATCACAGTGAATAACACCAATAACAGCTTTAGGACGGGAAAATATCGCTTGTATTGCATCAATTTTTTCTGCTGATATAGCAACCATCGCTTCTTAATCCTGTTCAGGAAAACACTATGCGTGTTTATGTGGCTGGTAATATTACTGTCGATGAAACCTGGTCTGTTACCGATATTCCAGCTAAGGGCGCCTCTGTTCACGGTTATCAACGTTCGCAGGATATCGGCGGCAAAGGCGCGAACCAGGCGATCGTATTATCCCGCTGCGGCATCGAGACCTGTTTACTTGCCGCGACCGGTCATGACAGCAATGGAAAATGGATCCGTCAGCAGCTCATGAACGAGCCCGTGACGTTATTGCCCACGCAGTCCATTACCGCGTTGAGCGACACCTCACTTATTCTGCACAGCGCTGATGGCGATAACGCCATTATTACCAGCACAACGGCGGCCGAGGCGCTGGATATTGATACGCTTCGCCACCATCTTGCCAGCGCGCGTCCGGGCGATCTGCTGGTGCAGCAGGGCAATTTCTCCCCTGAGAAAACCCATGCGCTGTTCAGTCTGGCTAAATCCCAGGGACTGATTACCGTCTTTAACCCCTCGCCAGTGCACGCCGGTTTTGCCGCATGCTGGTCGCTGGTGGATATCGCCGTGGTCAATCAGCACGAAGCGCAACAGTTACAGCCCGACGCAGTAAACACAGTGGTGACTACGCTCGGCAGTGCGGGTGTCTGGCTCACTCAGGGCGACCAGCGAATATTCTGCCCGGCGCACCCCGCCGATGCCGTAGATACCACCGGCGCAGGCGATACTTTTCTGGCCGTGATGCTGGCTTCCGCGATCCTGCGCGAGGGTGACATTGATGCATTAGCACTCGCGCATGCCAGTCAGGCTGCTGCGCTGACCGTCAGCCGTTATGGCACACGTCAGGCCTTCCCCACTGCAGAAGAGCTCGCCGCACTGCTCCAGTCAGGCGGCGAGTCAGCGATCACTTAAACATCGCGCGGTAGCTGTCCACGTTAGCTTTGGTTACCACAGTGGCCGGCACCAGAATGGTTTTTGCCACCGTTTTGCCCGACGAAAGCGCGTTCAGCGCTTTTACTGCCTCTTCACCCATCTTTTTCGGATCCTGCTGCAGCACGGCCGTGACATAACCGCCATCAATGCCGCTAATGGCTTTTGAGGTCAGATCCCAGCCAAAGACTTTGATCTCCTTCTGGCGCCCCTGATTTTCAACGGCAGCAATCGCACCCAGCAGGGCTGGTTCACCGGTCGCGTAGATTGCAGTTAAATCCGGGTTACCGGTAATCAGGTTTTCTGCCGCTGTCATCGCAGTATCCTGCACGTTCTGACCATCAACCACATCCGCCACGGTGATACCCGGATTGCTCTTGATGGTTTCTTCAAACCCTTTCTGACGCTGGTTCTGTACGGCCGAATTCAGTGCGCCCACAATGCCCAACCGCGCTTTGCCGCCCATATCTTTCGCCACGTAGTCGACAAAATATTTACCAATAATTTTGCCGCCTTCCAGGTTATCCACGCCCACCTGTGCTGCCTGCGGCCCCGCTGGTAATACCGCATCAATGGCAATCACCGGTATTTTAGCTGCCGCTGCTTCTTTTATGGCTGGCATAATGCCGTTGACGTCAATTGCATCCACCATAATGCCCTTCACGCCCTGCTGAATATAATTTTCTATCGCATCGTTCTGCGACACGGGATTATCGTTGGCATTGAAGATCACTAAATTTTTACCACTTGCTTTCGCTGCTTCCTGGGCACCCTTGTTCATCTGATTAAAAAACAGGGCCTGCTGATTAATCTGAACCAGCGCATATGTGGAAGCGGCTTGCGCCAATGAAAATAACGAACCCGCAGACAGTAAGCCGGTTGCCAGTGCAACAGCGCGCAGTTTTCTGGTGTTAAATGCCATCATCTTAAAATTCCTCGTCGGGAATGAGAGATAACCAGTCGATCTCCGCATCGAAATGCAGAGGGATTATTGTTGGCGGGCAAATATCGTCTGAATGGCTGCTTCAGCCAGGACCTGAATAATCGACTTTCTGCACACCGTCCATTATGGTGCACGTATGAAAGAGAGTAATCGGGCTTGGGAGTGACTCCCGGGTAATGCGGTAAACTGCCTCTAACATTCGCTTCTGCTTAAATTTTGTCAAGCGATTATTTTATCGTCAGCGGTCAGGGAAAAAAACTGTATTCGCTGCGCGCAACTGTGTTACTGATAGCCGATTCCGGGCAAGATGGCAGATGATATGAGTAAAAAACGGGTGCTGTTATCCGATGTTGCAGCGCTGGCCGGACTGTCAAAAGCGACCGTTTCCCGCTATATGAATCAAAGCATTATCCTGCCGCAGGAGACGATCGACCGCATTGAAGCGGCGATTCGCCAGCTGGATTATCGCGGTAATAGCCTGGCTCGTCGCCTGAGCAAGGGCGGCAGTGAAACCCTGGGGCTGGTGCTGCCCGATATTACCAACCCCTTCTTTGCCGAACTGGCGGATGCCGCCGAAGAAGCCGCCTCTGCCCATGGCTACAGCCTGGTACTGTGCATTACCCGCAACCACCCTGGCAAAGAGAGTCAGTTTATTCGCTGGCTGGATACCTGCCAGGTGGACGGCCTGCTGTTTACCACCAACCATCCTGATAACGGCCTGTTACGCAAAGAAATTAACCGACACCAGCGCATTGTACTGCTGGATGAGGACATTCCGGGTAGCAAGGTGCCCAAGGTCTTTGCTGACAACGTGCAGGGAGGCCGGATTGCAACCGAAAACCTGATCGCCGCAGGTCACCGGCACATTGCCTTTGTCGGCGGTCCGGATGAACTGATGAGTGTGCGTGAACGCTACCAGGGCTTTTGCACCGCCATGGAGCAGGCTGGCCTGCGTGTCCCACCTGAATGGGTAATGTATGGCGAATACCAGCGCGAGTTCGGTAAACAGGCGCTGGAACGGCTGTTTAGCTGCGCTGAGCGCCCTACCGCCGTCTTTGCTGCCAGTGATTTTCTCGTGCTGGGATTGATGGATGGCCTGCGCGCGCGCGGACTCAAAGCACCCGAAGCGCTGTCGCTGGTGGGCTTTGATGACGCGACCTATGCCGACTTCACTCAACCCCGTATTTCAACAATCCGCCAGCCCGCACGGGAGCTGGGCCGCACGGCGGTAGAGATCATGTTGCGTATTCTGAATGATGACCTGTCGATCCCCGCCGAAACCCGCCTGCCGGTAGAGTGGGTGGCACGAGACTCGATCCAAATTTGTTAACAACGTCCCAGAATGGCGCAAAAGCGCACAGCTTTGGCGCAAATAATGAGCTTTTTAATTTCTCAGGTTTATAGTAAGTAAACCGGTTTACCTAAAGTAAAATGTTAAATGTATTTTATTACAGTTAGTTAGACCGCGAGTGTAGCGCCTGTTCACAGGCTGGCACGGAATCTGCAATGTCGTACCCGGCAAACAAATATCGTTGTAGCGTGTTGTTCTGTGTGTTGAGACAAAGGTTTTATCCTGCAGGTAAACCGGTTTACAAGGGTGTAAACCGTGCCGGATAACCCCTTTTACATGCAGATTGACAGTCCTGTTAGCGGTGATGGGAGTAATCACATGCAGCAAGCACAAACTGCCCAGACACGGGTAGAGATGGTGAATATTACCAAGACCTACGGCGCGATACGGTCGCTTCGCGGCGTAAACCTGCAACTGGCTCCAGGTGAAGTGCTGGGGCTGGTGGGCGACAACGGCGCGGGCAAATCGACCCTGACCAAGGTGCTGTCAGGGGCTGTCGTGCCAACCAGCGGTACGATTCGTATTGATGGTGAGGACCAGCATTTCACTAACCCGGCGGATTCTCGCCGCTGCCATATCGAGATGGTTTATCAGGACCTGTCGCTGTGCGATACCGTCGATGTGGCAGGCAACCTGTTTATGGGACGTGAGCCGATGAAGTCCATTCTCGGCATTCCGTTTCTGGATGAAGAGAAAATGCACGCTGATGCACGGGAGATGCTGAAAGGGCTGGGGATTTCTATCCCGGACACCCGACTGCTGGTGCGCAATTTATCCGGCGGGCAGCGCCAGGCGATTGCCATTGCGCGCGCGGCCGCTTTCGATCCCAAAGTGCTGATCATGGATGAACCTACCGCCGCGCTGGCCGTCGCCGAGGTGGAGGCGGTACTGGAGTTGATACGCCGGGTGTCAGCACGTGGCGTGAGCGTCATCCTGATCACGCATCGCCTTCAGGATCTGTTCCTGGTCTGCGACCGCATCATGGTGATGTACGAGGGCACCAACGTGGCGGAACGCCGGGTGGCCGATACGGACCTGACTGAGATCGTCAATTTGATCGTGGGTGAAAAATTTGTCGCCCGCTCGGCCGCAGCGCACTGAGCGAGGTAACAGGATGACTATTATGAATCTGAGCAGTTCCCGTATGGCACAGCACTCGCTGCCGCGTCGCCTTCTGCATAACCACTCTGGCGTAGTCAGCATCGCGCTGTTTTTCGTATTCTGCTGCGTGGTGTTTTCTCTGATCACCGGCAACTTTCTCAGTAGCGCTAACTGGCTGAATATCATCCGTCAGAGTGCGCCATTGCTGATCGTCGCCACGGCGATGACGCTGGTGATTACCACGGGTGGGATCGATCTTTCCGTGGGGTCAACACTGGCCCTTGTCGGCGCCTTGTCCGCCATCGCCCTGAATAACTGGGGCCTGCCCTGGCCGGTGGTCTTGCTGGGCGGCCTGCTGCTGGGTGCGCTGGTCGGTGCTATCAACGGCTTTTTTATCGCCTATGAAGGCATTCCTGCCTTTATCGTCACGCTAGCGACGCTGGCGGTGGTGCGCGGCGTGGCGCTGCTGATCACTCAGGGTTACTCCATTCCCATCCCCGCTGACAGCCTGTTCGCCTTTATGGGACGCGCATGGGTGCTGGGTGTGCCGATGCCTGCGCTGATTGGCATCGTGGTGCTGGTGGTCGGCCATATCGTGCTGAACCATATGCGTTTTGGTCGCTATGTCACGGCCATTGGCGCAAATGCAGAAGGTGCGCGCCGTAGCGGGATTAACACCAAAGCCGTCACCATGAAAGTCTACATCATCAGCGGTATGGCGGCGGCGCTGGCGGGCATGATCATCACTGCTCGCCTGGGCAGCGGCTCTTCTAACCAGGGCGAAGGTTTTGAGCTGCAGGTCATCGCTGCGGTGGTGCTGGGCAGTACCAGCCTGTTCGGCGGCTTCGGCACCGTTATTGGCACGCTGTTAGGCGCGCTGTCGATTGCCATCATCCAGAACGGCCTGATTTTGTCGCATATCTCCCCGTTTTATACGCAGATTGCCACCGGTACGATTATTCTGCTGGCCATCTGGCTGAACACCCGCATTCTCAACCCGACGCGGTCGGCGGCGAAAGGATAGCGCATGAAACATTCTATTTTTCGCCATCCCGATCCGCTGCCACTGGGTATCAATAGCGGCTATGTGATGACCGTGCTCGGTCCGTTGCCGGTGAGTGAAATGGGCGTAACGCTGATGCACGAACATATCCTGCTGGATGCCTCCGGCAAATGGGTGCCGCCCTGCTGCTGCGGCGATCGTCATCTGGCGGAAATGCCGGTCAGCATTGAAAACCTGGGCGAACTGTCACTCAACCCGCTTATCAGCCGCGACAACTGTCAGCTGTTTGATGTGGATTTGGCGATTGAAGAGCTGATGAAGTTCCGGGCGCTGGGCGGCGATACGGTGGTGGATCCCACGAATATCGGCATTGGCCGCGATCCCAAAGCCCTGCAGCGGATCGCGCGCCTGACCGGGCTCAATATCATCATGAGCACCGGGCTGTATCTGGAACCGTCACATCCTGACTGGATGAAAACGATCAGCATTGAAGCACTGACCGACAAGCTGATTTACGACCTGGGCGGCAGAGAAGATAAACCCGACGTGCTGGCAGGTCTTATTGGTGAGATCGGCGTCTCCAGCCGCTTTACCCCCAATGAAGAGAAATCCCTGCGGGCTGCAGGCCGCGCCAGCTCTGCGACAAATGTGCCGATTGAGGTGCATCTGCCCGGCTGGGAACGTCTGGGTCATCGTGTACTGGATATTCTTGAAGAAGAAGGGGCTGACCTGCGCCATGTCGTTCTGTGCCATATGAACCCCAGCTTTGCGGATAAGCGTTACCAGCGCGAGCTTGCACAGCGCGGAGCCTTCCTGGAGTACGACATGATCGGCATGAGTTATTACTACGCCGACGAATCTGCGCAGTCGCCGTCCGATGAGGAGAATGCCCGCGCCATTCGCGAGCTGATTGATGACGGCTTTATTGAACAGGTGTTGTTGTCGCAGGACGTGTTCCTGAAAACCATGCTGACCCGCTACGGCGGTCATGGCTATGGCTACATCCTTAAACATTTTGTTCCGCGCCTGAAACGCCACGGCGTCAGCGGCGAACAACTTGAAACCTTACTGATTGCTAACCCACAGCGCGTTTTTGGTGGGTAAGGGAGAACCGTAATGCAGAAGAAAATTTTACTGGTCGGTGAGTCCTGGACCAGCACGTCCGTTCACGTCAAAGGCTTCGATCAGTTTGCCACTGCCACCTGGCATAATGGCGCAACCGACTTTATGGCAGCGCTGGCCGACAGTGATTATGCCATCACCTATATGCCTGCTCATGCTGCCGCCACCGAGTTTCCACTCACGCCTGATGGGCTTTCGCAGTGGGACGCGATCATTCTGTCCGACATCGGTGCGAATACGTTGCTGCTGCACCCGGATACCTGGCTGAAGAGCCAGCGCACAGCGAACCGCCTGACGCTGATCCACGACTATGTGGCCGCAGGCGGCGCACTGATGATGATTGGCGGCTACTTTAGTTTTCAGGGTATCAATGGCGGTGCGCGCTATCGCAACACGGCCGTGGAGAAAGTGTTGCCGGTGCGCTGCCTGGCATGGGATGACCGCATTGAAACGCCTGAAGGGGCTTATCCCAGCGTCACGGAATCTCACACGCTGTTTAGTGATATCCCCAACGAATGGCCATGGTTACTGGGTTATAACGAGGTGGAAATGCACCCTGAAGGCAAACTGCTGGCGACCATTGCCGGCACGGAACATCCGCTGCTGGCGGTGCGCGAATATCAGCAGGGCCGTTCACTGGTCTGGACCAGTGATATGTCGGCGCACTGGCTGCCGCAGGAATTTGCACAGTGGCCGGGTTATCGCCAGCTGTGGATCAACTGTCTGGACTGGTTAACGGTGCGTGGCGAATGAGCCAGAGCCTGATACTGGCGCAGCAACTGCTGCGTTTTGACACCATCAATCCCCCGGGCAATGAAGCAGCCTGCATGCAGTTCCTGGCCGACTGGTTGACGCAGCGTGGCTTCGACGTCACCCTGTCGACCTTCGGTGAAAACCGCCTGAACCTGATTGCCAGCCTGCCTGGCAGCCAGCCTGGACCGAAGTTAGCGTTTACCGGCCATCTGGATACGGTTCCTCTCGGCAACGCCGACTGGCAGTACGATCCGTTTGGGGAAGTTGTGGGCGACAGGCTATATGGGCGGGGATCGAGTGACATGAAGGCCGCCGTCGCGGCCTTTGCCGTCGCCTGCGTGACGCACCAGCAGGCAATTCAGCAAGGGTCGGGTGTTGTCCTGTTGATCACAGGCGGGGAAGAGACGGGGTGCGACGGCGCGCGAGCACTGATTGATACCACTGACCTGCCCGAGGTTGGCGCATTGATTGTCGGCGAGCCTACCAGCAACTATCCGGTTGTCGGCCACAAAGGCGCACTCTGGCTACGCTGTGAAACCCGGGGCAAAACAGCGCACGGCGCGATGCCTGAGCTGGGTATTAATGCCATTTATCTGGCGGCGGAGGCACTGGGCAAGATTCAGCACTTCTCACCCGGCGCACCTCATCCGCTGATGAAGCAGCCAACCATTAACGTCGGACGCATTGCCGGCGGTCTGAACATTAATTCCGTGCCCGATCGTACGCAGTTTGACGTGGATATCCGTAGCGCGCCCAATCTGCATCACGCAGCAATTCGTCAGCAATTGACAACATTACTGGGAGAGAGCGTCACGGTGACGACGCTGGTGGATCTGCCAGCGGTGTTGAGCGAAGAGAATCAGGCCTGGATTCAGTCGGTTTATCAGCACTGTCAGGCATTACATGACGCCCCGCTGACACCGCGAATTGTGCCCTACTTTACCGATGCATCATTACTGCTGCCCGCGCTGGGCACGCCGCCCTGTATTATCCTGGGTCCCGGCGAGCCCTCAATGGCACATCAGACCGATGAGTATTGCCTGCTGAGCCGGTTAGCAGAAGCGGAAACGCTGTATGGTGCAGTGATAAACGACTGGATGCGTTGATGTATTAATGAAGGGATTTATGACACTGCGGGATGACTGAAATGGCACAGGGTGCGTGCCATGAAAAAGGCCGCCCTGAGAGGCGGCCTTTTTGCGGCTGACTGTTAGCGCCGCTTAATCAACATAAACATACTGATCGCGAAGAACGCAAAGCTCGGCAGAATCGCGCCCAGAATCGGCGGCAAGCCATAAACCAGGCTTAGCGGGCCGAAAATCTGGTCCAGCACGTAGAATAGGAAGCCAAAGCTGATACCGGTGACGACACGCACACCCATCGACACGCTGCGCAGCGGACCAAAGATAAATGACAGCGCCATCAGCATCATCACCGCGACGGACAGCGGCTGGAAGATTTTGCTCCACATATTCAGCTCATATCTTCCCGCTTCCTGACCACTCTGCTTCAGATATTTACTGTAGCTATGGAGACCGCGAATCGATAATGCGTCTGGATCCAGCGCCACTACACCCAGCTTGTCAGGCGTCAGATTGGTTTTCCATTCGCCAGTCAGGCTCTGTGAACCGGTAATCTGCTTTGGATCGGTGAGGTTCGACTCATCGACCTGGGACAGCAACCAGCGTTTTTTGTCTTTGTCCCATGTGGCCGTCGCCGCGTAACGTACACTCTGCAGACGACGCTGGTCATTGAAGTTGTAGATGCTGACACCATCAATTTCGTTGTCGCCTTTAATGCGCTCAATATAGATGAAGCTATTGCCATCTTTCGCCCACAGACCATTCTGCGTCGAGACCAGTGCGCCACCGTAAAGCTGCTGCGCCCGGTAGTTACGTGCCATCTGCTCGCCCGACGGCGCGACAAACTCGCCAATCGCCATGGTCAGCAGCACCAGCGGAATCGCCGTTTTCATGACTGACAGCGCCACCTGCATACGGGTAAAGCCCGCCGCCTGCATCACCACCAGCTCACTGCGCTGCGCCAGCGCGCCCAGTCCCAGCAGTGCACCCAGCAGCGCCGCCATCGGGAAGAAAATCTCAATATCTTTAGGCACGCTGAGAAGAGTGTAATAACCGGCGCTCAGCGCGCTGTAGCTGCCCTGGCCGGTTTTACGCAGCTGATCGACGAACTTGATGATGCCGGAAAGCGACACCAGCATGAACAGTGTCAGCATGATGGTATTGAAGATGGTTTTACCAATATAGCGGTCAAGTACGCGAAACATCAGACCGACCCTCCGCGGGTAAAGCGGGCGCGAATCCGACGCATCGGCACCGTATCCCACAGGTTAAGGAGCACCGCCAGCACCAGATAGCTGATATTCACTACCCACATCCAGAGCGCCGGATCGAGCCGCCCTTTCGCCCCGCTCGATTTCAGCGAGCTCTGCAGCAGGAAGAAAATCAGATAGAGCAGCATCGCAGGCAGCATCGACAGCACGCGTCCCTGACGTGGATTCACCACACTGAGCGGCACGACCATCAGCGCCATCACCAGCACCGCAAACACCAGCGTCAGACGCCAGTGCAGCTCAGCCTGGAAATCAGGTGTTTTATTCGCGACCAGGTCGCTCAGGCTCGCCTGCTCTGAATCGTTAGGGTCAAGCGTTGCCGCTTTATAGCCCACAATCGCCTGATAATTGTTGAAGTCGGTAATACGGAAATCACGCAGCAGTGCGGTGCCCTCAAAGCGGGTGCCTTTATCCAGCGTCACCACCTGCGAGCCATCTTTACGCTGTTCCAGGTGGCCGCTGTCAGCCAGCACCACCGAAGGGCGCGCGTTGCCTTTTGGCCGTAACTGCGCCAGGAACACGTTACCAAAGTTGTTGCCCTTCACATTCTCGACAAACAGCACGGCGCTGCCGTCGCCGGAGGTCTGGAACTGTCCGGCGGCCATGGCTGCCGCGCCTGGATTGGCTTTGGCGTTCTGTGTCACTTCATCCTGATAACGGGATGACCAGGGTCCCAGCCAGATGACATTAACTGCTGCCACCACGGAGGTAAACAGCATCAATATCATTGCGGCTTTAACCAGGACGGCCTTACTCAGGCCGCAGGCGTGCATCACGGTAATTTCACTTTCCGTGTAGAGACGCCCCAGCGTCATCAAAATTGCCAGAAACAGACTTAAGGGCAGTATAAGTTGTGCCATTTGAGGCACACCGAGTCCTAACAATGTCAGAACGAGGTTTGTCGGCACTTCGCCATCCACCGCGGCACCCAGGATCCTGACTAACTTCTGACAAAAGAAGATGAGTAACAGGATAAACAGGATAGCCAGCTGGCTTTTGAGCGTTTCCCGAACCAGATATCTAATGATGATCACGCTTAGTACGCCTGTGAAAACTTGTCTTTTTGCAGGAAAATCGCTAGTTTCAACGCTTATCAGCCATTTTTCTTCATCAATGGCCGTCGCCGTAGCTAAATTTGTATGAAAAACGCGTCCGGGTGGTGAAAAAACAACATCTTGTCACCCTGATTCATTATGACCTCCAGCGGCAGAATGTCATGCTGCGACAATGAATAAATGGGTCATGAGCGCGCTACATTCTAGCGGCAGCAGCGGCCGTTGTCTTTAAGATTCAGGAGAGTGCATGGAGTTCAGTGTAAAAAGCGGAAGCCCGGAAAAACAACGCAGTGCCTGCATTGTCGTTGGCGTTTTCGAACCGCGTCGTCTGTCACCGATTGCCGAGCAGCTGGATAAAATCAGCGACGGCTATATCAGCGCCCTGCTGCGCCGCGGCGAGCTGGAAGGAAAAGTGGGCCAGACACTGCTGCTGCATCATGTGCCAAATATCCTGTCAGAGCGTATTCTGCTGATTGGCTGCGGTAAAGAGCGTGAGCTGGATGAACGCCAGTACAAGCAAGTCATTCAAAAAACCATTAATACGCTGAACGATACCGGCTCAATGGAAGCGGTCTGCTTCCTGACCGAGTTGCATGTCAAAGGCCGCAATACTTACTGGAAAGTGCGTCAGGCGGTGGAGACCTCTAAAGAGGCACTCTACAACTTTGACCAGCTGAAAAGTAACAAAGCAGAGCCGCGTCGTCCGCTGCGCAAACTGGTGTTTAACGTGCCGACCCGCCGTGAACTGACCAGCGGCGAACGCGCAATCCAGCATGGCTTAGCGGTGGCAGCCGGTATGAAAGCAGCGAAAGATCTCGGCAACATGCCACCAAATATCTGTAACGCCGCTTATCTGGCGTCACAGGCACGTCAGCTGGCGGATGCTTTCAGTAAAAATGTCACGACCCGCGTGATCGGCGAACAGCAGATGAAAGAGCTGGGCATGAACGCTTATCTTGCGGTCGGTGCCGGTTCACAAAACGAATCGCTGATGTCGGTGATTGAATACAAAGGCAATCCGGATGCGGAAGCGCGGCCGATTGTGCTGGTAGGCAAAGGGCTGACCTTTGACTCCGGCGGCATCTCCATCAAGCCTGCCGACAGCATGGATGAAATGAAGTATGACATGTGCGGCGCAGCCGCCGTCTATGGTGTGATGCGTATGGTGGCCGAGCTGAATCTCCCACTGAACGTGGTCGGCGTGCTTGCGGGCTGTGAAAACATGCCGGACGGACGTTCAATGCGTCCGGGCGATGTGCTGACCACCATGTCTGGCCAGACCGTTGAAGTGCTGAATACCGATGCCGAAGGCCGACTGGTCCTGTGCGATGCGCTGACCTATGTCGAACGTTTCGACCCGGAAGTGGTGATTGACGTGGCGACGCTGACCGGCGCCTGCGTGATTGCGCTGGGCCATCACATCAGCGGCCTGCTGTCGAACCACAATCCGCTGGCGCATGAGCTGATCAGCGCCTCAGAGCAGTCGGGCGATCGCGCCTGGCGTCTGCCGATGGCGGATGAGTTCCAGGAGCAGCTGGAGTCCAACTTTGCCGATATGGCGAACATTGGTGGCCGTCCTGGTGGTGCGATTACCGCCGCCTGCTTCCTGGCACGTTTCGCCCGCAAATATAACTGGGCGCACCTGGATATCGCCGGCACTGCCTGGCGCTCCGGTAAAGCCAAAGGCGCCACCGGACGTCCGGTGCCGATGCTGTCGCAGTTTCTGTTGAATCGGGCAGGATTGAACGGCGACGACTAAGCGCCCTCTTTTCTGACAGCAAGGGCGGACCTGATTCCGCCCTTGATCTTCTGATGAGCAAACCGATGAAAAACGCAACCTTCTACGTGCTGGAAACCGATGCAACGAGCGATGGCCTTAGCGCCGTTGAAGCGCTGGTGTGCAATCTGGCGGAAACACGCTGGCGGGCCGGAAAGCGGGTGTTGATCGCCTGCGAAGATGAGCAGCAAGCCATTCGTCTTGATGAAGCGCTGTGGCAACGGCCAGCAAATGCCTTTGTGCCGCACAACCTGGCGGGCGAAGGCCCGCGCTACGGTGCGCCGGTCGAACTGGCCTGGCCACAGCGTCGCGGCAGTTCACAGCGCGACCTGCTGATTAGCCTTCTGCCCCACTTCGCAGATTTTGCTACTGCTTTCCATGAAGTGATAGACTTCGTTCCTTACGAAGACGCTCTCAAACAACTGGCGCGCGACCGCTATAAAGCGTATCGCAGCGTTGGATTCCAATTGAATACGGCAGCGCCACCACAGCCGCAAACGACATAGCAGAAATGGAAAAGACATATAACCCGCAAGATATCGAGCAGCCGCTTTACGAGCATTGGGAAAAGCAGGGCTACTTCAAACCGAATGGCGATACCAGCCAGGAAAGCTTTTGCATCATGATCCCGCCGCCGAACGTTACCGGTAGCTTGCACATGGGTCACGCCTTCCAGCAAACCATCATGGACACCATGATCCGTTACCAGCGCATGCAGGGCAAAAATACCCTGTGGCAGGCAGGTACTGACCACGCGGGCATCGCCACGCAGATGGTGGTTGAGCGCAAAATTGCGGCTGAAGAAGGCAAAACGCGCCAGGACTATGGCCGCGATGCATTCATCGACAAAATCTGGCAGTGGAAAGCAGAATCTGGCGGCACCATTACCCGTCAGATGCGCCGTCTGGGTAACTCCGTCGACTGGGAGCGCGAGCGCTTCACCATGGACGATGGCCTCTCCAATGCCGTTAAAGAAGTGTTTGTTCGCCTCTATAAAGAGAACCTGATCTACCGTGGCAAGCGCCTGGTAAACTGGGATCCTAAGCTGCGCACGGCGATCTCCGATCTGGAAGTGGAAAACCGCGAGAGCAAAGGCTCAATGTGGCATATCCGCTATCCGCTGGCTGACGGCGCAAAAACCGCTGACGGCAAAGATTACCTGGTGGTCGCCACTACCCGTCCGGAAACCCTGCTGGGTGATACCGGCGTGGCGGTTAACCCGGAAGATCCACGTTATAAAGATCTGATCGGCAAATTTGTGATGCTGCCGCTGGTGGGTCGTCTGATTCCGATCGTGGGCGATGAACATGCCGACATGGAAAAAGGCACCGGCTGCGTCAAGATCACCCCGGCGCATGACTTCAACGACTATGAAGTCGGTCGTCGCCACAAACTGCCAATGATCAACATTCTGACCTTCGACGGTGATATCCGCGACCGCGCTCAGGTGTATGACACCAACGGCGAAGCCAGCGATGCCTGTTCCGATGAGATCCCGGCCGCTTTCCAGCACATGGAGCGCTTTGCCGCGCGTAAAGCCATTGTCGCCGCCGTCGATGAACTGGGCCTGCTTGAAGAGATCAAACCGCACGACCTGACCGTGCCTTACGGCGACCGTGGCGGTGTGGTTATTGAGCCGATGCTGACCGACCAGTGGTATGTGCGTACCGCGCCGCTGGCGAAAGTGGCGGTTGAAGCCGTTGAGAATGGCGACATCCAGTTCGTGCCGAAGCAGTATGAAAACATGTACTTCTCCTGGATGCGTGATATTCAGGACTGGTGTATTTCCCGTCAGCTCTGGTGGGGTCACCGCATCCCGGCCTGGTATGACGACAACGGTAACGTCTACGTTGGCCGTACCGAAGAGGAAGTCCGCGCTGAGAACAACCTGGCCGCCGATGTGGCGCTGCGTCAGGATGACGACGTGCTGGATACCTGGTTCTCCTCCGGTCTGTGGACCTTCTCCACCCTGGGCTGGCCAGAAAACACCGAAGCGCTGCGTACCTTCCATCCGACCAGCGTGCTGGTCAGCGGCTTCGACATCATCTTCTTCTGGATTGCCCGCATGATCATGCTGACCATGCACTTCATCAAAGATGAAAACGGCAAACCGCAGGTGCCGTTTAAAACCGTCTACATGACCGGTCTGATTCGTGATGAAGAAGGTCAGAAGATGTCGAAATCCAAGGGCAATGTGATTGACCCACTGGATATGGTCGACGGCATTTCGCTGGAAGCGCTGCTGGAAAAACGCACCGGCAACATGATGCAGCCACAGCTGGCAGAGAAGATCCGCAAACGTACCGAGAAGCAGTTCCCGGACGGCATTGAGCCATCAGGCACCGATGCGCTGCGTTTCACGCTGGCAGCACTGGCCTCAACCGGTCGCGACATCAACTGGGACATGAAGCGCCTGGAAGGGTATCGCAACTTCTGTAACAAGTTGTGGAACGCCAGCCGCTTTGTGCTGATGAACACCGAGGACCAGGATTGCGGACAGAACGGCGGCGATATGACGCTGTCGCTGGCGGATCGCTGGATTCTGACCGAGTTCAACAACACAGTGAAAGCCTACCGTGAAGCGCTGGATAGCTACCGTTTCGATATCGCGGCTAACCTGCTGTATGACTTCACCTGGAACCAGTTCTGTGACTGGTATCTGGAGCTGACCAAGCCGGTGATGAACAGCGGCAATGAATCTGAGCTGCGTGGCACCCGCCATACGCTGGTTCACGTGCTGGAAGCGCTGCTGCGCCTGGCGCATCCGATCATTCCGTTTATCACTGAAACCATCTGGCAGCGCGTGAAGGGTCTGAAAAATATCAGCGACGACACCATTATGCTGCAGCCTTTCCCGCATTACGATGCGTCGAAAGAAGATGCCGAAGCGAAAGCGGACATTGAGTGGATGAAGCAGGCGATCGTCGCGGTGCGTAATATCCGTGCCGAGATGAACATCGCGCTGAGCAAGCCACTGGATGTGCTGTTGCGTGACTGCTCGCCAGCAGCGCTGCGTCGCGTTGAAGCTAACCGCAACTTCCTGTCGCGCCTGGCGCGTCTGGAAAGCCTGACCATTCTGCCTGCGGGCGAGAAAGGCCCGGTGTCGGTAACCAAACTGGTTGAAGGCGCAGAGCTGCTGATCCCGATGGCGGATCTGGTGGATAAAACCGCCGAGCTGGAGCGTCTGGCGAAAGAGCTGGTTAAGCTGGATGTGGAGATCGAGAAGATCGAGACCAAGCTGGCGAACGAAGGCTTTGTTTCACGCGCGCCGGAAGCGGTCGTTGCGAAAGAGCGCGAACGCGTGGCAGACCTGCAACAATCAAAAGCAAAACTGATTGAACAGCAGGCGGTCATTGCGGCATTGTAAGCGTCTTAGCTGACAGCTTATTCATAAAGCCGGGCTTGCCCGGCTTTTTTATTGACCTCGTACAAATCCGGAAGAGATGATGACGACCAGCGCCACCCCGCGTGTTGACCTCCACGTGCGGCCGATTACTGCCGCCGATAATCCGCATATTGCCCAGGTGATTCGCGACGTTTCTGCGGAGTTCGGCCTGACGGCTGACAAGGGCTACACCGTCTCCGATCCCCAGTTGGATCACCTGTTTGAGCTTTACAGTGCCGACCAGAGCGCCTACTGGATTATTGAATATCAGGGCAAGGTGGTCGGTGGCGGCGGTGTTGCACCTCTCGCCTGCAGCGCGCCCGATATCTGCGAGTTGCAAAAGATGTACTTTCTGCCGGAGGTACGCGGGCAGGGTCTGGCGCGCGAACTGGCGCTGAGGGCGATGGAGCATGCACGCGGCCACGGCTTCCGTCGTTGCTATCTGGAAACCACCGTCAGCCTGACGCGGGCCATTAAACTCTATGAGTCGCTGGGTTTTGAGCATATCGATAGCGCGATGGGCTGTACCGGCCATGTCGACTGCGAAGTACGGATGCTGAAACAGCTATGACAATCGGGGCTGCCAGCCCCGCGACTATGATTGGTTCAGAACGTCGGAACGCCGCTGTGAAAGCGTAATTCGGTGTCAGGTTCGCTGATTAAACGCCCTTCTGTTATCCCAATCGCCTGCACGCGTGGCGTAATGTCTTTAGTGGCAATCTGCGCCGCCAGCGTTAAATAATCCTGATAGTGCCGCGCCTCTGAGCGCAGCAGCGACAGATAGAACTTTGCCAGTTCGTCATCAAGATAGGGTGCCAGACTGGCGAAGCGCTCGCAGGATCGCGCCTCAATGTAAGCGCCACAAATCAGCTTATCCACCAGGGTTTCCGGCTCATGCGTCGTCACTTCACGCAGCAGCGATTTGGCGTAGCGGCTGGAGGTGATCTTCTGATAGACCAGCCCGCGCGACTGCATAATTTCCCACACCTGATAGAAGTGATGCAGCTCCTCTTTAATCAGCAACACCATCTTCTCCACCAGCTCATCCGCCCAGGGCAGCGCATTGCGCACGATGATGCGTTTCGTCAGGTTTTTATGGGCATTGATAAAGTCGCTGTCGCCATCTTCGCGGAAGATAAAATCTTCATAGGGCTTCAGCCACGCCAGAATAGCGTCGCCGCTGGGTTTGTCGGCGACATATTTGCGGATCAACCACACCGCAGTCTGCGCGGCTTTCAGTTCGCACACCAGATGGTCGGTTAACAGCAGAGTCAGATTTTCTGGTTTGCGCGCCTCATCAATCCAGGCCTGGGGCGTGCGGCAGTGCAGAAACTGATAGATCGGTTCAAGTAACGGTGCGTAGTTCATGATGTCAAAACAGGTGTGGCAGAGGTGACAGGCGGAGAACTCTCCGCCCCGGCTACTTAGTGGCGAATACCATTATCATCTTCATCTTCGATGGCGTCGTCATCTTCGTCTTCATCTTCGGCATCGGGATCTTCGAAATAGGTGCCCCAGCCGTCATAATCGACGTTGTACTTGCCAATCAGGTTCACCAGCTGTTCAACCTGCGCATCAATCAGCTCCGGCTTCAGTGCAGATTCGCTGATAATATCGACACACATCACCGTGGTGCCATCTTCCAGCTCCAGCTCTTCCGGCTCGGTCACTTCATAACCCAGCTTGAAGGCGTCAACTGCGGCTTTTTCCAGTGAATCAAAATTATTGCATGAGAGATGATGCTCGATGGTATAGAGCGCATCAGGATCGCTGCCATCCTCCAGCAGCTCTTCAATAACCTGCCGCGTCTCTTCCTGCTGCTCTTCCAGTAATGCTTCATATGCCATGACAATGTCCTCTCTGAGTTCGGCAATAATCAATTATTTTCCCACACTGCCTGTCGCGCCACTACACAAAACGAAAAGTTTATTCAGCTCACACTTGAAAATGCATATTCATACGGTTAGATTGAATTTTAATTCATTTTAATTCATTTTAATGCTTACCGGAGTGTTGTATGAGTCAGCTGTATCAGCGCCATTTCCTCAGACTTCTGGATTTTACTCCCGCCGAAATTGATCATCTGCTGTCCCTTTCCGCTGAATTAAAACAGGCGAAAAAAAGCGCCAGTGAAGTGCAGTATCTGAAAGGTAAAAACATCGCGCTCATCTTCGAAAAAGACTCGACCCGTACACGATGCTCTTTCGAAGTTGCCGCTTACGATCAGGGTGCAAACGTCACTTATCTGGGCCCGAGTGGCAGTCAGATCGGCCATAAAGAGTCGATGCGCGACACTGCAAGGGTGCTGGGACGCATGTACGATGGTATTCAGTATCGCGGCTACGGTCAGGCGCTGGTGGAGACGCTGGCGGAACATGCGGGCGTGCCGGTGTGGAACGGTCTGACTACCGAGTTTCACCCGACCCAGTTGCTGGCTGACCTGCTGACCATGCAGGAGCATCTGCCGGGCAAAAAGCTCAGTGAGATGACGCTGGTTTATGTGGGTGATGCGCGCAACAACATGGGTAACACCATGCTGGAAGCGGCGGCACAGGTAGGTCTGGATCTGCGTCTGGTGGCACCGAAAAGCTGCTGGCCAGAGGACGAACTGGTGGCGCAGTGCCGTGACGCCGCGCAGCAGACCGGGGGTAAAATCACCCTTACCGAAAATATTGCCGACGGTGTGAAAGGCGCTGACTTTATCTACACCGACGTCTGGGTGTCGATGGGCGAAGCCAAAGAAGTCTGGGCCGAGCGTATCGCCCTGCTGCGTGACTACCAGGTTAACCGTGCGATGCTCGATCTGACCGGCAATCCGCAGGTTAAATTCCTGCACTGCCTGCCCGCTTTCCACGACGATCAGACCACGCTGGGCCAGCAGATGGCAGAGCAGTACGATCTGCCTAACGGCATGGAAGTGAGCAACGAGGTGTTTGAGTCGCCGCACAGCATTGTGTTCGACCAGGCTGAGAATCGGATGCACACCATTAAAGCCGTGATGGTCGCCACGCTGGGCCAGCGCTGACCGATGGCGCTCTGCAACCTGCGGACGCTGAACAGCGTCCCAGGCTGCAGAGCGTCCCGCTCGCCTTACCGTTAAGTAGCGTTAGTCAGATAAAGAAGCGCAAACGTTTTCCTCTTGCTGCTCTACCGCGAACGGGTATAATGCGGCCCAATTTGCCGGAGGAAATATGCTACAGCACAGCGGACAATTTGACGCGCCATCACGCCTGACCGCAGGCGGTGCTGCTGTTTCTTTCGGTCATCGACCCGATCATAAAAAAGCCCCTTAATCAGGGGCTTTTTTTTGTCCGCAATCCGGCCGCGCAGAGGAGAGAGCTATGCCTAACCCGCTATATCGCAAGCACATCATTTCAATCAACGACCTCAGTCGTGAAGAGCTGGAACTGGCACTGGACACCGCAGCCAGGCTGAAAGCCCATCCGCAGCCGGAACTGCTGAAGCACAAGGTTATTGCCAGTTGCTTCTTTGAAGCCTCGACCCGTACCCGCCTGTCGTTTGAGACCGCGATTCATCGCCTTGGCGCATCAGCGGTAGGCTTTGCTGACGGCAGTAATACCTCGCTGGGCAAGAAAGGCGAAACCCTGGCCGATACCATTTCCGTGATCAGCACCTACGTCGATGCGATTGTGATGCGTCATCCGCAGGAAGGCGCGGCGCGACTGGCAACGGAGTTCTCTGGCGGCATTCCGATTCTCAACGCCGGTGACGGCGCAAACCAGCATCCGACCCAGACCCTGCTCGATCTCTTCACCATTCAGGAGACGCAGGGCCGTCTTGGTCAGCTGAATGTGGCGATGGTCGGTGATCTGAAGTATGGCCGCACGGTGCACTCTCTGACGCAGGCGCTGGCGAAATTTGATGGCAACCGCTTCTTCTTTATCGCGCCCGATGCGCTGGCGATGCCGGCTTATATCACTGACATGCTGGATGAAAAGAATATCGCCTGGTCACGTCACGACAGCTTTGAAGAAGTGATGCCGCAGCTTGATATTCTTTACATGACGCGGGTGCAGAAAGAGCGGCTCGATCCGTCAGAATATGCCAACGTAAAAGCGCAGTTTATTCTGCGCGCCACCGATCTCACGACGGCACGTGACAACATGAAAGTGCTGCACCCGCTGCCGCGCATCGATGAGATCACCACCGATGTCGACAAAACCCCTTACGCCTGGTATTTCCAGCAGGCGGGTAACGGCATCTATGCGCGCCAGGCTCTGCTGGCTCTGGTTTTAAACAGCGAACTCGCCCTGTAAGGAGATTTCCCATGACGCAAGACAACAAATTGCAGGTCGAAGCGATCAAACGCGGCACGGTCATCGACCACATTCCGGCGCAGATTGGCTTTAAACTGCTCTCCCTGTTCCGGCTTACCGAAACCGATCAGCGCATTACCATCGGTCTGAATCTGCCATCGGGTGAGATGGGCCGCAAAGACCTGATTAAGATTGAAAATACGTTTCTCACTGACGATCAGGTCAATCAGCTGGCGGTCTATGCACCCCATGCCACGGTTAACCGCATCGACGATTATGAAGTGGTGGCGAAGATCGCCCCGACGCTGCCGGATCATGTTGAACGGGTGCTGACCTGCCCTAACAGCAACTGTATCAGCCGCAGCGAGCCGGTCTTCTCCAGCTTTACCGTGAAGCAGCGCGCCGACGATGTGCATCTGAAGTGCAAATATTGCGAGAAAGAGTTCGCCCGCCATGTGGTGCTGGGTCACTGGTAATCGCCCTGCCCGACCTTATAATGGGCAACAGTGGCGGCATCGCCGCCTGACGACGTAATCAAAGGAGCCAGGATGTCTCGTGAAATCAGTACTGAAAAAGCCCCTGCCGCTATCGGTCCCTATGTTCAGGGTGTCGATCTGGGCAGCATGATCATGACCTCCGGTCAGATTCCGGTTGATCCGGCGACCGGCCAGGTGGCGGATGACATTGCCGCACAGGCGCGTCAGTCACTGGAAAATGTGAAGGCGATTGTTGAAGCTGCGGGTCTGAAGGTTGGCGACATCGTGAAGACCACGGTGTTCGTAAAGGACCTGAATGATTTCGCCACGGTCAACGCGACCTATGAAGCGTTTTTCACCGAGCATGAAGCTCACTTCCCGGCGCGTTCCTGTGTCGAAGTGGCGCGTCTGCCAAAAGATGTGAAAATCGAAATCGAAGCGATTGCGATTCGTCGCTAAAGCGTAAGCCGCCGCTCTCCGCGGATGCCGGAGAGCGGCGGTGAATCACTTAACGCTTAGCAGGTCGCCACAGCCACAACACGGCTATTGCCAGCGCAAACAGCACGCCAAAGCCGACGCCCGTCGCTACCGCAGGCGCGCCCGCCTTAATCGCCAGCGTATAGAGCCCCAGCATAATCAGCATGGCGCTGTTCTCACCCAGGTTCTGTACCGCAATGGCATTGCCTGAACCGACACTCTCTTTGCCCCGCGCCTGTAACAGCGCATTCAGCGGCACCACAAAGAAACCGCCCAGAGCACCAATCAGCATCAGCACTAAATAAGCATTCAGCAGAGAGTGCTGCAGCGCAAAGACCACCACCATGACACCAATCAGCACACCAGCCGGCATACAGCGACGCACGGTCTGCAGCGTCACCAGCTTCGCCGCCGCCGCTGCGCCAATCACAATGCCGATTGCCACCATGGCATTCAGCGTGGTTGGCGTGGTGTTGTCATTGATGCCCAGCGCCACCGGCACCCAGAGCACCAGCAGGAAACGCAGCGTTACGCCTGCGCCCCAGAATAGACTGGTGCCGAGCAGCGAGAAGCGGGTTTCTGCGTCACGCCATAGCAGCGCGGCGGCACTGAAAAAGCTGCGTACCATCACGCCGAACTGCCAGCTCTGACCAGGCCGTGCCGCCTGCAGTTTCGGGATGAACAGGTTCGCGACCACAGCGATGCCATAGGTCAGCGCACAGATGCCCAGCGCCGCCAGAATATGCCAGTCAGCCAGCATCCCGCCCGCCACCGAACCCAGCAGAATGGCGGCGATGGTCGAAGCCTCCATCAGCCCGTTGGCTTTCACCAGCTTCTCGCCGTGGGTGATCTCACCGAGGATGCCATATTTGGCCGGCGAGTAAGCCGCTGCGCCCGCGCCCACCAGGGTATAACCGATGAAAGGATTGAAGCCGAAGCAGATCACCAGCGCGCCCAGCAGCTTCAGGCTATTAGCGAGCATCATCACCCGCCCTTTCGCCATGCTGTCCGCTACCTGACCGACAAACGGCGCCAGCAGAATATAGGCCGCGACAAACAGCATCTGTAAGACCGGCTGGCTCCAGTCGGGATAGAACTGACTTTTCAGTACCGCCAGCGTGGCAAACAGCAGCGCGTTATCGCCAAACGCCGAAAAGAACTGGGCGATAATCACGGCAATCATGCCGCGCGACATCAGCGGCGCATTACGATCAAGGCTCATGCCTGCTCCTCTTCCGCCATTTTTTTCAGCGTGACGTAATCGGGTTTACCACTGCCCAGCTGCGGCAACTGCTTCATAACGCGGATATCACGCGGCAGTGCAAGCTCTGGCGCACCCAGCTCGCGGGCTGCTTTCTGCAGCCTGTCGCGCACCAGTTCAGCGTCCGTGGTGAACAGCACCAGTGCCTCACCGCGCTGTCCATCCGGACGCAGCGACGCCGCATGTTGTTTCTCCGGCGACGCCTTCAGCGCGATCTGCTCGACGATCTCCAGCGACACCATCTCACCCGCGATCTTCGCAAAGCGTTTGGCACGTCCCTGAATCTGGCAGAAACCGCCTTCATCGAAGCTGACGATATCACCGGTGTCATACCAGCCCGCTTCCAGATTGCCTTCGCCGTCGTCGGCGGCCGGGGCTTCCAGCACGCCAGGATTTTCGACCCGCAGATAGCCCTTCATCACGTTTGGTCCGCGCAGTTGCAGGCGTCCGCCCTGCTCAATGCCCGGTACTGACATCAGTCGTGAATCCATGCCCGGCAGAATGCGTCCCACAGTGTGTGTCTTCGCTGCCATCGGCACATTAATCGCCACAACCGGCGCGCACTCGGTTACGCCGTAGCCTTCGAGAATGCGAATGCCATACTTCTCGATATAGAGCTGACGGGTGTTCTCCTGCAGCTTCTCCGCACCCGCAACGACATAGCGCAGACGGGCAAAATCATAGGGCGCGGCAAAGCGCGCGTAGTTACCCAGGAAGGTTGAGGTGCCGAACAGCACGGTGCAGTTACGGTCATAAACCAGCTCCGGCACGATGCGATAGTGCAGCGGGCTGGGGTAGAGGAAGACCTGAGCACCGGTCATCAGCGGCGTAAACAGCCCGACGGTCAGACCAAATGCATGGAACAGCGGCAGCGCCGACATAAAGCGGTCGCGCGGCGTGAAGTCGGCGATGGTGCGGATCTGTTCTACGTTCGCCAGCAGACTTTTATGGGAATGCACTACGCCTTTAGGGTTGCCTTCAGAGCCGGAGGTAAACAGCACCATCGCGGCGTCTTCCGGCTGTTGAGGTAACTGGGCGCGATGCGGCATCAGCAGATGGGCAAGGATCCACAGCTTGTCCTTGCCCGTGACGGTATCTTTCAGATCTTCCAGGTAGATCCACTGTACATCGTCCAGCCCCTGCGGCAGATGCCACAGATTGCCTTTGTCCAGGAACTGCCGCGACGTGAAGACGGTTTTAATCTGCGCCGCGGTCAGTGCTGCACGCATGCCGTTAACGCCCGCGCTATAGTTGAGCATGGCCGGAACGCGCCCGCGCAGTGTGGCACCGAAAATCGCCGCTGCCGTCACGGTGGTATTAGGCAGCAGGAGCCCCACCACTTCACGCGGCTGGCTGTAACGCTCCAGAATACGGCCTACGCCCAGCGACTTCTTCAGCAGGCCGTTATAGCTGTCGGGTTTGAAATTCACATCTTCGATGCAGCGCTTAAACGCGCCGTAACGCGTCCGCGCCGCCAGAAACGCCTCAAACAGGGTTTCACGCGGACGCACTGCCATGCGCGCTTCCATCATCACATGATGCAGATGCTCACCGGCCAGCACGCGGCGATCGCGCGCCCGTTTCGCCTCTGGCATCGGAATGCGGGTGGCGGGCAGAACGGTCAGAGTGATGCGCGGGAACAGGCGACGTTTAAACACGCCCGCCAGACGACCAAACGGCGTGTATTCAGCGCCTTCAATGCGCATTGGCACGACGTTAGCGCCGGAACGCGCCGCAACAAAGCCTGCCCCGCTGTAGATTTTCATCAGCGAGCCGGTAACAGTAATTCGTCCTTCCGGGAAGATGACCACCGGACGGCCCGTATCAATCAGCCGAACCAGCTGCTTCAGCGCCATGGGCCGGGTGGGATCCAGCGGCACAAAGTCGATAAAGGGTTTAACCAGACGCATAAACCAGCTTTCGCTGATGGTCGAGTAGACGGCAAACACCGGTTTAACAGGCAAAAATAGCGCCAGCAACATGCCGTCCAGAAACGACATATGGTTCGGGGTGATCAATACCTTCTGCTTATGCAGTTCGGCGACGTCGCCCCGCAGTTCGACCCGCCATAACAGGCGAAATATCAGGCGTAAAAGTGTGAAAGCCATGCCAGCTCCTTAGCATCGTGAAAAATAGCCCTCACGATGCAGGATTTGACGCGGTTCGACAACCGAATTATCGGCAATCTGATGCTGCTTCAGGGGGCCTGCCAGCCACCGCCCAGCGCGGCAATCAGCGCGACGCTGCTCACCCACTGCGTGGTCGCAAGCGTCAGCAAACTCTGCTGTGCGCTCAGGCTGCTGTTCTCAGTGGTCGCCACATCCAGGTAGTCAATCATGCCCGCCTCATACTGCAGGCGCGTCACCCGCGCCGAAGTCTGGGCCGCGTCGGTGGCGCGCTGCTGCGCGGCGATTTCGCCCTGCAGCGTGTTCAGCTCCACCAGCTTATCTTCCACCTCCTGCATCGCGGTCAGCACCGTCTGACGATAGGTGGCTACGCTGGCATCCCAGCTTGCCCGCGCCTGATCGACCTTCGCCGAGGTCGCACCCGCGTCGAGCAATGTACCGCTTAGCGCCGGTCCGAGTGACCAGACGCGGTCCGGCAGCGAGAAGAGGGAATGCAGCACGGAGGCGCTGACACCACCACTGGCGCTCAGAGTCAGGTCAGGATAGTAACCGGCTACCGCCACACCGATGGCGGCATTGGCGGCGGCCATATTACGTTCGGCGTACGCGATATCGGGACGGCGCTGTAACAGCTCGCCCGGCAGGGCTGCCGGAATCGCGGGTAATGTGGCCGTCAGTGGCGCAGCGGGCAGACTGAAGTCGGCCGGAGCTTTGCCGATCAGCAGTGCAATGGCGTGCTCCATCTGCGCACGCTGCCACTGATAATTCTGCGCCGAGGCGCTGGCGCTCTCCAGTTGCAACTGCGCCTGGGCCAGCGTGGCACGCGACGCGGTGCCCGCCTGATACTGGCTGGTAATCACGTTCAGATAGTGCTGATAAGCATCAACGCTCTGCTGATAGAGCGCGATTTTCTGATCCATGATGCGCAGCTGAAAATAGTCCTGCGCCAGCTCAGACTGGGCGCTCAGGGTGATGTTGGCCAGTTCTGCCGCGCTGGCCGAAGCACTGGCGCGGTTCTCCTCCAGCGTGCGCCGCAGTTTACCCCACAGATCCAGCTCCCAGCTGGCACTCAATTCCGCCTGATGGCTGCTGCTGGTGGTGCGAACGCTGCTGTTGGTGGCATGGCTGCCGCTGCGCGTCACACTGCCATCGTAGTCCAGCGAGGGAAACAGCGCTGCACGTGACTCAGCCGCCAGAGCCTGCGCCTGCCGGTACTGCGCGGCATAGGTTGCTACGTTCTGATTCGACACGCTGACCTGGTTCAACAGCCTGCTCAGCGTGGCGTCATGGTAAACCGTCCACCACTCGCCTTTGCTTTGCGCATCCAGCGGTGTCGCCGGCTGCCAGCCTCGGGCCTCTTTATAGTGAACCGGCATCGCCACAGACGGGCGCTGATAGTCAGGACCCACACTACAGCCGCACAGCAGCATCACAACAAACGGGATGAGAGGTTTCATGGATCAGGATTCCGCAGGGCGCAAACGACGCCATTGACGTTGAGTGGCACGGCCCAGACGATCAAGCCAAAGATAAACAACCGGCGTGGTGAACAGCGTCAGTAGCTGGCTAAGCGCCAGTCCGCCTGCAATCGCAATCCCCAGCGGACTGCGCAGGTCGGCATCACCGCCGCTGCCCAGCGCCAGCGGCAAGGCGCCAAAAAAGGCGGCCAGCGTGGTCATCATGATTGGCCGGAAGCGCATCAGGCATGCCTGGGTGATCGCCTGCTGCGGCGACATGCCCAGCCGCCGCTCCGCATCAATGGCGAAATCAATCATCATGATGGCGTTCTTTTTCACGATGCCGATCAGCAGGATGATGCCAATCAGCGCGATCACCGTAAGCTGCGTATTGGTCAGCAGCAGCAGTAGCATCGCTCCGACGCCCGCTGACGGCAGCGTCGAGAGAATGGTCAGCGGATGGATATAACTCTCATAGAGCACGCCGAGCACGATGTAGACCGCCGCCAGCGCCGCCAGAATCAGCCACGGCATGGTGGCGGTCAGCTGTGAAAAGGCCGCGGCGGTACCGGCAAAACCGGCATGAATGGTCGAGGGCAGGCCCAGCTTCGCCATCGCCTGTTTAATCAGTAACTGCGCCTGCTCCAGCGAAACGCCATCATTGAGGTTAAATGCCACCGTGCTGGTGGCAGACTGGCCCTGATGCGCCACCGACAGTGGCGCGTTGCCACCGCTGAAGCGGACAAAGGCGGAGAGCGGCACGCGATCACCGCTGTCGTTAATCACATAGAGTTGTTGCAGCGTCGCCGGATTCGCGGTGTCGCTGTCCTGCAGCGACATCACCACGTGATACTGATTCAGGGTGTGATAGAGCGTGGCGATCTGCCGCTGGCTGAAGGCATTATTCAGCAGCGTATCCAGCATTTTCACGTTGACGCCCAGCCGGGTGGCGCGGTCGCGATCAATCGTCAGCTCCACCTCCTGACCGCCGGTCTGCGAGTCGGAATCTACGCTGTTAAGCTGGGGAATGGCTGCCAGCGCCGCCTGCACTTTCGGCGTCCAGACCCGCAGCAGCGCAAGATCGTCCGCCTGCAGGCTGTACTGATACGTCGCGTTAGCGCTACGTCCGCCAATGTGCAGATCCTGCGCCGCCATCAGGAACATCTGCGCCCCGGCGATATGGCTGGTTTTTCGCGTCAGCCGGTTAGCCACCTCAGTAGCCGTGGCATTGCGCTGGCTAAAATCCCTGAGCCGCACAAAGAAGTTAGCGCTGTTGCGGGAACCAAACATTCCGCTGCCCATAGACGACATCACGCTTTCGACCGCCGGGTCTTCCTGGATGATCTTTGTAAACATCAGCATTTTCGGCTTCATCGCCTGGAATGAGATGTTCTGATCGGCACGCAGCGCGCCCATCAGCAGCCCGGTGTCCTGATTGGGGAAAAAGCCCTTTTGCACCACCGTAAAGAGAAAAACGTTCAGCAGCACGGTCAGCAGCAGGCTGAGCAGCGTCAGTTTCTGATGGCGCATCACCCAGGCCAGCCCGCGTCCGTAGGCAGCCAGCAGGCGGTTCAGCTGGTTTTCAATAAACTGATAAAGCGGATGTGGTCGCTGGCTGACGGGCGGTTTAGGCTTTAGCAGGCGTGCGCAGAGCATCGGTGTCAGGCTGAGTGAGACGAACAGCGAGATCAGCAGCGACACAGTAAGCGTTACGGCAAATTCGCGGAACAGCCGCCCGACAATGCTGCCCATCAGCAGGATCGGGATAAACACTGCAATCAGCGACACGGTCATCGACAGCACGGTGAAGCTCACCTCCTGCGCCCCGCGCAGCGCCGCCCGCAGCGGACTCAGCCCACGCTCAATATGGCGAGTGATATTCTCCAGCACCACAATCGCATCATCCACCACGAAGCCAGTGGAGATGATCAGCGCCATCAGCGACAGGTTATCCAGGCTGTAACCCAGCAGGTACATCACCGCGCAGGTGCCGATCAGCGACACCGGCAGCGCCAGTGCCGGAATGATCACTGCCTGCAAATTGCGCAGGAAAATAAACACCACCGCTATCACCAGCAGCACCGCGATCAGCAGCGTCTCTTCGGTGTCATACAGTGAGGCGCGCACGCCGGGCGAACGGTCAACCACCACTTTCAGCTGGCTGTCAGCGGGCAGACTTTTTTCCAGCAGCGGCAACTGCGCTTTGATCGCGTCGATGGTTTCGAGCATGTTCGCGCCCGCCTGACGTTTAATGCCGATCATCACCGCAGGCGTGGCATTGAGGAATCCCGCCTGATAACGATCTTCCACCGAGTCATAGACTGTGGCGACGTCGCGCAGCCGCACCGCCTTGCCCTGCTGCCAGGTGATGATCAGATCGCGGTAGCTGGCGGCCTTCTCCAGCTGTCCGTTGCTGTCCACCAGCCACGACTGGTCACTGCTCTGCAAAATTCCTTTGGGCAGATTGGTGGTGCTGTTGGCGACAGCGGCGCGTACCGTCTCCAGCGAGATGCCGTAATGCGTCAGCTTCAGCGGCTGCAGATCGATGCGCACCGCGGGTAAGGCGCTGCCCATCAGCGAGACTTCGCCGACGCCCTGCACCTGCCCCATCACCTGTTCGATTTTGCTCTCTGCCAGGTCATAAAGCTCGCCGGGCGAGCGGGTGGCGGAGGTCAGCGCCAGCATGACAATTGGCGCATCTGACGGGTTGGCTTTGCGATAAGAGGGCAGCGAGGCCATCGCGCTCGGCAGCAGGCTGCGCGCCGCGTTGATCGCCGCCTGTACGTCGCGTGCCGCGCCATTGATATCGCGGTCCAGATCAAACTGCAGGATGACCGTGCTGGAGCCCTGCGAACTGCTGGAGGTCATCTCACTGATACCGGCAATCTGCCCCAGCGAACGTTCCAGCGGCGTCGCGACGGTGGCGGCCATCGTTTCCGGGCTGGCCCCCGCCAGGCTGGCGCTGACCATGATGGTCGGGAAATCGACCTGCGGCAGCGGTGCCACCGGCAGCAGCCGGTAGCCCAGCGCGCCGAGCAACAGTATCGCCAGCGTCAGCAGCAGCGTCGCCACCGGACGAAAGACAAACAGCCGGGTCAGATTCATTGCCCACTCCGCGCCTGCTGCTGACGGCGTTTCACCCAGGCGTTGCCGCGCTGCGCCAGCCCATCAAACAGCAGGTAGATCACCGGCGTGGAGAAGAGCGTCAGCACCTGACTGACAATCAGCCCGCCGACAATCACCAGCCCCAGCGGCTGCCGCAGCTCTGCGCCCGAGCCGGAAGCCAGCATTAGCGGTAACGCGCCGAGCAACGCCGCCATGGTCGTCATCAGGATCGGGCGGAAGCGCAGCAGGCAGGCCTGATGAATCGCGTCACGCGGGCTGAGATGCTGCTTGTGTTCTGCCTCCAGCGCGAAGTCGATCATCATGATGGCGTTCTTTTTCACGATACCGATGAGCAGGATGACACCAATCAGCGCAATCAGGCTGAACTCCGTGCCTGCCAGCAATAGCGTCAGCAGCGCGCCCACCGCCGCCGACGGCAGCGTTGAGAGAATGGTGACCGGATGGATAAAGCTCTCGTAGAGGATGCCGAGTACCACATACATAGTGATCAGCGCCGCCAGAATCAGCCACAGCGTGTTGCCGGTGGCACTCTGGAACGCCGAGGTTTCGCCCTGGTAACGCAGCGTGGTGCTCTCTGGCAGCTGCAACTGCTGCCGCACGTCGGCGATCGCCCGCTGCCCATCCTCCAGCGAGTAGCCCGGATTAAGGTTGAAGGAGATCATCACCGCCGGAAACTGATTCAGCCGCATGTGCATCAGCGAGCCGGTGCGCTGATGAATAGTGGCGATAGCGGTAAGTTTCACCATGCCGCTGCTGGCCGTGTCGCTATCAGAAGCTGAGCTGGACGTGGACGTTGATGAAGACGTTGATGTTGATGACGAAGCCGTAGATGAAGCCGTGCTGGTAGATGATGACGAACTGCTGCCGGAAGAGGGCTGCAGATAGACATCATCAAACGACGCCGGACCCTGCTGGTAAGCCGGAGCGACTTCCAGCACCACCCGATACTGATTCGACTGGGTGAAAATAGTCGAGACCAGACGCTGACCAAAAGCGTTATAGAGCGCGGTGTCCACGTCCGACGCAGTAATGCCAAAGCGCGCCGCTTTATCGCGGTTCAGCTCAACGTATGAGACGCGCCCCTGATCCTGCAGGTTACTTACCACGCCATTAAATTCGGGCCGCTGCTGCAACGCCGCCACCATTTTTGACGACCCGCTGACCAGATTCTCACTGTCGGCGTCGTCCAGGGTGAACTGATACTGACTCGGCGAGACCTGGTCGTTGACGGTGAGATCCTGCGCCGGTTGCAGATAGAGCCGGATACCCGGCACATCGGCGGTCGCCTGTTGCAGTTGTTTAATCACCTCATCCGCCTTCACATCACGCGAGCCAAATGGCTTAAGGTTGATCTGCAACCGTCCGCTGTTGAGACTGGTGTTGGTGCCGTCGATGCCAATCGTCGATGAGACGCTCTCCACCGCCGGGTTTTTCAGGATCAGTGCCGACAATGCCTGCTGCCGCGTGGCCATCGCTTTAAATGACACATCCTGTGAGGCGACAGTAATGCCCTGAATCAGCCCGGTATCCTGGGTCGGAAAGAAGCCCTTCGGCACCATCATATAGAGCAGCGCGGTCAGCCCGAAGGTCGCCAGCGCCACCAGCAGCGTCAGTTTCTGATGGTTAAGTACCACGGTCAGCAGCCGGTCATAGCCGCGCACCAGCGCATCGAAAAGTTCGCCGCCCTTGCGGGAAAAAGTTGACTGCTGTTCGGGCGGAATGTGGCGCAGCAGATACGCACACAGCATTGGCGTCAGAGTCAGCGACACCAGCATCGACACCAGAATCGCCACCGCCAGCGTGATCGCGAACTCCCGAAACAGTCGCCCGACCACATCACCCATAAACAGCAGCGGGATCAGTACGGCAATCAGTGAAAAGGTCAGCGAGATGATGGTGAAGCCAATCTGCTGTGAGCCCTTCAGCGCCGCCTCCATCGGCGACTCGCCCTGCTCCAGCCGCCGGGAAATGTTCTCGACCACCACAATGGCGTCATCAATAACAAAACCGGTGGCGATAGTCAGCGCCATCAGCGACAGGTTATTCAGGCTGAAGCCCGCCAGATACATCACACCAAAGGTGCCGACCAGCGACAGCGGCACCGCCACGCTGGGGATCAGCGTAGCGGCCACGTTGCGCAGGAACAGGAAGGTCACCATCACCACCAGCGCAATCGACAGCATCAGCTCAAACTGCACATCACTGATCGAGGCGCGGATGGTCTGGGTGCGGTCGGAGAGAATCGTCATCTTCACCCCGTCCGGCAGCGCCGCCTGCAGCGCGGGGAGCTGCGCCTTGATGTTGTCCACCACCTGAATCACGTTTGCGCCGGGCTGGCGCTGCACGCTAATCACAATCGCCGGCTGGTTGTTGGCCCACGCCGACTGGAAGCTGTTCTCCGGGCCCTGTTCAATATGGGCGATATCTTTCAGGCGCAGTGCCGCGCCATTTTCATAGGTGAGGATCAGGTTGCCGTACGCGTCGGCGGTGCGCAGCTGGTCGTTGGCATCAATGGTGACCGAATGATATTTCCCGTCAAAGCCGCCTTTGGAGCCATTAACGTTGCTGTTGCCAATCAGCGTATTCACCGCCTCCAGCGTCAGATGATGCGCCGCCAGCGCCTGAGGATTCATCTGCACCCGAATCGCGGGCTGATGTCCGCCTGCCAGCGTTACCATCCCGACACCGGAGATCTGCGACAGCTTCAGTGCTACCCGGGTATTGACCAGATCCTGCACCTCGGTCAGCGGCAGCGTGCTGGAGCTCGCCGCCAGCGTCACCACCGCACTGTCCGCCGGGTTAACCTTTTTGTAGGTCGGCGGATTGGGCAGATTGTCGGGCAGCAGGTTATTCGCCGCATTGATCGCCGCCTGCACCTCCTGCTCGGCGACATCCAGCGACAGATCGAGGCTGAACTTCAGGGTAATGATCGACGCACCGCTGGCGCTGGTGGAGCTCATCTGGCTCAGCCCGGCCATCTGCCCTAACTGACGCTCCAGCGGCGACGTAACTGACGACGCCATGACATCCGGACTGGCGCCCGGATAGAGCGTGGTGACCTGAATGGTCGGATAGTCGACCTGCGGCAGCGCCGAGGTCGACAGAAATTTATAGGCAAAAATACCGGAGATCAGCACGCCGATCATCAGCAGAATGGTGGCGACCGGACGCAGGATAAACAGGCGAGACGGGTTCATTTCGACACAGCACCGGCAGCAGGTGTCTCATCGGCCAGCGTGACTTTGCTGCCGCTGGTGAGGCGATCAATCCCTTCCGTCACCAGCCGATCGCCTGGCGAAACGCCGCTGAGGATCGCCTGCTGATCGTCGCCGAACGCGGGGCCGGTGGTGACCGCTTTGCGCGTGACGGTGTGATCCTGATTGATCACAAAGACAAAGCTGCCGTCGCTGCTCAACTGCAGGGCCTGCGCCGGGATCACCGTCGCGCCTTTCAGCACCCGGATCTGCAGTCGCAGATTGACAAACTGGTTAGCAAACAGCGACTCATCCTGGTTGGCGAATACCGCTTTCAGCGCCACGGTGCCGGTGGCGGTGTCGATCTGGTTGCTGATGAACTTTACTTCGCCGCTGGCGAGCTGATGCTGGTTGTCCTGATCAAACAGCGTGGCGGGCAGGCTCTGGCCCTGATGCAGCACGCTGACCAGCGCCGGGATATCGCTTTGCGGCACGCTAAAGGTCACGGCGGCGGGCTGCATCTGGGTGATCGTCACCAGGCCCGTGCTGCTGGCGCTCTGAACCATGTTGCCGGGGTCGATCTGACGCAAACCGACGCGCCCGCTGATCGGGGCGGTGATGCGGGCATATTCAATGCTCAGCCTGGCACTGGCGATCTGCGCCTGATCGGCGGCGACCGCACCGCGATACTGCCCGACGGTGGCAATCTGGCTGTCCAGATCCTGACGCGCCAGCGCATCCTGCGCCGCCAGTTTGCGGTAGCGCGCCAGCGTCAGTTCGGCGCTGTTCAGCAGCGCCTGATTTTCGCTGAGTTCGCCCTGATACTGGTTCAGCGTCGCCTGATAGCTGCGCGGATCGATCTGCGCCAGCAACTGCCCGGCACTGACCTTCTGCCCTTCGGTAAAGAAAACCTGCTCCAGCTGGCCGTCAACGCGGCTGGTCACCGTCACGCTGGCGTTGGGGATCACCGTGCCGAGCGCATTGAGCCACACCGGCACATCCGCCGTGCTGGCCATACCGCTGTGAACCAGCGTCGCCCCGCCGCCCATCATGCCATGCGCGCCATGCCTGCCCGGCGGCATCCCCTCACCCGGCCCATGACCCGCCGTCAGCAGACGCCAGATAACACCCGCGACAATCGCAACCACCAGCAACAGGAGCAGCCATTTGAGCCCAAAAGTACGCCCGGGGCGAGAAAGGTGAGTCATCGTCAAACTCTTCAGGTAAGCAGAAAAAGAAATCCCGGAACATGCGGAATACGGCAGTGTGAACCGGCTGAGGCGAGCAAAAAAATGCCAGGCTTCACGGCGGCCATTATCGGTGAAAGCCGACGCGCCTTTCTATTGGCAAACTGTCAGGGTTTCGTTAAGAACGATGATGATTTAACGGCGGTTATACAGCGGGAATGGCAGGGTCCGGCGAGCAGGCAAAAAAAACCCACGCATCTGCGTGGGTTGGTGTAATAACAGGAATCTCACTGCCGAAGCGGTGTTGTTTTCACACCCATCAATACCTCTGGGACTGCTATCCTCGCACTGATTGACCGCGCGGGGACAGCGAGAAAACGCAACCGAATTCGGGGAAGTGCAACGAGGTGTGAATATCTTTCACGTCTCGCTTACACTCTGATTCCACTAAGATTTATCCGAAGTATTGGTCGCCGGTTTCGTGTAAATGGCATCTGGCGCAATGTTCATGTGTTTCAGCACCGGCCCCATAATATTACCGAACACTGGTGCGGCAACCGAGCCACCGAAGTGATCGCCTGCCGTTGGATGGTTGATCATCACCACCAGCGCCACTTCAGGATGGCTGGCTGGCGCAATACCGGCGGTGTAGTTGACGTAGCCGCCATCATACTTGCCGCTGGTGCCCATTTTTTCCGCCGTACCGGTTTTGGTCGCCAGACGATAACCCGGCACCGCGGCTTTCAGCCCGGTTCCGCCCGGCAGGACGTCACTCTCCAGCATATGCACCACCTCTTTTACCGTTTCCGGGTTGGCAACCTGCCGCCCCATGACCGGTGGCGTAACGCGGGTGATCGACAGCGGACGGTAAACGCCATAAGAGCCGAGCGTGGCGTATTCACGGGCAATCTGCAGCGGCGTGACACGCAGGCCGTAGCCAAAGGAGAAAGTGGCTCGCTCGATATCGGCCCAGCGGGCGCGGTGCAGCGGGAAGTAGCCGACGCTTTCGCCGGTCAGCCCTAATCCGGTGGGTTTACCCAGGCCAAACGCCTGATAGGTATTCACCAGCGCTTCCGCAGGCATCGCCAGCGCGAGGTGTGATACGCCAATGTCACTCGATTTTTGCAGAATGCCCGTCATGGTCAGGCGCGGCCAGTGACCGACGTCGCGGATCAGGTGGCCGTTCACGCTATAAGGCGTGGTATCGATGACGGAATCCGGGCGCACCAGGTGGCGCTCCAGCGCCTCCATGACCACTAACGGCTTAACAGTCGATCCCGGCTCATAGCTGTCATTGATGGCCGAGTTACGCATCTGCGCCGGGGTAGCCCCTTCGTAGTTATTAGGGTTGAACGACGGATAGGAGGCCATCGCCAGAATCTCGCCGGTGTCAATTTTCACCAGCACGGCGGCGCCTGAATCCGCCTTGTTGATCAGCACGCCGTCACGCAGTTTGCTGTAGAGCGTGTACTGGTCATATTTGTCGATGCTGAGCTGCACCGTTGGTGGCTGAGTCGGCGGCTGATAGTTGATCATTGCGATGATATTGCCCGCCGCATCCTGACGATAGACCTCTTTGCCCGGCTCGCCCTGCAACACCTTATCAAAGCCTTTTTCCAGGCCATTAAGACCCACGTTATCCGCACCCACGATGCCGAGCAGCGGCGCAGAGGCCTCGCTCATCGGATAGAAACGGCTGTCGTCGTAGACTTCGCTGATGCCTTTCAGCTTCAGTTCTTTAATATCTTTCGCGATGCCCAGTTCAACTTTACGGCCCAGATAGAGGAAGCGACGTTTCGGGTTGGCGGTGATCTGCGCGGCCAGTTCTTCTGGACGGGTGTTAAGCGCCGCCGCAAGATAGGCCCATTTAGCGCTGGTGAAATCGGGGTTACTCTCAAGCACACGCTGCGGATCGGCAATGACATCGCGCGATGGCACGCTAAGCGCCAGCGCTTCACCGTTACGATCCAGCAGGGTACCGCGGCTGGTCGGCAGCGTGACGGTACGCAGCGATCGCTGATCGGCTTCGTGCTCCAGCATCGGCTGATTCAGGAACTGCAGGTCAGCGACGCGCGCCAGCAGCACCACCAGACAGGTCGTGACACCCAGGCAGATCAGCCGAAAACGAAAAGGGTTAAATGGCGCTTTTATCTGGTCTTTTCCCAGTAGTTTTTTAATCCGGGGCATGGCATTCCGCTGCGCAAAATAAAGAGAAAGAGGCTGGTGCCAGAAGTTATAAAGAAAGCGCTGGCTGTATAACAGGAAAACTGTGTATCAGTTCGTTATCGACCGCTGATTTTGGGCAAAAAAAACCTGCGCATCTGCGCAGGTTGGTGTAATCAAGAAAATCTATTGATGTTCACCCATCAATACCTCTGGGACCCTGAATGTAGCAAGAGGGATTAATCGGCTGCTATCTCTCAAACGCAACAGTTACCCGCAAAATGTAACCAGCCATGAGATCCTTACGCTATTGTGCAATCCTGATGTTTTTTGATTTCCACCAGGCAACTCATGGCGTTTGGTCCCTGCGTCAGCGACGAGGTTCCGATATCGAGCGTCAGCACATTGGGGTTACCCGCGCGATCGTGCGGCTGCCACGCCTTGCCAAAACCAGGATCAAACCAGGCACCGGTGGAGATAATGACCACGCCCTGAGTCACACCCTCGGTGATCCGCACGCCCGCCAGCATCATGCCGCGTGCGTTGCTCACCTCAATCTCGTCGCCCTCCACCAGACCGCGCGCTGCTGCATCCTGCGGATGCATGTAGAGCGTTTCGTGTCCGGCGGTTTTATTGCCCTGCACCGTTTCGGTGGCATCCAGCTGGCTGTGTAACCGGTCCGAAGGCTGAATTGAGATCATGTGCAGCGGATAGTCGTGGCTGACCGGCGAGCCGAGCCACTCCTGCGGTTCACGCCACTCCGGATGACCGGCAAAATCGTCAAGTTGGTAGTCCGCAATGGTCTGGCTGAAAAGCTCGATTTTGCCACTGGCGGTTTTAATCGGGTTCGCCTGCGGATCGGCGCGGAACGCCTCCATAAACTGATAGGGCTTGCCGCCTTCCGGAATTTCCACAAAGCCGCGCTGCCAGAACGCATCAAATTCGGGGAAATCGATGCCTTTGCGCTGATGCGCGGTCGCACACTGCTGATAAAGATGGGCGATCCACTGCATCTCGTTGCGCCCTTCGGTGAAGGTGTCGCGATAGCCGAGTCGCTCGGCCAGGTCCGCAAAAATATCGAAGTCGTTGCGCGCCTGGTGCTGCGGTTTAATCGCCTGATGCATCGCCAGCACAAAGCGATCGCGTGAGGAACCGCCGATGTCGTTGCGCTCCAGCGTGGTGGTGGCAGGCAGCACGATATCCGCCATCTGCGCAGCAGGCGTCCAGACGATATCCTGCACCACCACCGTATCGGGCCGTTGCCAGCCCTCCACCAGCCGGTTCAGCTGCTGGTGATGATGGAACGGATTGCCGCCCGCCCAGTGCACCATGTGAATGTCGGGATAGTGCAGCGTTTCGCCCTGGAAGCGGTACGGCTGGCCGGGATTGAGCAGCATATCGCTGATGCGCGCCACCGGAATCGACAGCCCGGACGGATTGGGGCCGGTGCTCATCATCGGGGCTGGCCCCTCCTGACGTGGGTTGCCAACGCTGTTCATTGAACCGTGACCAAATGAGAAACCTGCGCCCGGCAGGCCGGGCTGGCCGAGCATCGACGACAGCGCAATCATCATCCAGTAAGGCTGTTCGCCGCGATGGGCGCGCTGAACGGAATAGGAGCAGGTAATAAAGCTGCGCTTGCCGGTCAGCTGCTGCGCCAGCTGCACAATTCTATCCGCTGGAATGCCGGTGATACGACTGGCCCAGCCAGCGGTTTTCGCCACGCCGTCAGTTTCACCCAGCAGATAAGCACGCAGCTGCGGCCAGCCGGTGCAGTGGCTGGCGAGAAACGCTTCATCAACCGCACCGCGCTGGGTGATTTCATGGCCCAGCGCCAGCATCAGCGCCACGTCGGTATTAGGGCGAATCGGGATCCACTCGGCGTTAACGAATTCCGGACAGTCATCGCGCATCGGGCTGATGTTGATTACCGGCGTCCCTTTGGCCGCCAGCTGCATCAGCGCCGGTTTCAGGCTGTGCTGCCCTGCGCCACCCGAGGCAACCTGGGCGTTTTTCAGCGCCAGCCCACCAAAAGCGACAAAAATTTCGGCGTGTTCCACCACCTGCGGCCATTCGGTGACGCGCCCGGTCAGCGGCATATACGTGCCGATTACATAGGGCAGGAAGAACTGCGCGGCACCCCAGCTGTAGTTGCCCTGCTGATCGACGCCACCGCCACCCTGAAAGTAGAAACGACGAACCAGGGTGCGGGCGTGATTAACGCGACCAGCCGATGACCAGCCGTAGGAGCCGTTGAAAATGCCCGACGCACCGTAACGCTCGCGCACGCGGCGATTCTCCTCCGCCACCAGGTCCAGCGCGGTTTCCCAGTCGACGGCGACAAAATCTTCCCGGCCACGCAGCGTGCGATCGCTCTTTTCGCGTGACTTTAGCCACGAGCGACGCACCATCGGCTGGCGAATGCGTTTGTCTGAGTAGACCAGTTCAGGAATGGTGTGGATCATCGGTGACGGATCGGCATCGGCGAAGAAGGGTTCGCAGCCAATCAGGCGATCATTTTCAGTGACGGCGGTAAAGGCGCCCCAGTGAGCCAGATGTGGCACTTTGGTTTTCATCGTTGTTTTTCACGGTAGCCAGGTGGGAGATTGAGCATAACATGGGGCGGCGGCTGAGCAGAAGATGTGCCTGAGTGCCCGATTTCGCCCCTTTTTGCGACGACGCTGACATTCTGTCGGGTTGATGTGTCCGCCCTTTTCCGTAACACTGATGTGATGTGTAAACGTTTTCCCCAAAGCAGGTCAACGCATGGCTACCATAAAGGATGTTGCGCGACTGGCGGGCGTTTCTGTCGCCACAGTCTCACGTGTAATCAATAATTCTCCCAAAGCCAGCGACAGCTCCCGACAGGCCGTAGGCCAGGCGATGGAGCAGCTTCAGTATCACCCGAATGCCAACGCACGCGCGCTGGCGCAACAATCGACCGAAACGCTCGGCCTGATTGTCGGTGACGTCTCCGATCCCTTTTTTGGCGCGATGGTTAAAGCCGTGGATGAGGTGGCAGGCGATACCGGTAACTTTTTGCTGATTGGTAACGGTTACCATAATGAGCAAAAAGAGCGGCAGGCGATTGAACAGCTGATGCGTCATCGCTGCGCGGCGCTGGTGGTTCACGCCAAGAAAATTCCTGACGCAGAGCTGGAAGTGCTGATGAAGCAGGTGCCCGGTATGGTGCTGCTGAACCGGCTGATAAAAGGCTTTGAAAAGCGCTGTATTGCGCTTGATGATCGCTACGGTGCCTGGCTTGCCACCCGTCATCTGATCCAGCTCGGCCATCAGAATATCGCCTTTATCTGCTCGACCCACACCATCTCCGATGCCGAAGATCGCCTGCAGGGTTACTACGATGCGCTGAAAGAGCACGGCCTGCCGTGCAGCGACCGGCTGGTCACCTGGGGCGAACCGGATGAAGTCGGCGGTGAGCAGGCGATGACGGAACTGCTGGGACGCGGCAGGAATTTCACCGCTGTCGCCTGTTACAACGACTCCATGGCGGCAGGTGCACTGGCAGTGCTGAGCGATAACGGTGTTCGCGTGCCGGAAGAGATGTCACTGATCGGCTTTGATGATGTGCTGGTGTCGCGCTATGTGCGACCGCGCCTCACCACCGTCCGCTATCCGATTGTCACCATGGCGCAGCAGGCAGCCCAGCTTGCGCTGGCACTGGCTAACGATCTGCCGCTGCCGGAAGTCACCCACATGTTCAGCCCGACGCTGGTGCGTCGCCATTCGGTCAGCGGCCCGGCCTGATGCTACGGTGGCCGGTTCCGCACCGGCCACCGCATTTACTGAAAAGCGCGCAACAGCGTCTCCAGAGGCCTGACCAGCGCGATCACCGTTTCATCCTGCACCTGTGCAGCGGCATCGAGTTTCGCATGCATCTCCGCCACTTCGCTGGCACCAAACGCCTGGTTGCGGACGTAAGCATTCACCAGCGCGACGCCCATGGTGCTCAGCACCTCAATCTGCTGCACGCTGTGTGCCAGCGGCTTCAGCGTCGCGCTACCGTTGATGATCGGCATTACCGCAGTCGTGTTGGCCTGCCAGCGCTGCAGCGGGGCACGAACTGCGGAGGCAGCGTCCGGGTTATTACGGTTGGCGATTAACACGGCGACATGCTGCTCCAGCTGGCGCACCGCCTCACTCTCGGCAGGCAGCACATCCGCCAGCCGGTTTAACGGCTCGTGATAGTCGTAATGGCCCGCCTGAAACTTCAGATGCTGGCGGGTGTAATATTGCGCCGGTTCCAGCACCTCAGCCAGTATTTGCAGCGGGGCAATATCGTGCCCGTTGGCCAGCCGCATCATCTGCTGCTCCGTCTGGGCATGCTGCAGCGTTCCCACCGATACAGTGCTCCAGCGATCCATCGCTGACAGCCGCGAATACATTGAATCCATGTTCGTGACATCCTCTGCAGACCATAACCGCTCAGCCACCACAAAGGCGCGCGGCCACAATTTGGTATCAATAATCTGGCTGTTGATGTTTTCCGCCCACAGCGCCACCTCACCACCCAGCAGGTTATGCTGCACCTGTTCTGGCGTGGGCAGCACGGGCGCGATGCCCGCCGGCGGCTGCATCAGACACTGACCGCTGGTGGGATAACGGACGTTGCCCACCAGCACATAGCCTTTGAGGGACGGTTGCTGCAGCGTGAATACCGGCTGGAACGGCCCCATCCAGCTATCCACACTGAACTGCACCTGCTGCGTCGAGAGCCAGTTGATCTCACGGATCATCCGCCGGGACTTGCCGTCGAAGTCGATAAAACCGCGCCAGCCCGACTCGCCCTGAATGAGCGTAAAGCTGCCCTTCACCGGGCTGCCTTTGAGGCGCGGCATCGTGAATGACCAGCTCTGCGCCTGATCGCCGGGCCGCAGACGATCCAGGCCGTTGAGCCCGCGCGGCGTGACCTCATTGCGGTAGTGGTAGCTGGCAGGCTGGGGCTGATCGAGGTAGAACCCGGTGGAGAGAATACCGCGCGTGTTCTCTTTTGCCAGCGCACTCAGCGTATCCTGGCCCTGCCACGACTGGATCAGAATGCTGCGCGGCAGATCGGGATGGGCGATCTCATCCCAGCCCACCATCTGACGGTGATGGGCTTCCAGGATCTTTTCCACCCGCTGATTGAAGTACGCCTGAAGCGCATGCGCATCTTTCAGATTGTGATCGCGCATGAACTGCTGAATCGCGGGTGAGTCGTTCCACTGGGTGGGATCGACTTCATCGCCGCCGATGTGCAGCCAGGGATCGGGGAAGATCGCCGCCATCTCACCCACCAGCGTGTCGATCACCTGATAAACCTGTTCGTTACTGGGATCGAGCAGCGGTTTAAAGACGCCCCAGCCGCGCTCCATCTGATAATTTCCCGGTCTGCTTATCAGCTCCGGCATTGCCACCGCCAGCGCTGAGGCGTGTCCCGGCATATCCAGCTCAGGCACCACACGCACCCCACGCTCGGTGGCATATTTCACAATCTCCCGCATCTGCTGCTGACTGTAGTCGTTGCCATCGCTGGCTTTCTGCTGCAGCTGGGGATAGTGGCTGGAGGCGAATCGCCAGCCCTGATCGTCAGTGAGATGCCAGTGAAAGACGTTCATTCGCGCGGCGGCCAGGCCGTCGATCTGACGTTTAAGTGTCTCTACCGGCATAAAGTGGCGCGCTGTGTCGATCAGCACACCTCGCCACGGAAAGCGGGGATGATCGTGGATGGTCACGTAAGGAATCGTCGTGCCCTGTGCACCGTTTTGGATCAGTTGCAGCAGGGTTTCCATACCGCGCATCGCGCCAAAACGGCTGGGTGCAGTTAACAGGACGCCGTCGCCATCAACCTGCAACTGATAGCTCTCATCGCTGTCGGGCAGCGGCAGCGGGTCCACCGCCTTTGCAATGACGATACGTATAGTCGGCGCGGCCACCGGCTGGGATGCAGGCAACAGCGGCCAGCCCGTCTGGTTACTGATTCGCGCCAGCCAGCGTGCTTCAGCACCTGCCAGATGATCACCTGAGATTTGCAGCGTCAGTTGCGGCGTCAGGGTAAGTGCACCGCCACTGGCGGGCTGCTCCACCTGCTGCGGCCAGGGCATCAGTGGCAGCGGACTGGCCAGGACGAGTGGACAAAAGGCTGAAAGCAGGAGCAGAGAACGGGGTAACCACATTGGCGGGCATCCTTGTGACGTCAACGTTTTAACAGGGCATAACGTTGATTAAAGTTGCTGCACGCCAATACGCCAGTTAATCACCCGGAAACCTGATCTCAAAACCTGATTCTTACCTCAGTCGGCATTCCCTGCCGTGTTGAATCTTCCTTGTTTCAGGTCAAAACAGAACGCAATAATTCGCAGCAATCACTACATGTAGGGGATAGAATCCATCAAACACCTATATGTAGTTTACGGAGAGAGAAATGGCGACGGTGGTCATCAAGCGTGATGGATGTCGGACGGGTTTTGATGCGCAGCGTATTGAGCAGGCCGTCGCGGCGGCGGCACAGGCAGCAGAGGTCGATGACCTGGCCTGGTGCACGCAGGTCGCTGAGCAGGTTGCCCTGCGGCTGGCCGATCGTCCGGAAGTGGATATCCGGGAGATTCAGTGTGCAGTGGAAGAGACGCTGATGGCGGGCCCATACCCGCAGCTGGCGCGCGCTTACATTGAATACCGGCACGATCGCGATGTCGCTCGCGATCGTCAGAGCCAGTTACATCACGCCATTCGCGGCCTGGTCGATCAGACCAACGCGGCGCTGCTGAATGAAAACGCCAACAAAGACAGCAAAGTGATCCCGACGCAGCGCGATCTGCTGGCCGGGATCGTGGCAAAGCACTACGCGCAGCAGCAGATCCTGCCGCGCGATGTGGTGCTGGCGCACGAGCGCGGCGAGATCCACTATCACGATCTCGACTATTCGCCCTTCTTCCCGATGTTCAACTGCATGCTGATCGATCTTAAAGGTATGCTGACCAACGGCTTCAAAATGGGCAATGCTGAGATCGAGCCGCCTAAATCGATCGCCACCGCCACCGCCGTCACGGCGCAGATCATCGCCCAGGTCGCCAGCCACATTTACGGTGGTACCACCATAAACCGCATTGATGAAGTGCTCGCTCCGTTTGTTGAGCAGAGCTATACCCGGCATCTGGCAATTGCTGAGCAGTGGCAGATTCCGCAGGCAGAAGAGTATGCACGCCAGCGTACGGAGAAAGAGTGCTACGACGCCTTTCAGTCGCTGGAGTATGAGGTGAACACCCTGCACACCGCCAATGGCCAGACGCCGTTTGTCACCTTTGGTTTTGGTCTGGGGACTGACTGGGCAGCGCGGCTGATTCAGCAGTCAATTCTGCGCAACCGCCTGGCGGGGCTGGGTAAGAATCGTAAAACAGCGGTGTTTCCAAAACTGGTGTTCAGCATTCGTGAGGGCGTTAACCGCCGGGCGGGCGACGTTAACTACGACATCAAGCAACTGGCGCTGGAGTGTGCCAGCAAGCGGATGTATCCCGACATCCTCAATTACGATCAGGTCGTGAAAGTGACCGGCTCATTTAAAACGCCAATGGGCTGCCGCAGCTTCCTGGGCGTTTATGAAGAGAATGGCGAGCAGATTCATGAGGGGCGCAATAATATCGGCGTGATCAGCCTGAACCTGCCGCGCATTGCGCTGGAAGCGGGCGGCGATGAGGCGCGTTTCTGGACGCTGCTCGATGCGCGCCTGCTGCTGGCTAAGCGGGCGTTGATGACGCGGTTGGCGCGGCTGGAGAAAACCAAAGCGCGCGTCGCGCCCATCCTCTACATGGAAGGCGCCTGTGGCGTCCGGCTGAATGCGGATGATGAAGTTGGTCCTATTTTCCGCAATGGCCGTGCGTCGCTGTCGCTGGGCTATATCGGCCTGCACGAAACGCTGAACGCACTCAGCGGCGGTCATAAACACCCTTACGATGACGCGGCGCTGCGTGCTAAAGGTGTGGAGATTATCGCCTGTATGCGTGATGCCACCGAGCGCTGGAAAGAGGAAACCAGCTACGGTTTTAGCCTTTACAGCACGCCGAGCGAGAATCTGTGCGACCGCTTTTGCCGTCTTGATGCCGCGCAGTTTGGCCTGGTGCCGGGCGTCACCGACAAGGGCTACTACACCAACAGCTTCCATCTCGACGTTGAGAAGAAGGTCAATCCTTACGACAAAATCGACTTTGAAGCACCCTATCCGCCGCTGTCGAATGGCGGATTCATCTGTTACGGCGAATACCCGAATGTGCAGCACAATCTCAAAGCGCTGGAGGATGTCTGGGATTACAGCTATGACCGCGTGCCCTATTACGGCACTAACACACCGATTGATGAATGCTACGAGTGCGGCTTCAACGGCGAGTTCACCTGTACCAGCCGTGGCTTTACCTGCCCGAACTGCGGCAACCACGATCCGGCGCGCGTCTCTGTCACCCGACGGGTCTGTGGCTATCTGGGCAGTCCGGATGCGCGGCCGTTTAACGCCGGTAAGCAGCAGGAAGTGCAGCGTCGGGTAAAACATCTTGAAGAGGGACCGCTGGGATGATGCATATCCATCGCTACTATGATGTCGATATTATTAATGGGCCCGGCACCCGCTGCACACTGTTTGTCGCCGGTTGCGAACATCAGTGCCGCGGCTGCTACAACCAGAGCACCTGGCGGCTCGACTCCGGCGTGCCCTTTACACTTGAGATGGAGGAGCAACTGCTGGCGGATTTGCAGGATACGCGCATTCCGCGCCAGGGATTGTCGCTGAGCGGCGGCGATCCGTTGCATCCGCAAAACGTGCCGCACATCCGCCGTCTGGTGAAACGGGTGCGGCAGGCGTGTCCCGATAAAGATATCTGGCTCTGGACCGGTTACCGGATGCAGGAGCTGAACAGCGCGCAGCGCGCTGTGCTGGACTATCTCGACGTACTGATCGATGGTCGCTTTGTCGAAGAAGAGAAAGATGCCACGCTGCAATGGCGCGGCAGTCGTAATCAGATTATCTGGCCGTTACGCTGAGTGACGCGGGATATCGCCTGACTCAATGACAGTGACGCTCTCACCTCCCTGGGTGAAAGCCTGCTGGTGCAGACAGCGCGCGACGTCACGCGCATGCACGGCGCGCCAGTTACCCGGCAGCAGCGAGAACAGCGGCCCCGCCAGGCTTTCACCGCCGCGCTTCTGCTTGCGCTCTCCAAGCAGCAGTGAAGGCCGCACCAGCGTCAGGCGCGGCCAGCCCTGATGGCGCAGCGCATTCTCCATTTCACCTTTAACACGATTATATAAAAACGGTGAGTGACGACTGGCGCCGTGCGCGCTGACCACCAGCATCTGCTTCGCCCCTAAGCGTAATCCGCACAATCCACTGTCCACGACCAGGGTGTAATCGACGTGGATGAATGCCTGTTTGCTGCCCGCCTGCTTACGCGTGGTGCCAAGACAGCAGAACACCGTATCCAGTGAGCAGTCCAGCGGCCCCAGCACATCGGTGAGATCGGCTTCAACCGGGTTCACGACTTTCTGCATCACAGGCAGTGGCCGTCGGGTTGGCGCGATGATTTCATCGACGCGCGGATCCTCAATCAGTAAGCGCAGCAGATGCGACCCGACTAAGCCGGTTGCACCGGTCAGTAATACGCGATTCATCTCAGATTCGTCCTTATTTCACTGCGTATAGGTTAAAAGATAGCTGATCTTCACGGGCTGGCTTGCGTTCTGACTCTCAGCGACCAGGCTTACAGCGTTATCCGGAAAGCGCGCCTCGCGCTCCACAAATTTCAGGAGGAAAAAGATGAGCAAGAAAGTTGCGGTTTTAATTACCGATGAATTTGAAGACTCAGAATTTACTTCACCTGCGGAAGTGTATAAACGCGCTGGTTTTGAGGTGGTTACCATTGAGAAACAAGCCGGTAATGTTGTTAAAGGCAAGCAAGGCGAAGCGGAAGTGACCATCGATCGCAGCATTGATGACGTTAGCCCGGCTGAATTTGACGCCCTGCTTCTGCCAGGCGGCCACTCGCCTGACGCACTGCGCGGCGACGATCGTTTCGTGGCCTTTACCAAAGAGTTTGTTGCCAGCGGCAAGCCCATTTTTGCCATTTGCCACGGGCCACAGTTGCTGATCAGCGCGAATGGCGTTCGCGGTCGCAAGATGACCACGGTTAAAGCCGTTGCCATTGACCTGATCAATGCCGGTGCTGACTTCCATGATAAAGAAGTGGTGGTAGACGGCGATAAGCTGGTCACCAGCCGCACGCCGGACGATTTACCGGCCTTTAATCGTGAATCCCTGCGGATCCTCGAAGCGCTGTAAACCCGATACGCCCTTTTCAGCTGAAAGGGGCGTTTCTATTTTTCCCGCACCCAGGCAATTTTCTTGCCGAATCCCAGCGCATTATCCGTCATTTTCACCTCATCCAGCTCAATCTCCCACAGCGGTGCCGACACTTTGCGTGAGACCGGAAAACGTTTCTGGTAAGCGGCTCTGGCGATCTGCTCTGTGGCCTCCTCCAGCCTTTTAATCCGGCCACGATACTGCACCCCTTTTATCAGCAACACACTTCTGGGCTGACCATTGACGGTGCCCGCCACCTGCGGATTCTGCACCATCAACTCGCCGTGCCGGGTATCGGGTTCGGTCATGATCCAGAAGACCATGCGCGTCTCATCAAAGACGTAATAGCAGTTAGCGCACCACAGCTGATCGTCGGCGGTACAGCAGAGTGAAAGCACATGCTGCTTTCTGAGATAGCGAACCAGATGGGCGTGATCGGACAAGATATACTCCTGGCGGTGCACCAGAGCGTGAAGCGCGCTACACTGCCCGGCACCTTTTTTTGGGAAATGATTGCGATGAGTCAGCAGTGGCAACTCTACATCGTCCGCACGGCGAAAGGGATTCTGTACACCGGCATCACCACGGATGTGGTGCGCCGGGTCGCTCAGCACCAGAGCGGGCGTGGCGCACGTGCGCTACGCGGCAAAGGTCCGCTGGACCTGGTGTTTCACTGTGCAGCGGGCGATCGTGCCAGCGCCTCCAGACTGGAATATCAGGTTAAGCAACTGCCCCGCCAACAGAAATTACTGCTGGTGGCGGCTCAGCCGATCAGTCTGGAGAGCTGGCTGAGTATTACGGCTGGCGATTAAAGGGTTCGGCGTAGTCGATCTGCCCTTCCGCGCCGTCATAAGCATTCTCCGCCAGACGGTAGACCTGGAATGTGGCCTCTGTTCCCGGCCAGCGACTGCGCAGACCGTAGCGTGCCGCCGGTTCAAACCCAAAACGGTTGAACAGCGCCGGATCGCCCAGCACGACGACCGCGCTGTAGCCAAATTCATTGAGCGTATCCAGCCCCTCATAAATCAGCTTGCTGGCCAGACCCTGGCCGCGTAGCGTCTCATCAACGGCCAGCGGTGCCAGAGCCACCCAGCCGCGATCTTCACCCTGCACGCTGACCGGACTGAATGCGGCATAACCCAGCACCTGTCCTTCCTCATCAGTGGCGACCACGCCGAGCGTCAGCAGACCATCTTCACGCAGCGCCTGAGTCAGTTCCGCTTCTGCCGGGGTGCTGAAGCAGCGTTTGAGCAACGCGTCGATGCCTGCGGCATCCACACCAATTTCGCTACGGATCAACATGCGGCACCCGCGCGCGCCCGTGCGGCCTTCGCGTCCTGTTTCATACCGGCATCGATAAATTTCGCCATCTGTTCAATTGCCGTGCGTAACGCGGTGGGCATAGCCTCAGGTTCAATAGCATCCATTACGTTCTTCACCTCAAGTCCCAGTTCAGTGTCACCTTCAATCACCAGCCGGCGTTGAAAGAACAGCATATCGGGATCTGCTTTACGTGCTGCCACCAGTAACAGATCATTGGCATTGCCCCGAAACCAGACATCCGCTTCGGACTGTTGCAATACCGCCAGTCGGCCGTCCTGCAGCGTGGTGATCCAGTGCAGATTGAGATCGGCAATCTCGATACCCAGCAGGCGACCGTTCAGAAAGTCTAACTCACCTTCAGCCAAAGCATGGCGAAATTGCCAGTTTAAGAGTTGTTGCAGAATCAACTGTTTGACCGGAAATGGGGTGAGTGCTGCGGGTAACCCTAAGATTTTAGGGCCGTTTTTTACAAAATGGGCATGTATCCGCTCTAACACTTTCGTCACTCCCTTTAGAAAATTTTACGTATATTGCCATATCCTTTTCTGCGCGCCTCCTCTGAGATCAATAAAAACGGCTGCGGTGGAAAGGAAAAAAGTGCCGCAAGGGCCGATGAACTGGAATTTCACTGCCCCAAATCAACACACTGCCCGGATCAGATGCCTAGACTCGACGCCCATCGCATGTTGAGAGGAACATCTATGGAACTGCTCTGTCCGGCAGGAAATTTACCCGCCGTCCGCACCGCCACAGAGAATGGGGCTGATGCAGTCTATGTGGGACTGAAAGATGACACCAATGCCCGTCACTTTGCGGGCCTGAATTTCACCGATAAAAAGCTGGCTGAAGCGGCGCGCTATCTGCATCAGCATCGGCGCAAACTACATGTGGCAATTAACACGTTTGCCCATCCGGATGGTATGGGGCGCTGGCAGCGGGCAATCGATGTGGCGGCGCAAAACGGCGCCGACGCGCTGATCCTGGCCGATATTGCCACGCTGGAATATGCCGCGAAGCACTATCCGCAGGTTGAACGTCATCTCTCTGTCCAGGCTTCCGCGACCAATCTGGAGGCGATTCGCTTTTACCATCGCCACTTTAATCTGCAACGTGTCGTGCTGCCGCGCGTGCTGTCGATTCATCAGGTTAAACAGCTGGCGCGCAGCACGCCGGTGCCGCTGGAGGTGTTCGCCTTTGGCAGCCTGTGCATTATGGCCGAAGGCCGCTGCTACCTCTCCTCCTGGCTGACCGGCGAGTCACCTAACAGCGCGGGCGCCTGCTCACCGGCGAAATTTGTGCGCTGGCAGCAGACGCCAAAGGGCATGGAATCACGTCTCAATGAAGTGCTGATTGATCGCTACGCGCCGGATGAAAGTGCAGGTTACCCGACGCTATGTAAAGGGCGTTATGAGGTTAACGACAAGCGTTATCACGTGCTGGAAGAACCCACCAGCCTCAACACTCTGGAGCTGCTGCCGGAACTGCTGCGGGCAGGCATCGCCTCAGTGAAAATCGAAGGCCGTCAGCGCAGTCCCGCCTATGTTGCTGACGTGGCGCGCGTCTGGCGTCAGGCCATCGATCGCTGCAAAGCGCAGCCGGAACAGTTTGACGTCGCGCCGCAGTGGATGCAGACGCTGGGCGATCTCTCCGAAGGCACGCAAACCACGCTGGGTGCTTATCACCGCGAATGGCAATAAGGAGTCATGATGCAATATGCCCTTGGGCCGGTGCTCTGGTACTGGCCAACCGATACGCTGGAAGATTTCTATCAACAGGCTTCCCGCAGTAGCGCAGATATTATCTATCTCGGCGAAGCGGTGTGCAGTAAACGCCGCGCCACGCCCTATGCGCGCTGGATGGATCTGGCCCGCGAAGTCGCGGCCAGCGGCAAACAGGTAGTGCTGAGCACGCTGGCATTGCTGCAGTCACCCTCTGAGCTGAAAGAGCTGCAGCGTTACGTTGAGAACGGCGAGTTTCTGATTGAAGCCAATGATATCGGCGCGGTCAATATGGCCGCTGAACGTCACCTGCCTTTTGTCGCGGGCCCGACGCTGAATGTCTATAACGCTGACACGCTACAACTGCTGGTCAAAGAGGGCATGACGCGCTGGTGTATGCCAGTGGAGATGTCCCGTGACTGGCTGCTACAGCTGCTGGAGCAGTGCGAGAGACGAGGTATCCGGCAGCAATTTGAGGTGGAGGTACTGGGCTACGGTCATCTGCCGCTGGCGCTCTCGGCGCGCTGCTTCACCGCCCGCTCGGAAAACCGCGCGAAAGATGACTGCGAAACCTGCTGCATCAACTATCCAGCAGGCCGTCGCGTTAACTCTCAGGAGGGACAGCAGGTGTTCGTCCTCAATGGCATTCAGACCATGAGCGGCTACTGCTATAACCTGGGTAACGATCTGGCGGGTATGCGCGATCGGGTTGATTGTGTCCGGCTCTCGCCGCAGGGTGTCACGACGCTGGCGGAGATCGACCGTTTCCGCGCCAATGAAAACGGCCAGGCACCGTTAATGGTCGCGAAAGGCAGCGATTGTAACGGTTACTGGCGCAAACTGGCGGGTATGACGCTGGTCTCCTGAGTAAAAGCACATACCGGCTATATTCCTGCACAGGTTAGCAGTTTTAATAGAAGGAATGATGCGTAATACTTAATGGTGCAGGCCTTCACTTAATGCCTGCGCCATTCAACGGGAGTAGTCATGTCTGATAAAAAACCTCTTCGCCTGTCCGTACTGGATCTTGCGCCGATTCCACAGGGCGCGACCGCACGGGATGCGTTCCATAATTCACTGGCGCTGGCGCGTCAGGCTGAAAAACTGGGTTTCGAACGCTACTGGCTGGCTGAACATCACAACATGACAGGGATTGCCAGCGCCGCGACGTCAGTGCTGATTGGCTATCTGGCGGCGAATACCGAGACCCTGAGGCTGGGATCGGGCGGGATCATGCTGCCTAACCATGCGCCGCTGGTCATCGGCGAGCAGTTTGGCACGCTGGCTTCCCTCTATCCTGGGCGTATCGATCTCGGCTTAGGTCGTGCGCCAGGTTCTGACCAGCGCACCATGATGGCGCTGCGCCGTCATCAGGCCAACATGCATATCGACACCTTTCCCGAAGATGTCGCTGAACTGATTAACTGGTTCGATGCTGACGCGGATGCGCAGCTGCCAGTGCAACCGGTGCCCGGTCTGGGTCTGAAAATTCCGGTCTGGCTGCTCGGCTCCAGTCTTTACAGCGCACAGCTGTCAGCAAAAATGGGCCTGCCGTTTGCGTTTGCCTCCCACTTTGCGCCTGACCAGCTGTTCCAGGCCTTGCACGTCTATCGCGAGAACTTCAAGCCATCAGCGCGTCTCGATAAGCCTTACGCCATGGTCTGCATTAATGTGGTCGCCGCTGATAATGAGCGTGATGCGCGTTTCCTGTTTACCTCAATGCAGCAGCAGTTTATTAACCTGCGCCGCGGCAAACCGGGCCCGCTACCGGCACCGGTTGAAAACATGGATAACCTCTGGTCACCTTCAGAACAATATGGTGTTCAGCAGGCACTCAGCATGTCACTGGTCGGCGATATTGATAAAGTGCGTCATGGGCTGGCCTCACTGATGCGTGAAACCCAGGCGGATGAGATTATGGTCAACGGCCAGATTTTTAACCGCGATGCGCGCCTCAAATCCTTTGCCATTGCGATGGAAGCGGCAAACAGCCTCTAATCAGTTTTGCGGTGGGCGGCGGGTCTCTGTGCTCACCGCCAGTTCACGGCTGTCCCTCGCCGGTGATTGCCCATACAGGCGGCGATACTCCCGGCTGAACTGTGACGCGCTCTGATACCCCACCCGATAACCTGCCGTACCGGCATCCAGCTTTTCTACCAACATTAAACGCCGTGCCTCATTCAGCCGAAGCTGTTTCTGGTATTGCATCGGCGTCATGGCAGTGACGGCTTTGAAGTGATGATGCAGTGAAGAGATACTCATGCCGACATTACTGGCAAGCTGATCGATTTTCAGCGGCTGATGAAAATTCTCCCGCAGCCAGCGTGCAGCCTGTGCCACCCGACTGCCCGGCCGCTCAGCCAGCGCCATGTTTAAAATCCGCGAGCCTTCTGGCCCGGTCAGCAACCGGTAGAAAATCTCCTGCTCAATGAGCGGAGCCAGAGCATCAATATCTTCGGGATGGTCAAGCAGGCTTACCAGTCGAATGACCGCATCCACCAGCAAAGGTGAGACTTTATGTACGGTGACGCCGCGTTCATCAGGTGCGATCGCCAGCGGCAGCGCGGGAGGAAACTTTTCAAGATAGCGCCTCAGCCGGGATTCATTGATGGCAATACCAATCCCCAGATTCGGCTTTTCCGGCGTGGCGACAGTCACGCAGGCGCGTACCGGCATATCGAGTGTCACCAGCAGCAGATCACCCGGCCCATAGTGCAGCACCTCATCACCCATATGCAGCGCTTTACTGCCCTGCGCCACCAGCGCAAAACTGGCCCATTGAGCAAAGTGCATGGGCTCAGTGGGCGCTGAAACCCGGCCAAAAAACAAGCAATCGATGGCACTGGAATGCCGGCCATCCTCCGGCGCATGACGGGCAATTAACTGTGCCAGCGCCTGCCACTTATCACTCTCTGTCACTCTGTTCTTCCCCCTCCTGCTCGCTGTGCTGATATTACCTGACCTCCGGCCAAATACCTGTTGCGATAAGGCACTTTTGCAGGATTGTGCAAAAAGCTTGCAGGATTGCGCTACCCGCTTCTCAGCACCAGCGCGCATAGTCTTTCGACGCAATCATTACGGCGGAGAATGACATAATGAAAGCACTGCAGAACAAAATCGCACTGGTGACCGGCGCCTCGAAAGGCATAGGTGCGGCGATTGCTATCGCCTTTGCCGCAGCGGGCGCACGCGTCGTGGTCAATTATCGTCAGGATGAAGTCGGGGCCGCTGACGTAGTCAGCGATATCATCACCCTGGGCAGTGAAGCCGTGGCAGTTCAGGCAGATATCTCTCGCCTGCGGGATGTGGAACGGCTGTTCGCCACCACCGCAGACTGTTTCGGCGCACCTGACATTGTGGTGAACAATGCAGGCAGCTTTCATCACGGCGAGTTTGAGGCGCTGACACAGGAGGAGATGCAGCAGCAAATTAACGTTAACCTGCTCGGCACGCTGATGGTCTGTCAGCAGGCGATTCGCCACTTCCCCGCGCACGGCGGCAGCATTATTAACCTCAGCGCCCTTAACAGTAAAAACAGCACGCCGGGCTCCGTACTCTGGGCAGCCACCAAAGGTGCGGTGGATACCCTGACTCAGGGACTGGCGCGCGAGCTGGGTGCCAGGAACATACGGGTTAACGCCCTGGCGCCTGGCATGATCCTGACTGAGGGATTACTGGCAGCGAAGAGGATGAGTCCGCAGCTCAAAGCGCAGCTGCTGGCGGCTACGCCGTTGGGGCGTTTTGGTCTGCCAGAGGATGTCGCGCAGGTGGCGCTTTTTCTGGCCTCTGAGGAGTCCGCCTATGTCAGCGGAGAGCGCGTCATGATTAGCGGCGGTGCCTGACGGGCATAAAAAAAGGGAAGCCAGTGGCTTCCCTTTTTACTACGACGCTAAGTCGTTATGCATCACGACGACGTGGAGCGGCAGCTGCGCCTTCTTCACGACGTGGACCACGGCTACCTTCACGGTTAAATGTACGTCCACCGCCTTCACGACCACCTTCACGGCGTTCAGAAGAGAAGCGACGACCACCTTCACGGTTAGCTGCGCCCGGACCGCCAGCACCTGGACCACGACGCTCACCGCCAGCTGGACGACGATCACCACGGCCTTCGTTTGGCTGTGCATCACCCAGCAGCTGCATATTCATCGGTTTGTTCAGAATACGCGTACGGGTGAAGTGCTGCAGCACATCGCCTGGCATGCCTTTCGGCAGCTCGATAGTTGAGTGGGTGCCAAACAGCTTGATGTTACCGATATAGCGGCTGCTGATGTCGCCTTCGTTAGCGATAGCGCCAACAATGTGACGAACTTCAACACCATCATCGCGGCCTACTTCAATGCGGTACAGCTGCATTTCACCAACGTCACGACGTTCGCGACGTGGACGGTCGCCATCACGGCTTTCGCGGTTTTCACGCGGAGCACGATCGCCACGCGCTTCACGGCTGTCACGACGGCCATCACGCTCGTCACGATCGCGGTATTCGCGACGTGCAGGACGTGGTGCTTCTGGTGGCAGAATCAGAGGACGTTCGCCCTGTGCCATCTTCAGCAGTGCAGCTGCCAGTGTTTCCAGATCCATTTCATCTTCAGGCTGCATTTTAGCCAGCAGAGCACGGTACTGATCCAGATCGCTGCTTTCCAGCTGCTGCTGTACTTTCGCGGCAAATTTAGCCAGACGACGCTCACCCAGCAGTTCTGCGTTAGGCAGTTCAACTTCAGGAATGGTCAGCTTCATTGTACGTTCGATGTTACGCAGCAGACGACGCTCGCGGTTCTCAACAAACAGCAGCGCACGGCCAGCACGACCGGCACGACCGGTACGGCCGATACGGTGAACGTAAGACTCTGAATCCATCGGGATGTCGTAGTTCACAACCAGGCTGATGCGCTCTACGTCCAGGCCACGGGCCGCAACGTCGGTTGCAATCAGGATGTCGAGACGACCATCTTTCAGGCGTTCCAGCGTCTGCTCACGCAGTGCCTGGTTCATGTCACCGTTCAGCGCGGCGCTGTTATAGCCACTACGCTCCAGCGCTTCTGCCACTTCAAGCGTCGCGTTTTTAGTACGCACGAAGATAATAGCAGCATCAAAGTCTTCAGCTTCCAGGAAGCGAACCAGTGCATCGGTCTTACGACCATAAGCAGTCCAGTAGCTCTGGCTGATATCAGGACGCGTGGTCAGGCTTGACTGAATACGCACTTCCTGTGGATCTTTCATGAAGCGTTTAGTGATACGACGAATCGCTTCCGGCATAGTTGCAGAGAACAGCGCAGTCTGATGATCCGCTGGAATCTGTGCCATGATGGTTTCAACGTCTTCGATGAAGCCCATACGCAGCATTTCATCGGCTTCATCCAGCACCAGACCACGCAGGTTAGACAGGTCTAACGTACCGCGTTTCAGGTGGTCAAGCAGACGACCAGGCGTACCTACAACAACCTGTGGACCCTGACGCAGTGCGCGCAGCTGCACGTCATAACGCTGGCCGCCGTAAAGGGCGACGACGTTCAGGCCACGCATGTGTTTAGAGAATTCGGTAACTGCTTCAGCAACCTGTACCGCCAGTTCGCGGGTAGGTGCCAGCACCAGGATCTGTGGCGCTTTAACAGTAGGATCAATGTTGTGTAACAGCGGCAGAGAGAAAGCCGCAGTTTTACCACTCCCGGTCTGCGCCATGCCTAACACGTCACGGCCCGCCAGCAGGTGAGGAATACACTCAGCCTGGATTGGGGATGGCTTTACGTAGCCCATGCCATTCAGTGATTCAAGGATGTCGGCGTTCAGGCCAAGGTCAGCAAAAGTGGTTTGAATATCAGTCATGTAGTACACGTGCCTCTTAGATTGCGGCGGCCAGTCTACATAACTCGTCGTGAAAACTTTCAGTCATTTTCATCAAAAAGTGTGAACCGGCTCAAATTAAAAGTTTTGACGAACAGAAAAGCCTTCATCCTTTAAGATGATGACTTAACAGGTTTTACAGGCAAATTAAGTTCGTCAGCTATTGCTGGTCAGATTCTGATAAATCGTCTTGTGCCTGGCCGAGTTGCGCCAGTTCCAACAATGCGTATCGGTGTTCAACAAAGTTATTGACGTTGTTGGCCACCGCCAGTTTGAACAACGCTTTCGCGTCGTCCTTCTCCCCCAGACTTAGGTAGTACTTACCTAAATAGAAGTTGGTTTCACTGAGATGTTCAGCGAGCGAGGTGTTATCCGTTGCGTCCGCCTTGAGACTTTCCATCAACGTTTTCTCGTTGATATCTCCAAGGTAGAACTCGACAATATTCCATCCCCATTGATCTTTCGCCGCTTTGTCGTAACGCTGTTGAAGCGCCACTTTTGCCTTGTCAGCATCCATCTCACGTTCAACGAGATAGAGCCACAGACTGCGGAAAGGATCGTTAGGATCGTCTTGATAAAACGCCAGCAGATCATCTTGCGCTAACTTGTATCGACCGCCGTAATAGAGGGCGATACCACGGTTTAAATGCGCATAGTTGTAAGTTGGATCAAGCTCAAGTACAGAATCAAACGCGTCATAGGCGGCATCAAAGTTGCCCGCCTGCGTTAAATATATGCCTAAGTAGTTAAACACTTCGGGCATATCTGGTCTTATAGACAGCGCTTGCGAAAAATCGTTCCGCGCTAATGCCCGCAGACCTAAACTATCATACAACACTCCGCGCTCATATAACAGCTGTGCGCGTTCATCATCGGTGAGAGCGCGACTGGCAAGAATTTGTTCCATGCGCGCCAGTATCACTTCCTGCTGCAGTGTGGGCTGTAAAGGCACTGCAAGAACTTCGTTCTTACGCCAATTGGAGTTGCTGCATCCTGCCAGCGTCAAAGCTGTCGCAACAAAACACCAGCGCAGAAAAGGCTTCATTTCCCACTCCCGAATACAAACATTGGGATAACCATCCTGTCATCCGCCTGCTGTGCACAAGGATTCCCGCCCTCGCGATGATACAAACGCCCCTCTCTGCCAGGCAAAGAGGGGCAAACCAGCAACGTCTTATTCCGCGTCAGGTGTAATCACCGCTGCAGCTTCTTCAGTCTGCGGCTTAGATTCTGTCGCTTCTTTGATGCTCAGACGTACGCGGCCCTGGCGATCAACTTCCATCACCTTAACCGGCACTTCCTGACCCATCTGCAGATAATCAGTCACTTTCTCAACGCGCTTATCAGCGATTTGTGAAATGTGAACCAGACCTTCTTTACCACCACCGATAGCGACGAAGGCACCGAAGTCAACGATGCGGGTCACTTTACCACTGTAAACGCGGCCCACTTCGATTTCTGCAGTGATCTCTTCGATACGACGAATCGCTTCTTTCGCTTTCAGACCATCGGTCGCAGCAATTTTAACGGTGCCGTCATCTTCAATTTCAATCGTTGTGCCGGTCTCTTCGGTCAGTGCACGAATCACTGAGCCGCCTTTACCAATCACATCTTTGATCTTGTCAGAGTTGATTTTGATGGTGTAGATGCGTGGAGCAAATTCAGAAATCTCGGTACGCGGTGTGCTGATAGCCTGTTCCATAACGCCGAGGATGTGCAGACGCGCACCCTTAGCCTGGTTCAGCGCTTCCTGCATGATTTCACGCGTGATGCCTTCGATTTTGATGTCCATCTGCAGCGCGGTGATACCTTCACGGCTACCGGCTACTTTGAAGTCCATGTCGCCCAGGTGATCTTCATCGCCCAGGATGTCAGACAGAACCACAAACTTCTCATCTTCTTTCACCAGACCCATTGCGATACCCGCAACGGCGGCTTTGATTGGCACACCTGCATCCATCAGCGCCAGTGAAGCACCACAGACAGAGGCCATTGAAGAAGAACCGTTAGATTCGGTGATTTCAGACACTACACGCACGGTGTAAGGGAAATCTTCCGCTTTTGGCATAACGGCTAACACGCCACGTTTCGCCAGACGACCGTGACCAATTTCACGACGCTTAGGCGAACCTACCATGCCGGTTTCGCCGACAGAGTACGGAGGGAAGTTGTAATGGAACAGGAAGCTGTCGGTACGTTCGCCCATCAGCTCATCCAGGTTCTGCGCATCGCGGGTTGTACCCAGCGTGGCCGTAACCAGCGCCTGCGTCTCACCACGGGTGAACAGTGATGAACCATGGGTACGTGGCAATACGCCAGTACGCACGTCCAGACCGCGGATCATATCTTTTTCACGGCCATCAATACGTGGCTCGCCATTCAGGATACGGGTACGAACGACGGTTTTTTCGAGGCTATGCACGATATCGCCGATTTCTGAACCATCCAGCGTTTCATCTTCAGCCAGCAGAGCAGCAATGGTTTCGTCTTTAATGACGCCAACCTGCGTGTAACGCTCCTGCTTGTCAGTGATGCGGTAAGCATCGCTGATGCGCGCTTCTGCCAGGGCAGCAACACGAGAAATCAGTGCGGTGTTAGCCGCTTCTGGCTGCCAGTCCCAGCGTGGTTTGCCAGCTTCTGCAACCAGGGCATTGATGTTTTCGATAACAATCTGCTGCTGATCGTGGCCAAAGACCACAGCGCCCAGCATCTGCTCTTCTGACAGAATCTCAGCTTCAGATTCAACCATCAGAACGGCATTCTGCGTACCCGCAACAACCAGATCCAGACGAGACTGTTTCAGCTCATCTGCAGTTGGGTTCAGAACATATTGATCGTTAATATACCCTACGCGCGCTGCACCGATTGGGCCATTGAACGGCAGACCTGACAGCGCCAGAGCGGCAGAAGCACCCATCATCGCAACGATGTCCGGGTGAACCTGTGGGTTAACAGAAACCACGGTTGCAATAACCTGGACTTCATTAACAAAGCCTTCCGGGAACAGTGGACGAATCGGGCGGTCAATCAGACGCGAAATCAGCGTTTCGCCTTCGCTTGGACGGCCTTCACGACGGAAGAAGCTGCCTGGGATACGACCAGCAGCGTAAGTACGCTCCTGATAGTTTACGGTCAGTGGAAAGAAGTCCTGACCTGGTTTAGATTTTTTCTGACCTACAACAGTGACGAACACTGCAGTATCGTCCATGCTCACCATTACAGCGGCAGTCGCCTGGCGAGCCATCATGCCGGTTTCCAGCGTGACGGTATGTTGACCATATTGGAATTTGCGTACGATCGGATTCAGCAAAGTCAAAGTCCTTAACTTCGGGGCATGGCTATCTGTAGCCCGCCATTGATTACCAATCTTCAGCTGCATCCTCGCGACTAATGACAACCCTCGACCGCCTCTGCGGTAAAGCCTCTCATTAGCCGCGCGAAATTCTGCAAACTAAAGATCACACTAAGCAACAATACATCAGTTTGGACCGGATTGCTGCCGATTGCTCGAAAAAAGGGGCCATAAAGGCCCCCTCTTCACGAAACTCGCACAAATCTGATCGTAAGCTGCACACAGTGCAAAAAACCACATAATGCCCCGACGATCAGATTTTTCAGACTTAGCGACGCAGACCGAGACTTTCGATCAGGCTGCTGTAGCGTGCAACGTCTTTACGCTTCAGGTAGTCCAGCAGCTTACGACGCTGAGATACCATGCGCAGCAGACCGCGGCGGCTGTGGTGGTCTTTTTTGTGCTCAGAGAAGTGACCCTGCAGATGGGTAATCTGCGCGGTCAACAGGGCAACCTGAACTTCGGTTGAACCGCTGTCGTTAGCACCACGGCCATATTTAGCAACGATCTCTGCTTTAGCTTCTACGCTTAGAGACATAATAAACTCCGGTAATAAATGAATGTATGGGTGCCGATCTCTAATTCAGCATCCCGCTTTAAAGCCGCACTATTCTACTCTGCGCCTGATAGCAACGCAAATGCCCCATCAGCGAAAAGTGGCCGCACGACTTAATCCTGATACTCAACCACTAAACGACGCGGCGCAAGACGCCCATCAGCGGCAATTTCTGCCATGCCGATAAACTTACGCGCTTCGCCTTCTGATACCCTGACCAGTCCCTGTGCAGGCGCATTACTCGCCTGTACTGGCTGTCCCAGGCGGAACAAATCTGCCACGGCAGTCGGGATATTCACTTCAGGGAAATCAGAGGCCGGGCTGTCCATTGGCAACAGCAGCGGATCAAGCTGCGATTCCAGTGAGATGCCAGCGTCAGTGGCTTCCGCCAGCAGGGTATTGAGTTGCTCCAGCGTCACCATCCTTTCATAGGGATAACGGGCAACCTGCACACGACGCAGCATGGTGACATGCGCACCGCATCCCAGCTTTTCACCCAGATCATCAATGATGGTGCGGATATAGGTGCCTTTGGAGCAGTGAATTTCCAGCTCCAGCTCATTATCCTGCCAGCGAATAAACTGCAGCTCATAGACCGTAATCGGACGCGGTTCTCGCTCAATCACAATGCCCTGACGCGCATACTCATACAGCGGACGTCCCTGATGCTTCAGTGCCGAAAACATTGAGGGCACCTGCAGCGTTTCGCCGCGGAAGCTCTCCAGGGCGCTATCGAGTTCGGCATGACTGAAGCTGACCGGACGCGTCTGCACGATGTTGCCATCGGCGTCTGACGTGTCAGTCCGCTCGCCCAGCCGGGCTATCACACGGTAGCGTTTGTCGGAATCCAGCAGATATTGGGAAAACTTGGTTGCTTCACCCAGGCAAATTGGCAACATGCCAGTGGCCAGGGGATCAAGCGCGCCGGTATGTCCTGCGCGATTAGCGTTGAAGATACGCTTTACTTTCTGCAGGACATCATTCGACGAGACGCCTTGTGGCTTATCCAGCAACAACACGCCATGGACGTCGCGACCGCGACGACGCGGACGACTCATTACGCCTCCTCGTCATCGCCAGTGGCGTCAGGACCACGACGTTCAGCATCATTCTTCACAACGCTGGTGACGAGATTGGACATACGCATCCCTTCAACTAACGAGTTATCGTAGAAGAAGGTCAGCTCAGGCACGATGCGCAGACGCATCGCTTTACCTAGCAGAATGCGAATATAACCTGACGCTTCTTTCAGCGCTTTCAGGCCATGTTTAATGGCATCTTCATCTTTGTCGTTGAGGAAAGTGACGAACACTTTTGCGTAGGCAAGATCGCGTGACACTTCAACGCCAGATACCGTGACCATCATGCCGAGACGTGGATCTTTAATCTCACGCTGCAGGATCATCGCAATCTCTTTTTGCAGCTCTTGTGAAACGCGCTGCGGGCGACCAAATTCTTTCGCCATCATTATTTCTCCCAAATAATTCGGGAGGCCAGAGGCCTCCCAAATTGCAACACATCAGCAGTCTATTACTCGATGGTGCGTTTAATTTCGATGATTTCAAACACTTCGATCATATCGCCAACGCGAACGTCGTTGTAGTTCTTCACGCCGATACCGCACTCCATGCCGTTACGCACTTCGTTGACGTCATCTTTAAAGCGACGCAGAGATTCCAGCTCGCCTTCGTAAATCACCACGTTGTCACGCAGGACACGGATTGGATTGTGACGTTTGATGTTACCTTCCGTCACCATACAACCGGCAATGGCGCCAAACTTCGGTGATTTGAATACGTCGCGGACCGCAGCCAGACCAATGATCTGCTGTTTGTACTCTGGTGCCAGCATACCGCTCATCGCCGCTTTAACTTCGTCAATCAGGTTATAGATGACAGAGTAGTAGCGCAGATCCAGGCTTTCTGCGTCAATGACGCGACGCGCAGAGGCATCGGCACGAACGTTGAAGCCAAGCAGAATGGCGTTAGAAGCAGCCGCCAGGGTCGCATCGGTTTCGGTAATCCCGCCTACGCCTGAACCTACAATCTTCACCTTAACTTCATCGGTGGAGAGTTTCTGCAGAGAATCAGAGATGGCTTCGACAGAACCCTGAACGTCAGCTTTCAGAACGATGTTCAGTTCAGATACTTCGCCTTCGGTCATGTTAGCAAACATGTTCTCGAGCTTAGATTTCTGCTGACGAGCCAGTTTAACTTCGCGGAATTTGCCCTGACGATAGAGTGCAACTTCGCGTGCTTTCTTCTCGTCACGTACCACGGTCGCTTCATCACCCGCAGCCGGCACACCGGACAGGCCCAGAATCTCAACCGGGATAGACGGACCCGCTTCCATGACTTCGCGACCCAGTTCGTCACGCATTGCACGAACACGGCCATATTCGAAACCACAAAGAACGATGTCGCCTTTGTTCAGCGTACCTTCACGTACCAGCACGGTGGCAACCGGACCACGACCTTTGTCGAGGAACGATTCAATCACCACGCCGCTCGCCATACCTTCACGGATAGCGGTCAGTTCCAGAACTTCCGCCTGCAGCAGGATAGCGTTTAACAGATCATCAATGCCGGTACCCGCTTTCGCAGAGACATTCACGAACATGTTTTCGCCGCCCCACTCTTCCGGAATGATACCGTACTGAGTCAGTTCGTTTTTAACACGATCCGGATCCGCTTCTGGCTTATCGCACTTGTTCACGGCAACCACAACCGGCACTTTCGCGGCTTTGGCGTGCTGAATAGCTTCAACAGTCTGTGGCATTACGCCATCGTCTGCTGCAACGACCAGGATAACGATGTCGGTAGCCTGCGCACCACGTGCACGCATCGCGGTAAACGCGGCGTGGCCCGGGGTATCCAGGAAGGTGACCATACCGTTGTCAGTTTCAACGTGGTAAGCACCGATGTGCTGTGTAATGCCGCCCGCTTCGCCAGAGGCGATTTTAGTGGAGCGGATATAGTCCAGCAGAGACGTTTTACCGTGGTCGACGTGGCCCATGATGGTAACAACCGGCGCACGAGACTCCTGCGCAGCATCGGTATCACGATCGTCCATTACCGCTTCTTCCAGCTCGTTTTCACGACGCAGGGTCACTTTGTGGCCCATCTCTTCGGCAACGAGTTGTGCAGTTTCCTGATCGATCACCTGGTTGATGGTCGCCATTGCGCCCATCTTCATCATCGCTTTGATGACCAGAGAACCTTTCACTGCCATTTTGTTAGCCAGTTCGGCTACGGTAATGGTTTCGCCAATCACAACATCACGGTTAACGGCCTGCGCTGGCTTGTTGAAGCCCTGCTGCAGTGCGCTAGGTTTGCGATGCTTGCCGCCTTTACCACCACGAACCTGCGCACGCGCTTCTTCACGGTCGGTTTTGGCTTCAGAGTGTTTGTTGCCTTTTTTCGCTGGACGCGCAGCTTTAGCAGTCGTCCGCGCACGCGCACGACCTGCTTCAACCTGACGGTCGTTTTCATCTTCCGCCTGACGGGCATGGGTAGAAGTGGTGACGTGATAGTCGCCTTTATCCTCTTCTTCCGGTTTTTCCCATTCAGCTGATTTCTCTTCAGCCAGACGGCGGGCTTCTTCGGCTACGAGGCGGGCAGCCTCTTCCAGCTTACGGCGCGCTTCTTCTTCAGCTTTACGCTTCAGTTCAGCAGCTTCTGCTTCGCGACGGGCTTTGTCTGACTGCGCAGCCTTTGTCACTTCGTCGGTAGGTTGATTTGTCACTTTGTCATTTTCCGCTGCTGCACGTTTGGCCTTATCAGCGGCTTCGCGCCTTGCTTTGTCTTCGGCTTCACGTTGCGCTTTCTGTTCAGCTTCGCGACGGGCTTTTTCTTCAGCCTCGCGTTGCGCCTGCTCTTCCGCTTCACGCTGCGCCTCGGCTTCAGCTTCTGCCTGAGCTTGCTCAGACTCTGCATCACCTTTCACATAGGTACGCTTTTTGCGGACTTCAATTTGCACCGACTTACTTTTACCCCCGGTGCCTGGAATATTCAAGGTGCTGCGCGTTTTACGCTGCAACGTCAGCTTAGCTGAACCGACCTGACCGTGTTCACGGTTCAGATGAGATAGTAAGGTTTCTTTCTCTTGCTGGCTCACCGCGTCATTTTCAGACTTAGGGATACCCGCATCAGCAAATTGCTGTACCAGGCGATCGACCGGAGTCTGAATTTCTGCGGCCAGCGATTTTACGGTTACATCTGTCATGCTGTTCCTTCCTGTTATTACGCGTCATCGCCGAACCAGCAGATATTACGTGCGGCCATAATCAGCGCGCCGGCTTGTTCATCAGACAGGCCTTCAATATCCGTCAGATCGTCAACACCTTGCTCAGCGAGATCTTCCAGCGTGCAAACGCCTTTCGACGCCAGGCGGAACGCCAGCGCACGATCGAGGCCTTCAAGATTCAGAAGATCCTCAGCGGGCTCCTGATTTCCAAGACTCTCTTCTTTCGCCAGTGCCAGGGTGGTTAACGCATTTTTTGCTCGTTCACGCAGGGCTTCAATGGTCTCTTCGTCGAGGCCGTCGACTTCCAGCAGCTCGTTGATTGGCACGTATGCCAGCTCTTCCAGCGAGGAGAAGCCCTCTTCCACCAGTACGGTGGCGAACTCTTCGTCGATGTCGAGATGTTTAGTGAACATATCGATCGCTGCATGTGCTTCAGCCTGATGCTTAGCCTGCAGATCATCGACGGTCATCACGTTCAGCTCCCAGCCACTCAGCTGCGAAGCGAGACGCACGTTTTGGCCGTTACGGCCGATCGCCTGAGCCAGATTGCCAGCTTCTACGGCGATATCCATGGTGTGATTATCTTCATCAACCACGATTGACGCCACATCGGCCGGAGCCATGGCGTTGATAACAAACTGTGCCGGGTTATCGTCCCACAGCACGATATCAATACGCTCGCCACCCAGTTCACTGGACACTGCCTGAACACGCGCGCCGCGCATGCCCACACAGGCACCGACCGGATCGATACGTTTGTCGTTGGTTTTGACTGCAATTTTAGCGCGCGAACCCGGATCACGGGCAGCTGCTTTAATTTCAATCAGTTCTTCGCCAATTTCTGGCACCTCGATCCGGAACAGTTCAATCAGCATTTCGGGTTTCGAACGCGTCACGAACAGCTGCGCGCCACGCGCTTCCGGACGTACAGAGTAGAGTACGCCACGAATACGATCGCCTGGGCGGAAGTTTTCACGCGGCAGCATATCTTCGCGCAGAATGACCGCTTCGGCATTGCTGCCTAAATCGAGGGAAATGTTGTCGCGGTTAACTTTCTTCACCACACCGGTGATGATTTCGCCTTCCTGCTCACGGAACTGATCAACCACCATTGCGCGCTCAGCTTCGCGCACTTTTTGCACGATAACCTGCTTAGCAGTCTGGGTGGTGATACGGTCAAAGGTGACCGATTCAATCTGATCTTCGACATATTCGCCCAGATTGAATGCTTCATCTTCGAAGCGGGCCGCATCCAGCGTGATCTCGCGCGTCGGCTGTGTCACCTCTTCAACGATTTCCCAGCGGCGGAAAGTATCGAAATCGCCACTGCGGCGATCAATGCTGACGCGTACCTCAATTTCCTGCTCGTACTTTTTCTTGGTCGCAGTCGCCAGCGCGCTCTCCAGCGCTTCGAAGATTTTCTCACGCGGCAGGGCTTTTTCGTTAGAAACGGCTTCTACAACAGCTAAGATCTCTTTGTTCATCCTGGTTAGCCTCAATCCGGACTTTTAAAAGTGGGGGACCAGGTTCGCTTTCTGAATATTACTCAGCGCGAACACTTCATCGCTACCCTCAACGTGCACCGTGATCATCTCGCCATCAACTGACTTGATGGTTCCCTGCCATTTACGGCGGTTCTGAACGGCCATACGCAACACCAGGCTCACTTCTTCACCCATAAAGCGGGTGTAGTGTTCAGCGGTGAACAGAGGACGATCGAGTCCCGGTGAAGAGACTTCAAGGTTGTAAGGAACAGTAATAGGATCTTCAACATCCATTACCGCACTTACCTGGTGGCTGACATCGGCGCAATCATCGACATTGATGCCATCTTCACTATCAATATAGATGCGCAGGATAGATGTGCGACTACGAACGAATTCAATTCCAACCAGTTCGTAACCCAGCGCTTCTACGGGAGCCGATACCAACTCTGTCAATTTTTGCTCTAATGTGGACAAGCCCACCCCCAAGACATAAAAAAAGGGCCTATAGCCCAGTATTACGATTCGCTAATAACAAAAAACCCCGAATATTCGGGGCTTTTAATCACTGGACCCTGTATGCCGCAATGCGGCCCGGACTCCATCCAAAGAATTTTCTTTCAAAAAATAGCCGTGAATGCGTCCGTCGATGCATACAGTATATTTGAAAAAGAACTCAAAGGGAAAGTGGTTGCGGGGGCCGGATTTGAACCGACGACCTTCGGGTTATGAGCCCGACGAGCTACCAGGCTGCTCCACCCCGCGTCCGAAAACGTGGCGAATAATACGCCAGACCTGCATAAAATGCAAGTGATACTACGATTTGGTACCGAGGACGGGACTTGAACCCGTAAGCCCAATCGGGCACTACCACCTCAAGGTAGCGTGTCTACCAATTCCACCACCACGGCACTGCACTGACCACAACGATTCGTTGTGCTGACGACCTTACTTAGGAATATCGCTGCCCGGTGTAACCGGTTGAGCTGGCTTTTCAGTCTGTTGAGAAGACTGCGCCGGCGCAGAAAGATTTTCCCACTCGCTTCCTTTTGACGCTTTATTGCTGTTCAGATTACCCAGAACCAGGCTGATGATGAAGAACAATGCCGCTAAAATGCCAGTAGTACGGGTCATGAAATTACCTGAACCCGAAGAACCAAACACTGTACCGGATGCGCCTGCACCGAATGAGGCTCCCATATCAGCGCCTTTGCCTTGCTGCAGCATGATCATACCCACGAGGGCGATAGCTACAATAAGGAAAACAACTAAAAGAGCTTCGTACATATTCAACCTGTTCCTTGCACGATAATCGTACAGTTAAAGCTTCACCAGTATTGATGGGGAGTATCGTCATCACCCATCAGAAGCGGGTGTGAATACTAACCAAAGGCGCATATCTCTGCAAGTGCAATTTTTACTACCCGAACTGATTGCAGAAAAAAGCGCCATCCCGGTGATTTTACAGGCAGTTCCACACTCTGCAGACTGCCTGTTGCTGTTTTAAACGGCCTTGACCTGATCGGCGATGCGATTCGCCAGTTCGGTGACCTGCGCCTCATTTTCGCCTTCGACCATCACACGAATCAATGGCTCGGTGCCGGACTTACGCAGCAGAACACGTCCGCGACCTGCCAGCGCTTTTTCCACTTCCGCGGTCACGGTTTTGACGGCATCGCTTTGCAGCGGATCGTGTTCACCTGCAAAGCGCACGTTGACCAGAACCTGCGGCAGCATTTTCATTCCACTGCAGAGATCGTGCAGGCTCATGTGGTTGCGCACCATTGCAGTAAGTACTTGCAAACTTGCAACGATACCGTCGCCGGTCGTGGTTTTATCGAGCAGGATCACATGACCGGAGTTCTCAGCACCGAGACGCCAGCCCTTCTCCTGCATCTTTTCCAGGACATAGCGGTCACCCACTTTGGCGCGGGTAAACGGAATGCCAAGCTGCTTCAGCGCTAACTCCAGCCCCATGTTACTCATCAGCGTACCCACTACGCCGCCGCGTAACTGGCCCTGGCGCAATGCTTCACGTGCAATGATATAGAGGATCTGGTCGCCATCCACTTTGTCGCCCAGATGGTCAATCATCATGATACGGTCGCCGTCGCCGTCGTAGGCCAGACCAATATCGGCTTTATCGGCCAGCACACGCTGCTGCAGCAGTTTGAGATCGGTGGCACCGCACTCTTTATTAATGTTCATACCATCTGGCTGGACACCAATAGCAATGACGGTCGCACCCAGTTCACGCAATACATTCGGCGCGATGTGGTAGGTGGCGCCATTGGCACAGTCGACCACAATTTTCAGGCCATTGAGATTCAGTTCGCTGGGGAATGTCCCTTTGCAGAACTCAATGTAACGCCCTGCTGCATCCACGATGCGGCTGGCACGGCCTAACTGCGCTGATTCAACACAGGTAATCGGCTTTTCCATCTCCAGCTCAATCGCTTCTTCAACGTCATCAGGCAATTTGGTGCCTTCGGAGGAAAAGAACTTAATCCCGTTGTCGTCAAACGGGTTGTGCGACGCCGAAATCACAATGCCCGCCTCTGCGCGGAAAGTGCGGGTAAGATAGGCGATGGCGGGCGTCGGCATCGGGCCGGTAAACGCCGCTGTCAGGCCTGCCGCAGCGAGGCCTGCTTCCAGCGCGGACTCCAGCATGTAGCCAGAGATACGGGTATCTTTACCAATAATGATCTTCTTAGAACCATGGCGCGCCAGCACTTTACCTGCGGCCCAGCCGAGCTTCAGGACAAAATCGGGGGTAATGGGGGTTTCACCGACTTTGCCGCGAATGCCGTCTGTACCGAAATATTTACGATTACTCATGATACTCCTTTTGCTCTTCGGGTCGCTTCGACCACGCGCATCGCTTCGGCCGTCTCTTTTACGTCATGCGCGCGAATAATCTGCGCGCCCTGCATGGCAGCAATCACCGCACAGCTCAGGCTGCCGGTTAAACGCTGTGACGGGCCGACATTTAACAGCTGACCAATCATTGATTTACGCGACATCCCTACCAGCAGCGGCAGACCGAAGTGGTGAAAATCGCCCAGATGAGCCAGCAGTTCATAATTGTGGCTGAGATTTTTACCGAAACCGAAGCCCGGGTCGAGTATCAGCCGCTCTTTTTTAATTCCTGCCGCTTCACAGCGTGCAATCTGCTGAGCGAAGTAAGTGTCCACTTCGCTTAAAATGTTTTCGTAAACCGGTGCCTGCTGCATGGTGCGCGGCTCGCCCTGCATATGCATTAAACAGACGGGAAGTCCGGTAGCGGCTGCAGCGTCGAGCGCGCCTGGTTCAGAGAGTGAGCGAACGTCATTAATGATGTGAGCACCCACTCGCGCAGCTTCCCGGATGACCTGGGCTTTAGAGGTGTCTACCGAAATCCAGACTTCAAAACGCTGGGCGATGGCTTCGACCACCGGAATCACCCGCTCCAGCTCTTCCTCCACACTCACTTCATCAGCGCCAGGACGGGTTGATTCACCGCCCACATCGATAATGGTGGCGCCTGTATTAACCATCTCATTGGTATGCGTCAGCGCATCAACCAGCGCGTTATGTTTACCACCATCTGAAAAGGAGTCCGGCGTGACATTCAGAATGCCCATCACATGCGGGAAAGATAAATCGAGATGGGAATCACGGGCAAACAACTTCATGGTGAAAACTCCTGGCTGATCAATATCTGGATGTAAAAAACCCCGGACCAGCCGGGGTTTTGTCTGACGATGTGGCGTCTTATTTGTTGTACTGCTCTGACATGGTATTGCCTGGGTTTGGCGTACGCGGTTCATCAACCGGACGTGGCGCCTTTGGCGTACCGTTGCTGTCTGAGTTGCTGCCTGGATCTTCCCAGCCTGCAGGCGGACGCACTTCGCGGCGTGCCATCAGGTCGTCGATCTGCGGTGCATCAATGGTTTCATACTTCATCAGCGCGTCTTTCATCGCGTGAAGGATATCCATGTTCTCACCCAGAATGCGGCGAGCACGCTGGTAGTTGCTGTCGATCAGGTGTTTGACTTCCTGGTCGATGATGCGGGCAGTTTCATCAGACATGTGTTTCGCTTTCGCGACAGAACGTCCAAGGAACACTTCACCCTCTTCTTCTGCATATAGCAACGGACCCAGTTTTTCAGAGAAGCCCCACTGCGTCACCATGTTACGTGCCAGGTTAGTCGCGACTTTGATGTCGTTAGACGCACCGGTAGAAACACGTTCTGCACCGTAGATGATCTCTTCTGCCAGACGACCGCCGTAAAGCGTTGAAATCTGGCTTTCCAGTTTCTGACGGCTGGCGCTGATCGCGTCGCCTTCAGGCAGGAAGAAGGTCACACCCAGCGCACGGCCGCGCGGGATAATCGTAACTTTATGCACCGGATCATGCTCTGGCACCAGGCGACCAATAATCGCGTGGCCGGCTTCGTGGTAAGCCGTTGACTCTTTCTGCGATTCCGTCATCACCATGGAGCGACGTTCCGCACCCATCATGATTTTATCTTTCGCTTTCTCGAACTCAACCATCGACACCACACGCTTATTTGAACGGGCGGCGAACAGCGCTGCTTCGTTCACAAGGTTGGCCAGATCGGCACCGGAGAAGCCTGGAGTACCACGTGCAATGATCGCTGCATCGATATCAGTAGCCAGTGGCACACGACGCATATGCACTTTCAGGATCTGTTCACGACCGCGTACATCGGGCAGGCCTACAACAACCTGACGGTCAAAGCGGCCCGGACGCAGCAGCGCAGGGTCCAGTACGTCAGGACGGTTAGTCGCGGCGATAACGATAATACCTTCGTTACCTTCGAAACCATCCATCTCAACCAGCATCTGGTTCAGCGTCTGCTCACGTTCATCATGACCACCGCCTAAACCGGCGCCACGCTGACGACCGACGGCATCGATTTCATCGATGAAGATGATGCACGGTGCCGCTTTCTTAGCCTGTTCGAACATGTCGCGCACACGGGATGCACCGACACCAACAAACATTTCCACAAAGTCAGAACCGGAGATAGTGAAGAAAGGCACCTTCGCTTCGCCAGCAATCGCTTTTGCGAGCAAGGTTTTACCGGTACCCGGTGGCCCCACCATCAGAACGCCTTTTGGAATTTTACCGCCCAGCTTCTGGAAACGGCTCGGCTCACGCAGATATTCCACCAGCTCAGCCACTTCATCTTTCGCTTCGTCACAACCTGCGACGTCAGCAAAAGTGGTTTTAATCTGGTCTTCCGTCAACATGCGGGCTTTGCTTTTGCCGAAGGACATCGCGCCCTTTCCGCCGCCGCCCTGCATCTGACGCATAAAGAAGATCCACACACCGATCAGCAGCAGCATCGGGAACCACGAAATGAAGATTGAAGCCAGCAGGCTTGGTTCTTCCGGCGGTTCGCCAACCACTTTGACGTTTTTGGTCAAGAGGTTATCGAGCAACTTAGGATCATTGACAGGAATGTAGGTGGTATATTTATTGCTGTCTTTTTTGACAACGTTAATTTCACGCCCGTTAATGCGTGCCTCGCGGACCTGATCCTGGTTCACTTCCGACAGGAAGGTTGAATAATCAACCCGACGGCCATTCGACTCGCTGGGCCCAAAGCTCTGGAATACTGACATCAGCACGACCGCGATGACTAACCAGAGAATCAGGTTTTTCGCCATGTCACTCAAGGGATTAACCTCATATTACATCGGTGTTAACAGATAGCGTAGGGTACTATAGTTCCTGCATACATGGAATCGCAGCAACGCTGCGGACTTCTCCAGCAATTTGGTTATAGTTTGCGCCCAGTCGCCACAATGTACACTTCACGTGAACGAGAACGTGAAGCGTCCGGCTTACGAATTTTTACTTTCGTAAACAGGGAGCGAATTTCCCGCAGGTATTCATCGAAGCCATCTCCCTGAAACACTTTCACTACAAAACTGCCGCCAGGTGCCAGGATATCCCGACACATCTCCAGCGCCAGCTCCACTAAATACATCGACCGGGGAATATCTACGGCAGGTGTACCACTCATATTCGGCGCCATGTCGGACATGACAACCTGAACTTTCTGATCGCCAACGCGCTCAAGCAGCGCATTGATCACCGATTCTTCACGAAAATCGCCCTGAAGGAAATCGACACCGACTATTGGATCCATTGGCAGGATATCACAGGCAATGACGCGCCCTTTGTTCCCGATTTGCTGTACCACATATTGCGACCAGCCACCGGGTGCGGCACCCAGATCTACCACGGTCATACCGGGTTTGAACAGCTTGTCACCCTGTTGTATTTCATCAAGTTTAAACCAGGCGCGCGAGCGCAACCCTTTTTTATGCGCCTGGAGCACATATTTATCGCTAAAGTGTTCCTGAAGCCAGCGGCCGGAGCTGGCTGAACGCTTTTTACCCGTCATATTATTTCCAACTAAATCGTCATCGTAGCGATAAACCTGCACGCAATGGGTTGCGTCGATTTGGTGATATACCCGAGATGGCGGTAGAATGAACCGTTTTCAATCCCTGAGTAAGTAAAAAACTACGATGAATCTAAGTACCAAACAAAAACAGCACCTCAAGGGCCTCGCCCATCCACTTAAGCCAGTGGTTATGCTGGGTGGCAACGGCCTGACTGAAGGCGTGCTGGCCGAAATCGAGCAGGCTCTGGCGCATCACGAACTGATCAAGGTAAAAATCGCCTCGGAAGATCGTGAAACGAAACAGCTGATCGTTGAGGCTATCGTGCGTGAGACCGGTGCCAGCAACGTACAGGTGATCGGCAAAACGCTGGTGCTGTATCGCCCCTCTAAAGAGAGCAAAATTTCTCTGCCACGTTAAGTGGGCAAAGAAAGTGACATGCTCTTACCTCAGATAAAAGGCCGCGATGCGGCCTTTTTCTTTTCTTTACATTGTGCTTTAACGCTTTTCAAAGCGTAGCAACATCTTAAAGGTATTCCACCTTCAGGATTTCGTACTCAACGTCGCCGCCTGGGGTTTTAACAATAGCCACATCATCGGCCTCTTTTCCCACCAGGCCACGCGCCATTGGCGAATTGACCGAAATCAGATTTTGCTTAAAGTCCGCTTCGTCATCGCCCACGATACGATAAGTCGACTCTTCGTCGGTCTCGACATTCAGTACGGTCACCGTTGCGCCGAAAATTACGCGGCCAGTTTTAGGCATCTGGGTGACGTCGATCACCTGCGCATTGGAGAGTTTGGCTTCAATCTCCTGAATACGCCCTTCACAAAAACCCTGCTCTTCACGCGCAGCATGGTATTCCGCGTTCTCTTTTAAATCGCCGTGTTCGCGTGCGTCAGCGATAGAGGCGATAATGCGCGGGCGCTTCACGGTTTTCAGCTCGTTCAGCTCTTCGCGCAATCTTTCAGCGCCTCTTAACGTCATCGGAATCTGATTCATTTAAGCTCCTCGCCCTCTTTCCTGTTAACGATGTCATCCTGACCGGTGACTGCAGAAAAAAGCGTTCTGCGGCACATTAGCCCGTTTTTGCAAATAAAAGAATCCTGACCCGGAGATGCTTCCAGGCCAGAAAAGAGTTTTGCAATTTGATACGTATTTTACCCCAGAGTTCACTGCGGGTCATCGTTTACTTTGCACCGTCCGGCAACGTAGTATTGACGCCCTCACCTGCCAGTTACCGCGAGATTATGCGATTTTCACGACTTGTTACCGGATTAAGCTGTGCATTTATGCTGCAGGCACACGCAGCGCCAGTTGATGAATACATGCAGTACCTGCCAGACGGTGCCAATCTGGCGCTGATGGTCCAGAAAGTGGGTGCTTCTACACCGATCATTGATTATCACGGAAAACAGATGGCCCTGCCCGCCAGTACCATGAAAGTGGTGACGGCGCTGGCGGCATTACTGGAACTGGGTGGCGATTTCCGTTTTCAGACCACTTTTGAGACTCGCGGCGCCATTATAGATGGCACCCTGAACGGCGATTTAGTCGCACGTTTCGGCGGTGATCCCACTTTAACCCGTCAGGATCTGCGCAACATGGTCGCGGCGATTAAGAAGCAGGGTATTAACCATATCAAAGGCAATCTGGTTATCGACACGTCCGTGTTTGCCAGTCACGACATGGCGCCAGGCTGGCCGTGGAACGATATGACTCAGTGCTTCAGCGCCCCGCCGGGTGCTGCGATTGTTGATAAGAACTGTTTCTCGGTGTCGCTCTACAGCGCGAATACGCCAGGTGAAAATGCCTTTGTTCGCATCGCCTCCTATTATCCGGCGCATATGTACAGCCAGGTCCGCACCATCGGCCGCAACAGCGGCGAAGGGCAATATTGTGAACTGGATGTGGTGCCGGGCGAGCTGAACCGCTACACGCTGACTGGCTGTATGCGTCAGCGTGCCGAACCGCTGCCGCTGGCCTTTGCCGTGCAGGATGGTGCGGCCTGGGCTGGCGAGATTCTCAAGGCGGAACTGCGGTCGTCAGAGATTGATTACAGCGGGCATCTGGTGCGTCAGACGCAGGTCACGGAGCCAGGCACTGTACTGGCATCGACCCAGTCCGCGCCGCTGCATACGCTGCTGCACACCATGCTGAAGAAGTCAGACAACATGATTGCCGACACGGTGTTCCGCACTATTGGTCATCACTACTTCAACGTGCCAGGAACCTTCCGTGCCGGGCAGGATGCCGTTCGTCGTATCCTGAAAGCGAAAGCCAACGTTGATATGGGCAACAGCATCCAGGTCGATGGTTCAGGCCTGTCGCGCCACGACCTGATTTCGCCGCAAACCATGATGCAGGTGTTGCAGTTCATTGCGAAGAATGACAACACGCTGGATTATATTTCGATGCTGCCGCTGGCTGGCTATGATGGCACGCTGCAATATCGGGGCGGACTGCATGAAGCAGGACTGGATGGCAAAGTCTCGGCGAAAACCGGTTCACTGCAGGGCGTCTATAACCTGGCGGGCTTTATCACCACCTCAAGTGGCGCGCGGGTGGCGTTCGTTCAGTTCCTTTCCGGGTATGCGGTACCGCCGGAAGATCAACGAACCCGTCGTATTCCTCTGGTGCGTTTCGAGAGCCGACTTTACCGCGATATCAATCAGAACAACTGATTACGAAGTAATAAAAAACGCAGCAGGTGATCAACCTGCTGCGTTTTTTTATGGCTAAGCGCTTCAGAAGCGGATATCAGTGTCGCCCTGTAGTGCAGGCTCCAGAAAGAACAATGCCCCCTTTCATTCCTGAAAGGGGGCATCCTATATCACGCTGTAGCAGACGCGCGGTTAACGCTGATAGATGATTTCAACGCCTTCGTCGTCTTCATCATCCCAGTCGTCATCCCACTCTTCATCTTCCACTTCGACCGTGTTTTCAATGGTTTCTTTGTGGTAATCGTCCCACATGAACTCCACTTTTTCCGGCTGTTTCTCTTCAAGCTCGGCTTCTTTCGGGTTGGCATTGATGAAGCTCATCACGTCCCAGCAGAGTTCGTTGACACCAGTACGGCTTGCGGCAGAGATCAGGTAATACTTATCTTCCCAGCCCAGCGCTTCAGCAACGGCTTTTGCCCGTGACTGCGCTTCTTCTTCGCTAATCAGATCAATCTTGTTGAAGACCAGCCAGCGTGGCTTGTTGAACAGTTTCTCGCTGTACTTTTCGAGCTCGCCGAGAATAATGCGGGCATTTTCAACCGGATCGCTTTCATCGATCGGATCGATGTCGATCAGGTGCAGCAATACGCGACAACGCTCAAGGTGTTTCAGGAAGCGGATACCGAGGCCAGCACCGTCTGCTGCGCCTTCAATCAGGCCAGGAATATCAGCCACAACGAAGCTCTGCTCGCTGTCCATACGGACTACGCCCAGGCTCGGCACAAGCGTGGTAAATGGATAGTCCGCCACTTTTGGTTTGGCAGCTGAAACAGCACGGATAAAGGTTGATTTACCGGCATTCGGTAAGCCCAGCATCCCAACGTCTGCCAGCAGCATCAGCTCCAGTTGCAGGTCACGTTTTTCACCTGGAGTACCCATGGTTTTCTGACGAGGACTGCGGTTCACTGAGGATTTGAAGCGCGTGTTGCCCAGACCATGCCAGCCGCCCTTGCCGACCATCAGTTTCTGGCCGTGACGCGTCATGTCGCCGAGTGTCTCACCGGTACCCTGATCGATAACCCGGGTGCCGACCGGCACTTTAACTTCGATATCTTTACCGCGTTTGCCGGTACAGTCGCGGCTCTGGCCGTTCTGTCCGCGCTCTGCCCGGAAAGATTTTTCGAAACGATAATCGATAAGGGTATTGAGGTTTTCATCAGCGATCAGATAAACATCACCGCCGTCACCGCCATCACCCCCGTCAGGGCCGCCTCTCGGGATATATTTTTCGCGGCGGAAGCTCACGCAACCATTACCGCCATCACCGGCGACGACCAAAATTGTCGCTTCATCTACAAACTTCATTTTCTATCTCCGTCACACAATCGTCTGCAGCACTCTGCAGACGGGTCCGCCAGGGTCTTCTGCGCTGACCAGCGGCGGATAAATCAGGATTGGCTTTCGCCAGTGCGTACACAAAGTGTACAGCAAACTTTTGTGATGCGTCGCTTTTACCGCAACAGACCGCAGAATGTAAAAAGCCCCGCAGGAGCTGCGGGGCCTTCAATTCGTGCGTTCAGACGTTAAACGTCTGCGTCACGACAACCTTACTCAGCAACGATGCTGATGTATTTACGGTTGTTCGGACCTTTAACTTCGAACTGTACTTTACCGTCTGCGGTAGCAAACAGGGTGTGGTCACGACCACAACCTACATTGGTACCGGCGTGGAATTTGGTGCCACGCTGACGAACGATGATGCTACCTGCCAGAACAGATTCGCCACCGAAACGCTTTACACCCAGACGTTTTGCATTGGAGTCACGACCATTTCGAGTCGAACCACCAGCCTTTTTATGTGCCATTTGTCAGATCTCCTCTTACGCCGTGATACCAGTGATTTTCACATCAGTGAACCACTGGCGATGGCCTGCTTGCTTACGGTAGTGCTTACGACGACGAAACTTAACAATCTTAATTTTCTCGCCACGACCGTGAGCAACAACTTCTGCCTTGATCATTCCGCCTGAAACCAGTGGCGCGCCGATTTTCACGTCTTCGCCATTAGCAATCATCAGAACCTGGTCAAACTCAATCGTTTCACCGGTTGCGATGTCCAGCTTTTCCAGGCGAACGGTCTGACCTTCGCTTACTCGGTGTTGTTTACCACCACTTTGGAAAACCGCGTACATATAAAACTCCGCTTCTGCGCTTGCCTTTTAGTTCATCAGGCGGCGCGCTAAATATTCACAATAGGGCGCGAATTCTACGCAAAACTCCAGAAGAAGACAAGAGCACTTTGCACACTCTTGCAGAAAAAAAACACAGGCTGAATGCAACCGTTTCTCAGGCACAAAATTCAAGTACAATCAGTAACAGATTACCTGAACGCTGGCTGAGTAAACCACTTACCATGGCAGAGATAACGAGTCATAGCTGAAAAGACGAATGAACTTAGAACAGATTAATGAATTAACCGCACAGGATATGGCTGCCGTTAACCAGACCATCCTCGACCAGCTGAATTCAGATGTCTCGCTCATCAACCAGTTGGGCTATTACATCATCAGTGGTGGGGGCAAGCGTATCCGTCCCATGATTGCCGTGCTCTCCGCACGTGCCATGGGCTACAAGGGCGACCTGCACGTGACCAATGCGGCGCTGATCGAATTTATCCACACCGCCACGCTGCTGCATGACGATGTCGTGGATGAATCCGATATGCGTCGTGGCAAAGCGACCGCGAACGCGGCGTTTGGCAATGCGGCAAGCGTGCTGGTCGGTGACTTTATTTATACCCGCGCCTTCCAGATGATGACCAGCATGGGTTCGCTGCGTATCCTGGCGCTGATGTCAGAGGCAGTAAACGTCATTGCTGAAGGTGAAGTCCTGCAGCTGATGAACGTCAATGATCCCGACATCACTGAAGAGAGCTACATGCGCGTCATTTACAGCAAGACAGCGCGTCTGTTTGAAGCCGCCTCGCAGGCTTCTGCAATCCTGGCTGAAGCCACACCTGAAGAGGAAAAAGCCCTGCAGGATTATGGGCGCTATCTGGGTACAGCTTTCCAGTTAATTGACGATTTACTGGATTACAGTGCTGATGGTGAAACGCTGGGTAAAAATACTGGCGACGACCTGAGTGAAGGCAAACCAACCCTGCCACTGCTGCATGCGATGCAGCACGGCTCGCCTGAACAGGCGAAGATGATCCGTGAAGCCATTGAACAGGGAAATGGCCGCCATCTGCTGGAACCCGTACTGGAAGCGATGAATCAGTGTGGTTCACTGGAGTGGACGCGCAGTCGTGCCGAACAGGAAGCGGATAAAGCCATTGAAGCCCTGAGAATTCTGCCGGAATCGCCATGGCGCAGTGCCCTGGAGTCGCTGGCGCACATGTCAGTTCAGCGCGATTTTTGATCCCTCACGGAGCCTTCCGGGCTCCGTTTTCATCTCATCCGTTCCCCTTATTCTTATTTCCTGCAAGCATTTGCACACCTTTTGCGAGTCATCCCACAGACCCGGCGCTGGATCTAAAAATAACTGGAAATTAATGGAAGCTATTTGCTATAAAACCCCTATTCTTTCCAGATAGCACTAAAAAGGAAAGCCAACGTCCTGCTGGACGACGCAATGACAAGGAAAAGGAGAACAGGTTATGGAAAAAATAAAGGAAGACTGGCATCCGGCTGACATTATCGCGGCGCTGCACAAGCGCGGTATGACGCTGGCAGCACTATCACGCGCATCGGGTCTGAGTTCGTCAACACTGGCTAATGCGCTGACGCGCCCGTGGCCCAAAGGAGAATGGCTGATCGCCGATGCGCTAACGATTCACCCGAGTGAGATCTGGCCCAGTCGATATTATGATCCCCACACCCACCGCCTGCTGGATCGCAGAAAACGTATCCGGACGCCTGCAGCGCATTCCGACAGCAACTGAGACCGCAGGCTATTTTCAGGCGAAAAAAAACCAGCCCTGAAGGGGGCTGGCTTTTTGAGAGCCTCAGAAGACTTACTCTTCGCTGACACGCTCGATGTTCGCGCCCATTGCTTTCAGTTTATCTTCGATGTGCTCATAGCCACGATCAATGTGATAAATGCGATCAACGAACGTCGTGCCTTCCGCAATACAACCCGCCAGAACCAGGCTGGCAGAAGCACGCAGATCGGTCGCCATCACCTGCGCACCTGACAGGGTTTCAACCCCATGGCAGATTGCCGTGTTGCTCTCAATCTCAGCATGTCCGCCCATACGAATCAGTTCAGGGATATGCATAAAACGGTTTTCGAAAATGGTTTCGGTAATCAGACCCGTGCCTTCCGCAACCATGTTTAACAGGGTGAACTGTGCCTGCATATCTGTCGGGAACCCCGGATGCGGAGCGGTGCGCACGTTAACCGCTTTTGGTCGCTTGCCGTGCATGTCCAGACTGATCCAGTCTTCACCGGTTTCAATATCGGCACCCGCATCACGCAGCTTAGCCAATACAGCATCCATGGTATCTGGCTGGGTTTTGTGGCACATCACTTTGCCGCCTGAAATGGCAGCAGCCACCAGGAAAGTACCGGTTTCGATACGATCGGGCAGAACGCGATAAACACCGCCACCCAGACGCTCAACGCCTTCAATGGTGATTTTGTCGCTACCTGCGCCACTGATTTTGGCACCCAGGGTGTTAAGGAAGTTGGCGGTATCGACAATTTCCGGCTCACGCGCCGCATTCTCGATCACAGTGGTGCCCGTCGCCAGCGTCGCTGCACTCATGATAGTGACCGTTGCGCCAACGCTGATTTTGTCCATGACAATCAGCGCGCCTTTCAGGCGTCCATTGACTGAGGCTTTAACGTAGCCCTCTTCCAGTTTGATCTCAGCACCCAGCTGTTCCAGACCGGTGATGTGCAGATCAACCGGACGCGCGCCGATAGCGCAGCCACCCGGCAGAGAAACCTGACCCTGACCAAAACGCGCCACCAGTGGACCCAGCGCCCAGATTGAGGCACGCATGGTTTTGACCAGGTCATAGGGCGCACAAAACACATCTACCGCACTGGCATCGACATGCACAGAACCGTTGCGTTCGACTTTTGCACCCAGCTGGCTCAGCAGTTTCATGGTGGTATCAATGTCGCGCAGCTTTGGCACGTTCTTAATCTCTACCGGCTCTTCAGCCAGCAGGGCAGCAAACAGAATAGGAAGTGCGGCGTTCTTTGCCCCGGAAATGGTGACTTCACCACTTAAACGGGTGGGGCCTTGCACACGAAATTTTTCCATCAACACGGCTCTCGATTAACTAGCTAAAAATTGGACTCGCTCACGGCGAGTTCACCACGCAGAAGGATCAGAAACCGTTGAGTTTACGGTCACGTGCCCATTCAGCGGGAGTATAAGTTTTGATAGAGACAGCATGCATGCGGTTATCCGCGATGAATTCCATCAGCGGCGCATAGACAGCCTGCTGCTTTTTCACGCGGCTCAGTTCGCCAAACAGTTCGCCTACGGCGATCACCTGAAAATGGCTGCCATCGTTGCTCATCACATGAACTTCGTCTAAAGGCAATGCGGCCATCAGCACGGCCTGAATTTCACTGTTTTCCATTGGGCTTAACTTCACTTAATAATAATAAGGCTGACATAGTAGAGGAAAGCGGCTGACTCTTAAATACGCAAAAGCCCCTGCTGAAAACAGGGGCTTAGCATAACAACCGGAAATCAGGCGCTTTTATCCGCAGAAACAATAATCTGTTGCAGATTGTAAAGGGTAATCAGCGAACGCAGTTTGTCACTGATGCCTGTAAAGCATGGAGTTATACCCTGTGCACGCGCGATTTCCCGCAAGTGCACCAGCAGGGCGAGACCAGAAGAGTCAACCCGCTCCAGCCCCGCGACGTCGATAGTATCGACATCTTTGATCAGCGTCTCGCGTTGCTGCCACAGGCTCATCAGCGTGTCGCGATCCAGTTCGCCTTTAAGTAATAGCGTGCTGGCTTCCCGCTCCCAGCGTAACGATTCGTGCATTATTGTTGTTTATCCAGCGTGATCGGCTGTGCCGCAGAAGACTTCAGTTGTGCCGTCAGACCATCAATACCTTTGGTACGCAACAAGTCGCTCCACTCATTTTGTTTCGTGGTGATCATGCTGACGCCTTCGGCGATCATGTCATAAGCCTGCCATTTCCCGCTCTGGCTATTTTTACGCCACTGGAAATCGAGGCGTACCGGCGGACGTCCATTTGGGTCAATAATGGTGACACGAATAGCGACAATCTGGGCGTCGCCTAACGGCTGTTCGGGCTGAATCTGATAGCTCTGGCCGTTATAGAGTGCCAGTGCCTGACCATACGCCTGCGCCAGATAATCACCAAAAGCACTGAAATAGGCTTCACGCTGAGCAGGTGTTGAATCACGATAGTAGCGGCCCAGCACTAACGCACCTGCATATTTAATCTGCACATATGGCAGGAGCTCCTGACGCACAATCTCACGCAGGTAGTTGGGATCCTGCTTGATTTTCGGCTGCTCATTTTTCAGACGGGTGAATGTCTTCTGCGCCGCTTCGTTCATCAGCTTGTAAGGATTGCTCTGATCGGCTGCGGTCGCCGTCAGCGGTACCGCTACCACCAGCATGGCAATCATCAATAAACGTTTAAACATGTTAAACCCTCTTCTTTAAGGTTGAGCCGGTGCCGCAGGCGCAGCACTGTCGCCTTCCTGCGCGTCTTTGGAGTCAGTTTTTTGTTTGTTATCGCCGCTCTTATAAAGGAACTGGCCGATCAGGTCTTCGAGCACCATGGCTGACTTCGTATCACGCAGCGTATCGCCATCTTTCAGCATCGCCGAGCCGAGCTCAGGATCGTCAAAGCCTAAGTTCAGCGCCAGGAACTGCTCACCCAGCAGGCCCTGAGTACGGACAGCCAGCGAGCTGGTATCTGAAATTTTATTCGCATACTGATCGCTGATCTCCATGGTGACACGCGGCAGCAGCGTTTTCGGCTCAAGCGCTATTTCTGTCACCCGGCCAATGACCACACCACCAATTTTGACCGGCGAACTGGCTTTCAGGCCGCCGATATTGTCAAAGGTCGCGTAGAGTTTCCACGTCGGCTCTGTGCCCATCGACTTTAAATCGGCGACGCGCAGACAGAGAAACAATGCGGCGATCAACGCCATAATCATAAAAATGCCAACCCAGATTTCGCTTTTTTTGCTTTGCATTGCATCAATTCCCAAACATCAGTGCTGTCAGCACAAAATCCAACCCGAGCACCGCCAGTGAAGCATGTACTACGGTACGCGTTGTCGCGCGACTGATCCCTTCAGAAGTGGGAATCGCGTCATAGCCATTAAAAAGAGCAATCCAGGTGACCGTTACGGCAAAGACGGCGCTTTTGATGATGCAGTTAACGACATCGGTTCGGAAATCGACCGCGTTCTGCATAGCTGACCAGAAGAAACCGGGATCGATCCCTTTCCAGCTCACGCCAACCAGTGCACCGCCTGCAATACCCACCGCAGTGAAGATCATGGTCAGTAGCGGCATGCTGATAAAACCAGCCCAGAAGCGCGGCGAGACCACCCGGCGCAACGGATCCACCGCCATCATCTCCATACTGGAGAGCTGTTCAGTGGCTTTCATCAGGCCGATTTCAGCCGTCAGTGCCGATCCTGCCCGTCCGGCAAACAGCAGCGCGGTAACAACCGGCCCCAGTTCACGCAGCAAGGAGAGCGCCACCAGCATGCCCAGACTGGTTTCTGCACCATAGGTGTTCAGCACCAGATAGCCCTGCAGTCCGAGTACCATGCCGATAAACAGACCTGAAACCACAATAATCAGTAACGACAGTACGCCAACACTATAGAGTTGTTTGATCAGTAGCGGCGTATGTCTGCGGAACGCGGGTTTTCCCACCAGCGCGTGAAACAGCATTAATCCTGCGCGTCCAAAACTGGCGCACGTTTCAATTCCCTGACGACCGAATGACGCCAGCGCCTTCAAGACCATCTGTTTAGTTACTCCCTGAGCCGGTTAAATCAGCGAGATAGTCGCCGGCAGGAAAACGGAAGGGAACCGGACCATCCGCATGGCCATCAATAAACTGGCGCACGCGCGGGTCATTATTCTCTCGCAGTTCCGGCGTGGTGCCGTGTGCGATAATTTTTTGTCCGGCCACGATATAGGCATAGTCCGCAATACTCAGTACTTCCGGTACGTCGTGCGAGACCACAATACAGGTCAGGCCCAGAGCATGGTTAAGTTCGTCGATTAATTTTACCAGCACGCCCATGGTAATGGGATCCTGTCCGACAAAAGGTTCGTCGAACATGATCAGCTCCGGCTCAAGCGCAATTGCACGCGCCAGTGCCACACGGCGTGCCATCCCGCCCGACAGCTCAGCTGGTTTCAGCTGGGCAGCACCGCGCAGACCCACCGCTTCCAGCTTCATTAATACGGTGCTGTGCAGAATCGGTGCAGGCAAGCGGGTATGTTCACGCAGCGGCCAGGCCACATTTTCATAGACCGTTAAGTCAGTAAACAGGGCACCAGACTGGAACAGCATGCTCATTTTCTTGCGCGCTTCGTACAATTTAGCGCGTGACAATGACGGAATGTTTTCGCCACGGAAAAAGATTTCACCGCTGGTTGGCTGAAGCTGCCCCCCAATCAGGCGTAGCAGAGTGGTTTTTCCTATCCCCGATGGCCCCATTATCGCCGTGACTTTCCCTTTCGGCACGGTCAGCGAAATGTCGTCGAAGATAGTGCGATCTCCGCGCGAAAAACTCACGCCACGAACCTCAACCAGATTCGTTTGCTGCTGGATCATTATTACCTCTTATAAGGATCGGGCGTAAACATGGGGTACGATGGTAGCCTGTTCGGTCCTGATTCACGATAGCTTTACAGAAACTTACCGCTAAGATTTGGCGAAAATGGTCATTAAATTTACTTTTGCCGCTCAGGCGGTCAAAATCAGCGCCTGTCTCGCCAAACAGAACCTTAAACCGGTCGGGAAAAGCATTGCCGGCCCGGGTTTTTACGCAAGGATTTTTCATGTTCTTAGCTTCTGCACTGCTGATTATCGGTTTGCTTTTACTGGCATATGGTGCCGATCGTCTGGTGTTTAGCGCCTCAATATTGTGTCGATCTTTTGGCATCCCGCCACTGATTATAGGCATGACCGTTGTCAGCATCGGCACCTCGCTGCCCGAGATGATCCTCTCCTTTTCAGCGGCGCAGCATGGCCAGATGGATCTTGCTGTGGGTACCGCGCTCGGCTCGAATATTACCAACATTTTACTGATCCTTGGTGCCGCTGCGCTAATGCACCCGCTTTACGTCCATTCTAATCTGATACGCCGCGAACTTCCGTTAATGTTGCTGGTTACCCTGCTCAGCGGATTCATGCTGTTTGACAATCAGCTTAGTCGACTGGATGGAATTGGCCTGATCGCCATAGCCGCTATTTATCTGATGGTGGTGATTCGCATTGCACGGAAAGCGGAACAGGACAATAACGACACCCTGACCCGCGAACAGCTGGCCGAACTGCCTCGCGAAGAGAGCGGAAATACAGTGGCCTTTCTCTGGCTGGCCGTCGCGCTGATTATACTGCCGATGTCGACGCGGATGGTGATCGATAATGCGACCGCCTTTGCCGACTACTTTGGCGTCAGTGAACTGGTCATGGGCCTGACGCTTATCGCCGTGGGAACCAGCCTGCCTGAGCTGGCAACGGTCATTGCGGGCGCGCTGAAAGGTGAAGATGATATCGCGATCGGCAATCTGATCGGCGCCAACATTTATAATATTGCCATCGTGCTGGGCCTGCCGGCGCTGATTCATCCTGGCAGCATCGACTATCACGCTTTTGCCCGTGATTATTGGGTGATGCTGGGCGTCAGCGTGCTGTTCGCTCTGCTTTGCCTGCTTCGTCGTCGTCGGGTTGGTCGCACGGCAGGCTTAATTTTACTCTGTGGTTTCTTCGTCTGGGTGACGCTGCTCTGGATGCAGCCGGCATTTATGGACGGTTAACAAGGACAGACTCACTATGTCATATCAGCAACCAACAGCATTTGATTTTCAGCAGGCCGGAAAAACGGTCCTGCGCATCGAGCGGGAAGGACTGGAACAACTCGATCAATATATCAATGACGATTTCGCCCGCGCCTGCGCCCTCATTTATGCCTGTCAGGGAAAAGTGGTGGTCATGGGCATGGGCAAGTCTGGCCATATCGGCAAAAAAATGGCGGCGACCTTTGCCAGTACCGGCACGCCCGCCTTTTTTGTGCATCCGGCTGAAGCCAGCCATGGCGATCTGGGGATGGTGAGCAAAAATGATGTGGTCATCGCCATCTCTAACAGCGGTGAGTCCAGCGAAATTCTTGCGCTGATTCCGGTTTTAAAACGTCAGCATATTTCGCTGATCTGCATCACCGGACGGCCTGACAGCGCGATGGGACGGGTTGCCGATGTGCATCTTTGTGTTCATGTTCCGCAGGAAGCGTGTCCGCTGGGTCTGGCGCCCACCTCCAGCACGACGGCCACGCTGGTGATGGGTGACGCGCTGGCGGTTTCGCTGCTGGAAGCGCGTGGATTCACGGCGGAAGACTTTGCCCTCTCCCATCCTGGCGGTGCGCTGGGCCGCAAGTTGTTGCTGCATGTGGCTGATATCATGCACAGCGGCGATGAGCTGCCGCACGTTACGCGGGATGCTTCACTGCGCGATGCGCTGCTGGAAATTACGCGCAAAAACCTGGGACTGACGGTGATCGTCGACGGTCTGATGAAAATTGAAGGCATCTTTACCGATGGCGACCTGCGCCGCATTTTTGATATGGGCATCGATTTTCAGCGCGCCACCATTGGCGAAGTGATGACGCCGGGTGGCATCCGCGTCCGGCCAAATATGCTGGCGGTTGAAGCCCTGAACCTGATGCAGACCAAAAACATTACCTCGATTCTGGTGGCCGATGACGACCGTCTGCTCGGTGTGGTACATATGCATGACATGCTGCGCGCTGGCGTAGTCTGAACAGGAAGAGAAAATGCAACAGGCAACTCCCCCGATTGAAACCTGCTATGGCCCGGTGAGCGCTGATGTTATGGCACGCGCCAGTAACATTAGTCTGCTGATCTGCGACGTGGATGGCGTGATGTCCGACGGGGTGATCTACATGGGAAATAATGGCGAAGAGCTGAAGGCATTCAACGTACGGGACGGTTATGGTGTGCGGTGTTTGCTGACCTCTGATGTAGAAGTGGCTATTATTACCGGCCGTAATGCCCGTCTGATGGAAGATCGCTGCAAAACGCTCGGCATCCGTCATCTTTATCAGGGACAATCGGATAAGCTTTTGGCCTATCGTGAACTTCTGGATAAACTGTCTCTTTCCGACGACCAGGTCGCCTATATTGGTGACGATCTGATCGACTGGCCGGTTATGGCGAAGGTGGGATTAAGTGTGGCAGTGGCGGATGCACACCCGATCCTGTTGCCACGCGCCCACTACGTCACGCGGATCGCTGGTGGACGCGGCGCGGTACGCGAAGTATGTGACCTGATATTAATGGCGCAGAACAAATTTGAGGATGCCAAAGGGCAATCAGTATGAGTAAAAGCAGGCGTTGGATAACGCTGATTCTGACCTTGATTGCACTGGTTTTGATCGGCTGGAATCTTACTAACCAGGATGACAATGGCACGCCCGTCGGACCCGACAGTCAGTCGCCGACCTACACCAGTGCTGATTCACACACTGTGGTTTATAACCCGCAGGGCGCGCTGTCATATAAACTGGTCTCTGACAAAGTGACCTATTTCTCGGATGACGAGCTGAGCTGGTTCGAAAATCCGGTGATGACCACTTATGATGAGAATAAAATCCCTACCTGGACGTTACGCGCCGATAAAGCAAAGCTCACCAAAGATCGTATGCTTTATCTGTATGGCCATGTTGAGCTGAATACGCTGACGCAGGATTCTCAGCTTGAGCGCATTAAAACTGATAACGCACAGATCAACCTTGTCACTCAGGATGTTACCTCTGATGATCAGGTAACATTGTATGGACGCAGTTTTAACTCCACCGGCATGAAAATGCGCGGCAATTTACGGACAAAAAACGCCGAGTTAATCGAGAAGGTCAAAACCTCATATGAAATTCAAAATGAACAAAAATAGCCTGAAGCTTTTACTGGCCAGCATGTTGCTGGCAACCAGCGTTCCGGCGCTTGCCCTGACCGGTGACTCGGATAAGCCCGTCAATATTGACTCGCAGAATCAGGCACTCGATTTGCAGGGCAATGTCGCGACCTTTACCGGCAATGTCATCGTGACGCAGGGTTCAATCAAAATCACGGCGGATAAAGTCGTGGTGACCCGTCCCGGCGGCGACAGCAAGAAAACCATCGTTGATGCCTACGGCAACCCCGCTACGTTCTATCAGATGCAGGACAGCGGCAAGCCGGTTCAGGGCCATGCCTCAAAGCTGCACTACGAACTGGCTAACGACTTCGTTGAACTGACCGGCAATGCGTTCATTGAGCAGCAGGACAGCAACATCAAAGGCGATCGTATTACCTATCTGGTAAAAGAGCAGAAAATGCAGGCTTACAGCCAGGGCCAGAACAAGCGCGTCACTACCGTCCTGGTGCCGTCGCAACTTCAGGATAAAGGTTCGTCCAACAGCGGAAAGAAGAGTAACTGATAGCTATGGCCACATTAATCGCAGAAAACCTGGCGAAGGCATATAAAGGCCGTCGCGTGGTAGAAGATGTCAGTCTGCAGGTAAAGTCCGGCGAGATTGTCGGCCTGCTGGGTCCGAACGGCGCCGGTAAGACCACTACCTTTTACATGGTGGTCGGTATTGTCCCGCGTGACGCTGGCCGTATCATTATTGATGATGAAGATATCAGCATCCTGCCGCTGCATGCCCGTGCGCGTCGTGGCATCGGCTATCTGCCGCAGGAGGCCTCCATTTTCCGTCGCCTTAGCGTCTACGATAACCTGATGGCGGTACTGCAGATTCGTGATGATCTGACAGAAGAACAACGCCAGGATCGCGCCCGTGAGCTGATGGAAGAGTTTCACATCGAGCACCTGCGCGACAGCATGGGTCAGGCGCTTTCGGGTGGTGAGCGACGTCGTGTTGAAATCGCACGCGCACTGGCCGCTAATCCTAAATTTATCCTGCTGGATGAGCCTTTTGCCGGTGTTGACCCGATCTCCGTCATCGACATCAAGAAAATTATTGAGCATCTGCGTGACAGCGGCCTCGGCGTGCTGATTACCGACCATAACGTGCGTGAAACCTTAGCGGTCTGTGAGCGGGCTTATATTGTCAGCCAGGGACACCTGATTGCGCATGGCACACCCAATGAAATTCTTGCGGATGAGCAGGTTAAGCGGGTTTATTTGGGTGAAGAGTTCAGACTCTGATAAGGTGTCGTTAATACCGATGTTTACCTGGGAACTACCATCCTGTCTATGAAGCAAGGTCTACAACTCAGGTTCAGCCAACAGCTGGCAATGACTCCACAGTTGCAACAGGCGATTCGTCTGCTGCAACTCTCTACGCTTGAACTCCAGCAGGAGTTACAGCTTGCACTCGAAAGCAATCCGCTGCTTGAGCAGACTGATCTGCATGAAGAGATCGACTCCAGGGAATCGCCGGAGTCTGAGGCGCTGGATACACGCGAAGCGCTTGAGCAGAAAGAGATGCCCGATGAACTGCCGCTGGATGCCACCTGGGATGAGATCTACACGGCGGGCACGCCTTCCGGCACCGGCACCGATTATCAGGATGACGAGTTACCGGTTTATCAGGGTGAAACGACACAGTCACTGCAGGACTACCTGATGTGGCAGGTTGGATTGACGCCTTTCAGTGATACCGATCGCGCTATTGCCACCTCTATCGTCGATGCTATCGATGACACCGGATATCTCACCGTTTCGCTTGAGGAGATCCTGGACAGTATCGGCAACGATGATCTCGAAGTGGATGAAGTGGAGGCGGTGCTGAAACGCATCCAGCGTTTTGACCCGATGGGTGTTGGTGCGCGCGACCTGCGTGACTGTCTGCTGGTGCAGCTGTCGCAATATGCGCCCGACACACCGATGCTGGCAGAAGCACGCCTGATCGTCAGCGAGCATCTCGACCTGCTGGCCAATCACGATTTCCGTAGCCTGATGCGAGTGACGCGCCTCAAAGAGGATGTACTGAAAGAAGCGATGGTGCTGATTCAGTCGCTGGACCCGCGTCCGGGTCAGTCGATCAATACCAGCGAGCCGGAATATGTCATTCCCGATGTCCTGGTGCGTAAAGTCGGCAGTCGCTGGACGGTTGAACTCAATGCCGACAGCTTGCCACGCCTCAAGATCAATCAGCACTATGCGGCAATGGGCAGTTCAGCGCGCAACGACAGCGACAGTCAGTTTATCCGCAGTAATCTGCAGGAAGCCCGCTGGCTGATTAAGAGTCTGGAAAGCCGCAATGATACGCTGCTGAAAGTGACGCGCTGCATTGTTGAGCAACAGCAGGCGTTTTTCGAGCAGGGTGAAGAATTTATGCGTCCGATGGTGCTGGCAGATATCGCCCAGGCCGTTGAGATGCATGAATCGACCATTTCTCGCGTGACCACGCAGAAGTATCTGCACAGTCCCCGTGGCATTTTTGAACTAAAGTACTTTTTCTCCAGTCATGTGAATACGGAAGGTGGTGGCGAAGCCTCCTCAACCGCGATTCGTGCGCTGGTGAAAAAATTAATTTCGGCGGAAAATCCAGCCAAACCCTTGAGCGACAGTAAACTGACCTCCATGTTATCTGATCAGGGGATTATGGTGGCACGGCGTACCGTCGCCAAATATCGTGAGTCTTTATCCATCCCGCCATCGAACCAGCGTAAACAACTGGTTTGAAAGAAATGAGAAGGAAGACCTATGCAGCTGAACCTGACCGGGCAACATGTTGAAATCACGCCGCCTCTGCGTGAATTCGTCAACGGGAAATTTGCCAAACTGGAACACTATTTTGAACATATCAATCAGGTCTATATTGTCCTGAAAGTTGAGAAAGTCACTCAGGTGGCTGATGCAACACTCCACGTGAATGGTGGCGAGCTGCACGCTACATCGGAAGCGGAAGATATGTATGCGGCAATTGATGGGCTGATCGACAAGCTGGCCCGTCAGCTGACCAAACACAAAGATAAACTGAAAAAACACTAATCTTCACGCTAGCAACGCGCGCCTGGCGCGCAGAGCCGACAGGATGGGGCGGATAATCCGCCCCGTTTTGTCATCTGAGCAAGCACAGCTTGTCTCAGAGGTAATGACGCGCTGGCGGCGAATGGCCTGGTGAACACGCAAGTGAAATGATAATGAACAACGATCTTACACTGGAATTGAGCACAGTGCTTTCGCCAGACTGCACCCGCAGCGGCGTACACTGCCAGAGCAAAAAACGTGCGCTGGAAATCATCAGCGAACTGGCCGCTAAGCAGCTCAACCTGCCGCACCAGACGCTTTTCGAAGCGATCCTGACCCGCGAACGCATGGGCAGTACCGGTATTGGCAATGGGATCGCGATCCCTCACGGCAAGCTGGAAGAGGATACGCTGCGCGCGGTTGGGGTCTTTATCAGCCTCGAACAACCGATTGCATTTGATGCCGTCGACAACCAGCCGGTCGATCTATTGTTTGCTTTACTGGTCCCGGCCGACCAGTGCAAAACACACCTGCACACCCTGTCACTGGTGGCGAAACGTCTGGCAGATAAAACGGTCTGCCGTCGTCTGCGCGCTGCCCAAAGTGATGAAGAGCTCTACGCCATTATTACGGAAATCCAGACAGAGCAGTAACACGTCTTTACCGGCCAGGTGCCGGTTTTAAAACGGGAGAAAAGGTCATGGTGCTGATGATCGTTAGCGGTCGTTCAGGCTCGGGGAAGTCAGTGGCGCTCCGTGCGCTGGAAGATATGGGGTTCTACTGTGTTGATAACCTGCCGGTCGTGCTACTGCCTGAGTTAGCTAACTCGCTGGCGGAGCGTAATATTTCGGCAGCAGTCAGCATTGATGTTCGTAACATGCCAGAATCTCCGGAAATTTTTGAAACCGCGCTGAATAATCTGCCTGACTCATTTTCACCTCAGCTGCTGTTCCTGGACGCCGATCGTAATACACTGATTCGTCGGTACAGCGATACGCGCCGTCTGCATCCCCTTTCCAGCAAGAATCTGTCGCTGGAGAGCGCGATTGACGAAGAGAGCGATCTGCTGGAGCCATTGCGTTCGCGGGCCGATCTCATCATCGACACCTCAGAGATGTCAGTGCACGAGCTGGCCGAGATGCTGCGTACCCGCCTGCTGGGTAAACGTGAACGTGAGCTGACCATGGTGTTTGAATCCTTTGGCTTCAAACATGGCATCCCTATTGACGCTGACTATGTGTTTGACGTGCGCTTTCTGCCCAATCCCCATTGGGATCCCAAGCTGCGGCCGATGACTGGCCTCGATCGCCCTGTGGCGGCCTTTCTTGATCGGCATACAGAAGTGCATAACTTTATCTACCAGACGCGCAGCTACCTTGAACTCTGGTTGCCGATGCTGGAAACCAACAACCGTAGCTATCTTACCGTAGCGATTGGCTGCACCGGCGGCAAACACCGCTCAGTCTATATCGCTGAACAGCTGGCGGATTACTTCCGTTCGCGTGGTAAGAATGTACAGTCACGCCATCGTACGCTGGAAAAGCGCAAATCATGACCGTCAGACAAACTGTAGAAATTAAAAATAAGCTGGGCATGCACGCCCGTCCGGCAATGAAGTTATTTGAGCTGGTGCAGAGCTTTGATGCCGAAGTGTTGCTGCGCAATGAAGCGGGCACGGAAGCTGAAGCCAGCAGCGTGATTGCGCTGCTGATGCTCGACTCAGCCAAAGGCGGACACATCGAAATTGAAGCCAGCGGGCCGGAGGAAGTTCCGGCACTGGCTGCGGTCATTGAGCTATTTGAAGCGGGTTTCGACGAAGACTAAGGCCTAGTCGAGTTTGTTACGCTGTAAAAAACCTTCTCCGCCAAGCTGGCGCATCTGACGCAGTATCCACTGTTGCCGTTCTCTGACATAACCTGAGGGGGCAGCAGCACGATAACGAATCGGATTGGGCAAAACCGCCGCCAGCAAAGCAGCATCTGCTGCCGTAAGCCGGCTGGCAGGTTTATGGAAATAGTGCTGTGAAGCCGCTTCAACGCCAAAGATACCCGGCCCGAACTCCGCGATATTGAGATAGACGGTCAGAATGCGTCGCTTAGTCCAGACCGTCTCAATCCCGACTGTCAAACCCGCCTCCAGACCTTTGCGGATCCAGCTGCGGCCATCCCAGAGAAACAGATTTTTCGCCGTCTGTTGTGACAGCGTGGACGCTCCGCGCATCCGGCTGTCGCTGTTATCCAGTACAGATTCAATTGCCGCAACATCGAAGCCCCAATGCTCAGGAAACTTTTGATCTTCTGAGGCGATAACCGCCAGTCCCATCCAGGGCGACATCTCGTCATGGCCGACCCAGTCTGAATGGGCGACATAACTAAAATCACCGTGTAACCAGGCACCCATCTGTCGTTCAGCCATCACGGCTGAAAACGGCACCGGCAGGAATGAAAAGAGTAAAATACCTGCCAGCCATGCGCCCAGCCATACCAATACGATTCGACCAACAATACGTCTGATACGCTGTCCGACGCTTCCTTTATGCTTGTTCATGCAATCTTCCCACACTTGTTCCAGACGTTAATCAATCACTCATGTAATCACTGCCACTAACACAGGCTTTTTACGATTATCGCTGAAAACGGGACGACAGTTTCCAGACTTTATTCAAACATTTTGCATCAAAATGCTGCAACAGTTCGAAATAGTTCAAGGACTTCCGTAAAAAAGGAATCGGTTCCATTTCTTACCTTTGCTTAGGCGCTTTCCAGATAAACAGTTAATAAAGAGTAATAAGCGCCGGATTGAATCATTCGCTAAATTTAACTATTATTTTTTTCTTAATCAGATGCAGTTTAAACCTTAATCAGAATCTTCGTTATAACGCTCAAATAAACAGCGCTTAACTGACTCCCTCCTGGCCATTATGGCACTGTTAGCTTCCTTTAAAGCCTCAGGTATCCGGACGGGAAAAGGAGAAAGTTTTAGATTCTTTTTAATCATTCCAAATCGTTTTGGATAATTCGTATCACTTCAGGCTGTGTGCTTGCAATATCAGCGCGTTAGCCACACTGAAGAGGTAAATGTTAACGCTGGCTTACTTTACTGCAGCGCAGACTCTGCATCCCTGTCCGACAGCCTTAAAACTACACGAAAAAGAGCAAATATGGTCAAAATATCATCAATACAGCGTGTAAAATGATTCCTTACTTGACTGTGTTGGCAAATTAATGTTTTCTGTATTTAAACGCTGCTCAATATCACAAATTTTAATGAATCTTGTCGCACGAGAAGATGAATTTGCTAAGGTGATGACAGTGTTAACCAATACCCTGCGGCTGCATTAATTATTCATATCATAGCGGTCGCAATGATTTCCCTGGTGTTGGCGCAGTATTCGCGCACCCCGGCCTCGGCTGGGGTCATTTTTTTCCGGGATATCACTTCTCCTGCTCTGACACCCAGTCACGCAGTACCTGCACATCATGTCGCCACTCCTGTTTCAGCTCATCGATCCATTCAACAACATTGTCCCACCATGCCGGTAACTCCGGACTCTGAATCTGTTTCGCCAGCATCTGTAGACGCTGCAGCCCTACTGAACCCGCCGCACCTTTAATTTTGTGCCCTTCTTCAGCAATCCCTTTCTGATCACGGGCCATCAGATTGGATTCCAGAACCGCAAGATAGTCTGGCATCATTTTTTCAAACATCGTCAGACTTTGGGTTATCAGACCGGGGCCGACCAGTTCGATATACTGTTCGAGCATGGCAACATCCAGCAGCATCCGATTTTTGTCATCGCTGACATCAAGCGTTTCTTCTTCAGCTTCTGCCTGATAATCCCAGTACTTTTTAATCATCGTAGTCAGTGCTGGCACCGCAAGAGGCTTGCTAAGCACGTCATCCATGCCTGCGTCGAAGTACTCTTTTTTGTCTTTGAGAACATTGGCGGTAAGTGCAACCAGCGGTGGCAGATGTGTTCCCTGATACTGCTGGCGAATCGCACGCGAGACATCCAGCCCGGTCATATCAGGCAATTGAATATCCAGCAGCACCAGATCAAACTCCAGCGGGTCAAACATCGCCAGCGCCTCACTGCCGGTCATAGCGACCTCAACGCTACAGCCCAGCTTTTCCAGTACTGAGCGCGCCACAATTACGTTGAGCTCAATATCTTCGACTAACAGTACGTGCAGTGCAGGCAGTGGCAGGCTGTCATCCACACCTTCGTCCTCCACCTCTTCAGCAATACGCGGGGCTTTGATTTCAACGGTGAAGCATGAACCTTGTCCTGGTGCACTGTGGACCCGGATATCCCCGCCCATCGCCTGCGCCAGTCGGCGTGATACCGCCAGCCCGATACCGGTACCGGTTGCGGGTTTGCCGCCATGCTGGTCTTTAACCTGATAGTACATGGCAAAAATCTTGTCCTGCTCGTCCTGGCGAATCCCCATGCCGGAGTCCTGCACCTCGAAGCGCAGCGTCTCGTCCTGCTCATAGGTGACCCGCACGACAATTTCACCCTGTTGGGTAAATTTCACGGCGTTACCAATCAGGTTCCACAGAATCTGGCGCAAGCGGGTCCCGTCGGTGGAAATCATATGCGGCAGTGGCAGTTGCGGCGCGAGCACAAATTTCAGCCCTTTTGGCTGAGCCAGCAGGCCGGAAAGATTTTCTAAATCGGCCAGGAAGCCGGTGAAATCAAGCGGCTGATTATCCAGCTGCACTTTACGGCGTTCGATTTTGTCCACCTCAATGACATCATTAAAGATGTTGCCCAGCGTGATGGCAGAGACGTGGATGGTTTTCAGGTATTTCAGCTGTTCCTGATTAAGGTCGGTATCCAGCAGAATACGGCTCAGGCCAACAATGCCATTAAGCGGCGTACGAAGCTCGTGGCTGATCGTAGAGATAAAGGTGGTCTTCTCCCGGCTGGCGTTCTCTAACGCGTCCTGATAGCGCTTACGCTCGGTTATATCGCGGCCAAAACCCATTAGCCCGCTGCGCTTACCCACCCGGTCGTAATAAGGCACTTTACGGATCTCGAAACAGGCTTTGCGCCCGTCGGGATATTGCAGCCACTGTTCATAGGTCAGCGAGACGTTGTGGCGGAATACTTTTTCATCTGTTTCAAGCACCTTCGTTGCCGCTTCATCATCGTAGATATCACGCGGAGTCAGGCCGATCAGCTGCTTTTCGCTTTTGCCGGTCAGTAATTCCATTGCACGGTTACAGCCGGAGAACTGTTTATCGATGTTGCGATAGAAAACCAGGTCTGGCGAAGCATCCAGGAATGAGCGCAGGAAGGAAGATTGCTGCTCCAGCTCAATCTGAGCCTGCTCACGACGCGTCACCTCTTCACGCAACTTGTCCATCACCTGCTCACGAGCCAGCTCCGCCTTTTTACGGTCGCTGATCTCCTGATTCAGCTGCGTAATGGTCTCTTTCATCTGCTGATTGAGTTCCAGATCACGTGTGCGCATCTCTTCCAGCTTGTCCACCAGCCTGGCCAGTCGTTGTCGTGACTCTTCAAGCTGATCGACCACGACGGACAGGAAATAGACTGCCCAGGGCGTAATCAGCAGCCCGAAGAAGACCGAACGCACCACGTCAATACTCTCAACATGGCCCCGCAGCACCATCGTGACCGCCATCTGGACAATCATCGCCAGCACCACCAGCGCAGACGCCAGCAGCAGCGAAAACCTCACCAAACCCAGCTTGACCATTAAATCAACGTAGTACTGCGCCAACAGACGAATTTGTTTCATAACAACTCCCTGGATGAGAAACAGCCTCATAATAGCGCAGTTACCCTGCTGACGTCGCAGCACGTCGCAGGGAGAAGCGGGATAAAACGCCCTGTTATGGTGCATCCGCGCGGCCGATCGGCGACGTTAAGGACAAAGCGGTTAAAACCCTTGACTGACTGTGCCAAATGAATAATCTGTAAGGCCGCCAGCGAATCACCGATTTCTCTGTCCGGCCTTTTTTCAATATCCTGGCAGCCTCCTGCTGCGCAGGCACACCTTTCATATATGCATACTCATTCATCTTTAATGATGTTTTACGCACGCTCATCCTGATTAATTTTTCTTATAACCAATGGCTGTTTCATTCAAATAGTCGGACATAAGAAAAACAGATACATGCTATGCATCAACGGTGTTGAACAGCATTTAATGCTGTATAACACCCCGTCACCAGCATGGTGCAGAGATCTGATGCCTGCACTACAGTGAGTCAGTTCACATTTATCGGCCGATCGACGGGTGCCAAAGTGATACATTTTAAACCATAAAAATCATTTAATTCATAAAGTTATATACATTAAACACCTGATTACCCCGTCTGACCACGCCATTTGACCTGATTACGCTTTCCCGATAAGTTGGAAATCCGCTGAAAGCTTTCCAGACGGGCCATTGTCTCGGCATATCTATGCAACAAGAAGACTCCCGCGTGGTTTAAGTCATCTCCTTTAAGAGACCGTAAATCAGAGAGCAGCTCAATTAAGGACGTTTTACCGATGTCTGGAGAGAAATGCTCAGGGCTATGACGCGCGCTCGACAGAGCATGGCGATGAAAATGATAGCGCCCCAGTGCGCCCAGACCCTGAATCAGTGCAGGTAATGTCAAAGCAGTTTAAGGAGACCCTCAATGTCCACTAAAAAACCTCAATCCTATGGCTTGTATGATCCGACAGCAGGCAGTGACAGCTGTGGTGTAGGTTTCATTACGCGTAAGGACGGCGAGCAGACCCACGAGATTCTGCAGATGGCACACAGCGCTCTGTGTACCGTGCCTCACCGCGGCGGTATGTCCGCGGAAGGCGTCGGCGATGGTGCGGGGGTCAACGTTGATCTGTCGCTGCACTTCTTCCGCAAAATTACCGGCCAGCCGCTGGAAGCGGGTCGCTTTGGTGTCGGCAACTTCTTCGTGCCAAAAGATGCCGGGCTGCGCGCGAATGCCGAACGTCTGGTGGATGAGGCACTCAGCAGCTTTGGCCTGCCGGTGATCATGAAACGCGACATGCCGCTCGACAGTAGCGTGACGCGCCCGGCCGCCGTGCAGTTTCAGCTACCGATTTTGCAGTGGATTTTCACTGCGCCAGAGGACGTGGTCGACCAGAACGACTTCGAAAAACGTATCTACCGCGCCCTGCTGACCATTGAAGCCCGTGCGTTTACCGAAAGCGAATTTGGCGGTCTTTATCCGCTGTCGCTGTCATCACGCACCCAGGTGTTTAAAGCCCGTCTGAATTCCAATGAAGTGATCCCTTACTTCAAAGATCTGACCGATCCGGACCATCAGGTACGCGGGCTGTTCTTCCATACCCGCTTCTCCACTAACACCGATCCGCATACCACCATGGCACAACCGTTCCGCCTGATGGCGCATAACGGTGAACTGAACACTGACCGCAAAAACCGCATCGCCGAGTCGGCGCTGGCGCTGGCGCGTGGCAAGAAAATCGTCCGGCCAAAAGGCCAGTCTGACAGTTCGCGTCTGGATCAGAGCATCCACAGCCGTCTGATGGAAGATAACCTCGATCTGATCACCGCCGTGGTCTCGATGATGCCGCCCGCCTGGGAAAATGACAGTTCTCTGCCGACAGAAGTGCGCGACATGCTGGAGTATTTCTCGCTGTATGAAGAGAAGAACGACGGCCCTGCAGCATTAATCTTTGGCAATGGCGAAGTCATTGGTGCTCGTCTGGACCGTCTTGGCCTGCGTCCACTGCGTTCAGTCGAAACGGCTGAGTATATCGGTGCAATGTCAGAAGCCGGGCAGATCGCGTTTCCACCTGAAAGCGTGTTGCGTCGTGGCCGAATCGAAGCGGGCGGCATGCTCTATTTCGATCATCGTGAAAAACGCAGCTACACCACGCTGCAGGCGCTGGAAAAACTGGCTGCAGAGAAAGATTATTCTGCGTTGCTTCGCGAAGCGCGCGTCGGTCTTGACGATCTGCCTGAGATCCCGGCAGAGCAGCAGGGTTCACCGTTACGTTATCGCGGCGACCTGAAAACCTATCAGCGCTTTGTTGCCTACTACTACAACCAGGAAAGCTTCAAGTTCATGATGGACCCGATGCTGAACACTGGCGCAGAGAAGATCTCTGCGATGGGTTACGGCAACGCAATTAATGGCTTATCCGATCATGAAGGCGGCATGGCGCACTACTTCTCTCAGCGCTTTGCTCAGGTAACCAACCCACCGCTGGACTCTATCCGCGAAGTGGACGGTATGACGCTGCGCGTCGCGCTGGGCGCAAAACCGCATCTGGGCCGCAGTAAAGGCCGTCAGATTGTGGTGCCGAGCCCCATCCTCAGCCACCTTGATATGCTGCGTTTACGTGAGCAGAAAATCGCGCCTTATGCCCGCTTTGAGATGCTCTATGAGCCCGTGATCGGTAAAGATTTGCTGAGCACCACGGCTAACGCGAATGCGCTGGAAAAAGCGATTGATGATCTGGCGCAACAGGTTGTGGATTTTGCCCGCTCTCAGGGTGGCATTGCCGTACTGACCGATCGCCACATCTCGTCGAAACACGCGGCGATCCCGATGTTGCTGGTGGTATCCGCCATTAACCAGCGTCTGGTGCAGGAAGGCCTGCGCCTGGATGTCTCTCTGGTGGTAGAGAGCGGCCAGAGCATCTCCTCGCACCACATTGCCGCCACACTTGGTTTCGGTGCTTCCGCTATCTATCCACTGGGCGTACAGATGCGCGCAGAGGAGAAATTTGGTGAAGGTGAAGAAGGCAACAAAGCCTTTAAACGCTATGCCAAAGCGGCTGAAAAAGCGCTGATGAAAACCATGGGCAAAGTGGGCCTCTGTACCGTTGAGAGCTACAGCAGCGGCGAGTTCTTTGAGCCAAACTTCCTCAACACCGATGATCCGGTGTTGAAAAAGTATTTCCCGAATATCAGAACACCGGTGGGCGGCGCAGGCTTCGCAGCAATCGCGGCGATGGCAGTAGACTGGCACCAGAGCGCACTGAAGATTCAGGGTGAATCTGAAGTGCCATTGCTGGGCCTGTTTAAAGAGCGTGCAGAAGGCGCGGGGCACTCTTACGGCACCATCGCCGTACGTACTTTCATCGACATGACTGAAGAGCCGATTCGCTTTGCCGACAAAGCGCGCGAAGAGGACAACTTTATCCGCCTGATGACGCTGGCAAAACTGGATAACGCGTTTGGCATCAAGCCCGAAACGTTCAAAGACAGCAGCTTCGAGCGCATCCCGGATGACGTCATCAACAATTTTGCCATTACTGCCGATTATCGTCAGTTCTCAAGCCTGATGTACGAAGAGCGTAAACGTCGTCCGGCGGCCCTGCGCGACATCCTGACCTTCCCGGCTGATTTGACACACATCGACAGCGAAGCGGAGTTCCGTCGCAAACTGGGACGCTACTCGCTGACCAACAACGGCTTTGCGATTCGCGGCATGGTGTGTGAAGCGGTGGATGGCAGCCTGAATCACTTCATGCTGCGTCTGACCGATGCCATTGAAGGTCTGAAGCCTGAGAGTGAGCGCCTGGAAAACCTGTCTCGTGCTCTGAAGTTCCGCTTCGGCGACGATATTGAGAGCAGCGAAGTGGTTGAAGGCGGTCTGAAAGTGACCGCATACGGTAAAGCGGCAGATTATCTGTCACGTATCTTCACCACCCTGCCCTCACTGCCGCTGAGCGACGTACAGCCAGCCTGTGAAATTACCCGTACCTTTGCCTCCGGCGCGATGAGCCACGGTGCGCTGGTTGCGCCTGCTCATGAGGCGGTTGCACACGGTACGAATATGGTCGGCGGCATGAGTAACTGCGGTGAAGGCGGTGAGCATTACTCCCGTCATGGCACTATCCGTGCCTCACGTATCAAACAGCTGGCTTCCGGTCGTTTCGGCGTCTGGGCTGCCTATCTGGCAGATCCGATGCTGGAAGAGCTGGAGATCAAAATTGGTCAGGGTGCGAAGCCTGGCGAAGGCGGACAGTTACCCGCAGCCAAAGTCACTGTCGAGATTGCGGCTGCGCGTGGCGGCACGCCTGGCGTTGAGCTGGTTTCTCCACCGCCACATCATGACACCTACTCCATCGAAGATCTGGCGCAGTTAATCCACGACTGTAAAGCCGCGCGGGTACGGGTTATCGTCAAACTGGTCTCGTCTGAAGGCATCGGCACCATCGCGGTTGGCGTGGCCAAAGCGGGTGCAGATGTGATTAACGTGGCGGGTAACACCGGCGGTACAGGCGCAGCGTCTGTCACCAGTCTGAAATACACCGGACGCGTAGCCGAAATCGGCATCGCTGAAGTCCACCAGGCGCTGTGCGCCAATGGTCTGCGCGATAAAGTCCTGCTGCGCTGCTCTGGCGCGCAACAGACCGGCAGCGATGTCGTGAAATCTGCCCTGCTGGGCGGCGACAGTTTCGAGTTCGGCACTACCGCGCTGATGATGCTGAAATGCGTGATGGCGAAGAACTGTAATGTGAAGTGCCCGGCTGGCTTAACCACCAATGCCGAAGCCTTTGATGGCGATCCACGTCAGCTGGCGCAGTACTTCCTCAACGTGGCGCATGAAGTGCGTGAGATCCTGGCACGTATGGGTCTGCGTTCTTTGCGTGAAGCGCGCGGTCGCTCTGACCTGCTGCACCTGATGGATCACCCGCTGGAAGTGGGCAAACTCGACTTACGCGCCATGCTCACCGTGGTGCCTGAACTGAAAATCGACAAGCCGGTTTATCTGGAAAAAGATTTTGAACTGGATGATGGCTGGATTGAGCAGCTGAAACTGTCGCTGGTGGAGCAGGGAAATCCTGACGTCGCACTGGGCGATGGCATCGTGCTGAATAACCGCAACAAAAGTGTCGGTGGTCAGCTGGCTATCGATATCGAACGCATGCTGAACCATCAGTTGAGCGCGGAGCAGTTAAACCTGATGCCTGCTGTCATGACTGACGATCGCGGTCGCCGCTATCTGGCGCCTGAGAGCGTAAAAATTTCCACAACCGGCTCTGCCGGCCAGTCATTTGGCGCATTCTGCAACGATGGCATGCAGCTGGCCCACTATGGCACCTGTAATGACGGTGTCGGCAAAGGACAGTGTGGAGGCGAACTGATTGTGATGTCGCCGGGTGGCGGCGCGCAGGATGCTGATGGCAACGTGCTGATTGGTAACTTTGCGCTGTTCGGTGCAACCGGCGGACGTCTGTTCGTACAGGGCCAGGCCGGTGACCGCTTCGCGGTGCGTAACTCAGGTGCAACCGCCGTCGTTGAAGGCGTGGGTGACTTCTGCTGTGAATATATGACCAACGGCGCCATTCTTAACCTGGGCACCTTTGGTAAAGGATTTGGCAACGGCATGAGTGGCGGCTTTGCCTACCAGTACGATCCCTATGGATCGCTGGCAAGCCACGCTGCCGGGGACTCTGTGCGGTTTGGCTCCATTGCCGACCAGGATGAGATGGCGCAGGTGCATAAGCAGGCGGTACTGACCATGCTGAACTGGCATCTTGAGGCAACGAAATCACCACGTGCTGCCTGGCTGCTGGAAAACTGGGAAACAGAGTGTCATCACTTCGTTTATGTGATGCCACGTTCGCTGCTGCTCTATCAGGATGGCGGTGAGATCCTGAAAGCCAAGAGCCGTAAAGATCTGCTCGAAGAGCTATCAACGGCGCTGGCAGGTCATCAGGTTGCCAAGTTTAAAGCCGCGTGGCGTCAGGGTAAAACCATCGCCAACGGTGCCGTACCGGCCTATGGCGCGACCGATACGCAGGAGATGTTTGTCCTGCTGAACAATTACACCGTGCTGAGCTTTGCCCAGCAACTGGCACTGGCAAAATTGCCGAAAGGCACGTCAGTTGAAGATCCGGCGGTAGAAAAAGCGGTGCGTAATCTGCTGATGACGGAAGACTTTTCGCTGGTCAGTAAGCTGCAGCGTCATGCCCGTTCCGCCATCGAGAGTTACAGCGATGACGAACTGGCGAGTCTGATTGGGACCAAACGCATGTCAGATTACAAAGCGGCGCTGACGCAACGTAATATCCGCTCCATGGACAGCCTGGCAACCTACGGCTGGATCATGTATCAGGATGCCTGTAACCGGGAAGTGCTGGGTCATCTGCCTGACTTTGAAGAGCTGTTTGCACGTGCGGCATTGCCGGAAATCGCCGCTGCGGTGGGTAAACTCTCCTGACAGTGATACTGATCAGGCTGAACTGAATATTATTAATTGATCATTGCCCGGATTAATCGTTGTACCGGACAGATGCAAAACCGCTCTCCCCTGCTGCAAAATCTGCGGCACGGGAAAGCGGAACGGCTGTCACACCGGACAACGCCACTGATATCGGGCGAGAACGGGATTGAGTAAACGTACCCATGAAAATTCCTTATATTCCAGAAGATGCACCTTTTAATGGCGATCAGAAGTACTGGCTGGCTGGCTTTCTTGCGGGGCTTCACTCCCGTTTGCTGGTGTTAGAAGACAAACAGCAACCTGCCGCAGGTACGGGTGCAGCCGCGACCACGCAACTGCACATTCTGTATGGCTCGCAGACCGGCAATGCCGAAGCGCTGGCGCAGACCGCAGCAAAATCTGCCCGCGCGAAAGGGCTGGTTCCGGTGGTTCAGGCGCTGGGCGATGTCGATCTTGATGTGTTCGCCACCATGCGCCATGTGCTGATTGTTACCTCGACCTATGGCGAAGGGGAAATGCCGGACAACGCACAGCTATTCTGGGATGCGATTTCTGCCAGTACCGCACCGCGTCTGGAGCAGATGCATTTTGCCGTGCTGGCGATTGGCGATACCGGTTACGACGGCTTCTGTCAGGCGGGCAAGTTCATTGATATGCGCCTTGAGCAGCTGGGCGCGAAACGCGTGGTTGATCGTATCGATTGTGATATTGATTATGAAGAGCCTTCCAGCGAATGGCTAAACAGCTCAATGCCACAGTTTGCCGCCAGCGCGGGCAGCAGCGGCACCGTGCTGGAGAGTGCACCTGAAGCGCCTGTGATTCCTGGCAGCAATAAATCGAATCCGTATGCCGCCGCACTGATCACCAACAAGCGTTTGTCAGGCGAGCAGTCAGCAAAAGATATCCGTCATTTCGAATTCGACCTGTCGGACAGCGGTCTGAAGTATGAAGCGGGCGATGCGCTGGGCGTGATTCCGGTCAATGAACCGTCGCTGGTCAGCCTGCTCCTGACTCAGCTTAATGCTGATTACCAGACACCGGTGCCCGGCTTCGACCGCAGCCTCGGCGACCTGCTGACCTACCAGTTTGAGATTTCAGAGCCGTCGCGCAAGTTGATCGAATGGGTCGGACAGAACACCACCAACCAGGAACTGCGTCATGTGTTACAGCATGATGATAAAGATGCGCTGGGCGTGTGGCTGTGGGGCAAAGATACGCTCGACCTGCTGCAACTTGAACTGACGCGCTCGCTGGCGGTACCTGAATTCGTCGCTCTGCTGCGTCCGTTGCAGCATCGTGCTTACTCCATTTCGTCCAGTTCTAAAGCCCATCCTAACCAGGTGCATCTGACTGTTGCCTCAGTGCGTTATCACAGCGGCGGCCGTAATCGCGGTGGCGTCTGCTCCACCTATCTGGCCGAGCGTGTGCGTCGTGGCGAGAAACCCGCCATCTTTATTTCACCCAATAAATCGTTCCGCGTGCCGGCTAACAACAGCGCACCGCTGATCATGGTGGGACCCGGTACCGGCATCGCCCCATTCCGGGCCTTCCTGCAGGAGCGTCAGGCAACCGGCGCGCAGGGAAAAAACTGGCTGTTCTTCGGCGATCAGCATCAGGAACATGACTTCATCTATCAGGATGAATTACTTGCCTGGCGGGATAATGGCTTGCTGACCCGCCTGGATCTGGCGTTTTCACGCGATCAGGAGAAGAAGATCTACGTGCAGAGCCGGATGCTTGAGCAGGGTGCAGAACTCTATGCCTGGCTGCAGGAAGGGGCTTACTTCTACGTCTGCGGCGATGCATCGCGCATGGCGAAGGATGTGGATAACGCGCTGTATGAAGTGGTTCGCCAGTTTGGTGGGCTCTCCACCGAGCGCGCTGCAGACTACGTGGATCAGCTGAAGAAAGAGAAACGCTACCTGCGCGACGTCTACTGATAGCAAAGGTGTGCTGAAAGAAATCCGGCTTGCGCAGGCAGCCGGATTTTTTTATCTCTTTTTTATGAATAACAGGCAAAAAAATACCCGTCGGATGGACGGGTATTCACGGCTATTTCACTACACGGAGTGAAGGGCGTCCGCCACGAGGCGGTGGATCGTCGTCAGGCGGTGTCTCGTCATCGCGGGCATCGTCAGGACGATCGCCATCAATCACGGACATCATGGTCTCTTCCTGACCCTCTGACGTCTCCTGCGTACCCAGCTCGTAAGCAGGTTCAGGCTCAAACATCGTCCCGGCACCGTTTTCACGCGCGTAGATTGCCAGAATCGCCGCCATCGGCACATTAACCTGGCGAGGAACACCACCAAAGCGCGCATTGAACGACACCTGATCATTCGCCAAATCAAGGTTACCCACCGCGCGTGGCGCGATGTTCAGGACAATCTGACCATCACGCGCATACTCCAGCGGCACCTGCACACCGGGCAGATTAATATCGACCACGAGGTGCGGCGTCAGCTGATTGTCGAGCAACCAGTCATAGAAGGCGCGAAGCAGGTAGGGACGACGTGCAGTAAGTTGCGACATTTCCATACGTTAAGCCCGGGCTTGCAGGCGCATTTCACGTTCAGCTTCAGTTAATGAAGCAAGGAAAGAGTCACGCTCAAATACGCGGTTCATGTAGCCTTTCAGCTCTTTTGAACCTGAGCCAATCAAATCGATGCCCATTGACGGCAAACGCCATAACAGCGGTGCCAGGTAGCAATCGACCAGACTGAACTCTTCGCTCATGAAGTAAGGGGTACGACCAAACAGGGGTGCGATAGCCAGCAGCTCTTCACGCAGTTGCTTGCGTGCTGCTTCAGCTTCCTGACCCGTGCTGTTCTCAACTTTCCGCATCAGGCTATACCAGTCCTGCTCGATGCGATGCATCATCAGGCGGCTATCACCACGGGCAACCGGATAAACCGGCATCAGTGGCGGATGCGGGAAGCGCTCATCTAAGTATTCCATGATGATGCGTGATTCATACAGCGTCAGCTCACGATCTACCAGCGTCGGTACCGTGCGATACGGATTGAGGTCAATCAGATCCTGCGGCAGGTTATCCATTTCGACCTGCTCGATCTCTACGCTGACACCCTTCTCCGCCAGGACGATACGTACCTGATGGCTGAAAATGTCAGTAGGACCAGAAAACAGCGTCATTACCGAACGTTTGTTGGCAGCGACAGCCATGAAAACCTCCAAGTTTGTTCACAAAAAGATACTGCAAATAGCCAACCACACGGCGACTCACTTGCTTATCGAACTCGCACGCAACCTGGTTAGCCGCGCCGTAGATACTGACGCCCCGACAGTGGGAAGGCGCATAACGCACCGGCCTGCGGGCGCAAAGTGACACAGAGTTTACCAGATTTTAGGCTACTTGTGGGCGTGGAATGAATGTTTGCAGGTAAATTGAGCGCGACGTTACGGTTTTCGCCGGGAGTTGAGGGGACGGCAGCAAATAAAAAACCCGCCGAAGCGGGTTTTTTGAGCCAATTGTCGCAGCCGGAGCTGCAAACAATTAACGCTTGGAGAACTGAGGACGACGACGTGCTTTACGCAGGCCGACTTTCTTACGTTCAACCTGACGCGCATCACGAGTAACGAAGCCTGCTTTACGCAGTTCGCCACGCAGTGATTCGTCGTATTCCATCAGAGCGCGGGTGATACCGTGACGGATCGCACCAGCCTGACCAGAAATACCGCCACCTTTAACAGTGACATACAGATCGAATTTACCAACCAGGTCCAGCAGCTCAAGCGGCTGACGAACTACCATGCGGGCAGTTTCGCGACCGAAGTACTGTTCCAGAGAACGTTGGTTAATTACGATGTTACCGCTACCCGGCTTAATGAATACGCGAGCGGTAGAGCTTTTGCGGCGACCAGTGCCGTAGTTTTGAGTTTCAGCCATTGCCTTTAATCCCGATTAAATGTCAAGAACTTGCGGTTGCTGTGCCGCATGGGTGTGCTCGTTGCCTGCGTAAACTTTCAGTTTACGATACATAGCACGACCCAGCGGGCCCTTCGGCAGCATGCCTTTAACCGCGATCTCAATCACACGCTCAGGACGGCGAGCAATCATCTCTTCAAAGGTCGCCTGTTTGATACCACCGATGTGACCAGTGTGGTGATAGTAGATCTTGTCAGTACGCTTGTTGCCGGTTACAGCAACTTTTTCTGCGTTCAGAACGATGATGTAATCACCAGTATCAACGTGCGGAGTGTATTCCGCTTTATGCTTACCACGCAGACGGCGCGCCAGTTCAGTCGCCAGGCGACCCAAAGTTTTGCCCGTTGCGTCAACTACAAACCAGTCACGTTGGACGGTTTCTGGTTTAGCTGTAAAAGTTTTCATCGAAAAGCTTACCCAAATTAAGTTACACGTTGGTGAAATCCCAAACGCTTAAGTAAACGAATGAGGCTCACACGACCATTTTGACCAGCAAGCCACCCCTTCGGATAGAGTTACTGGAACACAGAGGATTCGGGAAAAAAATCCTTTGCTGTAACGTGGGGTCGCAAGATTATAGAGAAGTCGGTTACAAAAATCGAACCCTATTTCGGTATTTATCCTGTTTATTCTCACGGCAGGTGCGGCAAACGCAGATACTCTTCGCTCTGCATCTCCTGAAGCCGGGATAAACAGCGCTGATATTCGAATTTCAGCCGCGTGCCCTGATAAATCTCGGTCAGTGACGTCTCCGCCGCGACTACCAGCTTCACATGACGTTCATAGAACTCATCGACCAGCGCCAGGAAACGGCGCGCCTGATCTTCGGTTTTATAGATCATTACCGGCACGTCATACAGCAGCACGCTGTGAAAACGGCGCGACAGCGCAATATAGTCATGCTGACTGCGCCCTTCACCGCACAGGGTCTTGAAGTTAATCGCCAGCACGCCTTCGCTGACACCCAGTGTCGGCATCTGGCGGTGATTAATCTCCAGCACCGGCGCCGCTTCTGGCTGGCTGCCCGACAGCGCTTTAAACATCCGCGTCATTTCAGCGTGCGTTTCCGGGTTCAGCGGATAGTTCCACAAGTGTGCGGAGGTCAGCGTGCGCAACCGATAGTCGATACCGGCATCCACGTTCATCACATCACAGTGGCGTTTTATCTGCTCAATGGCTGGCAGGAAGCGTGCACGCTGCAGACCATTGCGATAGAGATCGTCGGGCGGAATGTTCGAGGTGGCCACCAGTGCGATACCGCGTTCAAACAGCGCTTCCATCAGCGTGCCCAGTAGCATCGCATCCGTGATATCAGAGACAAAAAACTCATCAAAACAGAGGATGTCCGTTTCGGCTTTAAATTTGTCCGCGATAATCAGCAAGGGATCGCTCTGACCCTGGAGCTGCGTCAGCTCTTCATGCACCCGCAACATAAAGCGGTGAAAGTGCAGGCGCAGTTTTCGGTCGCCAGGAATAGACTGAAAAAAGAGATCCATGACCCAGGTCTTACCGCGCCCGACACCGCCCCACATATAGAGTCCACGTACCGGTTGCGGCGTCTCGTTTTTCTCTTTGCCGATCAATTTTGACAGGCGACCCAGCAGGCCAGATGCGGCTGGCGCGGCAGATTGTTGCCGGGCAACCAGCGCCTGCTGCAGCGCGTCTAAACGGGTAATTGCTTCGCGTTGTACGTCATCGGGCCTGAATTCGCCCTGCGACAGCGCCTGCTCATAGCGTGCAAGCGGAGTTGAGGTTTGCATTGTTGTTTCAAAGTCCCTGAATGGTGTCTGATTCATACCACGGTTGCTGAAAAAAAGGCCGTTCTACACTAAGCCATGCTGCTCCAGAGTTCCACATCCATAAGATTAACGGGTATAGTGACTATTATTGAAATGGTGCAATGCCCTACGGAACAATGGAAATAACACGGGAGTCATTATGACCTGGGAATACGGGCTAATTGGTTTAGTGGTAGGTATTATTGTCGGCGCAGTCGCCATGCGTTTTGGCAACAAAAAGCTGCGTGAGCAGCGCAGCATGCAGTATGAGCTGGAAAAATCGAAAGCGGAGCTGGCTGATTATCGCGAAGAACTGACCAACCACTTCGCGCAGAGCGCGGAGCTGCTGGACAACATGGCGCGTGATTATCGTCAGCTCTATCAGCACATGGCAAAAGGCTCCAATGACCTGCTGCCAAATCTGCCTGGGCAGAAAAATCCGTTTGCGTATCAGCTGACTGAAGCTGAAGCGGATAACGATCAGGTCCCGGTGCAGATGCCGCGCGACTACTCTGAAGGCGCATCGGGTTTACTGCGTGGCGAGCGCCCTGCCCGCGACTAATCTTTTTGGGGCGCAGCCTGTCTGCGCCCACTGAATTTGCGAACCCTGACCGCAAACGACTGTCACATTGATTAATTCCTCCCACCTTTTGCAGCGAGAGCGTTGTAGCAATGAAAAAACAAGCACGCCTGTTTAGCGCATTAGCCCTGAGTATTGGGATGAGTCTTGCCGCCGCGCCAGACGCGATGGCAACGCTGCCAGCACAAATTGCGGGCCAGCCGCTGCCGAGTCTGGCGCCGATGCTGGAGAAAGTGTTACCCGCCGTGGTCAGTGTTCACGTGGAAGGCACCGATTCAGGTGCACAGGCTCAGGATATTCCTGAACCGCTTAAGCGCTTTTTCGGCCAGATGCCTGGCGGGAATAGCCAGCCTCAACCGTTTGAAGGTCTGGGGTCTGGCGTCATTATTGATGCCGCCAAAGGTTACGTACTGACCAACAATCATGTGGTCAACGGTGCTGATAAGATCAGCGTACAGCTTGGCGACGGCAGCGAATATGACGCCAAACTGATCGGCCATGATGAGCAGACCGATATCGCGCTGATTCAGATTCAGGGCGCGAAAAACCTTACGCAGGTGAAAGTTGCGGATTCTGATCAGCTGAAAGTGGGCGACTTCGCGGTGGCGATCGGTAACCCGTTTGGTCTGGGACAGACCGCCACGTCCGGGATTATCTCTGCGCTGGGCCGTAGCGGCCTGAACCTGGAAGGGCTGGAAAACTTTATTCAGACCGATGCTGCGATTAACCGCGGTAACTCAGGCGGTGCGCTGGTCAATCTTAACGGCGAGCTGATTGGTATCAATACCGCTATTCTCGCCTCCAGCGGCGGAAACATCGGTATCGGCTTCGCCATTCCCAGTGATATGGCGATGAACCTCGCGCAGCAGCTGATCAAGTTCGGTGAAGTGAAGCGTGGTCAGCTGGGTATTAAAGGCACTGAAATGACGGCCGATATGGCTAAGGCCTTTAATGTCGATGCGCAGCGCGGTGCCTTTGTTTCTGAAGTCTTACCGCAGTCTGCCGCACAGAAAGCGGGCGTGAAGTCAGGCGATATTATTACGTCCATCAACGATAAGCCGATTACCAGCTTCGCTGAGTTGCGCGTAAAAGTCGGCACCACACCGCCAGGCGAACAGGTCAAACTCGGCCTGCTGCGTGAAGGGAAACCGTTAACGGTTACCGTCACGCTGGAGCAGAGCGCCCAGACTACCGCGAGCGCACAGCTGATGTCCCCTGCGCTTCAGGGCGCAACCCTGAGTGATGGACAGACGAAAACCGGGGATAAAGGCGTGAAGGTCGATACCATCGAGAAAGGCACACCCGCTGAGCAGGTGGGTCTGCAGAAAGATGATGTGATTATCGGTGTTAACCGCAACCGGGTTCAGACCATTGCTGAAATGCGTAAAATACTGGAGGGTAAACCGCCGGTGCTGGCTCTGAATGTAGTGCGTGGCGATGAAAGTATCTATCTGTTGTTGAGATAAACCTCGCATTACGGCGGACACAAGCACGTGTGTGTCCGCCGCTCTCATGCTATTCTCCCCTGCGATCTCCCCTGGCGTGATTTAACACCATGTTTCTTAAACTCTTGCGTGCCGTGGTGCTGGGCCTGATTGTGGCGGGTATTTTGCTCGCAGCACTGCCTGCACTGCGTATGGGCAGCGACGCCCTTTATAACCACGAAAATATTACCGACGAAACGCCCTTTAGCTTCAATCAAGGGGTGCGACGCGCCGTGCCTGCTGTCGTGAACGTTTACAATCGCAGCGCCCACACCAACAACAATCGTGGGATCACTACCCTGGGTTCAGGGGTGATCATGAATGTTAAAGGCTACATCCTTACCAACAAGCATGTTATCAACAATGCTGATCAGATCATCGTGGCGCTGCAGGATGGCCGCTTCTTTGAAGCGACGCTGGTGGGTTCCGATGGAATGACCGACCTGGCGGTTCTCAAGATTACGGCCTCCGGCCTGCCGGTTATCCCGATTAATCCAAACCGTCAGCCGCACATTGGTGATGTGGTGATGGCGATCGGCAATCCTTACAACCTCGGTCAGACGGTGACGCAGGGCATTATCAGCGCCACGGGCCGCGTAGGTCTGAGTTCGTCAGGCCGACAGAACTTCCTGCAGACCGATGCCTCAATCAACCAGGGTAACTCCGGCGGTGCGCTTATTAACTCGCTCGGCGAGCTGATGGGTATTAATACCCTGACCTTTGATAAGAGCAATGATGGTGAAACACCGGAAGGAATTGGTTTCGCCATTCCAACGGTCTTAGCCTCAAAAATCATGGATAAGCTGATTCGTGATGGTCGGGTCATCCGCGGCTATATCGGCATTACCGGGCGTGAGTTACCGCCGCTGCATGGACAGGGCAGCAATCTGGATCGGGTTCAGGGCATTATTGTCAGTGTAGTCACACCAGACGGGCCCGCAGATAAAGCCGGGATTCAGGCCAACGATGTGCTGCTCAGTGTAAACGGCAAGCCGGCCATCTCCGCGCAGGAGACGATGGATCAGGTGGCAGAAATTCGCCCGGGTTCAGTGATTGAGGTTCAGGTGCTGCGCAACGATCAGAAACTGACGCTGCCGGTGACCATTCAGGAATTCCCGGACAATAGTAACTAGCTAAAACCGGAGCCAGGTCAGGGATGGCCCAGCTGATCGCAAAGAAGGCCGCCATCCATGGCGGTCGGCCTCGCCATCCTGGCTCGGACGCTTTGCTCTTCATCCGGGCCAACCCTTCCCCACTATTCCGTCATCGTTTGTGAATAACCGATTAGCAGCGATCCACCGGAAACGCGATCACGTCACTCAATGACTCCGCTTTCAACGCCAGCATGATCAGACGATCAACACCCAGCGCGACCCCCGAACAGGCTGGCATACCATGCGCCAGTGCATCCAGCAGATAAGTATCAATGGGATGTACAGGCAGGCCACGCGCCGCTCGACGCCGGTTATCCTGCTCGAAGCGCTGACGCTGCTCACGGCTATCGGTCAGTTCACGAAAACCGTTCGCCAGCTCAATGCCCTTGTAATAGACCTCGAAGCGCTCAGCCACACGGTGATCTTCAGTACTGATCTCCGCCAGTGCTGCCTGGCTGGCCGGGAAATGATAAACGAAGCAGGGTTTATCCTGACCAATCTTCGGTTCCACGCCCAGCATAAACAGCAGCATCAGTAAGGTATCGCGATCTTCTTCTGCGCGCGCCAGCTCGCCTTCACCCAGCTTCTCAGCCGCTTCACGTAACTGCGCTTTATCCGCAGACAGCGGGTCCAGCTCCAGATGACGGATAAACGCCTGCTGATAAGAAAGCGACTCTGCGCTGTCACACTCCAGCACCTGCTGCATCAGATCGTCGACTTCATTCATCAGGCGGTACATATCGTAATGCGGACGATACCACTCCAGCATGGTGAATTCGGGGTTGTGGTGACGTCCCGCCTCTTCATTGCGGAAGCTGCGCGCCATCTGGTAAATCGGGCCACTGCCTGCCGCCAGCAGGCGCTTCATATGGTATTCCGGGCTGGTCATCAGCCAGAGATCGCGCCCCTGCGCCGCGCCAGGCCCGACAAAACGCGTCTGGAATGGCACCAGATGGATATCGGTAATCGTTGCCTGACTCATCGCCGGCGTATCCACTTCCAGCACGCCGCGATCGGCAAAGAAACGACGCACTTCAGCTAAAATAGCGGCGCGTTTTAACAAATTGGCGATGGATGCGCTTGGTTGCCAGCTTGCCGTTTCGCTCATGGTGATGACTCCTGATACAAATTAGGGTGGGAAGTCTACCTGCAATGCATGTGGCAAACAATCTCGCGCCTATGCTGCCAATAACAGCGTTTCAGCTTCTATACTTAAGCGGTTAAATCACAAAGGAATCCCACTATGTCTCCATGGAAAACAGTTGTTGCCAGCCTGAGTGCTTTTCTCTCAGTCGCCTGCAGTACCACGCCGCCAAAAAACGTCACGGTCATAGATAACTTCGACAGCCAGCGCTACCTTGGTCAGTGGTATGAGATTGCCCGCCTTAATCACCCTTTTGAGCGCGGCCTTGAACAGGTAACGGCAAACTACAGCCCACGTGAAGATGGCGGTCTGAAAGTGATCAATCGTGGCTACAACGTTAAAAAGCAGCGCTGGCAGGAGAGCGTGGGCAAAGCCTATTTCACTGGTGAGCCACAGCGTGCCTCCCTGAAGGTCTCTTTCTTTGGCCCCTTCTACGGCGGCTACAACGTTATTGCACTGGATCCCGATTATCGCTATGCGATGGTGTGCGGCCCGAATCGCCACTATCTCTGGATACTGTCACGCACACCGCAGCTGGAGCAGGGCGTCAAAGAGAAACTGGTTGAACAGGCACGTCAGAACGGTTTCCCGGTGGAAGAGTTAATCTGGGTAAAACAGAAATAGTGCAAAAGCTGACAAGCCGGTACGAAAAGCATTTCGTACCGGTTGGAATAACAGGTTACTTCGTGCTGTTCTGAATCGCCTGGCCACCCGCTTCGACATCTTCACCGACGCCACGTGTTGTATTACACGCCGTCAGCAGAGAAGAGAGCACCAGTACAGAGAAGATTGCGGCAATACTTTTCTTTAACATAACAATGTCCTTTTTGATGGATGTAAAGTACAGCGCTTTAAGCATAGCCGGATTTACGGCAGTTGCTGCTGGCGGGACTCTAAAAAAGACAATCCGTTAGGTCATTTTGCCGCACGGGAAATGGCACCACCTAAGTGGGAGACGTCTTCGCCAAAACCGTGGAATGTGTTGCAGGCGCTTAACGCAGAAGAGACCAGCAACGCGAACGCGATTAATTTTGCCAGCTTGATCATTTTTTTCTCTCAGACAAGAAAAAGGCGCATCCGGAGATGCGCCTGCGAATCTTATTTCACGCGTGACACGTATTCGCCAGAGCGGGTGTCAACTTTGACCACTTCGCCCTCTTGCACGAACAATGGCACTTTCACCACGGCGCCGGTAGACAGCTTGGCTGGCTTGCCGCCAGTACCCGCAGTATCACCTTTCAGGCCGGGATCGGTTTCGATAACTTCAGCTTCGATAAAGTTCGGCGGCTGAACGGCGATCGGGCGACCGTTCCACAGCGTAACGATACACTCAGCGTTATCCTGCAGCCATTTCGCTGCATCGTTTACCGTTTTCTCTTCAACCTGGAACTGCTCAAAGCTTTCCGGGTGCATGAAGTGATAGAACTCACCGTCGTTGTACAGGTAGTTCAGGTTGGTATCTACAACGTCTGCGCCTTCGGCGGAGTCGGTAGATTTAAAAGTTTTCTCAACGCGAGAACCCGTCAGCAGGCGACGCATTTTAACGCGTGCGAATGCCTGACCTTTACCCGGTTTAACGAACTCACTGGATTCGATGGCATACGGCTCGCCTTCGAACATGATTTTAAGACCGGGACGGAAATCGTTGCTAGAATAAGTCGCCATGAAGGCCCTCTACGAAAATTGACACTGGTACTAAGCCAAAAAAATGGCACACATTGTAACCCTAAAAACACCTTCCAGAGAAGATTGGTTGCAGCAACTTGCGGATGTTGTCACCGAACCTGATGAATTACTGCGGATTTTAGCCCTGGATCAGCACACCGAGCTGGCTGAAGGTGCGGATGCGCGGCGTCTTTTCGCCTTACGGGTACCGCATGCGTTCATCCGCCGGATGAAAAAAGGCGATGCGCACGACCCACTGCTGCTTCAGGTACTGACCCGTCGCCAGGAATTCATCGATGCGCCAGGTTATAGCACCGATCCCCTCGATGAACAAAGCAACGTTGTGCCTGGATTGCTGCATAAATACCGAAACCGGGCATTATTGCTGGTAAAAGGCGGTTGTGCCGTTAACTGCCGCTACTGCTTCCGCCGTCATTTTCCCTATCAGGATAATCCCGGCAATAAGCGTAGCTGGCAGGCTGCACTGGACTATGTCGCCGAACATCCCGAGCTGGATGAGATCATTTTTTCCGGCGGCGATCCTCTGATGGCCAAAGATCATGAGCTCGCCTGGCTGATCGCCGCGCTGGAACAGATCCCGCATCTCAAACGTCTGCGCATTCACAGCCGCTTACCGGTCGTTATACCGGCGCGTATTACCGAACAGCTCTGTCAGATGCTAAGCGATACCCGACTGCAGGTGATTATGGTGACGCATATTAACCATGCGCAGGAGATTGATGAGGCGCTGCGTGAGTCGATGATCAGGCTGAAGCGTGCCGGTGTGACCCTGCTGAATCAGAGCGTGCTGCTGCGTGGCATCAACGATAATGCCCAGACGCTGGCTACCCTGAGCAATGCGCTGTTTGATGCCGGTATTCTGCCCTACTATCTGCACGTGCTGGACAAAGTCCAGGGCGCCGCGCATTTCTTTGTCTCAGACGACGAGGCACGCCAGCTGGTTCGGTCCCTGTTGTCACAGGTCTCCGGCTATCTGGTGCCAAAGCTGGCGCGTGAAATCGGCGGTGAGCCGAGTAAAACACCGTTAGATTTGCAGTTACGTCAGGAATAAAAACGGCCAGCGCAAGGCTGGCCGGTTGAATACGGTAGGATGCCCGACTCACACTATGGGCACTTATAAACCTGGCCAGTCATTTTGCTGTCGAGTGGCGCGAACGCGGACAACAGATTCTGCGTCGGGCTGGTGGCACCATAAATCACGTTGCCGCCCATCTCGGCTGCACGATTGCGCAGATCATTGGCCGCACCACGCAGTGCGCTGGTTTCACCGCCTGCACCGCTCAGCCAGTTGCTCTGTGAGCCGGTGATATTGCCCAGAAGCTGACAGTTATTGCCAGGCTGCTGATCGGTAAACGTCACACGCTGCCCCGCTGAAGAGAGTTGCGTAGAGCTGCTGCAGCCCGCCAGCAATAACGCGCCAGCCGTCAGTCCGAGCAAGAGGTTAATCCGCATTGTAATCCCCATTTATTATCATCAGAGTCGGGTGGCAGCGTAGCAGAAAAAGATCTCTTTTTTCTGAACATTCATTGCCTTAATCCCGTTATATCATCTTCATATTTCATACTGTATTCAGGCCAGCAGAGTGGCGCGTCCCGGTAACTTACGATAATAAGTCCATCCGGCGAGGCGGCAGCAGTCAGCATGCAGACAGCGGAAGATATCAAGAGGAAAGACGAACGATTGCGACACTACTTATACTATTTTCCCGCCCAAAAGAAAAACCCCCGACCGTTTCCGATCGGGGGTTCTGTGATGACTTAAGCAGTCAACGGCAATTACATCATACCGCCCATACCGCCCATGCCACCCATACCGCCAGCGCCGCCGCCTAAATCAGGTGCGTCGCCTTTAGGCAGGTCAGTGACCATACATTCGGTGGTGATCATCAGACCTGCAACTGAGGCCGCGTACTGCAGAGCAGAACGGGTCACTTTGGTTGGGTCCAGGATACCGAAGTCGATCATGTTGCCATACTCTTCAGTCTGCGCGTTGTAACCGTAGTTACCGTCGCCCGCTTTCACGTTGTTAGCAACAACAGATGGCTCTTCACCGGCGTTAGACACGATCTGACGCAGTGGAGATTCCATCGCGCGCAGCGCAACTTTGATACCGACGTTCTGATCTTCGTTCTGACCACGCAGATCCGCCAGCTGTGCTGCAACGCGAACCAGCGCCACACCACCACCTGCAACCACGCCTTCTTCTACAGCAGCACGGGTTGCGTGCAGCGCATCTTCAACGCGGGCTTTCTTCTCTTTCATTTCAACTTCAGTTGCTGCGCCTACTTTCAGAACGGCTACGCCGCCTGCCAGTTTCGCTACGCGCTCCTGCAGTTTTTCTTTGTCGTAGTCAGAGGTTGCTTCTTCGATCTGCTGACGAATCTGGGTGACACGGCCCTGGATTGTCGCTTCTTCACCCACACCGTCGATGATGGTGGTGGTGTCTTTGTTGATCACAACGCGTTTAGCCTGGCCCAGATCTTCCAGAGCCGCTTTTTCCAGCTCCATACCGATTTCTTCAGAGATCACGGTACCACCGGTCAGGATAGCGATATCCTGCAGCATCGCTTTACGACGGTCGCCGAAGCCTGGTGCTTTCACAGCAGCCACTTTCACGATGCCACGCATGGTGTTAACCACCAGCGTTGCCAGCGCTTCGCCTTCAACATCTTCCGCGATGATCAGCAGTGGTTTGCCTGCTTTCGCAACGGCTTCCAGCACTGGCAGCATTTCACGGATGTTAGAAATTTTCTTGTCAGCCAGCAGGATGAACGGAGATTCCAGTTCAATCGCACCGGTTTCTGGCTTGTTGATGAAGTAAGGAGAGAGGTAGCCGCGATCAAACTGCATACCTTCAACCACATCCAGCTCATCCTGCAGGCCGGTGCCTTCTTCAACGGTGATCACGCCTTCTTTACCGACTTTTTCCATCGCCTGAGCAATCAGCTGGCCTACGGTTTCATCGGAGTTAGCAGAGATCGTACCCACCTGCGCAATGGCTTTAGAGTCTGAGCAAGGCACAGACAGCGCTTTCAGTTTCTCAACTGCAGCGATAACCGCCTGGTCGATACCGCGCTTCAGATCCATCGGGTTCATACCCGCTGCGACCGCTTTCAGGCCTTCGGTGATGATAGACTGAGCCAGTACGGTTGCAGTGGTGGTGCCGTCGCCTGCAGCGTCGTTCGCTTTAGAGGCCACTTCTTTCACCATCTGCGCGCCCATGTTCTCGAACTTGTCTTCCAGCTCGATTTCACGTGCCACAGAAACACCATCTTTAGTGATGGTCGGTGCACCAAAAGATTTATCCAGAACCACGTTACGGCCTTTCGGGCCCAGGGTAACTTTTACTGCATCTGCCAGTACGTTCACGCCACGCAGCATTTTTACGCGTGCGTCATTACCGAATTTTACGTCTTTAGCTGCCATCTTTAAATATCCCTTAAATTCGTTTCGTTCAGTGAATTACGCGTAAAAATTACGCTTCAACAACGGCCAGAATGTCGCTCTCAGAGATGATAAGCACCTCTTCGTTGTCGATTTTCTCGGTTTTAGCACCGTAACCTTCATTGAAGATCACGACGTCACCAACCTTCACGTCCAGCGGCTTAACGTCGCCACTCTCAAGGATGCGACCATTGCCGACAGCCAGAACTTCACCACGGGTGGATTTACCGGCTGCAGAACCGGTCAGCACGATGCCGCCAGCTGATTTAGCTTCAACTTCTTTACGCTTGACGATGACGCGATCGTGCAATGGACGAATTTTCATTTGATAGCTCTCCTTTGAGAAGTCCAATCATTCAGTTTTGGGGTTGAACACCGGGCTGCATGGCTTCCGGCCTCGTGACCAGAGAGATAGGGCCGCCACCACCCACTTTCAAGGGGGCGGACAACAAATTTTTTTATCCGGATGTGATAAGTGATGACTTTTTGAACAGATGATGGGGTAAATAAAAAACGCAACCCGGAGGTTGCGCTTTCAGAGACTTAAACTGCGGTTAACGATCCTTGTGATCGTCATGGTGCTCAAGGCGATCGCTATTTTTACGCTCGAACTCGCCATCCATGGTATAGCCGCTGTCAGGGCCGGCACCCGGTCCACGCCAGACGCGCAGATGGGGCATCAGTTTCAGCGTCAGATGCTTCTGCACCGGTGGCAGCAACAGCAACAGACCCAGCAGATCAGTGAAGAAGCCAGGCAACAGCAGCAGGAAGCCCGCGATGATCAGTGACACGCTTTTGATCATCTCACTGGCCGGGCTTTCGTTACGTGCCAGCTTCTCCTGCATCAGCATAAAGTTCTTCATGCCCTGATTTTTGACCAGCGACACCCCGATGCACGAGGTGAACACCACCAGCAGCATGGTAAGCAGCACGCCCATGACGTGTGCCACCTGAATGAAGAGTGAAATCTCAATCCAGGCCAGAATAAAAAAGACTAATAACGGTATCCAGCGCACCGTACTCTCCTGTAAGTAGGGGCTGAACGGCAGCGTGCCGGTCAGCAGAAAGCGTTCATCCTGAGGATGATAAGAAAAGAGATGGGCACCCGCGCCGCCATTTTCAACCGATCGTATCAAATTTATCCTGCGGGGTTAATTTTGTAACCAACTTCACATATCGTTAACCAGACTGCAGCATTAAGTGATCTGCATGCGTGCTTTTCTTAAGCATCAGAATATGATCGCACACGCCCCTTTGAAGACGGATAATATGCCGGCACGGGCACACCACGACAAAATAAACACATCCTTTGTGATGGTTAGCGGCAACAATAAGAAGGTTATCATGGCGAACAACATTCGTATCGAAGAAGACCTGTTAGGCATGCGCGAAGTTCCGGCGGATGCCTACTATGGCGTTCATACTCTGCGTGCGATTGAGAACTTTTATATCAGCAACAGCAAAATCAGTGACATTCCTGAATTTGTCCGTGGCATGGTGATGGTCAAAAAAGCAGCGGCAATGGCCAATAAAGAGCTGCAGACTATTCCGCGCAACATTGCCGATACCATCATTAAGGCCTGCGACGAAGTGCTGAACAACGGCCGCTGTATGGACCAGTTCCCTGTTGATGTCTATCAGGGCGGTGCCGGAACCTCGGTCAACATGAACACCAATGAGGTGCTGGCGAACATCGGCCTGGAGCTGATGGGCCACCAGAAAGGGGAATATCAGTACCTCAACCCCAACGATCATGTGAACAAATGCCAGTCTACCAACGACGCCTATCCAACCGGTTTCCGCATCGCGGTCTACAGCTCGCTGCTGAAACTGCTTGATGGCATCAGCCAGCTGGCCGAAGGCTTCCAGCACAAAGCTGATGAATTCCAGACCATCCTGAAAATGGGCCGCACCCAGCTACAGGACGCCGTGCCGATGACTCTCGGCCAGGAGTTTCACGCGTTCAGCGTACTGCTGAACGAAGAAACCAAAAGTATTCTGCGCACCGCTGAACTGCTGCTGGAAGTGAACCTGGGCGCAACCGCCATCGGTACCCGTCTCAATACGCCGGATGGCTATCAGCATCTGGCTGTACAGCGTCTGGCGGAAGTCAGCAACCTGCCTGTAGTACCGGCGGAAGATCTGATTGAAGCCACCTCTGACTGCGGCGCTTATGTGATGGTCCATTCGTCACTCAAACGTCTGGCCGTGAAGCTCTCCAAGATCTGTAACGACCTGCGCCTGCTCTCCTCTGGTCCGCGCGCGGGTCTGAACGAAATCAACCTGCCAGAGCTGCAGGCGGGTTCCTCCATCATGCCAGCCAAGGTCAATCCGGTGGTGCCGGAAGTAGTAAACCAGGTTTGCTTTAAAGTGATTGGCAATGACATCACCGTCACCATGGCCTCTGAAGCGGGTCAGCTGCAGCTCAACGTGATGGAGCCAGTTATTGGCCAGGCGCTGTTTGAGTCAATCAGCATCCTGACTAACGCCTGCTACAACCTGCTGGAGAAGTGCGTCAACGGCATTACCGCCAACCGCGCAGTGTGCGAAGCCTATGTCTTTAACTCGATTGGTATCGTCACTTACCTTAACCCTTACATCGGCCACCACAACGGCGACATCGTCGGCAAAATCTGTGCGGAAACCGGTAAAAGCGTGCGCGAGGTCGTGCTGGAGCGTGGTCTGCTGACGGAAAGTGAGCTGGACGATATCTTCTCGGTACAGAACCTGATGTACCCGGTTTATAAAGCCAAACGTTATACCGATGAAAACGAACAGTAAGGCTTAACCGACGCTGGTTAACCAAAGGCACACCGCGATCAAAACGGTGTGCCTTTTTTTTTGGTACACAGCACACCCCGGTTTTACCGATTTAATGTGCAGGAGTGATTCATGTTTGTGGTTGAGCTGATTATCGTCTTGATGGCGATCTGGTTGGGCGCACGTCTTGGCGGCATTGGCATTGGCTTTGCTGGCGGGATGGGCGTGTTGATCCTGACGCTGGGATTTGGCATGGCACCCGGCGCTATCCCGTTCGATGTGATTGAAATCATCATGGCGGTGATCGCGGCTATCGCTGCGATGCAGGTGGCCGGCGGCATGGATTATCTCGTCAGCCTGGCTGAACGCCTGCTGCGGCGTCATCCGCGCCATGTCACGCTGCTGGCCCCGCTGGTCACCTACCTGATGACGCTGCTGGCCGGTACGGGTCATACTGCGTTCTCGACGCTGCCAGTGATTGCGGAAGTGGCGAAGGAGCAAGGCGTACGCCCTTCCCGGCCGCTGTCGATTGCGGTAGTGGCTTCACAAATAGCGATTACCGCGTCACCGATTTCAGCCGCGGTGGTCTTCTTCGCCACACTGCTTGAACCGCGCGGTGTCGGCTATATCACGCTGCTGGCGATTGCCATCCCCTCAACCATGGTGGGTCTCTTCCTGGCCGCGCTGGTGACTAACTTCTTAGGCCGTGAGCTGAAAGATGATGAGGTTTATCAGGCCCGCCTCGCCAAAGGCGAAGTCACGCTGCGCGGCGCCAGCCGTTACCAGGCAAAACCGGGCGCGAAAAAATCGGTGCTGCTGTTTCTGACGGGCATTGTGGCTGTGGTGCTCTATGCCACCGCAACCAGCGCCAGCGTCGGATTAATCGTCAATCCACCGCTGCCGCGCAATGAAGCGATTGTGGTGTTTATGCTGACCATCGCCACACTCATCAGCCTGACCTGCAAACTCGATACCAGTGAGATCCTCAGCGCCAGCACCTTTAAATCCGGCATGAGCGCCTGCATCTGCGTAATGGGCGTCGCCTGGCTGGGTGACACCTTTGTAAAAGCGCATCTGGCCGAGATTCAGATGCTGGCAGGAGATACGCTAAAAACCTATCCATGGATGCTGGCACTGGTGCTCTTCTTCGCTTCGATGCTGCTCTATTCGCAGGCCGCCACCACCAAAGCCCTGATGCCCGCCGCGCTGCTGTTGGGCGTGACGCCGCTAACGGCCATCGCCTCCTTCGCCGCGGTTTCGGCGCTGTTTGTGCTGCCGACCTACCCGACCCTGCTGGCCGCCGTTGAGATGGATGACACGGGCTCAACCCGGATTGGCAAGTTTGTCTTTAACCATGCCTTTATCATTCCAGGGGTAATTGCCATTGCGCTGTCGGTGCTCTCTGGCTTCGTCTTCGGTGGGTTGCTGTTATAGCCCGCTCATCGTGTTACGGATGGAGCGTGCTATCATCGCCGCTCTTTTAAACAGGAGTCTCAGGATGAATGCTGTCGTTATCCTCTGCACTGCGCCTGATCAGGCCACGGCAGACCATCTTGCCGCTTTAGCGCTGGAGGCCAGACTGGCAGCCTGCGTGACACTGCTGCCGGGTGCCACCTCCTGGTATATCTGGCAGGGCAAAATGGAGAAGAGCAGCGAAATCCAGATGCTGCTGAAGTGCGACAGCGATCATCAGCAGGCGCTGTGTGATTTGCTTAAAGAAGCACACCCTTACGATGTCCCAGAATTGCTGGCGCTGCCGGTTCAACATGGAGATAGTGAATACTTGTCATGGCTGCACCCATCTCTCGCTTAATTACGCTTCTGCTGACGCTGTTTATCTGTCTGCAGGCGCACGCATCCCTCTTTTCTAATCCGGCGACCAGCCGCTTTGTGCCCGTTGATCAGGCGTTTACGTTTGACTTCGACCAGCAGGGCGCTCTGCTTAATCTGCACTGGAAAGTGAAATCGGGCTATTACCTCTATCGCCAGCAGATCCACATCACGCCGCAGAACGCGACCCTCGCGCCGCTGACGCTACCGGCTGGTCAGCCGCATGAGGATGAATTCTTTGGCAAAAGTGAGATCTATCCGCAGGATCTGACGCTGCCTGTGATACTGCAACAGGCGGGCACCGGTGCCACGCTCAGCGTGACATATCAGGGTTGTGCCGCCGCCGGGTTCTGTTATCCCCCCGAGACACGCAGCGTACCGGTGAGTGCGGTTGCAGCCAGCAGCGCACCTGCGCCGGTTAATGCGCAGCCCAAGCCCGCTAATCCGCTGCCCTTTTCCCCGCTCTGGGCGCTGCTGATCGGCATAGGCGTGGCATTTACGCCCTGTGTGCTGCCGATGTATCCGCTGATCTCCGGCATTATCCTGGGCGGAAATCGCCACTATTCGCTGGGCCGGCTATTTGCGCTGGCGATGGTTTATGTTCAGGGAATGGCGCTGACCTATACGCTGCTGGGCCTGGTAGTGGCGGCTGCGGGCCTGCGTTTTCAGGCCGCGTTGCAGCACCCATACGTGCTGTTGACGCTCTCTGTGCTGTTTATCGTGCTGGCCCTGTCAATGTTCGGCCTGTTTACGCTGCAACTGCCCTCAAGCCTGCAAACCCGTCTGACGCTGTGGAGCAATCGTCAGCAGGGGGGATCGCTGCCCGGCGTCTTCCTGATGGGCGCGCTGGCCGGCTTAATCTGCTCGCCCTGCACCACTGCCCCGCTTAGCGCTATTTTGCTTTACATCGCGCAGAGCGGAAATCTGTGGGCCGGTGCCGGGACGCTGTGGCTCTACGCGGTCGGCATGGGATTACCGCTGATCGCTGTAACCCTGTCTGGAAATCGACTGCTGCCGAAAAGCGGTCCGTGGATGCAAACCGTCAAAGAGGGCTTTGGTTTTGTCATCCTGGCGTTGCCAGTCTTCCTGCTGGAACGAGTACTGGGCGACGTGTGGGGATTGCGACTCTGGAGTCTGCTTGGCGTGGCGTTCTTTGGCTGGGCGTTCAGCGTCAGCCTGCGTGCCAGCAGCGGTAAATGGCGCGTGGTGCAGATTGTCATGCTGGCTGCGGCGTTAATCAGCGCACGTCCGTTACAGGACTGGGCATTTGGCGGTCAGGCGGTACAGCATGCTGTGGCACCGCTGCCGTTCCAGTCCCTCCAGACGCCGCAACAACTTGATAGCGCGCTGCAGCAGGCACATGGTCGCATCACTATGGTCGATCTCTACGCAGACTGGTGCGTCGCCTGCAAGGAGTTTGAAAAATATACCTTTAGTGATAGCGCCGTGCGCGATAGCCTGAGCAAGGTACAGCTACTACAGGCTAACGTCACGGCCAACAGTGCCAGCGACAACGCGCTGTTGCAGCACCTTCAGGTGCTGGGCTTACCGACCATTTTGTTCTTTGATGCGCAGGGCCGTGAAATCCCCGACTCGCGCATCACCGGGTTTCTCAATGCCGCCGATTTCCAGGCGCATTTGCAGAAACTTACCCCATAAACAACACTGGACAGGTCATTGCCCGGCGAAATTGCCGGGCCTGCATACCAGAGGAGAGTCACTTGCAGCGTGAACAGATACTCGAGCATGCATTGAATGTGCTTGAACAGAACGGCCTCGCCGCCACCCTCTCATTGGAAACTCTGGCGGGAGAAACTGAATTAACGCTTGATCGGCTTCAGCAGTTCTGGCCCGATCGCGACGCGCTGCTTTATGATGCGCTGCGCTATCACGGTCAGCAGATTGAAACCTGGCGCCGTCAGATCCTGCTGGATGAATCTCTGTCGTCGGATCAGAAACTGATGGCACGCTATGAAGTGCTGAGTGAGCAGGTCAGCAAAGGCCGTTTCCCAGGCTGCCTGTTTATCGCCGCCTGTAGCTTCTACCCACAGCCCGATCAGCCCATCCATAAACTGGCCGAGCAGCAAAAACGCGGTTCATGGCAGTTCACCCATGACATTCTGGTGCAACAGGAGCTGGATAACCCAGGTATGGTGGCCGATCAGATGGAACTGATTCTTGAAGGTTGTCTGAGCAGGCTACTGGTGAAGCGTAATGTGCAGGATGTCGCCACTGCTCAACGGCTGGCGGAGGATGTCTACAGCATCGCGCTGTGCCGCAAAAATGGCGCGCTGGCCTGAGGTTTTACCCGCTTTGACTGAAATTCAGGCAATCAGTCACGTTTCCTGGGGTTTTTTAGTGAAAGCCGTTGACGACCCGCGGCCTTTACGGTTTAATGCGCCCCGTTGCCCGAATAGCTCAGTCGGTAGAGCAGGGGATTGAAAATCCCCGTGTCCCTGGTTCGATTCCGGGTTCGGGCACCAAAATTTAAAGAAACCCGCCTCTGGCGGGTTTTTTGCGTTCTGAGGCGAACCCGTTATCGAAGGTTCGATAGACTCGCCACATCCTGTGGCTCGCCCATCCCCTTCAATTCACTCCTCGTCAGGCCCACTCAGCGTCTGACTGCCGATATTCGTAAAATAGTCCCCCTGAACCAGTTCGCTGCTGACAAAATCCACAAATGCTCTGACCTTCGAGGATAAATGGCGGTTAGAAGGCCAGATTAGCGACATCGATCCTAATGGCAGCATGTATTCAGTCAGCAAAGGGACGAGTAACTCTTTTTCAAATGCTTCTTCAGCAACATAGACCGGCAGATGAGCTACGCCTGACCCATCAATGGCTGCCCGCAACCCAGCGTGAGTATTGTTGAATATAAGATCCCTGGGAAGGTCCAGGTTTTCAAAATCGGCAGAGAAAGCCCAGCTGGCGATACGGCCACTTGAGGGGTATTTGAAATGTATGCAGCGATGGTGGACCAGATCAGCAGGGTTCAAAGGGACGCCATGCGTTTTTAGATACTCTCTGCTGGCACAGACGACAAAATACTGCTCTCCCAGCTTTCTGCTCACAAGGCGGTTATCTGCCAGCTCACCACTTCTCACAGCGACATCTATTCCTTCCGCAATCAGATCCACCACGCGATCTTCAAAATCGATATCAAGCTGTATATCAGGGTACTTTTCAATAAAACGTGGAAGTATGGGCATTAAAAGGGAGTGCCCGAAAATTTGCGGCACGCTGATATGTAATCTGCCGCAGGGCGTGATACGCGTTTCGGCAATCAGGGCTCTGGCATCGCGAATCTCATTCAGGATGAACTTACACCGTTCATAGAAGACATTCCCTTCTTCAGTCAGACCGATGCTGCGCGTTGTCCGATGAAAAAGCCTTACCCCGAGTTCGTCTTCAAGTTTCGCCACACTCTTAGCAATTGCTGAAGAAGAGATGCCTGACACCCTTGCCGCTGCAACATAGCTGCCCAGTTCAGCCGTATAAACAAACGCCCTGAGGCCTCGCAGACTCTCCATACCCCCTCCAATTGTGGAATTTTTTTCCTTAGTGTAAGTACCTTTACTTATATTTACAATAATGTCACTGCATTTTAGTCTTGATGAACATGAATTGTTAAATCACCTGAAAGGCATTATCGCTTTTCAAATTTTCAAAACAGAAAGAGTACCTCCCCGGCTTTATTAATTTCGTTAATAAACTGGATAAAACTCTTTTTAGAAGCTTCAAAAAACTGAAAGCATGACTATTATTTTTCGGTCAAAGGAAACCCTTATATGGAGAAGCATCGTGAGTGAATTAGCACATACCCTTTCGCCTGAAACTGTTATTGATAATGGATTAGTTATCTATTTTGCTGGTTCAATCAGAGCCGGGCGGGATGATGTTCCTGTTTACGCGAAACTGATTAATAAGCTCAAGGGCTACGGTAAAGTTATTACCGAACACGTGGGCGATTACAGTTTATCTGATGGTGGTCAGTCTTTCCTGAGTGACAAATTTATTCATGACCGTGATTTGCACTGGCTACGCCATTCTCAGGTGGTTGTCGCTGAAGTCACAACTCCAAGTCTGGGAGTCGGTTATGAAATTGCGACGGCAATCAGCTGGCGTATTCCTGTTATCACGCTCTACAGAAAAAATGAAAAAAGCGTTTCAGCCATGATATCTGGCAGTGATGGATGTCGCCATTATGATTATCAGCAGGTTGAAGATGCCTTTCAGATTATCGAAAGTGAAATGGCGAAGTTAGGTTATGAGGTCGCCCATGAATCGTAATATTACGCATGCGCTGGTTAATACCGTAAATAACATCATGATGAATGGTAACGATGTTGGCTCACGCGATCAGGAGCAACGGGAAGTTCTCTCCACATTAACCAAAATCCGCCATCCTACAGAGCGATTCCTGGTATTACCCCACAGAAATAATAACGTCTTTGCGCAGGTTGCAGAAACGATGTGGGTACTCGCTGGACGGGATGATCTGCACTTCCTTAAACATTATCTTCCTCGCGCAGAGGACTATTCCGATGACTCACTGACCTGGCGAGCAGCCTACGGACCCCGGTTGCGCAAATGGAAAGGGAAAGTAGACCAATTGCAGGGCGTGGTGAATCGCCTTAGAGAAGACCCGCTGACAAAACGTGCAGTAATGAATATCTTTGATCCTGAAACGGATTATCAGGAAACAAAAGATGTTCCCTGTAATAACTGGCTGCACTTCATCCAGCGAGGCGGTTATCTTGATTTACATGTTACCGTCCGCGCGAATGATGCCATCTGGGGATTCAGCGGCATCAATTTTTTTGAGTGGAGCGTTTTACACGAAATTATTGCTAATACGCTTGGGTGGAAAGTCGGAAAGTTATCCTGGTATGTAGGCACATTCCATATCTATAACCGCCATTACTCGACTGCAGAGAAAATCAGCAGCATGAAGAACCCGGTAAGCATGTACGAATGCCAGATTAACCCGACCAAAATAACCACGTGCGCAGAAAATATTGATGAAGTGTTAGCACTGGTTTTTCAGGCTGAAGAGGCTTCACGAAACGGCAACTTTAAAAAATCGTCTGAGTTCGAGAAGAATATAGCCGATCCTTTTTTCAGAAAGGCCGCGACCTTGTTGAAAATTTATAATGCGCTGCAGCTAAATGTCGATCGGGACATTATCAATATTTACCTCAAAGAGCTGGGCAATAGTGATTTCCACATTGCCGCACTTGAATATCTGAGCAGGAAATGGAAATCCCAGGAAACACTTGCAGCAATCAGCACGATTTCGGATGAATTTTATCAGGCATTTACCTCGATGAAGAACCCGGTAAATAGCAGCTTAATCACTTAGTTTTAAAGGTCTCTGCGTGAAAACCACATTCAAGATTTCAGTGCCAAACATAAATCGTTCCAAACTATTTGTTGCATCGACAATATTAAATGCAACGGGTGGTGGATTGATCATGGCGTTTATGATGATCTACTTCGACAGAACGACAACGCTTACGCTCTCAATAATAGGCGTAGCTATTGCCACAGGGCGCGCCCTTTCCTCTTTAGTACCTGTCCTGATTGGAAGGTTACTGGACAGACTCGGTCCTAAGAAACTGTCGATATGGGGCGATTTTATCAGCGGCGCGGGGTTTGTCATGTGTCTTTTCGCCAGAGACCCTTTTACCATAATGCTGACGCAGTTTTTTACCCAGGCAGGATCTCATATTTTCTGGACGAGCAACCGGGGGCTGGTTTCACTGGCTTCAGGTGGGAAAGGGACTCAAACCTGGTTCGGACTCATTGCGTCGATCAGGAATATTGGTATGGGACTGGGCACCATATTTACTTCACTGGCTTTTTCTGTTGATTCTGACAGCAGTCTGCATTTTATTATTATTGCGTCGGCATCACTTTATTTTCTATCCTGCCTGGCACTTTTGATGTGGCATCCTGTCGCCGTGCAGACGGTAAAGAATAGCCACAAAAAAGCAGAAAGTCATAATATAAGAAAAGTGTTGAGCGATACCAGCTATCGCCAGCTTCTGATTGTTAACTTTGGCTTAGTCATTGCTGCAATGGTTATTCCGCTCGTAATTGTTATTTATGCAACCAAACAACTTGGCCTTCCTGCTTTTTTCTCAGGCGGACTGGTCATTTTAAATACGGCCATTGTGGCGCTAATCAGCACCCATATTGCATCATGGACAAAAGAGAACGATCCCGTCCAGAACATAAAACACGCTTATTATCTGAATATTCTTTCATTCATTATTTTCTGGTGTGCCAGCATAACTGTAAACAATCAGATAGTTACTGGTGGACTGTTAATTGTTGCGATGCTTATTTACAGCCTTGCAGAAATGTTATCTACGCCGTCGGTCAACATGCTAAGTATAAAACTAGCCCCGGAAGTAAATAATGGAAATTACATGGCTGCCTTCCAGATGACCTGGTCGGCAGGAATGACGTTGTCTCCGGCAATTTTTGGCTGGCTGCTGGATATGAATACTCATTCCACCTGGATAGTACTGCTCTTACTGACCGCAGTCACTTTTAGTCTGGGATTCAAAAATTTAAAAGGAGGAGTTAATGAATACAACTACTAATGGAAACGAAAGCATACTGGTTATTGAGCCGATCGGTATGGGAGGAGAGCTGCTTCTTAAGGCAATACGCGCACTGGGTTATCATTCAGTCGTCGCCACAACAGAAGAAGTCTATGACTCCATGCTGCAAGAAGTCTCAGGAATGATTGATGACCTCATTTTTCTGGACTTTTCAGTGCGCCAGCAGGCCATTGAGACGCTGGTCAGCGAAGCGAATAAGAAAGGCGTTTCCGGGGTGGTTGTCGCCTGGGAGTTTCTGACAGATATCGCAGCAGAAGTCGCACAAAGGCTCAATCTTTGCGGTCCGGATGCCTCGCTTTCCAGAGCCAGAAGAAACAAATATGACATGTACCGCACGCTGTCGAAGGCAGAGTGTCCGTTACCGGCACTGCTGGCGGTATTAACCGACAAGGATGATGTGCATCAACTTCCTCTGGAAGAGCTGGCGTTTCCTCTGGTGGTCAAACCGGCTGAAAATGCAGCCTCCTTTGGCGTTTCAGTGCTGATGGAGAGCAACGAGTTTCCTCAGGCATGTAAAGACGCATCACAATGGACACATGAATATCCACACGGTATTCCTTTCAGCAAAGAAATTCTGGTCCAGGAATATATTCCCGGACAGGAGTTTAGTGTTGAAGGCCTTTCCGTCTCAGGTCGATATGCGCCCTGGGGGGTGACAATGAAGTTCACCACGCCCGGCAAAGCGCGTGCAGAAACCGGACACATTTTCCCGGCGCCTGTTCCTGACGCCTTACGCGATGAGATTCTGAACGTTGCCGCTCAGGCAGTTATTGCCCTGGGCATCACGAATGGCATAAGCCATACTGAAATCAAATTAGACAAAGAAGGAAAGCCACGCGTTATTGAGAGCTGTTCACGGCCAGCAGGTGACTATATTCCTCGCCTTGTCGCCCTTTCCACCGATCAGGACCCGCTTGAAATCTATGCCCGCCAGGCCGTCGGCATGCTGGATAGTGACTTCAAACCTGCCGTGCCTAAACGCTATTGTGCCATTCAGTTTGTCCGGCCTGACGCCGAAGGTGTTTTAAAGCAGCTTGAAATTCCTTCCAGGCTGGAAAATGCATCCGTCATTGAAACCCGCTCTACCGTTAGTGAAAATTCGCCGGTAAAACCGGGGTCTACAAATATTGAACGTCTGGGATGGGCCATTTTTACCGCTGATTCTGAGCAGTCGATACTTTTGGCTATGGATGAATTTTCACAAAGCACCAGGGTCTCTATCGTATGAGTGATTTTCCCATACTCTGCATCCGCTCGCTGGATATAAGCCAGGCATCACCTTTTCTCGAAATGGCCTGGGAAACGATCAAAAGCAAGCACAGTGATTCAAGACTGCTGCTCAAAGATCAGCCTCACTCTTCGTCTCCGATGAGGCCTGATGCCACAATTGACGATACCCAAAGTGAGCGTCAGCCGGCTTCCGTCAGCCATGTTATTTCCTGGTCTATTCCCAATGAAAGGACCATTGAAGACATCACTTTGTCAGAAGGCGTCAGCGCGGTGCCTGGCCCGATTAATGCTGTATATAAGCTCTCCGATAAAAGAGCAACCAAAATGCTTTTTGAGCAATTCAACCTTCCCACGCCGCGCTGGGAACTTCTGGACCGCGAATTTACGCATGGCGAGCTTTTAAAACCGGGCTGCAGAGACAAACTTGAGCAGGAACTGGTCAGCCATATCGCTTTTCCCGTCATTCTGAAACCCCTGTGGGATTGTATGGGGCATGGTATTGAGATAATCAGTAACAAAGACCAGCTGATCAAGACGCTGAGTCAGAATCAGCGCAAGAATATTTTAATTGAGTCCTTTATTGATGGTGCGCTTGGTTGCATAGAAATTGCTGGTACGCCGGGGAATTACTTTTTCCAGCCTCCCTGTTATACCGGCCAGAGTTCAATGGGAGTTCGCTCTGATTTTGATACGATACGCGTCTGTCATCCTGGTCTTTTCAGCAAACAGTTAACCGGCGAGGTCCAGACAAAACTGATCCTCTTATTAAATCACCTGGGTTTCAATGGTGTCTGCTGTGTCGATTTTATTGTTACGGAAAACAGCCTTTATCTGCTGGAAATTAACCCACGTATTAGTGGAATCAGTTGCCTGAGCTCAGCAGCAAGCGGCGTCAATTCATTTGAGTCAACGTACCTTATTTCTTCGGGTCAATGGCAGGCGCCGCTTCCTTATCAAAGTCGTCAGGGAGCCGCTCTGCAACTGGGCGGGAAATATGCAGATGAAATCAGTTCTGTTATTCGCGACGAAGGCAATAACGTCACGGTTTACCGTGACAACATCATTACGGTAGACGGAAAAGACTCACGAAATATGATTGCCGGCGGAACGATCAGCAGCATTGAGAATGTGTTGCAATCTGTTCAGCATAGCTCGCTTAGCTTTATTGCTTTAACACTACACATGGCTTAGTCCCGCACAGTATTGCTTGCCGTAATCAGGAGCAGGTCTGCCTGGCGTCCCGCTTTACAGGCTGATATATCCGAGATAAAAAGTTAATAATGTCGTGTGGATGCAATTATCCGGTCAGGATGTTTTTTGTCCTGCCTGTTACGGCCCTTTTCAACGGGTGATAATTAAAATGTCAGCGGCAGTGCGCTGTACACACAGGTGACGCCGCTTTCCTCAACCCGTCTCTGGCGGGTTGAGGTTTTGTTTATCACGCCCTTACCCTTCCACCCACACCGCTCCGGCGTCCGCTGATTTCACGCACTGCGCCACCCAGCGCACGCCCGCTAATCCGGCATGCACATCGGGATACCAGAAATCCTTCAGAAAGGCAGAGTCGTGGCGATCGGTCGCATCCATTGCCAGTGCGAAGCGACGATAAAGATTCGACCAGGCTTCAAATAATCCCTCGGTGTGCCCTCCGCCAATGCGGTCCTCTTCCAGCGCGCGCGGGCTGAGATAGCCCATGCCGCGCTCCAGAATCCGCACGGGTTCGCCCTGCACTTCGTATCGCAGCTGGTTTGGCTGCTCATCCCACCACTCCAGACTGGCCTTCGATCCGACCACGCGGATCTTCTGCCCATGCATCGATCCGGCATTTACCGCCGACGCCCAGAGCGTGCCGACCGCGCCGTTGTCATACTCCATCATCACAAAGGCGTTATCCTCCAGTGGTGCACGCGACGTGACAAAGCTCTGGCGGGAACAGAGCAGACGCGTCACTTTTAACTGCGGCAACATCGTTTCAGCGATAAATAGCGGATGCGTCGCCAGATCGCCTAACACGTAACTCGGGCCAACAAAACGCGGATCGACCCGCCAGCGGGTGCTTTCACTCTGTAGCTCCACCGCTTCATTATGGAAGCCATGAGCAAACTGCATATTCACGATGCGGATCTCTCCCAGGGCCCCTTCGGCAATCATCTCTCTGGCCTGATGAACCAACTGATGCCCGGCATAACCATAAGTGACGCCAATAATTTTCTGCTTCTCACGACTTAGCTGCTCCAGCTCATCGGCCTCTTCGACCGTAAAACAGAGCGGCTTCTCGCATACAACATGTAGCCCGGCATTGAGTGCCGCCCGACAGATGGCGAAATGGGTATTGTTAGGTGTGGCGATCGACACCGCTTCTATGCCATCTTCGCGCCCTGCTTCCCCGGCGAACAGGCTGGCATAATCGGGATAACAGCGTTCAGGTGCCACACCCAGCGCCTGACCGAACTCGCGCCCACGTACCGCATCAAGATCAAACGCGCCCGCCAGCAGCACAAAGTTACCGTCACGCTGTGCCGCCGAACGATGGATATATCCAATCTGACTGGTGCCGCCGCCACCGATCATGCCCCAGCGCAGTGAGCGATTAGCCGCTTTTTTACCGTTAATCATGCTGTTGTCCTCAGAATCCGGTTGATCGGAGATAGTCCAGGCTGGCTTTAACATCCCGCAGGCTGGTGTCGGCATGGCGCGGATCACGCTCCTGTTCGATGGTGATCCAGCCCTGATAATTACGCTCAGTCAGCAGCCTACGCACCGCCGGATAGTCGATTGCGCCCTGCCCGAGCGGACACATCACGCCCTGTGCGCAGGCGGTGAAAAAGTCGAGTCCGCGAGAGAGCGCGTCACGCCAGATCTGCTGATTGACGTCTTTAAAATGAAGGTAATCGATGCGCGACCAGTACTGTTCCAGCGACGCAACGGGATCCATTCCGGCGTAATAGAGATGGCCGGTATCCAGGCATAAACCGGCGACGTCATGCGGAATGTCAGAGACCAGCTGCGCCAGCTCATCGGCAAACTCTATGCAGCCACCCGCATGCGGATGGATCACTGGCCGCACGCCATACTCCTGCCAGGCAATCTCGCTCAGAATAGTGATGTGCTGCATCATGCACTGCCAGTCATCCGCGGAAAGGCGTGGCGCTTTTTCTGACTGACCCGCATATTTCGCCCGCTCCGGATTGCCGAAGTCGATGATCACCAGATAAGGCGCGCTGGCTCCAGGTGTTCTGGCGGCTGTCGGCACGCTGGCGAGCGTGCGACACAAATTGTGAGTCAGCGTCACCAGCGCCGGAAAATGCGCCTCACTGACTAAATCATCAAAAATCGTCCCCGCCACCAGCGAAAGCGAGTGGGCATTAAGCTGCCGGGTCAGCTCATCGGCATTCACTGGCAGATAACCCCAGGGGCCGAGTTCGATGCTGGGGTAGCCAGCCTGCGCGGCCTCGGTCAGGACTTTGTGAAACGGCGGTAGCCAGGGATTAGCGGGATCATCCACGCCCCAGCTACAGGGCGCATTAGCAATATGAAAGGTCATGATATCTGCCTGTGCAGTGAGAACTGCGGGCAGTATCAAATAAAAATTTCATCCTGGACAACAATGAAAGTTTCATTTTTTGATAGAGATCGCGTTTAAAAATTGCGATAAATGATAGATTACTATCAAATATAGGCTAACCTGCTCTTTTTACAGGTTTTCACGCGTCACGATCTCAAACGGCACGGTGACCTGCGCAAAATGGTCGTGCTGCTCCGATCGGCTGTGGAGACAAGTATGTATGACCGCCTCTGCCATGGCATCAAGGCGATGACGCAGCATCAGCGTGATGGTGCCGTCAATCAGCGCCAGTTCATCACCCGGTAGCGGACCATGGCACAGCAGATCAATCTCCCGGCGCCCGCTCTCACGCAGCGCCCGCACCACACCCTCTATGCCGCCGCAGGGCGCATAAATCATCACCAGGTCATCATGGGTCTCCAGCAGTTGGCGGGTTGCCTGATAGCCACCCTCTGACGACTCATAAGTCTTTAACGGTTCCAGTACCCGCTGACTGATGGCCGACTCGCGCAGATAGGAGCGAAAACTGATCTCGCTGCTCTCCTGGCAGGTAAAGCGGTGATCGCCCAGCAGTACTCCGACGCATCCCGGCTTACGCAGCAGATGCTGCGCCATCCATGCGGCAGTGCGCCCCGCTTTCTGATTATCAATGCCGATAAACCCCGCATGCTCACAGGGCGAGAAATCGGAGAACAGCGCGTAGACCCGTACACCCAGTCGTGACACATCCTGAATGGCGTGACGAATCAGCGGATGATCCAGCGCCACCAGCGCAATCACATCGCTGCGCTGAGCCAGCTGACGCAGCGACTGCGCCACCGCGTCCACTTCGTGAATGTCATGCCAGCAGATTTCAGGTTCGCGGCCCTGTGGCTGCTGCATCTTAAGCTGCTGATTCAGCGCTTCGCCCAGTTGCTGATAAAATGAATAGCGGGCAGGCAGCAGGATAAAGCTCACGCGCAGTGGAGCCTCAGCCAGGGTCGGGATGGCCTGACTGTGTGCCTGCGTCAGGCGATAACCCAGCTCGCGCGCCGCCGCCAGCACCTTCTGCTCAGTCACGCTGCGAACCGGCGCACGGCGGTTCAGCACCCGGTCTACCGTCGCCACACCCACGCCCGCCGCCTGCGCGATCGCGGTCATCGTCACTTTTGACATTATCCTTCTCCCTGCTGCTATCGGTAGCGTTAGCTGACGGCTACGCTTTTAGATTCTGTTAAATAAGCCATCAACACTTTATCGTGACACGGCCATTTCCTCTCATTTTTTGATAGAAAGTCAGCGTTAATTTTGATCACCCTTGCAAAATGAAACATTCATTTCTTTCTGCATTCTCTTCAAAACATCTATTTGCTAAAACGGGTAAAAATCCCGCGCCGTTCGGATTGATGGGATCACATCATTAAAAGGTTAGAGCGACGACGGCGGGCTTTCTATAGTGGAGTCCTGAGCACCACCTGCCCGTACGTACAAAAGGAAAAGCTATGTTCCCTTCAACGCTTCCGGCTCCACGCATAACGGATGCCAGCCAGGTTCCACGACTGCGCTGGGGCATTATCGGGCCAGGCTGGATAGCCGATCATTTTGCCCATGCGCTGCGTCGGCATACCCGGCAGCAGATCACCGCTGTTGCCGCCCGCGATCAGGCAAAAGCGCGGGCCTTTGCCGACAAATGGGCAATCGGCCATGCCACAGGCAGCCTGGATGCGCTACTGGCGCGGGAGGATGTTGATGCGGTCTATATCGCTACGCCTCACAACCACCATTTTCCCGACGGTCTGCGTGCGATTGCCGCCGGAAAGCCTCTGCTGATTGAAAAGCCGCTGGCGCTGAATGCGCCGCAGGCAACGCAACTTAAACAGGCCGCCGCTGCCGCGAACCTGCTCTGTATGGAGGCGATGTGGTGTAACTTTGCGCCGAAGTATGACGTCATCCGTCAGTTGCTGGAGGATGGCGTGCCCGGTGAGGTCCACACCCTGATTGCCGATCATGGTGAGTTTTTCACGCCGGATCATCGCATTTTCAATGCCGATCTGGCGGGCGGCCCAATACTTGACCTCGGCAGTTATCTGGTGGCGCTGAGTGTGTTTGTGGGCGACGGTGCGCCTGACACGATCGTCGCCCGTGGTCAGCCCGTCCCGAATGGCCGCGTTAACGGTCAGACGTCGATGCTGTTTACCCATCGGCACGGCATGCAATCAGTACTGAATACCACGCTGTTCAGCAACACGCCAGGCGGTGCGGTGATCGCCGGTCGCGACGCCACGCTGGAGCTGGCGGGCCAGTTCTATGCGCCTGGTAATTTCACCCTGACCTCCAGCGACCGGAGGCACCGCCTGCAATGGCAGGAACCCACTAACCGCTATGAACAGCTCAGCCATGAAATTAACCACTTCGCCTGGTGTATCGGCCAGAATCGGATCGATTCGCCTGTCCATCCACTTGACCAGGCGATTATCACCCTGGCTGCGATGGACAACGTCAGGCAGCAGATTGGCGTCACCTTCAATGAAGAACAGCAACCTTAATGTGCCCGGAGCAGAAAGATGAAAATCGCTTTTGATGTGGATGTAATCAAAGATTTAGGCATCACCCGTATGGTTCATCAGGTGGCCGACTGGGGATACAAATATATCGAACAGTCGCCGCATCCGCAGATCAACCCGTTTTATAAACATCCTAAGGCCAGCCGTGAAATAATCACCGAGTATAAAAATGCGTTAAGCGCCACCGGGCTGGAGATCTCCTCGTTTATCGTTGTTTACCGCTGGTCAGGTCCGGATGAACTGCGCCGTCAGGCAGCGGTGAAGAACTGGAAGCGGATGATCGAGATTGCGGTTGAGATGGGTGTGCAGGTGATTAACACCGAACTCTCCGGCACCCCTAACGAACCGGAAATCTGTGAAGAGATGTTCTATCGCTCGATGGAAGAGTTGTTGCCGATCATCGAACGTGAAGGCATCCGCGTCGAAATTCAGGCGCATCCGTGGGATTTCTGCGAAGAGAACAACGAAACCGTGGATATCGTGAAGTCGTTCCGCAGCGATAACGTAAAGTATATCTACAGCGCACCACACACTTTCTTCTATGACAAAGGCAAAGGGGATGTGAAACCGATGCTGGAGTACGCGGGTGACGATCTGTCGCACATGCTGATCGCCGATACCATGAACCATACAAAACACTGTCGCTATATCGTTAACCCGCCAGGCGTGGATGCCACCATCCACCAGCATGTTGGCGTGGGCGAAGGCGAAGTGGACTTCGATACCCTTTTCAAAACGCTGCGCGACACCGGCTTTGCTACCCGCACCCATAAAGTCGGCGGTGAACCGATCATCGCAGCGTCTCTGTTTGGCTATCCGGAAAAAATGAAAGTTCAGGCGATTGAAACACGCGAACTGATTGAGCGCGAACTGCTGTAAACCGACCTGCCGTGCAGTCATGGCTGGCTGCACGGTAATGTCTGTTCAGGACAACAAACGCCCCGCCTGACACACTTTTATTCACTTTTCTCTGATGCCGCGACCCGCCTGAGCTCGCCCCGTTTTAGCACACCTTCGCACAGCCAGCAGAGTTAAACCCCCTTTGCAGCACCTGCTACACTCCAGACCAATACCACACCATAAGGCGAACTTTCATTATGTCGGAAAATGCATATCAGCCCGCAAAAGTCTGGACCTGGGACCCTGAAGCCAAAGGTAACGGCGCGAAAACTAATCGTCCGTTCGCAGGTCCCACCCATGAAAAAGCGTTGCCGGTCGGTAAACATCCTTTACAGCTCTATTCGCTCGGCACGCCTAACGGCCAGAAAGTCACCATCCTGCTGGAAGAGCTGCTGGCACTTAACGTCAACGATGCTGAATATGATGCCTGGCTGATCCGTATCGGCGAAGGTGATCAGTTCTCCAGCGGTTTTGTCGATGTGAACCCGAACTCGAAAATCCCTGCGCTGAGCGACCACTCCGCAACGCCGCCGATTCGGGTATTTGAATCCGGCAATATCCTGCTCTATCTGGCGGAAAAGTTTGGCTACTTCCTGCCGAAAGATATCGCTGGCCGTACTGAAACCCTGAACTGGCTGTTCTGGTTGCAGGGTTCAGCGCCTTATCTCGGCGGCGGTTTCGGTCATTTCTATCACTACGCGCCAGAAAAAATTGAGTACGCCATCAACCGCTTCACACTGGAAGCGAAGCGTCAGTTTGATGTGCTGGATCGTCGGCTGGCTGATAACCGCTATCTGGCGGGTGATGACTACACCATCGCTGACATCGCCACCTGGCCGTGGTACGGCAACATGGTGCTGAATGACCAGTATGGCGCAGCCGAATTCCTGGATGTGCAGTCCTATAAAAATGTGGTGCGCTGGGCGAAAGAGATCGCACAGCGTCCTGCCGTTATTCGTGGCCGCAAGGTCAACCGCGTCATGGGCGACCCGGCCGATCAGCTGCATGAGCGTCATGATGCTGCTGACTTCGATACCGAAACCCAGGATAAAAAAGCGTAAGGAGAGACCTGTGAGTGCATACGTTGTATTTATTCGTGATAACACCCTGAACCAGGACGAAATGGCGATCTACGCCGAGAAAGCGGGCCAGGCGCGCGGCGATCATCAGATCAACCCTCTCGCCTTTTATGGCGAGCTGGAAACGCTGGAAGGTCAGGAAGCAGAAGGTGTGGTAATTCTGGAATTCGCGAGCCGTGAAGAAGCACATGCATGGTATGACAGCCCGGAATATCAGGCTGCCAAAGCGCACCGTCTGAAAGGCGCGAACTATCGCGTGGTGCTGGTCGAGGGCGTGGCTAAGTAAGATTTCAGGCGGCAGCGATGCCGCCTTTTTTATTGCAGCGTGATACTCGCCACGCCATCCAGAAGCTGATGGCTGTGGTCGTCATTGAAGCCCTGCTTCAGAGTCACATACAGTGTCTGGCCGTCCGGTGAGACCAGCAGGCTTTCTGGATGACCCTCAAACGACCAGCTGTTTTTCACTTCATACGTGGTGCCATCCAGCTGCAGCACCTTCTTCGATTCGCGCTGGCTGATATAAATCTCATTGCGCTTACCGTTAAACTTAATCCCCACTGAATCGCCTGGATCAAGACGCTGAATCACCTTGCCGCTGCGCTCATCAAACACCAGGGTATTTTTCTCTTTGGCGTTATCCGTGACAAACAGGCGACCGGTTGCCGGATCTTCTGCCATATTCAGGAACTGAGTGTCCTGCCCATCACCTGCCGTCAGGCGCTGCTCGATTTTGTGATTGCGCGGATTGATCACCAGGATTTCACCGCTGCCGTTCGCCGCATAAATGCGATCGCTGACTGGCGAGAAGATAATGCCTGTGACACCTTTGCCAGCATTTTTAATCCGGGCTTTCAGCGTCAGGGTTTTCGCATCAACGACCCAGATCACGCCACGTTCGTCTGCGCCGCCGACATAGAGCAGCCCGTCATGCAGAAAGATCTCGCGGGTTTTCACCGGCGATCCTTTCTCATTCTTCTCGTCAAACATCAGGCGCTTCAGCACGTTGCCGGTATCGGGATCGATCTTAGCGATGCCACCATCCACTGATTGGGTGGTGTAAAGCGCGCTGCCATCCTGTCCACTGCTCAGACCCGCATTTTTCAGATCGTAATGCCCCGCCCCGGTGCTTTGCAGCGTGGTGCCATCAAGACGGTAGATCATGCCGCCACTGATATCCTTGCCCTCGGGCGCACTGGCCACATAGAGCGTATTTTTGGCGGGCAGATACGCCATCTCATATAATCCGTCGCCCAGCTCGCGCTGAATCAGATTATCGGGGCTGGAGGGCTGCATCACCATCAGCGCATTGCCATCCACTTTTTTCGCTCTCATCTGGCACGCCGTCAGGCTGAAGGTGGTGACTATCGCCAGTGCGAGTGCCGCTTTACGCGAGCTGAACAACGCTTTCATAGTTAACTCCCCTATCCATCTGCTGCTCCCGGCAGGCCGCAACACAGCGGGCAGGCAGGGAAGAAAAAGAATGAGAATCATACGCATCACTAAAAAGGGTGTAAACGCAGCGGCACCCTGAAGCAACCGAATCAGCTTAATGCGGTATATTTATTGTCCGCAGACAATTTTCCGTGCCCGTCACTCAATATAAAACCTCAACTAATCAACAACCTGAAGATTACTCTGCAAAAACGCCACAAACGCGGTAATACGAGCAGGAAGCTGGCGTTGCGCCTGCCAGACCGCAAAGATATCACCATCAGGTGCCTGCCAGTCCGGTAGCACCGGCAACAATTCGCCCGCAGCCAGGCTGTGTTGCGCATCCCACCAGGAACGCAGCAGAATGCCATGTCCATCCATCGCCAGCCGCATCGCTACTTCACCATCGTTGGTGATCAGGCTGCCGCGCACTTTCTGGCTGATGCTCTGTTCACCGCAGGTCAGCCGCCACAGGGTAAAATCGCTGTCGTGTTGACGCAGTAAAATGCAGTTGTGCTGCGCCAGATCGCGCACCGTGGCAGGCAGGCCGTGCCGGGCAGCATAGGCGGGCGAACAGCAGAGGATACGCGGATTGGTTCGCAGTTTACGCGCCACCAGCCGCGAGTCAGGCGGCTCCCCAACGCGGATATCGATATCCATGTGCGCATCAAGAAAATTAAGCGGCTGGCTGCTGAGTTGTAACGACAGTGAGAGCTGCGGATGCAGCGCGGCAAAAGCCGAGACGCAGGGCGCGATATGGCGACGGCCAAAACCAAAGGAGGCGTTGATGTTGAGGGTGCCGCGCAGCTGGGCTGTTTCACCGCTGACCGCCTCTTCCAGCGCCGCAAGCTGATCCAGCAGCGGACGCGCGCCCGCCAGATAACGGCGGCCTTCCGGCGTCAGTTCCAGCCGGCGTGTGGTGCGGCGCAGCAGTTGCACCCCAAGGCGCTGCTCCAGCTGGCTCAGACGTTTGCTTACCGCTGCCAGTGACAGGCCCAGTTCGCGCGCCGCCGCAGTCAGACTATCCAGCGCGGCCAGGCGAACAAAGAAGGCTAAGTCATCAGTGGAGGTGCGGGATTCTCTACTTTGATTCAACAATGGATTGCCTTTCAGGCTCATTATTTCCCCGGAATCGACAGTTATACTGCGTACACAATTCGAACATCAACCGGAAAGGTGCCCTGTGACTGATAAAATCTACTCTATTGCTGTGATCCCTGGCGATGGCATCGGCAAAGAAGTGATGCCGGAAGGCGTCCGTGTAATGAATGCGGCTGCTGAGAAATTTAACATTCCGCTGCGCTGGGAGTGGTTCGATTACGCCAGCGCTGACTACTGGCAGCAGCATGGCAAAATGCTGCCTGACGACTGGTTTCCGCAGTTGAAAGCCTTTGACGCGATCTATTTTGGCGCGGTCGGCTGGCCCGATGTGGTGCCCGACCATGTTTCACTGTGGGGCTCGCTGCTACAGTTCCGCCGTGAGTTCGACCAATACGTCAATCTGCGTCCGGTGCGACTGATGCCAGGGGTGAAAGCACCGCTGGCAAACCGTCAGCCCGGCGACATCGACTTCTATGTAGTGCGTGAAAACACCGAAGGTGAATACTCCAGCGTGGGTGGCACCATGTTCCCTGGCACCGATCGTGAAGTGGTGATTCAGGAGACGGTGATGACGCGTACCGGTGTTGACCGCATCCTGAAGTTTGCTTATCAGCTGGCGCAGAGCCGGCCGAAGAAGCACCTGACCTCCGCCACCAAATCCAACGGCATCGCTATCACCATGCCTTACTGGGACAGCCGCGTCGAAGCGATGTCCGGCCAGTTCCCCGAGGTTCGCGTCGACAAGTATCATATTGATATTCTTACCGCCAACTTCGTGCTGCACCCGGACTGGTTTGATGTAGTGGTGGCCAGCAACCTGTTTGGGGATATCCTCTCCGATCTCGGCCCGGCCTGTACCGGCACCATTGGCATTGCGCCCTCCGCCAATATCAACCCGGAAGGCCTGTTCCCCAGCCTGTTTGAGCCGGTTCACGGTTCTGCGCCGGATATCGCAGGCAAAGGCGTCGCCAATCCCATCGGGCAGATCTGGTGTGGGGCGATGATGCTGGAGCATCTCGGCTACAAAGCGGCGGGTGATGCGGTGTTAAATGCAATTGAACGTACGCTGGCGGCGGGAGAGCATCTGACGCGCGATCTCGGCGGCAACGCCAGCACCGAAGAGCTCGGCGCGGCCATCGCCGCCGCGCTGTAAATCAGTCCGGCAACTGCACCACGCATTCAGCATGCCAGCCTGGCGGTAACGGCGCGGGCCTGTTGATCACCAGGTTGTGCAGTTGCAGGTTCTCTACCCCGCGCGCAAACAGGCCCGGCAAACCGCCGGGATAGCGCTCTACGCCAAAGGCTTCACCGGTTTTCGGGTCAAGTTTGTAGGCGTTATCCAGCCCCATGCCGGTCGGTGAGTCGGGGTTACAGGGCGGCCGCACATCATAGTGTCCCTGTGTCATCGGCGACACGGTCTGCCGCATCTGAAGCTGGCTGATAACCACATCGCGTATCCAGCCCGGTTCTGCCGCATGCAGGTTAATCGCCCCTTCCGCCACGCCCGTCATGTTACTGAACTGCACCTGCTCCACGACGCCAGGCGTGATGGCGGGATCGCGATGGCGCACAGAAATATGCAGCGGGTCGGCTTTGCCCCAGTGACAGGGCGGCGCATGGTGACAGGCAAAGGTCAGGTTACTGAACAGCAGACGCCGCATCGCACCACCGTCACGCGACAGAATGCCGATGCCCCGGTTGGAATCAAAAATGGTGCAGCCGGTCACCGTGACATCTTCCACATCATCCCAGGTTTCGGTGCCGATTTTAAAGGCACAGCTGTAACTGCGAAGCAGGCAGTTGGTGATCATAATCTGCCGCGCCGGACGCCGCAGCGCAGCCGGTTTGTGGGTGGTTTTAATGCAGATAGCATCATCGGCGGCACTGAGGTAGCTGTTGCTGACAAACACCGCCTCGCAGCCGTCGATATCCAGCGCATCGGTATTCGGCATGGTCATCGCATTGTCGATAGTGAGATGGTCGATATGCACATGGCGACAGCTCACCAGATGCACCGTCCACATTGGCGCCTGCACGATGGTAAAGGCGGTCAGTGTCACCTGTTCACAATCTTCAAACACAATAATGCGCGGCCGGTCAGGACGCGGCAGGCGATAACCCTGCTCATCCCGCTCAGTGGCAAACCAGGCTTCCCCCTCGCCATCAATGCGGCCAGTGCCGCTGATAGTGATATTGCGCTGGCCCAGCGCATAGAGCAGCACGTTATGGGACTTCTCAGCACAGCTGAGTGCCTGCACCGCCTGGTAGTCAGCCAGCCGCGGGCTGGCGATCAGCACCGCACCCGCTTCCAGGTGCAGTTCAAAATCAGACGGCAGATTCAGGCAGCCGCTGCGATAACGCCCGGCAGGCAGAGTCAGACGACCCCCGCCGGCCGCCGCAATCTGATCCATGGCGCGCTGCAGCACGGCCGTGTCCGGGGTTTCGCCATCGGCGACAGGATGAAAATCAGCAAGGGAAAGGTGCATCATGCGTCTCCCGCAGGATTGAGGAGGAGAAATTCCAGCACGACACGGCGCGGGAAACCTTTGTCTGGTCGCCAGTACGCCGTTTCGTGCGGGATATCACAAATTACTTCACGGCCCCTTCAGTGACGCCGCTGATAAACTTGCGCTGGAAAATCAGGAACACCACGATCAGCGGCATAATCACAATCATTGCGCCCGCCATCAGTACCGGAATGTCGATGGTGTTTTTGTTCTGGAAAAACATCATGCCAATCGGCAGCGTGCGCAGCTCATCTTTGTTGACCAGAATCAGTGGGATCAGGAACTCGTTCCAGGTCCAGATAAACAGCAGCAGCCCCAGCGTCGACAGGGTTGGCCAGATCGCCGGCACCAGAATGCCCCACAGAATTTTGACCCGCGACGCCCCATCCATCACCGCCGCTTCTACCAGCTCTTTCGGCACCTGCTGAAACGCGCTGGCGATCATCAGCGTGGTAAAGGGTAGCGACAGGGCAATCTGCGGCAGGATCAGCGCCAGATAGGTGTTGGTCAGCCCCATCCAGCGCAGCTCGTGATAGAGCGGAATGATAAAGGCTTCACTCGGCAGCACCATCCCCAGCGCCAGCATCGCCCCAATCACTTTTTTACCGGGGATCTTCAGCCAGGCGAAACCAAAACCAGCCAGAATACCCAGCAGCACGCTGAACAGTACGACCGGAATCACCACCAGCACCGAGTTGAGGAAGTAGACGTTAAAGTGTCCCTGCTGCCACGCGGTCACGTAGTTTTTGAAATTCAGCGAGGCTGGCAGCGTGAAGATGCCCTGAAACAGCTCCATCTGGGTTTTAAACGAGGTCATCAGCGCCATCAGAAACGGCAGAATCGTCATCAGCGCCACGATCCAGATCAGCGCGCGTGAAATCACCGGCGTGCTTCGCATCAGTAACGCTCCTTTAAGGCCAGATGAATCAGATAGTTGATCCCTAAAACAATAATCATGCTGAACACCGCCACCGACGAGGCGTAGCCAAAGTAGTGCAGGTCAAAGCCCTGCTTATACATAAAGATGTTGGTGACCATGGTGGAGGTACCTGGCCCGCCCTGCGTCATCACATAGACCAGGTCAAAGGCTTTCAGGCTGGCGATCACCGTCAGCAGCAGCGCAATCCGCAGCTCGGGCCGCAGGCCGGGCAACGTAATACGCATAAATTTCTGACGGCGCGATGAGCCATCCAGATCGGCGGCTTCCAGCAGTGAGGGATCCATACGCTGCAGGCCTGCCATAAACAGCACCAGACAGAAGCCGAAGAAGTACCAGGTCGCGACCAGACCGACAGCGGGCAGCGCCCAGGTGAAATCACCCAGCCAGGAGAGCGCCAGCTGGGGCAATCCGATCGCGCGTAATATCTGGTCGATGGGGCCAAACGCCGGGTTATAGAGCCAGCGCCATACTACACCCAGCACTGCCATTGGCATGATGTAGGGCAGGAAGAAGAGAATGCGCAGCACGCTACGTTCGTTATTGTTGCGCGTGTCATACAGAAAGCTGCAGAGCAGCAGGCCGACGCCAATCGGCAACAGGGTATAGAACAGCATCAGGATGGCGTTATTGCCCAGCGCAATCCAGAACACCGGATCGCTGAACATCCGCATGTAGTTGCTGATGCCACTAAACACCGGCAGTGAGGTGCCGTCCCATTCGGTAAAACTGATGCCCAGCGAGGCCAGCAGCGGGAACAGCAGAAACACCGCATAGACCAGCACCGCAGGCAGAACATAGAGGAAATTACGCCAGCTGCTTAAATTCAACATAACCCTACTCGTGGTTCAGAACGATGCTCAGGCCCGGCTGTTCGCCGGGCCTCCGGCTTAATGCTTCAGGGTTTTCAGGTAACGCTGATAGTTGTTATCAAAATTCACCACCATCTGATCGGGCGTCTGACGACCCGCCAGCAGCAGCTGGACGTTCTGATTCAGCTCGGCGTTCATGGTCGGTGTTGCCCAGTCCACGTAGTGGCCTAAACCGTCATAGTCGTTGAGCGTCAGCCAGACCTGATATGCCTCCGCCAGCAGCGGATTATCCGCTGGCATTTTGGCCGCTTTATTCGTGCTGGCCGGCAGGAAGCCCACTTTCAGCCAGCGGTTCGCCATGGCATCAGAGACCATATAGTTGATGAACTTCGCTGCACCCTCCTGCTGATCTTTGCCTTTGGCGGTGCTGGTAATTGAGAACGCCAGATCGGTCCCGCCCACCATCAGCGGCTGTTTCACGCCTTCACCGGCAGGCATCGCGGCGAAGTGAATATCTTTGTTGTCTTTAAACTGGCCGAGATACCAGGTGCCGCTGACCAGGAACGCAGCCTGACCGTTCTGGAACAGCGTCGCCGCATCGTCGTGACCAATGCCCTGGAAGCCAGGGAAGAAGTAGCCTTTGTCGGTCCAGCTCTTCATCATCGTGGCGGCATTGACCAGCTTGCTGTCTTTGAAGGTGCCGCCCACATCGTAAATCAGATTATCCAGCGTCTTGCGGTCATGGCTTTCAATCTGCGCCTGCCACAGCGTGCTAAGCAGCTGCTGGCCCATATTGCCATCCAGCAGACCGAGCATCATCGGCGCGGTGCCCTGCTGTTTAAGCTTCGCCATGGCACTCTCCAGCTCAGCCAGCGTTTTCGGCACCGCAATGCCCGCTTTGTCCAGCACCGCTTTGTTGTAATAGAGCCCGACCATTTCGCCCAGGCTGGCGATGCCATACAGCTTGCCGCTACCAAACTCGCCGCTGTCTGACCAGCGGTTACGTTTCAGAATCGAGTCCGGGAAGCGGGTAGTCCAGCCGTCGCTGGCGGCATAGCTATCGAGCGGCAGCAACAGCTTATCTTTAACCAGCGAACCCATATCGCCGCCGCCCTGGTTGACCTGGGCGATCTGCGGGCCATCACCGGCAGTCAGTGCCAGCTTCAGCGGAATACGGGTATCTTCAAAGGAGTGAACCGAGCGGTTAATCACGATGCCGGGATTCTGCTGTGAGAACTCTTTAATCCCTTCATCCACCGCAGCGGTCTGCTCAGGGTAGTTGTAGATATCCCACTCATTCAGAGTGACAGCAGCGTGGGCGGCATGAGAGACGCTGCCCGCCAGCAGGCCCGCTACCAGCAGCCGACCCACATTGCGAATTCGGAACGAACGAACGGAAGAAACAGACATTATGCTCACCTTCTTCAGACCAGGGTCGGCATCCTTTCATCTCACCGCCTGACATCCTGCAGGCTGCAGCCGCACACAAACGCACTCACTCATACTTACTTTAATAAAAAAATAAAGTCAAACAGCCTGCCGACCGAATTGTCAGGCTGTGAGCACGCGCAAATAAACAGTGACATGGCGTGAAAATCAGCACGCCGCGCTGGCATTTACACCATTAACCGTGGCGGCACGTCGCCAGCCACTTTTTCTGCAGCAGGAGATGCCAGAGGAATAATCGCAAAATAACGTCCTGATAAAACATATGAAAATCCTATCACGCTCACACTTTTCTCTTTTGACCGGCCGTGAATCTGCCGCCAGCCGCCCTGTTCCGGGCGTGTTGGCGATCACAGTTGTGCATCCCGATGCCGGTAAACATTGCCGAACCGCCTGCGTTAGTGCGATAAGGTAATTATTCTATCTTGAAAACTAAGTCCACTTTCATTAACGTAACTTTTACCTGCGGAGCTGTTCAATCCCTGACCGGTTCCCTCACTCACGAGAACTCACCATGGCGAATCAAGGTGTCATTCGTCCGGCCACACCGGCGGACTACCCGGCGCTCTACCGCATCTGCCTGGAAACAGCCGATGCGGGCGGCGATGCCCGCGCGCTCTACTCCGATCCTGACTATCCCGGCCAGCGTTTTGCCGTGCCCTATGCGCATTTTGCGCCGGACTTTGCTTTTGTACTGGAGCAGGACGGTGAGGTGCAGGGTTACGTGGTCGCCGCGCCGGATACCCGCGCGTTTGAAGCGCAGCTTCAGGCCGAATGGTGGCCGCAGTTGCAGGAGAAATATCGCGATCGCAGCGCCAGTGCCCCGCTCGACAGCAAAGTGCTCGATTCAATACGCCATCCCGACCAGGCCGCTGAGATCCTGGTGACGCAGTGGCCTGCTCATCTGCATATCAACCTGCTGCCGGCGGCACAGAAAGGCGGCTGGGGTCGCCGGATGATTGAGCATGAACTGGCGGCGCTCCGCGCTGCTGGCGTCAGTGGTGTTCATCTTGGCGTCAGCCTGCAGAACGAGCAGGTTTGTGCCTTCTATGCGCGCATGGGGTTTACCCCAATCATGTGCAGCAATGCCATCTACATGGGCCAGTTACTCTGAGTGAGGTAGCCGATGACCAGCCTGCGCTTGCAGAATGTGAAGAAGTCGTATGAACACGTCAATGTCATTCATGGCATCGATCTGACGATAAACAGTGGCGAATTTGTCGTGTTTGTTGGGCCATCTGGCTGCGGCAAGTCGACGCTGCTGCGGATGATCGCCGGGCTGGAGGAGATCAGCAGCGGGCAGTTGCTGATTGAGGAGCAGGACATGACACAGCAGCCCGCCACTGAGCGCGGCATTGCTATGGTGTTTCAGTCTTATGCGCTCTACCCCAACATGACGGTGCGCGGCAACCTGGCGTATCCGCTGGAGGTAATGAAAAAGTCCAAAGCGGAGATTAACGAGGCGATAGCCCAGACGGCCGCCCGCCTGCATCTCACCGAACTGCTCGACCGCCTGCCGCGTGCGCTCTCTGGCGGACAGCGGCAGCGCGTGGCAATTGGCCGGGCGATTATCCGTCATCCGCGCATCTTCCTGTTTGATGAGCCACTCTCTAACCTTGATGCAGAGCTGCGCCTGCAGATGCGCATTGAGATTGCCCGGCTGCACGCCTCGCTTGGCAACACCATGATTTATGTCACCCACGATCAGCTGGAGGCAATGACGCTGGCTGACCGCATCGTGGTGCTGCGTCAGGGCCGTATTGAGCAGGTCGGTGCACCGCTGACGCTTTATCACGACCCGGATAATCTGTTTGTCGCCGGTTTTATCGGCTCACCAAAAATGAACTTTCTGCGGGCGGAAATCAGCGCCACGGGCGCGGGGGAAGTGCAACTGCGGGTGCCGGAACTGAAGATTGAGGGGCTGGTGCTGAAAATCGCCGCCGACTGCCGCGAGGGACAAACCGTCACGCTGGGCATTCGTCCTGAACATTTCCAGCCTGCCGCGCAGACGCCGGACGCATTGCGCTTTCACGGCGAGCTGGCTTATGGCGAGATGCTGGGTCACACCAACTATCTCTACCTGGATATCGGGCGTGAACAGATGCTGGTCGTGGAAGAGCGCGAGGCGACGACGCGCGAGCTCGGAACCCAGGTTGAACTGGGCTTTTCTGCCGCGCACTGCCTGCTGTTTGATGAGCAGGGACTGCGTCTGCGCTAAGGACGCGTGGAAACAAAAACGGGCGCCGCAGCGCCCGTTTTTTTATTTGAGAGATCACTCAGGTGACCGGCTCTTCATCGGCCTGCGCCGCCAGCAGATCAAGCAGCCGGTTGACGGCAAAACCCGCCGCACCCAGCGCCCACATCCGGTTCGATTCCGTCAGGAACTGCAGCGGCGTCATCTGTGGCGTCAGTTTAAGCCGGTAGGCCTGGAAGCTCTGAGTGATGTGATCGAGCAGAATGCGCGACGCCATGTGCGGCTCCATCGCCAGATAAACCACATCCGGATCGTAGGCCACTGACAGGTTCGCCAGCGAAATGCCCAGCTCACGTCCTGCTTCTTCCAGCACCGCCAGTACCTCAGGCGCAGGACGCTGATCCAGCGCCTGCAACGTGAGGCCTTCCACCGGTTCCTGCGCTGCAAGCCGCTGCAGAATGGCACGCGATGAGGCGACATCCTCCAGCAGACGCAGCGAGCCGTCCCCCACCAGCCCATTGCCAATCTCGCCCGCTTTGCCGTGACGACCACGGTAGAGTTGACGATTCAGGATGATGCCCGCACCAATCCCTTTGCCATAGGTGGCGATCACCGCCGACTGTGCATTGCCAAGCTGACCAAACACCAGCGCCGCCATTGCCATCGCGTTGGCGTCGTTCTCGATAAATACCGGCAGTGAGAAACGTTCTTCCAACAGACGCGCAATCGGGACGTTGTCCCAGTCGAGCACTTTAGAGCGAATGCAGTAGCCATTTTCAGCATCCACCAGACCCGACAGTGCCAGACCAATCGCACCCACCCGCTTCTCCTCCACGCCGCGCAGGAATTTCGCCAGCGCATCGCCAAGCTGGCGGGGTGTCAGCGTGCCTGTGGGCATCTGCTGTTCGCCCAGCAGATTGCCGCTGAGATCGGTCATGACGATAAGATTACGTTCTGCATTGAGCTGAATGCCAATCACGCTGGCGCGATCGGGATTGAGGCCCAGCAGGGTTTTTGGCCGCCCCATTGATACGCGACGCAGCCCCAGCTCCTGCACAATCTCCTGCGCCAGCAGGCGATTAGTGGCCTGCGACACGGTCGACATGCTGAGTCCGCTTCGGACTTTCAGGTCTGACTGGCTGATCGGCGCATTTTCAACAATCAACCGCAGAATGCGCGCGGTTACGTTGGGAGCGGTCATAAGTTCCTCAGGTTATCTGGCGGAAGAAGCTCCGCCAGCGTCAGATCGGTAATCGAACAGGCGCCAGCTGCTGCGCCAGTATCAGCGCGCCGCTCAGGGCATCGCCCTGCGGCGTCACCAGCCGGGCCTGAATATCGTCGTCCAGCCAGCGCTGAATCGGCGTGGCCAGGCCACCCATCAGCGCCACCCGCCCGCTGCTCAGCGCAATCAGACGGCGCACCATCAGGCCGATATCGGCGGCAGTCTGATGCAGCAGATCCTGAGCGTGACGGTCGCCCGCGTCGGCGGCTGCAAAAATCCGCGGCACCACGCGGGCCCAGTCTGCCGGGGTCGCTGAGCGCGCCCAGAGCAGCATGGTTTCCGGGCTGTCGTCAAACTGCGTCATCAGCTGCTGTGTAAAGGCGCTCTGTGGAATGATCGCCTCATGTGCCAGCAACGCCAGACGCAGTGCACGACGACCCAGCTCAGCACCCGATCCCTGATCAGAGAGGGCAAAGCCCCAGCCACCCAGCAATGTAAACTGCTCGCCATCCCACGCGGCTCCCTGACTGCCGGTGCCGATAATAAAGACAGCGCCCGGTGCGCCGGAATGTGCACCCGCACAGGCGATTTCCACATCGCTGACCACCTGTAACGCCGCACAGGCAGGCTGCCAGCTGGCAAGCCTTGCCTGCACCGAGGCGACATTGGCACCCGCTAATCCGGCAACCAGCGCGGTCTGCGCCAGAGCCTCCGGGGCTAATCCCGACTGTGACAATATCCGGTCAATCAGTTGCCCGACGCAGGTCAGCGCCGCGTCGTAATCTGACCAGACGTTAGCTGGACCGCCAGTGGCTTCCGCCAGCACACGGCCCTGCAGGTCGGTTAACCGCGCACGACACTGTGTACCGCCGCCATCAATGCCAAGGAGATAGTGTGGTTGCACGCGCTTCCTTCCCTGATTAAGGGTTATAGCCATAATGAGCGAACGATAGGATAAAAAAACTTAAATCGCAATAACAAATAAATATGGCAAAAACATATCGACACTTTTCCCTTAATTTACATCATCATAACAAAAATCACCCTCGCAAAATGCGCAGCACGTTATTGACATTAGTTTTTCTGTCGTAATAAGTTGGTGGTCAGATTATCAACAGGCGCGTCCGGACACAGGCGGGCTATGCATCATCCGAATTCAGGAGCAGGGGTTTAACATGAAAGTAGGCATTATCGGTCTCGGCTTTCGTCTGTCCCACGTGATCAAAGAGTTCAGCAAAGCCGACGACGCCTTCTCGGTAGTGGGTTATTACGATCCGGCGCCCGCCGGACTGCCTAATCTGCACAGCTTTGGTATCGCGCCCGGCCAGGCCTTTGCGTCCATCGACGCGCTGCTGGAACACGGCGGAATGGATGTGGTGCTGGTTGGCTCCCCCAACTTCCTGCATCTGGAACATGTGGGTCAGGCGCTGGCGGCGGGCTACACCGTGTTTACCGAAAAGCCTGTGGTGATTAATGAAGAGCAGACCATGGAGATGGCAAAGCTGGTACGCCAGTATGGCGAGGCACGCATTCTGGTCGGCCTGGTGCTGCGTTACTCCCCGCTCTATCACGATCTGCTGGCGGCACGCGATGCCGGTCAGTTGGGTGAGATCACCTCGATCGAGGCAACAGAACATATCAAGCCTTACCACGGCGCATTCTTCCAGCGCGACTGGCGACGTCTGGAGAAGTACGCCGGTCCCTATATTCTGGAAAAGTGTTGCCACGACATCGACCTCTACCAGGGCCTGTTACAGGAGCGCCCGATCCGCGTCGCCAGCTTTGGTGGCCGAAAATCCTTTACCCCCGCGCATGCGCCGCAGGGTGCGATCACCGCTGAGTCAGAGCTCTATCACGTGAAACCCAGCGGCTGGTCGAGCACCGATGCCGTCTTCGACAGCGACGCTGATATCGTCGACTACCAGACAGCCCTGATTGAGTACGAAGGCGGCGCAACACTCGCCTTCCACGCCAACCTGAACGTGCCTGATGAGTTCCGCCGTTTCTGTGTCATGGGCACTGACGGCATGGCGGAAGGCGACTTCGTACGAAACTACTTCCGTGTACATAACGCGCGCAGCGGTGAGAAAGAGGTCGACACCGCCTACAGCGGCAACGCTTATGATGGCCACTACGGCGCAGATGCGCTGATGGCCGAAGAGATCGTTAAACATATTAAACAGGGAACACCACTGAAAGTTTCAGTCGTGGACGCGCTGGAAGCGGGCCTCACCGCCATAAAAATCGATGAGGCGCGCAAAACCCGCAGCGTAGTGGATATGCGTGAAAGCTGGCAAACATTTGACGCCAACCTGGGAAAAACCGGGGCCTGATAGCCCCAGCCTCTGGGTCGGCCTCCCCCGCCGACCCCGGAATTTAAATGGCAGTATGACTGGTAACTTCCTGTACTGGCCTTCGGGCCAGTTACAATCTCTGTACTGAGCCAGCTAATAAAACCTGCGCCAGCGACCACGCACTCACCGCACAAATCCCCACAACCAGCCAAACAAACCGCTCCTCAGCCCGAGGAAACTTACGTACTTATAGCGATGGGAGCATACGCCTGTAGCAAAGCATCGCGCCGCCCGGATAAAAACGCCGGGAGCGTTTTTGAACAACGCAACGCGTTGGCCCGGCAACGGGCGCGCTGAGCCTGCACCGGGTAACCTTGTGTTGATACGCGATAGTCTTTCATCCCTGACGGTAATGCGTTTTTTAGTAACCTGGTTTCAATCGTCTTTGGATGAAATCATCCAGGCTAACCAGTAAAAAATCAGGCCAGCGATAAAGACGAGTAAGGGGGCGATAACGCGCATAATTCCTTCATTCGCAAATATTGCGATAAAAATCCCTATCACTACGGCGCTGATAATAATCGCACCTGATAGCTCAGAAATGACTTTTCTTATGAGTCTAAAGATTTTCGATTGCACCCAGAAATTGCTCCGTTTTCGAAGGATTTTTACGAAGAGTCTCACCAAGCTCAATGTAGTTAGGTAAAGGTTCTTCAAAGAGGAAGTAAAGCATTTCAAAATCAAGTATATAAAGCTTTGACCATAATTCAGGATTTTGATGCCTCAAACGCCGTGAAGCTGCAGAAGCACGCGAAAGCACTCCCTGCAGAACTATCCCGCCCGCAAGGGTGCCTGTCCATAATCGCAGTGATAACTTCGTTATCACGCTGGCCATCATTCCTCCAACAACTTAGTTGGCCCTGATTTGTCATTCACTCCTATCCCAGGATCAAGAACTGGGATTTGGAAAGGCCATTTTTTAATCACCGTTGCTGCGCGGCCTCACTAAAGGCGGAACAGGTAAAAATGCCGGAAATGAGCGGTTCGTATCAGCAAAGCATTAAGGAACTTTCAAAGGGTGCAGACCGGTTCAGGTCGCAAAAGAAATCCAGGCGATGAGGATATACGCCTCAGTCAATTCACCAACCGCACAAATTTCCTCAACTAACCCAATCATCCTCACCCACCTGCTCCACAGCCTGAGGCAACGATCAGACTCAAAGCGATGGGAGCATACGCCTGTAGAAAAAGCATCGCGCCGCCCGGATAAAAACGCAGGGAGCGTTTTTGAACAACGCAACGCGTTGGCCCGGCAACGGGCGCACCTCAGGGATGAGGTGCGTAATCGCCCGCGCTGAGCCTGCCAGGAATGGCGCTTTTGCGTCTTTGCGAAAGGCGTATGTTCCCCGAGCGTGCACCGCAGACCATAACCGCACACATCTCCTCAGCCAACCCAACCCGCTACAACGCTAGTCCTGAACCGGATCCACCTCATTCTCAAGCTTCTGACGCCGCCGCAGATGCGGAAACAACTTCATCCACAACGCCACCACAATCAGCGTACCGATGCCGCCAATTGCTGCCGCAGGTGCTGCGCCCACCCAGGCGGCCAGCAACCCCGACTCAAACTCACCCAGCTGATTCGAGGTATTAATAAATATCGCGTTAACCGCATTCACCCGCCCGCGCATGGTATCCGGCGTATCCAGCTGCACCAGCGCACCGCGAATCACCATACTCACCATATCAAAGCCGCCGAGGGCGCAAAGCGCCAGCAGTGACAGCCAGAGTTGCGTGGAAAGCGCGAATAGCAGGGTCGCAACGCCAAAGCCTGCTACTGAGCCAAACATAATCATCCCGACATGTTTTTCCAGTTTATGACGGCTCAGCCAGATACCCACCAGCAACGCCCCCACCGATGGCGCACCGCGCAACATCCCCAGCCCCCAGGGCCCGGTGTGCAGAATATCTTTGGCAAAAATCGGCAGCAGCGCCGTCGCGCCGCCCAGTAACACCGCGAACAGATCGAGTGAAATCACCCCAAGCACATCTTTACGGTCACGGATAAAGTGAATACCGGCAAACAGATTCTTTAAATTCATTGGCAAACGGGCCTGCACCGGGCGCTCATAGCGCAGCAGACTCACCAGCGTCAGCGAAATCAGATAAAAGAGTCCGGAAACGCCATACACCACATGCGGGCCAGCAACATAAAGCAGCCCGCCAAGCGTTGGCCCGACAATCACAGCCGCCTGCCCGCCAACTGAATTCATCGCCATAGCACGTGCCAGAATCGAAGGAGGCACCAGTGAGGGCAACATCGAAGACATCGCCGGCCACTCCAGCGCTTTTGCCACGGCAATCATAAACACCAGCCCCCAAAGCGCGGTCTTATCGGCAGTATGAAATAAGGTAAGCACCACTAATGCCAGCAGTGCGACAAATTCCACCAGTTGGCCGAACAGGACGATGCGCCGCCGGTCATACTGATCCGCCAGATGACCCGCTGGCAGCGCCAGCAACACCGACGGCAGAAACTGCATCAGGCCAATCATCCCTAACGCCATTGCGCTGTTGGTCAGCGCATAGATTTGCCAGCTGATCGCCACCGAGAACATCTGAAAACCAAATGATGAGCAGGTGCGCGCCAGCCAGAAGGCGACAAAAGTCCGATGTCGCCACAGCGACTCTTCCGCTGCGGATGCCATAAATCCCATGTCTTATCCCAAATCAGGTGAGAAAACCCGCGTCGTTGCGCGGTGTTATTGGTGTAAATGTTGACGATACAAGGTTAACAGACCCGGATGAGAGCGCAGGGCCTGCGGCTCCAGCCCTGTCTTACTGCGCAATACGCTGCATTACTTTGCAGTAACGGTGTGTCAGCCCCATCCTGATTATTAACAACCTATTGATACCGACCATTGAATATATTCCAGCACATCATCAGATACCAAAGGAATTATCATCTCACTGTTAATAGGTATATTTACTTTCTAATCCAACAAAAGGGTGATTTGGATTATGCAGTTGATCTATATTTATTCACGCGTTTAAAAAAATGCGATTTTTTATATGCTTAATTATCAATAAATCCTTTTTATTGCATTTCGTAGAGATAATGAAAAACAGTTTATATAACCCTTATGTTACTGAACCTATTCATCACGTTAAGCGTAATGTCACAGGCATTTGCTATAGCGTGCCTTATCTTGAGCAAAACCAGGACCGCGGAAATATACTTAATACAAACAACATTGTTTCATTGCACAACAAAATTGCAAGTGAAGAAGCATTAATGATTGTTCCGGTTGGCGATATTCGTTTGCAGGAAATGATCGCGATTCCGGACGCCTATGCACATTTACAAAATGAGCGCGTCCGGATTGGAATAAATTATTCCAGCTTAGCTGCGAACAGTGCGTCACTGCTTGAATTAACAACGAAATTTGATTTCTGGCTTTATGATTTTGCACCGCCGGGAGCAGACTGGCGACTACTTGAATCCTTTCCTTTTTCAGGTATTGTTTTAACTGAATCGTTCTTCAGTGATAATTACGAAAAATTTACCTTTCCCTTTTTTATGGCGACATTCCGTGAAAAAGGTGCAGAGGTCATCGTGCGATGTCATACGCCGCCTTTAACCGCTGAACAGTTTACTGAGATAAACATCAGCGGCTGGCAACAGCAACGCTCGGATGGCGATCTTATTAGCGGCTGATTCATAAATCCTGCCTTCCGGCGTTAAGGGCACATGGCGGTGCGCTTAACGTCCTTTAATCCCTCATAAAATGTCGTATTACTCCAATTGTTAAGCGCTTTAAGCTAAAAAAATCAAACCTCGATCTAATTTTGCTATAACATTTAACACAAAGGGACCGTCTGTCTTATCGGAAGAGATACTCAAGAACACCTTTAATCATTTGTACTTGATAACTGGAAACAGCCTATCTGGTTGTTTTCGTGTGTTTTATGGCAACGAAACGAGGTCGATATTATGGGGAAAAACTCCTCATCTTTTGGCGTAATTCGTTTCCTGACAGTACTGTTCGCAGTGCTGACGGGCGCGTTTATGCTGATTGGCGGTGGCTGGTTAGCCGCCATTGGTGGTTCCTGGTATTACGTTTTCGGCGGTGTGATCATGCTTATCACCGCTTATCTGCTTTCCCGTCGCAAAAGCACCGCGCTGGTTCTTTATGCGCTGCTGCTGATCAGCACCCTGATTTGGGGCGTGTGGGAAGTGGGTACCGACTTCTGGGCACTGGCACCACGCACTGATGTGCTGGTGATCTTCGGTGTCTGGCTGATCCTGCCGTTTGTTTATCGCAGCTTCAATGCCGGCAGCAAAGCGGCACTGGGTTCGATGGCTGTCGCGCTGATTGCCAGTGCCATCGTGCTGGCTTATGCGGTATTCAACGATCCGCAGGTTATCAACGGGTCTGTACCAGAAACCGCTGACAACGCTCCGCAGGCTACGCCGCTGAGCAACATCCCGGATGCTGACTGGCCCGCGTATGCGCGCGATCAGCAGGGAACCCGTTTCTCGCCGCTGAAGCAGATTAATCACCAGAACGTGAAAGAGTTGCAGGTTGCCTGGCAGTTCCAGACAGGCGACATGAAAACCCCTAACGATCCCGGTGAAATCACCGACGAAGTGACCCCGATTAAAATCCGCGACACGCTTTATCTCTGTTCGCCACACCAGATTCTGTTTGCGCTGGATGCGGCAACCGGTAAGCAGAAGTGGAAGTTCGATCCGGGCATGAAGGTGAACCCGACCTTCCAGCACGTGACCTGTCGCGGTGTCTCGTACCACGAAGTGCCCGCAGCAGCCGATGCAGCGAACACTCAGCCTGCTATCTGCTCACGTCGTATTTATCTGCCTGTGAACGATGGCCGTCTGTTTGCGCTGGACGCAGAGACTGGCGAACGCTGCCCGTCCTTTGGTGTCAACGGCGAGCTGGATCTCCAGCATAAACAGCCTGTCACCACAGCGGGTATGTACGAGCCAACTTCTCCGCCGGTGATTACCAATACCACCATCGTGATGGCGGGTGCGGTTACCGATAACTTCTCGACTCGCGAGCCATCAGGCGTGATTCGTGGCTTTGATGTGAATACCGGCAAACTGCTGTGGGTATTTGATCCAGGCGCGAAAGACCCGAATGCTATTCCGGCTGATGAACACACCTTCACCATGAACTCTCCGAACTCATGGGCCCCGGCAGTTTACGATCCGAAACTGGATACTGTTTACCTGCCAATGGGTGTAACCACGCCGGATATCTGGGGCGGTAACCGCACGCCAGAGCAGGAACGTTATGCGAGCAGCGTACTGGCCCTGAATGCCACGACCGGTAAGCTGGTCTGGTCTTATCAGACCGTGCATCACGACCTGTGGGATATGGATCTGCCGTCTCAGCCGACACTGGCTGATATCACCGATAAAGATGGCAACACCGTACCGGTTGTTTACGCGCCAGCCAAAACCGGCAATATCTTTGTGCTGGATCGTCGCACCGGCAAGCCAGTAGTACCCGCGCCAGAAACGCCAGTGCCACAGGGTGCCGCTAAAGGCGACCACGTTGCTGCCACTCAGCCCTACTCTGAGCTGACCTTCCGTCCGAAACAGAACCTGACGGATAAGGACATGTGGGGCGCGACGATGTTCGACCAGCTGGTGTGCCGCGTGATCTTCAAGCGTCTGCGCTATGAAGGTCCGTTCACGCCGCCATCTGAGCAGGGCACGCTGGTCTTCCCGGGTAACCTCGGTATGTTCGAATGGGGCGGTATCGCAGTTGATCCTAATCGTCAGATCGCGATTGCTAACCCAATGGCGCTGCCGTTTGTCTCTAAGCTGGTTCCACGTGGCCCGGGCAACCCGATTGAGCCGCCGAAAGGTGCTGAGGGTGGTTCAGGTACGGAAACCGGTATTCAGCCACAGTATGGCGTGCCGTATGGCGTCGAGCTGAACCCGTTCCTGTCACCGTTTGGTCTGCCTTGTAAACAGCCTGCCTGGGGTTATGTCTCCGCGGTGGATCTGAAGACCAACAATGTGGTCTGGAAACAGCGTATCGGTACCGTTCGCGACAGCGCACCGGTTCCGCTGCCGTTCAAAATGGGTATGCCAATGCTGGGTGGTCCTGTCACCACCGCGGGCAAGGTATTCTTCATTGGAGCGACCGCAGATAACTACCTGCGTGCTTTCAGCACCGATACCGGCGAACTGCTCTGGGAAGCACGTCTGCCAGCAGGCGGTCAGGCGACGCCGATGACCTATGAAGTGAATGGCAAGCAGTATGTTGTCATCGCGGCAGGTGGTCATGGCTCGTTTGGTACCAGGCTGGGTGACTATGTGATTGCCTACGCATTACCTGATCAGAAGTAATTCACTGGAAAGTGAATAACAAAAGGCGGACTCCGGTCCGCCTTTTTTGATCGCGCTATTTCTGCATTCCGCGCCAGTTAAGCCACGCGCAAAATAACATTACTCCGCAGGTTGCCAGAAACACGGGTCGCATCCCAAACGCGCCGCCGATGAGTCCACCAAACAGCGGGCCGCTCACCTGGCCGATATATTGCGCCGAGGTCGAATACCCCAGCATTCGCCCCACCTGTGAGGCTGGCACATTATGGCGAATAATTGCCGTGATGCACGGCATCAATCCGCCCAGGGCCATCCCCATCAGAAAACGTAATAACACCAGTTGCCAGGCTGCCGTGATAAATGCCTGTGGAATCAGCAGCAGTCCGCTTATTACCAGACCGCCGGTCAGTACCCGCCAGTGTCCCACCCGATCGGCCAGACGACCCAGTCGGGGTGCCGCCAGGATCGTGCCCAGCGCCGCAGCAGACATCACCAGTCCGGCTACTACTGTGACCTGATGGTCACCCCGCACAAACTCGCCCACGTAGAGCGTGATAATCGGCTCAATCGACATGCTGGCGAAAATCAGCAACATGCCGGAGAGCCACATCAGCCGCACCAGATTGTGATTAACCGGCTGCTCTGCAGGCAGCTGTTGCGGATTGCCGCGCGACGTCGCCGCAGCACGCGGCAACTCTCTGAGTAAAAAGGTGGTGGCGAGGAAAGCGAGAAAAATCACCGCGCCCGTCAGCCAGAAAGTCTGACGGATGCCGATCAGCGGCGGCAAGACGCCCCCCAGCAGCGGCCCGACCACATTGCCCGCCATAATGCCCGAGGAGAGGATGCCCAGCGCCCAGCCGGTCTGCGCTTTTGGCGTTTGCGCTGCCACCAGAATGGTCGATCCCGACGCGTAGCCGCCCAGCAGCCCCGCCAGCAGGCGCAGCGCCACCAGTTGCCACGGCGCCGTCGCCATGCCAATCAGCGACATCGCAATCGCCATTCCGAGACTGGCCCGAATCAGCATCAGTTTACGACCATAACGATCAGCCAGCCGGCCCCACAGCGGTGCCGTCAGCGCGGCGCTGAAAAAGGTTGCGCCATAGGCCAGGCCGGACCAGCGGGCAATAGCCGCAGGCTGCTCAACACCCAGTTGCTGAATATAGAGCGGCAGAAACGGCAGCAGCAGCGTCATCGCCACGATAGTGGTAAAAGAGCCAGCGACGCAGACTGCTAAATTCCGTTTCCAGTGTTGAAACTCTGCCGTTTCGGGTAACTGTTGCATGGTGATATCCGTTGAATGATCAGGGATACAGGCTAACCGGAGTCGCGCAGCAACAACAGTCGTGGCGGAATAGTTACTCTGTGGCGCTGATTGTTGTCAGCAGGCAACAATCAGCCTGGATTTAGCGCCTCGACCAGTGCATCACACAGTAGCGTCACCGGTGACACCGGGTCGGGATGGTCGTGAAGCAGGAGATAGCTTTGCAGGCGATCCATCTGCCACTCCGGCAGCAGCTGCTGGATATCCCCACGCGCCATCGCCTCCTGCGCCATGTAGGAAGGCAAATACGCGATGCCACTGCCCGCCAGCGCGGCATTAAGCAGCGCCATGCTGTTGTTGGCGCGAAAACGACTGCGCACGTCCAGCGCCAGTCGCTGTTTATCCCGGCGGAACGGCAGCGCGGCGGTGTGTGCCGGACCATGGAACATCAGCAGGTCGTGGCGCGGCAGCATTTCGGGGTGGGTGATGGCGGGCCGCTGCGCCAGGTAAGCGGGCGCGGCATAGAGTCCCCAGTCGATATCGCTCAATACCCGGAAATTGCCCTGCTGCGGCGATCGGGATCGGGATCGGGATCGGATCACAATCGCCAGATCCGTCTGATCGTCCAGCCGATCATGATTGCGATCGGTCAGATCGAGATCAACGTTGATATGCAGATGACGACGCAGAAAACGGTTCAGAACAGGAACGACACACTGGCAGCCGAAGGTGACGGGTGCCTGAAGTCGGATATGGCCGGCGGGCTGCTGATGCAACTGCTGCACAAAGGCTTCGGCACGCTGGACTTCTGCCAGCATACGCACACAGTAGGGATAGTATGCCTGGCCCATCTCGGTGAGTGCCAGCCGCCGGGTAGTGCGCTGCAATAACCGGATACCGAGCCGCAACTCCAGCCGGGCGATCTCCCGACTGACATGGGATTTGGACCAGCCCAGTGCGCGTGCCGCTTCACTGAAACTCTGTAATTCTACTACCCGAGCAAATACCAGCATGGCGGTTAAATTCGCGCCGTTTTCCATGTTTCCCGACTCCGAAAATAAAGGGATGCTGGCAACAAACTAACACGTTCAGGCTGGGACGCTGTGGCGGGCGGGGAAAAAAGCGAGGCAGAGGCAGGAGGAGAATAGCGCAGAGCGCGGGCCGACCTTCCCGTCTGCTGGCTGTGACGGGAAGATCTTATCAGGCATCAGCTGGCCATCGCCAGGGGGAACAGCAGCCGATCCGGCTCAACGCGACGCTGACGGCGCAACTGGCCCGGCGTCATCATGAAATAGTTTTTAAAGGTGCGGGTGTAGGCCTGCTGGGTATCGAAGCCGTAGTTCATCGCCACCTGCAGTATCGCTTCGTTGCTGCTCAGCAACGTGAGCGCAGACTCGGTCAGGCGGCGCTGACGGATATATTCTGCCAGTGAAAAACCAGTATGCTGTCGAAACAGGCGTTGCAGATGCCAGCGCGAATAGCCTGAGCGGCGCGCCACTTCATCCAGGTGCAGATCGTGTCCTAAGTTATTCTCAATCCAGTCCAGCAAACTCCGAATAAACTCGCGCTGATTCATGGTTCCTCCTGTCGATTCTGATGTGCAGTGGAACCACTTTACTTGTTTAAATTTATCCCTTAATTAGCAGAAAATTAGCGCAGAATTAGCAAGGACGGAAACGGGTGCCGCATTGCGCGGCCAGACGCGACTCCAGCAAAACGTTAAGGCCGGCAGACTGCCAAAATAATTTGTGCTGAGGCAAGCGCGAGTCCCTGAGAGCTGACATCAGTCAGTGACTGGGGTGAACAAAAGCAGCCAGTGCCGCTTCAGTGCGAAGTATGACAACAACGGTCCGCCAAAATAATTCGTGCTGTGGCAAGGCGGCAAATGCGCGAATCCCCGGGAGCTGACATCAGTCAGTGACTGGGGTGAGCAAAAGCAGCCAGTGCCGCCACAGTGCGAAGTAAGACAACAGCGGTCCGCCAAAATAATTCGTGCTGTGGCAAGGCGGCAAATGCGCGAATCCCCGGGAGCTGACATCAGTCAGTGACTGGGGTGAGCAAAAGCAGCCAGTGCCGCTACAGTGCGAAGTAAGAGAACAGCGGTCCGCCAAAATAATTCGTGCTGTGGCAAGGCGGCAAATGCGCGAATCCCCGGGAGCTGACATCAGTCAGTGACTGGGGTGAGCAAAAGCAGCCAACGCCGCCACAGTGCGAAGTATGACGGCGGAAGGATAATTCTGGCCTAACAATTAGTGAGTAAACTCTCTCTTATCTTTATGAAGGAGATCAGCCATGCGCGTGTTACTGGTTGAAGATGATGAAATGATCGGCGCTAACCTGCAGCAGGCACTGCAGGGCGCGGGCTGGTCGGTGGATTGGGTGCGCGATGGCGTCTATGCCCAGAACGCCTGGAGCGAAGGCGGCTACAGCTGCGTGCTGCTCGATCTCGGCTTACCACGGGATGATGGCCTGCAGGTCCTGCGCCGGGCGCGTGGGCGCGGCGACGCGACGCCAGTACTCATTCTTACTGCACGCGACACGGTGGCGCAGCGGATTCAGGGACTCGACAGCGGCGCTGACGACTATCTGCTTAAACCGTTCGATTTACAGGAAGTCATGGCCCGGATGCGCGCCATTACCCGACGCAGCCACGGCGCAGCCGACTCGGTGCTGGGTAGCGGCGATGTACAGCTGGATATGATGACCCGCGAAGTACTCTACAAAGGCCAGCGTGAGCAGCTTACGGCGCGCGAATATGCCCTGCTCTACGCCCTGCTGGAGCGGCCGGGCGCTATTCTGTCACGCGAACAGCTGGAAAACCGTATCTATGGCTGGGGCGATGAAGTCAGCAGCAACGCGGTGGATGTGTTGATCCACGGGATGCGCCGCAAGCTGGATAACGACGTGATCCGCAACGTGCGCGGTCTGGGCTGGCGGGTGCCGGCAATATGAAACCTTTTCGCTTTATGCGCTCACTGCGCAACAAATTACTCTCTACGCTGCTGATTATTCATCTGCTGATGATCGGTGGCGTCACCTGGTATTTCTTCAGCTGCTACGGCGATATGGTCGGCACCATGAAGGACGATCAGCTGGCCAAAATCGCGGATGCCTGGTCCACCAATAAACAGATGCCCGCCCTGATGCCGATGCTTATTGCGCCTGACAAGGCGAAAAGCGCCTTTGTGGTGCAGCTATGGGACGATCAGGGTCAGTTGCGCGCCAGCTCATGGCCAGAGCTGCAGGCCCCGCTGCAAAACCAGCGTGGCTATCGCGACGTCCATATCGGTCAGTGCGACGACTGTGAATGGCGCATCTATACCCGGCCCGGCTTGCCTGGCAGTGAGATTAAAACCATTCAGGTGATGCACAACCTCAGCTACATGAAGGCATTGATGGTCAAGCGGGCGCTGTCGGCGATCATTCCGATGATCCTGATGATGCCGCTGTCGCTGCTGGTGATCTGGCTGGTCGTACGCAAGATCACCCGTGATCTGCAGGTCGCTTCGCGTCAGATTGCGGCGCAGGAGACCCATCATCCGCACAACGTCTCACCCGAAGGCTTGCCGGATGAGATCCTGCCGCTGGTGGCCGCCTATAACTCGCTGCTGAGTAAACTGCGTGAGGCCTGGTCGTCACAGCGTCAGTTCCTGGAAGATGCCGCTCATGAACTGCGCACGCCGGTAACGGCCGTGACGTTACAGCTGGAAAACCTGCGTCAGCATATTCAGCCAGGCGAAGCGAGCCGGCAGTTCAGCCAGCTGGAAGCGGGCGTGACACGTACCCGTCACCTGGTCACGCAATTACTCAATGTCTCACGCCAGGATGACCAGAGCGTGGTCGCCAGCGTTGAGCATATCGAACTGGAAGATCTGCTGAAAGAGAGCATTGAGCAGCTGATGGTCGTGGCGGATAAGCGCGGCATCGATATCGGCTTTAATGGCTCCACGCAGTACCGTCTGCAGGCCAGCCGTTCCGAGCTGCGCAGCCTGTTCGATAATCTGATTGGTAACGCCATGCTACACACGCCGGAAGGCAGTCTGGTCGATGTGCTGCTGCATCGGGTTGCCGGAAAGACAGTGGTCGATATTGTGGATAACGGGCCGGGCATGCCGGAATCCTTTATCGAGCGCGCATTTGATCGCTTCACCCGTTCGCCTGACGTTAAAGCCCAGGGTAGCGGGCTGGGATTGTCCATTGTACGCAACGTCGCTCAAAAGCATCAGATTCACGTCGCCCTTTCCAATTGCCTCTCGCCAAAGGGTGCAATTTGTGGTTTGCAGGTTCGCGTTACACTTCCCTGATTCCCGCTGTTTGATCACGAACCAGACAACGTAAACGGTTGCCTGGTTCCGTTCGATCCACGCCGTTATTGTGAAGTTCATCACATTTTAGCTGAATTGTAATGCAACACTTTTTGACAAACGTGAGCAAAATCTATTTTCTATCGATCTGTTACAGGCACGCTACGCGGGCTGAAGAACTGGCTGTTATTTGCTGTGAAACCCTCATTCCCATCAAGGGACCGATTTTTCTCTGACTGCGTCTGCTGTGCGGCGGTCAAAAGCATGTGGCTGATAATAATGAAATATAAAACGTTGATAGCAGGTGCCGTGCTGGCATGTTCATTGAGTGGTGCTGCGCAGGCAGCGGAAAGCGATCCGCAGTATGTCTCCGACTGGTGGCATCAGAGCGTAAACGTGGTAGGCAGCTACCACACGCGTTTCGGACCGCAGTTTAACAACGACGTTTATCTGGAATATGAAGCGTTTGCGAAGAAAGACTGGTTTGATTTCTACGGCTATCTCGACGTGCCTAACTTCTTCGGCGTGGGTAACAGCAATGCCAACGGCGTGTTCGACCACGGTTCACCGATGTTTATGGAGATTGAACCACGCTTCTCTATCGACAAACTGACCGGCACCAGCCTGGCCTTTGGCCCGTTCAAAGAGTGGTATTTCGCCAACAACTACATTTACGACATGGGCCGCAACAGCGATAACCGCCAGAACACCTGGTATATGGGTCTGGGCACCGATATCGATACCCATAGCGATGTTGGCCTGTCGCTGAACGTCTATGCCAAATATCAGTGGGAAAACTACGGCGCGGCGAACGAAAACAGCTGGGACGGCTATCGCTTTAAGGTGAAATACTTCGTGCCAATCACCACGCTGTGGGGCGGTAATCTGGGCTATGTGGGCTTCACTAACTTCGACTGGGGTTCCGATCTCAATGAGAAAGGCGGCTCATCACGCACCAGCAACTCTATTGCCTCCAGCCACATTCTGTCCCTAGGTTACGATCACTGGCACTTCTCTGCGGTGGCGCGTTACTTCCACAACGGCGGACAGTGGGCGGATGGCCAGGAGCTGAACTTCGGCAAGGGTCCGTTTGAAGTGAAATCGACCGGCTGGGGTTACTACCTGGTGGCGGGTTATAACTTCTGATAACAGCGGGCGGTTGCAACAACCGCCCGTTTAGTCGGTGAGCTGGCCCAGGACATAATGGACCAGCGTCAGCTTTTCAGATGCAGGCCAGTCAGATAAGCGCTGCATCTGCCCCGCATTTAATTCTGCGGCTTCTCAACATTGATGCGCCATGGAATGTTGAATTTATCAATGAACATCGCGAATCCGTTCGACCAGAACGTCTCCTGCCACGGCGTCGTCACTTTGCCGCCTGCCGATAATTTCTCAAACCAGGCTTTGCCCTTTTCAACATCATGGGTAGAAAGGCTGACCGCGTAACCCGCATGTTCTGACGCTGGCGGCTGTTCGGTATTGCCATCGCTGAGCATCAGCTCACCGTCACCAATGCGTAATTGCGCATGCATGATCTTTTCTGGCGGCTGTGGCGCTGCGGACTCATCGCCAACCTGCTCACCCTGATCCGGCATGTCACCGAATTTCATTTTAGAGAGTAACTCTCCACCGGTTGCCTGCAGGTAAAAGTCGATAGCCTCTTCACAACGGCCATAGAGAAACAGATAAGGACTAACTTGCATCGTAACCTCTATTTGTCGGTTGGATTTTTTCAGTACCTTAACAGTGTAGACGATCGACTTTACGTACTGATTTTACTGACAATAACGGCGAAAGAGTTGTGCCATATAACTGCTCATTGGGGTCAGCGTCGTGTCTTTGCGCTGAATCAGATAGAAGATCGCTTTCGGCAAAGGGTCGTCGAGCGACAGTGCCACCAGCGAACGGCCCAGAATGGGATCGTCAATCACGTCGACTGACAGAATACTGATGAAATCACTTTGTGCCACCGGGCTGGTGCAGGCCATAAAGGTTTCACAGGTCACCACGATTTTAGGTGCCATGCCGCGCTCGCCAAACAGATCGTGCAGCAAGCGATAGTAACTGCCTTTCGGGGTTGGCATCGTCCAGTCTGCCTGCTGTAATTCTGCCAGAGAACGTGCTTTCTCCAGCGGATGGCCTTTGCGCACCACCACTTTGTACTCGCGTTCCATTACCCGCTCATACATCAGCTCCTGATCGAGATGGCTCTGGTCATACGTATTGATAGTGAAATCAAGCGCCCCCTGACGCAGCTCATGCACCATTGAGACCAGCTGGCCTTCAACAATGCGCACCTTCACGAGCGGGTATTCGCGATGAAACTGGTTTATCACCTGCGGCATAATGGTGCGCGCCACGCTGCCACCCACGCCAATATTCACCTGACCGCCGCCCAGCCCCAATCGCTGCTGGATATCCTCTTCGGCGACCCGCAGCTCTGCCAGTACCAGGCTGGCATGACGAAAAAAGTTATCACCGATATCGGTCAGCACGACACCCTGCTGACGGCGGATAAACAGCTTTGCCCCCAACTCGCGCTCCAGCTCCTGAATCGCTTTGGTTAACGCCGGTTGCGACAGCCCGGAAAGTCGGCTTGCGGCCCGGATACTGCCCTGTCGAGCCACGTCAGTGAAAGCGCGCAGCTGATGAAGTTTGAGATTAGCAGACATAGTTTTGCGATAACCGTTGTTTATCAGTCACAAGATATTCGCATCTTATGCCGCCCAACTCCATTGTGTAGATTCGATGCAGTGCATAAAAAATCAACAACGAGGAGAGAGCCGATGAGACCCCTTTCAGAGCACGTCTGCGCCCTGCTGCCAAAGCTGCAACAGTGGCGTCGCGACTTCCATCACTACGCCGAATCGGGCTGGCTGGAGTTCCGCACCGCGACGTTAGTCGCAGAAGAACTGCATAAGCTCGGTTATCAACTGAAGCTGGGTCGTGAAGTGATCGACGCCGATGCGCGGATGGGCTTACCTGACGAAGCCGTACTGAAGCAGCAGGAGGCGCGCGCGTTACAGCAGGGCGCGCTACCGCAGTGGATCAGCCACTTCTCCGGCGGATTCTGCGGCATTGTGGCGACACTTGAGACCGGTCGCCCCGGTCCGGTGATGGGCTTTCGCGTCGATATGGATGCACTGGATCTCAATGAAAGCCAGGCCGACGATCATCTGCCACAGCGTGAAGGTTTCGCCTCCTGCAACGCCGGCATGATGCACGCCTGCGCCCATGACGGTCATACCACCATTGGTCTGGGCCTCGCTTCCGTGCTGATGGCAATGAAAGATGAACTCAGCGGCACAATTAAACTGATCTTCCAGCCCGCCGAAGAGGGTGTGCGCGGTGCCAAAGCGATGGTCGCGGCAGGCGCAGTCGATGACGTTGATCGTTTTACTGCGATTCACATCGGTACCGGCGTGCCGGCAGGCGAAGTGGTATGCGGCAGCGACAGCTTCCTCGCTACTACCAAGCTGGATGTTCACTTCACCGGCGTCGGTGCCCATGCGGGCGGTCGCCCGGAAGAGGGCCGCAACGCCCTGCTGGCTGCCGCACAGGCGACGCTGGCGCTGCATGGCTTAACCCAGCACAGCGGCGGCGTGGCGCGGGTTAACGTTGGCGTACTGCAGGCAGGAACCGGCCGCAATGTGGTGGCCGACTGCGCCCTGCTGAAAGTCGAAACCCGTGGCGTCACTAATCAGGTTAATGACGATATTTATCAGCAGGCGCTGCGGGTGATTGCCGGTGCAGCCGCGATGTATGGCGTTGAGCAGCAGGTTTCATTAATGGGTGCTGCACGCAGCTGTACCCCGACGCAGCCGTGGGTCGATTTTATCCATCAGCAGGCAGATGCACTCGGCATATTCGACTCTGTGGTCGATCGTAAAGCGCAGGCGGCAGGTTCGGAAGATGCCACTTACATGATGGAGCGCGTAAAGCAGCGTGGCGGCCAGGCCTCTTACGTCATTTTTGGCTGTGAACTGGCGGCGGGTCACCACAATGCGAAATTCGACTTTGATGAGCGGGTCATGCCAGACGCCATCACGTTGCTGGCAACGCTGGCGCTGAATCAGGCACAGTTCGGAGGATCACGATGATTGAAGCATTTATTGCCGGGTATATCGATCGCCATCAGCTCCGCTTCAGCACGCTCAGTGACGCTATCTGGGACACGCCGGAAACCCGTTTTGCCGAGACCCGATCCTCTGCTCTGCTGGCTGACGCGCTGGAAAAAGAAGGATTCACTGTGAAACGCGGTGTGGGTGGCATTGACACCGCCTTTATCGCCAGCGTGGGCAGCGGCAAGCCGGTGCTCGCTATCCTCGGCGAGTTCGATGCGCTGGCTGGTCTGAGCCAGCAGTCGGGCTGTGCACGGCCGCAGCCGCTGGAGGCTAACGGCAACGGACACGGCTGCGGCCACAACCTGCTCGGTACAGCAGGTGTAGCCGCGGTGTGCGCCGTAAAAGCCTGGATGGAACAGCATCACACGGGCGGCACGATTCGCTTTTACGGTTGCCCTGGCGAAGAAGGCGGATCGGGCAAAACTTTTATGGTGCGCGAAGGGCTGTTTGACGACGTTGATGCCGCGGTGACCTGGCATCCTGAAGGCTTCAGCGGCATGTTCAATTTGCGCACGCTCGCCAATATCCAGGCGGCGTTCAGCTTTAAAGGCATCGCGGCGCACGCGGCCAACTCTCCCCACCTGGGCCGCAGCGCGCTGGATGCCGTCACGCTGATGAATACCGGTGCCAACTTTCTGCGCGAGCATATCGTGCAGGAAGCGCGTCTGCACTACGCCATCACCAATAGCGGTGGCGTTTCACCGAATGTGGTGCAGGCCGATGCAGAGGTGCTTTACCTGATTCGCGCCCCGGAACTGCCGCAGGCGCAGGCGATCTACGAACGGGTGATTAACATCGCCAGGGGCGCTGCACTGATGACCGACACCACGCTGACCGTGCGTTTTGACAAAGCCTGTTCAGACTACGTGCCTAATCGTGCACTTGAAGCGGTCATGGAGCGCTATTTGCATCAGTTTGGTTTGCCCGACTACAGCGACGAAGAGCGCGCGTTTGCGGCGGAACTGCGTGCCACTCTGACCGATGACGATCTGCGCAACGCCCGGCTCAATGCCGCCCGTACGGGTGGCGAAGCCGGTCATGCCTGGGCTGCGCAACTGGGCAATAAGCTGTTCATGGATGAGGTCGCGCCCTATGCGGTTACGCGTGAGCTGCTGTATGGCTCCACCGATGTCGGCGATGTCAGCTGGGTGACGCCGACCGCACAGTGCTTTGCGCCCTGTTTTACCTTCGGCACGCCGCTGCACACCTGGCAACTGGTGGCGCAGGGCCGCACCACTATCGGGCATAAGGGAATGTTTCTGGCAGGCAAAGTGATGGCGGCCACGGTGTTAACACTGCTAACGGATCCGCAGGCGCTGGCTGGCTGCCGGGCCGAGTTTGAACGGGTGCGCGCCGCGCAGCCTTATATCTGTCCGATCCCGGCGGGGATCACACCAACAAAACTGGCCGAATGAGCCACCGGCCGTGTCTCTGACACGGACCACTATAAAAATAGTGCAAACACATCCCTGCTTCAGCGGAGCCGACTCTGAACTCACCGTCGGTCATATACCATGACCGACGCCAGACCGGGCCTGCGCCGATAGGGGAAACACAAGACGAGAACCCATACCATGGAAGCAACATCCGAGAACCGAAGCCCCGGCAGGCTCTTCAGCTGGATCGAGCGTGTGGGCAATAAAGTGCCCAACCCGTTCTTACTGTTTGTTTATTTGATCGTGGTGCTGATGGTGGCAACCGCCATTATCAGCGCACTGGATCTGGCGGTAAAGAACCCCAGTAACGGTGAAATGGTGCGGGTGAACAACCTGCTGAGCGTCGCAGGCATTCAGTGGATCCTGCCCAATATCATCAAAAACTTCAGCAGCTTCACCCCGCTGGGATCGATTCTGGCGCTGGTGATTGGTGCCGGTCTGGCGGAAAAAGTCGGCCTGCTACAGTCACTGATGGTGAAGATGGCGTCGCGCGTCAGCCGTCGTTACGCCAGCTATATGGTGCTGTTTATCGCCTTCTTCAGCCATATTTCCTCGGATGCTGCGCTGGTGGTGATGCCGCCACTCGGTGCGCTGATCTTCCTGGCAGTGGGCCGTCATCCGGTTGCAGGCCTGCTGGCGGCCATTGCCGGCGTCGCCTCTGGCTTTACCGCCAATCTGCTGATTGTCACCACCGATGTGCTGCTCTCGGGCATCAGCACCGAAGCGGCTAAAGCCGTCAGCGACACGGTGCATGTCAGCGTCATCGACAACTGGTTCTTTATGGCGACCTCGGTGATTGTGCTGACGATAGTGGGCGCGCTGCTCACTGATAAATTCGTCGAGCCGCGCCTGCCGAAGTGGCAGGGCAACGGTGAGAAGCTGGCGGCACTGACCCCTCTGGAGAACCGCGGTTTGCGGGCCGCCGGGATCGCCGCGCTGCTGTTTATCGCCCTGATGGCGTTGCTGGTGGTGCCCGAAAATGCACCGCTACGCAATCCCACCACCGGCGCCATCATTCCTTCGCCTTTTATTCAGGGCATTGTGCCCATCATCATTCTGTTCTTCTTTGTGGTGGCGATTGCTTACGGCGTGGTGACACGGCAGATCCGCCGTCCGGATGATATCCCGCAGCTGCTGGTCGATCCGATGAAGGGCATGGCGGGCTTTATTGTGATGGTGTTTCCGCTGTCGCAGTTCGTGGCGTTCTTCAACTGGAGCAACATGGGAAAATTCATGGCAATCGGGCTGACCGATGTGCTGGAAAGCGCAGGCGTCAGCGGCGCGCCCGCCTTTCTGGGCCTGATGTTCCTGTCGGCGTTTCTCTGTATGTTTATCGCCAGCGGCTCAGCAATCTGGTCAATTCTGGCGCCGGTCTTTGTGCCGATGTTTATGCTGCTCGGCTTTCATCCCGCCTTCGCTCAGATGATTTTCCGCATCGCTGACTCCGCCGTACTGCCGCTGGCACCCATGTCGCCCTTCCTGCCGCTGTTCCTGGCCTTTTTGCAGCGTTATCAGAAAGATGCGCAGCTCGGCACCTATTACGTGCTGATTTTCCCCTATCCGCTGGTGTTCTTTATCAGCTGGATAGCGCTGCTGATGGTGTGGTATCTGCTGGGTCTGCCAATTGGGCCGGGTGTCTGGCCGAAACTGCCTTAAGTCTCAGTGCCACCGATGCAGGCATTATCGGTGGCGCTTTCTCTCTTTTCCGGCTGGGGGATATCGGGGCATGGGTTGAGTGCCCGAATAGCCTTCACATCGGCCACCGTATAGCGCGTAACACGACCAGGCACCCGGACGCCGTTTTTGATCTCAACAGCTTCTTCCAGCGATGCTTTCAGCTCGTCAAAAAAACTCACGTTAACCTCATCTTTCCGTAATTGGGTCTGCTTCTTCAGCTCAGCTTTTTCCGCGTCCGTGAAGAAAGTGTCACAAAGCGGGACTATGCTAGCGCAAGGACGCCATTTGCATCCATGCGGACCTGCCCTCACGTGACCGGGCTGAGAGACAGACCGGTATTTGCGGCATGCAGATGCTGCTCCAGTCGTCGCTGCCGGAGTACGTGCGCCACAGATGGCAAAACCTGCAACGTACATTGCTAAATCGTCAGCAATACCCCGCTCGGCAACGGCGGATGAATTGATTATTCTGCTATTTCTTCGCTTGCTAACGGTTAACTCTGTTAGTCCTTATCTGACCGGCTGCGAGTCGTCTCCACACTGCCTGAGGTTCATGCTGAAATGACCACTACCTCCACCAGCCTGCCGCCACTGCACGCTTCATCGGCGGCCCGCAACAGCTTAGCCGCACGAGTTGATGCGCTGCCCTCCTCCACCGGTTTGTGGCGCTTTATTACGCTGCTGGCGCTGGGCGGTTTTTTTGAGCTTTATGACCTGTTTGAAACCGGCTATATCAGCACCGGCCTGCTATCCGCAGGCGTATTTCACACCGGCGCGGCAGGCGTGCTGGGCTTCTCCGATCAGGCGGCATTCGCCTCGGCCACTTTTCTCGGCCTGTTTTTCGGTGCCAGCCTGCTGGCGCCCTACGCTGACCGCTTTGGTCGCCGTCTGACCTTTATGTGTGCGCTGCTGTGGTATGGGCTGTTTTCACTGCTGATGGCGTTCCAGCAGAGTGCGGAGATGATTATTCTGTTCCGATTCCTGGTGGGGATCGGGCTGGGCGTCGAGCTGGTGACCATTGACACCTATCTGTCGGAGTGGGTGCCGACCCATCTTCGCAGCCGCGCCTTTGCCTTCTCTTTTTTCGTGCAGTTTTTGTCGGTACCCGCCGTGGCGCTGATGTCCTGGTGGCTGATTCCGCAAACGCTGCTCAGTCTTGAAGGCTGGCGCTGGGTAGTGATCGCAGGCGCGGTCTGTTCACTGGTGATCTGGCTGGTGCGCAGAAATCTGCCGGAGTCGGCACGCTGGCTGGCGCAGCAGGGCCGTCATCAGGAGGCGCATCAGGTATTGTCCACGATGGAGCAGCGCTGTGGTATTCCGGCTGGCCCCGCTGTTCAGCCCGATGACGCTGCAGGGCAGCTGCCAAAACGAGGGCGTTTCAGCGAGATATGGTCACCCGCTTACCGCAAGCGCACCCTGATGCTGGTGGTGATGAACTTTTTCCAGGCGATCGGCTTTTTCGGCTTTGGTAACTGGCTGCCTTCGCTGCTGTCAGGCAACGGTGCCACGGTGACGCACAGTTTGCTTTATGCCTTCTTCATCACGCTGGCCTATCCGCTCGGTTCGCTGATCTGCAGCCGCTACGCTGACAAGCTGGAGAATAAGTGGCAGATCGTCCTGTCGTCGCTGATGACGGTGGTGTTCGGCACGCTGTTCGCCTTCCAGACACAGCCGGTGCTGCTGATTCTCTGCGGCTTCCTGATCACCTGGTCCAACGCCTGGCTGACCTTCAGCTTCCACGCCTATCAGACCGAGATCTTCCCGACCCATATCCGCGCGCGGGCAGTCGGCTTCTGCTACTCCTTCAGCCGCCTTTCTACGGTCTTCAGCAGTATTCTGATTGGGGTGATATTGCAGTATGCCGGCACGCCAGGCGTGATTACCTTTATCGTGCTGAGCATGGTGATGGTGATGCTGTCGGTCGGGATTTACGGGCCGAAAACGCGCGGAATCGATCTGGAGAATATTTAAAAAAAGGCCGTCATCCTGTTGATGACGGCCTCTGTTACTGCCGGTTATTTACCTTCCAGTACGCTGATATCCGCACTGCCCAGCCGATCTTTCTCATCTTTACGCAGCTCAGCGACCTGTTTCGCGCTGACCTGTTTTGACGCCGTGTTGCCCCAGCTGTTGCGCACGAAGTTAACCACGTCCGCCACCTGCTGATCGTTCAGACGCCAGCCAAATGCTGGCATGGTAATGGTCGACGGCGCGCCATTGACGCCAGGCAACTGCCCGCCCACCAGCACGATATGGATCAGGGAGGTGGGATCATCCGCCAGAACGACCGGATTACCGCGCAGCGCTGGATAGAAGCGTTTATAGCCACTGCCATCGGTTTTATGACATGCCGCGCAGCTGTCAACGTAGGTTGCAGCACCCGTCTGGCTGTCATCGCCACGCCACAGCGCTTTTGCCGTGGCATCATCCACGCTGAACGCTGCCTGATGGGGATCTTTCGCACCCAGTGACTTCAGATAGCGCGCAATTGCCGTGATATCAGACTCGCTCAGGTGCTGCAGACTGTGTTCCACCACATCGGTCATGCCACCGAACGCGGCAGTCTGATCGTTGCGGCCATAACGCAGGAACTGACGCAGATCGTCTTCGCTCCAGCGCCCCAGCCCATCGCGGTTATCGCCGCGCAGGTTGCTGGCGGTCCAGCCATCAATAGGAGCACTGCTGCCCGCCAGATAGTCGCTGCCCTCTTCGTTAGTCAGCGCCTTCTCCTGCATGGTGATGCTACGCGGTGTATGACAGGCCCCGCAGTGGCCCAGTCCTTCAACCAGATAGCGACCGCGTGCCAGCACCGGATCTTCCTCTGCTGCAGGCTGGAATGCTTTCACGTCGGGCGCAAAAATCCCGCGCCAGACCGCCAGCGGCCAGCGCATCGATAGCGGCCAGGGGATGTCGCTCTCCCGATTTGGCTGCTTAACCGCCGCAACGCCATGCATGAAGTAAGCGTAAAGCGCCTTCATGTCTTCATCGCTGACCACGGCGTAGGAGGGATATGGCATCGCCGGATAGAGCGTATCGCCGTTTTTCGCTACGCCGTGACGCACCGCTTTCTGGAAGTCGTCATAGCTGTATTCACCAATGCCGGTGTCGCGATCGGGCGTAATGTTGGTGGAGTAGATGGTGCCAATGGGTGTCGCCATCGGCAGACCACCGGCAAACGCCGCGCCGCCTTTGCTGGTGTGGCAGGCAACACAGTCACCGGCACGCGCCAGATACTCACCCCGTTTAACCAGATCGTCCTGGTTGCTCTCCGCCAGTGCGGCAAACGTCAGGGAGCCAAGAATCAGAGCCAGAATGCTATTTTTCATCGCCATATCCTTATGCCTGCACCAGTGGGCCGGGGTTTTTCAGGTAGTGTTCGCGAATCGCTTTGGCTGACCAGTAAGTCAGCGCCGCCACCATGCCGGTCGGGTTGTAACCCAGTCCCTGCGGGAAGGCGGATGCGCCTGGAACAAATACATTCGGCACATCCCAGCTTTGCAGATAACGGTTAACCGCACTGGTTTTGGGATCGTCGCCCATGATCGCCCCGCCGCTGATATGGGTGGTCTGATAAACCGTGGAGTCAAAATGGGTACCCGGCTTTTTCGCGCCGCCGATGATCATCTTCGGATTCATCGCTTCAGCAATCTTGCGCATCTTACCGACCATAAACTGCGCCATTTTGATGTCGTTATCCTGCCAGTCAAAGGTCATGCGCAGCAGCGGCTGCCCATAGGCATCCTTGTAGTTAGGATCGAGATCGAGGTAATTGGCGCGATAGGACTGGTGAGCGCCATGCGCATCCATCGACAGGTGATGCGTGTAGGTATCCGCTACCGCCGCTTTCCATTTGCTGCCCCAGTTAGGCGTACCCGCTGGCACTGGCAGGCCGGAGATCGGTTTGGTGCCCGCCTGGTTGACCCAGAATGGCGAACCGCCGACAAAGCCCAGTGGCCCATGGTCGAAGTTATCCGCGTTGAAATCATCCACCGCGACGCCTGCACCACCCGCACCGATAAACGGATTGGTGGTGGTGTTTTTATCAAACAGCGCCTTGAGCGTAGAGAGGTTCTGATAGGCGAAGTTACGGCCCACAGTGCCTTCGTTGGTAATCGGATTGTACGGTTTGCCAATGCCCGACAGCAGCATCAGATGCACATTGTGGAACTGGAAGGCGGAAAGGATGACCAGATCTGCGGGCTGAACCTGCTCACGGCCCTGTCCATCCACATAGGTCACGCCGGTGGCACGCGTTTTGTCATCGCTGAGATTGACCCGCAGTACATAGGAGTTGTTGCGCAGCTCAAACTTCGGCTCCTGACGCAGCGCGGGCAGGATATTAACGTTCGGCGACGCTTTGGAATACATGTAGCAGGCGTAGCCGCTGCAGTAACCGCAGAAGTTGCACGGCCCCATCTGCGCGCCATAGGTATTAGTGTACGGACCTGACGTATTGGCGGAGGGCAGATCATAAGGATGATAACCCACAGACTCTGCCGCCTGAGCAAACAACTGCGCCGAGTAAGTACGCTTCTGCGCGGGCAGCGGGAAGTTGTCTGAGCGATCGGGCGCAAACGGGTTACCGCCTTTATCTTTGCCGACCACTTTACCTTTGATACTCCAGGCGCTGCCTGAGGTGCCAAAGACTTTTTCCGCCTTGTCGAAGAACGGCTCCAGTTCATCGTAGCTGACGCCAAAATCCTGAATCGTCATGCCTTCCGGGATGAAGTTCTTACCGTAGCGCTCTTCGTAATGGCTGCGCATCCGCAGTTCAACGGGATCAACACGGAAATGGACGCCTGACCAGTGCAGGCCTGCGCCACCGGTACCGGTGCCGGGCAAAAATGCCGCCAGCTGGCGATAAGGTACCGCCGTCTGAGAAGCGTCATGACGAATCGTCACGGTGCTTTTGGAGAGGTCCTGGAAGAGCTTTTTGCGGACGTTATAGGTCAGCTCATCAATGGACTGCGGATAGGATCCATCGGGATAGGTATCACGATGCGGCCCGCGCTCCAGCGCCAGTACGTTAAGGCCCGCTTCAGTCAGCTCTTTCGCCATAATCGCGCCTGCCCAGCCAAAGCCGACAATGACCGCATCCACTTTTTTCATTTCATTTGCCATGCTTAGCTTCTCTCTCCGCGAATCGACACTGACGGGAACGGATACCGTTCGCCGCGTTCTACCCAATCCATAAAGTCGGCGCGAGCGCCAGGGAAGTTGATCAGCTTCCAGCCGACCATGCCCTGATTCCCACCGTGGATAGGATCGCTAAAGAAGCCTTCACGGGTGTTCTGCAGCAGGAAGCTGAAGAAGACTTTTGCCGGCAGCTGGCTGAATTCCGCGCTGCCACTCTCCATCGCCTGCAATAAGGCATCCTGCTGCTCACCGCTGAGCTGAGCAAAGACCTTGCCGTGCTGCTTTTTGCTGTAATTATCCGCATCGGCCAGACCAAGGCGGTAAATCTGCTGTGGCACCAGCGGCAGCTGATAGCCCAGCTCTTTCGGCAGGTCAGGATTAAACGGCCCCTGCATGTACCAGTTCGATCCCGTGGCATACGGCGTATTCATTTGACGATCGATAAATTCCGGCACGCCCGCTTCCAGCGCACCCGGTCCGCGTTCATCGCTGGGAATCAGGCGTGCCACGGCGGCGGTAATAAAGGCAAACTCTTCGGCGGTAAACCAGTTCGGCTGGTAATCACGTGCCTGCTGCGGTGCGGCCGGGGTTTCAGCCGCCTGCGCGGCCAGCGGAAGGGAGAGCGCGCCCATTGCGGTGGAGCCTACCGCCATCGCAGGCGCCAGGGTAATTGTCTTCAGCAAAAAATCCCTGCGTGAATGACCCTTTTTTTGTTCTGACATGACATTGCCTCATTCCCGCACTCACTGGCGGTATGAAAAAGTGGTGGTTGCGTTGTAATGGTTTTTATCAGCAGATACAGGCGTGGCGCCTGCTTGTTACCGGTAACAAACCTGCATATTGTATCACTGCCATTCACAAAGATTTAGTTCAAAGAAACAAAATCGCACAATTTCATTAACATCTATCTTCTTCCTGTCATGAGCAGAAACAACAGACTACAGACAGCGACACGTCAAAACGTTATAAAAGACAATACACAATAGCGGAGTACCTATGTTTAAGTCTTTTTTTCCGCGGCCAGCGCTGTTTTTCAGCTCTGCGGCTGTCTGGAGCTTATTAGCGATTTTTGCCTGGTTCGGCTTTGCCGCCCATCTTCCAGGCATCTGGCCCACTTTTGAAACAGCAATGAAGCAGCCCCTCCCAACGACGGCGGCGCGTTTTATTGCCGTCAGTCAGCTCTGGTTTTATCTCTATTACTGGATAATGGTAGCTATTTTTGCCGGGGCCTGGCGGCTTATTGACCCGCATCCCTGGCGGCGCTGGTCTGTGTGGGGTTCTGCGCTGATCATCTTTGTCACCTGGTTTGGCGTGCAGGTAGGTGTCGCCATTAATGCCTGGTATGGCCCGTTCTACGATCTGATTCAGAAAGCGCTGACCAAAGCGGGATCGGTGCAGATTGCAGAGTTTTACCATGAGGTTATCTCTTTTCTCGGCATCGCATTAATCGCGGTGGTGATTGGCGTACTCAACTCCTTCTTTATCAGCCACTGGGTTTTCCGCTGGCGTACGGCCATGAATAATTACTACATGCACAACTGGCAGCGCCTGCGTCATGTCGAAGGTGCTGCACAGCGTGTGCAGGAAGACACCATGCGGTTTGCGACCACGCTGGAAAACTGGGGTGTGAGTTTTATTCAGGCGATTATGACGCTGGTCGCGTTTTTGCCGGTGCTGGTCGCGCTGTCACATCATGTGAAAGATATTCCGATCCTCGGCAATATTCCTTACGCGCTGGTGATTGCCGCTGTGCTCTGGTCCGTATTCGGCACCGGGTTGCTGGCGCTGGTCGGGATTAAGCTGCCGGGGCTGGAGTTCCGCAATCAGCGGGTTGAAGCCGCCTACCGTAAAGAGCTGGTTTACGGCGAAGACAATGCCGATCGCGCCGGGCCACAAACGGTGCAGGAGCTGTTCAGTCGGGTACGGGTTAACTACTTCCGACTCTACTTCCATTATCTCTATTTCAATATCACCCGCATTCTCTATCTGCAGGTCGATAATGTGTTTGGTCTGTTCCTGCTGTTCCCGTCGATTGTCGCGGGCACGATTACGCTGGGCTTACTTAACCAGATCACCAACGTGTTTGATCAGGTACGCGGCTCGTTCCAGTATCTGATCGCCTCCTGGTCAACGCTGATCGAACTGATGTCGATCTACAAGCGTCTGCGCAGCTTTGAGCAGATTCTGGATGATGTGCCGCACGATGAGATGATGCGCGAGGCATCGGAAGACGTGTAACGGGTGAGGATTGCCGTTTTTTGACATAAAAAAGCCACTCGTCAGAGTGGCTTTTTCGTTTACAGGTTTTGGCTGCATTAAACACGTTCATCACCACACAACGCCGCCAGGACGCCCGAAGGCGTCCTGTCAGCATCAGAGGGTAAAGTGCAGCTTATTTCAGAAGCTCAGCAGTCATGTGAACACCATTGTTGGTGTAGGCTTCAGTGATTTTATATGAAGCACCAGCTTCCTGAGCCTTTGCAGCGATTTTCGCTTCAGCACCGTCCAGCGTAGAGTCGACAGCGGTCACAGATTGAGCGAAGCTGGCGAATGGCAGAACAGAAAGGGCGATAACAGCTGCAAAAGTTTTGATAGATTTCATGGTCAATTCCTCGGTTAATTTTTATCAGGTAAGGCGTGCTGCCTTGTTGATAGATATATTAGCCCTGAAGTTGATCAGTAAAAAGCGGAGGGTTTTGCTTAACTCATTCAATAAAACTGATGATAAAAAGCACATTTCGCACAGTTATCACTCAAAAGGTTAATAATCCAGATTCAATAAAAAAGGCAGCATAACACGCTGCCTTCAGAGAATTATCCGTGATGCCTTACCCGGCTGAAGATAGTTAGCGCAGCCAGCAGCATCAGTACGCCGCTGGCAACAAACACACCGCCTGCACCGCGCAGGTCAAACATCCAGCCGCCTGTCGCCGCACCAACGGTAATCGCCAGCTGAATAGTGGCGACCAGTAAACCGCCGCCCGATTCCGCATCATCCGGCACCGCGCGTGAAATCCAGGTAGACCAGCCGGTTGGCATCGAACCAAACGCCATCCCCCAAATTGCCACGCCCGCGCCGACCAGCCAGCTGACATCACCAAAGCTCACCAGCAGCAGCGCAGTGATACTCATTAACAGCGCCATGCCACTCAGCGTCAGCGACACACTGCGGGTGACCAGATAACCGGCCAGCGAGGTACCGAAGAAGTTCGCCACGCCAAAGGCCAGCAGCGCCAGCGACAGCTGATTAAGGTTGAGCAGTGCTACGCCTTCCAGGAACGGACGCAGATAAGTAAAGAAGGCGAAGTGGCCGGTAAACATCATGATCACGGCCAGCATGCCCCACCGCATCACATCGATACGCAGCAGTGCCAGCACCCCGCCGTTGCGGGCTTTGTTCTCTGCCGGCATGGCGGGCAGCGTAAAGAATTGCCACAACAGCGCCACCGCCCCCAGCCCGGCGGTCAGCATAAAGATGTTGCGCCAGCCGACCAGTCCACCGAGATAGCTGCCAAGCGGCGTAGCGATAATTGTCGCCAGCGAGATACCACTAAACACAATAGAGAGTGCACGTGGCACCTGATCGCTAGGCACCAGCCGCATAGTGATCGCGGTTGAAAGTGTCCAGAAGCCACCAATGGCCATACCCAGCAGCACCCGCGCCAGCAGGATTACCGTCAGGTCAGCCGCAAAAGCCACCATCAGCGCAGAGGCGATCAGCAACAGTGAAAAAACCAGCATCACAATACGGCGGTCAATTCGCCGCGTGACACTGCCGGTCACCAGGCTGGTAAACAGCGCGACCAGTGCAGTAATGGTGACGGTCTGTCCCGCCTGCCCTTCGGATACACCGAGACTGTGCGCCATAGGCGTTAACAGACTCACAGGTAAAAATTCGGCGGTGATGAGGCTGAACACCCCAAATGCCATGGCAAATACCGCACCCCACGCGGGACGGGTCGGCGAGGAAACCTCATCAGCCACTTCGGTTGTCAGACTCATGCTGCTTCTCCGGAAGATAAAAAAAGTGAGTGTGAGCATAGAGCGTCGCATCAGGACGATCTATGATGCTTACACCTTCATTTTTGATAATTCGTCTGGAATCACATGAGCCACTATGGAGATCTGACCAGTGAACTACTGATGGGGATGCGCCTGTATGGCGTGAACTACCAGCGCATCGCGGTAAGCGCACCATTCGGGTTGCGCTACGAGCACGCACCGGGCCGGGCGCAGTTCCACTTTGTCGGGCGTGGCTCACTGCTGGTGCGCAGCGCCTCCGGCGAGGTGTTCCAGCTCAACAGCGGCGATGCGCTGCTGGTGCCGCACGGTAAACCACACAGCCTGATCTCCAGTGAGGAGGCGGACTGCCAGTGCATTAAAAACATGGTGAGCAAGCCGCTCTGCGACAGCGTCTGCGCCATCGCCGCCCCGGAAGATGCTGGTGAGGACGAGCACAGCGTACTGCTGTTCAGCGCCTGCATGGCGTTTGAGCTTGGCGGCATGCAGCCACTGATCAATACCATGCCGGATGTGATGCTGGTGAGCACTCTGCTGTCGCAGTATCCGGAGATTCAGCCGATCCTGGCCGCAATGGAGCGGGAGTCACGCACGCGTCAGGCGGGGTTTGCCGGCATTCTGTCGCGTCTGGCGGATGTCGTTGCCGCGCTGATTGTGCGCGGCTGGGTAGAAAACGGCTGCGGCCAGAGTAGCGGGCTGGTGCAGGCAATGCGCGACCCGCGTCTGAGTCAGGCGATTGCCGCGATGCATCGGGAGCCGGGCGAAAACTGGACGGTAGCGCGACTGGCCAGCGTGGCAGGCTGTTCGCGCTCGGTGTTTGCCGGACGTTTTCTCAATGCCACCGGTATGGCGCCGCTGCGTTATCTTACGGAGTTGCGGATGCGGCTGGCGGTGCAGCGGATTGTGAACAATGGGGAAGCGGTGGAAGCCGTGGCCTATCATCTCGGCTACGGCTCGATTGCGGCGTTCAGTCGCGCGTTTAAGCGGATCGTTGGTCAGTCGCCTGGCGCGCTGCGTGCCGGACGCGACGGCACGCAGGCTCTGGCTTCTTAGCGAAAGACGCTGATCGCTTCCACCAGACGGTTAGCCTGATGGGTCATGCGACCAGACGCCTCGGCGCTTTCTGTCACGCGGGCAGCGTTCTGATGGGTGATATCATCGAGATCTTCTACTGCTGAGCTGACCTCGCTGAGCGCCGTCGCCTGTTCCGCCGTAGCGGCACTGATCTGGGCGATCAGAGCAGTAACATTCTGCACCTGCGACACGATATCCTGCATCGTCCGGCCCGCCGCGCTGGCATGCTCATTGCCCGATTTAACCCGGCTGCTGCTGGTTTCAACCAGCATTTTAATCTCGCTGGCGGCTTTAGCGCTGCGTTGCGCCAGGCTGCGAACTTCACCCGCGACCACTGCAAAACCTTTACCCTGCTCACCTGCCCGCGCCGCTTCCACCGCGGCATTCAACGCCAGAATGTTCGTCTGGAAGGCAATGCCGTCGATCACGCTGGTTATATTGGCGATACGCGTTGAGCTGTCGGCAATTTCGCCCATCATGCCCATCATATCCGTCATCACATCGCCGCCTTTACTGGCGGCGTGACTGGTGCTGGCTGAGAGGCTATTCGCCTCATGTGCAGTTTCGGTGTTGCTCTTCACCGTCGCGGTCATTTCGTTCATGGTCGCCGCGGTTTGCTGCACGTTAGCTGCAGCCTGTTCAGTACGGCGACTCAGTTCGTTGTTACTGCGGGCGATGGCATCGCTGGCACTCAGCACATTGATCGCCTGGCCGCTGACATCATCCACCAGCCAGCGGAACATCAATCCGAGCTGGCCAATGGCACGTAGCGTGACGCCGACCTCATCCACCCGATCCATCTGTTCAACCTGATGGCTGGCACCGGTCGCTACGCGGAGCGCCTGTTTGCACATCCGCTCAATAGGGCGTGAAATCTGCTGCTCCAGCCACACACTGCAGAGCAGAAGCAGCGCAGCCATTCCCGCAGCAAAGCCTGCCAGTGCAGTGTGGGTCATGCCCAGTGCCCAGACGCCCGCCACCGAGAGAGGCAGTAAGGCCATCAGCGTGCTGCGAATCCGCCAGCGCAGGGGCAGCGTCTTCAGGATTGAGGCGGGACGACGCCAGCCGCTAAGCACCAGCAGGCCTTTGTGAAAACGTCGCCCTCTGGCGCGGCCTTCACGAAAATCCTGATAGAGCACTTCTGTCTGACGCACCTCTTCTGCCGTAGGTTTGGTGCGCACGGACATATAACCCTGCACTTTACCGTCGCGTACGACCGGAATGGCATTGGCACGCACCCAGTAGTGGTCGCCGTTTTTCCGGCGGTTTTTGACCAGCGCAGTCCAGGGTTCGCCTTGCTTCAGCGTCGCCCACATATCGGCAAAGGCTTCTGGCGGCATATCGGGGTGACGCACCATGTTATGCGGCTGGCCGTTGATCTCGTCAGCAGTGAATCCGCTTGCTTCGATAAACGCGTCGTTGGCGTAGGTAATATGGCTGTTGAGATCGGTGGTCGACATCAGTGTCGCATGATCATCGAACAGATATTCACGCTGAGAGACAGGCTGGTTGTTACGCATCAAAAGTCCTTGGAGACCCGACGTCCTGCACGCAACAGTCTGAGGCGCGGCGTGAAAACGGCGGGCTGAGAAATAACGATTACCCTTTTTTATGTTTTCGGCATGCCCGCGCCTACTCTTTAGTAATACGTTTTAATTTCTGCCGCGAAAAAAGCCACTTTGCAGCGGCTTTCACACTTTTGATCTGTTTTTATCCGTTAGCCAGACTGGAGGATTCCGGCAATGGCTTAACTGAGGTCAACATTACGGGTGCCAAACCACCAGGTGAGCAGAAAACCACCGGTCCATGCGACGATCAGCCCGGCCAGGTAAACTGCCATCCCGGCGAAGATGCCCTGGCTGGAGGTCATCAGTGGCAGAGTGACAAGCCCGGACGGCCCGAATACCGTGTTCATCCCCACTGGCAAACCCAGCCACGCTACCAATCCAATAAAAAAGCCGCCCAGTGCTCCGCCGCCACAGGCGGTGATAAAGGGCTTGAGGCGGGGCAGCGTGACACCATAGATCAGCGGCTCGCCCACCCCAAGCAGGCCCGGGACAATTGCACCTTTGATCTGCGCCCGCAGCAGCGCGCCTTTTTCTGCTTTGCACCAGAGTGCCAGTGATGCGCCGACCTGCCCTGCGCCCGCCATGGCCAGAATCGGAAACAGCGAGTTAAACCCCTGGGTTTCCATCAGCGCAAAATAGACAGGAATAAAGCCCTGATGAATACCGAACATCACCGCAATCAGGAACAGTCCAGCCAGCAGCGCGCAGCCAAAGGGATTGTTATTGAGGTGGATAAACAGCCACGACATTCCCTTAAACAGTTCGCCGCCCAGCGGCATAATCAGCAGATAGGTAATGGCGCCAGTAATCACCAGCGTAAACAGCGAGGTGAGAATCATATCCAGGTTGTCAGGAATGATTTTGCGCAGCTGTTTCTCTATCCACGCCCCGATAATCGCCGCCATCAGCACACCGATAATGTTGCCGCGCGGATCTATCGTCAGACCAAAGAAGCTCTCCATACCGCTGTAGTAGCCGGTGGTGGCCGTGGGCACATAGCCGAGCACAAACAGCGAGGCGATGATGGCGCCGTTTACGCCGCTGCCGCCAAAGGCTTTCTGTGCGTTATAGCCGATCAGGATACTGAGAAAGGTGAACAGCCCTTTGCCGAACACCTTCATGTACGCCACAGTGTGCAGCAGCCAGGGCGCGTGATCGCCGGGCGCATTAAGATGGAGACTCTGTTCAATCAGCGTGGCAAATCCCAGCAGCAGTCCCGCGCCGATAAAGCCTGGGATTAGCGGCGTGAAGATAGTGGCGAAGCGCGACAGGAACTGATGCACCCCGCTGGTCTGTTTCGCCTTTAGCTGCTGCTTCTGCTGCGCTGCCAGCTGGCTAAGCTCGGGCGTTTCGCCCTGCGAAGCCATTGCAGTATCACCCTGCGACAGCAGGCTTTGCATTCCCTCGGCGGCGCTTTGCGCTTTTCCTGGCCCCACGACAATCTGTAACTGCGCATCGCTGTCGATGACCCCCAGCACGCCCGGCAGGCTTTTTAACCTGGCCAGATCAGCCTGTTCTGGCTGATTCAGCGTCAGGCGGAGCCGTGTCATGCAGTGACCACAGGCCGCGATATTCTGCGCACCACCGACCGCCTGCAGGATGTCGCGTAACAGTGCCTCGGTGATTTTCGCCATCAGCGTGCCCCCGCTGCCTGTAGCGCCTGACGGATAAAGCCCTGATGCTGACTGAGCAGCGCTTTGGCCTCATCGGCGTCCAGGTCAGCCAGTACCATCAGGATGGCGGTTTTGCAGTGTCCGCCACAGCCGGTCAGCGCCGCACGAGCAGTCGCGTCATCACAATCCGTAGCCTGCATGACGATGTTGACCTGGCGCTGCACCAGTTTCTGGTTAGTGGCTTCAACATCGACCATTAGATTGCCATAGACTTTTCCGCTGCGGATCATCGATCCGGTGGTGAGCATGTTGAGCACCAGTTTCTGCGCCGTGCCCGCTTTCATGCGGGAGGAGCCGGTGACCACTTCCGGACCGACCACGGGTGTGAGCGCAATGGCGGCAACCTGTGACATCGCGCTGCCCGGATTACAGCTAAGCGCCACAGTGGTCGCGCCCAGTTCATTCGCGTAAACCAGCGCACCCAGCACATAAGGTGTGCGACCACTGGCGGCGATACCGACCAGCACATCATGGCGGCTAAAGTGGATATCTTTCAGGTCCTGCGCGCCCTGTTCCCGGTTGTCTTCGGCGTTTTCAACCGCCTGTAGTATTGCGGTGTGGCCGCCGGCAATCAGGCCAATCACCTGCTCACGCGGCGTGCCAAAGGTAGGCGGGCATTCGCTGGCATCCAGGATGCCCAGCCGCCCGGAGGTGCCCGCACCGCAATAGATCAGTCGTCCACCTGCACGAAACGCGGCACAGATGGCGTCAACGGCGGTGGCGATTTGCGGCACGATGGCCTCAACTGCCAGCGCCACCTTTTTATCTTCGTCATTAATGACGCGCAGCATCGCTTCGGTGGAGAGTTCATCAATGTTCTGGCTGGCCGGGTTGCGGCCTTCGGTGAGCATCTGGCTGAGGTCGAGTTTCATGGCGGGCTCCGCTAAGGAATAAATTATTCAATTTACTACCTATCATAACGAATGATTAATTCATTGAGTGAGATCTTTTTTCAATGGATGTGGGGTGAATCATGTTGCGGGGGATTGGGCTGGTTAGCGTTGAGCTTAAGCAGGGTGCCTGGCATTCGGGGCTTAATGGCTTTGTGATCAGAGCCAGTCAGAAAAGGTTCACCTGATCGTAAAGACGCATTCGTCATCCATGACGCTCGGCCCACGCCATCCCTGGCGGTGGGACGCTTTACTCTTCAGGTGAACCTTTTCTTCCCTTAGGCTGTTTTATTGCTGTTTGTAAAGGGCTTGAGCTTGCCGATAAGATTTAAAAATCCGTGCTATATCTCAAATAAATCCTTCGATACGATCTTTTGATTTTCTTAAAATACAGCGCATAGCTGGCATAAAGGCGGATACAAAGGGGGAGCGGAGTAAAGCGTCCGCCGCATGGATGCGGCGGCCGAGGCCCCAGGGATGGGTTCACGCCGACTTTACGCAGCCCTCCTTTGTGACCGACTGAACGGCACAAATGTGGGTCTTTGATTTCTCCATTATCGCCCATGTATGAACTCAGCCATACAAACAAAAAGGGCCCAACTTTCGTTGAGCCCCTCTTTACGTTAACGCTGTTCTCAGCTTGCGGTCTGTGTCCGCAACTGCAGCTCATACTCTTTTGCCTGTTCGGCATCGAACTGGTTTTCCCAGCGGGCAATAACCAGCACCGCCAGCGCGTTACCGACCACGTTCAGCGCAGTACGTGCCATATCCATGATGCGGTCAACACCGGCGATAAACGCCAGGCCTTCAAGAGGAATACCGACGCTGCCCAGCGTGGCCAGCAGCACCACGAACGACACGCCTGGCACACCCGCGATCCCTTTCGAGGTCACCATCAGCGTCAGGACCAGCACAATCTCATCGGTCAGCGACAGGTCAATGCCGTACAGCTGCGCAATAAAGATCGCCGCGATACTCTGATACAGCGTCGAACCATCCAGATTGAATGAATAACCGGTCGGCACCACGAAGCTGGTTATCGCTTTTGGTGCGCCGTAGGCTTCCATCTTCTCCATGATGCGTGGCAACACGGTTTCTGAGCTGGAGGTGGAGTAAGAGAGAATCAGCTCATCTTTCAGGATACGCATCAGCGTGGTAATCCGCAGCTTACAGAAGCGCGCGACTCCGCCCAGCACCACAAAAGCGAAGAACAGAATTGCCGCGTAAACCAGCAGCACCAGCTTAGCCAGCGGCCACAGCGAGGCAAATCCGAAGTTAGCGATGGTCACCGCAATCAGCGCAAACACACCGACCGGCGCATAACGCATGATCATGTGCGTCACTTTAAACATCGTTTCAGAAATGCCACGGAACAGGTTTACCAGCGGATCGCGCTGTTCCGACGGCAGTGACGACAGACCTAAGCCAAACAGCACCGAGAAAAAGATAATCGGCAGCATGTCGCCCTTCGCCATGGAAGCGAAGATATTCTGCGGGATCAGCGACAGAATGGTGGTGACCAGGCTGTGCGGACCGCCCTGTACCTCTGCCGTTGTCGCTTCATATTTAGAGATGTCCACCGTTGCCAGCGTTGACATATCAATGCCGGTGCCGGGTTGAAATACGTTGGCCAGCGTAATACCGACCACAATGGCAAGGGTGGTAATCACTTCAAAGTAGAGAATCGTTTTGACGCCGATGCGTCCCAGCTTCTTTGCATCACCCACGCCAGCGATGCCGACAACCAGGGATGAAATCACAATCGGTACCACAATCATCTTGATAAGATGAATAAAGATATCGCCTGCAGGACTGAGAATGTTAGCGACTAACCATTCACGATTGTCTGGCTGATTATGCAATACAGCACCCACAACGATGCCAAGCACCAGGGCTGTCAGAATCTGCCAGGCCAGGCTGATTTTAAAACCTTTCATAACGCGTAATTTCCTCAGTCAAAACCCGTTTCTCTCTACTGCGAAGGTGCAGAAGACAATACACACAGGGAGTGAGCAAAAAGCCCGGTAAATTAGAGGGTGTTTAGAAACAGCGCCTCGTATGAAAATCTGATGATTCCCATACCCATTTTCAGACGCGGTCTGAGTTGATACCTGCAGAACAGGGGCGAGATAAGTACCATTTTCACTGTGGTAAATGCAACCCCTGGCAGATCCGATTAAAAGTTAGCCACCTAAGCAGCATAAAGTGCTGCCGGAAGTAAAAATACCTAACCTGCTGTTATGAAAAGTAATACTTCGATGAATTTACGCATAGCTATTCACTACTGGTTAAAAAGGCTGCCGGCGCGTTTGCTTGCTTTTTATCCAGCCCATTCCCTTTTAATACCCCTTCTTAATTCCCCATCGCCGTCAGAGCGTTAAACGAAAGTAGCAATCCGGCTTCACGTTTTGCGGCGGAAGCGCTATCACGTGATCTGTGGCGCAAAAAAGAAACAAAGACTCAGGGCAGGCTTTAATTAACCATTGATTGACATATCATTAACATCTTCAAGGAGATCCGCCATGAGCCAAAATCACATTCATCCTGTTCCAGAGAATATTGCAGCAAACACCCTGATTACAGCAGAGCAGTATCAGGCGATGTATCAGCAATCTGTCGACGATCCAGACAGCTTCTGGGGCGAACAGGGCAAAATCCTTGACTGGATTAAGCCTTACAGCAAAGTGAAAAACTGCTCGTTTGCGCCAGGTAACATTAACATTCGCTGGTACGAAGATGGCACGCTCAACCTGGCGGCAAACTGCCTTGACCGTCATCTCGCCACGCGCGGCGATCACCCGGCGATTATCTGGGAAGGCGACGACGCCAGCGAAAGCAAAACCCTGACCTTCCGCCAGCTGCATGCTGAAGTCTGTCGCTTCGCCAACGTGCTGGAGCTGCTGGACGTGAAAAAAGGCGACGTGGTGGCGATCTATATGCCGATGGTGCCGGAAGCCGCGGTGGCAATGCTGGCCTGTGCGCGTATTGGTGCCGTCCACTCGGTGATTTTTGGCGGCTTCTCACCGGAAGCGGTCGCTGGCCGTATCGTCGATTCCAGCGCTTCGCTGGTGATTACGGCCGATGAAGGGATCCGCGCCGGTCGCAGCATTCCGCTGAAGAAAAATGTCGATGACGCGTTAAAAAATCCCAACGTCACCAGCGTGAAAAACGTGGTGGTGTTCCAGCGCACCGGTAAAGATGTGGGCTGGGTTGACGGCCGCGATCAGTGGTGGCATGACCTGATGCTCAACGCCAGCACCAACCATTCTGCAGCCGAAGTCGGCGCGGAAGATCCCCTGTTTATCCTTTATACGTCGGGCTCAACCGGCAAACCCAAAGGTGTGCTGCATACCACTGGCGGGTATCTGGTCTATGCCGCCACCACCTTTAAGTTCGTCTTTGATTATCATCAGGATGATATCTACTGGTGCACCGCAGACGTCGGCTGGGTAACCGGTCACAGCTATCTGGTGTATGGTCCGTTGGCCTGTGGTGCCACCACCCTGATGTTTGAAGGGGTGCCGAACTGGCCAACACCGAGCCGTATGGCGGAAGTAGTTGATAAACACAAAGTCACCCTGCTTTACACCGCGCCGACCGCCATCCGTGCGCTGATGGCAGAAGGGGATAAAGCGATTGCCGGCACCGACCGCAGCAGCCTGCGCATTATGGGTTCGGTCGGCGAGCCGATTAACCCGGAAGCCTGGGAGTGGTACTACAAGAAAATTGGTAACAGCCGCTGTCCGATTGTGGATACCTGGTGGCAGACCGAAACCGGCGGCTTCATGATCACGCCGCTGCCGGGTGCGACCGAACTGAAAGCCGGCTCCGCCACCCGACCGTTCTTTGGCGTGCAACCGGCGCTGGTGGACAACGAAGGTCAGCCACAGGAAGGTGCCTGTGAAGGCAATCTGGTGATCACCGAGTCGTGGCCGGGACAGGCGCGTACACTCTTTGGCGATCACGACCGTTTTGAGCAGACTTACTTCTCTACCTTTAAAAATGTCTACTTCAGTGGAGACGGTGCCCGTCGCGATGAAGATGGCTACTACTGGATCACGGGACGCGTTGATGACGTGCTTAACGTCTCCGGTCACCGCCTGGGAACCGCTGAGATTGAATCGGCGCTGGTGTCGCACCCTAAAATTGCCGAAGCTGCCGTGGTGGGGATACCTCACAGCATCAAAGGCCAGGCGATTTATGCCTATATCACGCTGAATCACGGTGAAGAGCCGTCGCCGGAGCTGTACACCGAGGTGCGCCAGTGGGTCCGCAAAGAGATTGGCCCCATTGCCACGCCTGATGTGCTGCACTGGACCGACTCACTGCCGAAAACCCGCTCCGGCAAAATCATGCGCCGTATTCTGCGCAAAATTGCCACCGGTGATACCAGCAACCTGGGTGATACCTCTACCCTCGCCGATCCTGGCGTAGTTGAAAAACTGCTTGAGGAGAAACAATCGATCAAAATGCCTTAAGCGCACGCTGTCCGGCGGGAAGATCGCTTCCCGCCACCCCCGCCCTACGCAGTCTGTTCCGGTAGTCACAAATATTATAACCAGCTGAATCCACGCCCTGTCGTGAGGTTCTTGCCTGCAAGCCCTCTGGAGAAAATGTGATGAATGACGCCCTTTCGAATCAGGATGCAATCAATCAGCAGATTGAACGTAATCCGCTTTTTCATGAGTTAGTCCATAAGCGCCAGGCGTTCGCGACGCTGCTGTCGCTGATCATGCTGGTGCTCTATGTCGGCTTTATCCTGCTGATTGCGTTTGCGCCCGGCTGGCTCGGTACGCCGCTGCATGCCGGAACCAATGTGACGCGCGGCATCCCGATTGGCGTCGGGCTGATTGTGATGTCATTTGTGCTGACCGGTGTCTATGTCTGGCGCGCCAACGGGGAATTTGACCGTTTAACCAAAGCGATCCTCCGCGAGGTGAAATCATGACCCGTCTCACCTTATGGCTACTGGCCCTGATGTTGCCGTTTTCAGCGCTGGCCGCCGATGCGATTACCGGTGCGGTGCAGCGCCAGGCGACCAACTATCAGGCGATTATCATGTTTACGATTTTCGTCGGCGCCACGCTGGGGATTACTTACTGGGCGTCAAAGCGCACCCGTTCGCGCAACGACTACTACACTGCGGGCGGCAATATCACCGGCTTTCAGAATGGCCTGGCGATGGCGGGTGACTTCATGTCAGCAGCCTCGTTCCTGGGCATTTCGGCACTGGTTTACACCTCTGGCTATGACGGACTGATCTACTCGCTCGGCTTCCTGGTCGGCTGGCCGATGATTCTGTTTTTAATTGCCGAGCGGCTGCGCAACCTGGGTCGTTATACCTTTGCTGACGTCGCCTCCTATCGTCTGAAGCAGATGCCGATTCGCACCCTGTCAGCCTGCGGTTCGCTGGTGGTGGTGGCGCTCTACCTGATCGCGCAGATGGTGGGTGCCGGTAAGCTTATCCAGCTGCTGTTTGGCCTGAACTATCATGTGGCGGTGGTGCTGGTGGGCATTCTGATGGTGATGTACGTGCTGTTTGGCGGCATGCTGGCAACCACCTGGGTGCAGATCATCAAGGCGGTGCTGCTGCTGTTTGGTGCCTCTTTTATGGCCATCATGGTAATGAAAGCAGCCAATTTCAGCTTTAATACGCTGTTCACCGAAGCGATGGCAGTCCATCCAAAAGGCATCGCGATTATGCAGCCTGGCGGACTGGTGAAAGATCCTATCTCGGCGCTGTCGCTGGGGCTGGGCCTGATGTTTGGTACAGCCGGATTGCCGCACATTCTGATGCGCTTCTTCACCGTCGCGGATGCCAAAGAGGCCCGTAAAAGTGTCTTCTGGGCCACCGGCTTTATGGGTTACTTCTATTTCCTTACCTTTATTATCGGCTTTGGTGCCATCCTGCTGGTAGGCGCTAATCCGGCCTTCAAAGATGCCAGTGGCGCCTTGATTGGTGGCACCAATATGGCGGCGGTGCATCTGGCTAACGCCGTGGGCGGCAGCACCTTCCTGGGCTTTATCTCAGCGGTTGCCTTTGCCACCATTCTGGCCGTGGTCGCGGGCCTGACCCTGGCGGGTGCGTCGGCGGTTTCTCACGACCTCTATGCCAGCGTGTATCGCAAAGGTCAGGCGAGCGAGAAAGATGAGCTGCGGGTTTCCAAAATCACCGTGCTGGCGCTGGGCGTAGTCGCTATTGCGCTGGGTATTCTGTTTGAGAAGCAGAACATCGCCTTTATGGTCGGGCTGGCCTTCTCAATTGCGGCCAGCTGTAACTTCCCGATCATTCTGCTGTCGATGTACTGGTCAAAACTCACCACGCGCGGCGCGATGGTGGGCGGCTGGCTGGGTCTGCTGACTGCCGTCATCCTGATGATCCTTGGCCCAACCGTGTGGGTGCAGGTGCTGGGAAATGCGACACCGATTTTCCCGTATGAGTATCCAGCGCTGTTCTCCATGGTAGTGGCATTTGTGGGCATCTGGCTCTTCTCTGTCACCGACCATTCGCAGCAGGGCGCAGAGGAACGTTCACGCTTCCGCGCACAGTTTATTCGCTCGCAGACGGGCACCGGCATTGAACAGGGTAAGGCGCGCTGATCGCCGTTTAACATTGATAACGAGCAGCCAATAAAAAAGGGCGACTACAGAAGTAGTCGCCCTTCTCTTTCACGCAACAGAATCAGAAGCGCAGAGATGCACCCACGTACGGGCCATCGACCAGCACGTTATCTTTGCGTCCATCTTTGTTGTTCAGTTCGATGTACTGATAACCCACACGCAGGTTAAGCAGTGAAACCGGCGTGAAGCTCAGGCCGCCAGCGGCTTCCTGATAGCTGTCGAGATGATCGGTGAACGACTCTGGCGCGTAATAATACTCACCATACAGGCCCCACATGCTGTTGAAGCTGTAATGTGCTGCACCACCCAGCGCCACCGCAAATCCATCTTTTCCATCTTCAGGATGGGTGAAAATCGCTTTTGCGGTCGGCGCCAGACGCAGCGGCCCGAAATCAACGTTGTAACCCAGACCGGCACCGTAGGTGCTGCCGTCATGGTCGCTACGCAGCCAGTTACCTTTCAGAAACAGACCGGGTGTTGTGGTGCCCAGACCCAGGTTCAGGTTGGTGTTGTGTTCGCTGACATCAACACTGCCTTCAATTGCCTGAGCGGCGCCGCTCAGTAAAACCAGCCCAAGGGCGCTCCCGGTAACAAGTTGCTTAAACATGATTCCACTCCGTGAAGGACAATTAATTCGGCCGCAAGGTTAACAGCCTGAAACGGAGAGACAACAAAATCCGGGAAACTTTACGTAAAAATACGTGTCGCGTTCAGAATTACCGCTGCCTCTGCGCTACGCAGTGTAGACTATATTGTCCACATCAGGTGTCCAATCAGCGGGGCCAGCACTACGGTCACTACGCCCGAGAGCATCATGACCAGGCTGGCGACCACGCCCTCCTGCTGCCCAAGCTGATAAGCACGCGCCGTTCCGGCACCGTGCGACGCAGCCCCAAACCCGGCCCCTTTCGCCACACCCTGCTTGATTGCGAGGCGCAGAAACAGCACGTCACCTACCGCCATGCCAAATACGCCAGTGATGACCACAAACAGCGCAACCAGATCGGGCTGACCGCCAATTGGTCCGGCTGCGGCCAGCGCAAACGGGGTAGTAATGGAGCGCACCGCCAGACTGCGCTGGATTGACTCTGGCAGGGTCAACAGCCGCGCCAGCCAGACCGAGCTGCAGACAGCGACCACCGTGGCGGTCAATACGCCCGCGCTCAGGGATAGCCAGTGCCGCTTAATAATCTCCACGTTCTCATAGACTGGCACTGCAAACGCCAGCGTAGCGGGTCCCAGCAACCAGAGCAGCCAGTGGTTTTCAGCAATGTAATCCTGCCAGCTGATGTGCGTCAGCAGCAGCAGTCCGACCAGCACCAGCGGCGTCATTACCAGTGGCATTAACAGCAGTGTCCGCCAGCGGCTATAAAGCCGTTTATTCAGTGCATAGACCAGCAGCGTAACCGCGACACACAAGAGACTGATGATAAAATCACGCATCTGGATTCTGCTTACGCGCGGCGCGCGCGACTTCATACTGATAAAGCCGGTCCACGACCCAGGCGGTCGACGCCAGCACCAGCGTCGTACTGACACCAATCACCACACAGATGCGCCAGCCATCCACACGCAGCAGCGCGCCATAGTTCACGACCGCCACCACCGCCGGAATAAAAAACAGCAACATCTCGGCCAGCAGCCAGCGCGACCCGGCTTTTACCCAGTTCAGCGGCACAATCCGCGTTACGATCAACGCCAGCAGCACCAGCATCCCGACGATATTGGCAGGCAGTGGCAGGTGCAGCCAGCTCACCAGCTGTTGACTGGCGACAAACAGGCCAATATATAACCCTACCTGCAGTGGCAGGCTAAGCCATTGCACTGCGCGGTTGCTGAGTGGAGTGAGTGCTAACGCCATCACCGTGTCTCCCCGATTAAATTGATGTCGCCAGTATAAAACGCCAACAGAGTGTGAAAAAAATGAATTAAAATTATCGTAATCATGCCTGAAAGGAATAGTTATGGATGTTCGCGCCCTGCGTTACTTTACTGAAGTGGTTCGCCAGCAGAGCTTTACCCGTGCGGCACAAAAGCTGTTTGTGACGCAGCCAACCATCAGCAAAATGCTGCGCCAGCTGGAGGAGGAGCTGGGCTGTACGCTGATCCTGCGCGATGGCCGTCGTCTTCATCTTACCGACAGCGGTCAGGCGGTCTATCAGCGTGGCCTGGCGATCCTGCAGGAGTTTCATCAGCTGGAAGCGGAGATTGGTGACATCAACCAGCTTAAAACCGGCGAGCTGCGACTCGGCATTCCGCCGATGGTCGGTATGCAGATAGCCGGATCGATTTCCGCCTTTCGCCGCCGCTATCCCGGCGTTCAGCTGAAAATCTCTGAGTTCGGCGGTCTGACCGTTCAGCAGGCGGTGCTGGCGGGCAGTCTGGATATCGCCCTGACCGCATTGCCGGTCGATGCTGAGCTTCCGCTGAACACCCTGCCCCTGATGCATCATCCGCTTTGCGTGCTGCTGCCGCGTCGCCCGGAATGGCTCAGCCGCCAGCAGATTGGGCTGGCAGAACTGGCCGCGCATCCGCTGCTGATTTTCAATGAGGAGTTTTCGCTGAATCGTCAGCTGATGCAGGCGTTTCAGCGGCTTAACCTGACGCCCACGGTGGCAGTGCGGAGCGGTCAGTGGGATTTTCTGGCGGCGATGGTGCAGGCGGAAATGGGGCTGGCGATTCTGCCAGAGCCTATCTGTCAGCGGCTGGATAAGCAGTCGCTGTTGTGGCTGCCGCTGGAATCGGAACTGAAGTGGAGTCTGGGTTTAATCTGGCGGGAAGGGAGTTATCTGTCGCGCAGTGCGCAGGCGTGGATCAACTGTTGCCGGGAGCACTGGCCGGATGAGCCGCCGCGCCTGTCGGTGTGAAAGGCTGGCACGCCCGCATGAATGCGCAGGCGTGCCGGTCAGACTTACTCTTCTTTTTCGATCAGCAGCGCTTCCAGTAGATCCAAATCGTGCAGTAACTTCTGCATCGTCTCATTGGAAATTTGCTGGGTCGCGCGGAGATGATAGAGCTCCGCGCGCTCGGCACGCAATCCGGTCAGGCGGAAGCGACGCTCAAGGTTCTCAGCATACAGCGCGTGTTCGAGGTCATTCTTTCCTTCGGCACGACGACGCAGGTTGCCAATCACTCGCAGACTCACCTCTTTCAGCAGTTCCGGATCGATGTTCTCTTCCGATCCATTCTCCAGTCGCTCTTCCATCTTGTGAAGGCTTTCAATCGCGGCGCCTGCCATTACCGCACGGGCATTCTGCAGCTCACGGCGGTGCGCGCCTTTATCAATGGTATCCACGCCACGCAGGAGAATCGGCAGCAGCACTACGCCCACCAGCAATGAGAACAGAATCACACCGGTGGCGATAAACACCAGCTCATAACGCGCCGGGAAAGGCTCGCCATTGGTCAGGAACAGCGGAATCGACAGCACACCGGCCAGCGTAATGGCACCGCGCACACCAGCAAAAGAGGCGATCAACAGCTCACGTAGCGAGTAGTTAGAGAACTCCATCGGTTTCTTCTTCAGCAGACGTTTGCTGAAACGCTGCATAATCCACAGCCAGCCAAAACGCACGATCATCAGCGCGGCGTAGACCAGCCCGATATCGGCAAACAGCATCCAGAGTTCGACGTTCGGATCGGCCTGTGCCTGGTCGATTGAGGTCTGCAGAATATCCGGCAACTGCAGGCCCAGCATCAGGAAGACCATGCCGTTGAACACGAACTCCAGCATCTGCCAGACGCTGTTTGCACGCAGACGCATCGCCAGCGGGGCCTGACGAATAATACCGGAACGGGTGATGGTCATACCGGCCGCCACTGCCGCCAGGATGCCTGAAACACCCAGATGTTCAGCAATCAGATAAGAGGCGAAAGGCAATAGCAACAGCAGTACGGTCTGAGTGGCCGGATCGTCACCGCTCCAGCGGCTGAGCAGGCGCAACGACCTACCGTAGAGCCAGCAGATTGCCACACCCGCGACCAGGCCACCCACGGCGACCTTCAGAAACTCAATGCTGGCACCGCCCCAGGTAAACACCATCGTGCCCATGGCAACGGCCACGGCAAATTTCAGTGAAACCAGACCCGATGCATCATTCATCAGGGCTTCGCCCTGCACAATCGACATAATCTTTTTGGGAATGCGGCCTTCACCCACAATGCCGGAAAGCGCCACGGCATCGGTAGGCGACAACACGGCCGCCAGCGCCAGCGCCGGAATCAACGGGATACCCGGCACCAGCCAGTAGATCAGATAGCCAATGCCGAACACCGTAATCAGCACCAGCGCCAGCGCTAAGCCAATTATCTCGCGGCCATGATGCAGGAACTCACTGATGGGCGTCTTCCAGCCATCCGCAAACAGCAACGGCGGAATGAACAGCACCAGAAACAGCTCTGGATCAAAGTCGACATGCAGACCAAACGTTGGCCAGGCCAGCATCGCACCCACGGCGATCTGAACCAGTGGCAAGGGGATCTGAAAAGGGAGAATACGAGCCGCGACGCCAGAGAGCGACACGACCAGCGTCATGATGAGAATTGTAAAAAAGATTTCCATGCTTTCCTTAGGCGTCGTTTCTTTCAATCATTGGTTAAGCATTAAAGTGTAAAACAAACTGCGGTGAAGGTTGTCAGCTACGCGTGCGCCGGGCGGGAAAAAAGTGACAAATACCGGGCGCACAAGCGCACGCCCGGTTGTGCAGTCAGATAGCCCAGCCACCGGCGTAAAATGCCACCAGCGCGACAGCAATAATGACCGTACCGACGTTGAGCTTACGCCATTCACCGGCAAAGAGGCGGCCCACCACCAGGCTCGCAAAACCGATCATGATGCCGGTTACGATGTTGCAGGTGAGCACAATGACCACGGCCGTTAACAGGCCCGACATCGCATCGACAAAATCATTGAAGTCGACTTTTGCCACGTTGCTGAGCATCAGCAGCCCCACATACATTAAGGCGGGTGCGGTCGCGTAAGCCGGCACCAGATAAGCCAGCGGTGACATAAACAGAATAGCGAGAAACAGCAGGCCAACCACAATCGCAGTAAGACCCGTTTTGCCGCCTGCTGCGGTGCCTGCCGCCGATTCGATATAGACCGCAGCCGGTGATGCGCCCACCAGTCCCGCGAACAGGCTGCTGACAGAATCACTGGTCAGCGCACGACCGCCATTAATAATCTGCCCCTGTTTATCCAGCAGATTGGCCTGACCCGCGACCGCGCGAATGGTGCCGGTAGCGTCAAAGACCGCGGTCATCACGAGTGCCAGCACGCTGGGCAACACCACCGGCTGCATCGCGCCCATAATGTCCAGGCTAAACAGCAGCGACTGACCGCTGGCATCACGCAGGCTTGGCAGTGCAAACAGTCCCTGCCAGGTCACCGCAGGGTCAAAGATCAGGCCCAGCAGTGAAATAGCGATAATCGTCAGCAGAATGCCGCCGGGCACCCGACGCTTCTCCAGTCCAATAATCGCGGCCAGTCCCAGCAGCGTCATCATCACCGGGAAACTGGTGAAGTGGCCCAGTGCCACCGGCAGGCCCGGTGCCGGATTTTTTACGACCAGCCCGACGCCGTCAGCCGCAATCAGCAGCAGAAAAAGGCCAATCCCGACGCCGGTTCCGTGTGCTACACCCATCGGCAGATTACGCAGGATCCAGGCGCGGATGCCGGTCACCGAGATCAGGGTAAACAGCAGGCCCATCAGAAACACGGCACCCAGCGCCACCGGCACGCTGATGTGCTGACCCAGCACCAGGCTGAAAGCGGTAAAGGCGGTTAAAGAGATCGCACAGCCAATGGCCATCGGCAGATTGGCCCATAGCCCCATAAGGAGGGAGCCAAAGCTGGCGACCAGGCAGGTGGCAACAAACACGGCGGAGGGGGAGAAACCGGCTTTGCCCAGCATTCCCGGCACCACGATGACGGAGTAGACCATCGCCAGGAAGGTGGTGAGTCCGGCCAGAATTTCCTGGCGCACGCTGCTGCCGCGCGCCGAGATCGAGAACCAGGCGTCCAGTTTTCCACTGGCCGGGCGTGATTCAGTTGACATAGTTGAGCCTCAAATTTCTTGTTGTGTGGATCGCTCTGCGACCATCGCTGTCCCTGGAATAAGCGGGTAGACGGCGTCACTGCCCGGTTTAACCTGGCAGGCAAACGTTTACCTTGCCGCAGATAGTTAGCCGCTAAAATCGGCCAGATAAAAAGGCAGGGGATTATCGGGCGTTTAGCGGCACATTTTCAACAGCAACAGGGAGATTCATCAGCATAAAAATCAGAGGTAAAGAAGGGAGAGGCGTCCGGTACAAGCCGTGATCACTTGCTGACATCCTGAAGTTAAAGCGATTTTCCCGAGAAAAAGCGCACCGGCGCAGGCATGAGGAGACCCAACGCGCCGGTGGAAAAGAGGACTAACCTGGCAGTGAAAGCTCGCCGCCCTGATCAATCGCACGTTGCCAGGCAGCACGCTGCTGCACGACCTGAAGCCATTTCTGCGTGGCAGGCATCTGATCGAGTCCGGCACGTTGCGCCAGCGCCAGCAGCGGAAAGCTCATCTGGATATCCGCAATCGAGAAACGCTGGCCGGCAAACCAGGGGTGAGTAGCCAGATGCTGTTCGATCATCTGCATGTGCGGCTTCAGCTGTTTATCCAGGAAAGCTTTCTGCACGCCTTTGCCGAATGCTGCCCCAACCGGACGCAGCAGCCAGGGCACCGGTGCTTTGCCCATCTGACCAAAGATTAGCTTCATGACCAGCAGTGGCATCAGCGAGCCTTCGGCATAATGCAGCCAGTAACGGCACTGTAGCAGTGATTCCTCATCACTGACTTTCAGCCGGAACGCGTGGTCATGTTTCTCTTCGAGATATTCGAGAATGGCACCGGATTCTGCCACCACCCGATTGCCATCGGTAATGACGGGCGATTTCCCCAGCGGATGCACTTTTCTTAGCGCCTCCGGAGCCAGCATGGTCGGTTCGCGTTGATAGCGTTTAATCTGGTACGGCACTTCGAGCTCTTCCAGCAGCCACAGCACCCGATGCGAGCGCGATTTCTCGAGATGGTGAACGGTGATCATCATGATTCCCTGTGTTTTGACCTTCACCAAGTATAGACGTCACTCTGTATCGGTATGTTTATCATCCTGTTCCGGGTCGAGTAGCACGGCACCTGAGCCCTGCTGACCCAACCTATCGCCGGGGTTGCGCAGCGGGCAGTCGCGCATCGACAGGCAGCCGCAGCCAATACAGCCATCGAGGTCATTGCGCAGGCGGGTCAGGGTTTCAATACGCTTATCCAGCTCTTCGCGCCAGTGCTGCGTCAGCGCATCCCACTCTGGTGTGGACATACGCTTGTTTGCGGGAATATGGTCCAGACTGTCACTCACGGTCGCCAGCGGAATACCGATGCGCTGAGCAATCTTGATAATCGCAACACGTCGCAGCACGTCACGGCTGTATCGCCGCTGATTGCCGCTATTTCGCGTGCTGGAGATCAATCCTTTTGTCTCATAGAAGTGCAGCGCCGAGACCGCCACACCGCTACGGCGCGCCACTTCACCCGGTGTTAAAACCGGTTTTGGATAGTTGCGTTCTTTTTTCATCAGGCTCTTTACCTCAAGTTAACTTGAGGAATTATACTCGCTCTCCATCGAAACCCCTAAACTCCCATTAGCGTTTATTAAACACCAGAAGGATGAGGCCATGATGCAAGAAGAGATCATTCATTCCCTGACGCACTGGATTGACCAGAACCTGGATAAGAGCTTGTCGATCGATGAAGTTGCGGCCAAATCGGGCTATTCGAAATGGCATCTGCAGCGTATGTTCCGTTCCGTAACGAAACAAACGCTGGGTGGCTATATTCGTGAGCGCCGCCTGACGCTGGCAGCTGAAGCTTTGTCACAGACACAGCGACCGGTGTTTGATATTGCGATGCAGTATGGCTATGACTCGCAGCAGACCTTTTCCCGCGTGTTTCGTCGTCAGTTTGCACAGACGCCAACCGCTTATCGCCACACCATGCGACGTCAGGCGATTCAGCGCCCTCGCCAGCCAGGTTTTGGCTATAACGATCCAATCAATAGCTTTACCCAGCGCACCACCGGCGAGTGTTGCCCGGTTCGCTGATTCTCCGTTGCGCCCGCCCTGGGCGCATCTGACTGATTTTCCCGCCCTTGTTCTTTTACTGCGCACTTTTTCCTGCCGTCAGTACCATACCAGAGTCAAATTTTGTTCAAAATTTAAAATCGGGTGATATAATGTGACCCAAGTCACACTTTGAACCTGGGTTGACGGCGAAAAAGCACCCCCTGACACGCTTTCCCGCCGCCGGTGATATCCGCAAATTGTCAGGGAAACTCACTGATATTGAGGTCCGGCCGATGGCTACGTTAACCACCAGTTTTCTTGTTATGCGTTGGGAATTGCTGAGCGCAATCATGATGTTTTTTGCCAGCACCCTGAAAACCAAACTTCGTCAGGATAGCCGTCACGTAATGGCATTTATGTGTGGCGGGATTGGTTTAGGCATGACCTGCTGGTTTGTCACCGGCCTGATGGGCATTACCCTGAGTATGGATAACGTGCATAACTTCGTGGAAATCTCAAAGCATGCCTTTATTGAAGCTATGAGCCAGGCGCCTGCTGACTGGCCGATGCCCTGATTGATTGCCTGAATTTTGCGCATAAAAAACCCCGCTAAGCGGGGTTTTTTATATTGCTGTGTGTGCTTAAATTTTCTTCAACATGGCAGGAATATTAACATCCTGCACGGTAGCGCCCGGGCTCTGCGTTCCGCGGCGGTCCTGAATCCACATATCTCCCATCATCTGATTTAAACCACGATCTAAGCCGGTGACTAGTCCTGCACCTGGGGTGAAGGTCAGTTCGCCAAAGTAGATCCGTTCGTCATGGATATACCAGTCCACACGTACGTAGTCGAAATCACTGGCCAGTTTTTTACTCAGTTCAAGCGCATGTTCCAGTGACGGCATAATCGGTGACACATCCAGACCGGTATCGCGAATTTTGTGATAGGCCTCGTTGAGGTTGTTCACGTAGAAATTCATCGACAGCAGCGGCTGACAGCGGTTGTAGATCACCTGCAGCACATATTCGAACTTGCCATCTCGCTTGTTGAACATATGGAACTTGTAATCAATCGGCGCGCTCTTGCCATCACCAATGTACTTCTCAACCAGGATACGTGGCTTGATGTAGCGATAGTGAATCTCACGCGCTTCGTTGGCAAAGTCAGTCTTCAGCCAGCGATAGCAGTCATGAATGATCTGCTGCTTGCGAAGGGCATCCGGCTCTTCCAGCAAAATCTCAACCATGTTGGAGGCGTGGTTCGGCTTGATCACCGTCCCCTTCCAGCAGGGTAAGCTGTTCAGCGTTGTCGGGTCAGTGGTTTCGTGTACCAACGGAATCAGGTATTCATTACCGATTTTTTCAGCAATGAATTCGCGCACCGAGTACTTATCTGACAGACGACCGTAATTCTGGTAATCGCCGAAGATAAACTTACGGTACAGCACCTTCTCATTGAACACTTTTGGCTGACGCAGATTGGGCAGCTTTCTGAACTTGTGGAAGTAGTAAATGCGGTCCTGATAAGCCCAGGGCATCTTCTTAATAAAGTACTGCACACTTCTTCTGAGTTCTTCTTTCAACTTGAGCATATCTGACCTCATTTGTATGTTTTGTAGTTGAGTGAGGAAACCTGAATCTTTTGAATGACGCCGTTTTTAAAGAAGTAATTCATTACGGTCAGGGACAAAAGTTCTGAAAGGAAAACGCTCCACGCGGCCCCCATGATGCCGTGACCCTGGATCAACCACCAGGAGAGCGGCAGACTGATGACCATCAGGCAGATGATTTTCCTCAGTAAGTAGTTAAATCCTCCCTCTTTGACCATGTAGCGATACGCTACGGTCCCCATTGCCGAAAAGCTGGTCGCTATCGACAGCAACGTAATGAGACTTCCTGACTGTGTGTATGCCGGTCCGTACAACGCAATGATGATCCGCTCGCCGTACAGCGAAATAACAAGCAGCATCAACAATGAAACACCCATAACGTAACCATTGAGCCGCGCAGCCAGCTTAATGGCGACCTCGCCGCGCTCCCTGAAGATCTCAGTGAAGCAGGAGGTGATGAGCGCTACCGGGATAAAAATCCAGGAAGCGGAAATGGTATTCGCCGCCGCAAACAGACCCAGATCGCGGGCGGGAGCCGTGCCTGCCAGAAACATCTGTGCGGCTTTGACCTGCACCGAAATAAAGATGCTGGAGATGGCCAGCGGCAGTCCGGCATACATCAGATAGCGCAGATAGGCGGTACGCTTCTCGCGGGGCGGCATCTGATCCTGATGGTCCTGATAGAAGTTGCGACGCTTGATCAGGTAAGGCACCAGCGTGACGGCGACAATCGACAGCGTCAGCCAGAGTGGATTGAGACGCAGCCAGGCGACGGTAAAACTGATGCTGAAACTCAGCAGCATGCCCACGGCGTTAGCAATGGTGTTAAGACGCGAAGCAAGACGCGCGTTGTTATAAACGCTGAAGGTGTCCTGGGTGACAAAAACGGAGGCAACAAATGAGGCCAGTGCAAACGCCAGGAAATTTTCCTGCATGTTGTACCAGACCCAGATTAAGACTGGCACCGAAGTGACCAGCAATAACACCATTCGCAGCGTACGGGCAATGGTCATCAGGCGCAGGCCTTTTGACGCATTTTTGCTGACGCGCTTAAACAGAATGGTTTCGGTGCCAAAAATCGCAACGGTTTGCACCATCGCAAATAGTGAGGTAGAAAACGCCATCTGACCAAACACCGTTGGGCCAAAAGACTTCGCCACGTAAGACGTCACAAAAATGACGCCAAAAACGGAGATGATCTTCTCAGACATCATCCAGGCGGCATTAGACATTACGCTCAATTTCATCGACTCTTCCTTAGTATTACTCAACTACAACCGCTTCGGTACAACATCCCTGTAACGAATTAATAAGCGCTCAGTGGGCCTGGCGAAAATGTAAGACTTCAGACCAAACTGGTCCGAAAATTGAGATGCAAGTCATAATCCGGAGAGTGAATTCAGGATAATTCTTATTATAAATGGTGCGAATCACTTCAAATGGAAACGATTTCAGGCTGAAAATAAAACAACCCTAAAGCGCCTGACCGCCATATTAATCACATCGCTCAGGCTAAATATCCCGCATACGTTGTATTTATTTCGTATTTTGGATGCGATGAATTTATAACAAAAATGCCCCTCCAGGAAGGTACGCCCCCCCGATAAGAATAAAATAAGATTTATCCCATGATGATATTTCTTCTAAATATCTTAATTTAGGCTTCGCAATTCAATTCGCGTACTTTAATACTGCCTTAATAAAATCTTACAGTGCCAGAAATTATTAAAGTCATTCTCATCCATTAATCGATAAGAAAGGTAAGAGCATTTATGAGAAAGTCACGATACAGCGAAGATCAAATCACAAATGCCATTAAAGCTTCTGAATCGGGCGTGAAAGTCAGAGAGATCTGTGAAGAGTTAGGTATCTCTGAAGCCACGTTCTATAGCTGGAAAAAGAAGTTTTCTGGGTTGTCTTCGGAAGAAGGCAGAAAAATCAAGGAGCTGGAAGAAAAACTGCAAAACATCACGCGTGAGTTGCAGACGCTCAACTCCGATAAAGAGATGCTGCAGAGCGTTCTTAAGCACTTCTTTACGACAAACGAAAAGCGTCAGGCTGTGGATTTCCTGCAGGCCACCTTCGACATCGGTACACGCCGTAGCTGCAGACTATTAGATATCAGTCGCAGTGTGTACCATTATCCGTCAGGCACGGAGAACCGCTAAACCCAATGCTACCGCGCTTTTTAGACTTAACGCTGAGATTTGTTCTTACCAGAAGAGATGAAGATCATTTAACAGGACAATTGCGGCACCCTTTTCCGCTCCATTTATAACTAATGAATGGCTTCACGGCTAAGCTTCTTTTTTTGCGGTAAAATTGATTCACAACAGCAAAAGTCTCGCATTCTACGCCTATTCTTCCCTTCCCAATCTCGTTGACACGGGATTGGGCCCTCTGTTTTTTTACGTAAGCCCAGCTAATCGTCGGAACTAATTCTGCTCAATACCATTAAGCTGCTTTAAACATCGTGCGAAAAACAGCCGTCGCCGTTTTAAGTTAACAGTGGCCCTGACTCAAATTCTGCGGCTGCGCTTTAATTTCCGATGATGGGTTTATTGCATAAACTTTCTCCAGGATTAATCCGGGATAAATAGTTTATTGCTCCTTATCACTAACGTTACACGCTTCTCTTTTCACTCTCATCATTGCGCATCATTGATGCCAGAGATTAATCTTTAATTAATAACGCAACGGCGGAATTCTCTTACTCATTTATCACTGAATGAAGTTAATGGTGGTTTTTCGCCTCTTGTTCTCAGTGCCACCACGCAATAAAAAGCCGTGAGAGAAAGCATAACGTCCATAATGCTGCGCTATTTATCCTGATTAATGACCGATATCTGAGCAATAAAACACGGTCAGACCCGAAAAGGGGTGTTCTCCGCAGACCGTAAGTACCGTTTTTTCACTGAAGAATGGGGAATGAGAGAGGCAATTGCGGGAGACGGTACTATCACCTGGCGGAATGAAATCGATTTCGCGGCATAAATCTGTCGGAGAGCGTGCAAATCGGCATAGGGTTTAATCTTAAAAAGCCGCGCGACATGCTGTTCGCGCGGCAGAGCGATTTGGATAGATGTTGCGGTTTACTCGTTCAATGAGACCACAAGAGGTTGAGGTTTAATACGCATTGCCCACAGCACCCCAGCCATCAGACAAACAATGCCGGTCACAGTGAGCTGCGGTGGCCAGCTTTGATACCAGAGAAAAGTCCACAACAGGCCAAAAAGAATCTCGAAAACGATCAGTGGCCCCATCAATACGGTCGGCAGACGCTGGCTGGCAGCGTTCCAGCATAATGTGCCAAACCAGGAGCAGAGCAGGCCAATGGTCAGCATCAGGGAGATAAACACGCCGGGACGGGGCCCAAACGGCAACGAAAAGTCGGGCTGTTGCCAGGTGAGTTGCACACTGACCAGCGCATACATGATCAACGCCATGGGCAATGTGACCAGACCCTGCGCGGTGGCCCAGGTCGACGGCCGCAGCTCGGGATGTGTGCGCAACCAGCGGGCATTACGCAGCGGATACCAGGTCCAGCAGACTACGGCCAGTAGCGCCAGCACGATACCAGTGAGATAACGGCTCAGATCAAGCAACTGGCCCTGACTTTTTAGCTCCGCCGCGTTTACGCAGAGTAAGCCGGCCGCCATCATGACAAGCGCCGGAAACAGCCGCCGCCACGGCAATCTTCCTTCAAGATGGCCGTAACAGAGATTGGCCGTCACGGCGATCACCACCGGCAGTGTGCCAATAATCATGGTCGAGACCGGGCCGCCAGTGCGCTGAATGGCGTTCGCCAGAAACGCATAGTAGAAGAGGTTCCCCACCAGCGAGAGTTTTACGGCCTCAAGCCAGTCGGCGCGAGCCAGCTGACGCAGGCGATGACGACCATGCCAGGCCAGCGGCAGCGCAATCAATCCAAACGCCACATAGCGTCCCGCCGACTGCAGCGCGCCGGGGTAGTCAGGCACCAGCAGTGGCCCGACAAAGATCAGCCCCCACATCAGCCCGGCGGTGACGGCAAACATGACACCAGCAAACATGATTCCTTCCTTATATAGCTTTTTGACAGAGTGTGGCGGGTTCGGGCGGGGAATGCTTGTAGCAGATTGCGGTGATATCAGGATTGGCGCACCTGTTTCTGATAGCGGCCCGGCGTGATGCCGTACCGATTGGCAAAAGCGCGGGTAAGATGGGCCTGATCGGTTAATCCCACCGCCGCCGCGACGCTGGCGGCCGCTTCTCCCTGAGCCAGCCTTTGCTTGGCATCATAGAGCCGGAAAGCCATCAGCATCTGATGGGGCGTCACGTGATAGTGCTGGCGAAAAGCGCGTAAAAAGTGCCACGGCGATAACGATGCCAGTGCTGCCAGCTCATCCAGCCGCACGGGTTCAGCAAGGTTGTCGCGCAGGAAATCGCGCACCTGATCAAAACGATGCCGGGTGTCGGGTCTGCCCTGTGAAGACATGCATGCCAGCGGACGGATCTGCAGCAGCAGTTCAGCGATCAGGCTCTGACGTGCCAGTTCAGACTCCGCCTGCCAGAGTGCGGCAAGTGTTCGGGAGAGCGGTTGCGCCACACGCGAATCGGTCAGCAGCGCCTCATTAAACCACCAGCCGCGATCGCCGGTCAGTTCGTCCATCAGCTGCGGCTGAATGTAGATCATTTGATAGCGCCAGCCCTCTTCGCAAGCGGACTCACCGGTGTGCAGCTCATCCGGATTCATCATGACCAGCGAGTTCTCCGGCGCCGTATATTCAGTGCCACGATAGCGAAAGCGCTGTGCACCCGCTTCGATGGTGCCAATTCCGAAAGCTTCATGGGTATGCGGTTCAAAGGCGTAGCGGGAGATGTGAGCCTGATAAAGCTCCACACCAGGCAGCTCTGCGAGTTGCTGAAAGCGGGCGCGATCTTTCTCATAGGGGAAACTCGCCGGAACACCTTCCACTTCTCTCTCCTTATTTAACCAGTGGGTTAAGCATGCCTGTGACCAGGGTGGAAATGCAAAAGATTGCTATCCATCACGCCGCAGGTAACACTGTTTTTTTAAACCAGATGGAGTAAAGCATGGCACAGCGCGTGGTATTGGTTGTCGATATGCAGAATGGCGTATTCAGCTCGCCACGCTTCGATAAAGCGGGACGGGTGGCGCAGATTAACCGGCTGACCGCACGCGCCGACATCACCCTCTTTATACAACATCGTGAAGGCACGATGTGTGAGGGGAATGAAGCGTTTGAACTGCTGCCGGAAATCGCTCAGCCTGCTGGCGCGCACTACATCACAAAAACCGCCTGCGACAGCTTCTGGCAAACTGAGCTGGGCGCGCTGTTAGAAAGGCTGGCGATTAAGGAATTTGTGGTGTGCGGCTGTGCCACAGACTACTGCCTGGATACCACAATAAAAGTCGGAGCCAGTGCGGGCTATGCCATCACCGTCGCTGCGGATGCACACACCACGGCAGATCGCCGCTGGGTCAGCGCCGATGCGCTGATTAACCAGCACAATGAGGTGTGGGCTTCACTGCTGATCCCTGGCAACGTGCCGCGTGTGCTGAGCACGGAGGCCATTCTGGCAGAATGGTCGTAACAGGCCGCAAAAGCTGTGCATAAAAAAAGCCCGCATAAGCGGGCTTTTTGCACTCTTTGGCCAGAGAAATTCCAGCCAGCGAAATCAGAATGGAATATCGTCGTCGAAATCCATTGGTGGTTCGTTGTTGTTGCTGGCCGGCGCGCTCGGTGGCTGCTGCGGACGAGACTGCGCGCCGCCACTGAACTGGTTGTTATTGCCCTGCGGCTGCTGCGGCTGACCCCAGCCATTGTTGTTGCCACCCTGCGCGCCGCCACCTGCTGGTGCACCCGCGTTTCCACCCTGCTGACGTCCGCCCAGCATCTGCATGGTGCCGCCAACGTTAACCACAACTTCGGTGGTGTAACGTTCCTGGCCGCCCTGATCCTGCCATTTACGGGTACGCAGCTGGCCTTCGATGTAAACCTGCGAACCTTTTTTCAGGTATTCGCCTGCGACTTCAGCCAGTTTGCCAAACAGCACCACACGGTGCCACTCAGTGATCTCTTTGTTTTCACCGGTCTGCTTGTCGCGCCAGCTCTCTGACGTAGCCAGCGTAATGTTGGCAACAGCGCCACCATTTGGCATGTAACGTACTTCCGGATCCTGACCCAGATTCCCGACAAGAATCACTTTGTTAACGCCACGACTGGCCATGTTGCTGTCTCCCGATGAGTTAATGCATACAGTCTAATCTATCAATTCTAACACGTCCTGCGGACTGTTTCCCACTTTCGAGCGGGGTTCCAGTTTTAACCCTCTCTGTTCTGGCGCGCAAGAGTACTGGATATTTATTCAGTCTATTTTTTGTGCCATAATGACACGTTTATTCTGGCCGTGTCGGCAAGGCGCGGTGAGTGCTGCTAATCCGGGAAAGGTGAATGGATAAGATCGAAGTTCGTGGTGCCCGCACCCATAATTTGAAAAACATCAACCTGACCATCCCACGCGACAAACTCATTGTGGTGACCGGCCTGTCAGGTTCAGGTAAATCCTCACTGGCGTTTGATACGCTGTATGCGGAAGGTCAGCGCCGCTATGTAGAGTCGCTCTCTGCGTATGCGCGCCAGTTTCTTTCGTTAATGGAGAAGCCGGACGTCGATCATATCGAAGGTTTGTCGCCCGCCATTTCCATCGAACAGAAATCTACCTCGCATAACCCACGTTCGACCGTGGGAACCATCACTGAGATTCACGATTATCTGCGTCTGCTGTTTGCCCGCGTAGGCGAACCGCGCTGCCCGGATCATGATGTGCCGCTGGCGGCGCAGACCGTGAGCCAGATGGTGGATCAGGTGCTTTCCCAGCCGGAAGGCCGTCGCCTGATGCTGCTGGCACCGGTGGTGAAAGATCGCAAGGGTGAGCACACCAAGACGCTGGAGAATCTGGCGACGCAGGGCTATATCCGTGCACGTATCGATGGCGAAGTGTGTGACCTGTCCGATCCGCCGAAACTTGAGTTGCAGAAGAAACATACCATTGAAGTGGTGATTGACCGCTTTAAAGTGCGTGACGATCTGGCGACCCGTCTGGCGGAGTCGTTTGAAACCACGCTGGAGCTCTCCGGCGGCACCGCTATCGTGGCGGACATGGATGACAGCGCCGCAGAAGAGCTGCTCTTCTCGGCTAACTTCGCCTGCCCCATCTGTGGCTACAGCATGAGCGAGCTGGAGCCGCGCCTGTTCTCGTTTAACAACCCGGCAGGCGCCTGTCCAACCTGCGACGGCCTGGGCGTACAGCAATACTTCGATCCTGACCGCGTGGTGCAGAATCCTGAACTCTCGCTGGCGGGCGGCGCAATCCGTGGCTGGGATCGCCGCAATTTCTACTACTTCCAGATGCTGCGTTCGCTGGCGGAACACCTCGATTTTGATATCGAAGCGTCGTTTGGCAGCCTGCCCGAGAACGTGCAGAAAGTGATTCTGTATGGATCAGGCAAAGAGAGCATCGAATTTAAGTACATCAACGACCGCGGCGATACGTCTGTTCGCCGTCATCCGTTTGAAGGCGTGCTCAATAACATGGAGCGCCGCTACAAAGAGACCGAGTCTTCAGCGGTACGCGAAGAGCTGGCGAAATTTATCAGCAACCGCGCCTGTGCCAGCTGTGAAGGCACCCGTCTGCGTCGTGAAGCGCGCCACGTCTTCGTCGAGAACACTACGCTGCCGACCATCTCTGAGATGAGCATCGGCCATGCGATGTCCTTCTTTGAAAACATGAAACTCAGCGGCCAGCGCGCGCAGATCGCCGAGAAGATTCTGAAAGAGATTGGCGATCGCCTGAGCTTCCTGGTTAACGTCGGCCTGAACTATCTCTCGATGTCCCGTTCCGCCGAGACCCTGTCCGGTGGAGAAGCGCAGCGTATCCGTCTGGCCAGCCAGATCGGTGCCGGCCTGGTCGGTGTCATGTATGTGCTGGATGAGCCTTCAATCGGCCTGCATCAGCGCGACAACGAACGTCTGCTTGGCACCCTGATTCATCTGCGAGACCTCGGTAACACCGTGATCGTGGTTGAGCATGATGAAGATGCGATTCGTGCCGCTGATCATGTCATCGACATCGGTCCGGGTGCAGGCGTACATGGTGGCCAGGTGGTGGCTGAAGGTACCGTCGATCAAATTATGGCGGAAGACGCGTCACTGACCGGCCAGTTCCTGAGCGGCAAGCGGGGTATTACGGTGCCGGAGGAACGCGTCAAAGGCGATCCGGCTAAAGTGCTGAAGATTACCGGCGCACGCGGCAACAACCTCAAAGATGTCACGCTGACGCTGCCGGTCGGGCTTTTCACCTGCATTACCGGTGTGTCCGGCTCGGGTAAATCGACCCTGATCAACGATACGCTGTTCCCGATTGCCCAGCGAGCGCTGAATGGCGCGACTATCGCCGAACCGGCACCTTACCGCGAAGTGGCGGGACTGGAGCACTTCGACAAAGTGATCGACATCGATCAGAGTCCGATTGGTCGTACACCGCGCTCTAACCCAGCCACCTACACCGGCATCTTCACGCCGGTGCGTGAACTGTTCGCGGGCGTGCCGGAAGCGCGTTCGCGTGGCTACAATCCGGGTCGCTTCAGCTTTAACGTACGAGGCGGACGTTGTGAAGCCTGTCAGGGTGATGGTGTGCTGAAAGTCGAAATGCACTTCCTGCCGGACATTTATGTGCCGTGCGACCAGTGCAAAGGCAAACGCTATAACCGTGAAACGCTGGAAGTGAAGTACAAAGGCAAGAGCATTCACGAAGTGCTGGAGATGACTATCGAAGAAGCACGTGAGTTCTTCGATGCCGTGCCGGCGCTGGCGCGTAAATTGCAGACGCTGATCGATGTGGGTCTTACCTATATCCGCCTCGGTCAGTCCGCCACTACCCTGTCCGGCGGTGAAGCCCAGCGTGTGAAACTGGCGCGTGAACTGTCGAAGCGCGGCACAGGTCAGACGCTCTATATACTTGATGAGCCGACCACCGGTCTGCACTTTGCCGATATTCAGCAGCTGCTGGAAGTGCTGCATCAGCTGCGCAACCAGGGCAACACCATCGTGGTCATTGAGCACAATCTTGACGTGGTCAAAACCGCAGACTGGATTGTGGATCTCGGTCCGGAAGGCGGCAGCGGCGGCGGTGAAATCCTGGTTGCCGGCACGCCAGAAACCGTGGCGGAATGTGAGAAATCACATACTGCACGTTTCCTGAAGCCTCTGTTACAGAAGTAATTCCTGCAGGCCCGCCGCGTGCGGGCCTTTTCATGTCATCTGCTGATTCAGCCAGAAAAATGCAGAATCAGGCAAGATTCAGACATGTATAGGCATATACGCTTTTCCCCAGGCTAACTATCCTTAAGCAGTTCCTCTTTGGCACGTCCCTGGCGTCGCCCTGTTTTCGCAGCACATTAACGCTGCTGCACTTCATCGAATAACACTCACGACACATCGAAACTGGAGACACCATGAATATTACGCATGCGTATGCTGCTCAGGATGCAAAATCCAAACTGGCACCGTTCGATTTTAAGCCGCGTGAGCTGCGCGCCCATGACGTTCAGCTTGAGGTGCTGTTCTGTGGCGTTTGCCACTCAGACCTGCACCAGGCCCGTAATGAGTGGAAAAACACCATTTTCCCTGTGGTTCCGGGTCATGAAATTGTCGGTCGCGTGACCGCTGTTGGCCCGCAGACGCAGAAATATAAAGTCGGCGATCTGGTCGGCGTCGGCTGTATGGTCGATTCATGCCGCAGCTGTCCGAGCTGTCAGCAGGGTCTGGAGCAGTATTGTGAAAACGGCTTTGTCGGCACCTATAACGGCGAAGATCGCGAAACCGGCGCCATTACCTACGGCGGTTACTCAACGTCGATGGTGCTTGATGAGAGCTTTGTGCTGCGCATTCCGGAAAACCTGGAGCTGGCGGGCGTTGCACCGCTGCTGTGTGCCGGTATCACCACCTACTCACCGCTGCGTCACTGGAATGTCGGTCCTGGCAAGAAAGTGGGTATCGTCGGTTTAGGCGGCCTGGGTCATATGGGCGTGAAAATTGCCCATGCAATGGGCGCGCATGTGGTGCTGTTCACCACCTCGCCGTCCAAAATTGAAGATGGCAAACGTCTGGGTGCCGATGAAGTGGTGATTTCTAAAGATCCAGAGCAGATGGCGCAGCACACGAACAGCTTTGACTTCATTCTGAACACCGTGGCCGCTCAGCACGATCTCAACCCGTTCATCACCCTGCTGAAACTGGACGGCAACATGACGCTGGTCGGTGCACCGGAGCACGATCACCCGGCACCACAGGTGTTTAACCTGATCTTCAAGCGTCGCAGCATCGCCGGTTCACTGATTGGCGGCATCGCAGAAACCCAGGAGATGCTCGATTTCTGTGGTGAGCATGGCATTACGTCAGACATTGAACTGATCGTGATGGATCAGATTAACGAAGCCTATGAGCGCATGCTGAAAAGCGATGTGAAATACCGCTTTGTTATCGACATCAATACCCTGCGCGAGCAGCCTGCCGCGTAACCCGTCAGATCTGAAACCCTCTTGCTCGGGTAAGAGGGTTTTTTATTGCCGTTTATCGGGCAGCCGCAACCTGCTGGAATGAAGCATCGACCAGATAGTAAATCTGCGAATCTTTCAGCGAGCCGTCCAGAAACAGCGTACTCCAGTGTGACTTGTTCAGATGTTCACTGGGAATGATGTCGCTATGCTCTTCGCGCAGTAATTCGGCCAGCGCAGGCGTCGATTTCAGCGAAACCGCTGGCCGCCCTTTTGCCTCATGCACCATTGCAAACAGCACACCGTTGCTTTTAATCTGCGTTGCCTTCCAGTCACTGTGGACGCTCTGCTCCGCGCCCGGCTTGCTCATGCAGTAGGTCAGTAAATCTGAGTTATTCATTACGACTCCCCTTGTAACGTAGCGACAATCCGCCTGGCACCGCCCTCAATGCGATGCTCGCCCAGCCAGATACCCTGCCAGGTGCCCAGCACCAGACGCCCCCGCTGAACCGGCAATAACAGCGAAACGCCTACAATCGATGATTTGATATGCGCCGGCATATCGTCACGCCCTTCGTAGTCGTGCTGATAAGGTGCGTTCTCCGGCACATGCCGCATGAAATGCTGCTCCATGTCGCTGCGCACCGTCGGGTCACAATTCTCATTTAAGGTTAACGATGCCGAGGTGTGCTGTAACAGCAGATGCAGCAGACCGGTTTTGATATCACGCAGTCCGGAGAGCGAGTTAACGATCTCATCGGTGACCAGATGAAATCCACGCGGCTTCGCGCTCAGCGTAATAGTTTGTTGATGCCACATAGCGTATTCCTGAAACGGTTATCCCGTTTAAGTGTGCAGCATGACGCCGAAAGGTAAACCCTGACCCATAAAAAAACCGCCAGAGCGAACCCTGACGGTTTTATTTACAGCCAGACAGCCGTTACATCACGGCGGCAAAGGCTTCAGCGACCTGATGCACGTTTTTGCTGTTCAGACCGGCCACACACATGCGGCCGCTGCCCACCAGATAGATGCCAAACTCGTTACGCAGACGATCGACCTGCTGCGCACTCAGGCCGGTATAGCTGAACATGCCACGCTGCTTCAGCAGGTAGTCAAAGTTTTTACCTGGCAGCGCGGTACTCAGCACATCCACCAGCGACTGACGCATCGCGAGAATACGCAGACGCATCGCTTCCACTTCAGCCAGCCAGCTGGCTTTCAGTGCCTCATCATTGAGAACGCGCGCAACCACCTGCGCACCAAAGTTAGGCGGGCTGGAGTAGTTGCGGCGAACGGTGGCTTTCAGCTGGCCCAGTACGCGCGCTGACTCTTCGGCGCTGTCACATACGATGGAGAGACCGCCTACGCGCTCGCCATAGAGCGAAAAGATTTTGGAGAAGGAGTTACTGACCAGCGCAGGCAGACCCGCCGCCGCGACCGCACGCAGTGCATAAGCGTCCTGCTGCATACCGGCACCAAAGCCCTGATAGGCGATATCAAGGAAAGGAATCAGCTGCTGTGCTTTCAGCACCTCAACGGTCTGATCCCACTGCGCATCAGTCAGGTCAGCGCCGGTCGGGTTATGGCAGCAGGGATGCAGCAGCACGATGCTCTGCGCAGGCAAGGTTTTCAGCGTGCTGATAAAGGCATCAAATCGCACACCGTGGGTCTCTGCGTCATACCAGGGATAGGTATTCACCTCAAAACCTGCACCATTAAAGATCGCGATGTGGTTTTCCCAGGTTGGATCGCTCACCCAGACTGCAGATTGCGGGAAGTAGCGCTTCAGGAAATCCGCGCCCACTTTCAGCGCGCCAGAACCACCCAGCGTCTGAATCGATGCAATCCGGCCCGCGTTTAACACCGGATGATCGGCACCAAACAGCAGTGGTGCAATCGCACTGCGGTAACTGTTCAGCCCTTCCATCGGCAGATAGAGGGAAGCCTGATGCGGCTCAGCATAGATCTGCTCTTCGGCAGCGGCTACGGCCTTCAGCTGCGGGATGATATTCTGTTCGTCGTAATAGAGCCCGATGCTCAGGTTAACTTTGTGTTCTCGTGGATCTTGTTTGAACGCTTCCATCAACGACAGAATCGGATCGCCAGCATAGGCATCAACGTTTTGAAACACGGTGTAGGTCTCCATGATTGGTCCAGAGTTCAGAGGCGGATTAAACCCGATAGCGTCCCGGACGATGGTTCATTGCAATTATCAGATTCAGGATCACCGCGCCCGCAATAGACGCAAGCAGGATGGGGCCGCTCACCACAAACAGTGAGGCCAGCACGACGAAGGTATCAACCGCCATTTGCAGTTTACCCGCGCGGATCCCAAAGCGATCCTGTAGCCACAGGGCCAGAATATTGATGCCGCCCAGGCTCGCCTTATGACGAAATAACACTATAAACCCGATTCCCATGATGACGTTACCGAACAGTGTCGCATAGAAGGGGTTAAGGTCAGAAAAGTGGACGAACAGCGGGTGCAGCTGGGTAAACAGCGACACCAGTCCGACGGCACAGAACGTTTTAAGGGTAAATTCCCAGCCCATGCGTTTTACCGCCAGCCAGTAAAAAGGGATGTTGATCAGGAAGAACGCACTGCCAAACGAAAGCGGCGAGAGATAACTGATCAGAAAGGCGATGCCTGCGGTGCTGCCGGTCAGTGCGCCCGCCTGTTTCAGCATAATGACGCCGAACGAGACCATCAGGGTGCCGAGCACCATCGCCAGCGCATCTTCAATGCGCGAATGTGGGACGCGGGAGGGTTCTGCGATGTTATCCATGGAGGTTTTCTCAGTGCAAAAGATGCCGTTTCTATGCAAAAAACACACCAGCGTCACAACCCTTAACGGCTGTAAACGAAGTGCCCGCGATATCCTGTTGATATCTAAGGCGCTTTATAACGGAAACGTGTGCACAAATTCTGGCCTGCACCATCAACCTATGCATTAAAGTCCGTTAACATGCGTGTTATTTGCATTTATTGCCGCAAGTGTGCACCAAAACCGCACGTCACGCACCTTTTTAGCGCGTCTTCTCTCCGGGGATCATCATCAGCCCGTTCTCTTTCATTCGTCCCAGTACTACCGAGGTTTTCACATGGGAAACGCTCTGGTGGCCCGCGACTAACTGGCTGATTAGTGCACTGAGGGAATTGAGATCGGCCACTGCCACTTTAAGCAGATAGTCAGCGTCGCCGGTCGTTTTGTAAGCGTCCACGATCGCCTGCTCCTGCTCCACCATGCGGTGAAAGCTCTCGACATATTCTGCGGTGTGGTTAATTAAGCGCACCTCAATTAATCCCACCATGCCAAGTCCGATCGCATCGGGCGACAACCGGGCGTGATAACCCAGGATGAGATTAGCCTGTTCCAGATTGATACGGCGGCGGGAACATTGTGAGGCGGAAAGGCCGACCAGATCGCTAAGTTCCTGATTGGTCAGACGGCCGTTAGATTGTAATAAAGTGAGGATTTTAAGGTCGTAATCGTCTACGTGAGTCATTCCGTTTCCACATCGGTCCAGGCGTCGCTTTATTACAGATAACCCGATAACCCGAGAGGTTGTCCAACACTATTTTCTGATGATGGGTGCTGTCATGCACAGATCGTGCATGACAGCACAAACCGGCGATTATTCGTCGTCGTATTGCGGGCCCGCGTAGTTATCAAAGCGCGACCACTGACCGTTAAAGGTCAGGCGTACCGTACCGATGGGACCATTACGCTGTTTACCCAGAATGATCTCTGCGATCCCTTTGAGATCGCTGTTTTCGTGGTAAACCTCATCGCGGTAGATAAACATGATCAAATCCGCATCCTGCTCGATCGAGCCCGATTCACGCAGATCCGAGTTGACCGGACGCTTGTCAGCACGCTGTTCCAGTGAGCGGTTGAGCTGCGACAGCGCCACCACCGGTACATTCAGCTCTTTGGCCAGCGCTTTCAGCGAGCGGGAGATCTCCGCAATTTCCAGCGTACGGTTGTCCGACAGCGCCGGCACACGCATCAGCTGTAAGTAGTCGATCATGATCATGCTTAAGCCACCGTTTTCACGGTAGATGCGCCGGGCGCGCGAACGCACTTCGGTAGGCGTCAGGCCAGAAGAGTCATCAATGTACATGTTCTTCTTCTCCAGCAGGATGCCCATGGTGCCGGAGATTCGCGCCCAGTCCTCATCATCCAGCTGTCCGGTTCGGATGCGGGTCTGATCGACGCGGGAGAGTGAGGCCAGCATACGCATCATGATCTGCTCGCTGGGCATCTCCAGACTGAATATCAGCACCGGCTTTTCCTGCAGCATGGCGGCGTTTTCGCACAGGTTCATCGCAAAGGTGGTTTTACCCATTGATGGACGTGCGGCGACAATAATCAGGTCAGAGCCCTGCAGGCCTGCGGTCTTTTTATTCAGATCCTGATAGCCGGTATCGACGCCGGTGACACCATCGTGCGGCGTCTGATAGAGCGATTCGATACGGGAGACGGTCGATTCCAGAATCTGCTCAATGTTTTTCGGGCCAGCATCTTTATCCGCGCGCGCTTCCGCAATTTTAAAGACGTTCGACTCGGCAAAATCGAGCAGCTCTTCGCTGTTACGTCCCTGCGGATCGTAACCGGCATCGGCAATCTGGTTGGCGACGGAGATCATCTCACGCACCACCGCACGTTCACGCACGATGTCAGCATACGCGCCAATGTTTGCCGCGCTCGGGGTGTTTTTCGCCAGTTCAGCCAGATAGGCGAATCCGCCCGCCATCTCCAGTTCACCACGGGTTTCCAGCGATTCAGAGAGCGTAATCAGGTCAATGGGTTTGCTGTTTTCCAGCAGCCGCTGCATCTCGGAAAAAATCAGCCGATGCGAGCGGTTGTAAAAGTCATTCGCGACGACGCGCTCAGAGACGTTATCCCAGCGCTCGTTATCCAGCATTAACCCACCGAGCACCGACTGCTCCGCTTCCAGAGAATGCGGGGGCATTTTCACGCCTGCGAGCTGGCGATCCTGCGTTTCGTTCGATTTGTTGGTGGGTTTATTTCCTGCCATAGTGAATGCATTACCGATCTTCTGTGGGGACGCGCAAGTATACCTTAGTTGGGGTGCGTGCCTCACCCTCATGATGAAACAATCACAGGAGTCAGAATGGCAAAGCGTATTCAGTTCAGCGCACATGGCGGTCCGGACGTTTTAGCGTGGACGGATTTTGAACCTGCTGACCCCGCTGAACATGAAGTGCAGGTTGAAAATCGCGCTATCGGGATTAATTACATCGATACTTATGTTCGCAGCGGGCTCTATCCGGTTGCCGATTTTCCCTCAGGCCTGGGGACGGAAGCCGCGGGCGTGGTGTCGCGCGTAGGCCATGGTGTGACCCTGTTTAAACCCGGCGATCGCGTGGTCTACTGCATGGCGGCTATGGGTGCTTACAGTGACGTGCACAACGTGGCGGAAGATCGCCTGATGCATCTTCCGGAAGCCATCAGCTTTGAGCAGGGCGCAGCCAGCTTTCTGAAAGGACTCACCACGCAATATCTGTTGCGCCAGACCTATAAAATCAGCGCCGGTGAGACCTTCCTGTTTCATGCTGCCGCCGGCGGCGTCGGGTTAATCGCCTGTCAGTGGGCAAAAGCGCTGGGTGCGCATTTGATCGGCACCGTGGGTTCAGCGGAAAAAGCCACAATGGCGAAAAATGCCGGCGCCTGGGCGACCATTAATTACCGCGAAGAGAACATTGCACAGCGCGTCAGCGAGCTGACTGAAGGGAAAAAAGTGGCCGTGGTGTATGACTCCGTGGGTAAAGATACCTGGGAGGCGTCGCTGGACTCGCTGCGCCGTCATGGCCTGATGGTCAGTTTTGGTAACGCATCGGGGCCGGTAACCGGCGTTGATCTCAGTATTCTGAATAAGAAAGGCTCACTGTTTGTGACACGCCCTTCACTCTTTGGCTATGTCACCAACCGTCAGGAGCTGGAAATCGCCAGCGCCGAACTGTTCTCTCTGCTGGCGAGTGGCGCAATTAAAGTGGATGTGCCGGAACAGCAGAAGTTTGCGCTGAAAGAGGCCAGCAAAGCGCACCAATTGCTGGAGAGCCGCGCCACGCAGGGATCCTGTCTGTTAATCCCGTAATTGCAGGCAACAAAAAGGGCTTCCCATAGGAAGCCCTCTTCTGTTTTTTATTTTTTGTTCGCGCTGGTGTAGGGACAGCGGCGATGAATTCATGTCGAGTCGATGGCACATCGATTTGACCTCAGGCATCCTGCCAGAAAACATAAGTAAAAAGTATGGTTAATTGCAGTTCAGCGCTGAGCAATCTCTCACAGTGTGATCATCACCGCATTTAGCGCCAGCCTTTACGGTCCAGCCTGTCGATTTTACGTCTCAGCTTACGACGCGCTCGCGCATCGCTGTCGCCAAAAAAGGCCCGATGCAGCCACACAGCAATCACCGCCAGCACCAGCCACGGCAACACTTTGATCACGAGTGCGAACAGTCCACCGACAAACATCACGATGGTTGCGACAACCAGTGCCGCCAGCACACCAATCAGCGAAACACCGGTCAGCAACAGCATCAGGAAAAACCCTAATACGAATAAAATTTCCACGTCAGCGCTCCTTTTTTGAAATCGATTGTTATAGCTATTACAAGAAGCGTGCCAACCATTAACTAATTGATTTTTATATAATAAAAATCAAAAGCCGCATGACGCTTTGGCGAAAAAAACCATAAAGTGGCGTAAAAAAAACCAGCCCTGATGGCTGGTTTTTCAGGACGGGATTGCAGATCAGGCTTCCTGCGGGATCTTATCCGCTACCAGCGCCAGCGCGGCTTCCAGCACACGGACATCAGCACCCGGTTTGTGGGCGTTTTCACTCAGGTGACGTCGCCACTGCCGAGCGCCGGGAATGCCCTGGAACAGTCCCAGCATATGGCGCGTGATGTGCCCCAGATAGGTGCCCTTCGCCAGTTCCGCTTCAATATAGGGATACATGGCGCGCACCACGTCCACCGGGTTAGCCGCCGGATGCTGACGACCAAACAACGTCTGATCGACCTGCGCCAGAATGCCGGGGTTTTGATAGGCTTCACGTCCCATCATCACACCATCGAGGTGTTGCAGATGAGTCTGTGCCTCTTCCAGCGTTTTCACGCCGCCATTCAGCGCGATCGTCAGATGCGGAAAATCGCGTTTCAGCTGATAGACGCGTGGATAATCCAGTGGGGGAATTTCGCGGTTCTCTTTAGGGCTGAGGCCAGAGAGCCAGGCTTTGCGCGCATGAATGATAAATGTCTCGCACTCGCCGCGTCCCGCCACCGTGCCGATGAAATCAGTCAGGAATTCATAGCTATCCAGCTCATCAATCCCGATGCGGGTTTTCACCGTGACCGGAATGGAGACCACGTCGCGCATCGCTTTAATGGCATCCGCAACGAGATTTGCCTCGGCCATCAGGCAGGCACCGAAACGACCATTCTGTACGCGATCGGAGGGACAGCCGACATTGAGGTTCACTTCATCGTAGCCACGCTGCTCTGCCAGCTTCGCGCATTGCGCCAGCGCCGCCGGATCGCTTCCACCGAGCTGCAATGCGACCGGATGTTCCGCCTCACTGTAAGCCAGGTAATCCCCTTTGCCATGAATGATCGCGCCCGTGGTCACCATTTCGGTGTAGAGCAGCGTATCGCCGGTCAGCTGACGATGAAAATAGCGACAGTGACGATCGGTCCAGTCGAGCATGGGGGCGATAGAGAAGCGTTGCGAAGAGAAATTAGACATGAAGCGCAGGCAATCCGGTAATTAAAGATGATGGAATTCTGTGCAAGGATAACACAAGGGCGGGCGATAGTGCATCGCCCGCCCCCGAACAGCCTGAATAACGCGGTTAGAAGTTAAAGCCGAGCTGCATCATCGCGCCCCAGGTGTTGTTAGCACCCACTGAGCCAGCCAGATCCAGATGGACGGCTTTGTTAAACGGTGACACACCAAAACCTGCTGTGGCGACATTCTCGTCGTGAGAACGCATGTCCGCACGATAACCGCCACGCAGCTGCAGCCAGTCAAATACGCGGTATTCCGCGCCCACAGCCGCATACTGGCTGTTATCCTGGCTTTTGAAGCGTTTGGTTTCCGTCAGATCCACATCGCCCGTCACGGTAAACGGGCCTTTATCCCAGGAGAGACCGCTGGTGACCAGCGGGCGAATCTGGTAGGTGTCGCGGTAACCATTAACCTCTTTGGTCTGCAGATCGCGTGAAACCAGGTTCTGTCCGGTCACGCCCAGCGTCCAGTTTTCGGCAAAGGTGGTCGCCAGACCGGCATCAACGTTAAAGCCGGTGTCGGTGCTGCGATACTGGCTATTGTTGATGTCGTTCTTGTCGTAGTTATAGATGCTGGCAGTGTAGTTGTAGAGCCAGGTTTTCTGCACTTTTGGCGTCACACCAACGGATACCGGCTGACCGGCGATGGTGAACTCATGCGCCACAGCCACACCGTAATCGGTGGTCAGCGCCGCTAAGCCATTTGCGCTGGAGCGCAGGTTATTTTGATCGCCCGGGCGTGGGAACCGCGTACCGTCAGCAACACCGCGCAGATAGTCGATATCACCCTGTACGACATTGGCGCGGACATGCGCCGTACCGTAGGCTTTGGTGATAAAGGCGAAAGGCAGGGTCTCATTGGGTATGGTCACGGCCACGGCCGCACCCGCACTGCCATCCGCTTTGTTGCCACGCAAATCGCTGAGTTTGTTGGCGACATCGCCGGAGGCGGCGCGTAATTCAGGGTAGCCGCGGAAGAAATCCGCTGGCGTAAAGTTATTCAGCACTGTGCGGTAACGATCCACGGTGTCCGTAATATCATCGACTTTATCAAGCAGGTGATCTTTGTCCGTCACCTGAATACCCGCTGAAGGAACAATAATGCTGACGTTATCGTCGGGTTTAGCACGCGTCATCAATGCCGGGTTCGCCAGCACTGCGGAACCATAAAGAGAAGATGCTACGCCGGTGCCACCCATGGCGTCATTCCGGGCATCGTACCAGGTCCCTGCCGCCATGGCGGAAGAAGAAAGGAAAAGCGCGGTCACTACAGCGGAGTACTTCAGCGCTGAACGTTGAGCGGATTTTTTCACCATTTGCCTGCCATCACCTGAGAAATTGTCATTGAAACATTCAACGACTGAATAGTTTGTTAGCCCTATTGTGAACCCTGGCTAACGCGTTATTGCTGTGAATTCAAAGGAAACAGTGTCTTAATTCAAAGGATTGGACGTTTTCCAATCAAAAAACCGTTGTAATAGTTCAGACTGCATCGGTGCATTTCAAACAATGCCAGACTTTTCTTAAGTCTTTCTGAACATTACTTCTTAACTCAGTGAGATGCAAAGCAAAATGCCAACAAATTCCGCTTCAGACGGTTGCAGAATGGATCTGAATTATCGTCAGATTTGAGATAAAGGGCGGACTGAACTCTAAATATGCTGCTTTATCAGGCGAATAATGCTGTTTTATCAGACGAAAACCAACCTCAGCACCGCGAAACTATGTGTGATAAAATAACATCACTTATCCAGCGGAGAATTCTCATGACCAACATGACATCGCAGCAAATTTTGATTCAGGCCGAAAAAATGTGCCTGCAGCGCGGTGTGCGTCTGACTTCGCAGCGTGCTGAGGTGTTGCGCCTGATGGCGGAACAACCGGGCTCTATCAGCGCCTACGACCTGCTGGATCAACTTCGCGTCAGCGAACCACAGGCTAAGCCGCCCACGGTCTATCGGGCGCTGGATTTCCTGCTGGAACAGGGTTTCATTCATCGGGTGGAATCCAGCAATAGCTACGTCATGTGTCACCACTTTGAAGCACCAGCACATACGTCGGTTATGCTGGTCTGTGACCGCTGTGCCGCCGTTACAGAGAAACAGGCACAGGGCGTAGAAAAGATTATCGCGACGCTGGCGGGTGAAGCGCAGTTTGCATTACGCCACAGCGTGATTGAAGCACATGGTTTATGTGAAAGTTGTGCCGTCGTTGAAGCCTGCACGCACCATGAGAGTTGCGATCATAATCATCAGGATGAGGGTAAAAAGCGGGGAAAACGCGGCTGACTGGCACATCCTTGTGCGGTTCCATCCCTGTACTGTTCCGGCGCAGGCGCGCCGGAACGATTTTCGCGGGCTATCGGGGAATGCGCTGATTACCAGCGGTGATCTTTATTGTTGCCTTCCCAGTCTGCTACTTCGCGCTCTGCTTCATCTTTTGCATAGCCGTAACGTTCCTGGATTTTACCGACCAGCTGATCGCGTTTACCTTCGATAACCTGCATATCATCGTCGGTCAGCTTGCCCCATTTCTCTTTCATTTTGCCTTTGAACTGCTTCCAGTTGCCGCTCGCTTCATCTTTGTTCATGGCAGACCTCCAATCCTCGGGTTAAATAATTATCTTGCTGCTTAACAAAATAACGATACAAAGCGCGGGTTAACTTCGCTTGTTAGAGTTAATTGTAGTAGCCAATTTCAAAAATGCAGAATAATACAGAATAATCCGTATCCCTCCGGGTCAGTGCTGCAGGATCACGCCTCAAACCAGCTGTTCTGACGCCAGTGCTTACGCCAGATAAGCCACAGTGACAGGCCGCGCAGCGCCAGAAATACCGTCACCGCCAGCCAGAGACCGTGGTTGCCCAGCAACGGTACGCTGAGCAGTGTCAGAAAGTAGCCAGCCGCCGCCACGACCATGCTGTTACGCATCTCGCGTCCACGTGTCGCCCCGATGAACATCCCATCCAGCAGATAACACCAGACGCCGATCAGCGGCATGATTATCTGCCAGACCAGATAGCGGTCAGCTGTCTGCTGCAGTGACTCAAGAGAGGTCAGCAGGGTAACAATCTGCGGGCCAAAAATGGCATAAACCAGCGAGAAGAAGAGCGCGACTACCAACGCCTGCCGACAGGCTGAGTGCCAGACGTGCTGCAATTTACTGCCATCTTTTGCGCCATGTGCTTCGCCGGCAAAAGCTTCAACCGCGTAGGCAAAACCATCCAGCGCGTAGGCAGTAAAGGTAATGAACATCAGTAATACCGCGTTAACCGCCACCACGTCCGGACCCAGCCGCGCACCCAGCACGGTCAGCGAGGCGAAACAGAGCTGCAGCATCAGAGAGCGCAACATGATATCCCGGTTCAGTCGCAGCAGTCGGCCGCTGTCACCGCGCCAGCTCTGCTTCAACAGATTAAACGTAATACCGCGCAGCTTTAACACCCGCCAGACCATGATGCCGCCGACGCCCAGCGTGATGTACTCCGCCAGCGCCGTGGCGGTTGCTGCTCCCGCGACACCCCAGTGCAGCCCCATCACCAGCCAGAGATCGAGCACGATGTTAACCAGATTGCCCACTATCAGCAGGATTACCGGCGCCCGCGCATATTGAACGCCGAGCAGCCAGCCCAGGATGACCAGGTTTGCCAGCGTGGCAGGTGCACTGAGCCAGCGAATCTGAATAAACAGCGCCGCCTGTTCCAGTACATCAGGATTGCCACCTACCAAATGGGTCGCCAGCTGAATAATCGGATAACGCAATGCGATGAACAGCACGCCGGCCAGCAGCGCAATGATCAGCGGCTGCGTCAGCGCGCGTGCCAGAGCGGTTTTATCGCCCGCACCAAACGCCTGCGCCGTCAGGCCAGTGGTACTCATTCGAAGGAAAAGCAGCAGCATAAAGAGGAAGCTGGTCACTGTGGTCCCGACCGCAACCCCGCCAAGATAGACAGGGCTGTCGAGATGACCAATAACTGCAGTATCGACCACGCCCAGTAAGGGAACGGTGATATTTGAAAGGATCATCGGCAGCGCAAGCCGCCAGAGATTTTTATCCGTTGCCGTGATAAAGCGCATTCGCCGTTCCGTGCTCAGTGTCGCTGCAGCAAAGCAGGCAACAAAATTAGGGCAGACAGAATAGCATCAGAAAAGGCGAATGCACGCAGGCCTCAGAATCAAAGCCACTCGCCGTTACGCACCACGCCAACCGCAAGACCTTCAATGGTCAGTGACTGCGCACGGGTGTCGACCACAATGGGATCAAAATCGCTGTTTTCAGGCAGAAGATGCACGATAGCACCCTGCTTTTTCCAGCGTTTAACGGTGACTTCATCATCAATACGTGCAACGACAACCTGACCGTTGCGCACATCCTGGGTTTTATGTACCGCGAGCAGGTCGCCGTCCATAATCCCGATATCTTTCATCGACATTCCGCTGACGCGCAGCAGGAAGTCGGCAGAAGGCTTGAACAGGCCTGGATCCACTTTGTAGTGGGTTTCGATATGTTCCTGCGCCATGATCGGCTCACCGGCAGCAACCCGGCCAATCAGCGGTAGTCCTTCTGAAACTTCTTCTTCCATTAACAGACGAATGCCGCGTGATGCACCCGAAACGATCTCAATGACGCCTTTACGCGCCAGCGCTTTCAGATGCTCTTCAGCCGCATTTGGCGAACGGAAGCCCAGTTGCGCGGCGATCTCTGCACGCGTAGGCGGCATGCCCGTTGAAGATATATGGTCGCGAATCAGGTCATAGACCTGCTGCTGCCTGCTGGTTAATGCTTTCATCCCGCCCCCTGGTTGTTTATACAGTCGCTGTGAGTATATACAGGTATTGGCGAAATGGAAACCGATTGTCAGGGAAAACGCGCCCTCAGGCGCGTTATGGAAGGCTTATCGCAAATGTGTCCAGAGCAGCGCGACCCAGACAAACAGGGCCAGTAAGATGCTGATCAGTACCGCCGCCGAGCCCATGTCTTTGGCCCGGCCCGCCAGGGGATGATGTTCCTGACCAATCCGGTCAACCACCGCTTCAATGGCGCTATTGAGGATTTCGACAATGACGACCAGCACCACGGCGCCAATCATGAGGATGCGGGCGATCACATCGACATCCAGCCAGCACGCGATAATAATAGCGGCCAGCGCAGCCAGTGCTTCCTGCCGAAATGCGGCTTCATGCTGCCAGGCGGCACGCAGTCCCTGCCAGGAGTAACCTGCGGCTTTTACTATTCTGATAAGTCCGGTGGCATTATTTGCCATGATGTGGGAACCCTTTCATTCGTTTGACGTCAATGTCTGGGCTGCGTGCAATTGGCACCACCACAGATCTTCGCTGCGCTTTCTGGTATGCTTGCGGCGCTTTGCTAACAAGAGGCTTCATGTTGTCTATGTCAGGTTGGCGTAAACTCTATTACAAATTACTTAATTTACCACTCTCCTTTTTGGTAAAAAGTAAGGCCATTCCGGCCGATCCCGTGTCTGAACATGGTCTGGATCCGACCCGACCTATTATGTATGTTTTGCCTTACGATTCGAAGGCTGACTTACTGACTTTACGCGCACAGTGTCTGCGGCATCATCTGCCCGACCCGCTCATTCCGCTGGAGATTGATGGTTCGCTGCTGCCGCGCCACGTGTTTATTCATAATGGCCCACGCGTATTCCCCTATTTTGTACCCAGCGTTGAATCGGTAAAAATCTTTCACGATTACCTCGATCTGCATCGCAATAATCCTGAGCTGGATATTCAGATGCTGCCGGTCACCGTGATGTTTGGCCGTGCGCCAGGACGTGAAGTCCAGGGCGAAGCTACGCCGCATCTGCGTGTGCTGAATGGGGTGCAGAAATTCTTTGCGGTCATCTGGCACGGACGTGACAGTTTTGTCCGCTTCTCGCCGACCGTCTCGCTGCGCCGCATGGCAACGGAACACGGTACGGACAAGTCGATTGCCCAGAAACTGGCTCGCGTGGCACGCATCCATTTTGCCCGTCAGCGACTGGCGGCGATCGGCCCGCGTTTACCGGCTCGTCAGGATCTGTTTAATCGTCTGCTGCAATCCAAAGCGATTGAAAAAGCCGTCGAAGATGAAGCGCGCAGCAAAAAAATCTCCCATGAGAAAGCCCAGCAGAATGCTGTTGAGATGATGGAAGAGATCGCTGCTAACTTCTCTTACGAAGCGATTCGCGTCACCGACCGTGTGATGGGCTGGCTCTGGAGTCGTCTCTACCAGGGCATCAACGTCAATGGCGGTGAAAAAGTTCGCCAGCTGGCGCAGGATGGCCACGAGATTGTCTATGTGCCCTGTCATCGCAGTCACATGGATTATCTGCTGCTCTCCTATGTGCTCTATCATCAGGGGCTGGTGCCGCCGCACATTGCCGCAGGTATCAATCTCAACTTCTGGCCAGCCGGCCCGATTTTCCGTCGTCTGGGCGCCTTCTTTATTCGTCGTACCTTTAAAGGCAATAAGCTTTACGCCACGGTATTCCGCGAATATCTCGGCGAGCTGTTCACCCGCGGCTATTCAGTTGAATACTTTGTCGAAGGAGGCCGTTCACGTACCGGTCGCCTGCTGGACCCGAAAACCGGCACCTTAGCCATGACCTTACAGGCGATGCTGCGCGGCGGAAATCGCCCCATCACGCTGGTGCCGATCTACATCGGTTATGAGCACGTGATGGAAGTGGGCACTTACGCCAAAGAACTACGCGGTGCAGCCAAAGAGAAAGAGGGCTTCATGCAGATGGTGCGCGGCTTACGCAAGCTGCGCAATCTCGGTCAGGGTTACGTTAACTTCGGCGAACCGCTGCCGCTGGTCAACTATCTCAATAAACGGGTGCCGGAATGGCGCGACGCGATCGATCCCATTGAGCCGCAACGTCCGAGCTGGTTAACGCCGACCGTCAATGATATCGCGGCCAGTCTGATGGTGCGTATTAATGAAGCGGGCGCGGCTAACGCCATGAACCTCTGTGTCACGGCGCTACTGGCGTCACGTCAGCGCTCACTAACCCGTGAACAACTGATTGAACAGCTGGAGTGCTATACCCAGTTGCTGCGTAATGTGCCTTATTCGCCCAATGCGACCGTACCCGATCTTTCAGCGGAAGCGCTGCTGGATCACGCCCTGGGTATGAACAAATTTGAGAGTGAAAAAGACAGTATTGGCGACATCATCATTCTGCCACGTGAGCAGGCAGTGTTGATGACCTACTACCGTAACAACATTCATCACATGCTGGTGATGCCGTCGCTGATTGCCGCCATTGTTCAGCAGCATCAGACGCTGAGTGAAGCGGAACTGCTGCGTCAGGTGAGCCTGGTCTATCCGATGCTGAAGAGTGAACTGTTCCTGCGCTGGCAGACCGATGAGCTGCCACAACTGCTGACTGACGTAAGTCAGGAGCTGGCACGTCAGGGCCTGATTACCGTCGAAGCGGGTGAGTTGCGCTTTACCGCAGCACGCTATCGCACGCTGCAACTGCTGGCTGCTGGTGTGCGCGAAACGCTGCAGCGTTATGCCATTACCTTCTCGATTCTCAGCGCCAAGCCGACGATTAACCGTGGCACGCTGGAGAAAGAGAGCCGGACGCTGGCACAGCGTCTGTCAGTGTTGCACGGAATCAATGCGCCGGAGTTCTTCGACAAAGCGGTCTTTACCTCACTGGTACTGACGTTGCGTGATGAAGGGTATATCAGCGACAGCGGTGATGCCGATGTCGCGCAGACCCTGGCGACCTGGCATATTCTGGCTGACCTGGTCACCAGTGATGTCCGCATGACCATTGAAACCGCGGTGGCGCACGACTGACCGCCGCGCGCATTGTAAAAAGGCGACCTCATGAGGTCGCCTTTTTTATGCCCAAAACTTTCAGAGCAGCTGACTGAACGGCGGCGTATTCATCAGTACGCCCAGGAACAGCACCATACCGACGTAGTTGTTATTCAGGAAAGCCTGGAAGCAGGGCTGACGTTCGCGCCCGGCGATCAGCTTCTGCTGATAAACAAACAGCGCAGCCGCCAGCAGCAGCGTCCAGTAGAAGGCACCATTCAGGTGCAGCATCATGCCCACCAGCGCCATCAGCAGCAGGGTCGCCAGTTGCAGCAGGCCAATGATCAGCTTGTCGAAGCGACCAAATAAAATCGCCGTCGATTTCACACCAATCTTCAGATCATCATCCCGGTCCACCATCGCATACTGCGTGTCATAAGCCACCGTCCAGCAGATGTTGGCAATAAATACCAGCCAGCAGACGAGAGGTAAGGACTCACTAACTGCGGACCACGCCATGGGAATTGCCCAGCCAAACGCGGCACCCAAAACGACCTGCGGCAGATGGGTATAGCGCTTCATAAAGGGATAGACCCAGGCCAGTGCCAGACCCACGACGGAGAGCATAATCGTCATCAGATTCATGGTCAGCACCAGCGCAAACGCCACCAGCGCCAGAATCACAAACAGCAGCTTAGCCTCTTTTGCACTGACCGCGCCGCTGGCCAGTGGACGGTGCTTTGTGCGCTCCACGTGACCATCGACTTTGCGATCGGCGTAGTCATTGATCACACAACCGGCTGCTCGCATCACAAAAACCCCGGCCACAAACACCGCCAGCACCGGCAGCGGCGGAATCGACATATCCGCCAGCCATAATGCCCAGAGCGTTGGCCACATCAGCAGCAGCGTACCGATCGGTTTGTCGATACGCATCAGGCGAGCATAGGCCCGCCACTTATTCATACTTACGCTATTTTGCACCACAGAATCCTCAGACCAGATCGCGATAGAGCGGCGATGCCGGCAAAAACAGTTCAGTCAGCAGCAGCGGTTTGCCGGAGAGACGCAGGCGTGAACGCCGTCCCCACAATCCCTCTACCTGGCCCGGATCAATAAAATCGCGGGTCAGCGTCGATGAGGAGAAGAGATAGCGCCCCAGAGGACGGGTGCCCAGCTGTTGCAGCATCGCCTCTGGCCCGTTGAGGGTACTTTCCGGCACCAGCGTGCGGCCAGCCAGCCAGGGCTGATCGTCGCCGAACAGCAGCACTTCACGCAGCCAGAAGCGTTCGTCGTCTGGCAATAATGCCCTTTCCTCACCCACCTCGCTGGCGTCGATAAAGCCTTCACGCAGCGGCTGAACCGTGACCCGCTGACAGTGCTGTTCAAAACGGCGCGTCATTGAATCCTCCTCCATCAGCCAGTCAAGCAATGGCGGCGCAAGGGTGGCCTGCGACGGAGAAAGCCAGTTGAGCGAACGTAATAAGCTGAGTGCGTCTTGCGACATAGCACCACTCCCGATAATTTTCAGGTCGCTAGTTTAGCGCAGAGAGGCGATGCGAACACCTGCCGTCGTGTCAGACGGCAGGAGAATTACTCGCGTTTCAGCCGGTTGCTGTTTGCCAGCCACAGGGTGACGACAAGAATCAGAATCGCCGCAGAGTAGCAGAGCGTATCGAAGGGATTTTTATGGTCGACGATGATCAGGCGGATAATAGCCGTGATCCCGATATAGACAAAATAGCGCAGGGGAAAATGATAGCCCGACTGAAAGTACTTAACAATCAGGGCGATAAATTCGAAATAGAGGAAATAGATGACGATTCCATCAATCAGCAGATAGGAGGAAGCCTGCTCGCTGGTGTTAAACAGCACGTTTGCCAGATGAATCGTTTCTTTGCCTAAAAAGACGATCAGGATAATCGCCAGACTCAGCAGCCCCAGATTCAGCACCCATTGCAGTACCGTTGCAAGGTGGCGGGCCAAAGGATTTTTGTCACTCATGTTGCGCCTTTAAAAAGGAGTTATTAGCGCAGCATCATGCGCGAGTGTGACGCAAATCACAATAACGCCTCAGGCCTCCACATCAACACAGAGCGCATCGTAACGCCAGTATTCACAATCGCAGTCAATCACCTCTTTTTGCTGATTGCGGTTGATACGGGTGATCAGCAAGCCAGGGCTGCCCGGTGCCACATTCAGTGTGGGCGCTGCGACCTCGGGTAAAGGGCCTGGCATAATCGTAAAACGCGCGCCGCCATAACGAATACCGTAGCGCTGATCATAGAGATCGGTCAGGGAACGGGTCAGGTCTTCATCAAGCAGGCCAGGGAAAAAACGTGGGTTGAGGTAGTGCTCAACATAGAGCACCGCACGCCCATCAATGCGCCGCAGGCGGCGTATGCAGTAAACCGCCGAGCCGGGTGCCAGCCGCAACGCAGTGGCTACGCTCTCGTGCGCCGCAACCTGCTCAGCGGCGATCACCTCAGTGGTTGCCTGACGCCCCTGCTGCGTCGCCATGGTATGAAAGTGGCTGTGATGCAGCGGGTTGTAGATCAGACGCGGCGGCGCGATAAACCAGCCACGACGCAGTTCCCGGTAGATCATCCCCTGCGCTTCCAGCTTGCCCAGCGCTTCCCGCAGAGTAATCCGCGTGGTGCTGAACGCCTCGCTTAAGGCACGCTCTGCCGGCAGGCGTCCGCCGCTGAACTCACCTGCCTGAATGCGTGTCAGCAGTGCGCTGGCTATCGCATCAGCCGTTTTGAGTGCTATCGACTCCACAACAGTAGCCTCATTTTGGTGCGACTTCGCACTTTTACTGGTCAGATAAACACGCCTGTGGCGGGCGAACGCGCCACGTCTTTCATCGCCCATTCCCCGCACAGCGCCGCTTTGTCATAAATCGTTCATATAGAGGGGCTACATTGGCTCGGTTCTTGCTGGACTAGACCAGCCAGGCCCATCAACTTACACCCGGAGCAACTGAGATGAAAGCGTTTATCGCCTCTGTAGTAGCCAGTGCTGTAGTCCTCACCCTGCCCGTTGCGCAGGCCGCCGATAACGACCTCGCCGCGCTGGAAAAAGCGGCGCGCAGTGAAGGTCAGGTCAACAGCGTCGGGATGCCAGACAGCTGGGCCAACTGGAAAGATACCTGGAACGACATCAGCACCAAATATGGCCTTAAGCACAGCGATACCGATATGTCATCGGCGCAGGAGCTGGCGAAATTTGATGCAGAGAAAGAGAACGCCAGCGCTGACATCGGCGACGTGGGCGCCGCCTTTGGTCCAATCGCTGTCGCGAAGGGTGTAGCCCAGCCCTACAAACCGACGCACTGGGATCAGATTCCGGCCTGGGCCAAAGATAAAGAGGGTAACTGGGCACTGGCTTACACCGGCACCATCGCTTTTCTGATCGACAAGCAGCAGGTTAAAGATATCCCCCACAGCTGGGCCGATCTGAAGAAAGGTAAGTATGTGGTTACTATCGGTGACGTCGGCGTGGCAGCTCAGGCGGCGAATGGCGTCCTGGCTGCCAACTACGCCTTAGGGGGTGATGAGAAGAACCTGAAACCGGCGCTGGCCTTCTTTGCCGATCTGGCAAAACAGGGGCGTCTTGGCGTGACCGATCCGGTGATTGCCAACATTGAAAAAGGTGAAGTGCAGATGGCAGTAGTGTGGGACTTTAACGCCCTTAACTACCGCGACCAGATTGACAGAAATCGCTACGAAGTGGTGATCCCGTCTGATGGCTCAGTGACCTCCGGCTACACCACTATCATCAACAAATATGCGAAACACCCTAACGCCGCAAAACTGACGCGCGAATATATCTTCTCAGACCAGGGACAGATCAATCTGGCTAAAGGCTATGCCCGCCCGATTCGTGCTGAGCATCTGACACTGCCAGCGGATGTTCAGGCTCGCCTGCTGCCGCAATCAGAATATAAAAATGCCCGTCCGGTTAAGGATCAGGCTGCCTGGGATAAATCGTCGAAAATGCTGCCGCGCCTGTGGCAGGAAAACGTCATCATCAACATGCAGCAGTAATTCGCGGCAGGGAGAACGGAATGAAGACCATCCTGATAGTGCTGGACGGCCTGAGCAATCAGGTCGCACAACATGCAATGGGTTACCTGCATGCCGAATGTTCACAGGGTAACGGGTTCTATTACCGTATGACCTGTGAATTGCCGTCGCTGTCGCGCCCGCTTTATGAGTGCATTCTGACCGGGGTTCCGCCGGTCAGAAGCGGCATTATTCATAATGGCGTCAGCCGGTTAAGCCGCGAGCGCAGCGTGTTTCATTTTGCGCGTGCGGCGGGCCTGACCACGGCGGCGGCGGCCTACCACTGGGTGAGTGAGCTTTACAACCGCACTCCGTTCGTTCCGGCGCGCGATCGTCACACCGATGCGCCGGACCTACCCATTCAGTTCGGCCACTTCTACTCTGACGATAGCTATCCTGACTCGCATCTGTTTGAAGATGCGGAGAGCCTGCGGCTGCGTCACGATCCCGATTTTCTGCTGATCCATCCGATGAATATCGACGATGCCGGTCATAAGTCGGGGCTCTCCTCGCCGCAGTACCGCAACCGGGCACGTATCGCCGACGGCCTGCTGTCGCAGTGGATGCCGCTGTGGCTGGCCGAGGGCTATCAGGTGATGGTGACCGCCGATCACGGCATGAATGACGATCGCTCCCACGGCGGGATTCTGCCGGAGGAGACCACGGTGCCGCTGTTTGTCTTTGGCCGGGCTTTCTCGCTGCAGCCTGACCTTGCGCCGCAGCAGACCGACCTGTGTGGCACGCTGTGTGAACTGCTTGAGGTGGCGCATGACAAGCCGGTCTGTCGCGGCCTGCTGGCGGAGTCACAAAGATGAAGGGAAAAGGCATCGCACTGCTGCTGCTGTTACCTTTCACCCTGTTCTGGATCGCCTTCCAGCTGGCACCGCTGTTGTGGATCGCCATCAACAGCTTCTGGAGTGACATGAACAGCCAGTGGGGCTGGGATAACTATCACGACATCCTCACCTCACCCTTCTACCAGCAGGCATTTCGCTTTTCGCTGGATATCTCGCTCTGGTCCAGCGTCTGGGGATTACTGATTGCGCTGGTCACCGGCTATTCGCTGCACCAACTCGGCGGCGGACGACTGCAGCGCTTTCTTATCTCCTTTACCAACATGACAAGTAACTTTGCCGGTGTCCCGCTGGCGTTTGCCTTTGTGATTCTGCTGGGGCTGAACGGCTGCCTGACGCTGCTGCTGCGCCATTATGGTGTGATTGAGAGCTTCAGACTCTTCTCGCGCAACGGCATGGTTCTGGTCTACACCTGGTTTCAGATTCCGCTGGGCGTGCTGCTGCTCTATCCGGCTTTCGACGGGCTGAAAAAAGAGTGGCAGGAGTCGGCTGCACTGCTGGGCGCCAGCCGCTGGCGCTACTGGTGGCACATCGGCCTGCCAATTCTGTTCCCGGCGCTGCTTGGAACCTTTGTGATCCTGCTGGCGAATGCCCTGGGCGCTTACGCCACGATTTACGCCCTGACCACCGGTAATTTCAACGTGGTTCCGGTGCGCATCGCTGCATTGGTTTCCGGTGATATCTCGCTGGATCCCAACACCGGCAGCGCGCTGGCAATGTTGCTGGTGGCTATCATGGCGCTGATTACCCTGGTACAGCAGTATCTGGTGCGCCGCAGCTATCTCAATGCGAAACAGCCATGAAAGGAGCCGTCATGTCACGTGCTGAGCACCTCTATCATCGAATCATGGTCGGGTTACTCTTTACCCTGCTGGCGCTGCCGTTGCTGGCCACGCTGCTTTATGCAATCTCCTCCGACTGGAGCAATACCATTCTGCCGCAGGGCTACAGCCTGAAGTGGTTCATCCAGCTCTGGAGCGACTCGCGATTTCTGACGGCGCTGGGCCATTCGCTGCTGATTTGCTTTGGTGCACTGCTGTTCTCGCTAGCGCTGGTGCTGCCTGCCATGTTTGTAATTGCTTACTACTTTCCCCGGCTGGATTCAGTAATGAACATCCTGATCCTGATGCCGTTCGCCGTGCCGCCAGTGGTGTCATCTGTGGGATTACTCCAGCTCTACTCGTCGTCACCACTGATGCTGACCGGTACGCCGTGGATCCTGATTGGCTGTTATTTCACTATCGCACTCCCCTTTATCTACCGGGCACTGGCGAACAATATGCAGGCGATCAATCTCAAAGAGCTGATTGATGCTGCACAGCTGCTGGGGGCCAGTACCTGGCAGGCAGCGATCTGGGTGGTGCTCCCCAACCTGCGCAAAGGGATGCTGATTGCCGTACTGCTCTCTTTCTCCTTTCTGATTGGTGAGTTTGTCTTCGCTAACCTGCTGGTCGGCAACCGCTATGAAACCCTGCAGGTTTACCTCTTCAACATGCGAAACGGCAGCGGTCACTTCACCAGCGCGCTGGTGATCTCCTACTTCTTTGTGGTGCTGCTGGTCACCTGGCTGGCCAACGCCCTGAATCCCGAACGAGGCTGAATATGAGTTACCTTGAGGTCAGAGAGCTGAACAAGTCCTATGGACCGACGCCCATTTTCGAGCAGATCGATTTCAGCGCCGCTGAAGGGGAATTTGTCACCCTGCTTGGCCCCAGCGGCTGCGGTAAATCAACGCTGCTGCGCTGTCTGGCGGGATTAACCAGCGTCGACAGCGGTGAAATCCGGCTGGAAGGCAAAGATATCGTGCCGCTGGCTCCGCAAAAGCGCGCCATCGGCATGGTGTTCCAGAGTTATGCGCTGTTTCCCAACATGACGGTTGAGAAGAACGTCGCGTTTGGCCTGAAGATGCAGAAACTACCCGAAGCACAAATCCGCCAGCGGGTGCTGGAGGTGCTGGAGCTGGTTGAACTCAGCGACTATGCGCGCCGTTATCCGCACCAGCTGTCGGGCGGGCAGTGTCAGCGCGTGGCGCTGGCGCGTTCACTGGTGACGCGTCCGCGACTGCTGCTGCTGGATGAGCCGCTGTCGGCACTGGATGCGCGTATCCGTCGTCATCTGCGCGATCAGATCCGGCGCATCCAGCGTGAGCTGAATCTCACCACCCTGTTCGTGACCCACGACCAGGAGGAGGCGCTGACGCTCTCCGATCGCATCGTGCTGATGAACCGGGGTAAAATCGTGCAGAACGGCGACGCCGAAGCACTCTACACCCAGCCGGTCGATCTGTTCGCCGCCGGATTTATTGGCAACTACAACCTGTTGAGTGCTGAACAGGCAACGCGACTGACTGGTCAGCCTTTTAATAGCCAGGTGGCCATTCGTCCGGAATCGATGCTGTTCACCGCGCCAGGCCAGGGCATTCCTGCGGAAATTCTCAGCCACAGTCTGCTGGGTAACGTGATCCGCTATCGGATCCGCGCGCATGACGTCGAACTTTCAGTGGATGTGCTAAACCGCTCGGCGGCGGATTTGCACCCCGCAGGCAGGAAGATTGGTCTACAATTAGAGATGTCGACTTTGCGCCAGGTTGCTTAAAACACAGGAAAAAATCACGCATAGTACGGCAATCCCCTTTCACAGATTGCTCTCTCTGTCAGGCTGGCAGTCTGTGCTGCTTGCAGCCTGACACAAGGAGCGACACCACGTGTTAACCCTGCTTAATCTACTCTCTGCAGTGGCCCTGCTGGTCTGGGGCACGCATATTGTGCGAACCGGCATCATGCGGGTCTATGGTGCCGACCTGCGCCGCGTCCTGAGCCGCAGCATAGAAAAAAAACCGATGGCGTTTCTGGCGGGCATCGGTGTGACCACCCTGGTGCAGAGCAGCAACGCCACGACCTTGCTGGTCACCTCGTTTGTGGCGCAGAATCTGGTCAGCCTGACACCCGCGCTGGTAGTGATTCTGGGTGCGGATGTCGGTACCGCCATCATGGCGCGTATCCTGACCTTTGATCTCTCCTGGCTTTCACCGCTGTTTATCTTTTTTGGCGTGGTCTTTTTCCTCAGCCGCAAGCAGACCCGCGCCGGTCAGTTAGGCCGGGCCAGCATTGGTCTGGGCCTGATTTTGCTGGCATTGCAGCTGATTGTTGAAGCGGCTCGTCCGATTACCCAGGCCGCCGGTGTCCAGGTCCTCTTCTCCAGCCTGACCGGCGACGTGATGCTTGATGCGCTGCTGGGTGCGGTGTTCGCCATTATCAGTTACTCCAGTCTGGCCGCCGTGCTGATCACCGCAACGCTGACCGCCACCGGGGTCATTTCCTTCAAGGTCGCGCTCTGTCTGGTGATTGGTGCCAACCTTGGGAGTGGCCTGCTGGCGATGATCAACGCCAGCGGCTCGAATGCCGCCGGTAAACGCGTGGCGCTCGGCAGCCTGCTATTTAAGTTCGTTGGCTGCATCGTGATCCTGCCGTTTGTCGATATTGTGGCAACCTGGCTTGATAAGCTGCCGGTCAACGATGAAGAGTTAGTGATTTTCTTCCATGTGTTTTACAACCTGATTCGCTGCGTGGCGATGGTGCCGTTTGCTGACCTGATGGCGCGCCTTTGCCGTCGTATGATTGCCGACGACGTCGATAACGCACTGCACCTCAAGCCTAAGCATCTTGATCGCAGCGCGCTGGATACCCCGGCGCTGGCGCTGGTGAATGCTGCACGCGAAGCGCTGCGCATCGGTGATGTGGTGGAACAGATGCTGGAGGCGTTTAATAAAGTCGTGCATGGCGAATCCCGCGAGGAGCGCACGGTGCGTCGGCTGGATGATGATGTCGATGTGCTCTATACCGCCATCAAGCTCTATCTGGCGCGGATGCCAAAAGAGGATCTGCCCGAAGAGGATTCGCGCCGCTGGGGCGAAATTATTGAGATGTCGCTGAATCTGGAGCAGGCCGGTGACATTATTGAACGGATGAGCGGCGATGTGGCTGACAAGTCGCTGGCAGCGGGCCGCGCGTTTTCTGCCGAGGGATTAAAAGAGCTGCAGGAGCTGCATGAGCTGTTGATTGCCAACCTCAGAATGAGCCTGTCGGTGTTTCTGTCGCACGATGTCACCAGCGCCAAACGGCTGCGCCGCGCGAAACATCGCTTCCGCCTGATGATTCGCCGCTACTCGCACGCCCATGTTGATCGCCTGCACCAGCAGAATGTGCAGAGCATTGAGACCAGCTCACTGCACCTCGGTTTACTCGGCGACATGAAGCGCCTGAATTCGCTGTTCTGCAGCGTGGCCTATACCGTGCTGGAACAGCCCGACGATGAGCGGGATTACGAATAAGGCGTGTGGACAGACCGTTGCGCCAGGCTGAAAACACCCGGCGCAACGATAATGAGAAGCGGCGCATCATCATCATGCGCCGCCACAGTTACTTCTTCTTAATCGGCTTACCGGACCAGTAACCCGCCAGCAGTGAACCTGACAGGTTGTGCCATACCGAGAACAGCGCACCCGGCAATGCCGCCAGCGGTGAGAAGTAGAGTTTGCCCAGCGTGGCCGCCAGCCCGGAGTTCTGCATGCCAACTTCCAGCGCCAGCGTACGGCAGGTCGACTCATCGAAACCAAACAGCTTGCCACCCCAGTAGCCACCAAGCAGGCCAATCGCGTTATGCAGAATTACCGCCGCGATCACCATCAGACCCACCGATCCAATAAAGCCCTGACTGCCCGCCACCACCGCGCTGATGATCAGCAGAATGCAGACCATGGAAAATGCAGGCAGCCAGGGTTCCACCCGGCGAACCACGCTGTTCATGCTGTGATGAATGATCAGCCCGAGGCTAATCGGGATCACCACAATCTTCACAATACTTAGCAGCATACCCACCACATCAACCTGAATGTGGGTATCAACGTAAAAGCGGGTTAACAACGGCGTGGCGAACACGCCCACCAGCGCAGAAACTGACGAGATCGTGACCGACAGCGCCACATCCCCTTTCGCCAGATAGATCATCACGTTGCTGGCGGTGCCACTGGCAACGGAGCCGACCAGAATCATGCCGGCTGCCAGATCGGGCGGCATATGAAACAGTTTTGCCAGTCCCCAGGCGGCTAACGGCATCACCAGATAGTGCAGAAAGGTTCCGGCAATCACCGGCGCAGGTCGGGTCAGCACCCGTTTGAAATCGTCGATATTCAGCGTCACACCCATGCCGAACATAATCAGCATCAGCAGATAGGTGACCCAGGGGCCGATGCCGAGAAAGGTTCCAGGAGAGTAATACGCGGCGACAGACAACAGCACGGCCCAGAGCGGGAACAGGCGGGTTAACGTGGCGAGCATAGCCAGACTTCCTTATAAGAATGTTATGTTTTATGCAGGTTTGCCATAGAGAATCGCCAGACAGGAACGACTGCCGTGACGAAGGCGGGATCATAACATTTCATTATCATGGCGTAAGGCGAAGATGGGGCGAGGCGGCAAAATGCGGATCGACTGCTGCCGATCCGCAGAATATTGGCGAAATTGCGCTGCTTTTTCCTCTAAACCGCGGTAGATCGAACCACCTTTCACGGCACCGATAATCGGCATTAACCAGAGGATTACTCGAACAGATTGCGATGCAGGGTACGTACCACGCTTTCCGCATCGTTGCCGGGCACCAGGAAGCAGAGATTGTAGCTGCTGGCACCGTAGCAAATCATCCGCAGGTTGAACGGATCGAGTACACCAAACACCTCTTTGCCGACACCGCACGCTTTTGACAGCTGATTGCCGATAATCGCCACCAGCGCCAGATCTTCTTCCACCTCTACCCGGCACAGCGACGAGAGTTCAGTCAGCAAGGCCTGGGTCAGCAGACTGGCGCTGGTTGAGGTCGAGCCGGTGGTGTCGAGGGTCAGCGCCACGCTCACTTCGGAGGTGGTGATCAGGTCAACCGAGACGTTGTGACGTGCCAGAATATTGAAGAGTTCGGCGAGGAAACCAAACGTATGCAGCATGTTAAGGCTATGCAGCGTTAACAGCGTCTGCTTGCGGCGTAAAGCCAGCGCCCGGAACAACGGCGGGTTACGGGTTTCGTTGCAGACGCGGGTTCCGCCCGCTGCCGGATCCTTGCTGGAACCGACGAAGACCGGAATACCCCGACGCACAGCAGGAAGCAGTGTCGCGGGATGCAGCACTTTCGCGCCAAACGTCGCCATTTCGGCGGCTTCTTCGAAAGTGATCTCATCAATGCGCTTCGCCGTCGGCACCACGCGGGGATCGGTGGTGTAGATGCCTGGCACATCTGTCCAGATATCCACCCGCGCCGCATTCAGCGCTTCGCCCAGCAGCGCGGCGGTGTAATCACTGCCGCCACGCCCTAAGGTGGTGGTGCGCCCCTCACGTTCACTGCCAATGAAGCCCTGAGTAATGACCAATGCCTGCCCGATGCGCGGCTGTAACTGCGCCGTCGCCTGCTCCGCCAGCACCTCAACATCCGGTACAGCCCGGCCAAAATGATCGTCGGTGCGCATCACTTTACGGACATCGAACCACTCCGCGTTAACCTGACGTTCACGCAGAATTTCCACAAACAGCAGTGATGACATCAGCTCGCCGTGGCTGACCAGTTCATCAGTCAGGGCGTTAGAGGTGGCCAGTGAAGCCGCTTCAGAGAGCATGCTGATATTGTCGATCATCCGATCGATTTCATCGCGGATCACTTCCGGATGCTGCAGGCGATCGACAATGGCATACTGAATACGGCGGATATCATCAAGCAGAACAGCGCGCTGCGGAGCCTGCTGGCCTTCAGCCAGCGCCACCAGCAGATTGGTAATGCCCGCCGAAGCAGAGAGCACAACCAGACGCGTACTGGCGTCCTGCAACACCACATCGGCGCTGCGGTTCATCGCTTCAAAATCGGCTACGCTGGTGCCGCCAAATTTTGCCACTATCAGAGTTTGAGACATGTAGGACCTCGTGTCAGGTTATCTTGTTCTCGCCGATGAAAGGGTCGAGAAACATTCTTTCAGCCAGGCACAAGGAAAGAGCAGAAACGGGCGGACAAGATCAGATAGACGAGTCACCCAGAAGCGCCCCACCTTGCGAAACGTCGACTGCAGACGTTTCTGGTGACAACCCAGAGGATTCAGCCCCTGTAGCCGACAGGCAGCACACCGCGTGCTGACCCACCTCGGCGTCGCTCCCCATTATGTGTTTTCACCGGATACGGTTCCTCCAACACACTACCTGGGCGACGCGCCTCTTCTGGCTTGCGCACAGGTGCGCAAGTAGGCGCATAGATTTAGCCTTTTCTGGACCTGCTGTCAATGTCAGCGATGGCTGGAGAGTCGCATCAGAAAACAAATTAACCCGCGCCGCAGCGGCTACAGTGCTTAATGGGTTCAGCACCTGCAGCAATCCCTGATACGGCACAACGTTTTGCGCAGACTTTTGCGCCACACTTTGCTGCGCGCTGGCTCTGTGCCCCGCGGGGTGTTCGCGCCAGTGAATGCTGACGATAAACCACAGCGTGCCGATCGCCTGTCCGGTACGCGCTGACAAAATTTTTCCTTTCAGTTACAACTGTGGTCATACTGAAACGCTAAACGGGCATGATGTGCCTCCGATGGAATGACGGTTCTTAATATCAACAAGAGTGTTGCCATGAAAAATATCAATCCGACACAAACCGCAGCCTGGAAAGCGCTGCAACAGCATTTTGAGCAGATGAAATCGGTAGAAATTGCCGATCTGTTCGCCCAGGATGCCGATCGTTTTGCCAAATTCTCTGCCACCTTTGATGATCAGATGCTGGTGGATTTCTCCAAAAACCGCATCACCCAGGAAACGCTCGATAAGCTCCAGGCGCTGGCCAAAGAGACCGATCTCAGCGGTGCCATCAAGTCTATGTTCTCGGGTGAGAAGATTAACCGCACTGAAGATCGTGCAGTGCTGCATGTCGCACTGCGCAACCGGAGCAACACGCCGATTCTGGTGGATGGCAAAGATGTGATGCCAGACGTCAACGCGGTGCTGGACAAGATGAAAGGCTTCTCAGAGCGCATCATCAGCGGTGAATGGAAAGGCTATACCGGTAAAGCGATCACTGACGTAGTGAATATCGGCATCGGCGGCTCCGACCTCGGCCCGTTTATGGTGACAGAGGCGCTGCGCCCGTATAAAAACCATCTGAACATGCATTTTGTCTCCAACGTTGACGGCACCCATATCGCCGAAACGCTGAAAGACCTCAGCCCGGAAACCACCCTGTTCCTGGTTGCCTCTAAGACCTTCACGACTCAGGAAACCATGACCAACGCCCACAGTGCGCGCGACTGGTTCCTGAAAACTGCTGGCGATCAGCAGCACGTAGCGAAACACTTTGCTGCGCTGTCGACCAACGCCAAAGCAGTGGGTGAATTCGGTATCGACACCAACAACATGTTTGAATTCTGGGACTGGGTTGGCGGCCGCTATTCACTGTGGTCAGCCATCGGTCTGTCGATCATTCTCTCGATTGGCTTCGAAAACTTCGAGCAGCTGCTGAGCGGCGCACATGCTATGGACCAGCACTTCGCAACGACCCCGGCTGAGCAGAACCTGCCGGTGCTGCTGGCGCTGATTGGCATCTGGTACAACAATTTCTTTTGTGCTGAAACCGAAGCGATTCTGCCTTATGACCAGTACATGCACCGCTTTGCCGCCTATTTCCAGCAGGGAAATATGGAGTCAAACGGCAAGTATGTGGATCGCGCCGGTCATCCGGTGGACTACCAGACTGGCCCAATCATCTGGGGTGAACCTGGCACTAACGGTCAGCACGCGTTTTATCAGCTGATCCATCAGGGCACCAAGCTGGTTCCGTGTGACTTTATTGCGCCGGCTATTACCCATAACGCGCTGACAGATCACCATCCGAAGCTGCTCTCTAACTTCTTTGCCCAGACCGAAGCGCTGGCGTTTGGTAAATCACGCGACGTTGTCGAGAAAGAGTTTACCGATGCCGGTAAATCTGCAGAGTCAGTGGCCCATATCGTGCCGTTCAAAGTGTTTGAAGGGAACCGCCCGACTAACTCCATCCTGTTGCGTGAGATCACCCCATACAGCCTGGGTGCGCTGATTGCCCTGTATGAGCACAAAATCTTCACTCAGGGCGCCATCCTGAATATCTACACTTTCGATCAGTGGGGTGTGGAATTAGGTAAGCAGCTGGCAAACCGTATTCTGCCGGAACTGGAAAATGAGGATGAAATTACCACTCACGACAGTTCCACCAATGCCTTAATTAATCGTTATAAATCCTGGCGTTAATCGGCATTAATTTTATCGGGCGGCAACCTTGTCGCCCTTTTTTTGTCTGTTTTAACGTTTTATTGGATAATTCATCAGGACAGAGATGCCCGCCAGCACGGGAAAAGTCTTAAAATACCCTAAGATAATTCTGAACATCACTCGCCGGAACAGCGCTTAATCCAGTATAAAGTGGATCTGATAATAGCGACGTTACAAGGTTAACTATTGATTCATAGCCATATTTAATTTTAGACCTTCTGAGTAAATTCTGATTATTCTTATTCCGTACCATTTATAAATAAAAAAGAATATTACGCTTTGCATTCCCCTTAGCTGCAGCGAAATATAGGGTATCAACCGGAAATACTCCGATATAAAAAGCAGTTATCCCCAATATTACTGATTAAATCACGCAATCATGCCGCCATTTCCCCTGGTTTTTATAGCACTGAACTCTGATATTTTGTTGCCCTATAATGAACGCGCCCGCAATGGGACTGTCCGTCGCACTGGTCGCAGCTTGTCTGCATAGCCATTGTCGCTGGTCAGAGATCCTTCATTCACTCAATGCAGGAAACGTTGTTATGAAAAAAACTATGGTTGCCGGTGCAGCCTTGATCCTCGTTGTCGCCTCCTCAAGCGCATTTGCTGCGCCGCAGGAAGCAGGTGAAGCAGGTACTGCAGCAGGCGCGCAGGCGGGAGCAATCTCTGCTGGTGCATCTACCGCTGTCGGTATCGGCGCACTTGGCGCGTTGGTCGGGCTCGGCATTGCCGCTTCTGGCGGTGGTGACGGTGCAAATACCGGTACAACAACCACAACCACGACGAGCACCACTCGTTGATGGATGCCCGAAACGCGTCTGATTACCGAACGGTAACAAACCGGCGAGGCTGAAACTCACTACGGTGAGGATTTCAGCGGAGCCACATTGTCTGCCGCTTTGCAGCCAGACGGTACGGGCAGAGCACCTTTAAACATAACCACACGCCTGTGTGGTTATTTTTACTTTGGCATGACTTATCAGGGACACACAGTGCGCCAACTTCCTCTGCTGCTCGCTTGCCTGCTGCTGCAGGCCTGTACACAAACGCAAAAAGGTCTTGAACAGACTTTGCTGCTCGCGGTTAACGGTCCGGATGACGTCACCGTTACCGATCAACAGGTCAACAATCTCCCCTATGCCAGTCTCTATGCTCGTCTGAATGACGGTTCGCGCATTTTTGTGGTGCTGGGCTACAGCGAGCAGGGACAGCAGAAATGGGTCACTCAGGATCAGGCGATGCTGGTAACACAGCATGGCCGTCTGGTTAAGACCCTGGGCTTACCCGATAACCTGCTGAGCGTCAGCAATCTGCAACAGGATCCGCTCGCTGACAGTCTGCATATCAGCAACGGCGCTGGCTGGACCCGCATCGTACAGTGGACCGAGCAGGGTAAGGTTCGCGGCGCGACCGTGCGTTCAACCTTCCAGCGCGGCACCGACGAGGTGCTGACGGTTGCAGGCAACCGCATCCCATGCCGCGTCTGGCATGAGCAGGTGAGCATCGACAGCAGTAACCGCGAGTGGGAAAACACCTTCTGGATCGATAACAGCAGCGGCGATGTGGTGCAGGCCCATCAGATGCTGGCGGCCGATGCCTTCCCTGTTGATATCACTATTCTGAAGCCGGCGAAATCATGAAAAAAATCACTATTTTGCTGGCCGGGCTGAGCCTGTTCAGCGTCGCAGGGGCGCAGGCTGCTGCGCAGGTTACTGTCCATACACCGCACAATGGCGGTCAGGCTGAGCTGAGCCAGATCACAGATCTCTCACAGCTGGTGACCCTGCCTCCACTGCAGGTCAACACGGACTGGCGCGGTACCTTTATTGCCGAGCGCGGTGCAACCGCAGTCGCCCGGCAGCAATATCAACAGACGATGGGCGCGTTGCGGGCCTGGCGTGCCGACAGCAGCGGCGATCGGGCGGTGGCCATTGATGAGGTGATTCGCCAGCTGAGCGCCATCAAAGTGACTGGTCGTCAGTTCACGTCGCTCGACCCGGACTGGATCCGCTTACATCCGGCGGACAACCGTCGGCTGGAAGGCAGCTATGACCTCTATCTGCAGGCGCCCACCGATTCTGTGCTGCTGCTCGGCGCACTCAGCGGCGCAGGCAAGGTGAGCTGGCAGCCGGGTAAATCAGTACGCGACTATCTGGATGGTCATGACGCACTCTCCGGGGCAGAACGCAATTTTGTCACGGTGATTGCCCCTTCAGGCGCCACACAGCAGGTGCCGGTTGCTTACTGGAATCGTCGCCATGCGGAAGTGGAGCCAGGCAGCGTTATCTGGCTGGGCTTTTCGTCATGGAGCCTGCCAGGCAGTGATGAAGACCTGAACGATCGCATCCTTTCCGTACTGACTCACCGGATACCAGACTGATGAAAAAACGTTATCTCTTCAGCCTGTTGGCTGTTTCTGTGGCGGCAGCCTGTCAGGCGCAGGCTGACACTTTCCCCGCGCCGGTGGGTCCTTCACAATCCGATTTCGGTGGTGTTGGCCTGATGCAGGTGCCGACGGCGCGCATGTCCAGAGAGGGTGAATTCAGCCTCAACGCCCGCGACAACGATCAGTATCGTTACTACTCTGCCTCACTGCAGCTCTTCCCCTGGCTGGAAACCACCGTGCGTTATACCGACGTGCGGACCCGTCAGTACAGTGCGGTATCAGAATTCAGCGGCACACAGAGCTACAAAGATAAAGCCTTCGATTTGAAACTGCGCCTGTGGCAGGAAGGTTTCTGGCTGCCAGAGGTGGCGGTGGGAACCCGCGATCTCGGCGGTACTGGCCTGTTCGACAGCGAATATCTGGTGGGAACCAAAGCCTGGGGACCGTTCGACTTTACGCTGGGCGTCGGCTGGGGCTACCTCGGCAACAGCGGCACGCTGAAGAACCCCTTCTGCTCATACAGCGACAGCTATTGTCAGCGTCCGAAAGTGGGCGAAGCGGGTTCCATCAATGGCTCGCAGATGTTCCATGGTCCGACTGCCCTGTTTGGCGGCGTGGAGTATCAGACGCCCTGGCAGCCGCTGCGCCTTAAGATGGAATATGAAGGCAACGACTACCAGAATGACTTTGCTGGCCGCCTTGATCAGCGCAGCAAGCTCAACGTCGGGGCAATCTATCGTGTGACCGACTGGGCCGACATCAACGCCAGCTACGAACGCGGCAATACCTTTATGTTTGGTGTCACCATCCGTACCAACTTCAACGATCTGCGTCAGGCGCACATCGACAGCGAGAAGCCGGCCTATAATCCGCAGCCGCAGCCGAAACTGCTGGAACCGACGGTAGTGGGCACGCAGCTGACTGATCTCAAGTACAACGCCGGCCTGGACGGTCCGCAGATTCAGACTCAGGGCCACACGCTCTATGTGTCAGGTGAACAGACGAAGTATCGGGATACCCGTGAAGGCGTCGATCGCGCTAACCGCATCATAATGAACCATCTGCCTGATGGTATCGACACCATCAGTGTCACTGAGTCACGCTTTAACATGCCGCAGGTCACCACTGAGACCCAGGTCGCCAGCCTGCGTAACGATCTGGAAGGCTATCCGCTGGGCCATGAGCAGCCGCTGCAACAGACCCGTAAAGAGCCGGTCGATCCGGGGAATACTGAGCAGGGTATGTTTATCCGTAAAGATCGCCTGAACTACAGCCTTTCTCCGGTGCTGAATCAGTCGGTGGGCGGCCCGGAAAGCTTCTATATGTATCAGGTCGGCGTCATGGCAAACGCGGATTACTGGCTGACAGATCACCTGCTGGTAGGCGGCAGCCTGTTTGGTAACCTCGCCAACAACTATGACAAGTTCAACTATAACGGCGCACCGGCTGACTCTTCACTGCCGCGCGTACGTACGCACATCCGCGACTACGTTGAGAACAACGTTTACGTCAACGATCTGCAGGCGAACTATATGGGCCACCTCGGTAATGGCTTTTATGGTCAGGTCTACGGCGGGTATCTTGAGACAATGTACGGCGGCGTGGGCGGCGAGCTGCTCTATCGTCCGGTCGATGCGAACTGGGCGGTGGGCGTCGATGCCAACTACGTCCGTCAGCGTGACTGGGACAATATGATGCAGTTTAACCGCTATAAAGCGGCAACCGGCAACCTGACGGGCTACTGGCGTCCATGGTTCATGCAGGATGTACTGGTGAAAACCAGCGTCGGTCAGTATCTGGCGAAAGATAAAGGCGTGACGGTTGATGTGTCGAAGCGCTTCGACAGCGGCGTGATGGTCGGTGTTTATGCCACCAAAACCAATGTGTCGTCTGAAGAGTATGGCGAAGGCGACTTCACCAAAGGCTTCTATATCTCCATCCCGATGGATCTGTTCACCGTGACGCCAACGCGTGGTCGCGCGCAGGTGAACTGGGTGCCGTTAACGCGTGATGGTGGTCAGATGCTGGGCCGTAAGTACCAGCTGTATGATCTGACGTCGGATCGCGACGCTCGCTTTAACTAAGCAGAGGCGGCCTTCGGGCCGCTCAACGCTGTTTACAGAAGCAGGCTCAGGGAGCAAACGCTCTGCGTAAAGACGCAAAAACGCCATCCGTGGCATGCTCAGCGCGGGCCATCCCTGGCGCGGGACGCTTTCCTCCTCTAACCGGGTTCCCTGGGCGTTGAGTTTCTTCATTGCTGCCAGATTTACCCGGAGCTGGATTTGTCAGCAGTCTGAAGCGGCCCTGTGGCCGCTTTTTATTTAGTCTGCATCGTAGCCGAGATTCGGCGCCAGCCAGCGCTCCACCTCCGTAACCGACATCCCTTTGCGTGCCGCATAATCTTCCACCTGATCACGCTGAATCTGCGCCACGGCGAAATAGCGGCTGTCAGGATGGCTGAAATACCAGCCAGACACCGCCGCACCCGGCCACATCGCATAAGACTCGGTGAGTTTCATGCCGGTCTGCGCTTCCACTGCCAGCAGACGCCAGATAGTGGCTTTTTCGGTATGCTCCGGGCAGGCCGGATAGCCTGGCGCCGGACGTATCCCCTGATAATTTTCGCGAATCAGCTCTTCGTTGCTGAGATTTTCGTTGGGCGCAAAGCCCCAGATCACCTTACGCACCCGCTCGTGCAGGTATTCGGCAAAGGCTTCTGCCAGACGGTCAGCCAGCGCTTTCACCATGATCTTGTTGTAGTCGTCGTGCTGACGATCATAAGCCTCCGCCAGCGCATCCTCTTCCAGTCCGCCTGTCACCGCGAACGCGCCAAGATAATCCGCTTTTCCGGAGGTTTTCGGCGCGACAAAATCCGCCAGGCAGTAGTTAGCGAAGTCGGTTTTCTCGGTCTGTTGACGTAAGTGATGACTCACACACAACACTTCATCGCGCCGCTCATCACTGTAGAGATGAATATCATCGCCGACCCGGTTCGCCGGGAAAATACCGACCACACCACGCGGTTTCAGCAGTGCCTGCTCACTTAATCTGTCGAGCATCGCATTGGCATCGGCGAACAGACGCTGCGCCTCTTCACCGACCACCTCATCTTCAAGAATGCGGGGATATTTGCCCGCCAGCGACCAGGTCATAAAGAATGGCGTCCAGTCGATGTAGTGGCGCAGCGTAGCAATGCTGGCCTCCACCTGGCTGACACCGAGACGGTGCGGCACTGGCGGCGAGTAGCTTTCCCAGTCAATCGACGTGGCGTTATCGCGTGCCGTCTGCAGCGAGACCGGCGGCGTGCGCGGCTTTTTGCGCGCATGCTGGATGCGTACGGTTTCGTACTCTTTGCGCGTTCGGGCAACGAAATCGTCTTTTAAGGTGGCGGAGAGCAGTGATGAAACGACGCCAACGGTGCGTGAGGCGTTCTGCACGTAGACCGTCGGGCCGCTGTAGTGCTGCTCAATTTTGACGGCAGTATGTGCCTTCGAGGTGGTCGCGCCGCCAATCAGCAGCGGTATGGTAAAGCCCTGACGCTCCATCTCTTTTGCCATATTGACCATCTCATCCAGCGACGGCGTAATCAGACCGGATAAGCCAATGATGTCCGCATTCACTTCGCGCGCCGTTTTAAGGATTTTTTCGCCCGGCACCATCACGCCAAGGTCGACAATTTCGTAGTTATTACACTGCAGCACCACGCCGACAATGTTTTTGCCGATGTCATGCACATCGCCTTTAACGGTGGCCAGCACGATTTTACCGTTGCTGCGCCCCGCCTCTTTGCTGGCTTCGATAAAGGGCTCCAGATAAGCCACCGCCTGCTTCATTACGCGTGCCGATTTCACCACCTGCGGCAGGAACATTTTGCCTTCGCCGAACAGGTCACCGACCACGTTCATGCCGGACATCAGCGGACCTTCAATCACTTCTATCGGACGCGGCACCTGCTGGCGCGCCTCTTCGGTATCCTGCTCAATAAACTCCGTGATCCCCTTAACCAGGGAATACTCCAGTCGCTTCACCACGTCCCAGCTTCGCCACTCGGCGAGCTGCTTTTCCTGCGCACCATCGCTTTTGCCGCCACGGTATTTCTCTGCCAGCGCCAGCAGCCGCTCGGTGCCATCATCCCGGCGGTTAAGGATCACATCTTCTACCGCCTCGCGCAGTTCTGTCGGCAGATCGTCATAGATGGCCAGCTGACCTGCGTTAACGATGCCCATATCCATGCCGTTTCGGATGGCGTAGTAGAGGAACACCGCGTGTATTGCTTCACGAACCGGATCGTTGCCCCGGAATGAAAACGATACGTTGGAGACGCCGCCGGAGATCATGGCATGGGGCAGTTCACGCTTGATATCTTCACAGGCACCGATGAAATCCATGGCGTAGTTGTTGTGTTCGTCGATGCCGGTGGCGACTGCAAAAATGTTGGGATCGAAGATAATATCTTCCGGTGGAAAACCGACCTGCTCGGTGAGGATCTGGTAAGCACGGCGGCAGATCTCAATTTTACGGGCGCGCGTATCCGCCTGGCCCACTTCGTCAAACGCCATGACTACCATCGCCGCCCCATAACGCCGGACCTGCCGCGCATGGTGGATGAAGGCGGCTTCACCCTCTTTCATCGAAATCGAGTTCACGATCCCTTTGCCCTGAATGCACTGCAGCCCTTTCTCAATGACCTCCCATTTGGAGGAGTCGATCATGATCGGCACGCGGGCAATATCGGGCTCGCCTGCAATCAGATTCAGGAAGCGCACCATCGCTGCTTCAGCATCGAGCATCCCTTCATCCATGTTGATGTCGATGATCTGCGCGCCGCTCTGCACCTGCTGCAGCGCCACTTCAAGCGCTTCGTTGTACTTCTCTTCTTTGATCAGCCGCTTAAATTTTGCGGAGCCAGTGACGTTGGTGCGCTCACCAACGTTAACAAACAGTGACTCTGCGGTGATGTTCAGCGGCTCAAGACCCGAGAGACGACAGGCCACTGGAATCGTCGGCAATGGACGCGGCGCAACACCGTCAACCGCCGCGACCATGGCAGCGATATGCTTCGGCGTCGTACCACAACAGCCGCCAATAATATTCAGGAAACCCGAGGTCGCCCATTCACCAATCTGCTGCGCCATCAACTCTGCATCAAGATCGTATTCGCCGAACGCGTTGGGCAGACCGGCGTTAGGATGGGCAGTCACGTAGCCTTCAGCAATGCGTGACAGCTCCGCCACATACTGACGCAGTTCATCCGGTCCCAGCGCGCAGTTCAGGCCAAAAGAGAGCGGTTCGGCATGGCGCAGTGAGTTGTAAAAGGCTTCCGTGGTCTGGCCGGAGAGCGTCCGGCCTGACGCATCGGTGATGGTGCCGGAGATCATCAGCGGCAGCGTGACACCCAGCGCTTCCATCTCGGTCTGCACTGCATAGATGGCGGCTTTGGCATTCAGCGTATCGAACACCGTTTCGATCATAATGATGTCGGAACCGCCCTCCACCAGCGCACGGGTTGATTCGCGGTATGCCTCTACCAGCTGATTAAAGGTGACGTTTCGGTAAGCCGGATCGTTGACGTCGGGTGAGATCGAGCAGGTGCGGTTGGTCGGGCCGAGCACCCCCGCGACATAACGCGGGCGGTCCGGTGTTTTCGCCGTCCATGCATCTGCGCAGGCTCGCGCCAGCCGGGCCGCTTCATAATTGATCTCCGCCGACAGACTTTCCATCTGGTAGTCCGCCATCGCAATCGACGTGGCGTTAAAGGTATTGGTTTCGAGGATATCTGCACCTGCAGCCAGATAAGCGTCGTGGATCTCGCGGATCACGTCCGATTTACTCAGCACCAGCAGATCGTTGTTGCCTTTGAGATCGCAGGGCCAGTCAGCAAAACGGCTGCCGCGATAATCCTCTTCCTCCAGCCGGTAACTCTGGATCATGGTGCCCATGCCGCCATCCAACACCATAATGCGTTGTGCGAGCTGCTGATGCAGCGCGTCGATTTTATTGCTCACTGTTGCCCCATTCACGTCAGTCTGCTGGCGGAAAACCCTGTTTTCCATTCTGGCACAACCCTGTCTGGCGACAAAGTAACCTCACCTGAGAGATTTTCAGATCACCGCCTCACAGGTCTGACCAGAAAACCAGCGTTTGCAAACCGCGTGATTAAAACGAAAATGATTTCCACAATGCAAAAGGAGAGACAACAATGGCCACGCCCGTTCCTGTTAAGCGCGGTAAGAAACCCCGCGGCACCCCTGTCGCCGCACCCGCGGGCGGTCAGGTTCAATCGCTGACGCGCGGCCTGACGCTGCTGGAGCTGATTGCAGATTCACATGGCAGCGTGGCGCTGACCGAGCTGGCGCAGCAGGCGGGTTTGCCAAACTCCACTACGCATCGCCTGCTCAGCACCATGCAGCAACAGGGCTTTGTCCGCCAGGTGGGCGATCTCGGGCTATGGACGATTGGCGCACACGCCTTTGTGGTTGGCAGCAGTTTCCTGCAAAGCCGTAATCTGCTGGCGCTGGTTCATCCGGTGTTGCGGAGCCTGATGGAGCAGTCCGGTGAAACAGTGAATCTGGCGGTGCTGGACCTCAGTGACTATCAGGCGGTGATCATTGATCAGGTGCAGTGCACCCAGCTGATGCGGATGTCAGCACCGATTGGCGGCAAGCTGCCAATGCATGCGTCAGGCGCGGGCAAAGCCTTTCTGGCCCATCTGGGTGAAGAACAGATTACTGCCCTGCTGCATCAGAAAGGATTGCACTACTACACGCCAAAAACCCTGATGTCGCCACAGAGTCTGAAAGAGAATCTGGCACAGGTGCGTAAAGCGGGCTTTTCGCTGGATGATGAAGAGCATGCACTCGGACTGCGCTGTGTCGCTGCACCCATCTATGATGAACATGGCGAGGCGTTTGCTGCCCTCTCCATCTCCGGCCCTATCGCCCGCATGACAGACGACAGGATTACGGAATTAGGTGCGCTGGTCATCCGCGAAGCGCGTCAGGTTACGCTGGCGTACAGCGGTCGCTAACCCTCTCTGGCGTATAGCAGACGCTGAAACGCTGCGTCTGCCGCCAGGCGATCACCTCTTCAACGTGGCCCTGCGCGATGCGCTGCTGCTGTGCGCGCCACCAGCTGGCGTCGAATATTTCCGGATGCAGTTCCAGCAGCAAAGCGCCGGTCGCGGTTTCGCTGCATAACGCATAGCGGAAGGTTTCGGGAAAGACATCGTCTGGCCCCACGCTGTACCACGGCTCGGCACTGAGTTCATCTTCCTCATAGCGTGCCGCGGGCACCTCCCGGAAGTTCAGCTCCTGCATCGGGCGGATCTCATCGTAATCGTAAAATATCACCCGCCCATGACGGGTTATGCCGAAGTTTTTAAACAGCATATCGCCGGGAAAGATATTGGCTGCCGCCAGTTGTCGAATGGCATTGCCATACTCTTCAATGGCATGACGTCGCTCGGCTGGGCTGGCCTGGGCAAGATAGAGATTCAGCGGCTGCATACGGCGCTCCAGCCACAGATGACGAATAATCAGGCGATCGCCTTCGATATACAGCTTCTCTGCCACACAGGCGTGGAGTTCCGCCAGCAGCGCCGGTGAGATGCGCGCCAGCGGCAGTGCAAACTGTTCAAACTCCTGGGTATCGGCCATGCGCCCCACGCGGTCGTGCTCTTTGACCTGCTGATAACAGGCGCGGACCTGTGCTTCCGTCACCTCTTTTTGCGGTGCGAAGCGATCCCTGATGACCTTGAATACCCAGTCAAAGCCCGGCAGCGTGAAGACCAGCATCACCATGCCGCGCACGCCAGGCGCGATCTCAAAGGCCGTTTCACTCTCTGCCAGCGCCTGAAGATATTCGCGATAGCTTTCCGTTTTACCGTGCTTCTGGCAGCCAATCGCCATATAGCGTTCGGCCAGTGTTTTAACGGGAAGAATGGGTTGCAGCCAGGCGACCAGTGCCGCAGGTACCGGGGCATACACCATGAAATAGGCGCGGGCAAAACCAAAGACAATGCTGGCGTCATTCACATCCGTCAGACAGGTGTCGATCCACAGTTCGCCGGTTTCCGTGCGTTGGATCGGCAACAGACAGGGAAAGATACCCGCTGGCAGATGCAGACGCGCCACCAGCCAGGCCGTTTTGTTGCGATAAAAGAGCTCACTGTTGACCTCGAGCCATGCCTCGCTCAGCCGGGGAAAATGCGACTCCAGGTGGCGGACAATCCAGCCCACATCACGCGCGCGGTGCTGCCACGGTAGCGTCAGCGGTAAATCCTCCAGTATCTGATCTACCAATGCCCGCCAGCCCCGCTCCGGCTGGTAACGCCGTGATAAGGGGCGCAGAGGTGTGACCGGCACGGTCAGGGACTGAGAGCTGAAGATAAACAGCCGGTCAGGTTGCAGGTCAGCATGTCCGTGTAGCCGGCAATAGACGGAATTAAAGAAGCTTTCGGCAATTTCGTGCCGGGGATAGCCAGGCAGCAGGCTTTGATAGTGATCCTTGACCCTCAGCCAGAACATCGCATCCCAGCTTGCCGCACCGTTCAGCACGCGCAGTTGATCGGCAACCAGGCTGACGTGATGATCATAGAGATGAATGCGAGCCTTCATGGCATGCTGCACTGCCTGCCATTCCGCCTGCTCAAAGCGCTGCTGCGCACCGGCAGTAATATCCAGAAAGCGGCCATACTGAGCATCAAATCCCTGCAGGATAGTGTGGGCAATCAACGATTCGCGTGGCGGCATAGTCAGCTCCGGTCAATGCCCGCCCGCATGGTGCGGGCGGGGAACCCATCAGAGGAGAAGCGTCAGAACTGGTGCTCTTCGGTCGAGCCGGTGAGCGCGGTGACCGAGGATTTACCGCCCTGAATGATGTTGGTCACCTGATCGAAATAGCCGGTGCCCACTTCCTGCTGATGTGACGAGAAGCTATAACCGCGATAGCGGGCCGCGAACTCAGGCTGCTGAACCTTTTCCACATAGTGGCGCATCCCTTCACCCTGCGCGTAGGCATGGGCCAGATCGAACATGTTGAACCACATGCTGTGGATGCCTGCCAGCGTGATGAACTGGAAGCGATACCCCATGTCGCTGAGCGCCTGCTGAAATTGCGCGATAGTGCGGTCATCGAGGTTCTTTTTCCAGTTAAACGAGGGCGAGCAGTTGTAGGCCAGTAGCTTGCCGGGGAAACGCGCATGAATAGCGTCAGCAAAACGCTGCGCCATCGCAAGATCCGGTGTTGAGGTTTCACACCACAGGATGTCTGCATAAGGTGCATAGGCCAGTCCGCGACTGATCGCCTGTTCAATACCGGCATGAGTGCGGAAGAAGCCTTCTGCCGTCCTGTCGCCCCGGATAAAGGGACGATCGTATTCATCGCAGTCTGAGGTAATCAGGTCAGCGGCGTCGGCGTCGGTGCGAGCCAGCAGCACGGTTGGCACACCCATCACATCGGCCGCCAGTCGTGCCGCCACCAGTTTCTGAATCGCTTCCTGGGTCGGTACCAGCACTTTGCCACCCATGTGACCGCATTTTTTAACCGCCGCCAGCTGGTCTTCGAAGTGGACAGCCGCCGCCCCCGCCTGAATCATCGCCTTCATCAGCTCATAGGCATTGAGCACGCCGCCAAAACCGGCTTCAGCATCGGCAACAATCGGCAGGAAGAAATCAGTATGCCGGCTGTCGCCCTCTTCAATGCCGCTGGACCACTGAATCTGATCGGCACGCTGAAACGTCTGGTTAATGCGGGTCACCACTTCCGGTACGGAGTTCACCGGGTAGAGCGACTGATCGGGATACATCTGTCCTGCCACATTGGCATCCGCAGCCACCTGCCAGCCAGAGAGATAGATCGCTTCAATGCCCGCTTTGGCCTGTTGCAGTGCCTGCCCGCCACTGAGCGCACCCAGGCTGTTGATGTAACCTTTCTTCGCCTCGCCGTTCAGCAGCGCCCATAACTTTTCGGCACCGCGCTCTGCCAGCGTACAGGCAGGCAGAACGGAGCCGCGCAGATTAACCACCTCTGCTGCGCTGTAAGGGCGGATAATGCCCTCCCAGCGTGCGGTCTGCCAGAGTTGTTCCAGTTGATCGATCTGTTGAGTACGTGTCATGGCAATAGCTCCTCTGTTCAGGGGATCAGGCGGTAGCCTGGCAGGGTAAGAAAGGAAACCAGTTCGCGTTCGGTGGTGATCTGCGCCATCAGCTGTGCCGCGTCGTCATAGCGACCAGCGCTGAAGTGGGCTTCGCCCAGCGCGTTTTGCAGCAGATGCAGCTCTTCGTTCAGCCAGCGCAGAAACAGTTCGGCCGTAACCTGCTGGCCGTTGTTCAGGATTTGCTGATGACGAATCCATTGCCAGATTGAGGTCCGTGCAATCTCAGCGGTGGCGGCATCCTCCATCAGCCCGTCAATCGGCACACAGCCGTTACCGCTGATCCAGGCTTCAAGGTATTGCAGCGCGACGCGGATGTTGGCGCGCATCCCCGCTTCGGTGCGCTCACCCTGACAGGGCGCAAGTAACTGCTCCGCCGTGATCGGGGCATCCTCTTCCCGCATAACATGCAACTGGTTGGGTTGGTCGCCCAGCACGGCATTGAAGACCGCCATAGCGGTGTCTGCCAGGCCCGGATGCGCAATCCAGGTTCCGTCATGCCCGTTGCCCGCCTCACGCTGTTTATCTTCCGTCACGCGCTGCAGTACCCAGGCATTACGTGTTGGGTCTTTAGCAGGAATCAGGGCTGACATTCCCCCCATCGCGAAGGCTCCCCGACGGTGACAGGTTTTAATCAGCAGACGTGAGTAAGCATCCAGAAACGGCTGCGACATAGTGACTGACTGGCGATCCGGCAGAACGCGATCCGCATGCTGTTTCAGGGTTTTGATGTAGCTGAAGATGTAATCCCAGCGGCCGCAGTTGAGGCCCACAATGTGATCGCGCAGATTCCACAGGATCTCATCCATCTGAAACACAGCGGGTAACGTTTCAATCAGGACGGTAGCCTTGATCGTACCGCGCGGCAGATCGAACTGATCCTCGCTGAAACTGAAGATCTCACGCCACCAGGCGATCTCCTGCCAGCTCTCTGTTTTCGGCAGATAGAAGTAAGGTCCGCTGCCTTTGGCCAGTAAAGGCCGGACGTTGTGGAAGAAATAGAGCGCGAAATCAAACAGCCCGCCCGGAATCGCCTCACCCTGCCAGCTGACATGTTTCTCTGACAGATGCAGACCGCGAACCCGGCACATCAGCACCGCTGGATTTGCGCCGAGCTGATAAATTTTGCCTTTGTCGCTGGTGTAACTCAGCGTACCCTGCACCGCCTCGCGCAGTGTCAGCTGCCCTTCCATCAGTTTTGACCACTCTGGTGACAGCGAATCCTCAAAGTCGGCCATAAAGACTTTTACGTTTGAGTTCAGGGCATTAATGACCATTTTTCGATCCGGTGGGCCGGTGATCTCAACCCGACGATCTTCTAAGTCGGCCGGAATGGATTGAATACGCCACGCACTCTCTCTTATGGAAGCGGTTTCCATATCGAAGTCTGGCAGATAGCCCAGGTCATAGCGTTGCTGACGCTGCTGGCGTGCCAACAACAGCTCGTTGCGTTGCGATGCAAAGCGTGCGACCAGCGCTTCCAGAAAAGAAACCGCTTCGGGCATTAACAGCTGTTGTTCGGCATGGCTAAAGGGCTGGCTGAAATTCAGCGCAGGGCTGATCACTGAGTCTGTCATGCTGGCGTTCTCCTGTATTCAAAGGATCGAATGCAGCGGATCCACACGGTGTTTATTTTGTGAGCTACAGGATCAGAGCATAAGCATTTATTTATCTAAATCAAAAACTATTTCCATTTTTATAAATTAAACTATCTATCCTGATGTTTTATATGGATTTAAAGTTTTATTTATTAAAGGAACGACTTTCATTGCTGTTTTTCAGGCGAAAAAAAACCGTGTTGCCATCGGCTAACACGGTTCAGTTGATCGTTGGGCGGGACTATTCCAGCGTCGGATTCATGCGACGCAGATCGAATGGCGTAATCTGATAAACGTAGTAGTTGAGCCAGTTGGAGAACAGCAGATTACCGTGGCTACGCCAGGTCGCGCGAGGTGGCAGGGCCGGATTATCCTGTGGGAAATAGTTATAGGGGACTTCCGGATTCACACCCGCTTCATAATCACGATGATACTCACCAGACAGCGTCAGCGCGTCATACTCCGGATGGCCAGTAACAAATACCAGGCGTTTGTCTTTACTCGCCATCAGATAGGCACCGGTCTGTTCCGATTCAGCAAACAGCTCAAGATCGGTGTAATCCGTGATCAGTTGAGTAGGAAAATCAGCATAACGAGAGTGTGGTGCGAGGAAATTATCATCAAAACCCCGGGTCAGTAAGGCATGAGGATGCAATATCTGATGCTCATAGACGCCGGACAGTTTGTTATGCCGGGTTTGCTTGGGAATGCCATACAGAATATTAAGCGCCGCCTGCACGGCCCAGCAGACAAACAGCGTTGAGGTGACGTGCTCATTTGCCCAGTGCAGCACGCGCTGAATCTGGGGCCAGTAAGCAACATCATTAAAATCGACCAGCCCCAGTGGCGCACCTGTCACGATTAAGCCGTCATAGTTGTCATGCTGGATATCTTCAAAATTGCAGTAGAAGTTGTTGAGGTGCTCAGTGGGCGTATTGCGTGACTCGCGGCTGTCGATGCGCAGCAGCTGAATATCGATCTGTAAGGGCGAGTTGGAAAGCAGACGCAGAAACTGATTCTCTGTTTCGATCTTTTTCGGCATCAGATTCAGTATGAGCACTTTAAGCGGTCGGATCTCCTGAACACTGGCGCGCGACGACGTCATGACAAAGACGTTTTCGTCACGCAAAAAATTCACTGCCGGTAATTCGTCGGGAACCCTGATTGGCATAACCTGCTCACCTCTCGCAACCATATAAACGTTTAGACATCTGGATGCCCAACATTAGCCTGATCGTTGTGAGATGTCGAGGTTTCATGCAGAAAATGAAAATGTTTCAGCTTAAAGGGGCATAGTGTTAAAGGGATATAGCACAGACGCAAATAATGCAGACGTAAAAAAGCCCCGCACTTCCGTGCGGGGCTTCTTCACTTATATAATGCCTGGCAGTTCCCTACTCTCGCATGGGGAGACCCCACACTACCATCGGCGCTACGGCGTTTCACTTCTGAGTTCGGCATGGGGTCAGGTGGGACCACCGCGCTAAAGCCGCCAGGCAGATTCTGTTCTCCGCGCCGCCC
>NZ_JARHXL010000019.1:0-442444 GCF_029222565.1 Pantoea sp. Cr_R13
TTTCCGTTTGCGGTTTGCCGTGTCAGTGGAGGCGCATTATAGGGAACGGCTGAGATAGCGCAAGTGCAAATTAAGACATTTTTTCTGACCGTTCACTTTGCAGCCAAAAAGAACAGTAAGTAAGCAAAAAACCCTTAAAAGGGTAAAAAAAACGGGCCAGAGGCCCGTTTTTCGATTCGCACTATTACTGATGTGCCGTTATGACGTCGTTAACGACATCCATTTCGATGGTTTTACCCGGCTCCAGCGAACCTGCAAGGATCTGCTGAGCCAGCGGGTTCTCGATCTGCTGCTGTATCGCACGTTTCAGCGGACGCGCACCATAGACCGGGTCATACCCATTTTCCGCCAGCAGTTTAATCGCATCATCGGAGATGTGCAGTTGATAGCCACGTTCATCCAGACGTTTGTACAACCGCTGCAGCTGAATCTGCGCAATGGACGCAATGTGTTTCTCCGCCAGCGGATGGAACACCACTACCTCATCGATACGGTTCACGAATTCAGGACGGAAATGCTGTCCGACCACACCCATCACAATATCTTTCATTTCCGGATAGCTGAGATTACCGAACCGCTCCTGGATTAAATCTGATCCCAGGTTAGAGGTCATGATCACCACGCTGTTACGGAAATCGACCGTACGGCCCTGTCCATCCGTCAGACGCCCATCATCCAGCACCTGCAGCAGAATGTTGAAGACATCAGGATGCGCCTTTTCAACTTCATCCAGCAGGATGACGGAATAAGGACGACGGCGCACCGCTTCGGTCAGATATCCGCCCTCTTCATAGCCGACGTAGCCCGGAGGTGCACCCACCAGCCGTGACACTGAATGTTTTTCCATAAACTCGGACATGTCGATACGCACCATCGCATCGTCACTGTCGAACAGGAAATTAGCCAGCGACTTACACAGTTCGGTTTTACCTACCCCGGTTGGACCCAGGAACAGGAAAGAGCCGATAGGCCGGTTAGGATCAGAGAGACCTGCACGACTACGGCGTATGGCATTCGATACCGCTTCTACCGCTTCATCCTGTCCAATGACCCGGCCATGCAAATCCTGCTCCATGCGCAGCAACTTATCACGCTCACCTTCCATCATGCGTGCCACCGGAATACCGGTCCAGCGCGCCAGCACATCGGCGATCTCCACATCTGTTACGCGGTTGCGCAGTAACTTCATGGTTTTACCTTCAGCCTGGGTCGCTGCGGCTAACTGTTTTTCCAGTGCCGGAATTTTACCGTACTGCAGCTCTGACATCTGAGCGAGATCGCCCTGACGACGGGCCTGCTCTAAATTCAGACGCGCCTGCTCCAGTTCAGCTTTGATGTTCTGCGTGCCGGACAGCGAGGCTTTCTCTGTCTTCCACTCATCTTCCAGCTCGGCGTATTCACGCTCTTTCTGATTCAGCTCGGTTTCCAGCATTTCAAGACGCTTGATGCTGGCATCGTCCGCCTCTTTCTTCAGCGCCTGCTGCTCCAGTTTCAACTGAATGATACGGCGCTCCAGGCGATCGAGTGACTCCGGCTTGGAGTCCATCTGCATACGAATACTGGATGCCGCCTCATCAATCAGGTCAATGGCTTTGTCCGGCAGCTGGCGATCAGCAATGTAACGATGAGACAGCGTTGCTGCCGCGACAATGGCCGGGTCAGTGATCTGCACATGATGATGCAGTTCGTAACGCTCTTTCAGGCCACGCAGAATCGCGATGGTGTCTTCCACACTTGGCTCAGCCACGAAGACTTTCTGGAAACGACGCTCCAGCGCGGCATCTTTCTCAATATACTGACGATACTCATCCAGTGTGGTGGCACCCACGCAGTGCAGTTCACCACGCGCCAGCGCAGGCTTAAGCATATTGCCCGCGTCCATCGCACCGTCCGCTTTACCCGCACCGACCATAGTGTGCAGTTCGTCGATAAACAGAATGACGTTGCCTTCCTGTTTCGACAGATCGCTCAGCACCCCTTTCAGACGTTCTTCGAACTCACCGCGATATTTCGCCCCGGCGACCAGTGCCCCCATATCCAGCGCCAGCACCCGACGACCTTTGAGGCCCTCAGGCACTTCACCGTTAATGATGCGCTGCGCCAGCCCTTCGACAATCGCGGTTTTACCCACGCCAGGTTCACCAATCAGCACCGGGTTATTTTTGGTACGGCGCTGCAGAACCTGAATGGTGCGGCGAATCTCTTCATCACGCCCAATCACCGGATCGAGTTTGCCCTTTTCTGCACGCTCGGTCAGGTCGATAGTGTATTTCTTTAATGCCTGGCGCTGATCTTCAGCCCCCTGATCGTTCACGTTGTCTCCTCCCCGCATCTGTTCAATCGCACTGGTGATTTTTTCGCGCGTTGCGCCTGCTGCTTTAAGCAGATCGGCCAGTGAACCACGGGATTCCAGGGCAGCCAGAACAAATAATTCGGATGAAATAAAGTTGTCATTGCGCTTCTGCGCCAGCTTGTCGCACAGGTTTAACACCCGGACGAGGTCAGATGAGGGTTGTACATCCCCTTCGCTGCCTTCAACTTGTGGCAGGCGATCGATAGCCTGCTCGAGCTGAGCGCGAAAAGGAGTGACGTCGATACCCGCCGAAGTCAGTAAAGGTGAAACCGATCCGCCTTCCTGTTTGAGCAACGCGCTCATCAGGTGCAGAGGTTCAATGAATTGGTTGTCGTGTCCCAGAGCCAGGGACTGCGCGTCGGCGAGAGCCAGCTGAAATTTGTTAGTAAGACGATCCAGACGCATAATTCCTCCCATTACAGGTCAAAATGCTACTGGAGATTAAATGAGGTCATCCCTCAAAATTTCAAGGTTAATGACCTGAGATTTGAGTAAAAAATACGCTAACTGGACCGTCTTATGGCGTAAGGTTATAACAGCCAGATCAAAGTTGCCATACGCCCGGTGATCCCATCACGACGAAAGGAGAAGAAATCGTCGCGTTGCGTAAAGGTACAGCGGCTGTCGGCGCTGATTGAATTGACGCCCGCTGCCTGCAGCCGCATACGCGCCAGCAGCCAGATGTCCGCGTAAAACCGGTCGCCTGATGAACGGAAAGCCTGCACAGCGCGGGGATCCTGCGCCATAAAAGCCTCACGCACTTCTGCGCCAACCTCAAACGCATCTGGTCCGATGGCCGGCCCCAGCCAGACATGAATCTGCTCAGGCGGGGAACGAAACTGCGCCAGCGTATTTTCCAGTACACCGGCACAAAGCCCGCGCCAGCCTGCATGTGCTGCCGCCACTTCCGTCCCATCCTGCGAACAGAACAGCACCGGCAGACAGTCAGCGGTCATGATGGCGCAGACGACGCCGGACTGATCGGTAATGCAGGCATCAGCACGTAATGGCGTACTTCCGCCTGCAGTCAGACGCACGACCTCCGTGCCATGAACCTGCTCCAGCCACTGCGGCATAGCGGGCAAATCCGCCTTATCCACCAGCAACTGACGGTTACGCGCCACCACATCCGGATTATCTCCCACGTGCCCGCCGAGATTCAGCGCATCCCAGGGCGACGTGCTTACGCCACCCTGTCGCTGCGTCGAACAGGCCCGAACGCGTGACGAGGCGGGCCATTGCGGCGTAATCAGACTCATCACCAATTCATCTGGTCTTTAAATTCTTCAGTGTCTGCTTTTAACGCCGCGATTAAATCAACCATGTCCTGTGGAAGCGCAGCATGGAATTCCATCTCAATACCACTGATTGGATGATAGAGGCGCAACATCGTGGCGTGCAGTGCCTGACGATCGAAACCGCGCAGCGTAGTAATAAATGCCTCTGATGCCCCTTTAGGCGGACGCGGACGGCCACCGTAAAGTGGATCGCCCACCAGCGGATGGCTGATGTGAGACATATGCACACGGATCTGGTGAGTACGACCCGTTTCCAGACGCAGACGCAGACGGGTATGAGCCCGGAAATGCTCCATGATGCGATAATGCGTCACCGCCGGTTTGCCCATTGGATGAACCGCCATATGGGTACGTTTGGTGGAGTGACGGCTGATAGGCTGCTCAACCGTGCCGCCCGCCGTCATATTGCCAATCGCGACCGCTTCATATTCACGGGTGATTTCGCGACGCTGCAGCGAGTCCACCAGATGCGTCTGAGCCGGAACGGTTTTCGCGACCACCATTAAACCGGTGGTGTCTTTATCCAGGCGGTGTACGATGCCGGCGCGTGGCACATCCATAATCGCAGGGTAGTGATGAAGTAAGGCGTTTAACACCGTGCCATCCGGATTACCGGCGCCAGGGTGAACCACAAAGTCACGTGGTTTGTTGATGACAATAATGTCTTCATCTTCATAAACGATGTCGAGTGGCAGATCCTGAGGTTCCCAGCGCTGTGCCTCTTCGATCTCAGCGTCAATCGCGACCAGCTCGCCGCCCAGCACTTTTTCTTTGGGTGTATCGACCATAACGCCGTTTACAGTAACGCGACGATCGAGGATCCACTCTTTTATGCGGGAACGTGAATAATCAGGGAACAATTCCGCCAAAGTCTGATCTAAACGTTGTCCGAGTTGTGATTCGGATACCGTTGCGGTGAGTTGAACTTGTTGTGCCATATACAGCTTCTTCGTTAACGTTGGGTTTTCACGGCGATGCCGTTTAATATAATGTGCTATCGTACCTGGTCATTACCGGGAGCTATACGGACAGCTTCCGCCATAACATTTGAGGATAATCACTTCGTCATGACGCGTATGAAACATCTGGTGGCTGCTGCCACACTGAGCCTGGCACTTGTTGGTTGTTCCGGCTCAAATGACGCGGTACCGGACAACCCGCCTTCTGAAATCTATGCTACAGCGCAGCAAAAGCTGCAGGACGGTAACTTTAAAGCCGCGATTAAGCAACTGGAAGCGCTGGATAATCGTTATCCGTTCGGTCCTTATTCGCAGCAGGTGCAGCTGGATTTAATCTACGCGTACTATAAAAATGCCGATCTGCCCCTGGCGCAGGCTGCCATTGCTCGCTTTATGCGTCTGAACCCCACGCATCCGAACATTGACTATGTCATCTATATGAAAGGTCTGACGGACATGGCGCTGGATGACTCCGCGCTGCAGGGCTTCTTTGGTATTGATCGTTCTGACCGCGATCCGACGCACGCTCGTGATGCTTTCCGCGACTTCTCCCAGCTGCTGCGTAATTACCCGAACAGCCAGTATGCGGCTGATGCTCAGAAACGCCTGGTCTATCTGAAAGACCGTCTGGCTAAATATGAGCTGTCAGTGGCGCAATTCTATACTAAGCGTGAGGCTTATGTCGCGGTTGTTAACCGTGTAGAAGGTATGATGCGCGATTATCCGGATACGCAGGCGACACACGATGCCCTGCCGCTGATGGAAAATGCTTACCGTAATCTGCAGCTGAACGCTGAAGCTGACAAAGTGGCGAAAATCATTGCAGTCAACAAAAGCTGATAGCCCGACAGATTTCAGCCACAAAAAAAGCAGCCTGCGATGGCTGCTTTTTTTTGCCCGAAGAACAGTCAGATTTGGATCTGATTCCAGCGAGCTAACTCATCCAGCATGCCGTGTTAATCATTTCGCTTCAAGCCATTTCAGCGAGTTTCTCTGCCTTTCTCACAGAATGTTGTAACTGACAAAAAGTGACATTTTTTCGTGATCAAAATCTCACATTTAACGTTTTTTCGCGCTATGCTGAGAAGACCAAGACGGAAATGACAGAGAGGTAAGAATAATGATTCTGAACATTACCAGTAAACAAATGGACATCACCCCGGCAATCCGAAGCCATGTTGAAGACCGTCTCGCCAAGCTCGAAAAATGGCAAACCGACCTGATTAATCCGCATATTGTCCTGTCCAAAGAGCCCAAAGAATTCGTGGCTGATGCCACTATTAACACACCGAACGGGACTCTGGTGGCCAGCGCCAAGCACGACGATATGTACACCGCCATCAACGATTTGATTGCGAAACTCGAACGTCAGCTGAATAAAGTTCAGCATAAGTCTGAAGCCCGCCGCGCCAGTGCCAGCGTAAAAGACATTATCCCCGCCGACGAAGAGTCCTGATTTTCTTAACGCGCCTCCGGGCGCGTTTTTTATTGACAGCTTTTAAGCAGTACGGTTACTCTCAGGTCACTCACATTTCGGACATTACGATGAAACCCACTCTGTTTTTCTTCGCTTTCTTTTTTACCTTCCCCTGAACGGGAGGCTATTCGTCGTGTGAAAATGAAAGCGAAGACGAACAACGAAGCCTCCCAACCGGGAGGCTTTTTTATTGGATAGCATACAGGTGAGCCCTATGAATCCCGACAATCCCTTGCTGGCGTTACGCGATAAGATCAGCGCAGTGGATAAAAAACTTCTGACGCTGCTGGCCGAGCGTCGTCTGCTGGCAGTGGAAGTCGCACATGCAAAACTTGCCACGCATCGCCCGATTCGGGATGTGGAACGCGAACGTGCGCTGCTGGAGAATCTGATTGTACTGGGTAAAGCGCATAAACTGGATGCGCACTACATCACCCGCCTGTTCCAGCTGGTTATTGAAGATTCAGTGCTGACTCAGCAAGCACTGCTGCAGAAAAACCTCAATCATCCCCATGCGCATGCCGCCCGTATCGCCTTCCTCGGCCCGAAAGGCTCTTACTCGCATCTTGCCGCTCGCAACTACGCGTCACGTCATTTCGATAGCATGGTGGAGTGTGGCTGCCTGAAGTTTCACGACATCATCAAGCAGGTAGAAAACGGCGTGGCTGATTACGCGGTGATGCCGATTGAGAACACCAGTTCAGGCTCTATCAATGATGTCTATGATCTGCTGCAACAGACCAGCCTCTCCATTGTGGGCGAGCTGACATTGCCTATCGACCACTGCGTGCTGGTGAATGGCCCTGCCGATCTGCAGCAGATTGAGACGGTTTACAGCCATCCTCAGCCCTTCCAGCAATGTAGCCAGTTCATTAACCGTTTCCCGCACTGGAAAATCGAATACACCGAGAGTACCGCAGCAGCAATGGAGAAAGTGGCTGCGCTCAATTCACCTAAGGTGGCAGCATTAGGCAGTGAAGCCGGTGGTGAGCTCTATCAGTTGCAGGTACTGGAACGTAATCTGGCAAACCAGCAGCAGAACCATACCCGCTTTATTGTGCTGGCTCGCAAAGCCATTGAGGTTTCAGATCAGGTGCCAGCGAAAACGACACTGATTATGGCAACCGGCCAGCAGGCGGGTGCGCTGGTTGATGCACTGCTGGTGCTGCGTCAGCACAACCTGATTATGAGCAAGCTGGAGTCACGTCCGATTAATGGCAATCCGTGGGAAGAGATGTTTTACATTGATGTGCAGGGTAACCTGCAATCAGAGCGGATGCAGCAGGCTCTGCAGGAATTACAAACCATGACCCGTTCTCTGAAGGTGCTGGGCTGTTACCCCAGCGAGAATGTGATACCCGCTGAACCCGGCGATGAAACCGTTGAATAGCAAAAAGGCATCCGCAGGGATGCCTTTTTCGTTTATGGCCGACTGTCATTAGCCGAGCGTAACAGACTCCGGCTTTCCACCAGGAAGCGTTTCGCGTGATCGCCAAACCACTGCTCGACCCGGTTAAAGCTGGCAATGAATGCCTGTTTATCGCCCTGCTCCAGCAGCGCAATCGCTTCACCAAAGCGCTGGTAATAACGTTTGATCAGCGCCAGATTACTCTCTGAAGACATAATGATATCCGCGTAAAGCTGCGGATCCTGAGCAAACAACCGCCCTACCATTGCCAGCTCCAGTCGATAGATAGGCGATGAGAGTGCCAGCAGCTGATCAAGATTCACGTTTTCTTCGGCTAAATGCAGACCGTAGGCAAAGGTGGCAAAGTGACGCAGTGCCTGAATAAACGCCATGTTCTGGTCATGCTCTACAGCGCTGATACGATGCAGACGCGCACCCCAGACCTGAATCTGCTCCAGGAACCACTGATACGCTTCCGGCTGTCTGCCATCACACCAGACCACCACCTGTTTTGCCAGGCTGCCGCTGTCCGGACCAAACATCGGGTGCAGACCCAGCACCGGACCATTATGGGCGGCCAGCATCGCCTGCAGAGGCCGGTTTTTCACAGACGCCAGGTCCACCAGAATACAATCTTCCGGCAGTGGCGGCAGCTGTGCAATAACCTGCTCGGTCAGGTGAATCGGCACACTGATGATGACCATACCGGCATCGCTGAGCAGCGTTTCAGCCTGAGGCCAGTCTTCTTTATCCAGCGTTTTAACTGTGTAGCCTGACAGGCCGAGCATTTTTTCAAATAACCGGCCCATCTGGCCTTTGCCGCCGACAATCACCACCGGGCGCAGTTCAGGACAGAGGGTTTTAAAGCCTTTGTCATTTTCGCTGGTATAGGACTCGCGCATCACGCGACGCAGCACATCTTCAATCAGATCCGGGGGGACACCGAGCGCCTCTGCCTCTTTGCGACGCGAAGCCAGCATTGACGCTTCACGCTCAGGGACATAGATAGGCAGACCGTAACGGCTCTTCACCTCCCCTACCTCAGCCACCAGCTCCAGCCGTTTAGCCAGCAGATCCAGCAGCGCCTTATCAACACTGTCAATTTGATCGCGTAACGCGGTCAGTTCAGCCACCATTGCTCTTACACCTCTTGTGACAGACGCGCCGACAGCACTCCCTGCAGATCCTGATGCATCTCACGCAGCAACGTTTCGGTCACTTCCCAGTTGATGCACGCATCGGTTACGGAAACGCCATACTTCATTTCGCTGCGTGGCTGCTCAGAAGACTGGTTACCTTCATTGATATGGCTTTCCAGCATCAAACCAATGATTGAACGGTTTCCGTCTTTGATCTGCGCAATAGCGGATTCCGCTACGCCAGGCTGACGGCTGTAGTCTTTATTCGAATTGCCATGGCTGCAATCTATCATTAAGGCTGGACGCAGTCCCGCCTTCAGCATCTCTTTTTCACACTGCGCGACATCTTCGGGACCGTAGTTCGGCGCTTTGCCACCACGAAGAATTACGTGACCATCCGGATTGCCCTGAGTCTGCAGCAGGCAGACCTGACCGGCCTGATTAATCCCGACAAAACGGTGCGGCATTGCAGCAGCACGCATCGCGTTGATTGCTGTACCCAGACTGCCATCGGTGCCATTTTTAAAGCCGACTGGCATCGACAGGCCCGAGGCCATCTCACGATGTGTCTGAGATTCTGTCGTCCGTGCGCCAATCGCCGACCAGCTGAACAGGTCGCCCAGGTATTGCGGGCTATTCGGATCCAGCGCTTCTGTGGCCAGCGGCAAGCCCATTTCAACCAGGTTCACCAGCAGCTGGCGCGCAATATGCAGACCCGCTTCCATATCAAACGAGTTATCCATGTAAGGATCATTGATCAGCCCTTTCCAGCCAACGGTAGTACGGGGTTTTTCAAAATAGACGCGCATCACAATATAGAGCTGATCTTTCAGCTGTTCAGAAAGCGTTTGCAGACGACGAGCATAGTCCAGTGCCACTTCGGTATCGTGAATCGAGCAGGGTCCGCACACCACCAGCAGACGCGGATCGCGGCCGGCAATAATGTCAGAGATAGTCTGGCGGGACGCCGCGACCTGATCCTGCTGTTCAGTGGTCAGTGGAAACTTCGCTTTCAGTTCTTCAGGCGTGATCAATACCTGTTCACCGGCGATATGCACATTGTTCAGCGCGTCTTTTTGCATGATGGCGATCCTTTGGCTCGATATAGCGGATAAGGGCTCCTCATTGAGGATTGCAAATACTGTATCACAGACAATACATAGCGCAAGATTACATGTACATATTTATTACCACAGGTCTGAATAAACCAACCAACTGACAAATAAAATCATACATATCATTTATTTAAATTTAATGACGGAATTAATGACAGCCTCCTTAATGTAAAATAAAGTTTACATATACTCTTGTTGCGTTTCTGTCTGTTGCAGGCAAAATGAGAATATTGTTTATTTTCAGGCTGAGTCCATAATGCACGCCTCCCCACTGAACATCTCACTTCGACCGTTTCTGCTAAGCGACGTCTCCGCGTTTACCGCTTCGGTCAATGCTTCTCTGGACAGCCTGATTCCGTGGATGGTCTGGGCGCATCACGATTACCAGCCTCATGATGCCGAAAGCTGGATCCGCTTTACCCACTGGCAACGGATGAAGGAGGAAGCGGAAGAGTTTGCGATTGTTGATCAGCATGACCAGCTGCTGGGGGGCGCAGGAATACGCTTTGCCCGCCATCCGGGTGACCCCAGCGCAATAGGTTACTGGGTTCGCAGTGACGTCCAGCGTCAGGGAATTGCCAGCCGCGCGGTGGCAAAGCTACTCCCTCTGGGGTTTTCACGACCGGAGACCCGGTTGATTGAAATTCTGGCGGCGGAGGACAATCTGGCCAGCCGGAGAGTCGCTGAAAAGTGCGGCGGGCAGTTTATTGGCTGTCGCTATGGCCTGATCGTATTAGCGGCGGGACCGGTTAATACGGCGATTTATCATTTTCACCGGCCGGACGCCGGTTGACTGCAGGCAGCAAGGTTGTCACTGACAAAAAAAGGGGCTGGCAGATGCCAACCCCTTGTTTGCTATTAACTTTTAGATGTCGCGTTAGCGATACCTTAGTTAAGACGCTCTTTAATACGAGCAGACTTACCAGTACGCTCACGCAGGTAGTACAGTTTGGCTTTACGCACAGCGCCACGACGTTTAACAGCGATGCTGTCAATTACAGGTGAATGAGTCTGGAATACACGCTCAACGCCTTCGCCGTTAGAAATTTTGCGAACAGTGAATGCAGAGTGCAGACCGCGGTTACGAATAGCGATAACCACGCCCTCGAATGCCTGCAGACGTTTTTTAGAACCTTCAACGACCCATACTTTCACTTCCACGGAATCACCCGGGCGGAAGGAAGGTACGTCCTGTTTCATCTGCTCTTGTTCAATTTGCTTGATAATGTTGCTCATAATTAAATCTCATATCCTGGGTAAACTGATAGTCGGGGAAGAGCTTACTCTTCCACATCATCGTTTTGTTGCTGCTGAGATTCCCGCTGGAACTCATTCAACAACCTTGCTTGCTCTTCAGTCAGAGCCAGGTTTTCCAGAAGTTCAGGTCTTCTCAGCCAGGTACGGCCTAGCGACTGCTTCAGACGCCAGCGGCGAATATCAGCATGGTTACCTGACAGTAATACTGCCGGGACTTCCACGCCGTCTAACACTTCAGGTCGGGTATAGTGCGGACAATCCAGCAAACCTTCAGAGAACGAATCCTCATCGGCCGACGCCTGCTTGCCGAGTACGCCGGGAATAAACCGGGCGACTGCGTCAATCATCGTCATCGCTGGCAGTTCCCCGCCACTGAGAACGTAATCACCGATTGACCATTCTTCATCAATTTCGGTCTGGATTACGCGCTCATCAATCCCTTCATAACGGCCACAGACCAGAATTAACTTGTCCCGTGCCGCCAGTTCGCAAACGCCCTGTTGGTCCAGTTTGCGACCCTGAGGTGAAAGATATATCACCCTGGCCCCTTCACCTGCCGCTGCTTTCGCTGCGGAGATGGCATCCCGTAAGGGTTGTACCATCATCAGCATTCCCGGTCCGCCGCCGTAAGGACGATCATCCACGGTACGGTGCCGGTCGTGAGTGAAGTCACGAGGACTCCAGCTCTGAATGCTGAGCAGACCGTTTTTTACAGCCCGGCCAGTTACCCCGTAATCGGTAATAGCGCGAAACATTTCTGGAAACAGGCTAATAACACCAATCCACATTGTATTCGCCGTTACGTTACCGTTCGATTCGGAGATCAAAAACCAGGATCCCAATCTACCTCAATGACGCCAGTAGAGAGATCGACTTTCCTGATAACCTGTTCATCAAGAAACGGAATTAACCGCTCCTGAGCACCGAACGCATCCTTCAGGTTTGCCTTAACGACGAGAACGTCATTCGAGCCGGTTTCCATCATATCGATGACTTTACCCATCTCGTAGCCTTCAAGGTTAACTACCTGGCAGCCCATAAGGTCTTTCCAGTAGTAGTCGCCCTCTTCCAGCGATGGCAACTGCGTCGAGTCAACCTGAATTTCGCAATTGGTTAACTGAGCCGCCGCATCCCGATCTTCAATGCCTTTGACTTTGATGATCAGGTCCTGATTGTGGTGCTTCCAACCTTCCAGTTCGACCTGCTGCCATTTACCGGCGCGCTGGATGAACCAGGGTTGGTAGTTGAAGATGCTTTCAGCGTCTTCAGTGGAGGAAAACACTTTGAGCCAGCCGCGAATACCGTAGGCGGCTCCCATCTTACCCAACACAATTGGGTTAACAGGAGGCTGTGCGGCAAGTTGTCTGCTCATGCTCACCACCGTGACAGATTAAGCTGCTTTCTTAGCTTCTTTGACCAGCGCGTTAACGCGGTCAGAAAGCGTTGCGCCCTGGCCAACCCAGTGCTCGATACGATCCAGATCAAGACGCAGACCTTCAGCCTGACCAGATGCGATCGGGTTGAAGAAACCAACGCGCTCGATGAAACGACCGTTGCGTGCATTGCGGCTGTCAGTGACGACGACCTGATAGAACGGACGCTTTTTAGCGCCGTGACGTGCCAAACGAATTGTTACCATAACATCCTCTTCAGTTAATAAAACACCCGGCCCCCATCGAGGAACGGGGTCCGGGTGCTGTATAAAAAGCCCGAAAATTTTACTCATTTTGGCGAAAAAAGCAACCCAAACCGTGCCTTTTCGGGCTTTTTTGTGGAACGCTTTAGCGGCCAGGGAAACCTGGCGGCATCATACCCTTCATGCCGCGCATCATTTTCGCCATACCGCCCTTCTTCATTTTCTTCATCATACGCTGCATGTCGTCGAACTGCTTTAATAAGCGGTTAACGTCCTGCACCTGCATACCGGAACCGGTAGCAATACGGCGCTTGCGCGAGCCTTTGATGATTTCTGGTTTCTCACGCTCTTTGCGCGTCATCGAGTTGATGATGGCTTCCATGCGCACCAGCACTTTGTCATCCATCTGCGACTTTACGTTATCTGGCAGCTGTCCCATACCCGGCAGTTTACCCATCAGGCTGGCCATGCCGCCCATGTTGCGCATCTGCTTTAGCTGCTCAAGGAAGTCATTGAGATCAAAACCGTCGCCGGTTTTCAGCTTTTTAGCCAGTTTCTCCGCCTGATCGCGGTCAACTTTGCTTTCGATATCTTCAATCAGGGAGAGTACATCACCCATGCCGAGGATACGCGAAGCAATACGCTCCGGGTAGAATGGCTCAAGCGCTTCGGTCTTTTCACCAACGCCCATGAATTTGATCGGTTTGCCGGTGATATGGCGAATTGACAGCGCCGCACCACCGCGTGCATCACCGTCAACTTTGGTCAGAATAACACCGGTCAGCGGCAGCGCTTCATTAAAGGCTTTTGCCGTGTTTGCGGCATCCTGACCGGTCATGGCATCGACCACAAACAGGGTTTCTACCGGCTTGATCGCGGCATGAACCTGTTTGATTTCGTCCATCATCGCTTCGTCAACGTGCAGACGACCGGCGGTATCCACCAGCAGCACATCGTAGAACTTCAGACGAGCTTCACGCAGCGCATTGTTGACGATATCGACCGGCTTCTGGCTGAGATCGGACGGACAGAAATCCACGCCAACCTGCTGTGCCAGCGTTTCCAGCTGTTTAATTGCCGCCGGACGATAGACGTCGGCAGAAACCACTAAAACTTTCTTCTTGTGTTTCTCGCGCAGGAATTTACCCAGCTTAGCGACACTGGTGGTTTTACCGGCACCCTGCAGGCCCGCCATCAGCACCACGGCTGGTGGCTGTGCTGCCAGGTCGAGTGCATTGTTCTCTGCACCCATCGCCGCAACGAGTTCGTTACGTACGATTTTGATAAACTCCTGACCTGGCGTCAGACTTTTATTCACATCATGACCGACCGCGCTCTCTTTCACACGGTTGATGAAGTCACGCACCACCGGCAACGCAACGTCAGCCTCAAGCAGTGCCATGCGCACTTCACGCAGGGTCTCTTTGATGTTCTCATCAGTCAGCCTTCCGCGGCCGCTGATATTTCGCAGGGTTTGCGACAAACGATCGGTTAAATTATCAAACATGGTCTCTCACTAAAAAAAAGATCGCGAGGCGCCTGATCGGCAGAATGCGGCGGATTATAACACGAAGCCTCGGCGATCTCTGCAATTGCCCCTCAGATCGTTTGGAGCCTGCTTCGGCTGGCGCTATACTGCCTTTTTCCTTATCTGACTGAACCTGAAAGGATCTATGTTCGTTTTCGCGATAGTGGCGCTATTCGCCTACTCCTTAAGTCTTGCCCTGATCATTCCCAGCCTGTTGAAACGTAACGGCGGCTGGCGGCGAATGGCGATGCTCTCTGCCTGTGTGGCGCTGGTGACACACGCGGTGGCCTTGCAGCAACGCATATTTGCTGTTGATAGCGGACAGAACTTAAGCCTGCTTAACATTGGTTCACTGGTCAGCCTGTTGATTTGCGCCATCATGACCATTGTGGCGTCACGCAACCGCGGCTGGTTACTGCTGCCGATTGTTTATAGCTTCGCGCTGATCAATCTGGCCTTTGCCACCTTTGTCCCCAATGCGTTCATCACGCATCTGGAAACTACGCCAGGCATGATGATCCATATCGGCCTGTCGCTGTTCGCCTACGCAACGCTGATCATCGCCGCGCTTTATGCGCTGCAGCTGGCGTGGATCGATTATCAGTTAAAAAACAAGCGACTGGCGTTCACCCAGGATATGCCGCCGCTGCTGACCATCGAACGTAAGATGTTTCACATCACCCAGGTTGGCGTCGTGCTGTTAACGCTGGTGCTCTGCACCGGTCTGTTTTATATGCAGGATCTCTTCAGCGCAGAAAAAGTCGATAAAGCCGTGCTCTCGATCATCGCGTGGTTTGTTTATATCGTTTTGCTCTGGGGGCACTATCATGAAGGCTGGCGTGGTCGCCGCGTCGTCTGGTTTAACTGCAGCGGTGCGGTGCTGTTGACCATGGCTTACTTCGGCAGCCGCATCCTGCAGCATCTGCTTGTCCCTGGTTCTCGTTAAAAAGGAAGTTTTGCGTTGGAGAATGTTTCAACCACCACGCTGATTATTATTCTCTGCGTCATGGTACTGGTTTCCGCCTGGTTTGCCGGGTCGGAAACCGGCATGATGACGCTTAACCGCTATAAGTTGCGCCATCAGGCAAAAAACGGGAGTCGTCCTGCACGCCGGGTTGAAAAACTACTGCGTCGTCCTGACCGGTTACTCAGTCTGGTGTTAATCGGCAACAACCTGGTGAATATTCTCGCCTCTGCACTCGCCACCATCGTTGGCATGCGTATTCACGGTGATGAGGGTGTCGCGATCGCGACCGGTATCCTGACCTTTGTCGTACTGGTCTTTGCTGAAGTGCTGCCGAAAACGGTCGCAGCGCTCTATCCCGAGCGCGTCGCCTTTCCCAGCAGTCTGCTACTGGTCCCGCTGCAATACATCATGCTCCCGCTGGTCTGGCTGCTCAATACTATTACCCGTCTGCTGATGAGAATGGCGGGTATCCGCGCTGACGGTACAATTAACTCTGCGCTGAGCAAAGAGGAGTTACGCACCATTGTCTATGAGTCGCGTAGCCTGATGTCACGCCGTAACCAGGACATGCTGCTCTCCGTGCTCGACCTGGAGAAAGTCAGCGTTGACGACATTATGGTGCCGCGTAATGAGATTGTTGGTATCAACATCAACGATGACTGGAAGTCAGTCGTGCGCCAGCTAAGCCATTCACCACATGGGCGCATTGTGCTGTTCAGAGACTCACTGGATGACTGCGTCGGCATGCTTCGCGTGCGTGAAGCCTGGCGCATGATGACGGAGAAAAAAGAGTTCACTAAAGAGACGCTGCTGCGCGCCGCCGATGAAATCTACTATATCCCCGAAGGAACACCGCTGAACACCCAGCTGGTGAAGTTCCAGCGCAATAAAGAGAAAGCGGGCGTGGTGGTGGATGAATATGGCGACATTAAAGGGCTGGTGACGATCGAGGACATTCTGGAAGAGATTGTCGGTGACTTCACCACCTCCATGTCACCGTCGCTGGCGGAAGAAGTGATGCCGCAGAATGATGGCTCCGTGCTGATTGAAGGCAGTGCCAGCGTGCGCGAAATCAATAAGGCCTTTAACTGGCATCTGCCAGAGCAGGAAGCGCGTACCATCAACGGCATGTTGCTGGAAGCGCTGGAGGAGATCCCTTCTATTGCCACACGTGTTCAGATTGGTTACTACAACGTCGATATTCTGGACGTGCAGGACAACATGATAAAACAGGTCCGCATCACGCCGAAGACGCCGCTGAAAAAATCGGTCGGTTCCTGAAGCCATAAAAAAACGCCGCAATCAACATGATGCGGCGTTTTTTTTAGCAGAGAAGTCCTGACTAGATGTGCAGTTCTTTCAGCTTTTCAGCAGGCAGTTTCAGATCGTCATTACGGTTAACGCCGATCTCATGCGCCAGCACATTGCGGGCAATCTGCTGCGCTTCATCCAGTGAGTGCAGCTTGTAGCTGCCACACTGATATTCATTCAGCTCAGGGATCTGGTTCTGATCTTTCACTTTCAGAACATCTTCCATCGCCCCTTTCCACGCTTTCGCAACGCGCTGCTCGTCTGGCGTACCAATCAGGCTCATGTAGAAGCCGGTGCGGCAGCCCATTGGCGAGATATCGACGATTTCCACACCGTCACCATTCAGGTGATCACGCATGAAGCCGGCAAAGAGATGCTCCAGCGTATGAATGCCACGCTCAGTGAGGATATCAATGTTCGGACGGCAAAAACGCAGGTCAAAAACGGTAATCGTATCGCCATGCGGAGTCTTCATGGTTTTCGCAACGCGGACTGCCGGTGCGCCCATGATGGTATGATCAACGGTAAAACTGTCCAGTAGTGGCATACGTCACCTCCTGTTCTGAGAATTTTTTTTAAAACGATGAAACTTTTCTGTTCGCCCAACGTCTGAATATATGAAAGACGCGCATTTGTTATCATCATCATCCCTGACAACAGAGATGTTAATTTGGCCACATTGATGTGGCCTTTTTCTTTTCTACCCTTCCCGGCTCGCCAGATACGCTTCAAAATCCAGCTTATCATTTGCTTCCAGCTGCTGCTGTGCAGCAACAGATTCCTGCGCCTGACGCGTGAAATCTTCTTCTGTCAGCACTTCCAGCGGTTCTTCACAGAGCATATGGCGATACTGTTCAGCCAGTGCCACGCCGGTGCCGGTTACACCATTATCCTTCATTGCCTGAAGGATGCGCGCCGAGTAGGTTAGCTCAGGATCATCGAAGGATGCTACCAGTTGATCACAAACCTGCTGATATTCTGTGCTGTCCTGATTGTGACTGTCTAAGACTTCAGCAACCCGGCGCAGGTCGGCAAACAAAGTTTTGCCCACTTCAACCAGCGAATGTTCCGCTTCTCCACAACCCACCGCAATTTTCTGATCCGGTTTACGCCCTTCGAGCACCACCCGATTCCAGTTTTTGCGGGTGCATTGCAACTCATCTGCACTCATTTCCGGTGCATCCGCCAGGGTACACCAGATCAGGAACAGATCGAGGAAGCGAACCTGATTCTCATCGACGCCGATGGCAGAGAACGGATTGATATCCAGTGAACGTACTTCAATGTATTCGATGCCACCGCGCAGCAGCGCATCAGAAGGCGCTTCACCCGAGCGTGTAACACGCTTAGGCCGGATGGGCGCATAGAGCTCGTTCTCAATCTGCAGCACGTTAGTGTTGAGCTGAAGCCAGTTACCGTCAGCATCTTTGGTGCCCATTGCTGCATACTCATCTGACGGCGTCTTGATCGCTTTTTTCAGCGCAGTGACATAGCCTTCCAGCGAGTTAAACGTGATGCCCAGAGCGCTCTGCGATTTATTGGTGTAGCCTAAATCGCTCAGACGCAGCGAGGTGGCATACGGCAGCCACATCGTATCTTTGTCATTGGTTTCAAATGGCAGCGCGCTCTCACGACCCTGCAGGAAACTGGAGCTGATAGCCGGTGATGCGCCAAACAGATAAGGTATCACCCAGCCGAAGCGATAGTAGTTACGAATCAACCGCAGATAACCTGCGGAGATAGTCTCTTTTCCGCTTTCCTGATCTTTCACGTCAGCCCACTCCTGCCAGAAAGAAAGTGGCAGCGAGAAGTTATAGTGAATGCCAGAGATCGTCTGCATTAACGCGCCGTAGCGGTTTTTCAGACCTTCGCGGTAAAGGGTCTTCATCTTACCGATATTGGATGTGCCATATTGCGCCAGCTCAATATTGTCAGCATCGTCAATGACGCACGGCATACTGAATGGCCACATGCGTTCATCACCCAGTTCACGGGCAACGTGACGGTGAATATCGCGCAGGAACGCCAGCATATGATCAATGCTGTGATCCACTGGCGTGATAAATTCCAGTAACGTTTCGGCAAAATCAGTGGTGATCCAGTCATGTTTCAGCGCCGAGCCCAGAGATTCCGGGTGGCCGCTTTTTGCCAGATCGCCATTTTCCTGTACACGCAGCGTTTCACGCTCAATGCCACGACCAATCCCTTTAAGGGCATTGGGATGCGCTTCCAGCCAGGATAGCGCTTTAGATACGTCCGGGATCACATTACCCCCCCGCTGTGATAATAATTTATTTTTGTTCAGCATAATGTTAACCGTAGCCCCGAATCTGTGCGAATCAATGCCACCATTGCATACCCTGTAATGTGGCAGTCGCGATAACGATATAACGCAGTGTTTTACCGACAGCGAGAAACAGTAGCGCTGGCAGCCAGGCGAAACGTAACCAGCCCGCGAGAACGCAGAGCAGATCACCTATCACCGGTAGCCAGCTGAATAAAAGTGCTGCTGGTCCCAGTCGGTGCAACCACGTCATTGCTGTGTCATGCCATCGCCCCTGACGTTTTAACGGCAGCAGGCGACCAATAAGAATGTTGGTTAAACCGCCCAAGGTGTTTCCCAGTGATGCGGCTACAAGCAACCCGTAAACTGATGTCTTTTTTGCTATCAATAGTGCTATCAGTAATGCTTCAGAACTTCCCGGCAGGAGCGTCGCACTCAGAAAACTGCTGCCAAACATCGAGGCATAGGTAAGTACGTCACTCACAGTAAACGAACATCCACCACTGCCATGCCTGCCGCTTTAGCGGCCTGAATACCAAAGTCTGCATCTTCGAACACCACACAACGTGCCGGCGCCACACCCATCAACTCAGCGCAGCGCAAGAAGGTCTCAGGCTCAGGTTTATGACGCTGTACGTCGTCAGCGCCGACGACTGCCGTAAAGAGCTCACGCACGCCAAGCTGCGTCAGTAACGCCTCTGCCATGCTATGTTCACTTCCAGTCCCCACAGCCATAGGACGACGCCCGTGATACGCCTTCGCCACCTCCAATAAAGGCAGCGGCTTAACGTTTTCCAGCAGCATCGCTTTCACAGCAGCGGTTTTTTCTGCAGCAAGTAGATGAGGGTCGTGTGACGACTGATTGGATTCAATGATGAATTGCGCAAGCCGCCAGGCGGGTGCGCCATTAAAGTCGATAATACGTGCTTCATCCAGCGTTAATCCGTAACGCTGGAGCACCTGACGCCACGCTTTTCGATGTGTCGGCTCAGTATCAAGAATCGTGCCGTCCATATCAAAAATCAGGCCGTCATATTGATCGTACATTGTCACTCCGGACATTCACCAAATGAGACATTACTTTAGCCTAATGTGGACAGGTTGTCGCCAGGGTGGATGAACAGCAAATGCTTTGAAAGCATTAGCAATTTTTGTTTTCAGATAAAGGTGATCGTGCGCGGCCAGCGATAACCGTACGAATTTTCAGCGATTTTTTAACATTACTCTGACACGCAAGCGGTGGCGTACGGGCGTGGGCAGTAAAATGGCGATCTCTGAGGCAGAAAAAAGGGTTACGTGTCGCTTAAGTCAGGATGATGAATCAATGGGGCAAATCAGCCAGGAAAACAGTGTGGGTAAAGCCAGAGGGTAACTGCAGGGGAAAGCTCTAAATAGTGATTTAATTCGCACTTCGTTCTACGGAGATGATAAAAGCTGATCTCTGGGTGCAAGTAGTGAACGATTTTTACATCACAATAAACCAGGGGATTTTTTAAAACTGAAGAAGATGGTGCATCCAGGAGGATTACTCAGCTTGCGCTTCGCCCTGCGGGCCGTTGCTGATGCAACGTTATCCTCCTTAGTGCGGCCGGAACGCTTATCACGTCATGACACACTGAGGCGCTATCCATATTGCAGAAGATGGTGCATCCAGGAGGATTCGAACCTCCGACCGCTCGGTTCGTAGCCGAGTACTCTATCCAGCTGAGCTATGGATGCATTGGGGTATATCTTTTGGGGTACAACTTTTTATGGACTAACAGAAACCAACCTGAGGATGTTACAAAGAATGGTGCATCCAGGAGGATTCGAACCTCCGACCGCTCGGTTCGTAGCCGAGTACTCTATCCAGCTGAGCTATGGATGCATAAATCTAATTCTTGTACAACGCAGGGTGCTAACTACTCACCATGAAAGGAATTGCTAATTCGCTTTAATTCTTTATTTTCGATGGTGCATCCAGGAGGATTCGAACCTCCGACCGCTCGGTTCGTAGCCGAGTACTCTATCCAGCTGAGCTATGGATGCATCGAAAATGGCGGTGAGGGAGGGATTCGAACCCTCGATACAGCTTTTGACCGTATACTCCCTTAGCAGGGGAGCGCCTTCAGCCTCTCGGCCACCTCACCTTACGCTTTCTTTCGAACCGTGCGTCTGAACTTGTTTCTGCTCATCGGCACTGCGTGGCGCACATATTACTTTCCCGGACTTTTAAGTCAAACAATTTTTCCGAAACTTTGTTTGATTGAGCAAATCACACACAATTGGGGCAAAATGAAGACAAAAAGAGTGAATTATCAACAATGAAAGAGGATGACGTTAACTAAACAGGGAGAAAGCGGGAGAAAAGAAAAGACAGGATTTTTAGACAAAGCGGTAGCGCCTCGCACAGGTGCGAGACGCTGAATCCGTTAAACGCTGGTTTGTTGCGTTTTTTCAGCCTGGATGCGTTGATAGATCTCTTCGCGATGCACAGACACTTCTTTCGGTGCGTTAACCCCAATACGTACCTGGTTACCTTTAACACCCAGCACCGTTACAGTTACCTCATCACCGATCATGAGGGTTTCACCAACTCGACGAGTTAGAATAAGCATTCTTTGCTCCTTGAAAGATTAAAAGAGTCGGGCTTGTACAGGCTCCCGGCATTATCCATCATTTAACGCTGCACATTGACTATGAGAGATACACCAATGCACATCGATGCGCCAATACATTCTGCTGATAGTTAGTTTAGCCGAAATACACTACATCAGCCTGACTTTGTCATTTGCTGCTTTAGCATCGTATTAAAAAGCGCCGGAACCAGAGTTCTGACGCTTTTTACAATGCCTTGTTCTAAGTCATTAAAGGCGGCTGTTAACCCAGCTCTCAACGCCTGCCAGAGCGCCTTTCAGCCCTTCAGCATCCGTACCACCCGCTTGTGCCATATCAGGACGGCCACCGCCCTTCCCGCCTACCTGCTGTGCCAGACCGGCGATCAACTCGCCCGCTTTAACACGGTCAGTCAGATCTTTGGTCACACCGGCAATCAGCGACACCTTACCTTCGGCAACCGTCGCCAGCACGATAATCGCAGACCCGAGTTGATTCTTGAGGTCATCAACCATGGTACGCAACATCTTAGGCTCGACATTGTTGAGCTCACTGACCAGCAGTTTCACGCCCTTAACATCGATGGCATTGCTACTCAGTGAAGCGCTCTCCTGGGCAGCTTGCTGGTCCCGCAGTTGCTGCAACTCTTTCTCCAGAGCCCGCACATGGTCAACGAGACCACGCACTTTCTCGTTCAGGTTGCTGCTGTTCGCTTTAACCAGTTGCGCAAGATCCTGCAACTGACTGCTTTGCGCATTAACCTGTGCCAGCGCGCCTTCACCCGTAATAGCTTCGATACGACGGATACCTGCTGCCGTACCTGACTCAGCCTGAATACGGAACAGGCCGATATCACCGGTGCGTGCAGCGTGAGTACCACCACACAGTTCGACTGAGAAATCACCCATGGTCAGAACGCGCACGCGCTGATCATATTTCTCGCCAAACAGTGCCATTGCACCTTTAGACTTCGCCGCATCCAGATCCATTACTTCCGTTTCAACCGGCAGGTTGCGACGAATCTGCGCATTGACGATATCTTCGACCTGACGAATCTCCTGAGGTTTCATCGCTTCGAAATGCGAGAAGTCAAAACGCAGGTATTTGTCGTTAACCAGCGAGCCTTTCTGCGCCACATGTTCACCTAAAACCTGACGCAATGCGGCATGCAATAAGTGGGTAGCAGAGTGGTTCAGACGGATGCGCGCACGACGTGCTGCATCAACCTGCGCCTCAAGACGATCACCGATACGCAACTGCCCTGCGGTCAGCTTACCGACATGACCGATTGCCTGACCATATTTTTGTGTATCCTGGACGCTAAATTCAGCATTCTTCCCTTTCAGCAGACCGGTATCGCCTACCTGACCACCTGATTCGCCATAGAATGGTGTTTCATCCAGCACGACCACGGCATCCTGACCTGCGGTCACTTCGTCCACCGCCTCGCCCGCAACATAGAGCGCCTTTACCGTGGCGGCTAAATCGAGCTGGTCGTAACCCTTGAATGATGAGGCGGCATCAATGCGAATAACATTGCTGTAGTCAGCGCCGAAACCACTCGCTTCACGGGCGCGCTGACGCTGCTGCTCCATCGCCTGCTCAAAGCCCGCTTCGTCGATTTTAAGATTACGTTCGCGGCAGACGTCAGCCGTTAAGTCAGCCGGGAAGCCAAAGGTATCGTAAAGACGGAAGACGATTTCGCCATCCAGCGTATCGCCCTGCAGTTTTTCCAGCTCTTCATCCAGCAGCGCCAGTCCGCGCTCCAGCGTTCTGGCAAACTGGTCTTCTTCGCTTTTCAGCACCTGCTCAACCTGAGCCTGCTGACGCTGCAACTCTTCGCCTGCCGCGCCCATGACCTCAATCAGTGGTGCAACCAGCTTATAGAAGAAGGCTTCTTTGGCGCCCAGCATGTTGCCATGACGCACGGCACGGCGAATGATACGACGCAGCACGTAGCCACGGTTCTCATTCGACGGGATCACACCATCGGCAATCAGGAAAGCACAGGAGCGGATGTGGTCAGCAATAACGCGCAGCGATTTGTTGCTGAGGTCAGTTGCACCGGTAACCTGTGCAACGGCCTGAATCAGTTTCTGGAACAGGTCGATTTCATAGTTGGAGTTAACATGTTGCAGAACGGCGGAAATACGCTCAAGGCCCATTCCGGTATCAACCGACGGTTTTGGCAGCGGCAGCATGGTGCCATCCGCCTGACGGTTGAACTGCATAAAGACAATGTTCCAGATTTCAATGTAACGATCGCCATCTTCTTCCGGGCTGCCTGGTGGGCCACCCCAGATGTGATCGCCGTGATCGTAGAAAATCTCGCTGCATGGACCACAAGGACCGGTATCGCCCATCTGCCAGAAGTTATCAGACGCGTATGCGCTGCCCTTGTTGTCACCGATGCGAATAATGCGCTCGCGCGGCACACCGATTTCATTCGCCCAGATATCAAAGGCTTCATCGTCGGTTTCATAGACCGTCACCCACAGACGCTCTTTTGGCAGGCTGAACCACTGCTCGCTCGTCAGCAGTTCCCAGGCAAAACCAATCGCCTCTCTCTTGAAGTAGTCACCAAAGCTGAAGTTACCCAGCATTTCAAAGAAGGTGTGATGACGTGCGGTGTAACCGACATTTTCAAGATCGTTGTGTTTACCGCCTGCGCGTACGCAGCGCTGTGACGTGGTCGCACGTGTGTAATCACGTTTGTCCTGCCCGAGGAACACATCTTTAAACTGGTTCATCCCGGCGTTGGTAAACAACAAGGTTGGATCGTTATTCGGTACGAGGGAGCTGCTGGTTACAACCTCATGTCCCTTGCTATGAAAAAAGTCGAGAAACGCTTGACGGATCTCAGCAGTGCTCTTGCTCATATATGTCCTGGAATCACGCTAACGAACGTTCCCTCTGATCGGCGCGACCACATTTTCGTGGTGCCTGATTAGCGGAACAAAAAGTGGGAATAAGATAAATTTTCTTCAGTGGGAAGTAAAATTACATCGGCTTTTAGTCATCAAAATTTCTGAAAACGGATTGGATATCTTCGGTCATAAAGCCCTTTGACTGCAGATAGCGTAGTACTTTCGCTTTCTCTTTCCACTCTGTGGGCAATGGGTGTCCGAATTTTCGTTCCGCCAGCTGAGCCGCGCACACCGCCCAGTCGACTTCCGTCTCTTCCATCGCAAGATCAATGGATTCACGGTCAATGCCTTTCTGGGCCAGTTCGAGGCGCACACGTTGCGACCCAAAACCTTTGCGGCTTCGGCTCTGAATAAAACGCTCGGTAAAACGTTCGTCATTGAGCCAGCCGCTCTCCTGGCACCAATCCAGTACCTGTTCAAGCAGCGCTTCGGTAACAATTTCAGGCTCTTTTTTCTGTGCCCATGCGGCACGCTGCGCTGACTGTTGCAGCTTACGGGCTAATTCTGCACGGCTGTGATCGCGCTGGCTAAGAATACGCATCGCACGGTCCAGCAGACGGGAATAGGAGACGACATAAGGTTGGGGCTGAGAGGGTTCAGTCATACTGCGCACCTTGTACAAACAGGAGTGAGATTATGGCGACAGAACAGGACAGAGGGAAGGCAAGAAGAGTAATGGCGGGGGGAAACAACGATGGGAGAGGCTTTCGCCCCTCCCGCATCAGTGATTAGAAGTCTTCGTTCGCTTCACTTGCTGCGTTTTCTTTCTCGGCAGCCTTGTCAGCTGCTGCGAGTTTTTCATCCGCGCCGTTGAGCAACATCTCACGCAACTTCAGATCAATTTCGTTTGCCACAGCAGCATTCTCTTTCAGGAAGTTGCCGGCATTCGATTTGCCCTGACCAATCTTGTCGCCGTTATAGCTGTACCACGCACCCGCTTTTTCAATCAGCTTGTGCTTCACGCCCAGGTCGACCAGCTCACCAAAGGTATTGATACCTTCGCCATACATGATCTGGAACTCAGCCTGTTTGAATGGCGCGGCGATTTTGTTTTTCACCACTTTAACGCGGGTCTCACTGCCGACCACGTTGTCGCCCTCTTTGATTGCGCCGATACGACGGATATCAAGGCGGACAGAAGCGTAGAACTTCAGCGCGTTACCACCGGTGGTGGTTTCCGGGTTACCAAACATCACACCAATTTTCATACGGATCTGGTTGATGAAGATCAGCAGGGTATTAGACTGCTTCAGGTTACCGGCCAGCTTACGCATGGCCTGGCTCATCATACGTGCCGCGAGGCCCATGTGTGAGTCACCGATTTCGCCTTCAATTTCTGCTTTAGGCGTCAGAGCGGCAACGGAGTCGACGATGATGACATCAACCGCACCAGAGCGCGCCAGCGCATCACAGATTTCCAGCGCCTGCTCACCCGTATCGGGCTGAGAACAGAGCAGGTTCTCAATGTCTACGCCCAGTTTCTTGGCGTAAACCGGATCGAGCGCATGCTCAGCATCGATAAAGGCACAGGTTTTGCCTTTACGCTGCGCAGACGCGATAACCTGCAGGGTCAGCGTGGTTTTACCAGAAGACTCCGGTCCGTAGATCTCAACGATACGACCCATTGGCAGACCGCCTGCGCCTAATGCAATATCCAGCGACAGCGAACCAGTAGAGATGGTTTCCACATCCATTGAGCGGTCTTCACCCAAGCGCATGATGGAGCCTTTACCAAATTGTTTCTCAATCTGGCCAAGCGCGGCAGCTAAAGCCTTCTGTTTGTTTTCATCAATCGCCATTTCAACTCCTAATCAAGCCGGGTAAACACGCACTCAGGGTGCCTGTACTCTTTCTGTTGCCAGTAATTATACTGTATAGTCATACAGTATCAAGTTTAATTTGTCAGAAATTCGCCATACAGCGTCTGTAAGGCCCATGCCACCGACTGGCGGCGAACGGCCTCACGATCGCCGTTAAAATGTTGCTTCAACGCCAACACGTTGCCCTGGGGACCGGCAAAGCCGAACCACACCGTACCCACCGGTTTTTCTTCATTGCCGCCATCCGGGCCCGCAATACCGCTGACAGAGATCGCGTAGTCAGCATGGGCCGCCTTGCGGGCTCCCTGCGCCATCTCGCGCACCACCGCTTCACTGACCGCGCCATACTGCGCCAGCGAGTCAGCCTGCACATCCACCATCTGTTGTTTTGCTTCATTGCTGTAGGTCACAAAACCGCGTTCGAACCAGGCGGAACTGCCGCTGATATCGGTAAAGACTTTAGCAATCCATCCCCCCGTGCAGGATTCCGCACAGGTTACGGTGGCATTGCGTTGCTTCAGCTTCTCACCTATCTGCGCACTAAGCGCCTGCAACTGCTGATCATCCATTGCCATTTCTCCCTGGGCTGTGGGTTGAAGGTGGTGCAGAAAATCTGCTTTTTCAAGGACGCTTATCCCCATTGCACTGTTTTTGCGACCGGCTTTCCATCGTACTTACTCTTTTTTCATCGCAACCATGAAAAGACGCGGGAAGGCGAGCAGAACCTGACCATCGGCCTGAGCCGGATAGGCGGTAAGCAGACGCTGATGATAATCAGACAGAAAAGTCGTCTGTTCAGACGCATCCAGCGTCGCCAGGAAAGGCCGTAAGCCCGTCGCCTGCAGCCAGCTGATAATCGCCTGCGCATCGGCCATTACGTGATAGTAGGTGGTACGCCAGATATCCACCTCACAACCGGCCTGCACCAGCAGATTGTAGTACTCGCCTGTGGAAAGCAGCTCTGTACGTTCAACTGCACTGGCATTGATACGTGAACGCCAGCGATCCATTGCCGCCACCTCACGCATCAGTTGATGCGAGGGCTCATTGAGGTTATCAGGCATCTGGATAGCCAGCACGCCTCCGATCGCCAGCTGGCTGACAAGATGAGGAAACAGCAGGGTGTGGTTGTCGAGCCATTGCAGAGAAGCGTTGGCATAAATAACCTGCTGCGGCGCCTCTGCCTGCCAGCTGCGAATGTCTGCCTGAACAAAACGGCAGTGCGGCAGGCGTTCGCTGGCCTGAGATAACATCGCCGCTGAACTGTCGAGTCCGGTGACCTGCGCCAGCGGCCAGGTATCGGCGAGCAGCTCGGTACTGTTGCCGGGCCCGCATCCCAGATCGGTTACCTGCTCAACCTGTTCCAGGCTAATGCGCGCCAGCAATTCGCGGGCTGGACGGGTTCGTTCCGCTTCAAATTTACGATACAGCACAGGATCCCACTCTTTCATCATGACCTCTCGCTCAGTTATCAGATGCATCCGCTTACTGAGACGGATGAAAGACGAAAAAGTGCGACACGTTGCTCACTTTTGAATCATGTGCTGGCAGAGACGGACTGCAATAATTAAGTTAAAACACCGTTTCATTTTTTAACGCCTCATCCAGGAGTTCGCTATGAGTGAAAAATCGGCTTTTGCCGGCGTCTGGTGCCCTAGCGTCACCCCGTTCAATGCGCAGGGTGAACTCGATATCGACGCGCTCGGACGACATTTTGCCCGCCTCAATGATTCCGGTCTGGATACCTTGTTGGTGATGGGCAGCATTGGTGAATTCGCCTCACTGACACAGCAGGAGCGTTTACAGCTGATCAGGGAAGCCAGGCCGTTGTCACCCCTAAAAATGGTGGCGAATGTCTCGGCGACCTGTATCCCTGACATGCTGGAACTGACTGAAGCCGCCTGGAAAAATAACTTTGACGCAGTGATGGTGCTGCCGCCCTACTATTACGGCCAGACGCAACAGCAGCTGATGCACTACTTCGAGGCACTTGACGCGCAGCTTGGGGGAAAATGGTTTGCCTATAATTTTCCGGCACGCACCGGCTGTGATTTGACGCCGGCGCTGATTGCCGCGCTGGCAGCAAAGTTACCTAACTTTATGGGTATCAAAGATACGGTGGATTGCCTGTCGCATAACCGGGCGATGATTGAGGAGACCAGCAAAGTGCGCAGTGATTTCGCCGTGTTGTCAGGCTATGACGAATATCTGCTTCCCAATCTGCTGGCGGGCGGCGCCGGGGTGATTTCAGGTCTGAATAATCTTGTGCCAGAGTACTTTGCGCAGATGATGGCCGCGTGGCGAAATGGCAATCTGTCTGAGCTGACGCGTCTGCAGCAGCAGATCGGCAGGCTGATGGCAATTTACAGTATTGGCGATGATTTTGTGACAACGATTAAGACGGCCGTAGCACGTCGTTATGACTCAATGAACAGCGCCTCACGCAACTACGGTGGTGCGCTGAATGCGGAACAGTGTGCCGCGATCGATCGGCTTTTCAGCTAATAGAATAACGGGCGCATCCCTGCGCCCCGGATCTCAGTTCTTTTTCACGAACTCAGATTTCAATTTCATCTGACCAAAACCGTCAATTTTACAATCGATGTTGTGATCCCCTTCCACCAGACGGATGCTTTTCACTTTGGTGCCAATCTTCAGCGATGAGGAGCTGCCCTTCACCTTGAGATCTTTAATCACCGTGACGCTGTCGCCATCTGCCAGCAGATTGCCATTGGCATCACGCACTTCCAGCGATCCGTTGCTGCTGTCCCCCTCTCCTTCGGTCCAGATATGACCGCAGGAGGGGCAGTTGAGGTTATCGCCATCTTGCCAGGTGTAATCGGCGTGACAAGCTGGGCAGGCAGGTAAAGACATAACGACTCCAGAGATATCAGTGGCTGTGTGGCCTGAAAAAGGGCGTCATCATATAACCTTACAGTTAACAAGGATAGCCTTTATAACAGGCCACCCTGCCGTGCCTTGCTCACCGCCTCACCCAGCTGCCACACCGCCATCGCATAATGGGTGCTGTGGTTGTAGCGGGTAATGACATAGAAATTCGGTAAGCCGTACCAGTACTGGTAGCTGGTGCCTAAGTCGAGGCGCAGCAGACTGACCTGATCGTTTCCGTCCAGCGATCCCTGTGGTGACAGGCCTGACGCCGCCAGCATGCTCACGCTGTAACGGGTTTTGAAGCCATCTTCCAGCATCGGTGCCTGACCGCTGGCCGGAACCGCCACATTTTCGCCGCTGCGCCAGCCGTGCTTCTGGAAGTAGTGCGCCACGCTGCCGATAGCATCCTCCGGATCCCACAGGTTTGCGTGACCGTCGCCGTTGAAGTCAACCGCATAATCATTGTAAGACGACGGCATAAACTGGCCATAGCCCATTGCCCCGGCGAAGGAGCCTTTGAGCGCCAGCGGGTCATCCTGCTCTTTACGCGACATCAGAAGGAAGGTTTCCAGCTCGCTGCTGAAGTACTCGGCGCGGCGCGGATAGTTAAACGATAAGGTTGCAAGCGCATCCAGGATCCGCGTTTTCCCCATTACGCGACCCCAGCGGGTTTCCACGCCAATGATGCCGACAATAATTTCTGGCGGCACGCCATAGACCTGCTGCGCACGTTGCAGCGCATCCTGATACTGGTTCCAGAACGCCACACCGTTTTGTACGTTATCGGGCGTAATAAACTTGTTACGGTAGCGGATCCAGGCGCCGTTAGGTCCCGGCGCAGGCGTGTAGCTCGGCGCCTGACGATCCATCAGCCGCAGCACATAATCCAGTCGCTTAGCCTGACCGATGATGTTGTGCAGCTGCTCACGATCAAAGTCATGCTTCTCCACCATCTTATCAATAAATTGCTCTGCTGCCGGATTACCGGCGAAGTCGCCGAACATCGCCTGTCCGCTGTGGGACGGCTGCAGTAAAAAACCGCCCTGTGGTGCAGCCAGCATCTTCTGCTGGGACGGAACTTCAGGTTTGCTGCTGCAGGAGGCCAGAAGCGGGATGAACGCAAGGAGGGCTAACTTGAGACGCATCGGTTATCCATAAACGAGGGGTAAATTCAGATGCGGTAATAGTAGTCGTTCAGCGCAGTGACATACAGTCCGGAATCTTAAAAAAACGTCAACGCCGCAGTGGTTCAAACAGGGCTGCGGGGCGGTGTCTCACCCGCAGCCCTGAGCGTTTAGCGGCGGTTTCTCACCAGCTGATAACGACGGGTCAGATACTCAACCGGCGCGCTCCAGATATGCACCAGTCGGCAGAACGGGAACAGCAGGAACAGCGTCATGCCCAGCACCATGTGCACGCGGTAGATAAACGCCACGCCTTCCAGATGCTGCGACGCGCCACCGTGGAAGGTCACCACTGCCTGAGTCCAGCCCACCAGCTTCATCATCTCACTGCCGTCCATATGCTGAGCGGAGAACGGAATGGTCAGCAGGCCCAGCGTGGCCTGAGCCACCAGCAGTGTCAGGATCAGAATGTCGCCGACGCTACTGGTGGCCCGCACCCGAGGATTGGTCAGACGGCGCTTCAGCAGCAGCGCGCCACCCGCCAGCGTCAATGCACCAAACAGGCCTCCGGCTATCATCGCCAGCTTCTGCTTCACGTCGATTGGCAGGAACGATTCATACATCCAGTGCGGCGTCAGCATCCCGACAATATGGCCGAAGAAAATACCGATGATGCCGATATGGAACAGGTTAGAGGCAAGACGCATTCCTTTTTTGTCCAGCATCTGACTGGAGCCGGCCCGCCAGCTGTACTGCCCATAGTCATAGCGCAGCCAGCTCCCCATCAGGAAGACCGTTCCGGCGAGATAGGGGTAAATATCGAAGAAAAAAGTGTTAATAAAATTCATGCTGATTCTCCCGTGCTGCGCGCCGTCGCCGCGGCAATATCCAGATACTGCGGCGCAACCGCATCGGCGAAGCGACGCTGATGCATCGCCTGCTGCGCCGAGGCGCAACCCTGTTCGCCGAGAAATTTAATCTGCTCCTCTTCCCAGACCGCATCCAGTGCTGTCGGGGTATCGTCCCGCGCTTCCTGCGCCACCTGGGGCTTGAGGGCCGCAGGATCGACCGCGCTACCGGATAGCGTCAGTAACACCCTGAAAAGGTCAGCATAAGGACTCTGACGCGCTTCCAGCCGCGCAGCCAGCAAAGCCAGGATCGGCACGATGTCATCCAGCCCCTGACGCGCGGCTTCATCGCTTTTACAGGCGAGATATTCCAGGTAGAGCGGCAGATAATCGGGCAACTCTTTGCTGTCCAGCTCCAGACCGTCGGCCCGGTACTGTTCAAGCAGATCGACCATCGCCTGACCGCGATCGCGGGATTCTCCGTGTACATGTTCAAACAGCAGCAGCGAGGTGGCGCGGCCGCGATCAAACAGCTCGCAGTAATCAGCCTGCACATCCAGTATTGGCCGGGCGCAGAACTCATGGATAAAGCGCACCAGCCGTGCGCTCTGCTGCAGGTTAAGTTCACTGGCCTCTTCCAGTGCCGCAATCAGGTCGGGATAGTGCGTAAACAACGCCTCGTCCGGGTAGTCCAGCAGGCGTGACAGAACACGCAGCGTCATCATGAGGCCTCCTCGGGACGGCTGGTTTTTTTGCTGACATCGATGGCATCAATACGCCGGCTGTTGAACAGATTGAATTTGGTGTCACTGCCGTGGCAGCCATCGCCAAAGCTAAAACCGCAGCCTTTGCTTTCCGGGAAGGCTTCACGCGCCAGTTCGCGGTGGCTGGAGGGCACCACAAAGCGATCTTCATAGTTTGCGATCGCCAGATAGCGGTACATCTCCTGCGCCTGCGCTTCGGTCAGACCGACCTGCTCCAGCGCCCGGATATCATGCTCACCGTCCACACTTTCTGCGCGCTTGTAATGGCGCATCGCCAGCATGCGTTTCAGCGCCAGCAACACCGGTGCGGTGTCACCCGCGGTCAGCAGGTTCGCCAGGTACTCAACCGGAATGCGCAGGCTTTCCACATCAGGCAGCACGCCGGTGTGCGCCAGCGCCCCACCATCCACCACCGACTGAATCGGTGACAACGGCGGCACATACCAGACCATCGGCAGCGTGCGGTATTCAGGATGAAGCGGCAGCGCCAGCTTCCACTCCATCGCCATTTTATAAACCGGGGATCGCTGTGCTGCGTCGATCACGCTCTGCGCGAGGCCATCTTTCAGCGCCTGCGCAATCACCACGGGATCGTTAGGATCAAGGAAGATATCCAGCTGGCTCTGATAGAGATCTTTCTCGTTTTCTGCGGCGGCAGCCTCTTCAATGCGGTCAGCGTCATAGAGCAGCACGCCGAGGTAGCGAATACGGCCAACACAGGTTTCTGAGCAGACGGTGGGCTGACCCGCTTCGATACGTGGATAACAGAAAATACATTTTTCTGATTTGCCGCTTTTCCAGTTGAAGTAGATCTTCTTGTACGGACAGCCGGTCAGGCACATGCGCCAGCCGCGACATTTATCCTGGTCGATCAGCACGATGCCATCTTCGCCGCGCTTGTAGATCGCGCCGCTGGGACAGGTCGCCACACATGCTGGATTAAGGCAGTGCTCACACAGGCGTGGCAGGTACATCATGAAGGTGTGTTCAAACTGGCCGTAAATCTCCTTCTGGATGTTATCGAAGTTCTTATCCTGTGCGCGTTTGGCAAACTCGCCGCCGAGGATCTCTTCCCAGTTCGGGCCGTTTTCGATCTTTTTCATCCGCTGACCGGTGATCAGCGAGCGCGGACGTGCGATCGGCTGATGTTTACCGGCCGGCGCAGTGTGCAGATGCTGATAATCGAAATCGAACGGCTCGTAATAATCATCCAGCGCCGGCACATCCGGGTTGGCGAAGATCTTCGACAGCAGGCCGACGCGACTGCCCATACGCGGTTCCAGCTTGCCGTTGATCTTACGGATCCAGCCACCCTTCCACTTCTGCTGATCTTCCCAGGCGTGCGGATAGCCGACGCCAGGTTTACTTTCGACGTTGTTGAACCAGGCGTATTCCATGCCCTCGCGGCTGGTCCAGACATTTTTACAGGTCACCGAACAGGTGTGGCAGCCGATACATTTGTCGAGGTTCAGCACCATGCCGACCTGTGAACGAATTTTCATGGTTTTACCTCCTGCTGGCTGCCCTGGCAGGCATCGTTGCCTTCCCCATCTAACCAGTTAACGTTGTTCATTTTTCTCACCACCACGAATTCATCGCGGTTGGAGCCGACAGTGCCGTAGTAGTTAAAGCCCCAGGAGAGCTGCGCATAGCCGCCGATCATATGGGTCGGTTTCGGGCAGGTTCGCGTCACCGAGTTATGAATACCGCCGCGCTGGCTGGTGATCTCCGAGCCGGGGATATTCACGATGCGCTCCTGGGCGTGATACATCATGGTCATACCGGCCGGGATGCGCTGGCTCACGACCGCACGCGCAGTCAGCGCGCCGTTGGCGTTGAACGCCTCGATCCAGTCGTTATCCACAATGCCCAGCTCGCGGGCGTCATCTTCACTCATCCAGACGATGGGTCCGCCACGTGACAGCGTCAGCATCAGCAGGTTGTCGCTGTAGGTTGAGTGAATGCCCCACTTCTGGTGTGGCGTCAGGAAGTTCAGCGCCTTCTCCGGATTACCGTTGGGCTTGCTGTTCAGCAACGGCTTCGCCGCGCGGGTATCAATGGGCGGACGATAGACCATCAGGCTTTCCCCGAAGGCGCGCATCCACTCATGATCCTGATAAAGCTGCTGACGGCCACTCAGGGTGCGCCACGGGATCAGCTCATGAACGTTGGTGTAGCAGGCGTTGTAAGAAACGTGTTCATCTTCAAGACCTGACCAGGTCGGACTGGAGATAATTTTGCGCGGCTGCGCCTGGATATCGCGGAAGCGGATTTTCTCGTCTTCTTTGTTGAGTGCCAGATGCGTGTGGTCACGACCCGTAATAGCGCCCAGCGCCTGCCAGGCTTTCACCGCCACCTGACCATTGGTTTCCGGTGCCAGCGCCAGGATCACTTCTGCTGCATCGATCGCCGTGTCGATATTCGGCCGTCCCGCCGCCGGGCCATCCGCTTTGACGTAGTTCAGCTGCCTGAGGAAATCGACCTCTTTGCTGGTGTTCCAGCTGATGCCTTTGCCGCCGTTACCCAGGCTATCCAGCAACGGTCCCAGCGAGGTAAAGCGCGCCCAGGTCGCCGGATAGTCGCGCTCGACCACCATAATATGTGGCGCGGTTTTGCCTGGAATCAGGTCGCACTCCCCTTTTTTCCACTCTTTTGCCTCAAACGGCTGCGCCAGTTCGGCTGGCGAATCATGCAATACCGGCAGCGTAACCACGTCAGTTTCAACGCCTAAATGGCCAGGGCAGAGATCGGAGAAAGCTTTGGCAATGCCTTTATAGATCTCCCAGTCGCTTTTTGAATCCCAGGCAGGATCGACAGCAGCCGAAAGCGGATGAATAAACGGATGCATATCCGAGGTATTCATATCGTCTTTTTCATACCAGGTGGCGGTAGGCAACACCACGTCGGAATAGAGACAGGTGCTCGACATGCGGAAGTCGAGTGTGACCACCAGATCCAGTTTGCCTTCGGCGCCCTGGTCCAGCCATTCCACTTCTTCGGGCTTAACGCGACCCTGCTGGCCCAAATCTTTGCCCTGAATACCGTTTTCGGTACCCAGCAGGTATTTCAGCATGTACTCATGCCCTTTACCGGACGAGCCAAGCAGATTGGAACGCCAGACAAACAGGTTGCGCGGGAAGTTCTGCGGATCGTCCGGCTGTTCAGCGGCGAACCGCATGGTGCCCTGCTTCAGGCTCTCCACGGTATAATCCAGCGTTGACTGACCGGCGGCTTTCGCCTGCGCCGCGATGTGCAGCGGGTTGACGTTAAGCTGAGGTGCGGACGGCAGCCAGCCCATACGTTCGGACCGTACGTTAAGGTCGATCAGGCTGCCGCTGTAGCGGCTTTTGTCCGCCAGCGGTGACAGCAGTTCGCTGGTGGCCAGGGTTTCATAGCGCCACTGACTGGAGTGGTTATAGAAGAAGGAGGTGCTGTTCATCTGACGTGGCGGACGCTGCCAGTCAAGTCCAAAGGCCAGCGGGGCCCAGCCGGTCTGCGGACGGAGTTTTTCCTGGCCGACATAGTGCGCCCAGCCACCCCCGCTCTGCCCTACACAGCCGCAGAAAATCAGCATGTTCATCAGGCCACGATAGTTCATGTCCATGTGATACCAGTGGTTCATACCGGCACCGACGATGATCATTGAACGGCCACGGGTTTTCTCAGCGTTTTCGGCAAACTCACGGGCAATGCGTATGATGTTCTGACGGGAGACGCCCGTAATCTGCTCCGCCCAGGCCGGGCTATAGGCCTTGATCTCATCGTAGTTTTGCGCGCAGTTGGCATCACCCAGACCGCGCTCCAGACCATAGTTTGCCAGGGTCAGGTCGTAAACGCTGGTGACCAGCGCTTCGCTGCCATCGGCCAGCTGCAGGCGTTTCACTGGCAGTTTGTGCAGCAGGATCTCATCCAGTGCGACGCTGTTGAAATGCTCGCTGGTGATGCCGCCAAAATAAGGGAAACCGACCTCAACCACCTCATCGTGGCTGCCGAGCAGACTAAGCTGCAGCTCCACTTCTTTTTGTGACAGGCCGTCGCGCTGCTCCAGGTTCCATTTGCCTTTTTCGCCCCAGCGGAAACCAATAGAGCCCTGCGGCGCAACCAGTTCACCGGTCGCCTGATCCAGCGCCACGGTTTTCCATTCCGGGTTATTTTCCTGACCCAGACCATCCACCAGATCGCTGGCGCGCAGCTGACGGCCTGCCGCGAAATAGCCGCCCTCGCGTGGTTCCAGCATGACCAGCATCGGCATATCGGTATAACGGCGCACGTAGTCGCGGAAATAGCCAACCTCGCGATCAAGATGAAACTCTTTCAGCATCACATGGCCCATTGCCAGCGCCATCGCGCTGTCGGTGCCCTGCTTCGGACTCAGCCACTGATCGCACAGCTTCGCGACTTCAGCGTAGTCCGGGGTGATCGCCACGATTTTCGTCCCTTTGTAGCGGACTTCAGTGAAGAAGTGGGCGTCCGGGGTACGGGTCTGCGGCACGTTAGAGCCCCAGGCGATGATGTAAGAGGAGTTGTACCAGTCAGCCGATTCCGGCACGTCGGTCTGCTCGCCCCAGGTCATCGGCGACGCTGGCGGCAGGTCACAATACCAGTCGTAAAAGCTCAGGCAGGTACCACCAATCAGCGACAGGTAACGTGCGCCTGCCGCATAAGAGACCATCGACATCGCCGGAATCGGCGAGAATCCGACAATGCGGTCAGGGCCGTACGTTTTCGCGGTGCAGATGTTCGCGGCGGCGATCATCTCATTGACTTCCTGCCAGCTGGAACGGACAAAGCCCCCGCGGCCACGCGCCTGCTTATAGCTTTTTGCTTTTTCCGGATTGCTAATGATGGATGCCCAGGCCTCCACCGGATCGCTGTGCTGCGCTTTCGCGTCGCGCCACAACTGAATCAGCTTCTTGCGCATCAGCGGATATTTCAGGCGATTAGCGCTGTAGAGATACCAGGAGTAGCTGGCACCGCGTGGACAACCGCGCGGCTCATGGTTGGGCAGATCGGGACGGGTGCGCGGATAGTCGGTCTGCTGGGTTTCCCAGGTGACCAGACCGTTTTTCACATAGATTTTCCAGCTGCATGAGCCGGTACAGTTAACACCGTGGGTAGAGCGCACGATTTTATCGTGCTGCCAGCGGCTGCGGTAGCCATCCTCCCAGTCGCGGTTGCTGTTTAACGTCTGTCCATGCTGACCCGAAAAGGGCTCTGCCAGCTGTTTAAAATAACGAAATCGATCAAGAAACTTGCTCATCCGGAATACTCCTGAAGGCCTGGTATGACATTGCTGACCCTGCATCTGTCGCGACACAGAAAGTAAAATTTTGCCGATGCGTCACACCGGCTTAGTTGTTATCAGGTGCGTGCTTTTCGTCCGTAAACCACCCAGGTCACCGCGATGCAGCAGAGGTAAAAGACCAGGAAGATTTTCATCGCGCCTGCGGGTGAACCGGTCATGGCGAGCGACAGGCCAAAGGTCTGGGGAATAAAGAAACCGCCCAGCGCACCAATCGCGGAGATAAAGCCGAGCGCCGCCGACGTTTCTGTTGCCGCTTCGCGCTGTGCCAGTGCATCGTCGCCGCCCTCCGTTTTGATACGGTCCAGCGTGAGATTACGGAAGAGCACGGCGATCATCTGGTAGGTGGAACCACTGCCCAGACCCGCGGTCAGGAACAGGCCCATAAACACGGCGAAGAAGGCGATAAACGAACCCGCCTGTCCGGCATCTGGCAGCGTCAGGAACAGCAGCGCGGTAAACAGCGCCATCAGGATGTAGTTGACCAGCGTGACGCGGGTGCCGCCGAGACGGTCAGAGATGATGCCACCTGCTGAACGGGCCAGCGCGCCAATCAGCGGGCCGAAAAAGGCGTAATGCATGATCACAACATCAGGGAATTGCGTCTTCGCCAGCATGGCAAAACCGGCCGAGAAACCGATAAATGAACCGAAGGTCGCCAGATAGAGCAATGCCATAACCCACAGGTGTGGACGTTTCAGCACCGGCAACTGTTCACGCAGCGAGGATTTCGCCGCTGCCAGGTCGTTCATGCCAAACCAGGCCGCCAGCGTGCCAATCGCCAGAAACGGCACCCATATCCAGGCCGCATTTTCCAGCCATATGCTGTCGCCGGTGACGGTAGTATGGCCTGTATCCGCAAAACCAAAAATGGCGCAGGAGATGACCAGCGGTGCAACAAACTGCATCACGCTGACGCCCAGATTACCCAGACCGCCGTTGATGCCCAGCGCGCCGCCCTGACGGGCTTTGGGGAAGAAGAAGCTGATGTTGCCCATGCTTGAAGCGAAGTTAGCACCGCCAAAACCGCACAGCAGAGCAATCACCATAAAAGTGGTGAATGAAGTCTGGCTGTCCTGTACAGCAAAACCAAGCCACAGACAGGGAATGATCAGGATGCCAGTGCTGAAGGCTGTCCAGCGGCGTCCGCCAAAGATGGGAATAACAAAAGAGTAAGGAACACGCAGCAAGGCGCCGGAGACCGACGGCAGTGCGGTCAGTAAAAAGAGCTGTTCGGTGCTGAAATTAAAGCCCACTTTATTGAGGTTAACCGCGACGGTGCTGAACAACATCCAGACACAGAAACCCTGCAACAGGCAGAAAACAGAAATCCACAGGTTACGGCTGGCGATACGCTTACCGCACGCCTGCCAGAACGCCTCGTTTTCCGGCTGCCAGTCCTGAATTAATGCGCCGCGCATCGGAGTTTGCAAAGGAGCGGATTGGGTCATAAATTTCTCATCAGCAGAATAATAATTGTGCATATCCTGCGTATCCGGCCTGGCGGCTTGCTTGATACAAATCAACGGTAATGCAGGTTATAAAAGTGGGGTAATCCCTGACCATCCCGGTTAAGTAGTTAGCTGGCTGCTTATAATCCTTATAAATCATGCGGTTTAATGGCAGCCGCAAGCGCCGTCAGCAAAAGGGTGTCTGAATGGAAATAAAGGAGTAGTCCATAAGGGGTATATAGCGACCGGGCTTCCCCGTTAAGATAGGCATTGTCGCCTGCTGGGGCTGACGCAGATGACAGCAACAGGAGCCATAGTGACGGACGGGAAATTTACGCTTTTATTGATCGATGACCATCCCATGCTGCGTAGCGGACTGAAGCAGCTGATTGCGCTGGATGAGCGACTGCAGGTCGTTGCCGAAGCGGGTAATGGCATTGATGGCCTGGCGCTGGCACAGCTGCACGATCCCGATCTGATCCTGCTTGATCTCAATATGCCAGGCCTGAACGGACTGGATACGCTGACCCAGCTGCGTGAAATCGCCCTCTCTGGCCGGGTAGTGGTATTTAGCGTTTCAGATAATGAAGAGGATGTGATCAGCGCGCTGAAACGCGGCGCTGATGGATATCTGCTGAAAGACATGGAACCGGAAGCCTTGTTGAAAGCGCTGCATCAGGCGGCTGCCGGACAGATCGTGCTGAGCGAAGCGTTGACGCCGATTCTGGTCGCCCGATTACGCGAAGCGCAGCCTGGTCAGACACGCGACATTAATCAGCTGACCCGGCGCGAACGCGAGATCCTGCAACTGATCAGCGACGGCATGACCAACAAAGCCATCGCCCGCAAACTGGACATCAGTGAAAGTACGGTCAAGGTCCACGTCAAATACCTGCTGAAGAAAATGAACCTTAAGTCGCGACTTGAAGCCGCCGTCTGGGCGCTGCAAAACGGGCTGCACTGATCTGCAACACGCCCTGATGCGGCGTGTTGCCGCCCTGCCCGCCGAAAGCTGTCGCAGAAACCGCGAGCTGTCTCGCAGCCCCACATCAGAATCAGGAAACCAGGTACTTTTCTGTCGCCAATCGCCGCCACATTTGTCAGGATGCCAGCCAGGTTATACCCGGTCAGGATCGGGGTGATTATCAGGCTGGCATATGCACTGCCCTATTCGTTATCATCTGATCATCCAGCGCGCCTGGAATCCTTTCGGTTTCATGGGCGTTGATCGCCAGAAATTTACCGCATTACAGATGAGCTAAAACCTTATGCAAGAGCCAACCGAAAAGGACTTTCCTTCTCACACACCCATGATGCAGCAGTACCTGCGCCTCAAGGCAGAGCATCCTGACATTCTGCTGTTTTACCGTATGGGTGACTTCTACGAGCTGTTTTATGACGACGCAAAGCGCGCCTCTCAGCTGCTGGAGATTTCACTCACTAAACGCGGTGCGTCAGCAGGTGAACCGATCCCGATGGCTGGCGTGCCCTATCATGCGGTTGAAGGTTATCTGGCCAAACTGGTGCAGCTGGGCGAGTCTGTGGCCATCTGTGAGCAGATAGGCGATCCGGCACTAAGCAAAGGCCCGGTTGAACGCAAAGTGGTGCGAATCGTCACGCCAGGCACCATCAGTGACGAGGCACTGCTGCAGGAGCGGCACGACAATCTGCTGGCCGCGATCGTGCAAAGCCCGCGCGGTTTTGGCTACGCCACGCTGGATATCAGTTCAGGCCGTTTCCGCCTGAGCGAGCCTGCCGATGCAGAAACCATGGCGGCAGAGCTGCAGCGTACCAATCCCGCTGAACTGCTCTACCCCGAAGATTTTCAGGCGATGTCGCTGATTGATCAGCGACGTGGCCTGCGCCGCCGTCCGCTGTGGGAGTTTGAAATTGACACCGCGCGTCAGCAGCTGAACCTGCAATTTGGGACGCGCGACCTCAATGGCTTCGGCGTGGAGAACGCGCATCTCGGACTGAGTGCAGCGGGCTGCCTGCTGCAATATGTCAAAGATACCCAGCGCACTACACTGCCCCATATCCGCTCGCTGAGCATGGAGCGGCAGCAGGACAGCATCATCATGGATGCCGCCACCCGCCGTAATCTGGAGATCACCCAGAACCTGGCCGGCGGCACCGACAACACCTTAGCGGCCGTGCTGGATAAAACCGTCACGCCGATGGGCAGCCGGATGCTGAAGCGCTGGCTGCATATGCCGTTGCGCGATGCGCGCATCATCAACCAGCGTCAGGAGTCGATTGCTGAGCTGCAAAATCTCAGCGACGTATTGCAGCCAGTGCTGCGTCAGGTCGGCGATCTTGAGCGAATCCTGGCCCGCCTGGCGCTGCGTACAGCTCGTCCGCGCGATCTGGCCCGCATGCGTCATGCGTTTCAGCAACTGCCAGAACTGAACCAGCTGCTGGCCGATGTCGAAGCCCCGCAGCTGCAGAAACTGCGCGCGCAGATGGGCGAGTTCACCGCGTTACGTGAGCTGCTGGAGCAGGCGGTGATTGAATCACCGCCTGTGCTGATCCGTGACGGCGGAGTGATTGCGCCCGGTTATAACGCAGAGCTGGATGAGTGGCGTGCGCTGGCCGATGGCGCAACCGACTATCTTGACCGTCTTGAGATTCGCGAACGCGAAAAGCTGGGACTGGATACCCTTAAAGTCGGCTTTAACGGTGTGCATGGCTACTACATCCAGGTCAGCCGAGGACAGAGTCATCAGGTTCCGATGCACTATGTCCGTCGTCAGACGCTGAAAAACGCTGAGCGCTACATCATTCCGGAACTGAAAGAGTACGAAGACAAGGTCCTCACCTCGAAGGGCAAAGCGCTGTCGCTGGAGAAAAGTCTGTATGAGGCGCTGTTCGACCAGCTGCTGCCGCATCTGGAAGCGCTGCAGCTGAGTGCTGCCGCGCTGGCAGAACTGGATGTGTTGAGCAACCTGGCGGAACGCGCCTGGTCACTGAACTATTGCCGTCCGGTCTTGCAGGAAAAAGCCGGGATTAAAATCAGCGGGGGTCGCCATCCGGTGGTTGAACAGGTTCTGAAAGAGCCGTTTATTGCCAACCCGCTTTCTCTGGCACCCCAGCGCAGGATGTTAATCATTACCGGCCCAAACATGGGCGGTAAGAGTACCTATATGCGGCAGGCAGCGCTGATTGCGCTGATGGCATGGATCGGCAGTTTTGTTCCCGCCGATGAGACGCTGATTGGTCCGCTGGATCGCATCTTTACCCGAGTCGGTGCCGCAGACGATCTCGCTTCCGGGCGCTCGACCTTTATGGTTGAAATGACCGAAACCGCCAACATCCTGCACAACGCCACCGAAAACAGCCTGGTGCTGATGGATGAGATTGGGCGCGGAACCTCCACCTACGACGGTTTGTCGCTGGCCTGGGCCTGTGCCGAAAACCTGGCGAATCGCATCAAGGCGATGACACTGTTTGCCACCCACTACTTTGAGCTGACCACCCTGCCGGAAAAAATGGAAGGCGTGGTCAACGTCCATCTGGATGCGGTTGAGCACGGTGACACTATCGCCTTTATGCACAGCGTGCAGGAAGGGGCCGCGAGTAAGAGTTATGGTCTGGCGGTAGCAGCGCTAGCGGGCGTGCCTAAAGAGGTGATTAAGCGGGCGCGCAATAAGCTCAAAGAACTTGAGAACGTTTCAAACCATTCGGCTTCATCGACGGTCGATGGTTCTCAGCTGCCGCTGCTGGTTGAAGAGACCTCGCCTGCCGTGGAGGCGCTTGAGGCGCTGGATCCGGATACGCTGACACCGCGCCAGGCGCTCGACTGGATTTATCGTCTTAAATCGCTGGTCTGACAGTGTGGCGCACCGCGCGTTATTGCGCGGTGCGCCGTTAATCAACAGCAAAACTTTTCTGCAGACATAAAAAAAGCGATGGTTTTCACCATCGCTTTTTGCATTCTTACTCAGACCATCTTAAATACGATTATTCACGAAACAGTGCTTCAATGCTGAGGCCCTGCGCCTGCAGGATTTCGCGCAGACGGCGCAAACCTTCAACCTGAATCTGGCGTACACGCTCGCGGGTTAAGCCGATTTCACGACCTACATCCTCAAGTGTTGCCGCTTCATAGCCCAACAGGCCGAAACGACGAGCCAGCACTTCACGCTGCTTGGCGTTCAGTTCGAACAGCCATTTGACGATGCTTTGTTTCATATCATCGTCCTGCGTGGTGTCTTCCGGGCCGTTGTCTTTTTCATCGGCCAGAATGTCCAGCAGCGCTTTTTCAGAATCACCGCCTAATGGCGTATCAACCGAGGTAATGCGTTCGTTAAGACGTAACATGCGGCTTACGTCATCAACCGGCTTATCCAGCTGTTCGGCGATCTCTTCCGCACTTGGCTCATGGTCGAGCTTGTGGGAAAGTTCACGCGCTGTACGCAGATAAACATTCAGTTCTTTTACAATGTGAATCGGCAGACGGATGGTACGGGTTTGATTCATGATCGCCCGTTCAATTGTCTGACGAATCCACCAGGTGGCGTACGTTGAGAAACGGAACCCGCGCTCCGGGTCAAATTTCTCTACGGCGCGAATCAGGCCGAGGTTACCTTCTTCAATCAGGTCCAGCAGAGCTAAACCACGATTGCTGTAACGACGGGCGATTTTCACCACCAGGCGTAAGTTACTTTCGATCATACGGCGACGGGAAGGGATATCACCCCGCAATGCACGGCGAGCGAAGAAGACTTCTTCCTCTGCCGTTAACAACGGAGAATAGCCAATCTCCCCGAGATAGAGCTGCGTCGCATCTAATACACGCTGCGTCGCACCCTGTGAAAGCAACTCTTCTTCCGCTACGTCGCTATCACTGGCTTCGTTTTCAACGAGTGCCTTCTCGTCAAAAATTTCAGCTCCGTTCTCATCGAATTCCGCGTTCTCATGTAACTCGTTTACTTTCAGCGTATTCTGGCTCATAAGCGGCTCCTACCCGTGATTCCAGGGCAGAACATACATCTGTTTTGTTCTGCCGGATTATCGCTGCGGCAAATAACGCAACGGGTTTACGGATTTCCCCTTGTAACGAATTTCAAAGTGTAATCTGACTGAACTGGTTCCGGTGCTACCCATGGTAGCGATTTTTTGCCCCGCCTTAACTTCCTGTTGTTCCCGAACCAGCATTGTATCGTTGTGGGCGTAGGCGCTCAGGTAATCATCATTGTGTTTGATGATGATTAAATTACCGTAACCCCGGAGTGCGTTACCTGCGTAAACCACTCGTCCTGAAGCAGTGGCGACAACAGATTGTCCGCGCGTCCCGGCGATATCGATACCTTTATTGCCACCTTCGGCGGCAGAGAAGTTATCGATAATCTTCCCGTCAGTCGGCCAGCGCCAGCTTCCGACCGGCGTTGAACTGTTAGTTGTACTGCTAACCGTTGGGGGTGCGGTAACTACTGGAGCTGTTGTCGTTGCAACATTTGCTCCTTTCGAAGGCAACAATTTGCTGCCACCCGAATTACCCGAATCATCAGAATACGTAATAACAGGTTGCTGTGCAACAACAGGCGATTTAATTTGTGGTGCCACAGGGACACCGCCCTGCGTTGCATCAGCAACGGTAATGGGATTGCCACCGGTAATCGGCTGACCCGACCCATTTCCAATCTGTAAAGTCTGGCCGACATTCAGGCTATAAGGCGCGGGAACGTTGTTGCGCTGGGCTAAGTCACGGAAATCATTGCCGGTAATCCAGGCAATATAAAACAACGTGTCGCCACGCTTAACGGTATATGTTTCACCGGAATAGCTACCCTTAGGAATATTCTGGTAACTGCGATTGTACACTATCCGGCCATTCTGCGTCTCAACATTACTGCTGGTACTAATCATTCCACCATTGCTGGGGGTAGATGATGAATTTCTGCTTAACATTTGTCCCTGAGACGGCGCGACTGGAATGCCACCTGAAACCTGGCCTCCTCCGGCCTGACTGTTCATCATGCCACCCTCATCGCCAACGCGACTGATAGGGGCCTGAGAATTGTCGCTGGAGCTGCAGCCTGCCAGCCAAAAACCTACCAGTGAAAGCGCCGCCAGACGGCGTAACTGAAAAAGTGTGCTTCCCGTGCTCATTAATCCCCCGTGATGGCAACTCTGATCTATCTGTTTCACTGTACCTGCCAGCAGAATGCTCTGCGCGGCGCAATAATTTCTGCATTTTTGTTGAATAAACTGGATAGTAACAACATCAGGTACGTGGTGCCATGAAACAGTTGTGAAGAAATACGAAGAGCGTCAGGCCAGATCGCCCTGTACCAGCGGAACAAAACGCACCGGCTCAATGATCTCCTCGATGACCTCTTCGCCCTGACGACGCAGCCGCTTGAGTACCTGCTGCTCTTCGCCAACCGGCAGCACCATAATGCCGCCTTCTGCCAGTTGTGCTATCAGCGCAATCGGAATTTCCGGTGGAGCTGCCGTGACAATAATGGCGTCGAACGGGCCCCGTGAAGGCCAGCCCTCCCAGCCATCGCCATGACGGGTAGAGACATTGTGCAGATCCAGCTGTTTCAGACGGCGTTTAGCCTGCCATTGCAGGCCTTTGATGCGTTCCACTGAATAAACATGGTCCACCAGATGGGCAAGAATCGCCGTCTGGTAACCAGAACCTGTGCCAATCTCCAGCACACGCGAATGCGGATTAAGCCCGAGCAGCGCGGTCATCCGCGCGACCATGTAAGGCTGTGATATCGTCTGACCGGAGCCGATAGGTAAGGCAACATTGTCCCAGGCTTTATGCTCAAACGCCTCGTCGATAAAGCGTTCGCGCGGCACCTCGCTAATGGCTTTCAGCAGGTTTTCATCATCAATGCCCTGCTGACGCAGTTGTGACAGCAATGTCTCAATACGCCGATTCACCATGCCAGGTTCACCTCAGCTTTTGCCAGCCAGTCGCTGAGCACGTTCTGCGCGCTGTGCGCCGTTAAATCAACATGCAGCGCGGTGACAGAAACGTAGCCCTGATCAACGGCAGCGAAATCTGTATCCGGGCCTGCATCGAGTTTTTCGCCCGGTGGACCTATCCAGTAGAGGGTATTGCCGCGTGGATCCTGTTGCGCGATCACCTGATCAGCCGGATGGCGACTGCCACAGCGCGTCACGCGGATACCTTTCAGCTCGGAGAGTGGCAGATCGGGGACATTGATATTGAGAATGCGGCCAGTGCGCAGGGGTTCATGCGTCAGCGCCCGGAGAAGCGCACAGGTTACTGCCGCTGCGGTCGCGTAGTGCTGATGGCCATTGAGCGACACAGCGATTGCAGGCAGGCCAAGATGCCGCCCTTCCATTGCTGCTGCTACCGTACCGGAATAGATCACATCATCGCCCAGATTGGGACCGGCATTAATGCCTGACACCACAATGTCAGGGCGTGGCTGCATCAGCGCATTCACCCCCAGATAGACGCAATCGGTCGGCGTTCCCATCTGAACCGCGATATCGCCGTTTTCATGGGTAAAGGTACGCAGAGGTGTTTCCAGCGTTAATGAGTTAGAGGCACCGCTTCGGTTACGATCGGGGGCAACAACCTGCACGTCAGCAATCTGCCGCAGGGCTTTCGCCAGAGTCTGAATACCCGGTGCATGAATGCCGTCATCGTTGCTGAGCAATATCCGCATTTCGTTCTGACCTTTTTTTATTCGACTGGTCGCCGTGACTGAACCTGTTTTAACGGCATGGCAACAGGTGAGGAATGGACAGCGATTTTTGCATTCTAACGAGGCGCGCAAGGAAGTGGTAGGCGTAAATCACACAGCGGTGGGGGTTTGCCGCAACATTACCCACACTGCGGGTAATGTTGCAGCGAAGATTACTCATCAATCTGATCGAGCGAGTCTGCGGAGGTCAGCAGCTCCCGGACCACGCTGGTCGCAAAGCTCCCCGCGGGCAGCCAGAATGACAATTCCAGCGTGACGTCATCCCACCAGCGCCACTGCATATCGCGTGGCACCACCAGCATGGCGCGGCGGGCTGCATCGACCTTCTCGCGTTCAATGAGGCTCAGCAGCAGCGTATCATTAGCCAGCGTCTGCTGTTCAAACGCCAGTGCATCAGCCTGCGGGCCAGCGTCCCCGCGTCCCGGCAACGGCGCGGTAATCCGCAGCTCATGGTGATCAACCCGCCGTTGTGAGTCGGCCAGTTCTTCAGGCTGGGCCACAAACCAGCTGCCTCGACCGGTCAGTTGCAATGCATCGCCGTTGAGCACCTGAGTCAGACTGCCCTGCTGCTGCAGACGTGCACTGGTCACCTGATTAAACAGCGCACTGCGCGCGGCAGAGAGCATCAGGCTGCGCTTGTTGCGGTCACGGACAATGATCTCATTGCGCGCCCACTTTTCTGCCATCACCAGATTATTGCCGCCGCGACCAAAACGCTGCTCACCAAAATAGTTGGGCGCGCCCGCATCGCGGATCTGCGCCAGACGCGCTTCAACTGCATCACGGTCGCTGATCTGACGGATGACCAGCCGGAACGCATTTCCCGCCAGTGCGCCGATGCGCAGCTTACGTTTGTGGCGCACCGCCTGCAGAATCTCGACCCCTTCCAGCGTAAAACCGCGCAGGTCGGGCATCGCATTACCCGGCAGGCGAAAACAGAGGGTCTGTTCCGTCACCGCATGGCGATCTTTCATTCCGGCATAACTCATGTCGCGCGGATGAATACCCAGGTACTTAGCCAGCGCTTCTGCCACAAAACGGGTATTCGCACCTGTTTTACGGATCCGCACCAGAAGGTGCTCACCTTCACCATCCGCGCCATAGCCGAGATCTTCAACCACCACGAAATCTTCCGGATTGGCTTTGATCACGCCAGAGGCCACAGGGGTGCCGTGCAGGTAATTCAGACTCATTGGCTGTCAGCTTTCAGGACTAACGCGACCGCTTCACAGGCAATGCCTTCACCGCGCCCGGTAAAGCCGAGTTTCTCGGTGGTGGTCGCTTTGACGTTGACCGCATCCATATGGCAGCCCAGATCTTCTGCGATGTTGATGCGCATCTGTGGCACGTGCGGCAGCATTTTCGGAGCCTGAGCAATAATTGTGACGTCGACATTACCGATGCGATAGCCTTTGGCTTCGATACGACGCCAGGCCTCACGCAGCAGGCCGCGGCTGTCCGCCCCTTTAAAAGCCGGATCGGTGTCGGGGAATAACTTGCCGATGTCGCCCATCGCCACAGCGCCCAGCAGCGCATCAGTCAGCGCATGCAGCGCCACATCGCCATCCGAATGGGCGATAAAACCGTGTTCAAATGGGATCCGCACACCACCAATCACTAACGGACCCTCTCCGCCAAAGGCGTGAACGTCAAAACCGTGACCGATACGCATCATGCGCTCTCCTTTAATTGAATCTGACTCAGATAAAAAGCCGCCAGCGCCAGATCTTCTGGCCGGGTGACTTTGATGTTATCACTGCGTCCGCTGACCAGCAGCGGATGATAGCCGCAATACTCCAGCGCCGATGCTTCATCGGTGATGGTTGCGCCTTCTGTCAGCGCCCGCGTCAGGCAGGCAGTGAGCAGCGCATGCGGGAAAAATTGCGGCGTTAAGGCGTGCCAGAGATCGTCGCGTTCCACGGTATGGGCCACTGCGGCTTTGCCCGGCTCGCCCCGTTTCATGGTGTCACGCACTGGCGCAGCCAGAATTCCGCCCACGTGGCTCTGTTCACGCACGTTAAGCAGTTTCTGAAGATCGTCGGGATGCAGACAGGGACGCGCAGCATCATGGACCAGCACCCAGGCGGAACCCTGTGCGGCCTGTAATCCGGCCAGCACCGATTCAGCGCGGGTCTCGCCGCCTGTGACCCTGAGCACACGCGGATCGCGTGCCAGCGGCAGTGAAGCGAAGTGCTGGTCATCGGGACTGAGGGCGACAATCACCTGTCTGATGGCGGGATGGGAAAACAGACGTGCAATGCTGTGTTCCAGAAGGGTATGCTGACCAATCGTCAGATACTGCTTCGGACAGGTTGCCTGCATGCGGCTGCCGATTCCGGCAGCGGGCACCACGGCAATCACATCCGCAAGGGAGGCCAGAGTGTTCATGTTTTATCGTTGTAGGTTTTGCGCTGATTGTTGCGCGTTACGTTTGTTCTGGTCAGGCACCAGACGATAGAAGGTCTCACCGGGCTTAATCATGCCCAGTTCATTGCGTGCACGCTCCTCGATCGCTTCCGAGCCGCCATTGAGATCGTCAATTTCGGCAAACAGCTGATCGTTTCGCGATTTAAGTTTGGCATTGTTTGCCTGTTGTACCGCGACATCATCATTGACGCGCGTATAGTCATGGATGCCATTTTTCCCCAGCCACAATGAATATTGCAGCCAGCCAAGCAGCACCAATAACAGTAACGTCAGTTTTCCCATCCCGCCCCCTAAAAACGGCCCAATCATCCCATAACTTTGCACAGGACTCCACACCAGCAGCGAAAATGGCGCGCTTTGCTGCGCCTCTGCGCAATCAGTACCGATTCTGACGGGAAAAGTTTTGTAACCTGCCGATGCGTTTGCACATCAGCACGGGCGCCGTTAAGGCTTACCAGCCGGAGAGAAAGGAGAACATTAACCAGAAGAGAGTCACTACCATAATGACTGTGGCGAGGGCGGCCCAAATCCAGTGTCCGCTCAGCAGCGTATTCAGTGCGATGCCCGTGACCACGGCAACCGGCAGCAGCGCCAGAAAGAATGGCCATGTATAGAGAAAGAAGAACAGCGTGTTAGAGCCGAACAGCAGGAAAGGAAGCGCCAGCGCACACCAGTAAGCGAGTAAGCCGATAACGCCACCCGGCAGCAATGAGCGTGGCTCATCCTGGGAGGAGTCATCTTTACGAGCGAGCATGGGTGTGATGTTCTGCATAGGCATCCTGTTGTTGCGAGGGCGGCAAACCCGAAGCGATTTGCCGCTGTCTCTTCAGGATCTGATGATATCGCGGTCGCGCAGCACGTCTAACAATTGGGCGGCCAGTTTTGTAACCAATTGTTCGCCATCCAGCTGGATTTCCGGGCTATCGGGCGCTTCATAGACGCTGTCGATACCGGTGAAATTACGCAGTTCACCGGCGCGTGCTTTGCGGTATAACCCTTTTGGATCGCGTGCTTCACACACCGCCAGCGGCGTATCGACAAACACTTCGATAAACTTACCCGGCTCCAGCAGGTCGCGCACCATCTGGCGCTCGGCGCGATGCGGTGAAATAAAGGCAGTAAGCACCACGAGTCCGGCATCCACCATCAGTTTCGCCACTTCGCCGACCCGACGGATATTCTCCTTGCGGTCATCGTTGCTGAAGCCGAGGTCACGACAGAGGCCGTGACGCACATTGTCACCATCCAGTAGATAGGTGCTGACGCCAATACGGTGCAGCGCCTGCTCCAGCGCGCCTGCGACCGTGGATTTCCCCGAGCCCGAAAGCCCGGTGAACCACAGCACCACGCCCTGATGGCCATGCTGCTGTTCGCGTGAAGCACGAGTTACCGGATGGTCATGCCACACCACGTTATCATCGTGCTGAGCCATTATTGACCGCCCAGCAGGTCGCGCGCGTTCCAGTGTGGGAAGTGACGGCGCACCAGTGCATTCAGTTCCAGCTCAAACGCGCTGAACTCGCCGGTATTAACCGGGGCGTCATGGTTTGGCTGATGGATCATGCCGGCACCCACGGTCACGTTGGTCAGTCGATCGATAAAGATCATGCCGCCGGTCACCGGATTCTGCTGATAGCTGTCGAGCACCATCGGTTCGTCAAAGGTTAACTCAATGCGACCAATACCGTTCAGCGGCAGCGCATCGACCTGACGCGTCTCCAGCGAGTTAATCTCCACCTGATGCAGGACTTTCTCTACCCGGCCACGGGTTTTCTTACCGGCGATTTTCAGATCATAGCTCTGACCCGCCTGCAGAGGCTGCTCTGCCATCCAGACCACGTCAACGCTGGCAGACTGAACCGCAGCCAGCGTTTCGCTGGCATCAACCAGCAGATCGCCGCGACTGATATCAATCTCATCCTGCAGCACCAGGGTGAGCGCTTCACCAGCGCCCGCTTCCTGCAGATCGCCATCAAAGGTCACTATGCGGGCAATGGTCGACTCTACGCCAGACGGCAGCACTTTAACGCGCTGGCCCACCTGCACGCTGCCTGACGCCAGGGTACCGGCATAGCCACGGAAATCCAGGTTAGGACGGTTAACATACTGCACCGGGAAACGCATCGGCTGGTGATCCACCACGCGGTTCAGTTCCACTGTTTCCAGGACATCCAGCAGCGTCGGGCCGCTGTACCATGGCATGGTCTGACTGGCGGATGCTACGTTATCCCCTTCCAGCGCCGACATCGGCACAAAGCGGATATCGAGGTCATCCGGTAACTGGCCTGCAAAGTCCAGGTAATCCTGTTTGATCTGCTCGTAGCGCGCCTGATCGTACTCAACCAGATCCATCTTATTAATCGCCACCACCAGATGTTTGATCCCCAGCAGCGTCGAAATAAAGCTGTGACGGCGGGTCTGATCCAGTACGCCTTTACGGGCATCGATCAGCAGAATCGCCAGGTCACAGGTTGATGCACCGGTCGCCATATTGCGGGTGTACTGCTCATGGCCCGGCGTATCGGCGATGATAAATTTACGCTTTTCAGTCGAGAAATAGCGGTAGGCTACATCAATAGTAATGCCCTGCTCACGCTCAGCCTGCAGACCATCCACCAGCAGCGCCAGATCGAGTTTCTCGCCCTGGGTGCCATGACGTTTGCTGTCGTTATGCAGCGATGAAAGCTGATCTTCATAGATCTGACGGGTGTCATGCAGCAGACGCCCAATCAGGGTACTTTTTCCGTCGTCAACGCTGCCGCAGGTCAGAAAACGCAGCAGGCTCTTATGCTGTTGCGCGGTCAGCCAGGCTTCAACGCCGCCCTGGTCGGCAATCTGTTGTGCAATTACGGTATTCATCTGGCGTCTCCTTAGAAATAACCCTGACGTTTTTTCAGTTCCATCGAACCGGACTGATCGCGGTCGATCATACGGCCCTGACGCTCACTGGTTGTAGAGACCAGCATCTCTTCGATGATCTCAGGCAGCGTCTGCGCTTCGGACTCTACCGCGCCGGTCAGCGGCCAGCAGCCGAGCGTGCGGAAGCGAACCATCCGTTGGGTGATCTCTTCACCCGGCTGCAGGTTGATGCGATCGTCATCGATCATCATCAGCATGCCATCACGCTCCAGCACCGGACGCGGCGCGGCGAGGTAGAGCGGCACGATCTCGATGTTTTCCAGGAAGATGTACTGCCAGATATCCAGTTCAGTCCAGTTCGACAGCGGGAAGACGCGGATGCTCTCGCCCTTGTTGATCTGGCCGTTGTAGTTGTGCCACAGCTCAGGACGCTGGTTTTTCGGGTCCCAGCGATGGAAGCGGTCGCGGAAAGAGTAGATACGCTCTTTGGCGCGAGACTTCTCTTCATCACGGCGTGCGCCGCCAAAGGCCGCATCAAAACCATATTTATTCAGCGCCTGCTTCAGCCCTTCGGTTTTCATGATGTCAGTGTGTTTGGCACTGCCGTGGACAAACGGGTTAATCCCCATCGCCACGCCTTCCGGGTTGCGGTGAACCAGCAACTCTGCGCCCATCGCTTTCACGGTGCGGTCGCGAAACTCGTACATTTCACGGAATTTCCAGCCGGTATCTACATGCAGCAACGGGAACGGCAGCGTGCCAGGATAAAAGGCTTTACGCGCCAGATGCAGCATTACCGAGGAGTCTTTACCGATGGAGTACATCATCACCGGATTGCTGAACTCGGCTGCGACTTCGCGAATGATGTGGATACTCTCCGCCTCCAGCTGACGCAGATGAGTGAGTCGTTTTTGGTCCATGATTTTCCCTCAAGCCAGATTGACAACGGCGGACTCGCGAGCCCCCTGCTGTGCCGAATGTTTAAACCAGGCGAGTTGCCCGTGCAGATTAACCACCTCTCCGATCACCAGTAGCGCCGGAGTAGGTGCCGAGGCGGCCAGCGCCTCAAGTTGTTCTAAGGTGCCGGTCAGCACCTGTTGATCCTGACGGGTGCCGCGACTGATCACCGCCACCGGCGTTGATGGCGCGCGACCGTGCTGAATCAGCGCCGCGCTGATGGCAGCCGCTTTAACCGTTCCCATGTAGATCGCCAGCGTCTGACGCGCACGCGCCAGTGATGGCCAGTCAATGTCATCCCCATCGGGACGGCAGTGACCCGTAATAAACATTACGCTCTGCGCGTAATCGCGGTGGGTCAGCGGAATACCGGCATAGGCCGTCGCACCGGCAGCCGCGGTAACGCCCGGCACCACCTGGAACGGAATGCCCGCCTGCTGAGCCGCCTGCAGCTCTTCGCCGCCACGGCCAAAGATAAAGGGATCCCCGCCCTTGAGGCGGACGACGCGCTTACCTTTCAGCGCCAGTGAAACCAGCAACTGATTGATCTCTTCCTGCGGTAACGTATGCGCGCTGGCCCGTTTGCCGACGCAGATGCGGTCGGCGTCGCGGCGCACCAGGTCCAGCACCTCTTCACTGACCAGATGGTCGTAAAGCACCACATCCGCTAACTGCATAACCTGCAGGCCACGCAGCGTCAGCAGGCCGCTGTCGCCCGGTCCGGCACCCACCAGGAAAATCTCGCCCTGACGGGTTGGCTCTTCCTGCAGTTCACGGTCTAGCGTACGTTTCGCCTCTTCGACGTTACCGGCTGACATCTCACTGGCGAACCGGCCATCAAAAGCGCGTTCCCAGAAGCGTCGGCGATCAGACATGCGGCTGAAGCGCGCTTTAACTTTATCGCGCCAGAGCCCGGCTACCTCAGCCATCTGGCCGAGACTGGCAGGCAACAGCGTTTCGATTTTTTCGCGCAGCATACGTGCCAGCACCGGTGCCGTGCCGCTGGAGGAGATCGCCACCACCAGAGGTGAGCGGTCAACAATCGAGGGGAAGATAAAGGTGCATTTTGGCTGGTCATCAACCACGTTAACCAGCTTCTGCCGCGCGTTTGCAGCTTCAAAGACCTGGGTGTTGAGATGGTTGTCGTCGGTCGCGGCGATCACCAGGAAAACCCCATCCAGCTGAGCCGGGTCAAATTCAGTCGCCAGCCACTCCAGCTCCTGCTTTTCCAGCAGTGCCTGCAGTTCAGGGCAGAGTTCACGCGAGGCGATCAGAACGCGCGCACGCGCACGGCGCAGCAGTTCAATTTTTCGCGCCGCAATATCTCCACCGCCGACAACCAGAACCGGGCGGCCAGAGAGATCGGCAAAAAGAGGCAAATAGTCCACGTTAACCCTGATGTTTTAACTTTGTATTAACGCGACTATACGTCGCCGGGTTTATGCAGTTGAAATTACGAATTGGAATGAGTAGTTACCGAATGGAATAAAGACTTCGCAAAGCACAGAACAATTTGGTCTTAGCAGATGAAATATAATGGCTTTTTCGTGAACAGGTTCACAGATTCGCCTCCGTGCCTGCAACTGTAAAAGCAGATAAGTGCCACCAATAAACACACGTTACCCCATTACGTTAAGGCAGCCCCCTATTCCGTTAACCCGGTCGCAGAACAAAGAGGGTATAATGCGTGCGGCATGACTGACTCAGGTCCGCATGTTGAATGCCTATCGAATAATGAAAAAAGGACGCATTATGTTTTGTTCCCTCCGCCTGAGGGTAGCGACAGTTTTGTTTAGCGCACTCATTTCCCCGCTGGTTTTAGCCACGCCGACAGGTCAGTTTGCCGAACAGCAGGTCCGGCACATCGCCACTTATTTTCCTGGCCGCATGAGCGGCAGTCCAGCTGAGTTGATGGCCACGGACTATCTGCAGCAACAATTTACCGCGCTGGGTTATAAAACCGATACCCGCCAGTTCAACACGGGCTATAAATGGCAGGAAGATGACGGCACGCAGCGCTGGCATAAACTGACGGCAACCTCCGTCATTGCTGCGCGCGCAGGCAGCGTGCCACAGGAGATTCTGATCGTGGCGCACCTGGATACCTGGACGCCGCAAAACAGCAAGCAGGTCCATCACAATCTGGGCGGCTTACGCCTGCAGGGCGTTGATGACAATGCGTCAGGTCTTGGCGTGATGCTGGAGCTTGCGCAGCAACTGAGTCGCAAGCCGCTTCACTATGGCATTCGCTTTGTGGCGTTGAGCGCCGGAGAAGCGGATCTGCACGGCCTGGATGATTATGTTGAGCGAATGAGCACCCGTGAGAAGAAGAACACGCTGCTGGTCATCAATCTGAATAGCCTGATCACCGGCGATCATCTCTATTTCAACAGCGGCATGAACACGCCCCGGGCGGTGCGCAAACAGACCAGCGATCGCGCCCTGCTACTGGCACGTCAGCAAGGCATTCCCGCTGCCAGTCATCAGCTGAATCGCAAGGACTTCAATGGCCTGAATGCCTTTGACAAGGCAGGCTTTCCGCTGCTGAATGTGACTGCCAGTAACTGGACGCTGGGTAACAAAGATGGCGCACTACAGCGTCATCGTAGCCACCACTTTCCTGATGGCGTGACCCGTCATCAGACTGACCTGGATAATCTGAACTATCTCGACCGCTGGCTGCCGGACCAGATAGCCCTGCGCACCCGCGACAGCGTTCGCGTGCTGCTGCCGCTGATCAGCGAACTGACCAATCCCAAAGTGTGAGGATCTGACATGTATGTGGTCTTTCTGAGTTACATTCGTCCGATAGAAGAGGTTGAGGCGCTGCTGGCAGGCCATATTGAATGGCTTGACCGCTATTTTGAGGCAGGCAGTTTTATTGCCGCAGGACGTAAAGATCCACGCACAGGTGGCATGCTGCTGGTCAGGGAGATGGAGCGTGAAGCGCTGGATGCGATCTTAGCGGAAGATCCGTTTGTGGCGGTGGCAGAGTATGAGGTGACGAAAGTGAATGTGACCCGTGCAGCGGAGGCGTTTGCCGGATTAAAAGGCGTTTAACTTTACCCCTGACGGTCACGAAGCGGTCACGAAGCACTTCTCTCCCTGATTTCAGGGAGAGAAGCACGGTATTACCCTTCGTGCAGACCACACTCGCGCTTGAGACCGAAGAAGCGTGTCTCTTCTTCTGCCATACCTGGCTCCCACTTGCGGGTGGTGTGGGTATCGCCCACCGAAAGATAGCCTTCGTCCCACAACGGATGGTACTTAAGCTTGTGCTGCTCCAGATACTGATGAATCTGGCGGTTATCCCAGTCGATAATCGGCAGCAGCTTAAAGACGCCACGCTGTACACCCAGCACCGGCAGATTCGCCCGGCTGCCTGACTGGTCGCGGCGGAGGCCAGCAAACCAGGTCTGCGCGCCCAGGGTTTCGATGGCGCGGTTCATCGGCTCGACTTTGTTAATCTCGTTATATTTCTCAATCCCCTCGACGCCCTGCTCCCACAGTTTGCCGTAACGCGCTTCCTGCCAGGCCGGTGAGGTCTCGGCGCGAAACACTTTGAGGTTGAGGTTGAGCTGGTCCGCCAGCTCATCAATAAAACGATAGGTCTCCGGGAACAGATAGCCGGTGTCGGTCAGGATCACCGGAATATCAGGCTGCTGGCGCGTCACCAGGTGTAGCGACACTGCGGCCTGAATACCGAAGCTGGAGGAGAGCACATAAGCACCCGGCAGATTCTCCAGCGCCCAGCTGACCCGCTCTTCCGCTGAAGACTTCTCCAGCTGCGCATTGGTCGCGGCCAGCGCCATAGCACGCTGGACTTTGGACATCTCATTCAGTGCTGCGAGGTCGGGCTGACTCATTTTGCTTCCTCCCAAAAATCGCGTGCCGGGTCCAGCACCGGCGCAACAATGCCCGCGCGGATGGTGAAGTCACCAAAGCCTTCTGCGGCCTGGCGCTCGGTGGCCCAGCGTCCCACCAGCTCATCAATCGTGGCGAGAATTTCGCTTTCGTTAATGTTTTCACGGTACATACGGGGAATACGCGTTCCGCTGCGATTTCCGCCCAGATGCAGGTTGTAGCGGCCTGGCGCTTTACCCACCAGACCCAGCTCAGCCAGCATGGCACGGCCGCAACCGTTCGGACAACCGGTAACGCGTAACACTATGTGCTCATCGCCGACGCCATGCGCGTGCATGATGCCTTCTACTTTGGTCACAAACGCTGGCAGGAAACGTTCGGCTTCTGCCATCGCCAGCGGACAGGTCGGGAACGCGACGCAGGCCATCGAGTTTTCGCGCTGAGGCGTAACCTGATCCATCAGACCATGCTCACGGGCGATCGCTTCGATCTGCGCTTTCTCACTTTCCGGCACGCCTGCCACAATCAGATTCTGGTTGGCGGTCAGACGGAAATCACCCTGATGAATTTTCGCAATTTCAGCGATGCCGCTTTTCAGCGGTCGGCCCGGATAATCGAGCAGACGGCCATTTTCAATAAACAGCGTCAGGTGCCATTTGTTGTCAATGCCTTTGATCCAGCCAATACGATCGCCACGGGTGGTGAACTCATACGGACGGATCGGCTCAAACGTCACACCAGCACGTTTTTCAACTTCCGCTTTAAAGGTCTCGACGCCAACGCGTTCCAGGGTGTACTTGGTTTTGGCGTTTTTACGATCGGTACGGTTGCCCCAGTCGCGCTGAGTCGTCACAACCGCCTCGGCCACATCAAGGATCTTCTCTACCGGGAAGTACCCAAACTCGCTGGCGGTGCGCGCGTAAGTCGCTTTGTTACCGTGCTCGATCGACAGGCCGCCGCCCACCAGCAGGTTGAAGCCCACCAGCTTGCCATTCTCAGCGACCGCAACAAAGTTCAGATCGTTGGCGTGCAGATCCACATCGTTGTGCGGCGGAATCACTACTGTGGTTTTGAATTTACGCGGCAGATAGGTTTCACCGAGAATCGGCTCTTCATCCGTGGTTGCGACTTTTTCTTTATCCCACCAGATCTCTGCATAGGCACGGGTGCGCGGCAGCAGATGCTCAGAGAGCTTCTTCGCCCACTCATAGGCTTCCTGATGCAGCTCAGACTCTACCGGGTTCGAGGTACAGAGCACGTTACGGTTTACGTCGTTGGCGGTCGCCAGCGCATCCAGTCCCACTTCATGCAGCATCTGATGCGTTGGCTTGACGTTCTTCTTCAGAATGCCGTGAAACTGGAAGGTCTGACGGTTGGTCAGACGGATGCTGCCGTAGAGGGTTTTATCGGTAGCAAATTTGTCGATGGCCAGCCACTGAGTCGGCGTAATGATGCCGCCCGGCAGTCGGCAGCGCAGCATCATTGCGTGACGCGGTTCCAGCTTCTGCTCGGCACGTTCGGCGCGGATGTCGCGGTCATCCTGCTGGTACATGCCGTGAAAGCGGATCAGCAGGAAGTTGTCGCCGGTGAAACCGCCGGTCAGACCCTCTTCCAGATCTTCTTTGATGGTGCCGCGCAGATAGTTGCTCTGCTTCTTCAGACGCTCAGCGTCTGTTAATTTGCCTTCGACAACCAGCGGTCCAGGGTGTTTATCGCTCATTAGTAAACGTCTCGCTGATAACGGCGCTCAATGCGCAGCTCACTTAAAAATTCGTCGGCCGTTTCACGATCCATTCCGCCGTGTTCGACCACCACATCCAGCAGTGCCTGCTCGACGTCTTTTGCCATACGGTTCGCATCGCCACAGACATAAAGATGCGCGCCCTCTTCAATCCAGCGCCAGACTTCGGCCCCTTTCGCACGGATCTTATCCTGTACGTAAATCTTCTCTGCCTGATCGCGTGACCAGGCGAGGTCGATATTCGTCAGCAGGCCATCCTTCACATATTTCTGCCACTCCACCTGGTAGAGGAAATCGTCGGTGAAGTGCGGATTACCAAAGAATAGCCAGTTTTTACCGCTGGCACCGTCGTTGTCGCGCTGCTGCATAAAGGCGCGGAACGGCGCGATGCCGGTGCCCGGACCAATCATAATAACAGGCGCGTCCGGATTAGCCGGCAGGCGGAAATTGTCGTTGTGTTCGATGAAGACCCGGACCTCGCCCTCTTCTTCGATGCGATCGGCCAGCCAGGTCGAAGCGCCGCCACCGCGCTGGCGACCTTCAATATCAAAGCGCACCGCACCTACGGTGATGTGTACTTCGGACTCGGTTTCGGCCTGCGAGGAGGCAATGGAGTAGAGTCGCGGCGTCAGCGGTCGCAGCAGGCCGGTCAGCTGTTCTGCGGTGAGTTCAGCCGGGGCCAGACGCACCATATCCACAATCGGATAGTGCTGCGCATACTGCTGCAGCCTGGCTTTATCATCCACCAGCGACAGCAGCTCGGCGTTGCGGGACAGCTGGGCATACTGCGCCACGATCTGCGCAGTATTCACCGTCAGCTCGAAATGCTTCTGCAGCGCCTCAGCCAGCGGCAGGGTCTTGCCCTGAACCTCAACTGTCTCATCTCCTTTCAGCCAGACCAGCTCCAGCAGCTCGCTGACCAGCGCCGCGTCATTTTCATACCAGACGCCCAGCGCATCGCCAGGCTGGTAGCGGAGACCCGAGTCGCCCAGATCGATTTCGATATGGCGCACATCTTTGTCTGAGTCACGTCCGGTAATTTTCTGATTTACCGCCAGACTGGCGCTGAGCGGAGACTCTTTGCTGTAGGGACTGGTGGTGACTTCGTTGACGCTGCCTGCCGCTGTCGCCGCAGCCTGCGCCGGGGATTCGGTTGGCACGCGCTTTTTCAGAATCTCCGTCAGCGCACTGCGCCAGGCGGAAGCCTGCTCAGCATACTCAACATCTGCATCGACGCGCTCCAGCAGACGCTCGCCACCCAGCTCTGCCAGACGGTTGTCAAAATCTTTGCCCGCCTGACTGAAAAATTCATACGAGGTGTCGCCCAGGCCAAACACCGCAAAGGCTGCACCGGCCATTTTCGGTGCCTTTTTCGACATCAGGAATTTATGCAGTGCCACCGCCTCTTCCGGCGGCTCACCTTCGCCCTGGGTGGAGGTCACCACCACCAGCATTTTTTCCTGGCCAATCTGCTTGAACTTGTAATCACCGGCGTTCACCAGGTTTACGTTGAGCTTCGCGTCCAGGAGGTCGTCACGCAACTGCTCAGCCAGACGACGGGCATTGCCAGTCTGGGAGGCCGAAAGCAGCGTAATGGCGGGCACATCTACCGGAGCGGGTGTACTGCTTGCGACGGCGCTACCCGGCGTCTGTTCTACCCGACCCCAGAAATAGCCGGACAACCACGCCAGTTGAGTCGGGGAATAATCTGTCGTCGCCGCCTGTAAGCGGGCGAGTTGTTCCGGTGAGAGCGGAAGCATAGAACCAGGTGCCTGAGTCGTCATCGCGTTAAAAATTCCAGTATCAGAAGTCCGGACCGTAAATGGCGGAAGAGTGCGTAGGTTACCGGTCTGTATATTAACGATTAAATACACCTTCGACATATCAAATAACCAAAATGACTAAAGGGTTTTCCAGGTAGACATAATCGTTAAAAGTGGTAAGCAAAGCGGTGATATATCAGTTGATTAGCTTGTTAACGGGAATTAACGCAGCAAGAAACCTATCGGTTTGTGCGGTGCGGGTGCGAAAAAAGCCGTAATCAGGTAGAATTCAGCGGTTTTTTAATGTCTGAGAACCACTATGTCTACCACCTTGTTTAAAGAGTTCCAGTTCGAAGCCGCGCACCATCTACCGAATGTGCCGGCCGGACACAAATGTGGCCGTCTGCACGGTCATTCGTTCCTGGTTCGTCTGGAGATTACCGGCGAAGTGGATGCGCATACCGGCTGGGTTATGGATTTTGCTGAACTGAAGGCGGCGTTTAAACCCCTCTATAATCGGCTGGATCACTACTATCTGAATGATATTCCTGGCCTGGAAAATCCCACCAGCGAAGTGCTGGCGAAATGGATCTGGGATCAGATGAAGCCACAACTGCCGCTGTTAAGCGCGGTGATGATCAAAGAAACCTGCACTGCAGGCTGCGTTTACCGCGGCTAAGCCTGTCGGATCGAACCCTTCGATCCGACGCTATTTCCTCTCCGTCCCGCCCTTCACGCTCGTTTCCCCGCGATTAACCACGCAATACGCTTAATCAGGCAATATTCAGGTATTTATGGGTCTGCATCGACAGACGCCAGTTACGTGCAATGCAGGTCTCGATGCAGAGTCGGGTAGCATCATCTTTGCGGCTGATCGGCTGTAACGCGATGATTCGGGCTTTAGTGTCGTCTATACCAGCCAGCAGCAGATCCAGCGCGTCCACATCACGCTCGCGCGCCACCGGATGCTTGATTTCATCGGCCCGGCTCAGCGCCTGAGGCAGCACATCATAACCGCCGCGCATGTTGACTTTCGGGGAGACGGTCACCCAGGTCTGTTCGGAACAGTGAATCTCGTGCGTTCCGCTGGTCTCAATCTGGCACTGGAAACCGTGCTGTTCCAGCGCAGTCGTTAACGGACGCAGATCATAAATCGCCGGTTCGCCGCCGGTAATCACCACGTGCCGGGCCGTCCAGCCCTGCTGTGCAATGGCATTCACCAGTGTCGCCGCGTCGGCGTCACCCCATGCATCGCTTTCCACTGTCTTGATCAAAATATCGCCCAGCGACGTTTCCCGATCTGTCCGCTTTTCCCAGGTGTGTTTGGTATCGCACCAGCTACAGCCCACCGGGCATCCCTGTAAGCGAATGAAAATGGCAGGCACGCCGGTGTAATAACCTTCGCCCTGCAGTGTCTGGAACATTTCATTGATCGGGTATTGCATTACGGACTCGCTTGAAAAAAACAGGGCGCTGATTATGGCAGATTTGCCGCGCAGCTCAATCACGCGTTGTGCCTTTTATCCGCGCAGGACTAAAGCAAAACGTCGCAAGGGAGGGACGTCAGACGGTTAACAGGCTCAAAACGTGGCTGACGGGGATGCTACTTTTATACCTTTGCGATCGGGCCCTGTCATCTGCTTCTGCACACTGCTCCCAACAAAAAGCCCCGCACAAGGCGGGGCTTCAGAGGCCGATGATGTCACTTAGCGCGACATCAACGCGCGGTCATTACTGACCTTTAACTTCTTTCAGACCGTTGAATGGCGCTTTAGAACCCAGCGCTTCTTCGATACGGATCAGCTGGTTGTACTTAGCAACACGGTCAGAACGGCTCATTGAACCGGTTTTGATCTGGCCCGCTGCAGTACCTACCGCCAGGTCAGCGATGGTTGCATCTTCGGTTTCGCCTGAACGGTGAGAGATCACGGCAGTGTAGCCCGCGTCTTTCGCCATTTTGATCGCAGCCAGAGTTTCGGTCAGAGAACCGATCTGGTTGAATTTGATCAGAATGGAGTTAGCGATACCTTTATCGATACCTTCTTTCAGGATTTTGGTGTTGGTGACGAACAGATCATCGCCCACCAGCTGGATTTTGTCGCCCAGCACTTTAGTCTGGTAAGCGAAGCCGTCCCAGTCAGATTCGTCCAGACCATCTTCGATAGAAACGATCGGATACTGTTTAGTCAGATCTTCCAGGAAGTGGGTGAACTCTTCAGAGGTAAACGCTTTACCGCCTTCACCGGCCAGAACGTATTTGCCATCTTTGTAGAACTCAGATGCTGCACAGTCCATTGCCAGGGTGATGTCTTTACCCAGCTCGTAGCCTGCTGCTTTTACCGCTTCAGCGATAACGGCCAGGGCTTCTGCGTTAGAACCCAGGTTAGGCGCGTAGCCACCTTCGTCACCCACTGCAGTGCTCATGCCTTTGCTTTTCAGCACTTTTGCCAGGTTGTGGAAAACTTCAGAACCCATACGGATGGCTTCTTTCAGGTTTGCTGCACCAACCGGCTGAATCATGAATTCCTGGATGTCGACGTTGTTGTCGGCATGCTCGCCGCCGTTGATGATGTTCATCATTGGCAGTGGCATAGAGTATTTGCCTGGGGTGCCGTTCAGTTCAGCGATGTGCTCATACAGCGGCTGACCTTTAGAGGCTGCAGCAGCTTTAGCTGCTGCCAGTGAAACGGCCAGAATGGCGTTAGCACCGAAGTTAGATTTGTTCTCAGTACCGTCCAGGTCGATCATGATCTTATCGATGTTCGCCTGATCTTTCGCGTCTTTGCCTTTTACCGCTTCAGCAATCGGACCGTTTACTGCAGCAACGGCTTTGGTTACGCCTTTGCCCAGGAAACGTGATTTGTCACCGTCACGCAGTTCCAGCGCTTCGCGTGAACCGGTAGAGGCACCTGATGGCGCAGCGGCCAGGCCAACGAAACCGCCTTCCAGATGCACTTCAGCTTCAACAGTCGGGTTACCACGTGAGTCGATAATTTCGCGACCGATGACTTTTACGATTTTGGACATTACGATTTTCCTCAGTACAAGTTAGTCAATCCTAAGACAGACAACGCGCGAAAAGTTCGCGCGCTGCCTGTGAAACTTACTTCGCTAAACGCTTCTGATGCTCATGCGCGGCTTTAACAAAGCCGGCAAACAACGGATGGCCGTCGCGTGGGGTCGAGGTAAACTCAGGGTGGAACTGGCAAGCCACAAACCACGGATGGTTCGGGAGTTCGATAATCTCAACCAGTTGATCATCACCCGAGCGACCTGCTACGCGCAGACCGGCTGCTTCAATCTGCTTTAACAGCATATTGTTCACTTCATAGCGGTGGCGATGGCGCTCAACGATGGTGTCAGAGCCGTAGAGCTGGCGAACCTGACTGCCCGGCGTTAACTGACACTGCTGGCTGCCCAGGCGCATGGTGCCGCCCAGATCGCTCTGCTCGCTGCGGACTTCGACGTTGCCATCTTCGTCACGCCATTCGGTGATTAATGCCACCACCGGATATTTACAGTCTGGCACAAATTCAGTGGAGTTGGCGCCAGGCATGCCAGCGACATTGCGGGCAAACTCCATCAGCGCGACCTGCATACCCAGGCAGATGCCGAGGTAAGGCACGTTGTTTTCACGTGCGTATTGCGCGGTCATCAGCTTGCCTTCCACGCCACGGTAACCGAAGCCACCTGGAATCAGAATCGCATCCAAATCTTTCAGTAATTCGACACCACGTGACTCAACATCCTGCGAATCGATCAGTTTGATGTTCACAGTGACGCGATTTTTCAGGCCGCCATGTTTCAGCGCTTCGATGACTGACTTGTAGGCATCCGGCAGCTCAACATACTTGCCCACCATACCGATGGTGACTTCACCACCCGGATTGGCTTCTTCGTAAATCACCTGCTCCCACTCAGCCAGGTTGGCTTCCGGCGCATTCAGGTTGAAGCGCTTACAGATATAGTCATCCAGGCCCTGCGACTTCAGCATGCCAGGAATCTTGTAGATGGAATCAACGTCTTTCAGCGAAATAACCGCTTTTTCAGGGACGTTACAGAACAGGGCGATTTTGGCACGTTCATTGGCCGGTACGGCACGGTCAGAACGGCAAATCAGCACATCTGGCTGGATACCAATCGACAGCAGCTCTTTTACAGAGTGCTGAGTCGGTTTCGTTTTCACTTCACCCGCTGCCGCCATATAAGGCACCAGCGTCAGGTGCATATACATCGTGTGTTCGCGGCCCACATCAACGGCCATCTGGCGAATCGCTTCCAGGAACGGCAGTGATTCGATATCCCCTACCGTGCCGCCGATTTCAACCAGCACCACATCATGACCTTCACCGCCTTCAATGATGCGTTCTTTGATGGCGTTGGTGATGTGCGGGATAACCTGAATAGTTGCGCCCAGATAGTCGCCACGGCGCTCTTTGCGCAGGACTTCTGAGTAGATACGGCCAGTGGTGAAGTTGTTACGACGCGACATTTTGGTGCGGATGAAGCGTTCGTAGTGACCCAAATCCAGATCGGTTTCAGCGCCGTCATCAGTGACGAAAACTTCACCGTGCTGTGTCGGGCTCATGGTGCCTGGATCCACGTTGATATACGGGTCCAGCTTCATGATGGTCACGTTCAGACCACGCGCTTCGAGAATTGCTGCGAGGGAGGCTGCGGCAATGCCTTTACCCAGAGAGGAAACGACCCCGCCGGTCACAAAAATATAATTCGTTGTCATGCTGAACCTGAGAGTTTAGGTTTAAAGACGGTGGAATAACCAGGACGGGAAAACAGTATACTGGAAACCGCTATCAGCCACAATTGATGAATCACAGCCATCCTCCAACGCATTGCTGCGTCTTAACATAGCGGATAGCTGCCGATGAAATGTTGATGTGCGTCACAAAGTTGCCGCCGCGCTGAATCGAGTAAGCGTAAACGGCGACTTTATGCACAGTGGTGGAATAATCAGCGCTTCTCGCCCTGTTTCACCTGCTGCCAGGCGGCCTCCATTTGCTCCAGTGTGGCGCCCGGCATGCTGAGACCTTGTGCATTGATAATTGCTTCCACTTCACGGAACCGGCGCTCAAACTTGTCATTCGCCTTTTGCAGTGCGGTTTCCGCTTTGCTGCCAAGATGACGCGACAGGTTAACCGTGGCAAACAGCAGGTCGCCAATCTCCTCTTCCAGCTTCTCGCCATCCACCACGCTCTGCTGCGCCTCGTGCATCACTTCATCAATCTCTTCGTGCACTTTCGCCACCACCGGTCCCAGCGTAGTCCAGTCGAAGCCGACGTTGTGACAGCGCTTCTGAATCTTGTGGGCCCGCATCAATGCGGGCAGCGCTTTGGGGATATCATCCAGCGCGGAATGCTGGGCTTTGTCCGCACGCTCGGCAGTTTTAATCGCTTCCCAGTTTTTCAGCACGTCGCTGCTGGTTTCTGCTGTGGCATCGCCAAAAATATGCGGATGACGTCGCTCCAGCTTGTCGCTGATAGCAACACAGATATCCTCGAAATTGAAGCGTTCCTGTTCGCTGGCCATCTGCGCATAGAACACTACCTGAAACAGCAGATCGCCCAGTTCGCCGCGCAGGTCGTCAAAATCTTCGCGCTGAATAGCGTCCAGCACTTCGTAAGTCTCTTCCAGGGTATAGGGCGCAATAGTGGCAAAGGTCTGTTCACGATCCCATGGGCAGCCATGTTGTGGATCGCGCAGCGTTTTCATTATGCCAAGCAGGCGCTCAATAGCGTTCATTCAGGCGGTTCCTTGATGAGTCAGGTGATGGGCAACGATCAGAGAAGCAAGGCGTGCAACCCGGCCGGATGTGGTGAACGGCATCCGGCCGGGTTTCAGGGTGCAGAAAACGCCCGCGCAACCTCTTGTTGCCGGTTGCTTCAGAGCCTGACTGAATATCAGTGCAGGCGGCGGGCGTCAATGATATCAGAGACCTGGTTCAGTCGCGCCAGGACACGTCCCAGAACCTGGTGGTTGTAGATCTCAATATCCATATCGATAGTCGCCAGCTGCTTTTTGGTGTCGCTGCGGCTTGAGACGCCCAGTACATTCACTTTCTCGTTGGCGAGAATGGTGGTGATGTCGCGCAGTAAGCCGCTGCGATCGTTGGCGGTGACACGCACCACCAGCGAGTAACCGCTGGAGTAGCTTTCGCCCCACACCGCATCGACGATACGTTCCGGCGCGTGCGACGTGAGTTCAGCCAGCTGGTCGCAGTCGGCGCGGTGAATCGAGATGCCGCGCCCCTGGGTGATAAAGCCGACAATGTCATCCCCCGGGATCGGCTGGCAGCAGCGGGCGATGTGGTGCATCAGATTGCCTACGCCCTCTACGACTACGCGCCCACTCTCTTTGCGCGCAGGCTGAGAGTAGGCTTTCTGAGTCAGCTGGCGCAGCGCTTCACGATCTTCCTCTTCAGCACTCGGCTTATTCAGCTTCGCCTGCAGGAAGTTAACCATCTGATTCAGACGAATATCGCCGCCACCAATCGCCGCCAGCAACTCTTCAAGCGAGGTCACGTTATAGCGCGGCAGCAGCAGTTTTTCCGCTTCGCGCAGGCTGATATCAAGCTGATTCAGTTCGTTATCCAGAATCTGCCGTCCGGCGATAATGTTCTTGTCGCGATCCTGCTTGCGGAACCAGTTGTGGATCTTCGAGCGTCCACGGCTGGTGGTAATGTAGCCCAGGTTCGGGTTGAGCCAGTCACGGCTCGGGTTCGGCTGTTTCTGGGTAATCACTTCAACCTGGTCGCCCATCTGCAGCTGGTAGGTGAACGGCACGATGCGGCCACCAATTTTTGCGCCGATGCAGCGGTGACCGATGTCACTGTGAATGTGGTAGGCGAAGTCGAGCGGTGTCGAACCTGCGGGCAGATCCACGACGTCGCCTTTTGGCGTAAAGACGTAGACCCGGTCATCAAACACCTGGCTACGGACTTCTTCCAGCAACTCGCCGGAGTCAGCCATCTCTTCCTGCCAGCTGATCAGCTTACGCAGCCAGGCAATGCGCTCTTCGTGACCCGCTGCGCCACGCGCGCTGCTGGAGGTGGGTCCCTCTTTGTACTTCCAGTGTGCCGCGACGCCCAGCTCGGCATCTTCGTGCATCTGTCGGGTACGGATCTGGATCTCAACCGTTTTGCCCTGCGGCCCAAGCACGACAGTATGAATCGACTGGTAGCCGTTGGGCTTGGGGTTGGCCACGTAATCATCGAACTCGCTGGGCAGATGGCGATAAAGCGTATGCACCGTACCCAGTGCGCCGTAGCAATCCTGCAGGCGGTCGGCGACGATACGCACCGCACGCACATCAAACAGCTCATCAAAGGCCAGCGACTTTTTCTGCATCTTGCGCCAGATGCTGTAAATATGTTTCGGACGACCATAGACTTCGGCGCGCACACCCTCTTTCGCCATCTCTTTGCGCAGGTTGCTGACAAAATTGTCGATATACTGCTCACGATCAATTCGCCGCTCATGCAGTAGTTTGGCAATGCGCTTATATTCGTCGGGGTGCAGATAGCGGAAGCAATAATCTTCCAGCTCCCATTTGAGCTGACCGATACCCAGACGGTTGGCCAGAGGTGCATAGATGTTGGTGCTCTCTTTGGCCGCCAGCACCCGCTCATCTTCCGGCGCATCTTTCATTTCGCGCAGGTTCATGATGCGTTCGGCCAGCTTCAGCACCACGCAGCGGAAATCTTCCACCATTGCCAGCAGCATGCGGCGGACATTATCCACCTGTTCAGAGGCCATGGAGTCGTTGTGAATCGCTTTCAGCTGGCGGATGGCGTCCATGTCACGTACGCCGTGCACCAGCGAGACAATGCCTTTACCGACGGCGGTTTCCAGCTCTTCTTCACTGACCACTTCATCGTTAGCCAGCGGGAAAATCAGTGCCGCACACAGGCTTTCAATATCCATGCTGAGCATTGAGAGGATTTCCACCATCTCGATACCGCGCCACAAAAGCAGCGACTGATCGGGATGGCCCTGCGTCTGCGCTTCGCAGTAGCGCCAGGTCTCGGCAACGCGTTGACATGATTGCGGGTTGGCAATACCGAGACTGGCGATCCACTGGTCGAGGGCGAAATCTCCCTCGGTATTTAAATGCGCACTTCTGACCGCAACCATAACCTCTCCTGCACAACGACATTCATCGCTTATGTTTTTCTGAACAGCACCATGGATTCGAGATGACGGGTATGAGGAAACATATCCAGCATCGCGACCCTTTCCAATTGGTAGCCTGCTGACAGCAATATCTGGCTGTCGCGGGCGAGTGTTGTGGGATTACACGAAACATAGACCACACGTTCTGGTGCAAGTTTAACCACATGCGCCATTACGCCCGCAGCCCCGGCGCGTGCCGGATCGAGTAATACCTTGTTAAACCCCTGTGTCGCCCACGGCTGTCGCGACACCTCTTCTTCCAGATTATGCTGAAAGAAACTTACATTTTTAAGATTATTCAAATCAGCATTATACGCTGCCTGCCGCACTAATGCTGCAATCCCCTCCACACCAACCACATTTTGTACGAAGATTCCTACAGGAAGTGTGAAGTTTCCCATGCCACAAAACAGATCCAGCACGCGGTCTTCCGGCTGCAGATCCAGCCAGGCGATCGCCTTCGCGACCATCTGCTGATTCACCCCATCATTAACCTGGATAAAATCCTGTGGATTGAAGGTTAGCTTAAGTTGATGAGAGTGATAAAAGGGCATCGATTCGCTTAACGCCGTCAGATTTTCATCACCCGCATCCAGGAACAGCATCAGCTGATGTTTATGCGAAAACTGTTCCAGTTTTTCACGGTCATCTGTATGCAGCGCATCAAGATGGCGCAGAATCATCAGCGGGCCATTGTCCGCCAGCACCAGTTCCACATGCCCGAGACGCCTGACGGCTCGCAGGTCGCTGAGACACTGGTGCAGCGGAACCAGCAATGCCTCAAGTTCGGGCACTAAAACGGGGCAGTGCTGTACATCGACCAGATCGTTGCTGGACTCCTGCCGGAATCCCATCTGCAATCGCTGCGCTTTATTTTGCCATTGCAGACCCAGACGCGCACGACGGCGGTAACCCCAGGGCTGACCGGCAATGACCTCATCCACCGCGACACTCTGTGAGGCGGCCTGGCTCAGCATCCGGCTCAGTGCCTGCGTTTTGCTCTGCTGTTGCAGTGCCACATCGGCATGCTGCTGCTGGCAACCGCCGCAGCGATCATAGTGCGGGCAGCGCGGTGTCACCCGAGCCGGACTGCGGCTAATCAGCCGTGTCACTTTCGCCCGGGCAAATTGACGTTTATCCTCTGTCAGCACAATCTCAGCCTGTTCACCCGGCAGAGCACCCGCGACAAAAAGGGTTTTGCCCTTGTGGCGTGCCACACCTTGTCCAAACGGGTCAAGCTCCTCAATGGTTACGGTGAGGCGTTGTTGCGTCGTCACGCGCTGTTTTGCAACGTAGAATTGCGCCATAGTGTTATTCATTCTCTTTATCGAAAAACGACCTGCATAGCTTTATCGACAGCATGCACAGGGACGTTAATGCCGGAGTAGCCAGGCGACTATTATGACCAAATACAGCCTTCGGGCGCGAATGATGATTTTAATTCTGGCACCCACGCTGATGGTTGGCCTGCTGCTCAGCTCATTTTTTGTGGTGCACCGCTACAATGAGCTACAGCGACAGGTAATCGATGCCGGGGCCAACATCATCGAACCCCTGGCGATTTCCAGCGAATACAGCATGACCTGGCACAATCGTGATGCCATGCGTGAACTGGTCAGCCTGCTGCATCGTCGCCACTCCGCCATTGTTCGGGCGATCTCGGTGTTTGATAACCACAATCAGCTCTACGTCACCTCCAATCACAAGCAAAACCTCAGCCTGTCGCAACAGGATGATATCCGCGGCCTGCCCGACGATGTTTCAATGGAACGTCACGGCAGCATACTGATTCTACGCACGCCGATTACCACCGAACGTTACGATGTGGATGAATTACCGGATGAAGATGCCAAGCCATCGGGCAATCCGCTGGGCTATGTGGCAATAGAGCTGGATCTGCAGTCAGTGCGTTTACAGCAGTATAAAGAGGTGTTTGTCGCCACGCTGATGCTGCTCTTCTGCCTCTGCCTCGCCATGCTGTTTGCTTACCGTCTGATGCGCGATGTCACCGGCCCGATCCGCAATATGGTCACCACCGTTGACCGCATCCGTCGCGGCCAGCTTGATAGCCGCGTTGAGGGTTACATGCTGGGTGAACTCAGCATTCTGAAAAACGGGATTAATGCGATGGCCATGTCGCTGACCGCCTATCACGAAGAGATGCAGCACAACATCGACCAGGCGACTTACGATCTGCGCGAGACGCTGGAACAGCTGGAGATTCAGAACGTTGAGCTGGATCTGGCGAAGAAACGCGCCCAGGAAGCGGCGCGCATCAAATCTGAGTTTCTGGCCAATATGTCCCATGAGCTGCGAACGCCGCTGAATGGCGTGCTGGGCTTTACCCGCCAGATGCTGAAAACCCAGCTGCGCACGACGCAGCGTGACTATATGCAAACCATTGAACGTTCGGCTAATAACCTGCTCAGCATCATCAATGACGTGCTCGATTTCTCGAAGCTGGAAGCGGGCAAGCTGATGCTGGAGGCCATCCCCTTCCCGCTACGCGCCACGCTGGATGAAACCCTGGTGCTGCTGGCGCCGTCGGCACATGACAAAGGGCTGGAGCTGACGGTGGTGTGTGACAGCAGCGTGCCGGACAATGTGATTGGCGATGCGCTGCGCCTGCAACAGATCCTGATCAACCTGATCGGAAACGCCATCAAGTTTACCGAGAAGGGATACATCGGCCTGCGCGTCGGACAACGGGTGATTACGCAGTCGCGCGTCGAGCTGGAGATTCAGGTTGAGGACAGCGGCATCGGCATCTCTGAGCAGCAACAGACCCAGATGTTCCAGGCGTTTCGTCAGGCTGATGCCAGTATTTCGCGCCGTCATGGCGGTACCGGGCTGGGGCTGGTCATCACCCAGAAACTGGTACGGGAGATGGGCGGCGAAATCACCTTTAGCAGCCAGCCGGATCAAGGCTCTGTCTTTGTCATTCGCGTACAGCTGGATCTCAATCCTAATGCGCCCGGCATGCCGCGTGTGCTGGATGCGCTGTCACATGCGCGCATTGCCTACGTGGAACCGGATACTTACGTTGCCAGCGCAGCGCTGGAGATGCTGAGCGCGACACCGTTGCAGATTGACTACAGCGAAACGCTGGAGGGATTAAAAGCACCTCACTATCCGCTGCTGCTGATGGCGATGCCCGTCGATATCAGCCAGCCCGAACTGCTCAACGAGCGCAGGATTAATGGGCTGCTGGATCGGGCTGACAATGTGCTGATGGCGCTTCCCAGCCCGATGATGTTGCTGGCTGATGAGCTGAAGGCGCGTGGCATTGACGGCTGCATTGCGAAACCAATCTCTCTGACGCGACTCCTGCCGATGTTACTGGATCTCCATACCCGTCAGATGAGTGAGCTGCCGCCATCTCCCCGCCTGCCGCTGACGGTGATGGCGGTGGATGATAATCCTGCCAATCTTAAACTGATTGGCGCGCTGCTTGAGGAGCAGGTGCAGAATATCCTGCTGTGCAGCAGCGCTGAACACGCTATTCGCGAGGCTCGCCAGCAGCCGCTGGATGTGATTCTGATGGATATTCAGATGCCTGAGATTGATGGCATTCGCGCCAGCGAAATTATCCGTAGCCTGCCTCAACACGCCAGTACACCGATTGTGGCAGTGACCGCCCATGCCATTGATGGCGAGCGCGAACAGTTGATTAAGGCAGGCATGAATGACTACCTTGCGAAGCCAATTGATGAGAGTAAGTTAAGACAGCTTCTGGCGCGCTATACGCCGCCGCCGGTGGTCCCTGTGCCTGAACTGCTGCCAATATTACCCACGCTCGACTGGCAACTGGCGCTGCGACAGGCGGCGAATAAACCCGATCTGGCACGCGATCTGCTGCGGATGCTGCTGGAATTTTTACCGGAAGTGCATGCGAAGATGGCGCAGTTTATGGCGACCAATGAGGTCAACGCCCTGCGTGAGATTATTCACAAGCTGCACGGCAGCGCCAGCTATAGCGGCGTACCGCGCATGAAACAACTCTGCCATCAGCTGGAGAGAGGACTGCTGGAGGCCAGCGACATCGCGGCACTGGAACCGGAGCTGCTGGAGTTGCAGGATGAGATGGAGAACGTCGCCAGAGAAGCCCGCCAGCTGTTAGGAATTGGATAAGGCTGGCGGCAGCTGCCGCCAAACCTGCCACTGTCGCAAACGCTAACCGGCTTGCAGGGCTAACTGACAACGGTCAGGCCAAAAAGAGCGTGGCAGACATTCTGAATATCAACGCCCTTTTCAGTCTGCTCAATGTCCGCTCAATCCGGCTCGGGCTTTATAATAAGGTGCGCCTGCCGGTTACCTGAATCCGGCCAGTTTCAGCGTGGCAGCCACATTACGCGCCGTCATCTCAACATTTTTTCCGGCACTGGCCAGTGCCTCTTCCAGCGAACAGATGGTGTAAAGCACGCTGAATACCGCATCGATTCCATGTTGATGCACCACGCCAACATCCGCCGTCAGGCTGCCGGCAATACCAATCACTGGCTTGTTAAAACGTTTTGCCACGCTGGCGACACCAATTGGCACCTTGCCATTAATACTCTGGCTGTCGATACGCCCTTCGCCGGTAATCACCAGATCAGCATCTTTCACCTGTTCAGCCAGCCCCAGCGCCTCTGTGACAATTTCAATGCCGCGTCGCAGTTCCGCCCGACAAAAGGCGTGCAGTGCCGCCCCCATCCCGCCCGCTGCGCCGCCGCCAGGAATGTGCAGGACATCAATATCCAGATCGCGATGAATAATGGCGGCGTAATGCACCAATGCCTGATCGAGCTGCTGCACCAGGGCCGGTGTCGCACCTTTCTGCGGACCGAAGATGGCCGATGCGCCCTCTTTTCCGGTGAGCGGATTAGAAACGTCACACGCCACTTCGATGCGGCACTGATGAATGCGGGCATCCAGTGCATCAATATCAATGCTGGCAAGCGCAGAGAGCGCACCGCCTCCGTGACCAATCTCGCCGCCATGGGCGTCCAGCAGTCGGGCGCCGAGCGCCTGCATCATCCCGGCACCGCCATCATTGGTGGCGCTGCCGCCGATACCAATGATGATATGGCCGACGCCCTTATCCAGCGCATGCCTGATCAACTCGCCGGTGCCGAATGAGGTCGTTATCAGCGGGTCACGCTGTGCTGCAGGCACCTGTTCCAGTCCGCTGGCCGCGGCCATTTCGATATAGGCCGTGGACTCATCGCCGGACAGGCCATAAAAGGCATCAACCTGCGTGCCCAACGGTCCGGTCACCTTCAGCCTGACGATTTTTCCCTTCGTCGCCGCCACCATCGCTTCTACCGTGCCCTCGCCACCGTCGGCGACCGGTATTTTCACGTAATGTGCATCGGGGAAGATGTCACGGAAACCCGCTTCAATCGCCGATGCCACATCCAGGGCGGATAAACTCTCTTTATATGAATCCGGTGCGATTACGATTTTCATAGGCAATCCGAGCGCAGTTGAGTGATTGAAACGGCTCTGAACCAGTCCGGTGTTGGGGAGACCGGCATCGGGTTTTAGCGGGCGATTTCAACCTTCGCTAACTTCTCATAATAGCAGGCCAGTGCGCTGTGGTCGGCGTTACCCTGCCCGTCATTGCGCAGCGCCTGCATCATCTCCATCACTGCTGCCGTCAGCGGCAGATGCGCGCCGATGCTGTGCGAGGTATCCAGCGCGTTCGCCAGATCTTTGATGTGCAGGTCAATCCGGAAGCCGGGCTTGAAGTTGCGATCCATCACCATCGGCGCTTTGGCATCCAGTACCGTGCTGCCCGCCAGGCCGCCACGAATCGCCTGATAAACCAGATCCGGATTCACACCCGCTTTGGTCGCCAGCGATAACGCTTCAGACATCGCCGCAATGTTCAGTGCCACAATCACCTGGTTAGCCAGCTTAGTCACGTTGCCCGCACCGATGTCGCCGGTATGCACCACCGAGCCCGCCATCGCTTTCATGATGTCATAGCAGGAATCGAACACGGCTTTATCACCGCCGACCATCACCGAAAGCGTGCCTTCAATCGCTTTGGGTTCGCCGCCACTGACCGGCGCATCGAGCATTTTGATCTGCTTTTCTGCCAGCGCATCGTGTACCTCACGGCTCGCCAGCGGCGCAATGGAACTCATGTCGATGACCACCAGACCTGGCTTCGCTCCTTCGATAATGCCGTTTTTCCCCAGGCAGACGTCAATAACCTGCGGTGAGTTGGGCACCATGGTAATCACCACATCGCACTGCTCAGCCACCTCTTTTGGCGTTTTCGCCACGGTTGCGCCCAGTTTAACCAGTTCCGCTTCGTTTTCGGTGTTATTGTCGCGCACTACCAGCGAATACCCGGCTTTCACCAGATTTTTACTCATGGGTTTGCCCATGATGCCCAGGCCGATAAATCCAATTTTCATTACGTTTCCCCTTAATCGATTAACGCTTAAATTTGTCGCATAACGCCTGCGAGGCGTTGCGGAACATCCCGACATCGCTGCCGACAGCCACAAAGGTGGCGCCCCACTCCAGATAACGACGCGCGTCCGCTTCTACCGGTGCCAGAATGCCGCTCGGCTTACCGGCGGCTTTGGCTCGTTCAAAAATGTGCTTAATCACTTTCAGTACTTCGGGATGTGCGGGCTGACCGAGATAGCCCAGCGCAGCAGAGAGATCGCCCGGCCCGACAAAAATGCCGTCGACACCGTCCACCGCTGCGATGGCATCAATGTTGTCAACCGCCTGCTGAGTTTCGATCTGCACCAGCACCGTGATGTTGTCATTGATCGTGCTGTTGTAATCCGGCAGCGTGCCGTACATGTTGCTGCGATGCGACACTGAAACACCACGAATCCCGGCTGGCGGATAACGGGTTGAGGCAACAGCCCGCAGGGCTTCCTCTTCGGTTTCGACAAACGGCACCAGAAGATTGTTAAACCCGATATCCAGCAGACGCTTAATGATCACCGGCTCGTTGCAGGGCGGACGCACCACGGGCGCACTGTGGCTGCCTTTCAGCGCCATCAGCTGCGGTACAAAGGTGGTGATATCGTTGGGCGCGTGCTCTCCATCCAGGACCAGCCAGTCGAAACCGGCCAGCCCCAGAATTTCAGTCGAGATCGGACTGGCCAGCGCGCACCAGCTGCCAATCAGGGTATCGCCCGCTAACAGGCGACGACGAAATCCATTGGGCCAGGCTGCATTACTCATGGTTGAACTCCTGTGACGATGGCCCCGCTTAGGGAGCCGAAAAGGTTAACGAACCAGGCACGGGCGCTTATTGTCGAACGTCCATCCCGGCACTAAAAACTGCATCGCTTCAGCATCGTCACGTGCACCCAGTCCCTGCTTCTGATAGAGCGCATTGGCCTGCATCACCTGATCCATATCCAGCTCTACGCCGAGACCCGGTTTCTGCGGCACCTGCACCATACCGCCTTTAATCTGGAACGGCTCTTTGGTCAGACGCTGATTGCCCTCCTGCCAGATCCAGTGGGTATCAATGGCGGTAATCGCACCCGGCGCGGCAGCGGCAACGTGGGTGAACATCGCCAGCGAAATGTCGAAGTGGTTATTGGAGTGCGAGCCCCAGGTCAGGCCGAAGTCGTGACACATCTGCGCCACGCGCACCGAACCCTGCATGGTCCAGAAATGTGGGTCAGCCAGCGGAATGTCGACTGACTGCAGCGACAGGGTATGGCCCATCTGCCGCCAGTCGGTGGCGATCATATTGGTGGCCGTTGGCATGCCGGTGGCGCGGCGGAACTCAGCCATCACTTCGCGACCGGAGTAGCCCTGTTCGGCTCCGCAAGGATCTTCTGCGTAGGCCAGCACATCTTTAAGCTGTTTGCCAAGCATGATCGCCTCGTTGAGCGACCAGGCTCCGTTGGGATCGAGGGTGATGCGGGCTTCAGGAAAACGTTTTGCCAGCGCGGTAACGGCTTCAGCCTCTTCACCGCCGCGCAGCACGCCGCCTTTGAGTTTGAAATCGTTGAAGCCATATTTCTCATAAGCCGCTTCCGCCAGACGCACGACCGCATCCGGCGTGAGCGCCTCTTCATGGCGCAGGCGATACCAGTCGCACGGATCATTCTGCTGGTTCTGATAAGAGAGCGAGGTTTTATTGCGGTCGCCGATGTAGAACAGGTAGCCGAGCATCTCCACGCGGTCACGCTGCTGACCGTCACCCAGCAGCGAGGCGACGTTGACGCCCAGGTGCTGACCCAGCAAATCAAGCAGCGCCGCTTCGATACCGGTCACCACATGGATTGTGGTGCGCAGATCAAAGGTCTGGTTGCCGCGCCCGTTGGCATCTCGGTCAGCAAAGGTGCTGCGCACCAGGCTGAGGGTATTTTTGTACTCACCCAGCGTTTTGCCGATCACCAGCGAGGCCGCATCTTCCAGCGTCTGGCGAATCTTCTCGCCGCCCGGAATTTCGCCAACGCCAGTGTGTCCGGCGTTATCTTTGATAATCACAATGTTGCGGGTAAAGAATGGTGAGTGAGCGCCGCTGAGGTTTAGCAGCATGCTGTCATAGCCTGCGACCGGAATAACCTGCATGGCGGTCACTTTCGGTGTTGAACTCATCTCTTGCTCCTTATGCTGTTGCACGGCCAAATGCCGGACGCTTGCGATCAAAAGTCCAGCCAGGGACCAGATACTGCATCGCCGTGGCGTCGTTACGCGCACCGGCCGGCAGTGACTGATAAAGCTGATGGGCTTTGTTTACCTGCTCCCAGTCGAGCTCAATGCCCAGGCCAGGCGCATCCGGTACGGCAATTTTGCCGTTGCGGATTTGCAGCGGATTTTTCGTCAGGCGCTGATCGCCCTCCTGCCAAATCCAGTGGGTATCAATTGCGGTCGGGTTGCCTGGCGCTGCTGCACCCACATGGGTGAACATCGCCAGCGAAATATCAAAGTGGTTATTGGAGTGACAGCCCCAGGTGAGGCCCCATTCATCGCACAGCTGCGCGACCCGAACAGCACCGCTCAGCGTCCAGAAATGCGGATCGGCCAGCGGAATATCGACCGCATTGACCATCACCGCGTGGTTCATCTCGCGCCAGTTGGTGGCGATCATATTTGTGGCGACGGGCAGGCCGGTTGCGCGCCGGAACTCAGCCATCACTTCCCGGCCCGAATAGCCCTGCTCGGCGCCACAAGGATCTTCGGCGTAGCTCAGCACATCCTGCATTCCTTTACACAGCGCGATGGCTTCATCCAGCAGCCAGGCTCCATTGGGATCGACGGTGATACGGGCATCGGGAAAACGCTGCTTGAGCGCCGCCGCCGTGGCGATCTCCTGCTCACCCGGCAGCACGCCACCTTTGAGCTTGAAATCTTTAAAGCCATATTTATCCTGTGCCGCTTCAGCCAGGCGCACGACAGCATCGCTGGTCAGGGCTTCCTGATGACGCAGGTGATACCAGTCGTGGCTGGCCTGATCACCGCTCAGATAAGGGAGGTCGGTTTTACGGCGGTCGCCAAGATAGAACAGGTAGCCCAGCACCGTGACTTCATCACGCTGTTTGCCTGGCCCCAGCAGTTCAGCCACCGGTACGCCCAGACACTGTCCCAGCAGATCGAGCAGCGCAGCTTCAAGTGCGGCCACCGCATTGACCCGCAATTCAAAGGTCCATGCACCGTTACCGAAAGTGGTGAAGTCGGCGGACTGATTGCCTTTGTGCACCTGCTGCACCAGACGATTCATTCGGGCAATCTGCTGGCCTTTCACCTGCGGAATCGCCTCCACCAGCGTCTGATAGATGGTGTCGCCGCCCGGCGCTTCACCGACGCCGGTGTGACCGGCACTATCAGTGAGCACCACAATGTTGCGGGTAAAACAGGCGTTGTGCGCACCGCCAATATTGAGCAGCATACTGTCGTAACCGGCGACCGGGATAACCCGCATGTCAGTAATCACCGGCGAACTTTGCGTATTCATGATGCATCCTTACCAGGCCAGGTTTTCAGTTCGACACGTTTGATATCGCCGGCAATGACCAGGAAGCTGAATGCCGCGACAAAGGCGTGAATCCCGACATAAACCAGCGCGCCTTCAAATGAACCGCTGGTGGCAATGATGTAACCGATGGCGATAGGTGTGACGATGCCGGAGAAGTTACCGAACATATTGAACAGGCCACCGCTCAGGCCGCTGATCTCTTTCGGCGCGGTATCTGCCATCACTGCCCAGCCCAGCGCACCGATGCCTTTACCAAAGAACGCCAGTGCCATAAAGAACACCACCACCCATTCGGTATCGGTGTAGTTACACATCACCATTGAGATAGAGAGCAGCATGCCGAGTACGATTGGCGTTTTACGTGCGATATTCAGCGAGCCCGTTTTACGCATCAGCCAGTCAGAGATCACCCCGCCCAGTACGCCGCCGAGGAAGCCGCACACCGCCGGAATCGACGCAACAAAGCCCGCTTTAAGAATCGACATGCCGCGCGCCTGCACCAGATAGACCGGAAACCAGGTGATAAAGAAGTAGGTTAAGGCGTTAACACAGTATTGACCGAGATAGATGCCCAGCATCATGCGTGATGTCAGCAGCTGTTTGATCTGGAACCACTTCTCGCTCCAGCTCACTTTTCGGGTGTTCTTTTTGACATCCATGTTGATCAGCGCGCCGCCCTGTTCCATGTACTCCAGTTCAGCTTTATTCACGCCAGGATGATCGGTGGGATCGTGGATCACTTTGAGCCAGATGAAACTGAGGATGATGCCCAGGCCGCCCATGAACCAGAACACGTGCGCCCAGCCCACGGAAGAGACCAGCCAGCCCATAATCGGTGCGAAGATCACGGTGGCAAAGTATTGGGCGGAGTTGAAGATCGCCACCGCCGTGCCGCGTTCCTGCGCCGGGAACCAGGCTGCGACTATGCGGCTGTTGCCCGGGAAGGAAGGAGCTTCCGCCAGGCCGACCAGGAAACGCAGAATAAACAGCGACATGATGATGCCAAAGCCGCTGAACAGATCGACGAACCCTTGCAGAAAGGTAAACAGCGACCAGGTGAAGATGCTCCAGAAGTAGACGCGTTTTGAGCCGAAGCGATCGAGCAGCCAGCCGCCCGGAATCTGACCAATGACATACGCCCATGAGAACGCTGAGAAGATATAGCCAAGTCCGACCGAATCGAGGCCGATATCTTTGGACATCGCCGAACCGGCAATTGAAATGGTTGCGCGGTCACCGTAGTTGAATGAGGTGACGATAAATAACATCACCACAATCCAGTAACGGGCATTGGTGCGCTTCTGCACCGTTTCCGCGGTCTGGCTGAAACTATTCATGATGCACTCCTGAAATATAGCGTGAGCTACATCCGCTCTGACTGCATACACATCGCGTTGGGTATCAGAGAGAAATTGGGTTAAACACGGCGATCTTTTTGTTTTGGCAAACTTTTATTTATTCATCCGGCTGCTGACAGCTGCGGTCATTAACGCGCCTTTGCCCCTGCATCAGATGAGGAATACGTCGTGACAGATAACCTGACTTTGGCTAACGAAACTCAGTATAAGAACAGCCTGTAGCGATCACATTGGCGTATCGCCCTGGAATAAACTTATTAATGAAGTGATTATCTTGCGGATGCACAAAAGGCTGCGGTGTGGCTCACGAAAGTGGCAAATACCATGGCGAAATTAGCCGCTGACGACGCTTTCCCCCGCTGTTTGTGAGGTTCTTCACTTGCTTTTGGATAAGCGACCCAAAACAACGCGGTGAAATACCTCAATGGTGGTCATTTGCACAATGCGCCACGTGCGACGCCTCCCTATACTGAAGCTGGCAAACAAGCGTGTGACAGATCAGAACATTACAACGTGCCGCACAAGTACGGCACGACAGACAGGAAGGTGAGCGATGAAACCCAATACAGATGAACAACCGCTCTATATCAAAGTCCATGAGCACGACAATGTTGCGATTGTGGTCAACAGCCTGGGTCTGCCAGCCGGCACGCAGTTTGCGGATGGCCTGACGCTCACTGAGCATGTGCCGCAGGGCCATAAAGTGGCGTTAAGCGCCATTAACCAGGGTGCGGAGATCGTGCGATATGGTGAAGTTATCGGCTATGCACTGCGGGATATTGCCCAGGGCAGCTGGATTGATGAATCTCTTGTCGCGCTGCCAGAAGCCCCTCCGCTGGAGAGCCTGCCGTTAGCCACGCAGGTTCCGCCTGATTTGCCACCGTTAGAAGGTTACACCTTTGAAGGTTACCGTAATGCGGATGGGAGTGTAGGCACGCGTAATCTGCTCGGCATCACCACCAGCGTCCATTGCGTGGCCGGTGTGGTGGATCATGTCGTGCAGATCATTGAACGGGATCTGCTGCCACGCTATCCGAATGTGGATGGCGTCGTCGCCCTGAACCATCTTTATGGCTGTGGTGTGGCGATCAACGCGCCTGCTGCGGTGGTGCCGATTCGCACCATTCATAACCTGGCACTGAATGCCAATTTCGGCGGCGAAGTGATGATCGTCAGTCTGGGTTGCGAAAAGTTGCAGCCTGAGCGCCTGCTGACCGGCACGCCTGACGTGCAGGCCATTTCACTGGACGACCATGACATCGTGCGTTTGCAGGATGAAAAGCTGGTGGGTTTCGGTGCGATGGTGAATGAGATTCTGCAGGTCGCAGAACGTCATCTTCAGCGGCTCAATGCGCGCCAGCGCGAAACCTGCTCCGCTGCAGAACTGATTGTGGGGATGCAGTGTGGAGGCAGCGATGCGTTCTCAGGCGTCACGGCGAATCCGGCGGTGGGCTTCGCCTCTGATCTGCTGGTGCGCTGCGGGGCGACCGTGATGTTCTCTGAAGTCACTGAAGTGCGTGATGCCATTCACCTGCTGACGCCACGGGTGATCAATCAGGAAGTTGGTAAGCGCTTACTGGAGGAGATGGCCTGGTATGACAATTACCTCGACCAGGGCCAGACCGATCGCAGCGCTAATCCCTCGCCAGGCAACAAAAAAGGCGGCCTGGCCAACGTAGTGGAAAAAGCTCTGGGATCGATCGCCAAATCGGGACGCAGTGCCATTGTCGAAGTGCTCTCGCCGGGTCAGCGGCCTACGCGGCGTGGATTAATTTATGCGGCGACGCCCGCCAGCGATTTTGTCTGCGGTACGCAGCAGCTGGCATCCGGTATCACTCTGCAGGTGTTCACTACCGGGCGCGGAACGCCTTACGGTCTGGCCGCGATTCCGGTGATCAAAATGGCGACGCGCAATGCGCTGGCAGAGCGCTGGCACGATCTGATGGACATCAATGCCGGAACGATTGCGACGGGTGAAGAAAGTATTGAGCAGGTGGGCTGGCGACTGTTTGAGTTGATTCTGGACATTGCCAGCGGCAGAAAGCAGACCTGGTCCGATCGCTGGGGTATCCGTAATCAGCTGGCAGTGTTTAACCCGGCGCCAGTCACCTGATATCGTCGCCAGTACAGGCCAGGCTTATTATTACCCTGCGAAGGCAGAGATAAGCCTGGCACCGCAATCAGAGCTGCGCGCCCCAGGCTTCAACCCATGGAGAGGTGACCGCTTCCGGCTCAGGGTTTTCAGTGGCATCAACCAGTAATACTTCGCCAACCCGCTGAGCGCCCTGCTCCTGCAGCAGCGCATCAAACGCTTTGCCCGCGCCACAGAAATGGTCATAACTGCTGTCACCCAGCGCAATCACGCCGTAGCGCAGCGCAGGCTGATGACCCAGCTTATCTTTGATCGCATGGAACAGACCGGAAATCGAATCGGGCAAATCACCCTGACCGGTGGTTGAGGTGACGATTAACGCCACATCGCCGGCACCGTTCTGCCAGTCTGCCAGCGTCGGATCATCAAACACAGTGACGCTGTGCCCCTGCTGTTGCAGTAACGGCTCCGCTTCTTCCGCCACCAGCAATGCATTGCCGTATACCGTACCTACAAAAATGCCAATCTTTGCCATCTGCTTTCTCCCTTATTCTGAAACGCTATCCTGTCCTGGCGCTGCGTCAAACTCAACCCGCGGCACCTCAGGAATCTGATCCTGCCAGCCAAACTGATTCATCAGATTCTGCCAGACGCCATCCAGTCCGGCGCGAATCAGCAATGGTTCACCGGTCACCGGATGGGTCAATGCCAGGCTGCTGGCGTGCAGCATCAGTCGGTTAGCGCCGAAATGTTCGGCGGCACCCCGGTTCTGACGCAGATCACCGTGTGCAGAATCACCAATAATCGGATGACGCAGGTGTGACATATGTCGACGCAGCTGGTGCTTGCGACCGGTTTTAGGGGCCATCTCTACAAGACTGTAGCGCGACGTGGGATAACGACCAATGCCGACCGGCATCTCAACGGTAGCCAGTGACTCATAATCGGTGACGGCGGGCTGTGCGGTGCGCGCTTCAGTGGCATGTTTATCGGCAATTTTATCCAGCTCTTCCACCAGCGGATAATCGAGCGTTCCACTGCTCTCCAGCCAGCCACGCACTACGGCGTGGTAGGTTTTCTGCATCTGGTGCTGTTCAAACTGCAGGGAAAGCAGACGTCCTACTTCACTCGAAAGCCCCATCAGCAGCACGCCTGACGTGGGTTTATCCAGTCGATGCGCGGTAAAGACATGCTGTCCGATCTGATCACGAACAGTCTGCATCACAAACACCGTTTCATGGCGATCCAGCCAGCTGCGATGAACCAGCCAGCCGCTAGGCTTGTTGACGGCCACCAGCCACTCATCCTGATAGAGTATCTCCAGCATCAGTGGGCAGCATCCTTCATCAAGGCATCCAGCTGACGCAGGGTCAGCAGCAGCGGCGCAATGCCGGGCTGGTCAGGTACCAGCGCCACTTCATAATAGGGGGCAACGGCAAAGTTTTGCGGCAGCGGATGTCCCGCGGCAATCAGGGCATGCATCCGCGGGACTAAGACCCACTGGAGCCACTGCAGCGGCTCCAGTGTATCCAGGCAAAAAGGTTCCTGGCTCTTAAGCGCGCCCTCGGCCGGAGAAGTGCTTTGCCAGAGATGGTGCTCACGCATCACCGCTTCCAGTTGCTCCAGCCGTTGCGTAATTAATTGTTCAGGCGTCATGCGCCACCTCCAGCGAGCAGTCAAAAATGGGCGGCAAGCATATCACTTGTTGGGACAGGCACAAAAAAAGGGAGCACTGTATAAACAGTGCTCCCGGTTCGTTTGCAGCTATCCTGCTACGTTTATGCTCCCTGCTCTTCCATGACAACTTGTCCAGTGCGAACTCCTGTCGCGCATCGTCCTGATGTATCCTTAGCCTCCTGGCCCACCGCCTCTTCTGAGGGGTTCTCATTCTCCATCCTGGAGGTGTCCCTTACTCAATCCTGAGCGATCCTGTTTCGTCCTGAAACCTTCACTGTGCCGTAAACTCCGTTACGTTCCTGCCTCATGGCTTACCATCATCCTGACGATATCTGTTTCCTGAGCATCCTGCAGTGAGAAACATTTTGACAGAAACCGTTACGCAAACAAGGTACTCAGAAGGGAACTTTACGAAATGTGCTGCAGATATTCAGATAAACGCCATTAAGTTTATGATTCACAATATTTTTACATTTCAGTTTTCCGAATATCTCATCTGTTATATGGCGATCTCTCACAGAAGATGTAAGAGATATCTCACAAGGTCAGCAGCCGATCACTGCAAATCAGTTGATAACCGGTTGTAATGACTTAAGAAATATCTCAAGACTTTCGGCTAATACCGCACGCTGTTTGCGGCCAGGCTGCTCCAGAATCACTTCACCACTGAGGTTAGAAAGCGAGATGATCTCCTCTTCTGAATCGGTTGTGGCAATAAACAGCGTAGGCGACTGCCTGAGGCGGCGCTGCATCACCAGATGACCAATCAGGTTCTCCTGTAACCGCAGGAAATCCTCTTCACTCCACACCTGCAACAGTGTCAGCTGATTCTCGCCAAAAGTGGCCTGCATATCCCCGGCAAACTGCGCGGTATAGAAATCTGTGACCGACGGCTGAAGCTGGATATCGACCGCCCGTTCAACAGCATCCAGCGTCGGTGGCAGACTAAAAGGCTGCGGCTGCCAGAGCACACGCTGATCGCGATCCTCAAGTGCGCAGGGCGAGGGAACGCCATAAAGATCGCTGCTGGCCGGCGCATGCCCCGCCTGCTGAAGCCAGTGCTGGCAGTATCGGGTGGTAAAGTCGCGCAACGCGGCGGCAGTTTGCTGCATCATTCATATTCTCACTTCTGATGGGTTACACTTAGCCACTTTGATTAATTTTGGTGGTAACCGCAATGACTACTCACGAACAGGATCAGGCACTCAGTAACCTGACGCTGGGCAAACCCACAGCCTATCACGATCAGTATGACAACAGCTTACTGCAGTCGGTGCCACGCAGTCTGAACCGTGAACCGCTGGGCCTGTTTCCCGACAGCCTGCCCTTTACCGGCAGCGATATCTGGACCCTGTATGAACTCTCGTGGCTCAACAGTAAAGGGCTACCCCAGGTTGCCGTCGGCGAAGTGGTGCTGGATGCACAGAGCCGCAATCTGATCGAGTCGAAAAGCTTTAAGCTTTACCTTAACAGTTTTAACCAGACCCGCTTTGCGGACTGGGGCGAGGTCCGTCAGACGCTGGAGCGGGATCTGAGCGCCTGTGCAGAAGGTGAAGTGCAGGTTGCGCTGTTCCGTCTGAGTGAAATTGAAGGTCAGCCTGTCGGTCATTTTGACGGTTGCTGTATTGATGAGCAAGATATTGCTATCGACGATTATCGCTTTAATGCCGACTATCTGGCTGATGCCGCAGGCAGCGAAATTGTTGAGGAGACGCTGGTCAGCCATCTGCTCAAGTCAAACTGCCTGATCACCAATCAGCCTGACTGGGGCTCGGTGATGATCCGCTACACAGGCCCGCGTATCGACCGTGAAGCGTTGCTGCGCTATCTGGTCTCATTCCGCCAGCATAACGAATTTCACGAGCAGTGCGTCGAGCGCATCTTTAATGATGTGATGCGTTTCTGTCATCCTGAAGCGCTGACCGTTTATGCACGCTACACCCGCCGTGGCGGACTGGATATTAACCCGTGGCGCACCAATGTGCCCTTCTCTCCCGGTTTTTCACGGCTGGTTCGTCAGTAGTTTGCGAGACTTCTCGCAGGCTGCGTGCTGTATGCGCAGTTTCGCTTGAGCTGTGCAGGCCGACAAGGCTACTCTGATGAAGGCGGCAATCTGCGGATTGCCGACCAGGGATTTTCGTCACTGCGGTTGCAGTGCCAACAGGCACCCAGGCGGGTGTAAAGGAGTTCATTTGATTACCCATATCAGTCCACTTGGCTCAATGGATCTGCTCTCGCAACTGGAAGTCGATATGCTCAAGCGCACAGCCAGCAGCGACCTCTACCAGCTGTTTCGCAATTGCTCTCTGGCAGTACTCAACTCCGGCAGCCAGACTGACAGCAGCCACGAACTGCTCTCCCGCTTTGAGAATTTTGATATCAACGTGCTGCGCCGTGAGCGCGGCGTCAAACTGGAACTGATTAATCCACCGGAAGAAGCGTTCGTAGATGGCCGCATCATCCGTTCCCTGCAGGCAAACCTGTTTGCGGTGCTGCGTGACATCCTGTTTGTCAGCGGCCAGCTCAACATGCCGGGCCGTTTCACGGCAGCCGAAGAGAACGATTCCGCCACGATCACCAACACCGTGTTTTCCATTTTGCGTAATGCACGGGCACTGCACATTGGCGAGTATCCCAACACCGTGGTGTGCTGGGGTGGACACTCGATCAACGCCGTTGAGTACCAGTATTGCCGCAATGTTGGTACGCAGTTGGGTCTGCGCGAGCTGAATATCTGTACCGGCTGCGGGCCGGGCGTGATGGAAGCGCCAATGAAAGGGGCCGCCGTTGGCCATGCCCAGCAGCGCTATCGTGACAGCCGTTTTATCGGCCTGACAGAGCCCTCAATCATTGCGGCTGAACCGCCGAATCCGCTGGTGAATGAGCTGATCATCATGCCAGATATCGAAAAACGTCTGGAAGCGTTTGTGCGTATCGCCCATGGCATCATTATTTTCCCGGGCGGGGTCGGCACGGCAGAAGAGCTGCTCTATCTGCTGGGCATTCTGATGAATCCGCAGAACAACGACCAGGTGCTGCCGCTGATTCTGACCGGACCAGAAGAGAGCGCCGATTATTTCCGTGTGCTGGATGATTTCATCGTCAACACGCTGGGTGAACAGGCGCGTAAGCATTATCAGATTATTATCGATGATGCGGCAGAAGTGGCGCGTCTGATGAAGAAAGCGATGCCGCAGGTTAAAGAGAATCGTCGCGAAACCGGCGATGCTTACAGCTTTAACTGGTCGATTCGCATTGAACCCGATCTGCAGGTGCCGTTCCTGCCCACCCATGAAAATATGGCTAACCTCAATCTCTACACGAATCAGCCTCCTGAGAAGCTGGCCGCCGACCTGCGCCGCGCCTTCTCAGGCATCGTCGCGGGTAACGTTAAAGAGATGGGCATCCGCGAAATCCGTGAGAAGGGACGCTTTAAACTGCATGGCGACCCCGACATCATGCACCGCATGGATGAACTGCTGCAGGGATTTGTTGCCCAGCAGCGCATGAAGCTGCCAGGCACCGCTTACATCCCCTGCTACGAAATTATCAAATAAACCAGGAGGCAGCCCCCGGGCTGCCCATACTCTCATGGCTTTTCATCTTGTTATTGTTGACGCATTGAATCTGATTCGCCGTCTGCATGCGGTACAAGGCTCCCCCTGTGTCGACGGCTGTGTGGCTGCGCTGCGCCAGGTACTGGGTCACGCTCGTCCGACCCATGCCGTGGCGGTGTTTGATGGCGAAGCGCGTCATCAGGGCTGGCGGCATCAGCTGCTTCCCGACTACAAAAGCGGTCGTCCGCCGATGCCAGACGATTTACAGGCAGAGATGCCGGCGTTACAGGAGGCTTTTCGCGCAGCAGGCGTAAGCTGCTGGATTGCGGGCGAGGATGAAGCGGATGATTTAGCGGCGACGCTGGCGGTTAAAATGGCCCAGGCCGGACATCAGGCCACCATTGTTTCCACTGACAAAGGCTACTGCCAGCTGCTGGCACCCGAGATCCGCATCCGCGACTACTTTCAGAAACGGTGGCTCGACCTGCCTTTTATCGAGGCAGAGTTTGGCGTGGCGCCACAGCGGTTACCTGACTACTGGGGATTATGCGGCATCAGCAGCAGTAAAATTCCGGGCATCACCGGCATCGGCCCTAAAAGCGCAAAGCAGCTGCTGACAACGTTTCAGACGCTTGAGGGGATCTACCAGCAACTGGACCAGGTGCCCGCCAAATGGCGGGAAAAACTCGCTGAAGGGCAGCATATGGCAGAGATTAGCCGTCAGGTGGCCACACTGAAAAAGGATCTGGTGTTGCAGGGAAATCTGAACACGCTGCGTTATACCGGCTGAGTGCAACGGCACTCAGCCAGTCGATTAGCGCTCGTCGCGACGGCCACCGGTCGCAGCCCACATACGACGTACATGAACCGTTACCTCTTCGCGGTCATGATAGAGCTGACGGGCACGAATCTGCACGTTGATGCCATTCTCATCAAAACGCTCCTGCATCATGGCCAGATTCTGCGTGACCTCCTCATAGCGCTTTTTCATCGGCAACTTAAGGTTGAAGATCGCTTCACGGCACCAGCCGTTGACCAGCCAGTCGGTCATCAGGTTAGCCACGCGAACCGGCTTCTCCACCATGTCACACACCAGCCAGCTGATGTTGGTGCGAGGCGGACGGAATTTAAATCCATCCGCTTTCTCGTGCATCACCTGGCCGGTATCCATCAGGCTCGGCGCCATCGGTCCGTTGTCTACCGCATAAACCATCATGCTGCGCTGGACCAGTTGATAGGTCCAGCCGCCCGGACAGGCTCCCAGATCTACCGCGTACATGCCGCTGGCTAAACGCTCATCCCACTCATCCGCAGGAATAAAGACGTGAAACGCCTCTTCCAGCTTAAGCGTCGAACGACTTGGCGCATCAGAAGGGAACTTAAGGCGTGGTATACCCATATAAAACGGCGAGCTGTTTTCCCGAATGGAGTAACCGACGTAACAGGTGCCAGGTGCGATGAAAAACACATGAACAACCGGGCGTTTCGGGCTTTCATAGTTCAGCAGGATGTTGCTTTCACGCATTGCTGAACGCAGCGGCACGGTGAACTTGCGGCAGAATTTAGTCAGCTCTTTGGCTTCGTTGGTGTCCGGCACTTCAACACGCAGTTCGCCACCCTTCTCTACCACGCCGGTCAGCATGCCGACAATCGGGGTGATGCGATCTTCCTGTGGCAGGTCACGCAGCATTTCGCCGACGACCAGCATCTGACGGGCAAAGATCAGCTCGTCAAATGGCAGCTCACGCGCCAGGCGATCAGCATCTTCGAACTGATAGCACTCAAACAACACGTAGCCAGAGTCATCTTTAACCCGTGGAAAGCCGTAGATTTCGCGTTCCGCGGCTTTGGCGCTGATTTCTGCCGCGCACTCTTTTTCAAAACCGGGGCGACAATAGAGTAAAACTTTATTCATGGCGTTCTGCCTTTCGTTTAAGACGCAAAGCGCCAATCAACATCAATACCCAACCGGCGAGGAAACAGACTCCACCCACAGGTGTGATAAAAACCCAAAACTTAAGATGTGACAGCGCCAGACAATAGAGGCTGCCACTAAATAGCACGGTGCCGAGCGCCATTAACGCACTGCTCCAGTAAAACCAGATATTGGCGCGACGTAACATCGCAGCGCCCAGCCCCATCACCGCTAAGGTATGATAAGCCTGATACTCCAGCCCGGTATGAATCCAGGCCATTTCAGCCGCGCCAAGCGACTGACTCAAAACGTGGGCACCAAATGCGCCAAAAGCCACCAGCAGAAATCCGCTGATAGCCGCAAAAACAAACATGGCACGACTGGACATGAACTGACCCTCAGGGTGCTTTTGCATCTGAATGCAAATAAATCAATACGTTATTGTTGATAGCGAAAGCGGAATTTTTCTTGTTCGGTTGCAGCTTTTTCCAGAATCCACTGTCGGAAGGCGGCTATTTTACCCAGTTCTGCCTGACTGTCATGACAAACCAGATAAAAAGCGTTTTTACTGACTAATACATCATTAAATGGGCAGATTAATCGTCCGGCTTCTATTTCACTCTGCGCCATAACATTGTTGGCCAGCGCCACGCCCTGACCATGAATAGCCGCCTGCAGAACCATGGCGCTGTGGCTGAAAATTGGCCCCTGCTGCACATTAATATGCTGCAGGCCCAGCTGGCGGATATAGGATTGCCAGTCGCGGCGGGAGGCATCATGCAGCAGGGTAAAACGCGACAGATCCATTGGCGTTTTCAGCGGATTATCCCCGGCCATCAGCGACGGCGAACAGACCGGTAACAGATATTCGGCATAAAGTTTTTCCACCCGCAGTCCGGGCCAGTTGCCCCGTCCGTAAAAAATCGCTACATCGACATCGTCTGCCAGTTTCTCTTCGTCACGGTCCACCGCCTGGATGCGCACATCAATTCCCGGATAAGCCATATTAAAGCTGGAGAGGCGGGGAACCAGCCACTGAATGGCAAAGCTCGGCAGTAAACTGACCGTCAGCGCCCCCTTGGCACTGCGCGCCTGCAATTTGCGGGTCGCTTCGTTTATCGCCGAGAAAATCTCTTTGATGTCGAGATAGTAGCTTTGTCCTTCCTCGGTCAGTAACAGCGAACGATTCCTCCGGCGAAACAGCTTTAACCCCAGAAAATCTTCCAGAGATTTTATCTGATGGCTTACAGCAGCCTGGGTGACAAACAGCTCTTCAGCCGCTTTGGTAAAGCTTAAATGGCGTGCAGCTGCATCAAAAACACGCAGTGCGTTAAGAGGAGGAAGGCGTTTCGACATGGTTTTCCGTATCCGGATCGGCGAAAAATACGCAGGCTAATACAAAGCGTTTACGTATTAGAATTTTTAATCCGAGGCATTATAATTTGTCCGTTGAGGAACCTCCAGCAAATACCTATAGTTGCCGCACTTCCTGAGCCGGAACGAAAAGTTTTTAGATTTGTGAGTGAGTTCGCAGATTTTCTGAAAGCTTTTGGCTTGTGGTCGTGATGTTGTGTTTGCAAATTTTTGATCCGACGATTGCGGATCGAGCGCTTAATTCCTGTAGATTTACCCTGTCTGTCCATAGTGATTTTTAAATAGCACCGCAAATTGCGGTGCTTTTTTTTTGCTGCTTACTTTGACTCGACCATTTCTTTGACGTCTGAGCGGTTAATCTGCTGCTCGTTGCCATTCGCATCTTTATAGCTGATCATGCCGGTATCATTATCAACTTTAGGCTTGCCGGCAGCCACGATAGTGCGGCCATCGTTGGTATGCATCACATAATTGCTTGAACAGGCACTCAGGGTAAAAGCAAGAGTACACACGGCCAGAACTGCGGTAAGTTTTTTCATCTGCTATCTCCTTGTAGATTGATTGCATCAAACCACCCGCGCTACGCTAACCAGAGGCAGCCGATAAGTGAGATCGACTATTAAGCGTCCACTCGTTATGCGGGTTTGGTTCAAACCTTGCAATATTCAGCATAACGCGCTTTTCCAGCTTTGCCAGACGCAGACCATTCTTTCAGTGTGGTCCTAATTTTTCTTATCATGGACCCGGCATGATCCCATTTAACCCTAGTGACTTTCGCCAGCAGTTTCCCGCGCTCGCCGATGCCGGCGTTTATCTCGATAGCGCCGCGACCACGCTGAAGCCGCAGGCCGTCATTGACAGTACACAGCAGTTTTACAGCCTCAGTGCAGGGACGGTTCATCGCAGCCAGTTTGCCGCTGCGCAGGCCTTAACCGATCGTTATGAACAGGCGCGTCATCAGGTTGCCCGCTGGCTGAATGCCGCAGACGATCGTGAGATTGTCTGGACGCGCGGCACCACCGAAGCGATAAACCTGGTGGCGAACAGCTGGCTGCGCCCGCGCCTGCAGCCCGGTGATGAGATTGTGGTGAGTGAGGCTGAACACCACGCCAACCTGGTCCCCTGGCTGATGGCTGCACAGGCATGCGGTGCCCACGTCATAAAATGGCCGTTAGGGCCAGATCGCCTGCCCGATATCAGCCTGTTACCCAATCTGCTCAACAACCGTACCCGCCTGCTGGCTATAGGTCAGATGTCGAACGTCACCGGAGGGTGTCCCGATCTCGCCAGAGCGATTCCGCTGGCACACGCCGTGGGCGCGAAAGTGATGGTCGATGGCGCGCAGGGGGTGGTGCATTGCCCGCCTGACGTACAGGCGCTGGATATCGACTTTTACGCTTTTTCCGGCCATAAGATTTACGGCCCGATGGGCATTGGCGCGTTATATGGCAAAGCGGACCTGCTGGAAGCGATGGCACCCTGGCAGGGTGGCGGAAAAATGATAACGGATGTCGATTTCAGTGGCTTCACACCACAGCCAGTGCCCTGGCGTTTTGAGGCAGGTACTCCGAATGTGGCGGGCGTAGTGGGCCTGAGTGCAGCACTGAGCTGGCTGGCGCAGTACGATATGGCCGACGCGGAGCGCTGGAGTCAGCATCTGGCGACACTGGCGGAGGAGCAGCTGGCAGAATTGCCTAGCTTCCGCAGCTTCCGCAGTGGCAACGCCAGCCTGCTGGCCTTTGAATTTGCTGGCCTGCATCACAGCGATCTGGTGACGCTGCTGGCTGAGCAGGGAATCGCCCTGCGTGCTGGCCAGCATTGTGCGCAGCCGTTGCTGGCAGCGCTGGGCGTCAGCGGCACGCTGCGGGCTTCTTTTGCACCCTATAATAGTTTGCAGGATGTTGATGCGCTGGTGTGCGCCATGAAAGGTGCCATCTCGCTGTTATCGGAGTTTTGATTATGTGTTCATCGCTGTTAGCGCCACACCCGTTTGGCGAACAGATTACCGTTGCCAGCCTGAAAGAGAGCTTTGGCCGCTTTCATCAATGGGAGGATCGTTATCGTCAGCTGATTCAGCTGAGCCGACAGTTACCTGCGTTGCCGGAGGAACTGAAAACCGCAGAAATTGAACTCAGCGGGTGTGAGAATCGGGTCTGGCTGGGCTGCCAGTTATGCGAGGATGACACGCTGCATTTCTATGGTGACAGTGAAGGACGGATTGTGCGCGGCCTGCTGGCCGTGCTGCTGACTGCGGTTGAGGGCCAGACGCCACAACAGTTACTGGCCAGCGATCCCTTAACGCTGTTTGATGAACTGGGCCTGCGCGCCCAGCTCAGCGCTTCCCGCAGCAGCGGCCTGCAGGCGCTGGCTACCGCCGTGGAGCATGCCGCGCGTCAGGCGCTGACAGCGTCCTGACGAACAGCGCGCGCCAGAAACTTCTTCAGCGCATGTGAAACGGCAACAAAGCCGAACGTAGCGGTAACCATGGTTGCCGCACCAAAGCCGGATGTGCAATCCATTCGCTTCGGACCTTCCGCCGTGCTGCGTGAAGCACAGACGCTGCCATCTGCCTGCGGATAAACCAGCGCTTCAGTTGAAAAAACACAGTCGATGCCGAGTTTACCTTTGCTGTTTTTCACCACGCCCAGGCTTTTCAATCGTTCGCGCAGCTTCGCCGCCAGTGGATCCTGAATGGTTTTCGCCAGATCGGCGACCTGGATTTGCGTCGGATCAATCTGCCCGCCCGCACCACCGGTGGTGATTAACGGGATTTTATTCCGGCGACACCAGGCAATCAGCGCCGCTTTAGGCCGCACGCTGTCGATAGCGTCGATCACGTAGTCAAAACCGGCAGCCATCAGTTCAGCAGTGTTCTCCGGCGTAATAAAGTCATCTATGCAGATCACTTCGCAGTCCGGATTAATCGCACGCAGCCGCTCTGCCATCACGTCCGTTTTGGCTTTGCCCACGTTGCCCTGCAGCGCATGAAGCTGTCGGTTGGTGTTGGTGATACAGACATCATCCATATCAATCAGGGTGATTTTACCAATCCCGGTGCGCACCAGTGCTTCCGCCGCCCAGGAACCGACGCCGCCAATACCGATGACGCAGAAGTGTGCGTCAGCAAAACGTTGCAGCGCATTCTGACCATAGAGACGCGCCGTGCCGCCAAAGCGCTGATGCCAGGCGTCGTTTAACACTTTCATAGTTGAACCTGTTACGTCGTGCGGGCCCGAAGGCCCGCAGAGAAGAAATTAGTTAGAGCCAAGAAGCAGTGAACCATTATTACCGTTTTGCGCACTGGAGAACAGCGGCTGTCCGGCACCCGGTGCAGCTTTGAGTACCCAGACGCGGCCATAGTGATTATAGAAGCCGGCGAGATGCGCGGCGTCCGGGCCGATACCCTGATAGATATCAAAGTGCTGGCCTTTAATCGCGCCACCCACGTCGAGTGCGACCATCAGGCGCATCTCATATTTGCCGTTGAATTTGCCCTTCTCATTTAACTGCGGCACTTCAGCCAGCAGTACGGTGCCCGCCGGAATAATTGAGCGGTCAGAGGCAACCGAGGCTTTTGCTACCAGCGGAACGGCGCTGGCTCCACGCACCGGCGTAAACGGTTCAGCTTTAAAGAAGACAAAGGATGGGTTGGTTTCCAGCAGTGCGCGAACTTCCTGCGGTGAGTGCTCCTGCGCCCACTGGCGAATCGCCTGCATCGACATATCTTCGCGTTTCACTTCGCCGCGATCGATCAGCTCTTTACCAATACTGTGGTAGCCCCAGCCATTTTTACCGGCATAACCAAAGAAGGTCATCGGGCGGCCATCGCCAAAGTCGACATAACCACTGCCCTGCACATCCATCATGAAGTTATCAATCAGCGAGTTGCTGTAGGCAATGACATAGCGGTCATCGAGTCCGCCACTATAGATAGAAGCGCGGCTCGGTAATTTTTCTCCGCGTTTGCGCGGCGGCATGCGGTAGATCGGATACTGGAACTCACCCTGACGGGTGTAGCGCGCTTCCACGACCGGCGTGTAGTAACCCGTGAACTGCACGTTACCGTAGTTGTCCGTGCCCTCCATCTGCCAGGCGTTCAGGCCATACTGACGAAGCTGTCGGGTATCGGCTCCCGCCATCAGCCAGCTTTCAATTGCACTATAGGTGCCGTTCTGACGACTATAAAGGGCAGATGAGGCGGACTGAATCTGGCGCACCTGATCGCCAAAGTCTTTACCATTAACTGGCGCACCTTTGGCATTGGGCTGATTTACCAGCGCCAGCGGCTGTTCCAGTTTGCCATCTTTATATTGCTGACCGCGATCGGTCGGTTTAGAGCTACAGGCCGCCAGCAGCGTAATTAACGCGCCAGTGAGTGCATACTTCACCCAATGTGATTTCATTATCTTCTCTTTTTATAACTGTTCGCCCCGCGACGATAGCAAAGCCCCCGACAGAATGAAATGCATCCGCTTTGACCTGGTGCATATCAGTTCAATAATTAATCAGATGGTTGAATCCTTCAGCAACTGGCTGTTAATTTGGCTTTTATCTTCAAAAAGGGGTTGCATGAATTAGCGCGGAGAGTATAGTGCGCTTCCACGGACGCGGGGTGGAGCAGCCTGGTAGCTCGTCGGGCTCATAACCCGAAGGTCGTCGGTTCAAATCCGGCCCCCGCAACCAATACTTCTGCAGCAGTTTTACAGAAGTCACAGTGTGAGAAGTAAAAGTAATAGAAGCAATACGGACGCGGGGTGGAGCAGCCTGGTAGCTCGTCGGGCTCATAACCCGAAGGTCGTCGGTTCAAATCCGGCCCCCGCAACCAATACTTCTGCAGTTGTTTTACAGAAGTCACAATGTGAAAAAAGTATGATACGGACGCGGGGTGGAGCAGCCTGGTAGCTCGTCGGGCTCATAACCCGAAGGTCGTCGGTTCAAATCCGGCCCCCGCAACCAATCATTTAAACACCTGAAAGGGTGTTTTTTTGTTTCTGACGTTCCTGAAACCTCGTTAGTCTCTCTCCTGCCCTGAAAAGTGCACGGATAGCCGTAACTACCCGCAAACCGTTACCGATGGGCCAGCGCCGCCCCACTCTTCACATAAGCCTTAATGCCGTCCAGAATCGCCTCCGCAACCTGATGCTGATAGCGGGTGGTTCGCAACTTACGCTCCTCTTCCACATTACTGATAAACGCGGTCTCGACCAGAATAGACGGGATATCCGGGGCTTTCAGCACCGCAAATCCAGCCTGATCCACGGTACGTTTGTGCAGATGATTGATGCGCCCCATGCGATGCAGCACCTCTTTGCCAAACTTCAGGCTGTCATGAATCGTCTGGCGCTGCACCATATCGAACATGGTGTGATCAAGATAGCGGTCGCCGCTTTTGCTGACGCCACCAATCAGATCGGATTCATTCTGGGTCTGCGCCAGGAAACGGGCTGCCGCCGAGGTCGCACCGCTGGTTGATAAGGCAAACACTGACGAGCCGCGAGCTGCACGGCTGGTAAAGGCATCCGCATGGATCGAGACAAAAAGATCAGCGCGCTGTTTTCGGGCTTTCGCAACCCTGACGCGCAGCGGAATAAAGACATCTTCATTACGCGTCATATAGGCTTTCATATTGGACTCTTTGTCGATCAGCGCTTTGAGCCGCCGTCCAATCTTCAGCACAATATCCTTCTCGCGGGTCTTATATTTGCCGTGCGCACCCGGATCTTCCCCGCCGTGACCGGGATCGATCATGATAATGATCGGACGATCGCGCCCCGCTTTACCCGGCAAGGGTGCCTGCACGCCTTCATCTTTCTCCAGATCGCCCTGGTTATAGTCTTTCAGCAGGGCCAGCAGAGGATCATCTTCTATCGGGTTCTGACTCGGATAGAGGTCGACCACCAGCCGGTGATTGATCCCGGCGACCGGCGAAAGGTTAAAAATCTTTGGCGCGACGTTGCGCTTTAACTCCAGAACGACGCGCACCGTATTGCTGTCGAACTGGCCGACCCGGGCATTTTTAATAAAAGGATCGTCGACCCGTACCTGCTTATCCACCCCTTTCAGGGCCGAATTGAGATGCAGGCCCTGAATATCTATTACGAGCCGTTCGGGATTGCTCAGCGCAAACTGCTTGTATTTCAGCGCGACGTTTGACTCCAGCGTCATCCGCGAGTAAGTGGATGAGGGCCAGATACGCACCGCCACAATGTGGTTTTTTGCCGCCAGTCCTGTGCGGCTGACGCTTAACAGCAGTAAGGCGCCCGTCCCCTGTAAAAATCGTCTGCGTGAAAAATGGGAATTAACGTCTGACATGCCGCTCCAGCTGCTGTGTTATGTCTAAAAAAGCGCCAGTTAATAAAATGGCGGCGAAAACTTTATCCAATCCGTAGCATGATGTCACCCCGGAAACCCTAAATAATGCAGGCTGTTAGCGGCTTTGACACCCATAAAAACGTAAATTTTCGTCAGGATTAAGACTTGCAAAACAGAACGTAAAAGCATAAAAATACAAAAAATACGAATAAACATTCACTGAGGGTTGGCCGTGAAGGAACGTAGTACCGAACTGGTTCAGGGTTTTCGCCATACCGTTCCCTATATCAATGCCCACCGGGGTAAAACCTTTGTCATCATGCTGGGTGGCGAAGCGATTGAGCATGAGAACTTCTCTGGCATCGTTAATGACATCGGCCTGCTGCACAGCCTGGGCATCCGCCTGGTGGTGGTTTATGGTGCCCGGCCGCAGATTGATGCCAGCCTGGCGCAGCAGCAGCTGGAGCCGGTTTATCATAAATTTACCCGGGTGACCGACGCGCAATCGCTGGAGCTGGTCAAACAGGCCGCCGGCCGGCTGCAGCTGGATATCACTGCCCGCCTCTCTATGAGTCTCAACAACACCCCGCTGCAGGGCGCACATATCAATGTGGTCAGCGGCAACTTCATTATTTCACAGCCGCTGGGCGTGGATGATGGCGTGGATTACTGCCATAGCGGGCGTATCCGTCGTATCGATGAAGAGGCGATTCATCGCCAGCTGGATAACGATGCCATTGTGCTGATGGGCCCGGTGGCGGTGTCTGTTACGGGCGAGAGCTTCAACCTCACCTCGGAAGAAGTGGCCACGCAGCTGGCGATTAAGCTGAAAGCGGAAAAAATGATCGGCTTCTGCTCTGAGCAAGGCGTCCTGAATAGCGAAGGTGAAATCATCTCTGAGCTGTTCCCGAATGACGCGCAGGCCCGTATCGACGAGATTGAAAAGGAAGGCGATTATCTTTCCGGCACGGTCCGCTTTCTGCGTGGCGCGGTGAAGGCCTGCCGAAGTGGTGTGCGCCGCAGCCATTTAATCAGCTATCAGGAAGATGGCGCACTGTTGCAGGAACTCTTCTCACGCGACGGTATCGGCACGCAGATCGTTATGGAGTCGGCAGAGCAGATCCGCCGCGCCAATATCAACGATATCGGCGGCATTCTCGAACTGATCCGGCCGCTGGAGCAACAGGGCATTCTGGTGCGTCGCTCTCGCGAGCAACTGGAAATGGAGATCGATAAGTTCACGATTATTCAGCGCGACAATCTGACCATCGCCTGTGCCGCACTCTATCCGTTTATGGATGAGAAGATTGGCGAGATGGCCTGTGTGGCGGTTCATCCTGATTATCGCAGCTCCTCACGCGGAGAGATGCTGTTGCAGCGCGTGGCGTTGCAGGCAAAGCAGATGGGACTGGAAAAGCTGTTTGTGTTGACCACGCGCAGTATCCACTGGTTCCAGGAGCGCGGCTTTACGCCGGTTGATATTGAGTCACTGCCCGAAAGTAAAAAAGAGATGTATAACTATCAGCGCCGTTCAAAAGTGCTGATGGCCGACCTCACCTGATTTACCGCAGAAGGGACAATCACCCACATCGTGATCTGTCCCTCTCTTCTCAGCGCGTTTCCGCCAGTCGCTCTACCAGACCGCTGCGCCGCTGCGTTTGCTGCTGCACGGCACGCTGAAACACGCCAGGTTCACTGTAAATAGTCAGTTGTTTACGCGCACGGGTAATCGCGGTATAGACCAGTTCACGGGTCAGAACCGGCAGAAACTGCGTGGGCATCACCAGCGCGGTGTGATCAAACTCCGACCCCTGCGATTTATGCACCGTCATCACCCAGGCGGTTTCATGCGAAGGCAACCGGCTCGGCTGAATTGCCTTGATCGACCCATCGGGTAGCGGGAAAAAGACTTTCAGGTTGCCCTCTTCATCCCGCAGCGTAATGCCGATATCGCCATTAAACAGGCCGAGTGCGCTGTCGTTTCGGGTAATCATCACCGGACGACCTTCATACCAGCGGCTACCCATGCCAGGACGCCGGATGCGCTGCAGTTGCATCAGTCGCTGCTCAATACGCTGGTTCAGACCCTGAACGCCAAAGGGTCCGTCACGTAACGCGCACAACAGCTGATAACGACCAAAAGCGGTTATGATCTCAGCGGGTGGTGCGTGCTGCCTGATGAGCTGCAGGAAGGGCTGGTAGCCCTGTGCGACTTCGTCCAGCATCCCCTGATACGCTTCCGCGCTGTTCAGCGGCTGGTAACTGACATCTTTATGGGCCGCTGCAAACACCGCTCTGACCTGGTCGGCATCACCCTGATTAATCGCTTTTGCCAGCTGGCCGATGCCGGATGCGGCGTCAAACCGATAACTCTTTTGCAGCAGGCAGATGCTGTCGCGCACTGCCGGTGCCTGCGCATCATCACTGCCCTGTAACGTGCAGCCGGTCAGCAGGGCGAGCTGTTCTGCCCGCGCCAGGCTGTAGCCGCTTTCCGTGCAGCGGCAGATATCGCCCAGCACCGCACCGGCTTCAACAGAGGCCAGCTGATCGCGATCGCCCAGAAACACCACGCGGGCATGGGCAGGCAGCGCGGCGATCAGTTTTGCCATCATTGAGAGATCGACCATCGACGCTTCATCGACAACCAGCACATCCAGATGCAGCGGATTACCGGCATGGTAGCGTAGCCGCTGGGTATCCGGCTGAGCGCCCAGCAGGCGATGCAGCGTAGTGGCTTCGGCAGGAAAACGCTGCCGTTCTTCGTCGCTGACGGCCAGATCCTGCAGTGCCCTGCCCAGTGACTCGGTCAGCCGCGCGGCAGCTTTGCCCGTCGGTGCCGCCAGCTGGATGCGCAGCGCGCCCGGATTCAGGCGAATCAGGGCGGCGAGCAGTTTCGCTACGGTGGTGGTTTTGCCGGTGCCGGGACCGCCAGAAATGACTGCCGTTTTGCGGGTCAGCGCCACTGCCGCAGCAATTTTCTGCCAGTTCTCTGGCTGGTCGTCAAACAGGCTGTTAAGGACATCTCCTGCGGCACGGATATCAAACGCGGTTTTCACTTCCTGGGCAGCAAAAAAATCGACAACGCGACCTTCGCTTTGCCATAGCCGATGCAGATATAAACGCTGGTTGCTTAGAACCAGTGGCGTCACCCGGCTTCCATCACTCACCGCCGGCCAGTCAGCGAAGTGTGATAACCAGTCATCCGGCGCGCCAGCAGCCTGCCAGATCTCCTGGGCCAGCGCAGGCTGACGTCCGGCAAACAGGTGCGCCTCACAGAGATTGCTCAGCGGAAAACAGACGTGCCCTTCACCTGCCTCAGCGCTGACGCAGGCGGCAGCGAGCAGCCGCGCAGGCTGTGATTCCGGCACCACGAGTTGTGCAAACTGAATATCAAGCGGACGCAGGAGACGCTTCTCTACTGCCTGCTGCAGCAGACTCAGCATGTCACTCATGGCATCTCCCCGGTTTCACCAAACAGTGCATCGATCGCTTCCACAAAAGCTTCGTCAGGTCGGGTGGCAAAAATGCCGTTGTCCGGCGAGCTGCCGTCCATCCCGCGTAAAAACAGATAAAAGACGCCGCCAAAATGTTGCTCATAGTGGTAGTCCGGCAGGCGATGTTGCAGATAGCGATGCAGCGCCAGCGTATAGAGCTGGTATTGCAGATCATAACGGTGGCCGATCATGGCCTGCGCCATCGCCTCGGGTGTGTAAGCGGCATGGCTATTGCCCAGCCAGTTCGATTTGTAATCGAGCAGATAATATTTTCCCTGCCAGCGGAATACCAGATCGATAAAACCCTTGAGCATGCCGCGCACCTGACGAAAATCCAGCGGGGCGGCCTGCAGAGAGAGGCTGTCGTGCTGGCGCAGCAGATCGTCAAGATCGGCCGCCGTCAGCAGATTGTTGATCGGCAAATAGAACTCCATTTCGATCAGTCGTTCGCTGCTTTTAATTGCCGATAGCGTCAGCCCTTCCGCGTTAAGCGGCGTATGCAATACCCGCTCAATCCACTGTTCCAGGACCGGTAACCAGTCTGACGGATAGCCATTATGCTGCAGCTGATCCTCCAGCCAGACGCGATCCGGCAGTTCGGTAAAGTCGATCGACTCAAACAAACCGTGCAGGAAGGTGCCCGGCGCCGCACCGCGCGGAAAATGGTGCGGTGTCAATGCAGCCTCTTCACCACTCTCGTCCTCGCCCGCCGCATCAATATCGAAGTTTGGCAATGCATCAAGAAGTGACGAGCTGTGATGCTGTTGCAGGCCGGAATAGCTGGTGACCCGCCAGGCATCCGCCAGTGCGCGGGTCACGTCGCGACTGCTCAATACCTCATTGCCGTGCTCAGCGTCCTGCCACCTTTCTCCCGGCATCAGATCGGCTTCAACCAGCGCAATCCCCTCACCGGTCAGCGCATTCAGTTTCTGGCTGAGCTGCTGCGCATCCGCCGCCACACCCTGCTGCACCAGATACCCGAGCGCGCTTTTGTGCAGATCGCTTTCGCCCTCTTTTTTTCGGGTGCCTTTAATCAGCGGTGCAATGCCGACGCTGCAGTGAAAGATCGAGCGGGTCAGCGCCACATAGAGCAGACGCAAATCTTCCGCCAGACGCTCCTCTTCGGCTAATGCCAGACTCTGTGCATCGCCCTGCACATCAAGCAGCGCCGTGAAGTTGTCACGATCGTGATAAAGCGCGCTGGCCGCCTCGCGGAATCCGGCAGCAAACGGCAGCCATACCAGGGGATATTGCAGCCCTTTCGATTTGTGGATGGTGACGATTTGCACCAGATGGCGGTCGCTTTCCAGACGCAGCTGCTGGCTGGCGGCCTGGCTGTTTGGTCGGGCAATCTGCTGCGCCAGAAAACGCACCAGAGCGTGAGGACTCTCCAGCTGTACTGAGGCTTCCTGCAGCAGTTCACCCAGATGCATCAGGTCCGTCAGGCGACGTTCCCCGTTCTCCGAGGCCAGCATATTTTCCGCCAGCTGCCGCTTGATCATGACATCACGCAGCATCGGTAACACGCCGCGCTGGTGCCACAATTGCTGCCAGACGGCAAACTGCTCCACCAGCGCATCCCACTCGCGTTCATTCTGTGTCAGCGCATCCAGCGTCGCGGCATCAATAGCAAAAATAGAGGTGGCCAGCGCGCTGCGCAGCAGCCGTTCCTGTTCAGGAGCCTGAATCGCCTGAAGTAACCAGAGTAATTCGCGCGCTTCCGGCGTGGTGTAAACGCTGTCCCGGCTGGAGAGATAGACCGAGGGAATTGACAACGCATTCAGCGCGTCGCGGATCAAACCGGCCTCATTGCGACTGCGCACCAGCACGGTAATATCAGAAGCCCGCACTGGCTGTAGCGCGTCGCCTTTGCCCAGGCAGGCACGTCCCTGCTGTCCGGCCACCAGCCAGCGGCTGATATCCGCCGCACACTGTTGCGCCATAAACTGCTGGTAATCGCTGTTACCGACGCCCTCACCGGGCTGCAGCCAGAACCGTAACGCCGGTTGCTGCTGCTCGTCAAAAATCAGCTTCAGTGACTGGTTGGGCGCAGCGGGCATTACCGGCTGAAAGGGGATCGCCGAGAACAGAAAAGGCGAATCGATCTGCGAAAAGAGGCGGTTAACGCTCTCGACCATCTCAGGTGAAGAGCGCCAGTTAGTATCAAGAGTGTAGTGAGCACTGACTTCGTTTCTGGCCCGCAAGTAGGTAAAAATATCCGCTCCGCGAAAGGCATAGATGGCCTGCTTGGGGTCGCCGATCAGAAACAGCGCCTGTTCTGGCTGATTAATATAGAGCGTACGGAAGATGCGATACTGCTGTGGATCGGTATCCTGAAATTCATCAATCAGTGCCACCGGGAAACGCGCCCGGATAGTTTCAGCCAGCAACACGCCGCCCGGCTGCTGCAACGCTTCATCCAGCTTACTGAGCAGGTCATCGAAACCTAACAGCGCACGTAACCGTTTCTCGCGCTGAACTGTGGCACGGACATCGGTCAGCGCCTGCGCAATGATCACATCCCGCAGCGACAGCGTTTCTGACAGAAACTTATCAACAGCCTCAAACAGCGAATGGCGCGGGGCCTCACCCTTTTTGGTTTTCTCATCAAGCACCTGCTGTCCAAAACGCTCCAGCTCTTTAGGTAGCTGATAATCACGCGTTTCGCTGCTGGCCCACTGCGTGACGCGGGCGACCCAGTTGGGCAGGTGTTTACTGTTGTAGCTACGCTTATCAACGCCAGATGCGCTGATCATCCCTTCAACATCGGCGCTCAGCGCCTGCCACTGCTGCTTCATGGCGTTGATGCGCGCCAGATTGCGGGCGTGACGTGACGCCAGATCCTCATCGGCAGCGGGCGGCCGTTTCAGCACTGGCGACTCACCCTGTAGCCAGGGGCGCAGTGTCGTCAGCAGGCTGTCGGGTCCGCTCCACTCTTCGGCGATAATCCGTGCCACATCCAGACTGAGGGGATAGCACTGACGCCGCCAGAAATCGGCAGTGGACTGCTTCAGCAGCGCCTGTTCATCTTCAATCAACTCCTGCTCGAATAGCATGCCCGATTCAAATGCGTTGAGATTCAGCATTCGCTGACAGAAGCCGTGAATGGTGAAGATGGCGGCTTCGTCCATCTGGCGTTCAGCCGCCAGCAGCTGCGCAGCGGCCTGACTCAGATCGGGCATCTGCGCCAGCAGCAACTGGTGCATCGGATTGCGGCTTTCGCCGCGAATACAGGCCAGCCGCAGCTGATGAATATTCTCGCGGATGCGGCCGCGTAACTCCGCCGTCGCGGCCTCGGTGAAGGTCACCACTAAAATTTCTTCTACCGAGAGTGGCCGGCTATACGCGTTTTCGCCGCCGAGTCCCAGCAGCAGGCGCAGATAGAGCAGACCAATGGTAAAGGTTTTTCCGGTGCCTGCTGATGCCTCAATCAGCCGCTCGCCTCTGAGCGGCAGCGTTAAGGGATTCAGCGATACGGGCGGTAACTGCGTCATTGGGTCTCACTCTTAACCGGCAGCGACTGCTGCAGTTTCGCCAGTTCTTTCCAGGTTTTCCAGCCAGGCTGGTGGGCAAATTCAACCTTGCCGTTGCCGGTGCCGGCAATCTGCGACGTCATCACCATGCCCTTGTGTTCGATCACCGCCTGCCGGAAAAAGTCAGCCAGGCTGGCCGGGGTTAAGAGCGCCACCTGCTCGGCCATTTTTTGCCGGGTGTTAAACAGATCATTCTGTCGATCAAAGTCGCGGCTATAACGGTCCGCTTCCTCAAAGAGCGTCTGAGGACGCTGCTGCAAATCATTGATCATCGCCTGCTGATACTGAACAAAGTCTGCCTGACTCATGCTGCGAAGACGCTTTTCTGCCTGCGGATAGAAGGCCTGATAGCGCTGCAATAGCCAGCCCGGTTGCTTGCTATTACTCTGCAGCAGGAAACCGATGCCCCACTGACGGCCCACTGGCATCTGGAAGGCAAAGACGGCATAGCCGAGCTGTTCTTTGGTGCGCAACTGATTGTAGAACCAGGGCTGCACAATCTGACTCAGCATAGAACTGTGCGCCATGCTCTGATATTCGCTGTATCCCAGTGGAACATAGAGCGCGGCAAGGGCGGAGTCAGTGCTGCTGCCCTGCTGTTGCAGGTTGGCTTTCAGCGGTTTTTTGATGGCCACATACTGGCTGTGCCAGTCACGGGTCGCACTACTCTGCACCTGCTGTTTAAGCTCATGTCCCAGTTGCTTCACACTCTCCGCACTGAGATTACCCACCACCAGCATCTCCGGGGTCGCGTCGCGGAACAGCGAGTCGCGATAGGTCGTTACATCCTTCAGTGTGAGCTGGCTCACCAGCTTGCGACGGGTTTCGCGCTGGGTATAAGGCAACTGTGAGAGCAACTGCATCGGCTGAATCGCCTGTTCAAACGCCTTGCCTTTCTCCGCCGCGTCCAGCCGCTCCAGATACCAGGATTTAGCCTGCGCCAGCTGCTGTTCTGTCGGCTGGAAGGTGGCATAACCTTCTACCAGTTTCTTCAGCAGCGTGGGCAGGCGCTGAGTAAAGCCACTGGCGCTGAACACCAGCCCGTCATCCTCACCAGTTGAGAAGCTGATGCCGCCCACCGAGGCCTGTGAGTTTAACGTGTCCAGTGCCAGACTTGAGAGGTAGTCATTGAGGCCAAACAGCACCTGCTGACGGGCATCGCTGATAGCATGCCGGTTACGTAACGCGAGGGTTATGGCCGCTTTGGGCTCGCTGGCATAATAGCGGCTGGGCATCCAGTAAATGCGCATACCATCTTCGTTATCCAGCTTCACCGGATGCTGATACGTTTTACCGTCTGATGGCAACAGGGTGAAGTCATCCGGGATATAGGGGTTCAGCACCGGCATCGCCAGCGAAATCTGACTGGCGCGCTGCTGCCAGTCGGCAAACGTTTGTGGCGTGATCTTCTCAACCTGATAAGGCGCTTCCACAAAATAGGCGGTTTTATTGTGCGGCTCCTGCGGACTGATGTACCAGATTCGCGCATGCTGCGGGGTCATCTCTTCAAGCCGGGATTTGATCGCCGCGGCATCGTACTGATCCGCCAGATAAGGTGCATCCAGCGTATCTTCCACCGGTACGCGCAGCATGGTATCAACCAGCCATTCAATATAATCCATATCGCGGGTAATAGAGGGGTAGCGGAAGTCGAGTGCCAGCACGTGTGAAACTTCGTCGAAATAACGCTTATCATCGCCCTGCTGACGCAGCAGATTGATGTAGCTGAAGATCGCCGCCACCACGTCGTCACGCTGTGCCAGGCCTTTATCCGTGAGTGAGACGGTAATAGCAAACACGCCGCTATTACGCTCGGTCATTGGGTCCGCGCCTGCATTCACTCCATCGGCCAGTCCCTGTTTTTGCAGCCAGTCGGTGAGCGTGTTTTTACTGCGATTACTGATTAAGTAGCTAATCAGCGTGTCGGTTTTACTGCGGAAGCGATCGCTGTTGTTGGCAATGCGGAACTCAATTTTAAGCTGCTTGCGCGGCTGTGCAGGAACGTAATGAATAATGACGCCCTGCTGGGCATCGGTCACCACCGGCACCGTAATGTCGGGCACGCTGGCGTTATGATTTTGTACCCGCCCAAAGGTTTTAGCTGCAATTGACGCCATTTCCGGCAGCGGTTTATTGCTGTAGATCACCGCCTTCATCAGGTTGGCGGAGTAATGAGTATGGTAAAAATCGAGCAGCGCCTGGTGCAGTTTGCTGCCGGGTTTATCTTTCAGGGTTTCAAGATTGCCGCCCGAGAAACGTGATGCCGGATGTGCCGGGTTCAGGGTTTCAGCACCGACCTGTGCCATACGCAGGCCATCACGCGAGCGGGCCATGGTCAGCTCCGCATTCACAGCATGGCGCTCACGGTCGGCATTAACCGGATCCAGCAACGGCTCGGCCACGGCATCCGCCAGGCGATCTACCGCAGGCTCCAGCGAATCGTTTTCCACTTCAAGATAAAAAGCGGTGCGGTAAGAGGCCGTGCTGGCGTTGTGGCTGCCGCCATGCTTTTTCAGGAATTCAGCCAGATTGTCGGGTTGCGGATAATGTTTTGAGCCCATCAGCACCATATGCTCAAGGTAGTGAGCCAGCCCCGCCTGCTGATCGGGATCGTCCAGCGATCCTATCGGCAGCGTCAGCGCCGCCAGCGATTTCGGCGCCACAGGATCGGAAACCAGTAACACCGTCATCCCGTTGTCCAGCCGGATAGCCTGATAATGACGAGGATCCTGTTCACTTTTGTGAATGGTGTCGTTAACTGGCTGCCAGCCTGAAGATGTCTGCGCCTGTGCCGTGCAAGCCACCAGGCTTAACATTAGCGCCGCTATCCAGCGTGCGTGTACCCGCATGTAAACCCCTTTCATTTCCCGATAAGCCGCCAATATCGGACGCGGCGGCTCAAAGCAGAGCAAAATTGCTGTGTAATGAATCAGTTAGCAAAACGCTTTCTGATGGCTATTCATCATCCTGATGTGCAGCCAGCACCGGTAAATACCAGCGCTGTGCCGCCTCAGTTATCTGTTGTAATTGTGGCACATCCAGTACCCGGCAAAGACGTTGCAGATAGGGATCGCTGCCTTCACCCTCAACCTGATAGTTGCCAGACCAGGCCGTCAGCAGGCGATTGCGCGCCTTGAGCTGAGTCGCCTCATCAGTCAGCAACTGCTGACTTTTTTTGTCGTAGCTGGCGGTGAGCCATGCGCCGCCGCTCCTGTTAAGCAGCATCAGCGGCTGACGCATACCGGAAAGATAGCCAGCGACATACTCATTCAGGGCAGCGATCGCCTCTTGTTGCGATACGGCAAGGAAACACCAGCGGCTTTGCTGCCGGCCAAACATCCGGCTGCTGCCGGTGCCTCCCAGCGCGCAGTAAACCAGGTGCTCCAGCCAGAGCAGCAGTCCGTCGTTCATATTGAGCACGCCAGGTCGCCAGCGCAGTAATCCATCACCCTGCACCTGTGTCAGCCAGCCGGTTAAGCTGACCTGCTCAAGTTGCAGATTCACTTCCCAGCTCTCGCCGTCGCTGCGTTGCGTCACGACTTCTGCCGCCACTTCCTGCATCTCATCACGCTGCGCCTGCCAGAACAGCTCACCGAAGGCGCCATAAGGCAGATTGCCGGCCGCACGATGGTATGTATAGAGCCGCTGCGTATCCTCGCCTTCGACCAGAGCATTCAGCAATTGTGCGTTGATCTGATAACGTTCCAGGTTGTCGAGCGCAAACGGCTCGCTGTCGGGCAGTTCGTCCTCCTCCAGCCAGAAGCTCACGCCAAGCCGCTGATGAAACCAGGCACGCACCGGATGCCGCCAGAAGCGCAGAAGCGCCTCCAGTGTCAGCGCATCCGTTACCGGCGCCTCAAGTGGCTGAACAAAATCGGGCTGGGGCTGCCCCATCCCCTGCGCGGCAGGCAGCCATTCACGCGCGAAACTCTGCAGTCTGGCCGCCGGCTTAAAGTTCTCCGCAGCAAAGGGCATCCGGCTGTGCAGGTGCTGCAAATGCATCCGCACCCGTTCAGCACTTTCATCCAGCTCAAGGTGCCCCTCACCGTCCAGATAAAAACTTTGTCCGATGTACTCCAGTAATTCTGTGACCAGCACCGAAGGGTAGCGTTCCGTATTATCCTGAATCGCCCGGCCGATATAGCTGATATAGAGCTGCCGCTGTGCCGAAATCATCGCTTCCAGGAAGAGATAGCGGTCATCATCGCGGCGACTGCGATCGCCTTTGCGGGACTGTTGCTGCATCAGATCAAAGCCTAATGGCGCCAGGGTGCGCGGATAGACGCCGTCATTCATGCCCAGCAAACAGACCAGCTGAAAAGGGATGGAGCGCATCGGCATCAGGGTACAGAAGTTAATCTGTCCTGCCAGGAATCGCTGGCTGATGCGTTGCTGATCAAGCCGGCTACGCAGATCATCGCGCAACAGCGCCACCGGAATCGCCTCTTCAAACCGTGCATCCATGCCATATTCAATCAATTGCTGCCACTGCTCTTCCACCAGCAGCAAGGCGGCCTCGGTTTCTGCATCGGGGCTGAAAAAGGCGTTCAGCAGTTCCCGGCACAGGGGCAGCCAGGCCGCCAGTGGCCGCGGTTCAGCCAGCCGCTGTCGCCAGTGATTAAGCCGGGAGAGCAGCTCTGCGAGATGGCCCGCCAGTTCGCCTGCCAGACCACCCGACTCGTCATAAGGCAGAATCCCCTCCCAGTCTCCATTGTGGCTCTCCATCGCATAGCCCAGCAGCATACGCTGCAGGCCAAAACGCCAGGTGTGCTGCCCGGTGACAGGAAGAGACAGGGCTTCAACACTGGCATCATCCAGCCCCCAGCGCACACCCGATTCGCTGACCCAGCGCCGCAGTAAGCGCAGGCCGCTTTCATCAATGGCGAAGTGGGAGGCCAGCGCCGGAACATCCAGTAGCGCCAGTACATCCTCTGAGACAAAACGGCTGTCCGGCAGTGCCAGCAGATGAAGAAACGCGACAATGGCCGGATGCGCCTGACTGGCACGGCGATCTGAAATGGCAAACGGCAGATAGCGATCGACAGGTGCGTTGGCGAACACAGCCTGAATAAACGGGGCGTAGGCGTCGATATCCGCCACCATGACGATGATGTCACGCGCTTTCAGCGTCGGATCGGCCTCCATCATCGCCAGCAGATGATCCTGCAATACTTCAACTTCACGCTGCGCACTGTGACAGACCTGCACCGCAATTGAGCGATCCGCCGGATCCAGGCAGCGCTTCTGATCGCTGTGCGCCAGTTCCGCCGCATTCAAGCCGATAACGGCGTTATCCTGCAGATTGAGAAGATCGTGCTGCATGCAGTGCAGCAGGTTGTCTGGCTCGACATCCACAAACGCATCGATATCGTCGTTAGAGTCCATCTGACTGAGCAGAAACAGGTTATCGCGCCCAAGCTTGCCCCATGAGGCGAGCAACGGATTGGTCAGCTGCTGTTCACCCGCGTCGTTAAACAGCGCGGGTGCCTGCTCTGCATCCCGGAAGAGTCCGCGAGATTCATCAGCACCATGACGTCGGCGCTGACGGCTTTGCAGTTTTGCCAGAAACGCATAGTCCTGAATGTCGCCCCAGTAATCGCGGCAGGGATTGGTGAACAGCAGATGGATGTCGATGTGCCGTCCCAGCGCCTGCAACGCCTGCAGGTAAACCGGCGGCAGCGCAGAGATGCCACAGATGAAGACGCGTTTGGGCAGATTTTCCGGCGTGCTTTTCGCCTGCCCGAGCGTCTGGATGAATCGTGAATAGAGGTTGGCACGGTGCCACTCAGGCTGACCCAGCGCCTGGGTATAACTCACCAGATCGCGCCACAGTGCGGCCTGCCATCGCTGCGCCTCGCCCAGCCCCTCAATGGTTTCGCCACGCTCCCAGCTATTGAGCCAGTCGGCGCGATAGACCAGATACTGGTCGAACAGATCGGCTACGCGGGCGCTGAGCTGAAACAGCTTTCGCTTATCCCCGTCGTCATGGAGATAGTGGCGTAAAGAGGTGAACTCTTCCTGCTCCAGCATCACCGGCAGCCGGTGCATCAGCTTCCAGCCCATGCTTGCCTTACTGAAGGCACTTTCAACCGGAATATCAGGCAGAACGCGGACGAACATCTCCCAGATAAAACTGGCAGGCAGCGGGAATTCGATATTGGCCGCAATACCAAAGGTTTGCGCCAGCTCCATTTGCAGCCACTGCGCCATCCCCGGGCTCTGCACCAGCACCATTTCTGAGGCGAAAGGATCATCAAGAGGATCATGTTTAATCACCGCAGCCGCCAGAATTTTCAGAACATCAAGCTGATTTGAGTGATAAACGTGAAACATGAAAACTCCTGTGATAACTCAGAACATGACTGCGGTATTGCGGCACTCTCACTTTACCGCGTATCGCCGTTGAAACCCATCAAAAGGGCGACCCGCGACGTTTAACAACGCAGGCGTGTCAGGCTGGCACTACGCTGATAAGGCCCCGTTACGTCAGCCCGCTCCAGAGTGCAGCCTGAGGGACTGCTCTGCTCTTGCAGCGTGGATTTCCAGCCTGCCACTTCATGCCCTGCCAGACGTTGCTCAGCAACCCGCCATGCCTCACGCTGATACCATTGCTGGCTGAATCCCACTGCCAGTGCGCGATGATAGTGCAACAGGGTGCTGCTGCTTAATGCCATTAACAGCAGAGCAAACAACACTTCCGGCAGGCTGAATCCATCGCGCTTACAAACAGGCTGCCGGAGGCGTGAGCGGGCAATAGTCGATCCAGCCATGCGGCAACGCGGTAATCTGATTGCCTTGTAGCCGGACCCAATGCCAGACCGCCATGCCACTGCCGCTTGCCTCACCTTTGAGCAGACCTTCATCCTTTTCTCCTCGTTGTAAACAGCTGCGCCAGCCCTGGCGATCATCCTGCTGACAGCGGGCCGCCTCACTGGCTGGCCAGCTCAGGGATAAACCCCATTGCAGCGCCGACTGCGCCCGCCAGAAATCCTGCACAAACTGCTGCTCATCGGCCAGCAGTCGCATTCCCTGCTCTGACATCTTTCGGCTGGCGTGCAGCGTAAAACTCCCGATGACCATAATCATTAACACCATGCCCATGGCGCTGCTGCCTCGCTGCTTCACAGGTTCTCTCCCTCAACCCAGCTCTCCACGGTTTCAAGCCAGCGACCGGCCCGACCCTGCAACACGATCCTGACCTGCCTGCCCTGCTGGCTCACGCTGAACTGCTCCAGCGTCATAAACGCGGGATCGGAGAGCCGCTCCCAGCCTGCTGACTGACACTGATCAACACCACGCTGAATCTCAAGCTGCTGTTGTCGCAGGCGATAACCGTAATAGTCACTCTCGGCATGGCCCACCCCTTCCCATTGACCGTTGCTGTTTTCATCCCAGCGCAGCAGCAGGCAATTTTCACTGATTTTCAGTGCCCCCTTGCCACACTCTCCGTGACAATAACCCGCACGCCGCACCGACTTTTCCAGCGTTGCCATCATCTGCTGTAACTCCTGACGCAGCTGTGCCCGTTGCAGCACACCCGCGTTCTCTGCCAGCAGCAATGGCAGAAAACGGCCAACGCTGAGCATGATGACGGCGCTGATTGCCATGGCGATCAGCATCTCCAGCAGGCTGAATCCTGCGATTTTCAACGGCATGTTTCCTCATCGATCATGCAGAGGCGAATACGGGCTCTGGCTGAGATAATCAGACGGATGCGTCCGGCGCGATTTCCCAGTTCAATGCTGCCCGCTCTGGCGACATTGCGGCGGCCATAGAAACCCGGTTCACCCCGGATGCCATAGAGCACAACATCCGGGTGCGGCGCGATGAAATGCAGCCGTTTCCCCTGGCCACAACCCGTCACAGGCCGGCGTCCGGCACCGACACACCAGGGCTCGCCAGGCAGTGACCATAGCACCAGGTCGCTATTCTGCCTGTTGGCCTGGGCGCGCAGCCGTAGCAGGAATCCCTGCAGTTGCTGAGCACTGTCAAGTAGCGCCTGCCGCTGTTGCCAGCGCTGCCAGCCATTGATCGCGGCAAAACTCAGCATGCCAGCAACGACCATCACCAGCAGCAGTTCCGGCAGAGTAAAACCACGTAAGTATGCTGTTTTCATCACTGCAGAGTGCGGGGTATGAAAAGGTGAAACAAGGCGTGTTTTAGCAGACTGGAAAGCGCATTGCAGAGAATATGCCCCATCAGCAGACAGTGGCAAAAAAGAACGAGCGGTGCCGCAGATTTGCCGGTTTGCAGGCAAAAAAAAGCCCCGGCGACGTTGCCAGGGCGTTATTTTCTATCTATCGCAAATCAGACAGCGACAGGGGCTTTGATCGCAGGATGCGGATCGTAGCCTTCAATCTCGAAATCGTCGAACTGATAATCAAACAGTGATGCCGGTTTGCGTTTGATAACAAGTTTTGGCAGCGGACGTGGCTCACGAGTCAGCTGCAGACGCGCCTGTTCCAGATGGTTGCTGTAAAGGTGCGTATCACCGCCGGTCCAGACGAAATCGCCCACCTGCAGATCGCACTGCTGCGCCACCATATGCACCAGCAGCGCATAGCTGGCAATGTTAAACGGCAGGCCAAGGAAGATGTCGCACGAGCGCTGATAAAGCTGGCAGGAGAGCTTGCCGTCCGCCACGTAGAACTGGAAGAACGCATGGCAGGGAGCCAGCGCCATCTCACTGAGTTCACCGACGTTCCACGCAGACACGATAATCCGGCGAGAGTCAGGATCGCGCTTTAGCTGCTCCATCACCTGACTTAACTGGTCAATTTCCTGACCGCTGGCTGTTCCCCAGCTGCGCCACTGCTTACCATAGACCGGGCCGAGATCGCCGTTCTCATCCGCCCACTCATCCCAGATTGAGACCTTGTTTTCCCTGAGATAAGCGATGTTGGTGTCACCTTTCAGAAACCACAGCAGCTCATGAATAATGGAGCGGATATGGCATTTTTTGGTGGTGACCAGCGGAAAACCATCCTGCAGATTGAAACGCATCTGGTGACCAAAAATTGAAAGCGTACCGGTGCCGGTACGGTCAGCTTTTGGTGTGCCTTCGTGCAGCACATGTTGCATTAAATCCAGATACTGTTTCATTTTTCCTCGCGAAATTGTGGCTGCGGGCGACGACGATACGCCCAGATCATCATAATAATACCGGCAACAATCATTGGCACAGAGAGGATCTGTCCCATACTGATTCCGCCTTCAAACAGGCCAAGCTGGGCATCCGGTTGGCGGAAGAACTCAACGATAATACGGAAAGCGCCGTAACCAATCAGGAACAGGCCAGAGACGCTACCCATCGGGCGTGGCTTACGGATAAACAGGTTCAGGATGATGAACAGCACCACGCCTTCCAGCGCCAGTTCATAGAGCTGGGAAGGATGACGCGGCAGTACGCCATAAGTGTTGAGCAGCGCCTGATATTGTGGATTGGTGGCGGCCAGCGCGACATCTTCGCTGCGGGAGCCCGGGAACAGCATGGCGTAGCGGAAGCCCGGATCGACACGGCCCCAGAGCTCGCCGTTAATGAAGTTACCGAGACGACCGGCACCCAGACCAAACGGGATTAACGGCGCAATGAAATCAGCAACCTGGAAGAAATGTCGTTTGGTACGGCGGGCAAAGACCAGCATCACCACAATCACCCCGATCAGGCCACCGTGGAACGACATGCCGCCATCCCAGACTTTAAACAGATAGAGTGGATTTTCCAGGAACAACGGTAAGTTGTAGAAAAGCACATAGCCGATACGTCCGCCCAGGAAGACACCCAGGAAACCTGCATAAAGCAGATTCTCAACTTCCTCTTTTTTCCAGCCGCTGCCAGGCTGATTGGCACGACGTACAGCCAGCCACATGGCGAAAACAAAGCCCACCAGATACATCAAACCGTACCAGTGAAGCGAAACCGGTCCGAGCGAGAAGATCACCGGATCGAACTGCGGAAATGCAATATAGCCGTTATTCATCATTCACCGTCTATTTTTCAACCCTGAAAAGGGGCATTGTCAGGCACATAAATTAAGGCTGCGCATAATAGCACAGCCGGTTTTCTGAATTGTCTTGCAAATGTAAACGCGGATAACGCGCAAAGCCTGAGCCGGTGTGGTACTAACGACCACCGCGAATCAGCCCGCCTAATCCACGCCGCTCCATAAAAGCCGAGACCAGATGGCGCACTTCCGTGGCGGTGTCGGCCTTCATCCCCTGCTCGCTGAGCTTCTGCGCTTCTTCGTGATCCAGATGGCGCAGCAGGTATTTAACGCGCGGTACGTTTTTACCGTTCATGCTGAGATGGTGATAACCCAGGCCAACCAGCAGTGCGACACACATCGGATCGCCCGCCATTTCACCACACAGGCACAATTCCAGATTGGCCAGGCGGGCTTCCTGTGCAATCGCATTCAGCGCGCGCAGCATCGCCGGATGCAGCGAGTCATAAAGGTTTGCAACACGGGTGTTATTGCGGTCCACCGCCAGCAGATACTGCGTCAGGTCGTTGGTGCCGACCGAGACAAAATCGACGCGTGACGCCAGATGCGGGATCATAAACAGCATCGACGGCACTTCGATCATGATCCCGATTCGCGGTCTGGGAATCGGGAAGCCCAGCATCTCTTCCACTTCGCGACCGGCGCGATCGATCAGCTCTTTTGCATCATCGATTTCGTCGATATGACTGATCATCGGCAGCAGAATACTGAGGTTGCCAGAGGCGGCGTTGGCGCGCAGCATTGCGCGTACCTGCACCAGGAAGATTTCCGGCTGATCCAGCGTCAGGCGAATGCCGCGCCAGCCCAGGCAGGGATTCTCTTCACTGATCGGCATGTAAGGCAGCTGTTTATCGGCACCCACATCCAGCGTTCGCAGCGTCACTGGCTTGTTGCGAAACAGCTGCAACATACCCTGATACTGAGCCACCTGCTCCTCTTCCGACGGGAAGCCATTCTGCAGCATAAACGGGATTTCGGTGCGGTAGAGACCGATGCCATCCACCCAGTCGCCCACCGTCTGCTCATGTTCCGGGCTTAAGCCAGCGTTGAGCATCACCTGCACGCGCTCGCCACTTTTCAGCTCACCCGGCTGATCGACCACGCCTTCCGCCATTTTGCTCAGCGCGTTCTCTTCGCTGATCAGCCGCTGATACTCCTGGACCAGCACCGGCTCAGGATCGATCAGCAGCTCACCGCGATAACCGTCGACGATCAGCAGGCGTTTGTTGAGCTGATGAGGCTGGATGTCAGCGCCCATGACTGTCGGGATCCCCATCGCGCGGGTCAGGATCGCCGCATGGGAGTTAGCTGCACCGTCACGCACCACCACGCCCGCCAGCCGCTCCTGCGGCAGCTCAGCTAAGGTCGTGGCGGTCAGCTCATCAGCCACCAGCACAAAACGTTCCGGCCAGGCATTGGTGCCGACCAGGGTGTCATCGAGGTGGAATAGCAGACGCTGGCCCAGTACCCGCAGATCGCCTGCACGTTCACGCAGGTAGTTGTCAGTCAGGCTCGCGAACTGTTCAGCAAACTTCTCGATCACCTGTTTCACCGCCCATTCCGCGACCGATCCGCGCTCGATCTCATCGAACAGATCTTTCTTCAGACGGGCATCGGTTAACAGGTGAGAGTAGAGATCGAAAATGGCCGCGCTCTCTTTTTGTGCGCTGGCGCTGAAACGTTTGCTGAAACGGCGAAATTCATTGGTTGCTTCGCTCATGGCGAGCGACAGACGCTCACGTTCACGATGAACATCCAGCGTTGAGGCAGCTGAGACCTGATCGAGCAGAGGCTGCGTCTCATCGACCCAGCCTGGTGCCACCGCCACGCCAGGCGCTGCCGCAATCGCACGCACCCGGGTCTGTCGGAACTGTCCAAACAGCTGGCCCATTTGAGATTGCGACAGCAAAGCCGCCATCTGCGTAGCCAGCGTGACCAGAAATGACTCTTCGCTTTCATCAAACTGACGGTGTTCGCGCTGCTGCACCACCAGCACGCCAAGGAGCTGGCGGCGGCTGATAACCGGCACGCCGAGGAAGGAGCGATAGCGCTCCTCTTTCACTGCGGGGATATATTTGAAGCTGGGATGGCTTTGGGCGTCAGCAAGGTTAATCGGTTCGGCCAGACGGCCCACTAAACCGACGATACCCTCGTCAAAAGCCAGCGTTACGGTGCGGCCACGCGGTTTTTTGAGTCCGCGCGTCGCCATCAGGTAATAGCAGCGACGGTCCTGGTCGGCGAGGTAAACGGAACAGACTTCCGTATCCATCGCCAGACAGATCTCATTGACCAGGATGTCGAGTGCTTCATTGAGACGCGGCGCACTCGCCACTTTTTCTACAATTTCACGCAACTGAGTGAGCATAAAGGGCGTGGCCTATCCTCTCTTACGACGATGGGCAGTATTATTTCGCTGCCCCGCACTCTCCTGCATAGACATCACCACGCCAGCGAATTCCTTCATCACCCGACGATAAACATCGCGCTTGAAGGAGACAACCTGACGCACCGGATACCAGAAGCTGACCCAGCGCCAGCCATCAAATTCAGGCGTGCTGCTGCGCTGCACATTGATATCCGCGTCATTACACATTAACTGCAGAAGAAACCACTTTTGTTTCTGGCCGATACATACCGGCTTTGTGTCCCAACGCACCAAACGTTTTGGCAACTTGTAACGTAACCAGTTGCGGGTAGAGGCAAGTATTCGAACATCTTGCCGATGTAATCCGACTTCTTCGAACAGTTCGCGATACATCGCCTGTTCTGCGGTTTCACCGGGATTGATGCCTCCCTGAGGAAATTGCCAGGAGTGCTGTCCAAAGCGCCTGGCCCATAACACTTGTCCCTGCCGGTTACAGATTACGATACCAACATTCGGGCGGTAGCCATCATCATCGATCACCGGACTACCTCAAAGCAAAATTTGAATGGGCTGATTGTTTCACACTCCTTACAGGCGGTAAACCACTGGATTCATGGGGTATCAGACCATCAAATGCGGGATAACTCACAGAAAACGGCAAAGTTATAAACAAACAGCGTGAAAAAGATCGATCTTATTCACTTTTTCTGTGGATAGCTTTGTGCAGAACGCGGGAGTTAACTGAATAACATTTTCACTGCTCGCAGAAGGACTCAAAAGAAACAGTAAGTCATCATTATGATATTTAATGGAAATAAATCATTCTGGCTCTCCCTGAGACTTTCATAAACTGCCAATATTCTCGCGACAACTGACAATTGATTAAAATATAACCACACCCTTTTTTATCCACAGATAATCGCTCAGGGTTAGGTCAGAGCGGCGAAATTATGCTCAAACAAAGAAAAGTCAAGGCTGTAAATGGAACCAGTACCGCACTAATACGGGGGTTATCCCATTTTTCTGTGGATAACCGGGATGGAGATCCTGTTCATTGTTGCGCGTAAGCTGGGATAACAATGCCTGCCTGATGATGGCGCAAGGGTTATCCGTTAAAAAAAGTGCGATCTATCATGTTATTATCGATCCCTGATGCGGTGAATTTTAGTGAAAGGATTTCCTCACCCTCAACTGTACAAATTTTAATCATTGCGAGTTATCAACATGAGTTACCTGCCAGGACCACCTGACGATGAAGCCAGCCTGCTGGCGCGTGCGCAGGATTTAGCCGGATTAACACTGGAAACGCTGGCCGCTCGCGCCGGGCTGCCCATGCCTGCGGATCTTAAACGTGATAAAGGCTGGGTCGGCATGCTGCTGGAGTTACATCTTGGTGCCAGCGCGGGCAGCAAGGCGGAACAGGACTTTGCCCATCTGGGTATCGAACTGAAAACCATCCCGATTGATGCGCAGGGAAAACCGCTGGAAACCACCTTTGTCTGCGTCGCCCCGCTAACCGGCAACAGCGGCGTCACCTGGCTCACCAGTCATGTGCGCCATAAACTGGCGCGGGTGTTGTGGATTCCGGTTGAAGGCGGGCGTGAGATTCCGCTGCGGGAACGTCGTGTGGGCGCGCCGCTGTTATGGAGCCCGGATGCAGAAGAAGATGAGATGCTGCGTCAGGACTGGGAAGAGTTGATGGATATGATTGTACTGGGACGCGTTGAGCAGATTACCGCACGGCATGGTGCCTGGTTGCAAATCCGCCCGAAAGCCGCCAACAGTAAGGCGCTGACAGAAGGTATTGGCGATCAGGGCCAGCCAATTATGACCTTGCCGCGCGGCTTCTACCTCAAAAAGAGCTTCACCGGACCACTGCTGGCGCGGCATTTTCTCCTGTGAATCGCGCCACTCGCGCTGATCAATCGCAATTTTGTGGGAGATCGGTGAATTGAATGCGTATAATCGCCGTTTACTTTTCGTTTAGGATTGAATGTCGGTATGTTTGAGTGGATTGCTGATCCCAACGCCTGGCTGGCGCTGGGCACCCTGACCATCCTTGAGGTGGTGCTGGGTATTGATAACATCATTTTCCTGTCGCTGGTGGTCGCTAAACTGCCAAAGCACCAGCAAGCCAGCGCACGTCGCATTGGTCTGATGGGCGCGATGCTGATGCGTCTTGGCCTGCTGGCCTCAATTGCATGGGTTGCCCGTCTGACTAATCCGCTGTTTACGCTGATGGATCATGCGTTTTCAGCGCGCGATCTGATTCTGCTGTTTGGTGGACTTTTCCTGCTGTGGAAATCGAGCATGGAGATCCATGAAACGATCGAAGGCAGTGAAGGCGAACATAACACCCGCGTTCATTCGTTCCTCGGCGCGATTGTACAGATTATGATGCTCGACATTATTTTCAGTCTCGACTCTGTTATCACCGCTATCGGCCTCTCCGATCATCTGTTCATTATGATGGCAGCCGTCGTCATTGCGGTGCTGATGATGATGTTCGCCGCGCGCGCCATTGGTGAGTTTGTTGAACGCCATCCGTCGGTGAAAATGCTGGCCCTCTCCTTCCTCATTCTGGTCGGTTTTACCCTGATTCTGGAGAGTTTTGCGGTCCATGTACCAAAAGGTTACATTTATTTCGCGATGTTCTTTTCGATGGCGGTTGAGTGTCTTAACCTGATGCGCAGTAAGAAAAAGCACGCCTGATAAAGTCAAGGGCGAGCCTGCTCGCCCGGTTACTTTCAGATTTCTGCGATTAACCCTGCCGGCAAAAACATTTATTACTACACTGTTTGCACGTGACCATTTGTGAGGATAAGGCGTGATGAAAGGGTTGGCAGGAGTAGCACTGGTGATGGTAACCGCAGCATTCTTAAGTGGATGCAGTTCTGATTATGTCATGGCGACTAAAGATGGTCGTATGATTATGACCGAAGGTAAGCCAAGCATTGATAAAGAGACCGGTCTGGTTGAGTACACGGATCAGACGGGTCACATGGTGCAGATTAACAGCGATGAGGTTTCAACAATCATTGAACGTTAAGTGCCCTGTATAATCGCCTGCCATCAATTCCCCGCTGGCAGGCGATTTCCCCGACTTTTCCCCCTTCCTTCCCCGCCATTGCTCGCGCTATAGTCCCTGAGAACACAACATTCCATTCCATAAAGAAAAGGAAGCTGGCAATGCACTATCATCGTATTCCTCACAGCACGCTGGAAGTGAGTCAGCTGGGATTGGGTACCATGACGTTTGGCGAACAGAACAGCGAAGCCGACGCCCATGCTCAACTGGATTTAGCACTCCGTTCCGGCATCAACTTTATTGATACTGCCGAGATGTATCCGGTGCCACCGCGCCCGGAAACCCAGGGTCTGACTGAACAATATATTGGCAGCTGGCTCAAACAGCGCGGCAGCCGCGACAAAATCATTCTGGCCAGTAAAGTCGCCGGACCGTCGCGCGGCAATGATGCGTCCATTCGCCCGGATATGGCGCTGAACCGTAAAAATATCCGTGCCGCGCTTGATGCCAGTCTGAAGCGCCTGAATACCGACTACCTTGATCTTTACCAGCTGCACTGGCCTCAGCGTCAGACCAACTTTTTTGGCAAGCTTGGCTATCAGTACAGCGAAACCACCGCACAGGTCACACTGCTGGAGACGCTGGAAGCGCTGGCCGAACAGGTGCGCGCCGGTAAGATTCGTTATATTGGTGTGTCGAATGAAACGGCATGGGGCGTGATGCGTTATCTGCAACTGGCAGAGAAGCATGAGCTGCCGCGCATTGTCAGCATTCAGAACCCCTACAGCCTGCTGAACCGCAGCTTTGAAGTGGGTCTGGCCGAAATCAGCCAGCATGAAGGCGTGGAGCTGCTGGCCTATTCCAGCCTGGCATTTGGTACGCTAAGTGGCAAATACCTGAATGGCGCGCAGCCTGCGGGCGCACGTAACACGTTGTTCAGCCGCTTTACCCGCTACAGCGGCGAGCAATCACAGCAGGCCGTTGCAGAATATGTGGCGTTAGCGCAACAGCATCAGATTGACCCATCGCAGATGGCTTTAGCCTATGTGCGTCAGCAGCCGTTTGTGGCCAGCACACTGCTGGGTGCCACCACGCTTGAACAGCTGCAGATTAATATCGACAGTTTCAATCTGACCTTAAATGCCGAGATTCTGGAAGGTATTGAGGCGATTCATCGTCGCTATACCTATCCGGCGCCATAAGTGCGCCTTTGCCAGCTGCCGCCCTGGTGGCTGGCCTCTCTTACAGGTCGCGATAATAGAGTTTTACTGGTTTATCCGGATACTCCAGGGCCTCTCCCTGGGGCAGCCAGCCAGATCGTTCGTAGTAGCCCTCAAACGTTGACCAGAGCCACAACCGTGGATAGCCACGCGCCTGTGCATAAGTTATCACATGCTGCTGCAGCGCCTCGCTGACACCTTTGCCGCGCGACGACTCATCAACATAGAGCGCAGCCAGCCAGGGAAAAAGATCCTGACGGCTGATCAGGTCGCAGCGCCAGAATCCCGCGGTGCCGACTGCCCTGTCCGCTTCCACAGCAACAAAGGTAACCGGAAAGTCAGCACCGGTCAGGCTGCTGTTCACCACGCTGGTGAAGAACGCGCGACTGGTGGCGTCACCAAATGCGCGCCACTGCCAGTCGATGATCTGATCGGCAAACTGCGGTGCATCGCTGAGCGAGACGATTTTCATGGATTAGCTGATTTCCAGTGCCAGCAACGACTCAATAGTTTGTGCACGGCGGATTTCGCGCGGCTGGCCCTGCTCAAACAGCACTTCCGGGATCAGGGGGCGGCTGTTGTAGTTAGAAGACATGGAAGCACCGTAAGCGCCGGTGTCGTGGAACACCAGATAATCGCCCACTTTCGCCGCCGGGATCGCGCGCGGTTCGACCATGCCGCCCTCCAGCTGAGTAAAGACATCGCCTGATTCGCACAGCGGACCGGCAACTACTGTGTCGATCTTCTGCTGCTCATCAATGGCCCGCTCATCGCCCGCCATCAGCGAGATATGGTGATAGCTGCCATACATGGATGGGCGCATCAGATCACTGAAACCGGCATCAACCAGCACGAAGTGACGGCTGCCCATCGACTTCACTGCCCGAACCTGCGACACCAGTACGCCAGCCTCGGCCACCAGGAAGCGACCCGGTTCGATCTCCAGCTTGACCGCGTGGCCCAGATGCTGAGCAATGCGCTGCCGTGCTGCGTCCCACAGGCCGAAATAGTGATGAGTATCAATCGCCTCTTCACCGTAGCGATAAGGAATAGAAAGACCACCGCCCGCAGAGATTGCCGTCAGATCCTGACCTGACGCCATCACCAGTTCCACCATCGCATCACAGACCTGCTGAAGATGCGCATAATCCACACCTGAACCGATATGCATGTGGATGCCCACCAGCTGCAGACCGTACTGTTTAATCGCTGCCAGCGCCTCTGCTAAGTCGCCATGCCAGATCCCATGCTTACTGTTTTCGCCGCCGGTATTGGTTTTCTGGCTGTGGCCGTGACCAAAGCCAGGGTTGACCCGCAGCCACACCGCGTGTCCAGGTGACACCGCGCCGAGCTGATGCAGCATATCGATCGAGCCGGCATTCACCGGCACTTTTAACGCAGTCACCCGCTCCAGCGTCGGTTGATCGAACAGATCGGCAGTAAAGACGATCTCGTCACCACCTGGCTGGTATCCCGCAGCCAGCGCACGTTCGATCTCGCCCAGCGATACCGAATCCACTTTTACCCCCGCTGCCCGCATCAGGCGCAGGATATGCGTATTCGAGCAGGCTTTCTGTGCAAAACGCACCACATCAAACGCCTGCAGCTGAGCAATACGCGCCTGAATAATCTGCGCATCATAGGCCCAGAACGGTCCGTTATAACGACGTGCCAGTGGCAGCAGGTTAGCGGCGTTGAGTGCGGTTTCGGTATTCTGTAAGGAACGTGGCATAACAATTCTCCTGTGGCGTTAACCGCATTAAGCCAGATTCGTGTCATAGCGAAAAATATCTGTTTTAATAGCATCTATGCAGAATGGATATAGATAAACGGCGTGGCGAATATTAACTGGCGGCATATCGAAATTTTTCATGCGGTGATGACCAGCGGTAATCTGACGCAGGCTGCCACACTGCTGCACACATCGCAGCCAACGGTCAGTCGGGAGCTGGCACGTCTGGAGCAGCAGCTGGGATTAGAGCTGTTCGGGCGGGTACGCGGTCGCCTGCAGCCGACGGTGCAGGGATTGCGTCTGTTTGAAGAGGTACAGCGCTCCTGGTATGGCCTGGACCGCATCATGGAAGCGGCAGAAGGCCTGCGCCAGTTTCGTCAGGGCGAGCTGTCGATCGCCTGTCTGCCCGTTTTTTCGCAGTCGCTGCTGCCGCTGCTGTGTCAGCCCTTTTTACAGCGCTACCCGGATGTAAGTCTGAATGTGATTCCGCAGGAGTCGCCGCTGCTGGAGGAGTGGCTGTCGGCGCAGCGCTACGATATCGGCTTAACCGAAACCCAGCACGCGCCGGCCGGAACTGACCGCCTCGCCCTGCTGACCTGCGATGAAGTGTGCGTGTTGCCGCAGAATCACCCCTTAAGTCAGCGTGAGGTGCTGACGCCGCACGACTTTGCGGGTGAAAAGTATGTGAGCCTGTCGCGCAGCGACAGCTATCGTCAGCTGCTGGATGCGCTGTTTCAGGAGCAGGGAGTGGAACGGCGGCTGGTGATGGAGACACACAGCGCCGCTTCGGTATGCGCGATGGTCAGGGCGGGCGTGGGAATTTCGATTGTGAATCCGCTGACGGCGCTGGATTACGCCGACAGCGGTGTGGTGATGCGTAAGTTCAGCGTGGCAGTTCCGTTTACCGTCAGCCTGGTGAGACCGCAGCACCGCCCTGCGTCGGCGCTGGTGGATGCCTTTGTCAGCCATCTGCAACAACAGGTGGCTGATTTTCCGGCACGCATCACCGCCCGCCTGGCTTAAGCGTGAACCCTGGCGGTCGCACGGCCCGATTTACGAAAGGTAATCAGACAGACCAGCAGACCGATGGCGGCCAGCGCAGCCGCAGCAACCGGCACCGCCGTCAGGCCGAATCCGCGGCCAATCACTGCGCCACCGACCCAGGCACCCAGCGCGTTACCAACGTTGAATGCCGAAATGTTAAGGGTTGAGACCAGGTTCGGTGCTTCTTTGCCGTGACGCACTACGTTGATTTGCAGACCCGGCACCGTGGCAAAGGTTGCCATCGCCCAGAGGAACAGGGTGATCTCCGCCAGCCACAGCGCATGGCTGGTCCAGCTGAACAGCAGCGAGAAGATGGCGATCAGTGAGAAGCTCAGGATCAGGCTGAAAGAGACTTTCCAGTCAGCCAGTTTACCGCCGAGAATATTGCCAACTGTCAGGCCCGCACCTATCAGGAACAGCGTCCAGCTGACGCCGCGGTCGCTAATGCCCGTCACCTCTAACAATAGCGGCGCAATGTAGCTGAACAGTGCAAACATCGCCGCCGCAAAGCACACCGTCATCAGCAGCGACAGCCACAGTTTGCCGTTGGCCAGTGCGCCAATTTCACTCGCCAGATGAACCGGTTTTTCCTGTTTGTTGTTGGGCAGACTGACGATCAGCGCGATAAACGCCAGCACGCCGATCACCGCCACGCCCCAGAAGGTCGCTCGCCAGCCAAACATCTGTCCGAAACTGGTTCCCAGCGGCACGCCCAGCACGTTAGCTAAGGTCAGCCCTGTAAACATCAGTGCCACAGCCGAAGCCTGACGCCCGGCAGGCACCAGACTGGCGGCGACCACCGCGCCAATCCCGAAGAAGGCACCGTGGCAGAGTGCGGTAACGATTCTGGCCAGCATCAGCAGGTTATAGTTGTAAGCCAGCGCACACAGCAGGTTGCCGACAATAAAGATCACCATCAGCAGAATCAGCGTTTTTTTGCGCGGCAGTCTGGCGGTCAGCAACGCCATAATCGGCGCACCAATTGCTACCCCCAGCGCATAGCCGCTGATCAGCCAGCCCGCCGACGGAATCGACACCTGAAGGTCACGCGCCACCTCCGGCAGCAATCCCATAATGACAAACTCGGTGGTTCCGATGGCAAACGCACTTAACGCCAGCGCCATTAATGCTACAGGCATAACACTCTCCCGGTTTCATTTGCAGGTGAACCGCGCGGACACGCAGCCCCTCGACGCTTATTAAATTTGATCTGCGTCACAGTGAGTATTACAGCATAGCGCTGGTGCACGACATAGCCTGTATGCAGCAAAGGATTATTGCTGAGGCCGCAATAATCGTGTCGCTGTGCCTGTCGCAACTTTCCTTCTCTGCCTGCGGACCATACCTGAAAGACCCCGGCGAACCCGGTCCAGGTTGTCATTCTCCGTGAACCGATTACGCTTTTTAATGCGTATTTAATTAATAAATCCTTAAAGTTGCCGATATATCCCTAATGAATTGCCAGGTGATGTAATCAACTGCTGACGCAGGGAGAGAGAATGCAACGACTCATAGCCTTAATGGTTTTAGGCTTAACTGGCTGCTCGGTGGGGCATTATGAGTACAGTAAAGAAGCGGAAAAACGCGTTGATATGACCGTGACCGGCATTCCTACCGTGCTGGGTTTAGGCACGCTGGGTACCACCATCCCGCTGACGCCGGAGTACAGCCTGACCGCTGCACATGTGGCGAAGTTCTCTCTTTACCGGGTTAAAGCCTGGCATCCGCAATGCGATCTGGCCGTGGTCTACCATAAAAACAGCGAAATGAATCTGCCACCCAGCTTTCGTAACAGCCATATCGGCGACCAGGTAAATCTCTACGGCTACAGTTTTATTTCGGCCATGCCGGTCAGCTCCAGCGGGCAAAACCTGATTAATACCACGCTGGCGAACAGCTGGAATAAGCCGGACTGCGTTGTAGTGGCTGCGAATGCGGGTGTGGTGAAAGGGATGTCAGGCGGCGCGGTCTATAACGCCTCTGATGATACGCTGGCGGGTGTGATTATTGGCTACAGCAATAACATTAATGACAATGTCAGCGGTAAGACACTCTATAAAAACGTTGCGCTCTATGTGCCCTATTCCCGCTTTCAGAGCTGGCTGGATCAGGCGATCAAGTCCTGATGTGTGCTGAATGGACAGTGGTAAAAAAGGCCGGAACTTCCGGCCTTTTTCGTGCTGACAACGCCGAATCAGAGTGCATCTGACAGCAACGGATAAAGTAAGCGCGCAGGGAATACGGTCAGAAAAAGAAAGCGTCCCGCGCCAGGGATGGCGCGGGCCGAGCGGTCATGGATGACGGCTTTTGCGTCTTTCCGATCTGACCGTGTTCCCTGAGCAGGCTCGATCTCATAGCGAACCGGGCCATACTCTTTCAGCAGACATAAAAAAGGCCGGTATGCCCGGCCTTTTCTGAGAACAGTCAGACTTACTTGCTGCCTGGACGCAGTGCCGGGAACAGAATCACATCGCGGATCGTGTGGCTGTTAGTAAACAGCATCACCATACGGTCAATCCCGATACCCAGACCGGCGGTTGGCGGCAGGCCATGTTCCAGCGCGGTAACATAGTCTTCGTCGTAGAACATCGCTTCGTCGTCACCGGCATCTTTGGCATTCACCTGCTGCAGGAAACGCTCAGCCTGATCTTCCGCATCATTAAGCTCGGAGAAGCCGTTACCGATTTCACGACCGCCAATGAAGAACTCAAAGCGATCGGTGATTTCCGGATTCTCGTCGTTACGACGGGCGAGTGGCGAGACTTCAGCCGGATATTCAGTGATGAAGGTTGGCTGAATCAGATGCGCTTCTGCCGTCTCTTCGAAGATCTCGGTCACGACGCGGCCCAGACCCCAGCTCTTCTCCACTTTGATATGCAGGGATTGTGCAATCGCCACCGCTTTATCAAAGTCTTCCAGATCGGCCAGATCCGTTTCCGGACGATATTTCTTGATCGCTTCACGCATGGTCAGTTTTTCAAACGGCTTGCCGAAATCAAACTCCTGCTCACCGTAAGGCACGACCGCGCTGCCCAACACATCCTGCGCCAGAGTACGGAACAGGCTTTCGGTCAGTTCGATCAGATCTTTGTAATCCGCATAGGCCATATAGAGTTCCATCATAGTGAACTCTGGGTTATGACGTGGCGAAATACCTTCGTTACGGAAGTTACGGTTGATCTCGAACACGCGGTCGAAGCCACCCACTACCAGACGCTTCAGGTAAAGCTCTGGTGCAATACGCAGATACATGTCGATATCCAGCGCATTGTGATGGGTGATGAACGGACGCGCAGAGGCGCCGCCCGGGATCACCTGCATCATCGGGGTTTCCACTTCCATAAAGTCGCGGCCTACCATGAACTGGCGAATGCCGGCCATGATCTGCGAACGAATTTTGAAGGTGTTGCGTGACTCTTCGTTGGCGATCAGATCAAGGTAACGCTGACGATAACGGGTTTCCTGATCGGCCAGGCCGTGGAATTTGTCCGGCAGCGGGCGCAGGGCTTTGGTCAGCAGGCGCAGTTCTGAACAGTGAATCGACAGTTCGCCGGTCTTGGTTCTGAACAGTTTGCCACGCGCACCCAGGATATCGCCGAGGTCCCATTTCTTGAACTGCTCGTTGTAGATGCCTTCAGCCAGATCGTCACGAGAGACGTAAAGCTGAATCCGGCCGCCCACATCCTGCAGAGTGACGAAAGAGGCTTTACCCATGATACGGCGGGTCATCATGCGTCCGGCGACGCTGACTTCGATATCCAGCGCTTCCAGCTCTTCGTTGCTCTTCTCGCCATAGCTTTCCAGCAGCTGGTTTGAAAGGCTGTCACGACGGAAGTCGTTGGGAAACGCCAGACCGTTGGCACGCAGCGCACTCAGCTTTTCGCGGCGCGTTTTCAGTTCGTTATTTAACTCAACGGCGGCATCAGCGCTCTGCGGTTGTTGTTCAGACATGTCTATAACCCTGCTTTTAAACTAGCTTCAATGAATCGATCCAGATCGCCGTCCAGCACCGCCTGGGTGTTACGTGTCTCTACGCCGGTGCGCAGATCTTTGATGCGTGCATCATCAAGAACGTAAGAACGGATCTGACTTCCCCAGCCAATGTCGGACTTGTTGTCCTCCAGCGCCTGTTTCTCAGCATTTTTCTTCTGCATCTCAAGCTCGTACAGCTTCGCTTTCATCTGCTTCATCGCCTGATCTTTGTTCTTGTGCTGAGAACGGTCATTCTGACACTGGGTGACAGTACCGGTTGGAATATGGGTAATACGTACCGCAGATTCCGTCCGGTTAACATGCTGGCCGCCCGCACCCGACGCACGATAAACGTCAATGCGCAGATCGGCTGGGTTGATGTCGATATCAATATCGTCATCCACTTCCGGGTAGATAAAGGCAGAGCTGAATGAGGTGTGACGACGGCCGCCGGAGTCAAACGGGCTCTTACGCACCAGGCGATGCACGCCGGTTTCGGTGCGTAACCAGCCAAAAGCGTAGTCGCCTGACACGCGAATGGTCACAGACTTGATGCCTGCAACTTCACCTTCAGACTCTTCGATAATTTCAGTTTTGAAGCCTTTCGCTTCGGCCCAACGCAGATACATACGCATCAGCATGCTGGCCCAGTCCTGCGCTTCGGTGCCGCCGGAACCCGCCTGCAGATCGATATAGCAGTCGGCGCTGTCATACTCGCCAGAGAACATGCGGCGGAATTCCAGTTCACCCAGCTTGCCCTCAAGGACATCCAGCTCGGCAACCGCTTCGTCGAAGGTCTCTTCGTCTTCCGCTTCTACAGCCAGTTCAAGCAGACCCTGCACATCTTCCAGGCCCTGCGACATCTGATCCAGCGTCTGCACGATCGCTTCCAGCGAGGAGCGCTCTTTGCCCAGCGCCTGAGCGCGCTCAGGTTCGTTCCAGACATCGGGCTGTTCCAGCTCGGCGTTTACTTCTTCGAGGCGTTCTTTCTTGGCATCGTAGTCAAAGATACCCCCGAAGAACGTCGCTGCGCTCACTGAGGTCCTGAATACGGTTTTTGACCGGGTTAATTTCAAACATGGCTTTAGCGTCTTTCTTATGTTCGATGGGACAGGAAAATTAACGCACAAGTTTACCCGAAACTGGCGGCAGATTGTAGCGCTGAGACAGCGGGCTGATACCGGGGTTGCGTGACGTGTCGCATTTGCTTATCGGATCGCGGTGACATCCTCGCGCGCAGCAGAATAACGCAGAAAATAATCGGGCGGTCGCGCATCTGTCGTAACCGGAGACGCGCGCACCCTGTTTAACTCAGTTCAGCGGCCAGATATGGTCGATAATCAGCTGCACCGAGCGGTTACCACGATACTCATTGATATCCAGCTTATAGGCCAGCTCAACCTGACGAATGCTGCTGTCGGGCCACAGCGTGGTATCGACATTAAAGGCGATACCGTCGATCAGCGGACCGCCGTCCAGCGGCTCGACCATGACTTTAAGGTGTCGCTCGCCCACCAGCCGCTGTTGCAGCAGCTTAAATTTGCCGTCAAAAGCGGGTTCCGGAAACGCCTGGCCCCAGGGCCCGGCTTCGCGCAACATTTCTGCGGTCTGCAGGGAAAACTCCTGCGGCTGTAACGCGCCATCTGACCAGATGATGCCCTGCAGCGATTCGCCATCCAGCCACTCACCGACCAGATCGGCAAAGCGCTGACGAAACTCCTCGTAGCGTGCGGTTTCCAGCGATAAGCCGGCTGCCATGGCGTGACCGCCAAACTTTAGCATCAGACCAGGATTCAGGGTATCCAGACGCTCCAGCGCATCGCGCAGATGCAGTCCGGCAATCGAGCGGCCCGAGCCTTTCAGCGTGCCGTCGCCCGCTGGCGCAAAGGCAATAACAGGACGATGGAAGCGCTCTTTAAGACGTGATGCCAGAATCCCCACCACGCCCTGATGCCATTCGGGATGATAGAAGGCCAGCCCCAGCGGCAGATCGCGCTGCTCGCGCTCCAGCGCCTGACACAGCGCCAGCGCTTCGCTCTGCATGCCCTGCTCGATCTCTTTACGCGTCTGGTTTAGCGCGTCCAGTTCGCTGGCCAGCATGCGCGCCTGGCTGAGATCGTCGGTCATTAACAGCGCAACGCCCACCGACATATCGTCGAGCCGGCCCGCGGCGTTGAGTCGTGGTCCCAGCGCAAAGCCGAGATCGCTGGCCGCCAGCTGACGGGCATCGCGATTAGCAATCTCCAGCAGCGCGCGGATGCCTGGCCGGCATTTTCCGGCACGAATGCGGCTGAGCCCCTGCCACACCAGAATGCGGTTATTGACGTCGAGCGGCACCACATCGGCTACCGTGCCAAGCGCGACCAGATCCAGCATCTCCGCCAGATTCGGTTCCGTGCGGGTGGTGCCAAACCATCCCTTAGTGCGCAGATGGGCGCGCAGCGCCAGCATCAGATAGAACGCGACGCCCACGCCCGCCAGCGCGCGCGAGGGAAAGTTGCAGTCCGGCAGATTAGGATTCACGATCGCCTCAGCGGCGGGTAACGTCTCGCCGGGCAGATGGTGGTCGGTAATCAGCACCGGAATCCCGTGCTGATGAGCAAAATCAACGCCAGCGTGGGAGGAGATGCCGTTATCGACCGTCAGGATCATCGCCGCACCGCGCGCACGCGCCTGCTCAACCACTTCCGGGCTAAGGCCATAACCATCTTCAAAGCGGTTAGGCACCAGATACTGCACGTTGCCACCGCCCATGCTGCGCAGCGCCATGACCGTCAGCGCGGTACTGGTCGCACCATCGGCATCAAAGTCGCCCACTACCATAATGCGACGCCCATCCAGCAGCGCCTGATGCAGCAGTTCCACTGCACTCTCTATCCCGCTTAATGACTGGTACGGCAGCAGGTTTTTCGCACCGCGCTCCAGCTCGGCGGCGTCACGCACGCCGCGCTGGAGATAGAGCCGCTTCAGCAAAGGCGGCAGCGTGGCCGGTAGCGCATCGTCAACCGTCACCTCACGGCGACGCAGTTCCACTTCCTGTTTTACCACCGATTAACCACCACGCTTCTGATTGTCCAGCACCTGCTTCAGCTCCTGCGGCGACTGATAACCCGGAATCATCATGCCGGTGTCAGTCAGCATCGCAGGGGTGCCCTGAATGCCAAACAGCACGCCCAGTTTGTAATGCTGAGAAATATCGATTTTGCAGCTGTCTGGTGCGGCCATCTTCGGCGCATTGCCTTTCATCGCCTCATCAAACGCTTTATTGCGGTCAGCGCTGCACCAGATCGCCTTCATTGCCGGTTCGATCTGACCATTCAGTCCCTCTCGCGGAAACGCCATGTAGCGCACGGTAATGCCCAGCGCATTGTAGTCGGCCATCTGCTCGTGCAGCTTGTGGCAGTAACCACAGGTGATGTCGGTGAAGACGGTGATCACATGCTGCTCTTTCGGGGCTTTGTAGACGATCATCTCCGGCACCAGCGCCTCGACTTTTTTATCCAGCAGCTGGTTGGTGACGTTGACCGGCTGTTTGCCGCTGACGTCATAGAGCGGGCCCTGGATCATATGTTTACCGTCATCGGTAACATAGAGCACGCCGCTTTCCGACAGCACGGTTTTAAAGCCAGGCAGCGGGGATGGAGTGATCTCCGTCTGGTTCAGACCGAGTTTTTTAAGGGATTGCTGAATGGCGCTGTCATCGGCCTGTGCGAGACCGGAAAAGGCGCTGGCTAACAGGGCCAGCATGGCAAAATGCTTGTTCATTTTTATCCTTATGGCCGCGAATCAGGCTCGCGGATGGTGTTGTTGATGCAACTGACGCAGGCGCTCAGTGGCGACGTGCGTATAAATTTGGGTGGTGGAGAGATCGCTATGTCCCAGCAGCATCTGTACGACACGCAGATCCGCACCGTGGTTCAGCAGATGGGTCGCAAAGGCATGACGCATTACATGCGGCGATAACTTTTCGCTGTCGATCCCCGCCAGCGTGGCGTAATGCTTGATGCGATGCCAGAAGGTCTGGCGCGTCATCTGCTGCGCCCGATTGCTGGGAAACATCACGTCCAGCGTCTGCCCATTGAGCAGCCACGGACGACCATGTTCCATATATTGCTCCAGCCAGTAAACCGCTTCTTCACCTAAAGGCACCAGCCGCTCTTTATCGCCTTTACCGATAACCCGGACAACGCCCTGCCGCAGGCTGATGTCGCTGAGCGTCAGGCCAATCAGTTCGGAGACACGCAGGCCGGTGGCGTAGAGCAGCTCCAGCATTGCTTTGTCGCGCAGCTCCAGCGGAATATCGATATTCGGCGCCTGTAAAAGTCGTTCGACCTGCGCTTCACTGAGATCTTTCGGCAAACGCTGCGGTAGTTTTGGCGCGGACAGCAGCGCGCTCGGATCGTCCGGTCGCAGCTTTTCGCGATAAAGATACTGGAACAGTCGACGCATGGCGCTGAGCAACCGCGCTGAGCTGGTCGCTTTGTAACCGCCCTCCAGCCGTTCGGCCAGGAACTGCTGCAGATCGAGCGGCGTCACGCTGAGCAGCGTCAGCTGGTGATGCGCCAGCCAGCCGGTCAGTGTCTGAAGATCCTGACGATAAGAGGAGAGAGTATTCTGCGCCAGATTGCGTTCAATCCAGAGCGCATCAAGAAACTGTTCTGTCAGATCGCTGTCCTGCACGTTGTCTCCGCCGTCTGGTGTAAAATCATGCTCATTATGCCTGATTCAGCAGCGCTTCTGGTACAATTGCGCCAAAGTCAGTATTTACAGAGTGTTATCTGCATGAAAATCGGTCTTTTTTACGGTTCAAGTACCTGTTACACCGAAATTGTAGCGGAGAAAATTCGCGATTTTATTGGCGAAGAGTTAGTGACGCTGCATAACGTGAAAGATGACGACCCACGCCTGATGGAACAGTACGATTTGCTGATCATGGGCATCCCGACCTGGGATTTCGGTGAGTTGCAGGAGGACTGGGAGGCGATCTGGACGCAACTGCCCGCGCTGAATCTGCAAAACAAGATTGTTGCGCTGTATGGCATGGGCGATCAGATTGGCTATGGCGAGTGGTTTTTAGATGCGCTCGGCATGCTGCACGATTTGCTGCAGCCCATGGGCGTGCGGTTTGTCGGCTACTGGCCGCTTGCGGGCTATGAGTTCACCAGTCCTAAACCGCTGAGTGCCGATGGCTCGCAATTTGTGGGTCTGGCGCTGGATGATGTGAATCAGTTCGAGGTCACCGATGAGCGCGTTGAGCAGTGGTGCGAGCAGGTATTAACCGAAACCGCTGCACTGCTCTGAACGATTCCGTGCTCTGGATTGCCGCTGTAGAACCCGAGCGCCTGCAGATGCCTGCAGATAATAGTCTGCCCTGTTGCCGTTAATGCCGCGCTTTGCTGAAACAGCAGGCGCGTAATGCTCGCCATTCGCCGGGCTGCATATTGTCCCGCATCAGCCACCATCGCAGCGTAGCGCCCTTTTCACTCCTGGCCACCAGCAAGACGCCAATCGGTAACCAGCGCAGCGGCTGGGTCGGTCGCCAGCGTTTTCCCTGCCAGATCCAGCAATGACCGCCTTCCCGCTGTAACTCACCGTGCCGCTGACGCAATCGTCGGAAGCTGCACCAGCCTTCAGCCAGCAACAACAGAATAACCGGCACTTTAATCAGCCAGCCGCCCACCGGCAGCGTCATCAACGCGACGCCAGTCACGGCTGCCACCAGCCAGGCGCACAGACATCCGCACGCCATGCGGGAGGGCTGCAGCTTACATTGCCACGGGGCCGCGATCATGGTTACGCTGCTGGATCAAATTCACCATCCGCTTAAGCTCTGGATCTTTTGGCTCACCGTGATTCATCAGCCAGTTAAACAGGTCAGGATCGTCACTCTTCAGCAGGTTAACAAAGACCTGCTTATCAGTGTCATTAAGCGTGTCATACTCAAATTTGAAGAACGGCATAATAGCCACATCCAGTTCCAGCATGCCGCGACGGCAAGCCCACTGAATACGTGATTTATCATTAATATCCATGCATCAATTTCCACAATTCACAACGTGGCCGCTAGTGTAACCTGGTTTAATGCAGCTCGCAGGCGCAGCGTCGCAGGCTGTGCAACCTGCCACATTTCAGATTGTAGCTTTTCAGGGTTATCACGCCTTTTGTGCGCCGTTTTCCGTAAACAGGTTGCATTGCCAGTCGGCTCTTTTAACATTGAAGACAATGTTCCGGATGAACCTTCTAATACAGGATATCTCCATGCCCACTTTTACTTTACCGCCGCGCCAGCCTGCCGCGTCGTCTCGTCTGCCATTAACCCTGATGTCACTGGATAGCTGGGCGCTGGTTTCCGTTACCGGTGCTGACAGTACCGCTTACCTGCAGGGTCAGCTAACGCTGGATGTCGCGGCGCTGGATGCAGACCACCATTCGCCCGCCGCACACTGCGATGCCAAAGGCAAAATGTGGAGCAATATGCGCCTGTTCCATCGCGGCGAAGGCTACGTCTACGTGATCCGCCGTGAACTGCGCGACACCCAGCTGACTGAGTTAAAAAAATACGCGGTGTTTTCGAAAGTGACGATGGCAGCTGACGATGAGTCCGTGTTGCTGGGCCTGGCCGGTTTTCAGGCCCGCGCCGCGCTGGCGAATCTGTTTGATAGCCTGCCCAACAGTGAGAAACCGGTCGTGCAGCAGGGAGAAACCACGCTGCTGTGGTTTGCCCATCCCGCCGAACGTTTTCTGATTGTTACCTCGCAGGCTATGGCAGAAACCCTGAAGCAGAAGCTCAACGATGATGCGCAGTTCAATGACAGTCAGCAGTGGCTGGCGCTGGACATTGAAGCGGGCATTCCGGTAATCGATCCGGCCACCAGTGTGCAGTTTATTCCTCAGGCCACCAACCTGCAGGCGCTGGATGCTATCAGCTTCAAAAAGGGCTGCTATGCCGGTCAGGAGATGGTCGCCAGAGCGAAATATCGCGGTGCCAATAAACGCGCGCTCTACTGGCTGGCGGGTCAGGCAAGTCATCTGCCCGAAGCCAATGCTCCGCTGGAGATACAGATGGGTGAGCGCTGGCGTCGTACCGGCAGCGTGCTGGCTGCGGTGCAGTTAGATGATGGAATCAGCTGGATTCAGGTAGTGCTGAATAACGATCTGGAGCCGGACAGCGTGCTGCGGGTTGAAGGTGACGAAGGCGGGCATCTGACCATTCAGCCGCTGCCCTACTCGCTGGCTGAAGAGTGATGTAACCGCATGGCCCTTTCATTAACGGAAGGGCCATGCCGCAAGCTACTCAGCGCACATAAAAATAGATGGCGCAGAAGTGGCAGAGACTGCCGCCCAGCACAAACAAATGCCAGATGGCGTGGTTAAAGGGAATGCGGCGTGCCACATAGAAAATCACTCCAAGCGAATAGATAATTCCGCCTGCGGCCAGCAGCCAGATGCAGCCCGGTGGCAGAATCATCGCCAGCTGATAAACCACAATCAGCGACAGCCACCCCATGCAGAGATAGGTCACCAGCGACAGCGCTTTAAAGCGATGTGCAATCGTGAGCTTGAACACAATACCCGCCAGCGCCAGCCCCCAGATCACCGCCATTAACCCATACGCCAGGGTCGTCCTCAATCCGACCAGCAGAAACGGCGTATAGGTCCCCGCAATCAGCAGATAGATGGCACAGTGATCGAGCTTTTTCAGCCAGGGTCTGGCGGGCCCATCCGGGATCGCGTGATAGAGCGTTGAGGCCAGAAACAGCAAAATCATGCTGCCGCCATAGAGGCTGTAGCTGATAAAGGTGATGGTGTCAGCCTGCCTCTCAGTGGCCTGATGGAGCATCAGCACCAGCCCGACGATGCCAGACAGGCAGCCAAGACCGTGACTGATACTGTTGGCAATCTCCTCGGTGATGGAATAGCCCGCAGAGGGTCGATGTTTTTGAGAGAGTGTGGTGGTCATATTAGTTTCCTGAACAGCTCCATAGCAGTAGTCACTGTTACCCAGCGTAGCCAATAATTTTTTCAGTGTACACGTGTACGCTAAAAATGCTCACAGAAATTCACTATCCCTTAAACCACGTACTGAATCTGGTAAACTGACCTTCGGTCAACTGTTCAATGAGTCATTCATGTTTTCGCATCGCGATCTCGCCCGCCTTAACGATCTGGAAATGCAGGTCTATCAATTCATCATTAAGCACCGCGAGGGCGTCAGCTATATGACGATTCGCGAGCTGGCTGAGCAGGCTGCCGTCTCCACCACCACCGTGCTGCGCTTCTGCCGCAAGATGGATTGTGAAGGCTGGTCAGAGTTCCGCATCCGCCTGCGCTTAAGCGAACAACAGAGTGCACCGCTGCTCAACACGGCGGGCGTCAGTGAAATGCTGAGTTTTTTCAAGAGCATTAATAACCCGGAGTTTGAACAGCTCATCACGCAGGCTGCGCAGAAAATTAATCAGGCGGATCGGGTTTTCTTTATTGGCGTCGGCACCTCCGGCAGTCTGGCAAAATATGGCGCGCGATTTTTCTCTAACCTCGGTAAATTCAGTCACGCCATTGACGACCCCTACTATCCGGTCAGCACTGACCTGTATGAAAATACCGTCGCCATTATTTTATCGGTCTCCGGCGAAACGGAAGAGATCCTGCGCATTGCCAGTCAGTTCAGCCTGAAGAAGTGCAAAATCATTGCGATAACGAATACGGAAAGCTGCTCTCTGGCGAAGATTGGTGATTTTAACCTCTGCTATCACGTGCCGATTATTCGCATGGCCGACAATTCTGACATTACCACTCAGGTACCGGTGACCTATATTATTGAAGCAATAGGCCGCCAGCTGGGGAAATAAAACAGCCTGTTTTCTGGATGTAACAAACGTAATTCCAGGCGCGCTGTTATATCGTGACTTTCAATATTGCCTTGCTACACTCAGCTCAATTTCAATATCCGTAATGGAGTAAAGCATGAGTGCAGAATTGCAGTTACCAAAAGGCTTTCTTTGGGGCGGTGCGGTCGCGGCGCATCAGGTTGAAGGTGGCTGGGATCAGGGCGGCAAAGGCGTCAGCATTGCTGACGTGCTGACCGGCGGTTCACACGGCGTTGACCGCGTGATCACCGACGGCGTACAGCCTGGTCATTTCTACCCGAACCACAAAGGCGTGGAGTTTTATTCTCATTATAAACAGGATATCGCGCTGTTTGCCGAGATGGGCTTTAAATGCTTCCGCACCTCCATTGCCTGGACCCGCATCTTCCCCAACGGAGATGAGCAGCAGCCTAATGAAGCGGGCCTGCAATTCTATGACGATCTGTTTGATGAACTGCTGAAGTATGGCATTGAACCGGTCATCACGCTTTCGCACTTCGAAATGCCTTATCACCTGGTCAAAGAGTATGGCGGCTGGCACAACCGCAAAGTGGTCGACTTCTTTGTGCGCTTCAGCGAAGTGGTGCTGAACCGCTATAAGAACAAAGTGAAATACTGGATGACCTTTAACGAGATCAACAACCAGCGCAACTGGCAGTATCCGCTGTTTGGTTACTGCTGTTCAGGTGTGATCTTTACCGAGCATGAGAAACCTGAACAGGCAATGTATCAGGTCATGCACCACCAGTTTGTTGCCAGCGCTAAAGTGGTGAAGCTCGGTCACGACATCAATCCTGACTTCCAGATTGGCTGCATGATCGCCATGGTCCCTGTCTACCCGTTCTCCTGCCACCCGGACGATGTGGTGCTGGCGCAGGAGTCGATGCATCAGCGCTATGTGTTCAGTGACGTGCAGATGCGTGGCTACTATCCGGCCTACACGCTCAGGGAGTGGGCACGTAAAGGTTATGACATTCAGATGGAAGCGGACGATGCTGAGACGCTGCGCCAGGGCTGTGCAGACTATGTCGGTTTCAGCTACTACATGAGCAACGCCGTGAAGAGCGATGCCAGCGGCGTTGACGATCCGATCACCGGCTTTGAAGGTGTGGTGAAAAACCCGCATGTGAAAGCGTCAGACTGGGGCTGGCAGATTGATCCGGTCGGCCTGCGTTATGCCATGAACGAGATCTACGAGCGTTACCAGAAGCCGCTGTTTATTGTCGAAAACGGCTTTGGTGCGATCGATAAGCCCGGCGCTGACGGGCTGATTGAAGATGATTACCGCATCGACTACCTGCGTGCGCACATCGAAGAGATGAAGAAAGCCGTAGCGTATGATGGTGTGGATTTAATGGGCTACACACCATGGGGTTGCCTGGATTGCGTCTCTTTTACCACCGGCCAGTACGATAAGCGCTACGGCTTTATTCATGTGAATAAAAACGATGATGGCAGCGGCGACTTTTCTCGTGCGAAGAAGAAAAGCTTCAGCTGGTATCAGCAGGTTATCGCCAGCAACGGCGAAAACCTCTGATTCCTGAAGCCGCATAAGCTTCGAAGCTAGTTAACGACCACCGGCAGCGTCAATGATGCTGCCGGTGACATATGAGGCCGCATCGCTGGCCAGCCAGACAATCGCTTCCGCCACCTCTTCTGCCTCACCGCCGCGCCCCATCGGAATTGCGCTGGCAAGCCTGTCCACCCTGCTCGGCTCTCCACCATCGGCATGCATCTCTGTATAGATAAATCCCGGACGTACGCCATTGACCCGAATCCCCTGCTGCGCCACTTCCAGCGACAATCCTTTGGTCAGCGTATCCATCGCCCCTTTTGAGGCGGCGTAATCAACATATTCGCCAGGCGCACCGGTACGCGACGCGGCCGACGAGACGTTTACAATCGCGCCGCCCTGACCGCCGTGATGCGTGCCCATCCGCTTAACCGCCTCACGACAGCAGAGAAAGGATCCGATGACGTTGGTCGCAAAGACCTTTTGCAGTCGCGCCGCCTCAAGCTGTTCGGTGCGGCATTGCTGAAACAGAATCCCGGCGTTGTTCACCAGCAACGCCAGCGGCAAAGAGTCCTTGTCGAGCTGCGCAAACATCGCCATCACCTGCGCTTCATCACTGATATCCGCCTGAACCGCAAAGGCTTCACCGCCCTGCTGCTGGATCTGGGCCACCAGCTGTTGCGCTTCGGCCTCGCGCTGACGATAGTTCACTGCAACCCGATAACCCCGGGCTGCCAGTAACAGTGACGTGGCCCGCCCGATACCGCGGCTGCCACCCGTAACCAGTGCCAGTTTCATGCTGATTCTCCATAAAAAAGGGCCGACGAATCGGCCCCTGATGATTAACGCTTGCCCGTAGGGAGATTACTGATAATCGCTCATCGGCACGCAGGAGCAGAACAGATTGCGGTCGCCAAACACATCATCCAGGCGTTTTACTGTCGGCCAGTATTTGTTATGGCTGCCCGCCGGGAAGACAGCCAGTTCACGGCTGTAAGGATGTGACCATTCACTGACGATTTCCAGCTGGGTATGTGGCGCATTAACCAGTGGGTTGTCGTCCAGCGGCCATTCCCCTGCCGCCACCCGGTCAATCTCCATACGGATCGCCAGCATTGCGTCAATAAAGCGATCCAGTTCGATTTTGCTCTCTGACTCGGTCGGCTCCACCATCAGCGTGCCCGCCACCGGAAAGGACATGGTCGGCGCATGGAATCCGTAATCGATCAGGCGCTTAGCAATATCCAGCTCGCTGATGCCGGTTTGCTCTTTCAGCGGACGGATGTCGAGAATACATTCGTGCGCCACACGGCCATCGCGGCCGGTATAGAGCACCGGATAAGCAGACTGCAGGCGGCTGGCAATATAGTTAGCATTCAGAATCGCGACCGAACTGGCCTGTTTCAGCCCTTCGGCGCCCATCATGCGAATGTACATCCAGCTAATCGGCAGAATAGAGGCGCTGCCAAACGGCGCTGCGGAGACCGCGCCCTGCTGCGTCAGTACACCGTCGATCTGCACCACGCTGTGCCCCGGAACAAAGGGAGCCAGGTGCGCTTTCACGCCAATCGGTCCCATACCCGGACCACCACCGCCGTGCGGAATGCAGAAGGTTTTGTGCAGATTGAGGTGCGAGACATCTGCGCCGATGTAGCCTGGCGTGGTGATGCCGACCTGCGCATTCATGTTCGCGCCATCCAGATACACCTGACCGCCGTACTGATGCACGATCTGGCACACTTCGCGGATGGTCTCTTCATAGACGCCGTGGGTAGATGGATAAGTCACCATGATACAGGAAAGTTTGTCGCCCGCCTGCGCCGCCTTTTCACGCAGGTCGCCAAGGTCGATGTTGCCCTGTTTGTCGCACGCGACCACGACCACGTCCATGCCCGCCATCTGGGCTGAGGCCGGGTTCGTACCGTGTGCCGAACTCGGGATCAGACAGAGATGACGATCGCCCTCGCCGCGACTTTCGTGATAGCGGCGGATCGCCAGCAGCCCGGCATATTCCCCCTGCGCGCCAGAGTTAGGCTGCATGCAGAGTGCATCATAGCCGGTGAGCTGCACCAGCCACTGCGACAGCTGGCCGATCATCTGCAGATAGCCGGTAGCCTGTTCAGCCGGGCAGAATGGATGCAGCTCAGCAAACTCCGGCCAGGTGATCGGGATCATCTCAGCGGCAGCGTTGAGCTTCATGGTGCAGGATCCGAGCGGGATCATCGCCTGATTCAGCGCCAGATCCTTTTTCTCAAGGCTGTGCATATAACGCATCATCTCGGTTTCGCTGTGATGACGGTTGAACACCGGATGGGTCAGGATCTCGCTGTGACGCTGCAGGCCAGCAGGAATCGCGTGGCTTTCACTAGCGACTTCGCTGTCGAGTTTTTCCAGATCCTGGCCATGTTCATCACCCAGCAGAATAGCAAACAACGCCAGAATATCTTCGCGGCAGGTGGTTTCATCCAGCGTGATGCCAACGGCATTATGGATGTCGCTGCGCAGGTTAACACCAAAGCACAGAGCGCGGTTCAGCACAGCGGCTTTATCCGCCACTTCCACCGTCAGCGTATCGAACCAGTGCTGATGGCGCAGTTTCAGGCCGCCCTGCTGCAGTCCGGCTGCCAGGATGCTGGTGAAGCGGTGAATGCGTGAGGCAATACGTTTCAGACCAGCCGGGCCGTGGAAAACCGCATAGAGACCCGCAATGTTTGCCAGCAGCACCTGCGACGTACAGATGTTGGAATTAGCCTTTTCACGACGGATATGTTGTTCACGGGTCTGCATCGCCATGCGCAGTGCTGTGTTGCCTGCGGCATCACGTGACACACCGATGATGCGGCCTGGCATAGAACGTTTATGCTCGTCGCGGCTGGCGAAGAAGGCTGCGTGCGGACCGCCGTAACCCATCGGCACGCCGAAGCGCTGAGCAGAACCAAAAACAATGTCTGCGCCCTGTTTGCCTGGCGCTTCCAGTAACACCAGCGACATAAAGTCTGCCGCCACGCTGACCACGACTTTGCGTGCTTTCAGCCCGGCAATCAGCGCGCTGTAATCGTGCGCGTTGCCTGTCGTTCCCACCTGTTGCAGCAGCACACCAAACAGGTCGTCGTGATCCGCTGCCTTGTCGGCGCTGTCGATGATCAGTTCAAAACCGAATGTCTCTGCACGAGTCCGGACCACATCCAGCGTCTGCGGATGAATATCGTCGGCAATGAAGAATTTATTGGCGTTTTTGAGCTTACTGACGCGTTTTGCCATCGCCATCGCTTCGGCTGCAGCCGTGGCTTCATCCAGCAAAGAGGCGGACGCAATATCCATGCCGGTAAGATCCAGCGTCAGCTGCTGGAAGTTCAGCAGTGCTTCCAGGCGGCCCTGCGAGACTTCAGGCTGATACGGGGTATAGGCAGTGTACCAGCCCGGATTTTCCAGCATATTACGCAGGATAACCGGCGGAGTGATGACCGCGCTGTATCCCATACCAATCCAGGATTTGTAACGCAGATTCTGACTGGCAATGGCTTTCAGTTCGGCCAGCGCCTGCTGTTCAGTCGCGGCTTCGCCAACGGCGGGTGGGCCCGGCAGCTGAATGTCTGCCGGCACAATCGTGCTGATTAACGCGTCCAGCGAACGGGCACCAATCGCGTCAAGCATCTGCGCCTGCTGCTCAGGTGAAGGACCGATATGGCGCTCAATGAATGCACCGTTGTGTTCAAGCTGGCTGAGAGTCTGAGTCATTAGCAGTAAATCCTGAATCGGGCTGGGGGAACCGGAGAGCAAACAGAAATCTGCGGCCTCTGTCTGAGGCCGCCTGACGATTACTCGTCGATGGAGGCTTTATAAGCATCCGCATCCAGCAGCGTGTCGATTTCAGACGCGTCGCTGGCTTTGATTTTAAATAACCAGCCGCCGTCATAAGGCTCACTGTTGACCTGCTCCGGTGAGTCAGTCAGGGCATCGTTGACCGCCACAATCTCACCGCTAATTGGCGCATAGATATCTGACGCCGCTTTAACGGACTCTGCCACAGCGCACTCTTCACCGGCGGCAAACGTCGCGCCCACTTCAGGCAGATCGACAAATACCATGTCGCCCAGTAACTCCTGCGCATGTTCAGTAATACCCACGGTGTAGCTGCCATCGGATTCTTTGCGCACCCATTCGTGGCTGTCGCGGTACTTCAACGTATTCGGCACATTGCTCATTGGCCATTTCTCCTGAATAAAATTTACTGAGCGACCGGTTTACCGGCGCGGACAAAAACGGGACGAGTAACCTGGACGGGCATCTGGCGGTTACGGATCTCAACGATGGCGGTGCTGCCGACCGAGGCCGGTACGCGCGCCAGGGCGATGCTGCAACCCAGCGTCGGTGAGAAAGAACCACTGGTAATGATCCCCTTCTGTGGCTGCCCCTGGTCATCGGTGAAACGCACCGGCTGGCCGTTACGCAGCACCCCTTTTTCTGTGAGGATCAGCCCCACCAGCTTTTCTGTGCCTCGTTCACGCTGCAGTTCCAGCGCTTCCCGGCCAATGAAATCGCGGTCAGAAGGTTCCCAGCACACCGTCCAGCCCATGTTGGCGGCCAGCGGTGAAACGCCTTCGTCCATCTCCTGACCATAAAGATTCATTCCGGCTTCCAGGCGCAGTGTGTCGCGTGCGCCCAGTCCGGCAGGTTTTACGCCAGCTGCCAGCAGGCGCTGCCAGAAATCGGCTGCCTCACCGGCGGGCATCGCAATTTCATATCCCGCTTCGCCGGTGTAACCGGTGGTCGCGATAAACAGGTCACCTGACTGCACACCAAAAAACGGCTTCATGCCAGCCACAGCCTGACGCTGCTCCTCGCTGAACAGCGTCTGCGCTTTCTGCTGCGCCTGCGGACCCTGCACAGCAATCAGCGCCAGGTCATCGCGTTCCGTCAGCGTAATGCCATAACCCTGCGCATGTTGCGTGATCCAGGCGAGATCGTTTTCACGGGTTGCGGAGTTCACCACCAGCCGGAAGAACGATTCGCTCATAAAGTAAACAATCAAATCGTCAATGACGCCACCCGACGCATTCAGCATCCCGGTGTAGAGCGCTTTGCCCGGCTGCGTCAGTTTTGCCACATCATTCGCCAGCAGGTAGCGCAGGAATTCGCGGGTACGCGGTCCTGTCAGGTCGACGATGGTCATGTGAGAGACATCAAACATCCCGGCGTCAGTGCGCACCACATGATGTTCATCCATCTGGGAGCCATAGTGCAATGGCATCATCCAGCCATGAAAATCCACCATGCGGGCACCGCAGGCCTGATGCTGTTCAAACAGAGGTGTTTGCTGAGTCATAACCATCCTGTGCAGAAGCGAGTGAGGGCAAAAGTGCGTCGGAATTGAGTACCGACGCAAACGTTCTCTTACGACTGACGTTACCACCGAATCTGACGATTAACCATAAGAAAACCGGGGTCGAACGCAGATGCACAGCCTAACCAGAAACCGCCGGTGACAGGATAAAAAACTGCAATTTTGTGATTAATCGCGCAATAAATGCAGGTAATTTAAATATACACAGCAAATTTATGCGGCAAGGCGTTCAGGATGTTAAAAAAATCCCGCTACCCGCAAAGAGAGGAATGAGAAAAAGTAATGCGAAATTGCTCGCAAAATTAGAATAAATCAAACGAAGACCCGGACTGGTGCAGCATTGCCTTTTGGTGGTGCAGAGGGATTCAGACATAAAAAAAGCCAGCAGACGCTGGCTTATCAAAAGGCGAGAATTTAGCGAAGCCAGGCGGGTAAATCATTCAGGCCCATCGCCTGCTTCAGCATCATAGGTTTTACCCCTGGCAGACGATCAGCCAGCTTCAGACCGACGTCACGCAGCAGTTTTTTCGCCGGATTATTGCCGGCGAACATCTCCCGGAAGCCCTGCATGCCTGCCAGCATCATTGCGGCGCTGTGTTTACGGCTGCGCTCGTAGCGACGCAGATAGAGATGCTGACCAATATCTTTGCCCTGCTGATGCAGACGGCGAATCTCGCCAATCAACTCGGCGGCATCCATAAAGCCAAGGTTTACGCCCTGCCCCGCCAGCGGATGAATGGTGTGAGCCGCATCGCCCACCAGCGCCAGACGGTGTGCCGCAAAGTTGCGGGCATAGCGCGCTACCAGCGGGAACGATTTGCGCTCGCTTTCCAGCTGGCACAGGCCGAGGCGCATATCAAACGCCACTGAGAGTTGCTGATTGAACAGCGCTTCCGGCATGGTTTCCAGACGGCTCGCTTCCTGTGGCGAGAGCGACCAGACGATGGAGCTCAGATGCGGATCCTGCATCGGCAGGAAAGCCAGAATACCGTCGCCGTGGAACACCTGGCGGGCCACCGCGTCGTGCAGCTTCTCAGTGCGGACGTTAGCCACTAACGCACGGTGATCGTAATCCCAGAAAGTCAGCGGAATGTCAGCTTTATTACGCAGCCAGGAGTTAGCACCGTCAGCGGCAATCAGTAATCGCGCGCTTAACATGCTGCCATCCTGCAGCGTAACAAAGGCTTCGTTGTCACCAAATGCCACCTGCTGTAACTGCGAAGGTGCCATTATCGTCACGTCGCTGCAGGCGCTGGCACGTTGCCAGAGCGCAGTGTGAATCACCGGGTTTTCGATGATATGGCCCAGATGTGACAAGCCCTGCTGCTCATCATCAAAAGCGATGGAGCCAAAGCTGTCCTTATCCCACACTTCCATGCCGTGATATGCGCAGCAGCGCAGCGAAAGAATGGTCGACCAGACATCCAGCTTCTGCAGCAGCCTTTCGCTGGCGGCATTTATCGCCGACACGCGAATCGACGGTGACGCACTCAGCGCCAGCGGTGGCTCCGGCGATTTTTCCAGCACGGCGATGCGCAGTCCGCTGCCCTGCAAGCCGCAGGCCACCGCCAGCCCCACCATACCGCCACCGGCGATCACCACATCAAAAGTTTGCATCTGAGCCTCTTTATTAACGCTTAACCCAGCCAAGCGTACGCTCAGCCAGTTGATTTCGTAGCCACGGCAGATGATCCATTGCCAGCAGGCCCAGGTTACGTCCTGCCACCAGTGGACCATACTGGTTTGCAAAAACGCGCACCAGTCCGTCGGTGATGCCGATAGTGGCGGCGCGATCGGGCTGACGACGCTGCAGGTAATGATGCAGCACGGTATAGCTGCCGGGATCCTGCTGTTGACGATGGGCGGCTGCCAGCGTTTCAGCCAGCGACATCACATCGCGCAGGCCAAGATTGAAACCCTGCCCGGCAATCGGATGCAGCGTCTGGGCTGCATTGCCCACCACCGCCACACGATGCGTCACCGGCGACATCGCCCGGTGTAGCGCCAGCGGGTAGTATTCTCGCTGACCCGTGTGAGTAAATTTGCCCAGCCGCCAGCCAAAGGCACGCTGCAGCTGACTCAGGAATTCAGCCTCGCTCCACTGCTCAATGCGTTCGCGCTGCGAAAGCGGATGACACCAGACCAGCGAGAGACGGTTGCCAGACATCGGCAGCAGCGCCAGCGGGCCATGCTCGGTGAAACGCTCGAAAGCCCGGCCCTGATGGGGCAGCGCAGTGGAGACATTGGCAATTACCGCGAGCTGCTGATACTCGTCTCTTTGCCACTGAATGCCGCACGAGGCGGCCAGTGCAGAGCGCGTGCCATCGGCGGCCACCAGCAGCTTGCCGCTGAGTTGTTCGCCACTGTCCAGTGTCACCTCAACCTGCTGTTCGCTTCGGTGAGCCTGGGTAACGCGTGCAGGACAGCGCAGCGTCACGCCTGGCGCTTTTTTCAGTTCCGCAAACAGCCGCTGACCGACATCAAACAGCTCGACAACCTGCCCCAGCGCCGGAATGTCATAATCAGCCGCCGCCAGTGACACAAAGCCCGCGTGACCGCGATCGGAGACATGGATATGGGTAATCGGCGTGGCACAACTGGCAATGCGCTGCCACAGGTTGATATCCGCCAGTTGCTGGCAGGTTCCGGCCGCGAGGGCAATAGCGCGGCCGTCAAAACCGGGATGCGCCCGGCTGCCTGGCTCACTGCTTTCAATCAGCGTTACCGGCAGTGTGCCCTGGGTGAGATGGGAGATCGCCAGCGCCAGCGTCGCCCCGGTCATGCCGCCTCCGGCAATCAGAATTGTCATGCCTGTTTTGCCGCCGCCATCAGTGCTTCAATCTCATCGGCTTCTTTCACAACGCTGTCGGTGAGATTCTCAATGCCCTCTTCCGTGATCACAATGTCATCTTCGATTCGGATGCCAATGCCGCGATACTGCGCGGGTACATCCGCATCCGGCCCGATATAGAGACCCGGCTCAACGGTTAACACCATGCCCGGCTCCAGAATCCGATCGCGACTCGGGGTGCCGTAGTGACCTACGTCGTGAACGTCCAGCCCCAGCCAGTGGCCCAGGCCATGCATATAGAACTGGCGATGTGCGTCTTCGGCGATCAGGGTATCGATGTCACCCTCCAGGATACCCAGCTCCACCAGACCGGTGATCATAATGCGCACCACTTCGTCATTCACTTCACGAATGCTGACGCCAGGCCGAAACATCTCAAGCGATCGCTTCAGCGAAGCCAGAACGATGTCATAAATGGCGCGCTGCGACGGGCTGAATCGGCCGTTAACCGGGAAGGTACGGGTAATATCACCGGCATAGCCGTGGAATTCACAGCCTGCATCGATCAGTACCAGATCGCCGTCGCGCATCTCACTTTCGTTTTCGGTGTAGTGCAGAATGCAGCCGTTCTCGCCGGCCCCCACAATGGTGTTATAGGAGGGATAACGCGCGCCGTGACGGGTAAATTCGTGATGGATCTCCCCTTCCAGCTGATACTCAAACATGCCCGGCTGACAGGTTTGCATCGCGCGAGTATGCGCCAGTGCACTGATTTTCCCGGCGCGGCGTAACAACTCAATTTCATCCGCATCTTTAAACAGGCGCATCTCATGCACCCATGGACGCCAGTCAGTGACGGTGGCTGGCGCGCTAAGATTCTGGCGGAAACCGCGACGCAGTTTATCCAGTGCGCTGAACACCAGAGTGTCTGCGTGAGCATATTCGCCCTGCGCATGGTAAATCACATCCAGGCCATTCAGCAGCAGGTGCAGCTGTTCACCAATATCGGTCCAGGGTAAGGCGCGATCCACGCCGAGTTTATCGGGCGCGGCCTCCTGACCCAATCGACGACCAGACCAGACTTCCGCTGCGGGGTCACGCACGCGGTTAAACAGCACGCTGTGGTTGTGATTTTCATCGCTTTTGATCAGCACCAGCAGTGCCTGCGGCTCATTAAAGCCGGTGAAATAACTGAAGTCGCTGCTCTGGCGGAAGGGATATTCGGTGTCGTTACTGCGCGTCACTTCAGGCGCAGCAAAAATCAGCGCTGCGCTGCCAGGCACCATCTTCGCCAGCAGCGCCTGACGACGCTGCAGGTATCGTTCCAGTGAAATCATCTCTGCACTCCCTGTAAACTGACCGGTTAAACGCGTTGACCTGAAATTAGTGTAGCGTCGGTTTTTGCACTTCTGGCGCGGTTGGCTGCGGACGAGTGAAGGTATCGTGGCACAGCAGTGCAGCGACACGCACATATTCAATCACCTCTTCCAGCGACTGCTCCAGTTCTTCCTGGTCTTCATCCTCTTCGTAACCGAGTTGGGCAATCGTACGCAAATCATCGATTGCTTCGCCGGTTTCGCCGGTGACTTTATCCAGTTTAGGCTGTGTTACGCCCAGACCGAGCAGAAAATGGTTAACCCAGCCTGCCAGCGCATCGGCACGGTCAAATACGGTGATGTCGTCGTCCGCAGGCAGCATGAGCTGAAACAGGAAACCCTCATCTTCCAGCGTAGTGGCCGTGTGCTCGTGCAGCGCCGCCAGCGGGACCGCAAGCGTGTGTGAAAACGCCATGCCTTCGTTAGCCAGATCGTGTACCAGCGTCTTCCAGCTGGTGTCCTGGTTACCGCCGCAGAGGATGCCGCTTAGCAGGCCATGCATTTCTGCAGGCGTCATACCAACACCCTGCTGTGAGAGCACTGCCGCGAGCGCGTTGTAATCGGGGGTTGCGTTCTGTAAGGACATAAGTTTTCATCGTCGTTGGCAGAATAAGTTCGTGTTATGCTACCACTAGCTGCCTCAAGGTTTCCAGAAAAGGGGTTGTATCTTATTTCGTGGGTCTATATAGTTGCCCGCCTCCCAAGCCATTGACAGCTAAGGGAGTTGCGAGCGAAGTAATCAGTCAGGAAGGTGGCATGTCTGCACAACCGGTAGATTTACAAATTTTTGGTCGTTCGTTGAGAGTGAATTGTCCGCCAGAGCAGCAAGATGCGCTCAATAGCGCGGCTGAAGATCTCAATCAACGGTTGCAAGATCTAAAAGTTCGCACTAGAGTCACCAATACAGAACAACTGGTGTTCATCGCCGCGTTAAACGTCTGCCACGAGCTGGCGCAAGAGAAAGTGAAAACGCGCGATTATGCTGCTAATATGGAACAGCGTATCCGTATGTTGCAGCAGACGATTGAACAGGCATTAGTTGAGCAAGGTCGCATCTCTGAGCGTGAGGGTGCGAAGTTCGAATAAAACTTCATGGTTGCTATACTAAAGTAACGGTGAGGTAAATTTTCTCTGAGATGTTTGCATGTGGGCCAGTCCCCTGAGCCGATATTTCGAAAAAACAGAATGTGACGCTCGTAACCTGTGTGCATGCTCGGTTCGTCCGAGAAGCCTGATGGTTATGACGGCATGTTCACCTTGAACCAAGGGTTCAAGGGTTACAGCCTACGGCGGCATCTCGGAGATCTCTCTTCCTGCAGTCCTGCTTTCATCCCCATACCGACATGTTATAGTCGCTGTTCAGCGACTTATCAGGCGGGGAAATCATGTCTGAATCTTCCATGTCATCACCTTCAATGATACAGCGTCAGGTTATCCGTCAGCAGGTACGCCATTTGCGCCGTGCAATGACTGAAGATCAGCAGGCCCAGGCGGCTGAACAGCTCGCTGAACTTGCCCTTAACTATGCGCCGATTACTCACGCGCGCAACATTGCCCTGTTCCTGTCAGTTGATGGTGAGCTGAATACCCGTCCGCTGATTGCCAGGCTCTGGCATCTGAAGAAAGCGGTCTATCTGCCCGTTTTGCATCCCTTCTCGCCCGGTCATTTACTGTTTCTGCGTTACTCCCCCGAGACCTCGTTGCGCCCGAATAAACTGCGTATTCCTGAACCGCCGCTGGATATCCGGCAGTTGATCACGCTTGATCAGCTTGATCTGATGATGGTGCCGCTGGTGGCGTTTGATCAACATGGGCAGCGACTGGGGATGGGCGGCGGCTTCTACGATCGTACCCTGCAGAACTGGCGACAGCACGGCTTTTTGCCGGTCGGTCTGGCCCACGATTGTCAGCAGGTCGATAGCCTGCCGGTGGCAGAATGGGATGTGCCTTTGCCGGCGGTAATGACGCCGTCAAAGCTCTGGCAGTGGGAGTAGCAGAGCCGCTTTTTCAGACAAGTGAAAACCCACACCTGGGCGCATCTGGCAGCAATGAAATAGCTCAACGCGCAGAGAATAGGGTCAGAAGAGGAAAGCGTCCCGCGCAAGGGATAAAAACGCCGTGAGCGTTTTTGAACAACGTAAAGCGTTGGCCCTTTTAAGGGCGTACCTCAGGGATGAGGTCCGTAATCACGCGGGCCGAGCATGCCATGGATGGCGGCTTTTGCGTCTTTCCGATCTGACCGTGTTCTCTTCACAGTCCCGGTCTTACAGCAAATCGGCACAGCCTGTATGAACTACCTGAAGAGACGCGACTAAGCGCCTCTCCAGGTTTTTATCGCTTAGTAAAGCAGACGGGCGCGGATAGTACCCGGAATCGCCTTCATCAACTGCAGCGCGTTCTCGGCCACTTCTGGCTCGGCATCAATGTCGATAACCACATAGCCCATAAACGGCGAGGTTTGCAGATACTGGGCAGCGATGTTGATGCCCTGCTCTGCGAAGATCTGGTTGATGGCTGTCAGCACGCCTGGACGGTTCTCATGGATGTGCAGCAGACGACTGGCGCTGATACCGTGAATCGGCAGTGAGACTTCCGGGAAGTTAACAGCTGACAGCGTCGAGCCGTTATCGGAATATTTCGCCAGCTTGCCCGCCACTTCAATCCCGATGTTCTCCTGCGCTTCTTCCGTCGAACCGCCAATGTGCGGCGTCAGGATCACGTTGTCGAATTCGCTCAGTGGAGAGATAAACGGCTCGCTGTTGGTGGCGGGTTCTGTCGGGAAGACGTCGATGGCCGCGCCACCAACATGTTTACTGGCCAGCGCATCACACAGCGCCGGGATATCGACTACGGTACCGCGTGAGGCGTTAATCAGCAGCGCACCGGGCTTCATCTGCGCCAGCTGTTCTGCACCGATCATATCCTGTGTTGAGGCAGTTTCCGGCACGTGCAGGCTGACAACGTCGCTCATGTTGAGCAGATCGGCCAGATGGCGTACCTGGGTAGCATTCCCAAGCGGCAACTTGTTTTCAATGTCGTAGAAGAAAACATGCATGCCCAAGCTTTCTGCCAGCACGCCCAGCTGCATCCCGATATGACCGTAACCGATGATACCCAGCTTTTTGCCACGTGCTTCAAATGAGCCTTTGGCAATCTTGTTCCAGATGCCACGGTGCGCTTTCGCGTTCGCTTCCGGGATGCCACGCAGCATCAGCAGCATCTCACCAATCACCAGCTCCGCAACCGAGCGGGTATTGGAGAACGGCGCGTTGAACACCGGAATACCCCGGCTGGCAGCAGCCTGCAGATCAACCTGGTTGGTGCCGATACAGAAACAGCCAACGGCGACCAGCTTTTCAGCGGCCGCAAAAATCTCTTCAGTAAGCTGGGAGCGGGAACGGATACCAATGAAGTGCGCATCGCGAATCGATGCTTTTAACGCGTCGGAGTCCAGCGCGCCCTTGTGGAATTCGATGTTGGTATAGCCTGCAGCCCGCAGGTTATCCAGCGCGCTCTGATGGACACCTTCCACCAGCAGGAACTTAATCTTATCTTTTTCCAGTGATACCTTTGCCATTTCCCAATCCTATTCAGCATTCAATGAGGACTACCATAAGCCAGCCTTCTGTCAAAATATCAAAAAAATCGCGTCCGGCAATACAAACGATTGCCCGGCAGCCAGCACGGCAGCGGCTGCCAGCAGTACATTGCCGGACAAAATCATGAGAGAGGCAAAGAAGAGAGAACGAACCCGCTGCCGATGACGCTTATGTGACATAAGTCACCAAATTTCACCAGTGTGAGAAAAGATGATTTTCAGGCAGAAATAACTGACGCCTTTACGGCGCCAGACAGATCATTTTTTGATAGTTTTGACCCCATCAGGTCCGCCAATCAGTGCAATATCGGCACCGCGCGCGGCAAAAAGGCCGACAGTGACGACGCCAGGCAACGCATTGATGGTTTTTTCCAGCTCAATCGGATCCAGGATACGCAGATTATGCACGTCGAGAATAATGTTACCGTTATCCGTTACCACGTTCTGACGATACTCCGGTAAGCCGCCCATTTTCACCAGCTGACGCGCCACATAACTGCGTGCCATCGGAATCACTTCAACCGGCAGCGGGAAGCGGCCCAGTACATCCACCTCTTTCGAGGCGTCAGCGATACAGATAAAGGTTTCAGCCACTGCAGCCACAATCTTTTCACGCGTCAGCGCCGCGCCGCCCCCTTTAATCATCTGCATCTGAGGGTTGATCTCATCCGCGCCATCGACGTAAACCGACAGCACATCAATCTCATTCAGGTCAAAAACCTGAATGCCCAGGCTTTTCAGCTTCTGGGTGGAGGCATCTGAGCTGGAGACGGCACCGTCGATCTGATGCCTGACCGTGGCAAGCGCATCGATAAAGTGGGCAGCGGTGGAGCCGGTGCCTACGCCAACAATGGTGCCCGGCTGCACGTAATCAAGTGCAGCCCAGCCAACGGCTTTTTTCAGTTCATCCTGGGTCATGGTATGTTTAAAACCTGTGCGACAACGAAGTGCGCGTAGTATAAAACAAGGCTTGCTGAAAATGCTCGGCTGACCGACGTGGATTTATCGCTTTGCAAGCCAGTCCACAAAAACAAGAGAACCATCACAGATAACAGTTTTGTGGCATAGTGACGTCCATCCTGAAGGAGAATGAATATTAATGAAACGCCCGGATTATCGAACGCTTCAGGCGCTGGATTCAGTGATCCGCGAACGCGGATTTGAGCGTGCCGCACAAAAATTGTGTATCACTCAGTCTGCAGTTTCACAGCGAATCAAGCAGCTGGAGAACCTGTTTGGTCAGCCGCTGCTGGTGCGCACTGTGCCGCCGCGCCCGACCGAACAGGGCCAAAAACTATTGGCGTTACTGCATCAGGTGGAATTGCTGGAAGAGGAGTGGCTGGGCGATGAGAACAGTGGCACCACGCCGCTGCTGCTGTCGCTGGCGGTCAACGCCGACAGTCTGGCGACCTGGTTGCTGCCTGCGCTAAAAGATGTGCTGGCTGACTCCCCCGTTCGCCTGAATCTGCAGGTTGAAGATGAAACACGCACTCAGGAGCGTCTGCGTCGGGGTGAAGTGGTGGGTGCGGTGAGTATTCAGCCGCAGCCGCTGCCGAGTTGCCTGGTGGATCAGCTGGGTGCGCTCGACTACCTGTTTGTGGCGTCACGCGACTTTGCTGAACGCTTCTTTCCAAACGGCGTTACCCGCTCTGCCCTGCTGAAAGCGCCTGCCGTGGCTTTTGATCATCTTGATGATATGCACCAGGCTTTCCTGCAGCAGAACTTTGACCTTTCACCTGGCAGTGTGCCCTGCCACATTGTGAACTCGTCTGAAGCCTTTGTGCAGATGGCCCGACAGGGATCGACCTGCTGTATGATTCCACATCTTCAGATTGAACGTGAGCTGGCGAGCGGTGAGTTAATCGATTTGACGCCGGGATTGTATCAGCGCCGGATGCTCTACTGGCATCGGTTTGCGCCTGAAAGCCGGTTAATGCGTCGGGTGACCGATGCGCTGATTGCGCATGGACATCGGGTGCTGCGTCAGAATGACGTCGCCGCCTGAAAACAAAAACGGGGCAAAAGCCCCGTTTTTTTATTGTGCCGCGTTGGGCTTAATCTCAAACACTACATCAACCTGATCGTCAAAGTTGATGCTCTGCTGGTCATAAGTCTCCTGCGCCGAGGTATCTGCCGCTGCCGCCGCTTTGTACATGCGGTTCATCGGCATTGGCTGATAGTTGGCGACCTGATAACGGATGCTGTAGATCGATCCCAGCTTCGCGTTAAAGCCTTCAGCCAGTTGCGATGCCTGCTGAGTGGCGTTTTTAATCGCCGCTTTACGCGCCTGCTCTTTATAGCTTTCCGGGTTTGCCACGCCTAACTCGACGCTACGCACCTCATTCAGACCGGATTTCAGTGCTCCGTCCAGCAGATCATTCAGTTTGTCCAGCTGACGCAGGGTGACCTGTACCTGACGCACAGCACGATAGCCTTTCAGTACGGATTTACCCTCTTTGGTGTAGTCGTACTCTGGCTGCGTGCTCAGGTTAGCCGCATCGATATCTTTTTTCTCGATGCCATTCTTCTGCAGAAAATCGAAATATTGCGCAACCCGGCTATCTGCCTGTTTTTTCGCATCTGCGGCATCTTTCGATGACACGTTCACAACGATAGAGAGGGTCGCGATATCGGGACGAGCATCGACCGTTGCCTTGCCTGAGGTCACCACGTGCGGTCCGTTCGGTAACTCATCAGCGTGTACGCCAGGCAATGCCCCGGCGCTCATGATTGCGGCCAGAGCCAATGCTTTCAGTTTCATGAAAGTCCTCCTTGAAAAGGTCACTATGACGGCTTCCAACCGGCGAAGCCCAACAGCGCATCGGTATGCGCCATGCTTTGAGTGGTCATTATGCCAAAAGTTCGTCCGCAGCGCGGCAATTACCGCCCGGGATCGAGGCTAAGATCAAAAACCGGCAATACCCTGACGCGCCAGTTGCAGGGCGATAAACCACATTACCGCGCCGACCAGCAGGTTAATCACACGCTGTGCTTTCGCGGTGCGCAGGCGCGGTGACAGCCACGCGGCCAGCAGCGCCAGGCCGAAAAACCACAGGATCGACGCGCTGACGGTGCCCAGCGCGAACCACTGACGCGCCGTGGTGCTGGGCAACTGGCCGCCAAGACTGCCCAGCACCACAAAAGTGTCGAGATAGACGTGCGGATTGAGCCAAGTTACCGCCAGCAATGTTGCGATAATGCGTCCCCTGCTCTGCTTCAGTGGCTCGCCATCCGCCAGATCGGCGTTGCCACGAAAAGCGCTTCGCAGCGCACCCCAGCCATACCAGAGCAGAAAGGCTACGCCTGCCCAGGTGATGACCATCAGCAGCAGCGGAGACTGGCTTAGCAGGGCGCTGCCGCCAAAGATGCCGCCGCATATCAGCAGAATATCGCTCAGTGAGCAGAGTGCCGCCGTCATCAGATGATACTGACGTTTCACGCCCTGATTCATCACAAATGCGTTTTGTGGCCCCAATGGCAGGATCAGCGCAGCGCCCAGGGCAAGCCCCTGAAAGTAGAGAGATATCACAGAATTACGTCCTCACATGGTCAGATGTGGGGAAGTATAAAGAGAGGAGATGATTAGCGGTAATTGAAAGAATTAATCCACGATTAGCAAAATTAATGGGCGACAGACGCCGCCCATTGAACAAATTACTGCGGCTGTGTCTCTGGTGCAGGTGTATCTGACGGTCTGACGCGGTGCAGATGCACATCCATCTGCGGATAAGGAATACCAATTCCTTTGCCATCCAGCGTACGCTTGAAGTTCTTCATCAGATCCCAGTAGACGTTTTGCAGGTCTCCACTGTTGCTCCAGCAGCGCACGACAAAATTCATTGAGGATGCGGCTAACTCATTAAGCCCAATCTGGATACCCATATCTTTTAGTACACGTTCATCTGCTTCAACGACTTCCCGCAGCAGCGTCAGAACCTGATCCACATCGGCATCGTAGGAGACGCCGATAATAAATTCATTGCGGCGTACCGGCTCACGGGAAAAGTTAACGATGTTTCCGGCAAGGATTTTACCGTTCGGCACCACCACGCGCTTGCCATCCGCTGACTTGAGCGTCGTAGAGAAGATCTGCACGTTCATGACTGTACCCATGATGCCACCCAGATCCACAAACTCACCGGTGCGGAAGTGGCGGAAAATCACCAGCAGTACGCCGGCAGCCAGGTTTGACAGTGAATCTTTTAAGGCCAGACCCACAGCCAGACCGGCCGCACCGAGGATGGCAATAACCGAGGTGGTCTGTACGCCAATGCGACCCAGCGCCGCGATAAGTGTGAAGGCGATAATGCCGTAGCGCACCAGCGCCGACAAAAAGTCAGCAACGGTCGTATCAATATGACGTGCGCACAGCAGACGATTAACGGTGTTGGAGATGATGCGTGCAACAATCATACCCACAAAGATAATCGCAATAGCTGCGACAATGTTCACCGCATAGCTTATCAGCAGCTCCTGATTGCGTACTATCCAGTTACCTGCGTTGTTAAGCTCATCAAACATACCCGTATCCTGCATGGAACCATCCTGTAATTAAATTCCCAAGGGAAGTAACAACAGATTGTCAGAACAGCTCTGACAATCCCTGACAAAAGGGTAAACAATAAATGCCGGTGTGCCAAACCTGCATGACCTTTGACGCAAATCCGGCGAAAAAAGATCAAAAAAAAGGCCCTTTCGGGCCTTTTTTATACAGAAGACAGTTTATACCGTAACTCAATATCAGTTACAGAACGTCGACAGCGTTGAGCTCTTTGAAAGCCTGCTCCAGACGCACGACCATTGAGGCCTGGGCTGAACGCAGCCAGACGCGTGGGTCGTAGTATTTTTTGTTTGGCTTGTCGTCGCCTTCCGGGTTACCCAGCTGCGACTGCAGATAGCCTTCATTCTTTTTGTAGTACTGCAGGATGCCGTCCCAGGTTGCCCATTGGGTATCGGTATCGATGTTCATCTTGATCACGCCGTAGCTGATAGACTCTTCGATTTCTGCAGCTGAAGAACCTGAACCGCCGTGGAAAACGAAGTCCAGCGCGTTGTGCGGCAGGCCATGTTTTTCACACACGAATTTCTGCGAATCACGCAGAATGGTTGGGGTCAGTTTCACGTTACCTGGCTTGTAAACGCCGTGTACGTTGCCGAATGAAGCCGCAATGGTGAAGCGCGGGCTGATAGCATTCAGTTTTTCGTATGCGTAGTTCACATCTTCTGGCTGGGTGTAGAGAGCAGATGCGTCCATATGGCTGTTATCCACGCCATCTTCTTCACCACCGGTGCAGCCCAGTTCGATTTCCAGCGTCATGTCGAGTTTCGCCATGCGCGCCAGGTACTTGCTGCTGATTTCGATGTTCTCTTCCAGTGACTCTTCTGACAGGTCGATCATGTGAGAAGAGAACAGTGGCTTACCGTTTTTCTGGAAGTACTCTTCACCCGCGTCCAGCAGACCATCGATCCACGGCAGCAGTTTCTTCGCGCAGTGGTCAGTGTGCAGGATAACCGGCACGCCATACTGCTCTGCCATCAGGTGAACATGGTGTGCACCGGCGATAGCACCGAAGATTGCCGCGCCCTGTGGTTTGTCAGTCTTGAAGCCTTTACCGGCGATAAATGCAGCACCACCGTTAGAGAACTGGATGATGATTGGCGCTTTCACTTTCGCTGCCGCTTCCAGTGCCGCATTGATGGAGTCGGTGCCGACGCAGTTCACTGCTGGCAGTGCGAATTTGTTCTCTTTCGCAACTTTGAAGATCTTCTGTACGTCATCACCAGTGACAACGCCGGGTTTTACGAAATCAAAAATTTTAGACATGATTGTGTCCTGTTTCGTGACCGTTGTTCCCTTAAAGGAACGTCGATTTAAACGCCCAGATGGGCAAGACTTCAGACGATGCCGCGAGGCATCGCCCCCAAAGGATTACTGCTTCGCACGCTCTTCCAGCATGGCAACTGCTGGCAGTTTTTTGCCTTCCACGAACTCCAGGAACGCACCACCGCCGGTAGAGATGTAGGAAATTTTGTCTTCAATGCCGAACAGGTCGATAGCCGCTAAGGTATCGCCGCCGCCTGCAACAGAGAAGGCATCGCTGTCTGCAATCGCGTTAGCCACGATCTCGGTGCCTTTACGGAAGTTAGGGAACTCAAACACGCCCACCGGGCCATTCCACAGGATGGTTTTAGCCTCTTTCAGGATGGCAGCCATGGCCTGAGCGGTTTCATCACCGAAGTCCATAATCTCTTCGTTATCTGCTACTTCCGAAACCTTTTTCACGGTCGCTGGCGCAGTTTCAGAGAATTCTGTGCCGACGCGAGAGTCAGTTGGAACCGGGATACCGTGCTGATCGCGCAGGCCTTTAGCCGCTTCAACGAAGTCGGGTTCATACAGTGACTTGCCGACATTGTTGTCGATAGCCACGAAGGTGTTCGCAATGCCGCCGCCGACAATCACGGTGTCCGCGATTTTGACCAGAGACTGCAGCACATCAAATTTGGTAGAGACTTTAGAACCACCAACAACAGCCACCAGCGGACGCTCAGGGTTGCTCATGACCTTACCCAGCGCTTCCAGTTCTGCAGAAAGCAGCGGACCGGCACAGGCGATAGGGGCAAATTTGCCAACGCCGTGGGTAGAAGCCTGCGCGCGGTGCGCAGTACCAAACGCGTCCATCACAAATACGTCGCACAGGGCGGCATATTTTTTAGACAGCGCTTCGTCATCTTTCTTTTCGCCTTTGTTAAAGCGAACGTTTTCCAGCACAACCAGTTCGCCAGCGCCCACTTCAACGCCATCGAGGTAATCTTTTGCCAGGGTCACAGTGGTGCCGCTCAGCTTCTCTTTCAGGTAGTTAACTACCGGCAGCAGCGAGAACTCTTCGTTGTATTCACCTTCGGTCGGACGACCCAGGTGAGAGGTAACCATTACTTTCGCGCCCTGTTTCAACGCCGCTTCAATGGTTGGCAGAGAAGCACGGATACGTGCATCAGACGTCACTTTACCTTCTTTAACTGGTACGTTCAGATCGGCACGGATCAGAACGCGTTTACCAGCCAGATCCAGATCGGTCATCTTAATTACAGACATGGTGAATCCTCTCGTTGATTCTCATAAGTTTTGCCAGACGCAAACCGCGTCTTACCTGAAACCGCTTGCGGCCATCGCTAACGTCGTGTCGAGCATTCGGTTAGCAAAGCCCCATTCATTGTCACACCAGACCAGTGTCTTGATAAGGTGTTGACCGCTGACCCGCGTTTGTGTTCCGTCCACAATGGCACTGTGCGGATCATGGTTAAAATCTACTGAGACTAACGGTAATTCCGTGTAGTCAACTATACCACGAAATGCCCCTTCTGCCGCGCTTCGCAACAAGGTGTTAACGTCACATGCCGTTACCGCGTTATGCACAGAAACGCTGAGATCAATGGCCGTCACGTTAATCGTCGGGACGCGAACGGCTATCGCCTCAAAGCGATCGTTGAATTTCGGAAAAATACGGGTGATGCCTGCCGCCAGACGCGTATCCACTGGAATGATGGACTGACTGGCCGCACGGGTCCGGCGCAGATCGCTGTGATAGGCGTCGATCACCTGCTGATCGTGCATCGCCGAGTGGATCGTCGTGACGGTGCCGGATTCGATACCAAACGCATCATCCAGCAGTTTAATGACCGGAATAATGCAGTTTGTGGTGCAGGACGCATTGGAGACGATGCGATCGCTGGCGGTGAGATCCTGCTGGTTAACACCGAACACGACAGTCGCGTCGAGATCGTTTCCGCCAGGATGAGAGAACAGCACTTTTTTGGCACCCGCCTGCAGATGGGCTTCGCCATCAGCCCGTGAGCCATAGACGCCGGTACAGTCCAGCACCACATCCACATCGAGTTCACGCCACGGCAAATCGGCTATGTCTGCACGGTGCAAAATGCGCAGGGTATCGCCACCCACCCACATAACATCGCGCTCCTGACGAACGTCGAAAGCAAAACGGCCATGGCTGGTATCGTATTTCAGCAGGTGCGCCATACCGGTGGCTTCAGCCAGCTCATTAATCGCGACCACGGTAATCTCTGCACGTCGGCCCGTTTCATAGAACGCGCGCAGAACATTGCGTCCAATCCGGCCAAAACCATTTATCGCTATCCGTACCGTCATTTCTCTCCTGCCACGTCAGACTGAAAAAACGTGCCGTTAGCCTGAGCGCTTCACTGCATTTTGTACAGGAGATTCTTGCCCGGCATTGTCCGAAATCAGGGCGGCTGGCCCGACGACTGAAACGGTTCAGCCAGAATAATAGAAGGAAGGAATAACAGGAATGATTGCGATCAATCTGACTGCATAAATTTGGATCTGCGTCACAAATTTAAGCCAGAAAGTGTTATTACTGCAGGAATAAAAGAGCAAAAGGGACGAAAGGATCGCCCCTTTAATTTCACAACCAGGCGGGAGCAGACCCGCCTGGCCAGTTATTACGCCAGCAGCGCTTTCGCTTTCGCGACGACGTTGTCAACGGTAAAGCCAAACAGCTCGAACAGCTGATCTGCAGGTGCAGATTCACCGAAGCTGGTCATACCCACGATAGCGCCATTCAGGCCCGTGTATTTGAACCAGTAATCAGCGATGCCCGCTTCAATAGCAACGCGAGCGCTGACGGCTTTCGGCAGCACAGATTCACGGTATTCATCGCTCTGCTTGTCGAAAGCATCGGTTGACGGCATCGAGACCACGCGCACTTTGCGGCCTTCGCTGGTGAGTTTGTCCCAGGCACCGACAGCCAGTTCAACTTCTGAACCGGTTGCGATCAGGATCAGCTCAGGGGTGCCGTCGCAATCTTTCAGCACGTAACCACCGCGCGCCACGTTAGCCAGCTGTGCAGCATCACGTTCCTGCTGCGCCAGGTTCTGACGGGAGAAGATCAGTGCCGTTGGGCCATCCTGACGTTCGATAGCATATTTCCACGCCACCGCAGATTCTACCTGGTCACATGGACGCCACAGGCTCATGTTTGGTGTGGTGCGCAGGCTCGCCATCTGCTCAACCGGCTGATGCGTCGGGCCATCTTCACCCAGACCGATTGAGTCGTGAGTGTAGACCATGATCTGACGGATCTTCATCAGTGCCGCCATACGCGCTGCGTTACGCGCATACTCAACGAACATCAGGAAGGTAGCGGTGTATGGCAGGAAGCCGCCATGCAGTGCCAGACCATTGGCGATAGCGGTCATACCGAATTCACGCACGCCGTAATGGATGTAGTTACCCGCAGCATCTTCGTTGATTGGCTTAGAACCAGACCAGATAGTCAGGTTGCTCGGCGCCAGGTCAGCTGAGCCGCCCAGGTATTCCGGCAGAATTTTACCAAAGGCTTCGATAGCATTCTGTGACGCTTTACGGCTGGCGATCTTCGCCGGGTTCGCCTGCAGCTGTTCAACGAACTTCTGAGACTCTTCCTGCCAGTTAGCTGGCAGTTCGTTGCTCACGCGACGTTTAAATTCAGCAGCCAGCTCAGGATGGGCCTGCGCATACGCAGCGAATTTCTCATCCCATGCCGCTTCTTTCGCCTGGCCCGCTTCTTTTGCGTCCCACTCAGCGTAGATGTCTGAAGGAATAACGAACGGTGCGTGGTTCCAGCCCAGCTGTTTGCGGGTCAGTGCCACTTCGTCATCACCCAGCGGCGCGCCGTGTGAATCATGGGTGCCCGCTTTGTTCGGTGAACCGAAGCCGATAACGGTTTTGCACATCAGCAGTGAAGGCTTGTCGCTGACGCTCTTCGCTTCGTCGATCGCTTTAGCAATCGCATCTGCATCATGGCCGTCTACGCCGCGCACGACATGCCAGCCGTACGCTTCAAAGCGCTTAGCGGTGTCATCAGTGAACCAGCCATCAATGTGACCATCGATGGAAATACCGTTGTCATCATAGAAGGCAACCAGTTTGCCCAGCTTCAGCGTACCCGCCAGTGAGCAGACTTCGTGAGAAATACCTTCCATCATGCAACCATCACCCATGAAGACATAGGTGTTGTGGTCTACGATGTCATGACCCGGACGGTTAAACTGCGCGGCCAGTGTGCGTTCAGCAATGGCGAAGCCGACGGCGTTGGCGATGCCCTGCCCCAGCGGACCGGTGGTGGTTTCAACGCCCACGGTGTAGCCATATTCAGGGTGACCTGGAGTTTTTGAGTGCAGCTGGCGGAAGTTTTCCAGTTCGCTCAGTGGCAGATCGTAGCCGGTCAGGTGCAGCAGGCTGTAGATCAGCATTGAGCCGTGACCGTTAGAGAGGACGAAACGGTCGCGGTCGGCCCACAGCGGGTTGGTCGGGTTGTGGTTCAGGTAGCCGCGCCAGAGTACTTCAGCGATGTCCGCCATGCCCATTGGGGCACCCGGATGTCCCGATTTCGCTTTCTGTACTGCATCCATACTTAACGCACGAATGGCGTTGGCAAGCTCTTTACGAGAGGGCATTTTCTACTCCAGGTCGGATTAATGCTTCGCACCTTAACTGATTGTTATTAATGAGTTACCGGGCAAAACAAGGAAAAAGTTGCCCATCAATGTACATGAAAGTCAGGTCAAAAGTACATGTTGTAAAACGCTAAATGTCACCGCTTCGTATGGCTTTTTCGGCCAGGTCTGCTAGCAAAGTGCAGACTGGCACGCTATAACCAAATCGTTTATTCATCTGAGTGAGTTTCAGGTGTTTGTTTTTCTTACCTTGTTATGGATGGGATACAGCATGAAAACCAAAAAAATGGTGTTAGCACTTGGCCTGACAGCGATGCTCAGCGGCTGTCAGGGTTTAGACAATAATGCACTGATGCAATCTGGCGCGCAGGCCTATCAGGCTTATAGCCTGAGCGACGATCAGGTAAAGCAACTGAGCGATAAATCCTGTGAGCAGATGGACAAGGATAATCAGCTGGCGCCTGCTAACAGTGAGTATCAGCAGCGTCTGAATAAGATTGCAGCCGCGCTGGGCGATAATATCAATGGCGTTCCGGCGAACTATAAGGTTTATCAGACTAAAGATGTCAACGCCTGGGCGATGGCAAACGGCTGTATCCGCGTTTACAGCGGCCTGATGGATATGATGACTGACAATGAGGTGGAAGGCGTGCTGGGCCATGAGATGGGCCACGTTGCATTGGGTCATACGCGTAAAGCAATGCAGCTGGCGTATGCCACAACCGCCGCCCGCACGGCAGCCGCATCAGTTGGCGGCGTGATCGGTTCACTGTCGCAGTCGCAACTGGGTGAGATGGGTGAAAAACTGGTTAACGCACAGTTCTCTCAGACTCAGGAATCGCAGGCGGATGACTACTCCTACGATCTGATGAAGAAGCGCAATATTAATCCGGAAGGCCTGGTGACCAGCTTTGAGAAACTGGCGAAGCTGGAACAGGGACGTCAGAGCTCGATGTTTGACTCGCACCCCGCTTCTGAAGCGCGTGCCGAGCACATCCGTGAACGTATTGCGGCTGACGCGAAGAAGTAACGTCTGATACAGGCGCATGCACACAGCATGCGCCTGCAGTACGGATCAGGTCAGAATCACTGACCTAACGTTTGAATATCTGATCCACCATCGAACCTAAATCAAGTTTGTTCTCGTGCAGCGAGGCTTCATCCATATGCCCCTGAGGTGACATTTTATCGATCAGCTGCGGCAGAATAACCGCCAGCGTGCCCGCGGCGCCCTTAATGTCGGTTCCCAGCTTATCCGCCAGTGACTGTAGCTCAGCCTGTCCAAATGCAGAGTGGATGTCGCTGTGTTCTACCGGCTGATTTGCCCCGGTGCCGATCCACGAACCAAACACCTCACCCAGCCCGCCCTGCTGGAATTTTTGCAGCAGCACTTTTATACCGCCCTGCTCCTGCACCCAGTGCCAGACCGCCTGCAGTTGTCCGGGCAGATGCCCATCACTCTGCGCGCCCTGTAGCGATCCCGCCAGTTCATCAAGAAAGCCCATGATTGCCTCCACGTGAGAATTGATATCAGTCAGTTTAGCTGCTGATGCGCGGTTACGCCTGAGCAGCGGGCGTTGTGATAAAGGGAAACAATCCTGAGGAGGAAAAGCGGATGGAGGTCGTTACTGGCACTGTGCCGCATTAGCCGGCGGCGCAAAACCTGCCAGGTTAACCCGGCAGGCTCAGGACGGGATTAACCCTTATTTGCAGCCTGAACATGCAGCATATCCAGCGCCAGCGTCGCCGCCGCCAGTGCTGTCAGATCAGCATGATCGTATCCCGGTGCCACTTCCACCAGATCCATGCCGACAATGTTCATGCCCTGCAGGCCACGGATCAGCTTGGTCGCTTTATCTGTGGTCAGGCCGCCAATCACTGGCGTGCCGGTGCCAGGCGCATGCGCCGGATCCAGACAGTCGATGTCGAAGGTCAGATAGATCGGTAGATCGCCGACGGTGCGTTTCACTTCCGCAAGGATATCGTCAACGCTGCGGTCGTTGACCTGCGCCGCATCCAGCACGTTGAAGCCAAGGCTCTTGTCGAATTCGGTGCGGATACCGATCTGCACAGAATGCTGTGGATCGATCAGACCTTCTTTCGGCGCGGTAAAGAACATGGTGCCGTGGTCGAAGGTCGGGCCGTTGGAATAAGTGTCGGTATGCGCATCGAAATGCACCAGCGCCATCTTACCGAAGTGTTTTGCATGGGCACGCAGCAGTGGCAACGTAACGTAGTGGTCGCCGCCAAAGGTCATCATGCGCTTGCCGCTGGCCAGCAGTTTTTCTGCATGAGCCTGCAACTTGTCGGAAAGATCCTGCGAATCACCGAAGGCGTAAACCAGATCGCCACAGTCGACGACGTTCAGACGCTGACGCAGGTCAAAATCCCACGGCCAGCGGCAGCCTTCCCAGGCCAGATTGGTGGAGATCTGACGAATCGCGCCCGGACCCAGGCGGCTGCCCGGACGGCCCGATGTTGCAGCATCAAATGGCACGCCAGTGATAACCCACTCGGCGTCGCTGTCGTAAGGCTGGAAATTCAGCGGAAAACGCATGAAACCAAAGGCGTTAGAAACCAGGGAGTTGTCATACTGATTGCCAAGGGTGTTATACATAATTGCTCTCTCTATGTGCGTAAGTCGGGCCAGGCCCGCAAGCCATTAAGGTTGAGATGAAAAAAATCCCCTCCGCGTCGTTAGGCCCGACGAGGAAGGGATTGAGTGGGTCAGATTATCGGCATAGTTAACGGCAACTGCAATATACGATTGCGGGCTGCCAGCGCCGATTATTCATCTTCTAAATAGGTGTAACCGTAGAGGCCGCTCTCAAACTCTTCCAGGAACTGCGCGCGCAGCTCTTCGTCGACATCGGACGCCTGCACCTGATTACGGAACAGCGCCATCAGCTCGTTGGGATCAAGCTGCACGTAACGCAGCATGTCCGCCACGGTATCGCCTTCATCAGAGAGCTGGACTTCCACATCACCATTTTCGCGTGCGTAGACATCCACCGCCTCGGTGTCACCGAAAAGGTTGTGCATGTTGCCCAGAATTTCCTGATAAGCACCGACCATGAAGAAGCCCAGCATTGGCGGGTTATCCAGGTCATATTCCGGCATCGGCATGGTCGTTGCGATACCGTCGCCATCCACATAGTGATCGATGGTGCCATCGGAGTCACAGGTGATGTCGAGCAGCACGGCGCGGCGCTCCGGCTTCTTGTTCAGCCCTTCCAGCGGCAGTACCGGGAACAGCTGGTCGATACCCCACGCATCCGGCATGGACTGGAACAGCGAGAAGTTAACGTAGATCTTATCTGCCATGCGCTCCTGCAGTTCGTCGATGATCGGACGGTGCGCACGGTTGCTTGGATCAAGATGCTGCTGAATATAGTGGCAGATGCTCAGATAGAGCTGCTCAGCCCATGAACGCTGCTTCAGATCGTAAGTACCGGAGGCGTAGCCGGTATGGATATCAGACAGATCCATCTGGCTGTCGTGCAGCCATTCACGCAGCGAACGGCGGGTGCTTGGCTCATGCATCTCCTGCCAGGTTTCCCACATGCTGAGAATCGGGCGCGGCGCATCCGCATCCGGCGTTTCAGGTTCGCTGAACTCGTTACGCTCGACACCAATGATATTGGAGACCAGTACCGTGTGGTGCGCGGTCACAGCACGACCCGACTCGGTAATGACGGTCGGATGCTCGAGACCGTGCTCATCACAGGCTGCACCAATCGCCCAGATCACGTTGTTGGCATACTCATTCAGGCCATAGTTGACCGAGCAGTCAGACTGCGAGCGCGTGCCTTCGTAATCGACGCCCAGACCGCCGCCGACATCGAAACATTTGATGTTAACGCCCAGCTTCGCCAGTTCGACATAGAAACGCGCCGACTCACGCACGCCGGTCGCAATGTCGCGAATGTTGGACATCTGCGAACCCAGATGGAAATGCAGCAGTTGCAGGCTGTCGATGCGACCCGCTTCGCGCATGATCTCAACCAGTTTCAGCACCTGAGTAGCGGAGAGGCCAAACTTCGATTTTTCGCCGCCGCTCGACTGCCATTTACCGGAGCCTTGCGAAGCCAGACGCGCACGGATGCCAAGACGCGGCACGACATTCAGACGTTCCGCTTCTTCCAGCACCAGCCGCACTTCCGTCATCTTCTCCAGCACCAGATAGACTTTGTGGCCCATCTTCTCGCCAATCAGCGCCAGACGAATATATTCGCGATCTTTGTAGCCGTTACAGACGATCACTGAGCGGGTCTGACCGGCATGCGCCAGCACGGCCATCAGCTCGGCTTTCGAACCTGCTTCCAGTCCCAGCGGTTCGCCAGAGTGAATAAGCGACTCAATAACGCGTTTGTGCTGGTTAACTTTGATCGGGTAAACCAGGAAGTAGTCGCCTTTGTAGCCGTAAGATTCGCGCGCACGTTTAAACGCGGCGTTAATCGAGCGCAGACGGTGTTGCAGAATCTGTGGGAAGCAGAACAAGGCGGGGAGACGCTGACCCTGTGCTTCGCGCTCTTTAACCAGGCGGGCTAAGTCGACGCGCACATCCGGACGATCCGGATCGGGGCAGACACTGATATGGCCCAGTTCGTTAACGTCATAATAGTTGTTGCCCCACCAGGCGATGTTGTACGTACGCAACATTTTGCTCGCATCCAGATCGTTCATTGCCACCTCCTGCATGGAGCGGAGTGCACCCTGTTCGCCAGCTGACGAACCTTTGATATTCTTCATGTCGTCAGACATCGCGAACCTCAATTTTCCGTTGAAAGATAGAACTGCTAACCGGCTTTATGGCCGCTAATCTGAAAACCTGTTGCCACATTAAACACAATGTCCTGTTCACCTGACGTTGCCATCAGCGCGATTCACGCATGAGAGTTAAGTGTAAAACACCCTGGCCATCTCCGTTTAAACAGAGAACATTTAGTTATGTATTGACCATGGATAACCTGCGTCGTTCCGCTACGCGGGCGCAGAGAAGAGACCAAACCAGCAGAACAGAGATAAAGATTAGCCGGCGCCTGTGTCGGTAAAATTACCGCATCGGACATAGTGTCGGCAGGACAAAGAAACAGATGGGAGGCAGGAGAGAGCCAGTGCAGCGCCGCAGCGCAAGGAACCGGAAGAAGAAAAAGCGTGGTTCATTACTTGTATCACCTCCGCACATGCCAGGGGCACATGGAAAACAACCTGGGTGAAAGCCAGACCAGAGTCTGACAGGCGCGACGCAAACAGTGGCGTCATCCTTGCTGCTGCTATCGAAGCAGCGGCGTTTTATACAGTTTACAGCGCTAAAATGCAAAAAGATTATCCGGGAATTGCGTGCAGTGTCAGCAAATTATGCCGATAACGGTTACAGGTTAAGCGCTTAAACAGAAAAAGGGCTGGTAATTGGTTTATCCTCTATCCTAAAATAGCCGTCCAGATGGTTTTCCATCTAAACAGGTTACTATCCAGGCGGTGTCAGTCTGCTGTGCTGATACTACCTCACTGCTCGCGGCTTTGCCTGAAGGGGCGTCAGGTCAGACAACCTCACTGGCGCTATGCAGTCGTACTCAAACCATATTTAAGGTAAAGAACAGAATGGCTAAACACCTTTTTACGTCCGAGTCCGTATCAGAAGGACATCCCGATAAAATCGCCGACCAGATCTCCGATGCTGTGCTGGATGCGATCCTCGAACAGGATCCTAAAGCGCGCGTGGCCTGCGAAACTTACGTTAAAACCGGAATGGTTCTGGTTGGCGGTGAAATCACCACCAGCGCCTGGGTCGATATTGAAGAGATCACCCGTCAGACCGTACGTGACATCGGCTATGTTCATTCCGATATGGGCTTTGATGCCAACTCCTGCGCGGTATTAAGCGCCATTGGCAAACAGTCTCAGGATATTAATCAGGGCGTTGACCGCACCGATCCGCTGGAACAGGGCGCGGGTGATCAGGGTCTGATGTTCGGCTATGCCACCAACGAAACTGACGTGCTGATGCCTGCGCCGGTGACCTATGCGCACCGTCTGGTTCAGCGTCAGGCTGAAGTGCGTAAAAACGGGACCCTGCCGTGGCTGCGTCCGGATGCTAAAAGCCAGGTCACTTTCCAGTATGACGATGGCAAAATCGTTGGCATTGATGCAGTCGTCCTGTCTACCCAGCACGCTGAATCCATCAGTCAGAAAGATCTGCAGGAAGCGGTGATGGAAGAGATCATCAAACCGGTTCTGCCAACAGAATGGCTGAGTGCCTCGACCAAATATCACATTAACCCAACAGGTCGCTTTGTGATTGGCGGTCCGATGGGCGATTGCGGTCTGACCGGCCGTAAAATCATCGTCGACACCTACGGCGGTATGGCACGTCACGGTGGCGGTGCGTTCTCTGGTAAAGATCCTTCTAAGGTTGACCGCTCTGCCGCCTATGCAGCGCGTTACGTGGCAAAAAACATCGTGGCGGCGGGTCTGGCTGACCGTTGTGAAATTCAGGTCTCCTACGCTATTGGCGTGGCTGAACCGACCTCTATCATGGTGGAAACCTTCGGCACCGAGAAAATCTCAACTGAACAGTTGACGCTGCTGGTACGCGAGTTCTTCGACCTGCGTCCATACGGTCTGATTCAGATGCTGGACCTGCTGCACCCAATCTACAAAGAGACCGCGGCTTACGGTCACTTTGGTCGCGAACATTTCCCATGGGAAAAAACCGACAAAGCTGCCCTGCTGCGTGAAGCAGCTGGCCTGTAAGGTTAGCGGCTGCTGATAAAAACCCTGCCCCGGTGGCGGGGTTTTTTATCGCCCGATCAGCCCCATTGCTCACCAGAGAATACTTGCCTCCGCCCGGCACCGGAATACGATAACCCTGCTGTTTATTACAGACGTCTAAAGACGAAAAAAACGAACCTGAATGACATCCTCTTTCCTCTGCAGCAAATTTTCAGTTCTCAGCTACACTTCCTTTCGCTTTTTCTGACGACAAAATGTTAACGATTACAAATCGAAATTCTTTGTATATCTGACATTTAAGAATTAACGCACGTAGTTATTATGCTGAAAATGCGTTATTTTCAGCGTCGTCTGATAGCCACTAAATAGAGCATTGTCAGAAACTTAATGAGTGCTATACCTCACTGGTTAATTAATCTTTCCGGGAAAAATATGCTGAATTTCAGGGTTTCAGCGTGTGTAAGCGATTACACTGATGTGATCAGGCTCACTTTTTTCCCGCAAATGGTTTTTTAACATTGATAAAAACAATGATGGATAAACCTGGAGGCTACAATGCCTGGCAATACACACAAAAGCAGAACTTCAAATAAGGCGATGACCTTATTTGTCTGCTTTCTGGCGGCCCTTGCGGGACTGCTGTTCGGTCTGGATATCGGCGTCATCGCCGGTGCTCTGCCGTTTATCGCAAAGGACTTTAACGTCACCCCTCATCAGCAGGAGTGGATCGTCAGTTCCATGATGTTCGGTGCGGCGGTCGGTGCTATCGGCAGCGGCTGGATGTCATCCCGCCTGGGCCGTAAGAAAAGCCTGATGGCCGGTGCGATCCTGTTCGTGATCGGTTCACTCTGGTCAGCAATGTCGCCAAACCCGGAAATGCTGATCAGCGCCCGCGTTCTGCTGGGTCTGGCTGTCGGTATCGCCTCTTATACCGCCCCGCTTTATCTTTCTGAGATCGCACCGGAAAAAATTCGCGGCAGTATGATTTCGCTTTACCAGCTGATGATTACTATCGGTATTCTGGGTGCTTACCTGACCGATACCGCATTCAGCTTTACCGGCAACTGGCGCTGGATGCTGGGTATCATTACGATTCCGGCACTGCTGTTGCTGGTCGGTGTTTTCTTCCTGCCAAACAGCCCACGCTGGCTGGCGGCGCGAGGCAACTTCCGCGATGCACAACGTGTACTGGATCGTCTGCGTGACACCAGCGAGCAGGCAAAACGTGAGCTGGAAGAGATTCGTGAGAGCCTGAAGGTCAAGCAGTCTGGCTGGGGTCTGTTCACCAGCAGCAGCCACTTCCGTCGCGCGGTCTATCTCGGCATCCTGTTGCAGGTGATGCAGCAGTTTACCGGCATGAACGTCATCATGTACTACGCGCCAAAAATCTTTGAAATCGCAGGCTTCACTAACACCACCCAGCAGATGTGGGGCACGGTGATTGTGGGTCTGGTCAACGTTCTGGCAACCTTTATTGCTATTGGTCTGGTGGATCGCTGGGGTCGTAAACCTACCCTGATTCTGGGCTTTATGGTGATGGCAGCCGGTATGGGCGTGCTGGGTACGATGCTGCACTTCGGTATTCACTCAGCAGGCGCACAGTACTTTGCAATCGGTATGCTGCTGATGTTTATCGTTGGCTTTGCCATGTCAGCCGGTCCGTTGATCTGGGTACTCTGTTCCGAAATTCAGCCGCTGAAAGGCCGCGACTTCGGTATCACTGTCTCTACGACCACCAACTGGATCGCAAACATGATCGTGGGTGCAACCTTCCTGACCATGCTGAATACGCTGGGCAATGCGAACACCTTCTGGGTCTACGCACTGCTTAACCTGTTCTTCATTCTGCTGACGCTGATGCTGATTCCTGAGACCAAAAACGTCTCGCTGGAGCACATTGAACGTAATCTGATGGCAGGTAAGAAACTGCGCGACATCGGTTCACGCGACTAACGTTACGTCGTAAAAATCGCGGTAATAAAAAGGCGGGGTTTCCAAAGAAACCCCGCCTTTTTTATAGGTTCAGACAGAGACTATGCAGCGGTGACGTGCGTGACCGGCAGCGGCCGCCGTATACAGCAGAGCGCCAGAGCCATAATAAAAATGGTGGCGGTCTGATTATAGGGCAGTACCGAATCGGTCAGTCCGCAGATAAACAATCCCAGCATCGGCAGCGCAACACCGCGCAGATCGCACTTCTTCAGCACGCCTGCCAGCACGGTCAGATAGAGCAGCGCCAGCGACAGCGCACCCAGCCAGCCCTGCAGCGTCGTCACTTCAAGAAACTCGTTGTGCATGTTGTATTTAACGTTGGTATAGCCCTCAGTATTGTGAGGATAGTGCGCCGTGATGAACTGTCGGGCCTCGGTGGTGCGCGCATCCGGCGTCGCAAAACCGCCATGATGCTCAATAAAATTCATCGCCCCGCCCCAGATAGCCACACGTGCGCCCAGGGAGGTTGAGCTGTTTGAGCCATAGTTCTCGATATCCTGCACACCCTCCACCCAGCGGTTACTGGTCATCAGAATCAGCACAGCCAGCACGCCCACCAGCAAAGCACTAATCCGCCAGTTGGTCAGCAACGACAGCCGATAAGTCTGCACCAGGAACAGCAATCCTGCGGCAATCAGCGCAATCAGGGTCACCCGTGTACCGCACAGGTAAAGCAAGGCAAAGGTCACCGCCAGCACAGCGATATCGGCAATCTTCCAGTATGCGTGCGTCTCAAAGCGGCTCAGCCATAGCCATGCACAGTAGATAAACAGAATCATGTAGGAGGACATCGAGGCCGCTTCGGTGGTGAGTTTGATGCGGATATTCTCGGTATAAAGATGCTCGTGAATACCAAAGCCCAGCGTAATCAACAGTCCCACCAGAATTAACACTTTTCCGATGCGCAGCGTGGTGGCAGAGACCCGATGACCATAAATCGCCAGACTGAGCAGCACAAAGGCGCCCAGTAACAGTCGCTTCGCCCCCAGCAGATAGTTGCCGATATTGGTGATGGCATCTTTTGAAGGCGCGGTTTCGATCCCTTTAGCGTGTATCGCCCAGAAGAGACGGATTAGAGCGAAAATAATCAGTACAGCAAACAGGGCGATATAAAAACCGTTCTCTTTAAAGTCCTCTCGCCTGCGCACCAGGCCATACAACACGGACGCAACGGAAAGATAGGAGACCAGATAGAATATTTTTTGCGGCAGGCCGGTAACAAACATATTCAGTGACAGCGCCAGACAGAGCGCAATAACTGAAAAATTAACCATTAACGTTAATCCATTGCGACTGGTTTTATTCGTCATGCTTAACCTCAGTAAGGCGGTTAAACACACTCATCAGGTGCTTCATATAATTTTCCTCATAAAAACCGGTAATGCTCGCTTTAATAACCTGATGATCAGGAAAGTGAAAATCCCCGCTCATGGTGTTGAGAATAGCGGCCAGTGCCATGCTGTCATTAGTGGGATAGAGCTGACCATTGAGACCATTCTGAATAATTTCTGACGGGCCGCTGATGCAGTCGGATGAGACGCAGTAGACACCACGTGATATCGCCTCCAGCAGAATCAGCGGGAAGCCTTCGAAGTTAGAGGTCATCACCAGGCAGGTGACCTGTTTAATATGGCGGCTGACATACGCCCAGGCGTTCTCCTGCCAGCCATGCCAGGTAATGCGATCCTGAATCCCGAGTTCCGCCACGTAGTGCTGACAGCGCGTCAGATCTTCCCCGTCCCCCACGATCTCCAGCGTCCAGGGCATATCGAGTTTCTGCAAGGCATCAAACAGGTCTTTGAGCTGTTTCTGTCGCTGAAAATGGACGCGACCAATATAGAGAAACTTCAGCGCCTGCGGTCTGCCGATAACCTCATCATTGCGCCTGATGGGGTTATAGATGACATCAACGTCAGAGGCACGGGCGCCTAACTCAACCAGCTGCGCTTTGATTTCATGACTGATAGCAAAATGGTGATCGGCCCGCAGCAGATAATGCGGGCGATATCGTTCGCGCGGTGGCAGGTGCATCCAGCTCGAAAGCACGATTCTGCAGCCTGAAAGCGTAATGGCCCGACGCGTCATCAGACAGGGAATGGTGTTGAGGGTCAGAACATGATCGGGTTGATAGCGACGAAAGAAAGCAGCCATTCTCAGCGTGTGAATAAGATTTTTAATTTTCTTATTCCGCAGCGTGCAGACGCTCTCTGCCAGTACGGCATTGGCGGTCCAGGCGCGGGAGTGGCTCTCCTCTCCGCTGTTAATAATAAACAGCCCCGCTTCCGTTCCGGCTTCCGCATTCAGGGCGGTGATCAACTGACAGGTCACATTTTCCATACCGCCGCGACCGGCCATCAAATCCGTCACCAGCACAATCCGTTGTTTCCTGACGTTATCATTATTTTTCATTGCTTTATCCATGCTCAGTGCCGTTCGCTTTTCATCCATTCACTCGCCAGTGAATGTCTGCAATAGATTATTCTAAAAAAAGCCATAACCCTATTTAATCCAGCAATTTCAGCCAATGGGCCTCGCTATTCCCGACCATCGGCGGGACGGCGTATTGCTTATCCGGAGACAGCTGGCGAAGTATAGACTCTGCGCCGCCCTGTTTGCGGCTAACGTTGAGTTCCTGCGCGGCGGCGATTATTCTGAGCACCATGAAAACACCTCGTCTCCCCATTGCCCTGCAGCAGGCCGTGATGCGCTCACTGCGTCAGTCGCTTGAGCGCGCAAATCAGGCACTGAAAACCGCTTATCCGGAACCGAAACTGCTCTACCAGCAACGCGGAACGGCGGCGGGCACTGCGTGGCTGACCGCCTGGGAAATCCGTATCAATCCGGTGCTGCTGCTGGAAAATCAGCAGGCATTTATCGATGAAGTGGTGCCGCACGAGCTGGCGCATCTGCTGGTCTGGAAGCAGTTTGGTCGCGTCGCACCCCACGGCAAAGAGTGGAAGTGGATGATGGAGAATGTGCTGGGCGTTCCGGCACGACGCACCCATCAGTTTGAGATCGCCTCCGTGCGCAGCACCACTTTCGCTTACCGCTGTCAGTGCCAGCAACATCAGCTGACGGTGCGCCGCCACAATCGTGTGATGCGCAAAGAGAGTGAATATCGCTGTGTGCACTGTGGCAGCCTGCTGGTCGCAGGCGAGTTTATCGCCTCCTGAGAACACTCCCCATTCCGCCCTATTCCACATTCTGTTAACCTGCCGCCCTTTTTCGTATTAGGTAGAAGCTGGAATATGTCTCGCATTTTAAGTCTGGCGGTTGCACTGCTGTTTGCCCCCGCCGCTGACGCCCTCAACCTGAATAACTATCATCAGAATAACTTTCAGCAGGCCAAAACCTTTGCGGCGGCGATCAATGCCGATGCGCCAGGTTCGTTTTATTGCGGCTGTAAAATTCAGTGGCAGGGAAAAAAAGGCACGCCCGATCTCAACAGCTGTGGTTACCAGGTGCGCAAAAACGCGAACCGTGCTGCACGTATTGAGTGGGAACATGTGATGCCGGCATGGGAATTCGGTCATCAGCGCCAGTGCTGGCAGGAGGGAGGTCGCAAAAACTGCAGTAAAGATCCCGACTATCGCCGCATTGAAACTGACCTGCACAATCTGGAACCTGCGGTGGGTGAAGTGAATGGCGACCGTGGCAACTTCGCCTACAGTCAATGGAACGGCAGCGAGAAGCAGTACGGCCAGTGTGAGATGAAGATCGATTTTAAACTCAAACAGGCAGAGCCTCCCGCTCGTGCGCGTGGCGCCATTGCCCGCACCTATTTCTACATGCGCGACCAGTATCATCTGCGCCTTTCGCGCCAGCAGACGCAGCTGTTTACCGCCTGGGACAGGCTCTATCCCGTCACCCAATGGGAGTGCGAACGCGACCAGCGCATTGCAAAGGTTCAGGGCAATCACAATCCTTATGTGCAGCAGGCTTGCCAGCGCTAAAATCCCTGCCCTACACTAGCTCTTTTTCCCATGACGCCGCTGCAGCGCGGCGTCCGGTCTCAGGAATCTTATGCGCATACCTCGCATCTATCACGCCGGGCCCCTGGACATCGGCAGTGAAATTACCCTGGATGAAGATGCATCCAACCATGTAGGCCGCGTGCTCCGGATGACGGCAGGTCAGCGTCTGGAACTCTTTGATGGCACTAATCTGACTTTTGCAGCAGAGATCACGCATGTTGATAAAAAGCGTGTAAAAGTATCCGTCACAGAGAGCCAGCCGGACGATCGCGAGTCGCCTTTACATCTGCATTTAGGTCAGGTGATGTCGCGCGGTGAAAAAATGGAATTCACTATCCAGAAATCGATCGAACTGGGCGTGAATGTCATTACACCCTTGTTTTCCGAGCGCTGTGGCGTAAAGCTTGATGCTGAGCGTCTGGCGAAAAAAATCCAGCAGTGGCAGAAAATTGCGATTGCCGCCTGCGAGCAGTGCGGTCGTAATCGCGTGCCGGAGATTCGTGAAGCGATGACACTGGAAGCCTGGTGTGCGGAAGCTGACAGCGGTTTAAAGCTCAACCTGCATCCCCGCGCCAGCCACAGCATCAACACGCTGCCACAGCCTGTTGAGCGGGTACGCCTGCTGATTGGTCCTGAAGGCGGTTTGTCTGCGGACGAAATTGCGATGACGGCGCAGCACGATTTTACTGACATTTTGCTTGGCCCACGGGTATTACGCACCGAAACTACCGCGCTGACGGCCATTACGGCACTTCAGGTGAGGTTTGGCGACCTGGGTTAAGCGATACTTTCAGCGGTCCTGACTCATCGGCCCACTGCAGACCGAACCAGACGAGGTGGTCAATGCCGCCTCACCGAGGAGATAATAATGATTAAACTTGGCATCGTGATGGACCCTATTTCGTCCATCAATATTAAAAAAGACTCCAGCTTCGCCATGCTGCTGGAAGCACAGCGCCGTGGTTACGAAATTCACTACATGGAGATGCACGATCTCTCCATGCGTGGTGGCGTGGCGTCTGCCCGCACCCGACTGCTGACCGTTGAGCAGAACCCTGAGAACTGGTTCCAGTTCGGCAGCGAGCAGGTGATCCCGCTGGCTGATCTGAACGTGGTGCTGATGCGTAAAGATCCGCCATTCGATACCGAGTTCATCTATGCGACCTACATTCTGGAGCGCGCTGAAGAGCTGGGTACGCTGATCGTGAATAAGCCGCAGAGCCTGCGCGACTGTAACGAAAAGCTCTACACCGCCTGGTTCGCCGAGTTTACGCCGGACACCCTGGTCACCCGCAGCAAAGCGCAGTTGCGTGATTTCTGGCAGGAGCATGGTGATATCATCATGAAGCCGCTGGATGGTATGGGCGGTGCGTCTATTTTCCGCGTGAAGAAAGACGATCCTAACTTTGGCGTGATTACCGAAACCCTGACCGAGCATGAGAGTCGTTTCTGCATGGCGCAGAACTACATTGCGGCAATCAAAGAGGGTGACAAACGCGTGCTGGTGGTGGATGGCGAGCCGGTGCCTTACTGCCTGGCGCGTATTCCGCAGGGCGGTGAAACGCGTGGCAACCTCGCGGCTGGTGGCCGTGGTGAAGCTCGTGCCTTAAGCGAAAGCGACTGGGAAATTGCACGTCGTGTTGGCCCGACGCTGAAAGCAAAAGGACTGATTTTTGTCGGTCTGGACATCATCGGTGATAAACTGACAGAAGTTAACGTGACCAGCCCAACCTGCATACGTGAAATTGAGGCTGCGTTCCCGATCTCCATCACCGGCATGTTGATGGATGCCATTGAGAAACGCCTGGGCTGAGCAAAACGCCGGGGCGAGGCTCCGTGATCAACCCAATACCGGTGCGGTCGTCGCGTGCCGGTTATTTTTTTGGTACATCGTGTGACAATGAATTTACAACATCACTTTTTGATTGCCATGCCTTCATTGCAGGATCCTTTCTTCAAACGTTCCGTAGTCTATATCTGTGAACATAACGAAGAGGGTGCAATGGGGCTGATCATTAATAAACCCATGGAAAACCTGACGGTTGAAGGCATTCTGAAGAAGCTGAAAATCACGGCTGAGGATCGCGATCCGTCGATCAAGCTGGATAAACCGGTGTTTACCGGCGGGCCGCTGGCAGAAGATCGTGGCTTTATCCTGCACTCAGCCCAACGCACGTTTACCTCCAGCATTCGTGTGTCCGATAACACGATCATCACTACGTCACGTGACGTGCTGGAGTCCATCGGCACGGCGTCTCAGCCCACCAATGTGCTGGTCGCGCTGGGTTACTGTGCCTGGGAAAAAGATCAGCTGGAGAATGAGCTGATGGAAAATGCCTGGCTGACGACGCCAGCTAACAGCAACATCCTGTTCCAGACGCCGATTTCAGAGCGCTGGCGCGAAGCGGCGCGCAGTATTGGCGTCGATATTCACAACATGGCCAGCGACGCCGGACACGCCTGATGTCAACTCAAACTCTGTTAGGTTTCGATTTCGGCACCAAAAGTATTGGTGTCGCCGTAGGGCAGCAACTCACTGGCAGCGCCAGACCGCTGACCGCCCTGAAAGCACAGGATGGCATTCCGGACTGGCTGGTGATCGAAAAGCTGCTGAAAGAGTGGCAGCCCGATTTCGTGGTCGTCGGCTTACCGCTCAATATGGATGGCACTGAGCAGCCGTTAACTGACCGCGCGCGTAAATTTGCTAACCGCCTGCACGGTCGCTTTGGCATTCGTGTAGAGCTTCAGGATGAACGACTCAGCACGGTAGAAGCGCGTGCTGGCCTGTTTGAACGTGGTGGTTATCGTGCGCTCAATAAAGGGTCGGTTGATTCACAGTCTGCTGCCATCATTTTGCAGGACTGGTTCGAAAACCATTACTGACCTTCCGGCTTAATCAGCCCGTCAGCCTGACGCCCCAGCCTGCTCTGCTCAAACGTCTGCATACCGGCCTGTGCGCCGGTCTGTAGCATTGCCGGGATCTGGTGCATCTTGCCTTCCCTGATCAGATTCGTGATGCCGGGCGTGGCAATCAGTAGCTCAAACAGTCCGATGCACGACCCCGCAGCAGACGGCACCAGTTTCTGTGCAATCACCGCTTTCAGGCTGCCTGCCAGTTGAGTGCGCACCAGATGCTTCTCCTCCGCCGGGAAGACATCCACCAGCCGATCCACCGCCTGTGCTGCGCCACGTGTGTGCAGTGTTGCCAGCACCAGATGGCCGGTCTCTGCCGCCGTTAGCGCCTGTCTGATCGTGTCGCTGTCGCGCAGTTCGCCCAGCAGAATGACATCAGGATCTTCACGCAGTGCCGCCTTTATCCCCTGCGCGAACGAACTGCAGTGCAGGCCGATTTCGCGCTGCTGAATCAGCGACTGCTGGCTGTGGTGAATAAATTCAATCGGGTCTTCCAGCGTAATGATATGGCGCGCCTGCTGGCCGTTCAGGGCATCGACCAGCGCCGCCAGCGTGGTGGATTTACCGCTGCCCGTGGCGCCGGTCACCAGAATCAGCCCATCCTGCTGCGTCAGTAACGTCGGCACAATAGCAGGCAGTTGCAGGCTCTCCAGCGTCGGGCACACAGAGGCAATAATGCGCAGCGCCAGTGACAGGCCGTTACGCTGCTTAAACAGGTTTGCGCGCAGACGCTGGCCACAGGCCAGGCTCAGGGCGAAATCGAGCTGCCCTGTGCTCGCCAGCTCCTGACGCTGCGGGTCACTGAGCCAGCGGGCCATAAACTGCGCCAACCAGTCAGCAGAGAGCACGGCCTGCTGTGGAATAGCCTCCAGCCGTCCCTGCCGTCGCCAGTAGGGCAAATGTCCGCTGCAAAGGTGCAGATCGGCGGCATTATGCTTTACACTAAGCTCCACCATTTCATCCAGATTCATAATTTCTCCTGACTATGACCTCAATCCAGCAGAACCTACAGCAAGTGCGGCAGCGAATCGCCGCCGCTGCCGCGCAGTGCGGCCGCGCACCAGAAGAAATTACCCTGCTTGCAGTCAGTAAAACCAAACCTGCGAGCGCGGTCGAAGAAGCCTTTGCCGCAGGCCAGATTGGCTTTGGTGAAAATTACGTTCAGGAAGGGGTTGAAAAGGTCCAGGCACTGGCCGCACATCCTGAGCTGGAGTGGCACTTCATCGGTCCGCTGCAGTCCAACAAAAGTCGTCTGGTGGCAGAAAATTTCGCCTGGTGTCACACCATTGACCGCCAGCGTATTGCGCAGCGGCTCAGCGATCAGCGGCCCGCCTCGCTGCCACCGCTGAATGTGTTAATTCAGGTAAATATCAGTGACGAGAACAGCAAATCTGGCATCATGCTGGAGGCCGTTTCCGGGCTGGCGGAGCAGATTGCTGCGCTGCCACAACTGCGGCTGCGGGGATTGATGGCGATTCCGGCTGCGGAGAGCGATTATCAGCGTCAGCTGGCGGTGTGTCAGCAGATGGCGGAAGCCTTCCGGCAGCTGCAACAGCAGTATTCGGATATTGATACGCTTTCACTGGGAATGAGCGATGACATGGAGGCGGCAATCGCCGCAGGCAGTACGATGGTGCGTATCGGCACCGCCATTTTTGGCGCACGAGATTATGCGCACAACTCACAACAATAATAGAGGAACTTCATGTTAACATTGACGTTTTTAGTAAAAACGCTGATCGATCTCTACGTCATGGTGCTGCTGTTACGCATCTGGATGCAGTGGTCCCGCTGCGATTTTTACAATCCAGTGGCACAGTTTGTCGTTAAAGTGACACAGCCAGTTGTTAAGCCACTGCGCCGCATACTGCCGGCTCTGGGGCCGATTGATACTGCTTCACTGCTGCTGGCCTTTGTGCTGACCACGCTGAAATACCCGATTTTATTGCTAATCCAGGTGGGTGTGTTCTCGGTCGATCCGACTAATCTGCTGGTCGGCCTGCTGTCGCTGGTCAAATCCGCCGGCTATCTGGTCTTCTGGGTCATCATCGTACGCTCTCTGATGAGCTGGATTAGCCAGGGTCGGGGTCCTGTCGATTATCTGCTGGTGCAGTTAACCGAGCCGATGATGGCACCGATTCGCCGTATTCTGCCTGCGATGGGCGGCATCGATTTCTCAGCGATGATCGTCATCCTGGTGCTGTATGCCCTGAACTTTCTCGGCATGGACCTGTTCCCGGGTCTCTGGTATCTGCTGTAAATGAATCAAACTGGAACTGTTATGCAAAAAGTTGTCCTCGCAACCGGCAATCCCGGCAAAGTGCGTGAGCTGGCGGAGTTACTCTCCGCCTTTGGTCTGGATATCGTCGCTCAGACTGACCTCGGGGTTGAATCGGCGGATGAAACCGGCCTGACCTTTATTGAGAACGCGATTCTCAAGGCGCGTCACGCGGCACAGATCACCGGATTACCGGCCATTGCCGATGACTCCGGCCTGGCCGTGGATGCGCTGGGCGGCGCGCCTGGCATCTACTCGGCGCGCTACGCCGGTGAAGAGGCCAGCGATCAAGAGAACCTGGAGAAGCTGCTGCAGGCGCTGGAAAATGTGCCTGACGGGCAGCGCCAGGCGCAGTTTCACTGCGTGCTGGTCTATCTGCGTCATGCGGAAGACCCGACCCCGCTGGTGTTCCACGGCAGCTGGCAGGGTGAGATTACCCGCTCCGCCTCTGGCACCGGTGGCTTTGGTTACGACCCGATTTTCTTTGTCCCGGCGCTGGGTAAAACGGCGGCCGAGCTGAGCAAAGCGGAAAAAGGTGCAGTTTCTCACCGGGGTAAAGCATTGACGCTGTTGCTGGAAGCCATGCGTAATGCCTAATCTGCCGCCGTTAAGTCTCTATATCCACATTCCGTGGTGCGTACAGAAATGTCCCTACTGTGATTTTAACTCCCATGCGCTAAAAGATGAGGTGCCGCACGTTGAATACGTACAGCACCTGCTGCGCGATCTGGAGATCGACCTGCCGCTGATCGGTGACCGTGAAGTGCGCACGATCTTCATCGGTGGCGGTACGCCCAGCCTGCTGAGCAGCAGCGCGATGCAGATGCTGATGGATGGCGTGCGGGCGCGTCTGACGCTCTCCCCTGATGCCGAAGTGACCATGGAAGCCAATCCGGGCACCGTGGAAGCGGACCGGTTCAGTGCCTATCAGCGCGCCGGTATTAACCGTATTTCGATTGGCGTGCAAAGTTTCAGCCCGCAAAAGCTGCAGCGTCTTGGCCGCATTCATGGCCCGGAAGAGGCCGTCCGCGCCGCTGAACTGGCGGAGTCTCTGTCGCTGCGGAGCTTTAACCTCGACCTGATGCATGGCCTGCCCGATCAGTCGCTGGAAGAGGCGCTTGATGATTTACGTCAGGCGATTGCGCTGAATCCGCCGCATCTCTCCTGGTATCAGCTCACTATCGAACCCAACACCCTGTTTGGCTCACGCCCGCCGGTGCTGCCGGATGATGATGCGCTGTGGGATATTTTCGAACAGGGCGATCAGCTGCTGCAGGCGGCCGGTTATCAGCAGTATGAGACCTCCGCCTACGCGAAGCCGGGTTATCGCTGTGAACACAACCTCAACTACTGGCGCTTCGGCGACTATCTGGGGATTGGGTGTGGCGCGCACGGCAAGCTGACGCAACCAGATGGCCGCATTGTTCGCACGGTGAAAACCCGTCATCCGCGTGGGTTTATGCAGGGCAACTATCGCGAAAAGCAGTATGAGGTTGCCGATAGCGACAAGCCGTTTGAATATTTTATGAACCGCTTTCGCCTGCTGGAGGCCGCGCCGCGTGACGAATTCAGCCGCTACACCGGCTTGTCAGAGCAGGTGATTCGTCCACAGATGGATGCCGCGATTGCCGCCGGTTACGTGATAGAAACCGCTGAGCAGTGGCAGATCACGGAGAAAGGAAAACTCTTCCTGAACTCGCTGCTGGAGCTGTTTTTAGCGGAAGAATAAGAGAGAAAGGGTAAAAAAACGCCTCAGCCCGGCAGGCTGAGGCGTTTTTTATTTTTTCAGTGCGCCAGTAAGCTGTTTACGCTGGTCTTCCAGCGAAATAACGCGATTACACACCTCGTGACCGAAGTTCTGGAAATCCTGCTCCTGTTTGCTCCACTCAGCCTGAATCGACTGCTGCAAACCGCCAAGATTCCCCATAATCGCCTGCAGCGGATTACTTCCGCCACTGCCCTGCTTACTGCCCATCTCATTCAGACTATCCTGCATCACGCCGCCCAGCGTCGACTGCACCAGCCTTTCACCTTCGGCGCGCACCTGATCAATCGCCTGATGGTGGAACGTCAGTCCGTCTTCACGGTGTTCAATGATGCGATTCATCTGCTGTTTCAGCTGGCCATTCAGTGTGGTCAGGCGATTGCGCACGTTGCTGTCGGTGCCCAGTTTCTCAACGATGACCCGATCCAGTGCTGCCCGCCCTTTCTCCAGACGTGACGTCGCCCCGCTGTCGATCCACGGCAGATCGCGACGCAGCGCGTTCTGATAGTCGATCGCTTTCTGGCGGTCAGCATTATCCAGCGTGACCTTCTGTCCATTGAACTGCACGTCGCCCTGCGGCGAGATTTCCATATTGCCGTTGGCACCGACCACCTGCACACTCTGTGGTCTGATGACCACATCGTCCTGAGGCTTAACGCTGCATTCATAGGCTGCCTGAGCCTGAGTTGCTGCTACCAGCAACACAGCAAGAAGCGTTTTACGCATCATATCTACTCCCTAAGATCGGGTCTGAAACCCTCTGATCGGGCCTCAGCCCGACACGGTGTGACGACTTAGTCCCACCAGACGTCAAAGAGTTCAGTCATCTGCACGTCCTGCAGCTTGCGGTCTTCCAGCCATTTGCGAACCAGTGCACGATGTTCATCAGTACATTTACCGGTTTTCTGCAGGCAAACCAGACCTTCCCACACCAGGTAACCGCTGCCATCGAAAGCCAGACCGTTAGGATCGATCGCTTCGTTGATGAACTGGTTCAGCGTCTCATCAATTTCGCTTTCGCTGGTGCCTTCCGGGAAACGCCAGGCAACCGAGAAGCCCAGTTCCTGAAATTCATCGATGTGCAGTTTTTTACGTAAACGGCGGCTGCGTTGTGTGGCCATTATTTCACCCTCTCAAACATTAAATCCCATACGCCGTGGCCTAAACGCTGCCCGCGCTGCTCAAACTTGGTCAGTGGACGCGTCTCAGGACGCGGCACGTAATTCTGTTGTTCTGACTGGTTGCGGTAGCCAGAAATGCTGTTCATCACTTCCAGCATATGTTCCGCGTAGGCTTCCCAGTCGGTCGCCATGTGGAAAACGCCGCCCAGCTTCAGTTTACGCATCACCAGCTCGGCGAAAGGCACCTGAACGATACGGCGTTTATTGTGGCGCGCTTTATGCCATGGATCGGGGAAGAAAAGCTGAACCATACGCAGTGAGTTATCCGGAATCATCTTCTCCAGCACTTCCACCGCGTCATGACACATTACCCGCAGGTTCTGCACATCGGCTTCTTTCGCGGAAGCCAGACAGGCACCTACGCCTGGCGCATGCACTTCAATACCCAGGAAGTTCTGATGCGGCGTGTTCTGCGCCATAGTGACCAGCGAGGCACCCATGCCAAAGCCAATCTCCAGCGTCACCGGGGCTTCGCGGCCAAACAACGCGGGCAGATCGACAGGCTCCGGCTGATATTCCACCCCCATGATCGGCCACAGGGTGTCCAGCGCCTGCTGCTGGCCTTTTGTTAAGCGACCCTGGCGGCGCACAAAGCTACGGATCCGGCGCAATGGCCGCCCGTTCTCATCAAATTCTGGGGTGATGACGTCATTAATCATGTAAAAGCCTGCTGGTTAGCCTGTTCCGGGAAACGGGCATTATGCAAAGTTCATAAGCAGAAGCAAGCCTTTGCAATCTTCCGGTTTACACCCAGGTGCGCATGTGCTGGAATTCCTGCCTGAGTGTAGAGTAAACACGGAAAATTTCCTTCTTATGATGCAAGCGCCGCAGTTCGCGCAACAGGTGCTGGACTGGTATCAGCGCTTTGGTCGCAAAACCCTGCCGTGGCAGCTGGAGAAAACGCCTTATAAGGTGTGGCTCTCTGAAGTGATGCTACAGCAAACCCAGGTTGCCACGGTAATCCCCTATTTTGAACGCTTTATGGCGCGCTTCCCCACGGTTACCGATCTGGCTGCGGCACCCCTTGATGAGGTGCTGCATCTCTGGACCGGGCTCGGCTACTATGCCCGTGCGCGTAATCTGCATAAAGCCGCAAAGCAGATCGTTGAAGTGCATCAGGGCGAGTTCCCACGTAATTTTGATGATGTCTCTGCCCTGCCCGGCGTTGGCCGCTCCACGGCCGGCGCAATCCTGTCGCTGTCGCTGGGCCAGCACTTCCCGATTCTGGATGGCAACGTCAAGCGTGTGCTGGCTCGCTGCTATGCCATTGGCGGCTGGCCGGGTAAAAAAGAGGTCGAAAAGCGTCTCTGGCAGATCAGTGAAGAGGTCACCCCTGCCGAGGGCGTCAGCCAGTTTAATCAGGCAATGATGGATCTGGGTGCTCTCGTCTGTACCCGATCGAAGCCGAAGTGTGAAATCTGTCCGCTGAACAGCGGCTGTGAGGCGTACGCCAGCAGCAGCTGGGCGAGCTATCCCGGCAAGAAACCTAAGCAGGTGCTGCCGGAACGCAGCGGCTGGTTCCTGATGATGCAGGATGGCGATGATGTCTGGCTGGAGCAGCGTCCGCCTGTGGGCCTGTGGGGCGGTCTGTTCTGCTTCCCGCAGTTCACCACCGAAACGGCGCTCACCGACTGGCTGACGGCGCGTGGCATCCATGCAAAACCGCAGCAGCTAACCGCGTTTCGTCACACCTTCAGCCATTTCCATCTTGATATCGTGCCAATGTGGCTGTCATGGCCTTCTGCCGGGGCGGCGATGGATGAAGCAGGCGGTCTCTGGTATAACTTAGCGCTGCCACCATCTGTGGGATTAGCTGCACCCGTTGAGCGCCTGTTACACGAGCTGCGCCATCCCCGACAACTGGCTTTGGACAGTTGTGAGATTAATGAGGAAGAGTAATGAGCCGCACCATTTTTTGTACTTTTTTACAGCGCGACGCGGAAGGTCAGGATTTTCAGCTCTATCCGGGCGACCTGGGTAAGCGTATTTACAACGACATCTCCAAAGAAGCCTGGCAGAAGTGGATGGCGAAACAGACCATGTTGATCAACGAGAAAAAGCTCAACATGATGAATCCCGAAGATCGTAAAGTGCTGGAGAAGGAGATGTTCAATTTCCTGTTCGAAGGTAAAGACGTTCATATCGAAGGCTATACACCGCCAGAAGCGTAAACATTCCGGGCCTCATCACTGAGGCCGGTTATCCAGGTCAGGCTTGCATTCCCAATGAATAAAAAATTAATCGCCCTGCTGGTGATAGCACCACTTCTGGTTTCCTGCTCCGGGTCAAAGAAGCAGCAGACCCACGAGGAGTGGGTAAAAGATACCAACGCCTTTGATATTCTGATGGGGCAGTTTGCTCACAATATTGAGAATATCTGGGGTATCAATGAGGTCCTGATCGCCGGACCAAAAGATTACGTCAAATATAGCGACAACTATTACACCCGCAGCCACATCAACTTTGAAAGCGGTAAGCTGACCATCGAGACGATTTCTGGCACCGATCCGATGGCAAGTCTGCGTCAGGCGATCGTGACCACGCTGTTGATTGGTGAAGATCCGGGCAATGTCGATCTCTATTCTGACGCCAACGACATCGAGATCAGTAAAGAGCCACTGCTCTATGGTCAGGTGCTGGATAACACCGGTCAGCCGATTCGCTGGCAGGGCCGCGCGGAAGCTTTTGCTGACTATCTGATCCAGAATAAGTTGATGCGTCGCACTTCGGGTCTGCATGTGATTTACAGCATTTCGATTCCGATGGTGCCGAACCACCTGGACAAACGTGCGCACAAATACCTGCCGATGGTGCGTAAAGCTTCCGAACAGTATGGTGTCGATGCTTCGTTGATCCTGGCGATTATGCAGACCGAGTCGAGCTTTAACCCCTACGCCGTAAGCCACTCTGATGCGCTGGGTCTGATGCAGGTGGTGCAGCACACCGCCGGTGTTGACGTCTTCCGCATGAAGGGTAAATGGGGCAAGCCGAGTCGCAGTTATCTGCTGGATCCAGAGAACAATATCGATGCCGGTACGGCTTATCTGTCGCTGTTGCAGCGCAGCTATCTGGGCGGCATTCAGGATCCGGTATCACGTCGCTATGCGGTGATCACCGCCTATAACGGCGGCGCAGGCAGCGTGTTGCGCGTCTTCTCCAGCGATAAAGATCGGGCGTTTTCGATGATCAACGGTATGTCATCCAGCAAGGTTTACTCGACCCTGGCGAACCAGCACCCGTCGGCGGAGTCGCGTCGTTATCTGTATAAGGTGAGTACTGCGCAGAAGAGTTATCGGGGATTCTGATCGGCCCGCTGAAGCGGGGTTGTTGTTCGCTGCGCGAACGGGCTATGAGTTTCGCTTTGCAGCGAGCTGGCACTGAGTGGGTTCCGACCGCCAGGCCGATGGTTCGCTGCGCGAACAGGCGCTGAGAAGTTTTCGTTCGCCTGGTATGCTGGGCAGTTTCAGTCACGCCTCTGCAGGCGACCAACAAGGGGGCGCCAGTCGCCGCGCCCCCTTGACCCCGGGCTCCGGCCTGCTTCACCGCCGCTTCGCGGTCCCTTCGCTTCTTCAGGATTTCTCACGGACCGTCGGGACGCGCCATCCCTGGCGCGAACCCGCCTCTTCGCGACATCCCTGTCGCTCGTCCTGAAATCCCTCATCCGCTCAGCGGTTCTGACGGCCTCCCCAACCCCTCGCTGTTATCTCTTCTTTCTGTGTGGGGTATCTCATCGTTTTACGTTTCCGGAACTGTCCTTGGACAGCAGACAACGCAGCAACAAAAAACATAAAAATTTTGCAGGCGGGGGGTTTGGGAGAGGCGTCCGAAGCGCTGAGGAACAACCGGAGGCCAGGATGAGCCGACAGGACGTCGGCGAAAGGACGGAACGAGCCAGGGATGGCGAGTCCGGACGGTCCGTCGGCCGCAGGGCGTGACGAAGGCACCCCGCAAAGCGGGGCGCGCAGGCAGCCGGACGCCGGGATTGTTAAGGGGCGGGCGTACGCCCCTTAACACGTCCGCCTGTTCAAGCGAACTGAAACTCCCTCACGCCTGGCGGGCGGAACCCGCTCAGTGCCAGCTCGCTGCCAGGCGAACGAAAACTTCTCAGCGCCCGTTCGCGCAGCGAACAACTTCAGCTTTAGCGCTGCACCACACGAACAAAAAGGCCCGGCGGGCCGCTACCCGCCTCTGCCCCCGCTCAGATCAGCGCTCCACTATCATATTCGCCACCAGATACTTCTGCCCCTGGTCATCCTCTTCGGTGTAAACGCCCTGCAGCTCAGGCGAGAAGCCCGGCAGCAGATTAAGCCCCTCTTCCAGCGCCAGGAAATAACGCTGCACCGCGCCACCCCAGACTTCCCCTGGCACAACACACAGCACGCCCGGAGGATAAGGCAGCGCGCCTTCAGCAGCGACACGCCCGGCTGCATCGGCGATGGGGACCAACTCCACTTCGCCGCGAATATAAGCCTGATGCGCATCCTGCGGATTGACCCTCACTGGCGGGAACTCCGCAGCGCGGAACATCAGACGCTGCAGATCCTTAACGTTGTGACTGACGTAGAGATCGTGCATCTCCTGACAGAGGCGACGCAGAGTATAGCCAGCATAGCGTTGCGCATTCTTGCGATAAATCGTCGGCAGCACTTCGGCCAGCGGCGCATCCTCTTTTACATGCTGCTCAAACTGCGCCAGCATCGCCACCAGATTCGCCATCTTCTCCGGACTTTCAGCCGGGGTGAGCAGGAACAGGATCGAGTTGAGATCGCACTTCTCCGGCACAATGCCGTTCTCACGCAGGTAGTTAGCCAGAATGGTCGCGGGGATCCCAAAATCACTGTATTCGCCGCTGGCAGCATCGATGCCCGGCGTGGTTAGCAATAGTTTGCAGGGATCGACCCGATATTGATCGCGGGCGTAACCCGCAAAGCCGTGCCACTTCGACTGAGGTTCAAAGCTGAAATAGCGCAGATCGCGGGCGATCGTTTCAGTGGGCGCATCCTGCCAGCGCTGACTATCTACCATCTCCGGCACAAACGGCAGGATCATTTCACAGCGGTCCAGGATCGCTTTACGTGCATCAATGCCCACCATGACGCACTCATCCCACATGCGACGCCCCGCTTCGCCCTGATGCATTCTGGCGTTGATATCGAGCGCGGCAAACAGCGGATAGAACGGGCTGGTTGATGCATGCAGCATAAAAGCGTTATTCAGTCGCTTGTGCGGGCAGAAACGCCGCTGTCCGCGAATGTGATTATCTTTTTTGTGGATCTGCGAGGTTTGAGAAAAACCTGCCAGCTGCTTATGCACAGACTGCGTGACAAAGATGCCGGGATCGTTCTCATTCAGCTCCAGGGTCAGCGGTGAACAGCCTTCCATCAATGGAATAAACTGCTCATAGCCAAGCCATGCGGAGTCAAACAGGATGTAATCACACAGATGACCAATACGATCTACGACCTGACGCGCGTTGTAGACTGTGCCGTCGTAGGTGCCCAGCTGAATGATCGCCAGACGGAAAGGCCGCGCCTCTGTCGCGCGCTCTGGTGCCACTGTCGCTATCTGCTCGCGCAGATAGGCTTCATCGAAACAGTGCGCGTCAATGCCGCCGATAAAACCGAAGGGGTTACGTGCCGCTTCAAGATAAACCGGGGTCGCGCCCGCCTGAATCAATGCGCCATGATGATTAGACTTATGATTGTTGCGGTCAAACAGCACCAGATCGCCGCGGGTCAGCAGCGCATTGGTCACTACTTTATTGGCGCTGGAGGTGCCGTTAAGCACAAAGTAAGTTTTGTCGGCGTTAAACACCTTTGCTGCATACTTCTGCGCATCTTTAGCTGAGCCTTCGTGGATCAGCAGATCGCCCAGTTTGACGTCGGCGTTGCACATATCAGAACGGAAAACATTCTCGCCGTAAAAGTCATAAAACTGTTTACCCGCCGGATGCTTTTTAAAGAACGCGCCGCCCTGATGGCCGGGACAGGCAAAGGTGCTGTTCTGCATGTCGACATAGCGGGTCAGCGTCTCGAAAAAGGGTGGCAATAGCTCAGCTTCATACGCCTGCGCAGCCGCTTCCAGCGCTATCCACTCCTGCGGCTCGCCATTCAGCTCACCGCTGACGCCGGGCAGATGCATCACCTCTTCTTCAAACGCATTTGCGACAAACACCGGCAGATTAAAGCCGGTGTGACGCAGCAGCGCCAGCACACCGCTACGGGTATCTGCCAGCGAAACGACAACCGCTGCCACATCAGTAAAGTCGGTGTTATCCAGCGTCACTACGTCACGCGCGGTGTTCAGGGTCAGACTGGGCGCAACAGCGGCGCTGGCAGCAATTTTCAGTGGAGTCATAACAGAATCCCTAACGTCAGGGAGGAAGTGCCTGAGGCACAATCATGGGGACAGCGCCCCGGCGAATTATTAACAGAAAGGCATTACGCAGCCCATGGAGAAAAGCCCCACAACCGCGGCCTGGCTGGCCTCACCGCATGAGAAAAAACGAAGCGTTCGGCAATGTGGAAAACACGATGTGCGCCGGAAAAAGCGAACGGTAATCCGGGCGAATGCGCGGTGAACCGGACATGGCGACGTCCTCTGTGATGAAGAAGCAGGGTCAAAAAGTGGCGGTCATAATGTCATCTTTTTTATACGTGAACAACCCGACCCGGACAATTATTCAGTCACACTGCAAAAATGTAACAACATGATTTTTATAGCCTATTTATCATAAAAACTTCATAATACGACTAATTATCTGAATTATATGCAAATTTATGCATCAACCTCTACACTCCTGTCAGCACGCTTTTCCGCGCCAGCCACCCGCTTCACCTGGCGAGGTGGCCATTGCCCTACCGCATTACTGCTGTCAAGCGTAAACTGATCCCTCTTTCCCACTCTGCCGGAGGCTGCATGTTCAAGGCACTGGTCATTGAAAATGACGAACAAGGTTACCGTTCCCTGCTGAAAGATCTCCCCGAATCTCAACTGCCCGACCACGATGTCACACTCGACGTCAGCTACTCATCCCTGAACTACAAAGATGCCCTGGCTATCTGCAACAAAGGCCCGATAGTGCGCCAGTTCCCGATGGTGCCAGGTATCGACTTTGTGGGGCGTGTGACCGCCAGCCGCCATCCCGACTGGAAAGAGGATGATGTGGCGCTGCTGACGGGCTGGGGCGTGGGCGAAAAACAGTGGGGTGGCCTGGCGCAGAAAGCCAGCGTCAGCGGCGACTGGCTGGTCCGTGTGCCCGCTGCGCTGAGTCCGCTGCAAACCATGGCCATTGGTACAGCGGGACTGACCGCGATGCTCTGTGTGATGGCGCTGGAAAAACAGGGCATCACACCGGAACGCGGACCGGTGCTGGTGACCGGGGCCAGTGGTGGCGTCGGCAGCTACAGCGTCAGCCTGCTGGCGCGTCTGGGCTATGAGGTAGTTGCGTCGAGCGGACGCACCAGCGACCCTGCGTATCTGATCGAGACGCTGGGCGCGGCATCGGTCATTGACCGTGAAGCGCTTTCCCAGCCTGGCAAACCGCTGGCAAAAGAGCGCTGGGCCTCCGCGATAGACAGCGTCGGCAGCCATACTCTGGCGAATGTGCTGGCCGCTACGCAGCGTGACGGTGCAGTTGCCGCCTGCGGTATGGCGCAGGGACTCGATCTTCCAGCCAGCGTTGCTCCCTTTATTTTGCGTGGCGTGACGCTGGCCGGTGTCGATAGCGTGATGTGTCCGAAGCCGCTTCGTGAGCAGGCGTGGCAGCGACTCGGTGAGTTGATGGACAGCGACAGGCTCAGCAAGCTGAGTCGCGTCATCCCGCTAAGTGAAGCCAGAGAAGGCGCGCAGGCATTGCTGGAGGGCAATGTGCAGGGTCGCCTGATTGTCGACTGCCGCTAACTGTTTTTAAAGGCGCGCACTTAGCGCCTTTATCTATTAGCTCGTTAGCCTTTTGACCAGTCCTTCCAGTGCGAACTGCGTGCCCTGTTCCATCACCGATTTTGGATCGCCGCTGAACTGATGGCACTCCGCCTCGACCCTGCCGTCGGGCAACACCCAGCCAAACCAGAGGGTGCCTGCTGGTGTGCCATCTTCACCGCCACCCGGTCCGGCATAGCCGGTGATCGATAATCCCACCGGTTCACCAGAGCGGGCGCAGGCTCCCTGCACCATCTCCCGCGCCGTTTGCTCACTCACCGCCGTGTGCTGTTTCAGCGTTTCGGGCTTTACGCCCAGCAGACGGATTTTGGCATTTTCGCTGTAGGTTACGAAACCACTGGTGTAGAAGTCGCCGCTATTTTCCACGGCAGCCAGCGTAATGCTGATCAACCCGGCAGTACAGGATTCCGCGGTCGCCAGATGAAGTCCGGAGGAAAGTAAAATGTTACCCAGTTGCTCAGCGGTTTGATCTAATGATTTTGCCATCATGGTCTCCTTAAGGCTGTCCTGAACTCCAGGTATAGCGCAAAATCAGCGAACATAAGTTCGCAAGCCAATGTTTTTAAAACGAAACGGTCAGAGTTAACAACAGAATAGCGGGCGACTTACGCTTCACCTGTCTCCCCTCAGAAACAAATGCTGAAAACAGTGTTGCCCCATTTTATGTCTCTCTGAGAGTGGCGGGTAACGCCTGTTAAAGCTTAAGCGGTTTAGTCAATCTCCTAAAACGAGGTGACACAGGCGCGAATCACCTGATTAGTTGTTAGTATTCACTCCCTTGCTTGCTGGAATAACAATAATGGCGCGGCATAAAGCCATAAAAAGCTGCTCAGCATGCTGATCAAGCGAGGCGCGTACCCGATAAAATGCAATTAAAAGCCGTTTTCTAAAGCTTTATGAATTCATAAATAACCACAGCGCACACTTTTTTAACCCGAATGCACTGGCATTTATCAACACGTAAAGGAATAGAGTTATGGCGCAAAAACCTGTGGTTGTTATTCACTACTGTATGCAATGCAACTGGCTGATGCGGTCAACGTGGATGGCACAGGAACTTCTGCACACTTTCGCTGAGGATCTGGCGGAGGTCACGCTGAAACCGGGCACCGGCGGTATCTTTGAGATTACGCTGGATGAGCATCTGCTGTGGGAGCGTAAGCGTGATGGTGGCTTCCCGGATGCGACCACGCTGAAACAGCGCGTACGTGACATCTGTTTCCCGGACCGTACCCTGGGCCACATTGACAAGAACAAAACCGAAATCAGCTAATTAACTGTGCGTGATTTTTTTAGCCGCGTCCTGCAGCGCCTTAATCAGCGTCTGCAGCGCGGCTTCTGAGATATCTTCCTGCGCCAGCCGCCGGTTTAGGGCGACCTTCAATCCATGAATGGCCTGCTCAACAGCAGGAATGCTGCGATTATTGACCAGGATAGCCAGCGTCGAGAGCCGCGTAATAAGGCTGCTCACCGTTTCTTTGCTTTCTGCCAGTTGGGCCTCTCCCACTGCCGTCAGGCGGTACGCTTTTCGTGTTGCCTGCGCATCCACCACCTCAATCGCCTCCATCTCTTCCAGCAGCGTCAGATTGGGATAGATGATGCCCGGACTGGGGGAATACTCTCCCTTCGACAGCTCCTCAACCGATTTGATCAGCTCATAGCCGTGCGCTGCATTCTGCGCCAGAAAATGAAGCATCAGCAGGCGAATCTCACTTGCCTCAAGCATCTTTTCACGTCGTTTGCGTCGGCCGCTGCAACTCCCTGCAGGCGCCGTCTGATCGTCAGATGATGTGGAATTCGGATACTGTTTCATGGCCTGCCCTGCGGGGAAAAAGTCGGATTGATGGTAGTCCGCCACCAGGCAAAACTCAATTGTCAGAACCGCTTACTTCTGATGCCAGTAAGCCACTGCCCGAACAAAATCACTGTTGAGGCCACGCTGTACGGTGAAGTAGTCAGACAGTGCTTTAACAAACTCACCTTCACCCGTCAGCCAGATAAAGTAATCTTCCGCAGGGAGTGTGATCTGATCCAGGCGGATAATCAGCTGGCTGAGCTGCGCATGCTGCATCTGACCACTGCCAAGCCAGTTGGCCGTCACATTAGCCGTATCGGATAAATAGTCGCAGCCCGTCGTTTCATCGGTGAAGGCATAAAGATGCAGCGCCTGTGCACTGACGTCACGCTGGCGGCGCGCAAAGGCTGGCAGGCCGGTTTCATCGCAGACGTAAAGCTGAAATGCATAATCCGTTGGCACCACCAGCGAACCGCGGGGGCCGCCCACAATTAATTGATCGCCAGCCTGAGCCTGCGTTGCCCAGTCACTGGCTACGCCCTGCTGATGAATATAGAAATCGAGGGTAAGTGAAGATTCACCATCAAATTCCAGTGGGGTGTAATCGCGCGCCTGAGGACGTAAACCTTCAGGCCAGACAATGCCCTCGTCAGTCATCTCCGGCAGCGCCAGCGTGGCACCGTCAACGGAAGGGAAGAAGACCTTAATGTGGTCGTCAAAACCCGGTGACGTAAAGCCGGCCAGGTCGGTGCCGCTGAACCGGATACGCCAGAATTTGCCGGCAATCTTCGTTTTACTCACGACGTGGATTTGGCGAAAACGCAGCGTATTACGGACACGCTGCGGTAAACGTTGATTAGCTGATGCAACCATCATTTCTTTCCTCAAACGGGATCTCTGCCCGTGATCTATGGCATGCTGACCATCATTAAAATAATGATTCTGGAATAAAAATCATTCTCATCTTAAGGCGCAAGATTAGCTATGATATATCTTAGGCACAAGAACGAAAAATGCGATCCGCCCGCTTAAGATATATTTTATAAACATTGAGGTGTGCGAAGAACAGGCGCTAAACCGCCCGGCTAAGCGCGTTTAAAGAGACGTTATGGGTGGGGATATCGAAGCAGGCAGATAAAGCTAAGGCTGTCCGGCTCCTGAGGAGCCGGCAATTTTGCGCCGCAGAGGCTGGCAGCGCACTGACATTTACAGCGTGTCGTTGAATCCGGAGAGGGATGAGTTGCTGGTGGTGTGTTCCGGCAGCTCACCGTCACCCAGAATTTCATGTTGAGAAACCTGAGAGTGCGGATGCAGTCCGGCTGGCGGTGTAAAAGGTTCAGCCTGCTGCGCCATTGCCATCACAGGCAATGCCAGAATCAGTGAAATCATTAAGCGTCGCATAATAGTTGTCTTTATTTGCCTTTTGGCCAGAAAAGGCCTGAAATGCAGATGAATGTTCCAGCCCCGCCACAGATACACGATGATTCAGGTATGACAGGGTTTCGGGGGAAGATTTTACGCCAGACTGGGGAGTTATTTTATAAAATCGTGCGGTTTGTCACGGTTTACCGCACGAATTATGCATTTGGCGTCCTGTACCTTGCCCTTCACACTACGCCTGCATCACCGGAATAGAAAAAACGCCGCTCAGCCAGTCAGGCTTGCAATGTGCAAAGTCGAGACGCAGCAGGTCTTTGCCAGGACGGCGCGCTACACCCAGCGCTGGCAGATGTTGATAGTAAATATCCTCAATAAAACGCGTCAGTTGTTCAGGTTTGCCGCTCCAGCGAATTGACGCATAAAGCCCCCGCACTTCACGCCAGTTATCGGTATTGTCACCCAGCAGCCTGGCATGTTGCGGCTCCAGCGCCTGAAACAGGCTAATATTCTGCTGGTCGGCAGAGCTATGCCCGGGGCCATACTGAAAGCCTAACCAGCCATGCGTTACATGGCTTCCTGCCAGCGACACCAGATGACGCGCCAGCCCGGCAACCCGGTGATCGTGGTCGGCAAAATAATCACCGAACTTACACTCCCACTCCAGCTTCTCTCCGCACAGGTGCAACGCTTCCTCGCGTTCAACCAGCGTGGCGCGCTCTGCCAGCGATCGCGCCAGAATGCGTCCATGAAAGTTTTTGACCGGCAAATGGGGAATACGCCGAAATGCGCCAGGCGTCAGTGAAAAGTGACCTTTGAAAACCCGGGTGAAGTTTTGCTGGTTATCGAAACCAAATCGTACGGCAATATCAATCAGTGTCATGCGCGTCAGACGCAGTGCCATGGCGGCCATCGTCAGGCGCCGTTTGCGGGTATAGGCTGCCAGCGTTTGTCCGGTCATCTCCTTGAACATGCGCTGCATGTGCCACTTTGAATATCCTGATTTCAGGGTAATTTGATCGATATTGAGATCGTCAGTGAGATGGGCTTCAATCCACTCAACCAGATCGTTGATGTGCTTTTTTTTAATGGCCTGACTGAGCATGATGGCGATTTACGACGCGGGTTAAGACTGAGGTTTTAATTAAAAAAGGATAACAAATATGGCGAATCAGTGTAAGGAAAGGGTAAGCCGTGCACGTCCGTTCGGGGCAATTCCGCATTAATTGCTTAGGTTACTAACTAAAAAAGGCTGACTGACGTCAGCCTTTTGATTCCTGATAAAAAATGCGCCTGATAACTGTAAGGCGGAGTCTGCGACAATTAATGACTACGCATACCCGCTGCCGTCATCATCATGCGGAACAGCGAGGCGACCACGCCGAGCGCCAGTACGCTGGCGGCATAGATAAACACCAGCCACATTACCCGTTTCCACCACGGCGCTTTCGTCTCTTCACTGTGATTGTGGTCTTTCATGCTGCTGAGGCTTTTCATATCAATGATATCCTTCATCTGCTTTGATTTTTCCACGGAACACGTAGTAGCTCCAGAAGGTGTAACCCAGAATCATCGGGATAATCAGCAGGCTACCCACCAGCATAAAGGCCTGGCTCTGCGGTGGCGATGCGGCATCCCAGATGGTTACGGATGGCGGAATAATGTTGGGCCACACACTGATGCCCAGACCGGAGAAGCCCAGGAAGACCAGCGCCAGCGTCAGTAGGAACGGTGAATAGTGCGCCTCACGCTTAATGGCGCGCACAATGCCCCATGAACAGAGCAGCACCAGCACCGGAACCGGCAGGAACAGGAACAGGTTTGGCTTGCTGAACCAGCGATGTGCGATGTCCTGATGCGTAAACGGCGTCCACAGGCTGACAATACCAATAATCACTAACAGCGCGATGACCAGTGGCGTTGCCAGCGCGGACATCTTACGGTGCAGCTCATTCTCGGTCTTCATAATAAGCCAGGTGCAGCCCAGCAGCGCATAGGCCACCACCAGACCCACGCCGCAGAACAGCGGGAACGGTGCCAGCCAGTCCAGTGCGGAACCGGCAAAACGGCGTCCCTCAACCGGAATGCCATCCAGAAACGCGCCGACTGCGACGCCCTGACTGAACGTGGCGATAACTGAACCGGCAATAAAGGATTTGTCCCAGAATGCCCGATGACCTTCAACCGCCTTGAAGCGGAATTCAAAGGCGACACCCCGGAAAATCAGGCCAATCAGCATGGCGGTCAGCGGAATCGACAGCGCATCGGTAATCACCGCGTAAGCCAGCGGGAATGCCCCGAACAGGCCCGCGCCTCCCAGAACCAGCCAGGTTTCATTACCATCCCAGACCGGTGCGACGGTGTTAACCATCATGTCGCGCTCGCCGGCATCTTTATTGAACGGGAACAGCAGACCAATACCCAGGTCAAAACCATCCATCACGATATACATCAGGGTTGCGAAGACGATAATCACAAACCAGATAACGGAATAATCGATCATCTTAGTGGTCTCCATCCTTAAAGGTGGCAGCGGAAAGCGGACGCGCTGGCGTTTTCTTCTGACCCGGTCCACCTTCTTCGGTGATATGACCTTCGCCGACAACCGGTCCCTGCTTAATCAGGCGCATCATGTAGTGATATCCCACACCGAACACCGAGCTGTAGACCAGAATAAAGGCCAGCAGGCTGATGCTCATATGCATATCGCCATGTGCCGAGACCGCATCGATGGTGCGCTGCACGCCATACACCACCCACGGCTGACGACCGATTTCAGTGGTAAACCAGCCCGCCAGAATCGCAATCAGACCCGATGGCCCCATTAACAGAGCAAACCACAGGAAAGGACGCGACTCGTAAAGACGGCCTTTGAAACGCAGCCACAGGCTGACTACACCCAGCGTAATCATCAGCAGCCCCAGCGCCACCATCACGCGGAATGACCAGAAGATCACCGTAGAATTAGGGCGGTCCTCTTTCGGGAACGACTTCAGCGCCGGAACCTGTTTATCCAGACTGTGCGTCAGAATCAGGCTGCCAAGATAAGGCACTTCCAGCGCATATTTGGTGCGCTCCTGTTCCATATCGGGAATACCAAACAGGATCAGCGGTGTGGCCTCACCCGGTGGGTTTTCCCAGTGTCCTTCAATCGCCGCGATTTTGGCTGGCTGATGCTCAAGGGTGTTCAGACCGTGTGCATCCCCAATCATCGCCTGAATCGGCGCAACGATCAGCGCCATCCACAACGCCATGGAGAACATCTTACGGATAGCAGGATTGTTATTCCCTTTCAGCAAATGCCAGGCCGCTGACGATCCCACAAAAAAGGCACTCGCCAGGAACGCCGCCACTGACATATGGAAAAGGCGATAAGGGAAAGAGGGATTGAAGACGATTTTCAACCAGTCCTGCGGCACCACAATGCCATTCTCGATGATGAAGCCCTGAGGCGTCTGCATCCAGCTGTTGGAGGCAAGAATCCAGAAGGTCGAAATCAGTGTTCCCAGAGCAACCATGCAGGTGGCGAAGAAGTGCAGACCCGGCCCCACGCGATTCCAGCCAAACAGCATCACGCCCAGGAAGCCTGCTTCCAGGAAGAACGCCGTCAGCACTTCATAAGTCAGCAGCGGGCCGGTGATACTGCCGGCAAACGCAGAGAAGCCGCTCCAGTTCGTCCCGAACTGATAAGCCATAACCAGCCCTGATACCACACCCATACCGAAGTTAACGGCAAAGATTTTCGACCAGAAGTGGTAGAGATCGCGATAGGTTTGATCGCGTGTTTTAAGCCACATACCTTCAAGTACTGCCAGGAAGCTGGCGAGACCGATGGTGATGGCGGGAAAGATAATATGGAAGGATACAGTAAATGCGAACTGAATCCTGGCCAGATGAAAGGCATCTAATCCGAACATTGCTTACCTCTTTGCCACATAGAACACCATGTATTTACTTATAATTAACAACTTAAGCCTGATGCGCTGACTTCTCTGCGCTTATTGAAATTCCCGCCGCAAATTTAGAGCTATTTGCGACGAGGAAAAAGAAACAGTGGGGTTAATGAAAACTATAACAGTCTTTATTGATTTTGGTCATTGTTTTTGGCGGGAAATTTTTATTTAAAAATAAGGCTGAAAGGTTAATCAGAGGGTGCTTATGTGTCGTTAATGTTACGTATTTTCTCACTTTAAAAGTCGAACGCACGAAAGCAATGCCTGCACGTAAAGTATCGTCAACGGCCTGTTTTCAGGCACTTTTTTGCTATAAAAATTGGAGTTCTTTAAGGTTATAAGTGAGAAGCGAAGATCTAAATACCATTATATTTTAACAGGTTAAATCCTTAAACCCTTATCTCTGCCGCTTTGTTTTCTTTTTTGTTTAATACTTACTAATCCTGAGGTGAGTATGGATAAAATAAAGTAGAATCCACGAAGTTAAACACACATTAAGATGTTAAATAAATGAGTCAAAAAACGCCTCATTATTAACAGCACTCAACTCACTCTCCTATATTTCGATCCAGAGATTGATAAAACGACTTAATAATCAGCAACAGAACGAAAAGCCTGATGGATTTATTTGCATTGCTATCGCATGGCTGCGGCATCAGAGAGGCAGTAAACAAAAGTGGGCTCAGAAATTTTCAGGTAAAAATATCGATGCCGTCACATTCTGACGGCTGAGACGGGGTAGCTTTACTCTGCTGCAGATTTTTCGCGCTGCGCCAGAATCCTGCCCAGGTTTAGTTCCAGCCAGTCTGCCAGGCCCACAACCTGCTCACCGACTTCACGTCCAAGCGGGGTCAGGCGATATTCCACGTGCGGAGGCACCACATCGTAAGCAATTCGCTGGACGAAGCCATCTTCTTCCAGGTAACGCAGATTCTGAGCCAGCATCCGCTCACTGACGCCCCCGACCGTGCGGCGCAATTCACTGAAGCGCAGCGTTTGATCCTGAAGGGCCAGCAGAATCAATACACTCCAGCGACTGGTCACGCGTTTCAGCACATCACGCGACGGACAATTAACGTTAAGTAATTCACCGCGACTAAATTTTTCACTCAATTTATCAGACATTTAATCAGCACACCTTAACTAACATTTCTGTAAGTACTTACTAAAGATTAGCTTATATCTTAGTCTGGATTTCAACAACAGCCACAGGAGTCATAGCATGATTGCAATAACAGGTGCGACCGGCCAGTTGGGCCGTTTCGTTATCGATGCTTTACTGAAAAAAGTTCCGGCAGAAGAGATCGTCGCTGCTGTCCGTACACCCGTCAAAGCGGCCGATCTTGCGGCGCAGGGCATCACGGTCCGACAGGCCGACTACAGTCAGCCAGAAACGCTCAGGGCCGCTTTTGCAGGCGTCGATAAACTGTTACTGATCTCCGGCAGTGAGGTGGGTCAGCGTGAAGCGCAGCATAAAGCCGTTATTGAAGCGGCACAGGCGGCGGGCGTAGGCTTCATCGCCTATACCAGCCTGCTGCATGCGGACACCTCACCACTGGGCTTAGGCGTTGAACATCGCGCCACAGAAGCGCTGCTGAAAGCCTCCGGCATCCCATTCGCCCTGCTGCGTAATGGCTGGTACACCGAAAACTATGCCGCCAGCATTCCACCTGCGCTGGCGCATCATGCATTTATCGGCGCGGCGGGTGAAGGTCGCATCGCGTCTGCAGCCCGTCAGGATTACGCGGAAGCGGCGGCTGAAGTCATGTCCCGTGAGGATCAGGCGGGCAAAGTGTATGAACTGGCAGGCGACGACAGCTACACGCTGGCGCAGTTTGCTGCGGAGATCGCCGCGCAGAGTGGTGAGAAGGTTGATTACGTCAATCTGTCTCAGGCTGATTTTGCCGCCGCGCTTAAAGGTGCTGGCCTGCCAGAGGGTCTGGCGGAGATGCTGGCAGATTCGGATGCCGGTGCAGAAAAAGGCGGTTTGTATGATGACTCCCGTCAGCTGAGCAAACTGATTGGTCGCCCGACCACGCCCTGGCAGACAGTCGTTCGCGCAGCGCTGGCGAACACCTGATTCTGCTGTCAACGAGCGGGCACGCAGGCCCGCTTACTTCCCTGCTCTTTTCTGCGCGGCTTTCCGTTACGTATGCCATTTTCTGCACCCTTTTCGGCCCGGCTATCTTTTACAAAATGTGAATAAACGCCAGTTTTCTTCAGTTTGAATTTTTTTATCCATTCCGTTAAGAGATTCATCTGAAATGTATTTTTTGTGAACACTGCTATATTTGGTTGAATTGTCTGGGATTTATCAAAAAACCTCGATTAATAGACAATTTTTATTACGTTCATAGATATTCTGCATTGTTGTTCCGCTGAATGAGAGGTCTATAATTTCTCTTTTGTGCAACCACGACCGCTCAGGAGGCCGTTATTAATACCCATCGCCAGCAACAAAATGCACTTGAAGAGGTTCGTGCCGGGGCGGAAGTTGAGTATCAATACGATCCCCATGAACTGAAACTGGAACGCATGCAGGATTCTGAGCCCGAGCCGGAGTTGATTGAAGGCTTACCGGCTCCGGATGCACTCACCCCTGCCGATCGTTATCTGGAACTGTTTGAACATGTCCAGATGTCGCGGATTTTCGAGGATAGCAAAACCTTCCCCGACTGTTCGCCTAAGTACGATCCGCTGGACGTGCTGATGCGCTATCGTCGACAGAAACGCAGCAGTGATTTCGACCTGTCGCGTTTTGTCGCCGATCATTTTTATCTGCCTGGCGTAAACGAAAGCTTTTATGTCTCTAACCCGGATAAAACTCTCAACGAGCATATTGATGACCTGTGGCCGGTTCTGACCAAAATGCCACAACAGCATATGCCGCACTCATCACTGCTGCCGTTGCCAAAACCTTATGTAGTGCCAGGGGGACGCTTTGGCGAAACCTATTACTGGGACTCCTACTTCACCATGCTCGGCCTGGCAGAATCAGGCCGCGATGACCTGCTCCGTCACATGGCGGACAACTTTGCCTGGCTGATCGATAACTACGGTCATGTGCCAAACGGCAATCGTACCTACTATCTCAGCCGTTCTCAGCCGCCCGTGTTTGCACTGATGGTAGAGCTGTTCGAAGAAGATGGCGTGCGCGGTGCGAAACGCTATCAGGAACAGCTGATGAAGGAGTATCAGTTCTGGATGGATGGCGCGGGTTCACTGATGCCGAATCAGGCTTATCGTCACGTGGTGCGGATGCCAAACGGCTCCCTGCTGAACCGCTACTGGGATGATCGCGATACGCCGCGTGATGAGTCGTGGATCGAAGATGTTGAAACCGCCCGCGAATCTAAACGTCCGGCTAGCGAAGTCTATCGTGATCTGCGTGCTGGCGCGGAGTCTGGCTGGGATTACTCCTCTCGCTGGCTGCGAAATCCGAAACGCCTGTCGAGCATCCGTACGACACAGTTTATCCCCATCGATCTGAACGCATTCCTGTACAAGCTGGAGCTGATGATCGCGACTCTGTCGCACGCCAAAGGTGAAGAGCTGACGGCGCTGGCGTGGCAGAAAAAGGCGGAAGCGCGTAAACGTGCGATTACCCGTTATCTGTGGGACAGCACCGCCGGTGTGTTCCGCGATTATGACTGGCGTCGTGAGCGTTTCGGTGCCTTTACCGTAGCTTCAGTGGTTCCGCTGTTTGTGGGCCTGGCGACGCCGCATCAGGCGCATCTGCAGGCGATCTCGTTGCGTCATCTGCTGCTGAGCAACGGCGGCCTGCTGACCTCAATGGTCGAAAGCGGCGAGCAGTGGGATCGGCCTAACGGCTGGGCACCCATGCAGTGGATGGCAATTGTTGGCCTGAATAACTATGGCGAAGAGACGCTGGCAACAGAAGTGGCTGTGAACTGGCTGAATACAGTCAATAACTTCTATCAGTTGCATCACAAGCTGGTAGAGAAATATGACATCAGCGGTGAGCGTGCGCGTCCTGGCGGCGGCGGGGAATATCCGTTACAGGATGGTTTTGGCTGGACTAACGGCGTGACGCGTAAGCTGATGACGATGTATGGACATTTAATGGCTGACTGAACATCACCAGCCTGAAAAGCACTAACGCAAAAAGCCGGGAATCCCCGGCTTTTTCATGCGCGCTGTTCAGCACTACTTCTTCGCTTCCACGCCCGGCTGTGACGCACGCTGCAGAAACTGCTGAGTGACCTCTGGCAGGTTCTGCAGCAGCCACTCTGCCATCGCCACTTCCTGGTCACGGATCTCGTTAAGTATCCGTACGCCCTGCGTATCACCTACCTGCTCTGCCGCGGCAATCAGGCTGGTGTAGCTGGCGATCTCAGCATTCTCGAAGACATAACCACTGATAGCGCCCTTCACGACTTCATCCGAGTTGAACATACCGCCAACAGCCTGACCGGCCGCCGCCATTTTGCCCATCGCGTCTTTCATCACAGAGTGATCGATACCGTGAGTGTCGAGCAACTGCTCCAGCAGTGTCAGCTGATGTTTAGTCTCTTCCAGATGCTGCGCCAGACGCTGTTCCAGCGCCGGATAGTGCTCAAGACGGCCAGCCATCTTGCTCAGCATACTTTCAGCCTGCTTTTCCATGGCATGCGCATCGCGCAGCCAGTCATGATAATGTTCTATCGCAGTCATGTATTACTCCTTAAGAGACGGTAATAGACTCGGCTACCTGGGTGAGTTTCTCATCCGTTTGCTTCTCTTCGTTCAGAGTAGCTTCCAGTAGCTCTGCCGCTTTGGTGTAACCCAGCTTCAGTGCCAGCGCATGCAGAGTGCCGTAGGTCGCGATCTCATAGTGCTCAACTTTCTGTGCAGCGCCGATCAGCCCCTGATCGCGAATCTCACCTTTTTCAACCGAGTCGATAATTTCCTGTGCTTCTTCAACCAGACCTTCAAGCGCATGACATTTCATTCTTTTAATTTTGACTTCAGGTGTCACTTCCACCAGCTCGTCGAGTCGTTCAATCTGCGCACGGGTCTCTTCCAGATGCTGATTAAACGCAGCGATAAGATTTTCGTCACTGGCTGCACGCGCCATTTTAGGTAATGCACGGGTTATCTGTTTCTCAGCGCTGTAAACATCGGATAGGTCATGGATGAACAGGTCGTTTAACGTTTTCACTGTCATAAGATAGCCTCATTGTTTAAAACGCTGCATCGGTAATAACGCAACGCCAGTCATATCGTTGACACCTGAAAAGTCTAGTGGAGATTCTTAATATCACACGCCGCATCAGTATGAAGTGGACACAAAAGTGGCATATCAAATGCATTTTCCTTTTTACAGCAACGTGTTAGCTAAGAAATATTTTTATGACTGCGGCTTCGCTAGCCGGGCTTGAATTTATACAAAGTAAAAAAACGTGTATGAATTTTTGAAAGCACGCCTTCAAAAAATGGGCCAGCTAAAACTTAGCTGTACAAGTTTTTATTATGCCGTACAGATTTAACGCGTGGAAAATAAAAAAACCGGACGGGAATATCCATCCGGTTTAATTAAAAGCAATTGGGATTACCAATAATTTACCACCGGCATAATTCAGCAGGTTATTATCTTTATGGATAAGCGAGAGATACTGTATAGCCCGGCAGATGAAGCAAGTTGTCATCTCAGCACTATCAACGGCGCTCAGCTCCTGCGGCTCACCTTGCCCCCCTTGCGGCCTGCTTCAATGGCGCGTTCAGGATCGTTTTTGAAGTTACCTCCACTTTTCTGACCGCCTTTGCGTCCGGCTTCAGCAGCACGCTCTTTGTCAGCTGCAAAGTTTCCCGCTCCACCGCGATATTGAGTCATTCTGTGTTCCTCTTTGAATTTAAAATTAGAATTGTCACAGTTAACGCTTCATCAGGCCGATTCAACAACATAAATGTAGACAGAATATTGAACCGATCAAGCACCAGAAATAAAAAATCCGTCGCGGTTTTCTTTATTGGTGGCACTACCCTTTTCAGGGACGATAACGCAATTCAACTATTGCTCCCTTGTATTCAAAAAAAAGAGCAGCGGCGCGAAAAAACTTATAACGAAAATCGCCGCGCCCTATTAATCGATCATTTTCAAAAAAAGTCCAATTGAAAATCGATAAGCGAAGCGGCAATATGACAAGCTTATCAATATCAGATGGTGAATATGATCAATAAACGATCAATTTAACTAAGCGCAGCGTGAAATAACATGACACTGTTTCCTTTAAAACCGCGTTAATAAGCGAAGCGTGAAAGTGCGTCTGCATCATCTTAAAAGGCTCAATATTGATCAATAAATAACCGACAACACTGAGCCAGAGAAAATTTTGAGCAGAATAAAGTACCAGTAATAACGTTTTTTATTTCAGGATAGGCGGAGCGGGAGAATAGGCGTTTTAACTGAACAACGTCAGGATTTCGGAATAGTACTAAAAACGAGTTCTGCGGAGATAGAAGGCATCATTCGGACGGAAAAGTACCTGATACAAAGTCGGTGCGTAGACGGAGGACGTGTCAGGAAAAATATTCTGCGCAGCCAGCATCCAGGCCTCTGCGCGTTTCATCAGTAGAGGAACATCAGATTAAATCAGGCAGGAAGGGAGCAAACGCCACGCCGCGCTTGCCGTTTTTCTTAATGCAGTACATCGCTTCATCTGCGCGCGCAAGGGCAGTATCAAAATCATCTCTTCCCTGTACCTGTGACACCCCGACAGAAGCCCCTATCAGGGCATGACCATTTGCCATATCAAATGGGGCAAGCACCGCGTCAAGGCAGGCATTTGCCAGTTGTCTGACCTGCGGATGGTCAATCGCAAACGGCAATAACAGCACGAACTCATCACCGCCGAGTCGGCCAATCATCACTTCTGCCGGCGCGAGTTCTGTAAACCGATGGCTTAGCTGGATCAGCACTTCATCACCGCTGCGATGACCCAGGGTGTCGTTGACGTGTTTGAAGTTATCCAGATCGATAAAGACAACGCAGAGTGGCCCCTGCGCTTTCAGCTCACAGAAATAGTTCTGCAAAGCATGGCGATTGTTAAGCATCGTCAGGGGATCGTGAAGCGCCAGCAGGGCAAGCTGCTCTTCATATTGCTTCTCTTTGGTCATGTCGATATGCGTGCCAATGACTTTGACAGGCTCGCCATGGGCATTCCACTCGCTGACCCGCCCCCGATCCAGCACCCACGTAATACTGCCGTTTTTAGCAATCATGCGGTGAAGTGCTTCGTAATAAGGCGCTTTCCCGGCGATGTGATCGTTAAAGGCCTGCAAAACCTCATCGGCATCCTCGGGATGCAGACTCTCCTTCCAGGATTCGAAATTGGCGTCGGTCTCTTTCGGCTGGAACCCGAGCATCGCTCCCCAGCGCCGGTTGAAGATCACCAGCTTGCCACTGGGAATATCAAGCTGCCACAGGAACAGTCCGGTACCATCGAGCGCCGCGTTAAGTTTTGTACGGGCGTCATGCGCTATACGCTTCAGACGCGCATTATGCTTTTTCAGGTTCTGTATCTGCAGACGCAGCGCTTCTTCTGACATGACCGTGACGGAGCTGGAAAAAGGGCTATTGTGCCTGTCAGGTTGATTCTGTAAAGAGTGCCTTATAAAACACGATTAGCCCCGGTCAATTGCAGGCTGGACAGGATTTCAGGCGGCAACGCTCTTGCAACGCAGCACAGAGCCGGGACGGCAAAGTGATTTCGACGTGAAATCTATTTGTGTTGCTACTGAATTAAGAGCCGGAATGAGCGGCTATAGACGAAATTCGGATTGTTCGGGAAGGTATGGAGTCAGGTGGACCGGATTAGCGCTACAAACGCAAAAACCCGCCAGAGGCGGGTTCTTTAAAGATGGTGCCCGAACCCGGAATCGAACCAGGGACACGGGGATTTTCAATCCCCTGCTCTACCGACTGAGCTATTCGGGCAACGGGGCGCATTAAACCAAAGCGGCCCGGCAGCGTCAAACGCTTTTCGCCAAAATCTAATCGACTGACCGCTTTTCCATCAACTCAATGACTGGTTTTGATCCGCCGCAAAAACCTCACGGCCAGCCGGATAAATTTCACTCAGCGGAGTGAGTTAAGGCTGCATTGTGCCGCGATTTTGCCGATATAGCATGCGAGACCAACACTAATAATAAGGATCGCCATGTTTTCCACCATTACATCAGGCATCGCTTCGCGCCATAGCTGGCAGAAGCGCTCACACTCAGTCGCCACGCTGAGCTCTCTCAACGGCTCCATCGCCATGATTGAGTTCTCTCCCGATGGCACCATTCTCAGCGCCAACGCGCTGTTTCTGGCGCGCATGGGCTACACGCTGGCTGAGATTGAAGGCCAGTACCACAGCCTGTTTTGCACCCCGGAACAGCTGCAGTCGCGGGAGTATCAGGATTTCTGGCTGCGACTGAACCGGGGCGAAAGCTTCAGCAATAAGTTTCTGCGTATGGCAAAAAACAGCCGCCCAATCTGGCTGGAAGCCAATTATGTGCCGGTACAGAACCGTCATGGCCGGGTGATCAAAATCGTCAAACTGGCTACCGACATCACCGGTCATATTAACGATGCGCATGAGCAGCGCGCCATCACCACCGCCATTGAACGGTCAATGGCAGTCATCGCCTTTAACCTTAAAGGTGAAGTGCTGAAAGCCAATGACAACTTCCTGAAAACCATGGGATACCGTCGTGAAGAGGTGGAAGGCATTCATCACAGTCGCTTCTGTTCGCAGGCCCTGCGTGAGAGCCGCGAATACAGTGAATTCTGGCAGCAGCTGAACCGGGGAGAATTTGTCTCGGGTCAGTTTCCCCGTGTGAATAAACGCGGAGAAACGGTCTGGTTGCGCGCCACCTACAATCCGGTATTTGACGAACAGGGCAGGCTCTACAAGATCGTGAAATTCGCCACCGATGTCACCGCACAGGTGGAAAAAAACCAGCAGGAGCATGACGCGGCACAGCGGGCTTATCACACCGCGCTGCAAACCGATCACAGCACAAAGCTGGGGGCTGATGTTATCGCCAGCAGTGTGCAGACCATGAACGCCCTGGCCGGTGAACTGCAGGGGATCTCGGGTGATATCACTGGCCTGAGTGAATCCTCCGATCGTATCGGCGCGATTGTGGAAGGTATCCGCCGGATAGCCGATCAGACTAACCTGCTGGCGCTGAATGCCGCAATCGAAGCCGCGCGGGCCGGGGCTCATGGCCGCAGCTTTGCGGTGGTCGCTAACGAAGTCCGCACGCTGGCTGCGAACATCAATCGCGCCACCAGCGACATTGAAAATCGGGTACAGCAAAACCACCTGCTGGCGAACCGGGCACTGAAAGGGATTGAATCGAACCTGAAGCGCGCCGATCTGGGCGTGCAGCTGGCCCAGGAGGCGGGCGGCGTGATTGCGGAAATCCGTGAAGGCGCAACCGACGTCGTGCGCGCCATCAGTCAGGTGACTAAAACACTTAAAGCCTGACACGTTGAGGGGGCAATCGCCCCCTTTTTACGGTGCAGGCTGAGAAGTTGATTCGGGTGCTGAAGGAATAAAGATGTGATCCAGAATCGCCCGCATTACGGGTGCCGCAACAATCCCTTCGTTACCGCCATTCTCCAGAATCAACGCCACCGCCACTTTCGGGTCATTAAACGGCGCAAAAGCGGTGTAGAAGATATGGTCACGCAGCCGCACCGGGATCATCTTCGCGTTATAGGTCTGGTTCTGGCGCAGGCTGAACACCTGTGATGTTCCACTCTTCGCAGCGATGCCATAAGGTGCCGTGTGGAAATATTTATACCCGGTGCCGTTTGGCGCGTTAGCCATGCCAAACATCGCGTGTCGAACCAGCGACCAGTAGGGTGAATGCGGATCGCCAATCTGTGCCTCGCGCTGCGCGGGATGGTAGTTCTCAACCAGCGTGCCGCGCTGGGTTTTTTCCAGCAGATGCGGTGCGATAACCCGACCATTATTAATCAGCGCCACCATCGCCTTCACCATCTGAATCGGCGTCGCAACCCAGTAGCCCTGTCCGATACCCACAGACACCGTATCGCCCTGATACCAGGTCTTTTTATGGACCTTCTGCTTCCATTCACGGCTCGGCAGTAAGCCGCTGTACTCTTCATTGAGGTCGATGCCGGTCGACTTGCCATAGCCAAACTGGCTCAGCATGGTGTGAATCCGGTCGATGCCCATCATGAATGCCACCTGATAGAAGAAGGTATCGGCAGACTCTTCAATCGCCCGGGTGACATCCAGCATGCCGTGCCCGCTCTTTTTCCAGTCGCGATAGCGCCGGTCCGTGCCTGGCAGCGTCCAGGTCGGCGCGCCAAAGAACTGCGTTTGTGGCGTAATCACATGCGTCAGCAGCGCCGACATCGCCATATAGGGTTTCACCGTGGAGGCTGGCGGATAAAGGCCCTGCGTGACGCGGTTAATCAGCGGCAGGTCTTTATCCTGCAGCAGCTTTTTGTAGGCCTGATAGCTGATACCTTTTACAAAGGGGTTGGGGTCGTAACTGGGGCTGGAAACCATCGCCAGCACTGAGCCGTCGTGCGGATCTTCAACCAGCAGCGCCGCACGCTGTCCCGCCAGCAGACTCTCTATATATTGTTGCAGATGCAGGTCCAGCGTCAGCGTCAGGTTTTTACCCGCCACCGGCGGCACCTCTTTCAGCACCCGCACAATGCGGCCGTGGTTATCCACCTCCACTTCCTGATAACCCGGCTTGCCGTGCAGCAGCGATTCGTAATAGCCCTCAATCCCCTGCTTACCAATATTGTGGTCAGCGGCATAGTTTTCGGCAATGCCTTCTGCGTTCAGCCGTTTGTAGTCGCTGTCGTTGATTTTCGACACATAACCGAGCACGTGTGCCAGATCCGCGCCATAGGGATACTGGCGATCCTGATAGGTTTCAAGACTGGCACCGGTAAAGCGAAACTGATTAACCGCAAAGCGCGCGACCTGCTCTTCATTCAGCTCCTCTTTCAGCACCACCGGCTTGTAACGACTGGTCTGTTTCAGGGCACGGCGAAACGTATCAATCTCATCGGGCGTCAGATTAATTAAAGGTGTCAGCGCCCGTAGTGTGGCGTCCATATCGGTGATTTTGTATGGGGTCAGCGTAATGGCGTACCAGCTGACGTTGCGCACCAGCGGAATACCGTTGCGGTCATAAATCAGCCCACGCGTCGGGGCGATGGGGATCATCTTGATGTCGTTCTGGTTGGATCGCGTCTGGTAGTAACTATGATCGCGCACCTGCAGGCGATAAAGGTTTACGCCAAGAATGGTGAAACAGATACAGACCAGTGCAAAGGCTATTGCGGCACGACGGGCAAACAGCTTCTCTTCAGCATCGAAGTTACGAAAGTTCATCAGGAGGCATATCAGGCGATTAATTTTTATCTGTTATTGCGCACTATGATAAGGCCCGGACGCAGAGGTGCCAGCGCGAAGATGCACAAGCCTCAGCAAAAGTGTGTCATTTGATGTGAATGTTACCGGGACGGCGAGGCGGGAAAATCAGATCCTCCCGCAAAGGAGGATCTGAAGGGGATCGGACAGCGGGCGGGAACGGTTACCCGCCGCGTGGATTAATCACCCAGCAGAACAGACTCCAGCGCAATCTTAATCATGTCGTTGAAGGTGGTCTGACGCTCAGCAGCGGTGGTCTGCTCGCCGGAACGGATGTGGTCGGATACAGTACAGATGGTCAGCGCTTTTGCACCGAACTCAGCGGCCACACCATAGATACCCGCAGCTTCCATCTCTACGCCGAGGATGCCATATTTTTCCATCACGTCGAACATCTGCGGATCCGGGGTGTAGAAGAGATCGGCAGAGAAGATGTTACCCACGCGCGCTTCAACGCCCAGGTTTTTCGCCGCATCAACCGCGTTACGCACCATGTCGAAGTCAGCAATCGCAGCGAAGTCGTGATCTTTAAAACGCATACGGTTTACTTTGGAATCGGTGCAGGCACCCATACCAATCACGATATCACGCAGTTTTACGTCGGCACGTACGGCACCACAGGAGCCCACACGGATGATCTTTTTAACGCCGAAGTCCGTGATCAGCTCTTTGGTGTAGATGGAACAGGAAGGGATACCCATTCCGTGACCCATTACAGAGACTTTGCGGCCTTTGTAGGTGCCGGTGTAGCCCAGCATACCGCGCACGTTGTTCACTTCAACCGCGTTTTCCAGGAAGGTCTCTGCGATGTGTTTTGCACGCAGCGGATCGCCAGGCATCAGTACGACGTCAGCGAAATCGCCCATTTCAGCATTAATATGTGGGGTTGCCATTGTTTAATCCTTATTAAAGTGCTGATTTACAGCATGTTCTTGCCATAGTCCATCTCGGACAGGCCAAAGTAGTGTGCAATTGTCTGACCAATATCGGCGAACGTTTCACGGTATCCCAGTGAACCCGGCTCCACTTTCGGTCCGTAGATCAGAATCGGAATGTGCTCGCGCGTGTGTTCGGTGCCGTGCCAGGTCGGGTCACAGCCATGGTCAGCCGTCAGAATCAGAATGTCATCTTCGCCAACCAGCGCCATCAGCTCAGGCAGACGGCGGTCAAACAGCTCCAGACCACCTGCATAACCGGCTACATCGCGACGATGTCCCCAGGTTGAGTCGAAATCAACGAAGTTGGTGAAGACTATCGACTGATCCGGCGCGATTTTCATCTCCTGAATCGTCGCATCAAACAGCGCATCCAGACCGGTCGCTTTGACCTTTTTGGTGATGCCCTGCTCGGCATAGATATCCGCGATTTTACCCACGGAGATCACATGACCGCCCTTCTCGTCCACCAGCTTTTTCAGCATAGTGGCAGATGGCGGCTCGACGGCCAGGTCGTGACGGTTGCCGGTACGTTCGAACTGACCCGCTTTGTCACCCACAAACGGACGGGCGATAACGCGGCCAATGTTGTAGCCACCTTCAGTCAGCTCTTCACGGGCAATTTCGCACAGCGCATAGAGACGATCCAGACCAAAGGTCTCTTCGTGACAGGCGATCTGGAACACCGAGTCGGCAGAAGTATAGAAAATCGGCTTGCCGGTTTTCATGTGCTCTTCGCCCAGCTGGTCGAGAATCACTGTACCGGAAGAGTGGCAGTTACCGAGATAGCCCGGCAGGTCTGCACGCTCAACCAGCTTGTCCAGCAGTTCCTGCGGGAAGCTGTTCTCTTTGTCGCTGAAGTAGCCCCAGTCAAACAGCACCGGCACGCCAGCGATCTCCCAGTGGCCTGACGGTGTATCTTTACCTGACGAAAGCTCGCTGGCGTACGCGTACGCGCCAGTGATCTTCGCTTCAGGATCCAGGCCTGGCGGGAAGCGGCCGGTAGACAGCTCTGCGGCTTTGCCCAGACCCAGCGCGGTGAGATTAGGCAGATATAATGGACCTTTACGCCCCTTGTCTGCTTCACCGTTAAAACAGGCTTCGGCGATATGACCTAAGGTATCTGAACCCACGTCACCGAATTTATCGGCATCTTTACTGGAGCCAATTCCAAAGGAATCGAGCACCATAATAAAAGCACGTTTCATGCAAGTCTCCTGCGCTATGGCGCGTGACAAGTCAAAAAAAAGCGATCAGATCAGTATACCCGAATGCATCACGGCTGGCACCGGTTACTGGTCAGTTAGCTGATATCGCTCACACGGCGATAGACAACCGGCGTCTCAGCTGGCGCGGAATCTCCGAGCACCAGTGCGGCTTTAACCGCAGCGGCAGCCTGCTGCCATTTGTCTTCGCTGCTGGCGTGAATCATCGCCAGCGGACGCTGCGCATCGGCACGCTCGCCCAGGGTGATCATCTCACTGAAGCCAACGCTATAATCGATGCTGTCACTGGCACGCTGACGTCCGCCGCCCATCGCCACAACCGCCAGGCCCAGCGCACGGGTATCCATGCTGCTGACGATGCCTGGCTGGTCGGCGTAGACCGGTTTGCTCAGCATCGCCTGGGGCAGATAAGTGTCGTAGCGTTCAATGAAATCAGCCGGTCCCTGCTGAGCCGCCACCATGCGACCAAACACCTCGGCGGCTTTGCCGTTATCCAGCACCGTCATCAGCTTCTGACGTGCTTCGGCATCGCTGGCAGCCAGTTTGCCGGAGATCAGCATTTCACTGCAGAGCGCCAGCGTCACTTCCAGCAGGCGCGGATTGCGCTGCTCGCCGGTGAGGAAGCGAACCGCTTCACGCACTTCAAGTGCGTTACCGGCTGAGGAAGCGAGAACCTGATTCATGTCTGTCAGCAGCGCAGTGGTCTGGCAGCCGGCACCATTGGCGACGCCCACAATGGACTGAGCCAGACTCTCTGATGCTTCATAGGTGGGCATAAACGCGCCGGAACCCACTTTGACATCCATCACCAGCGCATCCAGCCCTTCTGCCAGCTTCTTCGCCAGAATCGAAGCGGTGATCAGCGGAATGGAATCGACGGTAGCGGTGATGTCACGCGTGGCGTAGAAGCGCTTATCCGCTGGTGCCAGCGAGCTGGTCTGGCCGATAATCGCCACACCAACCTGCTTAATAATTTCGCGGAAGCGGTCATCGCTGGGGAAGATATCGAAGCCCGGAATCGCCTCCAGTTTATCCAGCGTGCCGCCGGTATGGCCGAGGCCGCGACCGGAGATCATTGGAACATATCCGCCGCAGGCGGCAACCATCGGACCTAACATCAGCGATGTTACATCGCCGACGCCGCCGGTCGAGTGCTTATCCACCACCGGCCCGTTAAGGTTGAGTGATTTCCAGTTAAGCACCGTACCGGAATCACGCATTGCCATCGTCAGCGCGACCCGTTCTGGCAGCGTCATATCGTGGAAGTAGATGGTCATCGCCAGCGCGGCGATCTGACCTTCTGAGACGGTGTTATCACGCACGCCATTAATGAAGAAGCGAATCTCCTCTTCAGTCAGCGCATGGCCGTCACGTTTTTTGCGAATAATTTCTTGTGGCAGGAACAAGGTAGCCCCCTGGTCAGGGAAAACAGGATGGGGAACAGGCGGTCAGCGACCGCCTGAGGGATCAGTAACCCGCTTTGCTGGTGTCGCTGTCGTGACCCAGCGTGTTAAGCAGGCTCGCCAGCAGGCTTGATGCACCAAAGCGGAAATGGCGCGCATCGGCCCATTCTGCACCCAGCGTATCTTCTGCCATTTGCAGATAGATCGCGGCATCTTCAGCCGTACGCACGCCGCCCGCAGGTTTGAAGCCAACCTGCTTACTGACGCCTTTGTCACGGATCACATTCATCATGATCTGCGCCACTTCTGGCGTAGCGTTAACCGGCACTTTACCGGTAGAGGTTTTGATGAAGTCGGCACCCGCATCAATGGCAATTTCAGAGGCCTGACGGATCAGCGATTCCTGCTTCAGCTCACCGGTTTCGATGATCACTTTCAGCAGCACGTCCGCTTCAGCACAAGCGGTTTTACAGGCTTTCACCAGATCGAACCCGACCTGACTGTTACCGGCGATCAGCGCGCGGTACGGGAACACCACGTCCACTTCATCGGCACCGTAAGCGATAGCGGCGCGGGTTTCTGCCAGTGCAATGTCGATGTCGTCATTGCCGTGCGGGAAGTTGGTCACCGTGGCGATGCGGATCTCCGGGGTGCCCTGCTCGCGCAGCGTTTTACGCGCGATCGGAATAAAGCGCGGATAGATACAGATTGCCGCGGTGTTGCCTGCCGGGGATTTAGCCTGATGACACAGGGCGATCACTTTTGCATCGGTGTCGTCGTCATTCAGGGTGGTCAAATCCATCAGTTTCAGGGCGCGCAGGGCAAGGTGTTTGATATCGGTCATGAGGCTCTCCAAAGGATTGGGGTGCAACCCACCGGCTTGCCGGCGGAATGTTATAATAATAACACTCTGAAGCGGCCTGATATGTGCCAGCAGTCACATTGGAATAAGAAAATGGTGCGATTCCGCCACATATAACGTGACTAAAATCGCAAATTACACTAGTTGAGGACGATTATACGCCAGCGGGTGCAATGTTACTATTATCACATTTTAGCGCAAGGGGTAGCGTTCAGGCGAAAGGCGGACAGTCAGTTACGCAGCGCCGGGAAAGCGGGATCGAGCTGAAACAGCTGCTGACTGTTGCGCCATAGCGCATCGGCAATCTCTTCAGGTGACTCATTGCGCAGGCTGCAGAGCACTTCCCACACCTGACGCGCCCGCTCCGGACGGTTTGGCTGGCCCTGAAACCCCTGCAGCGGCATATCGGGTGCATCGGTTTCCAGCAAAAGCGAAGAGAGCGGCAGTTGCGCCACGGTCTGACGGGTCTTGCTGGCGCGTTCATAGGTAATGGTTCCGCCAACGCCAATCGCATAACCCAGCTTAATAAAGGCCTGCGCCTGTTGCAGGCTGCCAGCGAAACCGTGCACCACGCCACGGCGCGGCAGATCGTGACGACGCAGAATCTGTGCCAACTTGTCATGGGTCCGGCGCGAATGCAGGATCACCGGCAACGCATAACGTTTTGCCAGCTTAAGCTGTGATTCAAGAAAGCGCTGCTGCTTATCAAACTGCGGATCGTCGCGATAGAGATCCAGCCCGATCTCACCGATCGCCACCAGTTTACGCGGCCGCTGTTGCAGTAAGGTTTCCAGCTGATCGAGATGGGCGTCCTGGTGATGTTCGATGACAATCGGATGCAGGCCCAACGCCGCGTACAGCGGCGGATGTGCTGCGGCCAGCGCACAGACCCGTTCAAAACGGCTGGCATCAATCGCCGGGATGATGATCTTCTCCACGCCCGCCTCAGCGGCGCGCGCCAGACTGGCGGCGATATCCCCTTCGAACGGTGGAAAGTCGAAGTGACAGTGCGTGTCGATAAACCTCATGCCAGCGATCCTTTGTCGTAATCCGCATCATTGTCCGCCAGCGGAGGTGTGATGATCAACCGGGTATCGGGCGCATTGGCGACCGGCGCAGGCGGCGTAACAACCCGCGCTGAGACCATCGGTTCTGCATCACTCAGCCACTGGCCCAGCGTAGCGAGGAAATAGCGACCGCAGCGACGCCCAAGATGGTAATCCTGATTCAGTGCCGCGATGCTGCTGCCCAACGCACTGCTGGCCAGTACGTGGGGCGGGAAAATTTCAATGATGCGCAAATCATCGGGGGGATTCTCAATAAACTGCTGAATTTCCCGATAGCTCTGCTCATGCTTATTCAGCACGTTAATCATCGGCTGCAGCGCGCCGGTGCTGAGCCAGCGCTCCATGCGCTTAAACCATTTCGGGGTATAGAACATCTGCGACGGCACGGTGCGGATCACCACAATCGTATCGGCCCCGCGTCGGGCGGCTTCACGCACCGGAATGGCATCGCTGATGCCGCCATCGTGATAACTAATCCCTTCCAGATTGACGCCCAGCCGGTAAAAACCGGGAATGGCACTGGAGGCTTTAATCAGATCCAGCCAGTTATCCGCCGTGGGATTGAAATAACCGGGCGTATAGTCATCACTGCGGCAGGCGCACATATAGAACTCGCGGCCGCTGGAGAACAACGGTTCCGCACTGCTCATCGCCAGCGGGAATTCACTGCGGGTGATATCGATCAGCCAGTCGAGATCGATCAGATTGCCCCCACGCACAAAGCGCAGCGGATCAAAAAAGAGTTTACTGGTTGTGTAGCGGGTAATGACACGACGGGCATAGCCATGCTGGCCACAGACAAACGCTGAGAGATTTTGCGCACCGGCAGAGGTGCCGAGCATCAGATGAAAGGGATTAAATCGGGCGCGCTGGAATTCGTCTAAAACGCCTGCGGTGAAAATGCCGCGCTGACCGCCGCCTTCACACACCAACGCAATTTTCTGAGATTTAAAGGGTGTCAGGGCCAGAGGTTCAATGGCGCCGAGTGTAACAGGAATGCGTATACCCACTGTGCGAACCTCAAAAAGGGTTCCGGGTATGCTGGAGGATCGATCCGTTTATGACGGCAGCATGCCGGAGAACCAGTCAACTATTCCTTTAACCGGCAGGCCAGCGGTGCTGGCTTACCTTGCAGCGATGTGAAAGTGTCCCTCTCTTCACGTCAGTCGCTACAGATGACTGGTCTCCGCTCTATGCTTTGCGTTGCATTAGACTGCAGAACTCATCGGCTAAAGCTTTTTACGGCCAGTAAACAGGCTGATGAGGAACAGGATAATACCAACGACGAAGACAACTTTAGCTGCCCATGCTGCTGTGCCCGCTAAACCGCCAAAACCTAATGCTGCAGCGATCAGTGCGATCACCAGAAAAATAATGCCCCAACGAAACATAAGCCTCTCCTTACCCTATTTAAAAATCGAACTGCTTAGTTTATCCCCGGATGGGTATCTTTTATTCGTGTGGCCACCTGAGCGGCCACACGTTAGCTATTAAGATTTAACCGTCAGGTCATTCTTAACGCTTTTCACGCCTTCAATGGCTTTAGCGATGCTTTCTGCACGATCTGACTGTGCCTGATTAGCAACATGCCCTGAAAGCTGAACAACACCGTCGGTAGTTTCAACTTTTACGTTGCGCGACGGAACAATGTCATCTGCTAATAGCTTAGCTTTAATTTCGCTGGTCGTTGCGGCATCACCGGCATAACCTTTCACTGAAGATGATTTGCTGTCTCTGACGTGTAGTTTGTCGCTGACGGATTTAACACCTTCGATTTTCTGCACCACAGCGACCGCTTTTTCAGCCTGGTCCTGTGAGGTGACGAAACCGCTTAAGGTCACGACGCCGCTATGCGTTTTTACCGATATATCCGTGCTTTTAATTGCGTCGTCATCTACCAGCGCTGCTTTAGCTTTGGCAGTGATGCCGCTGTCATCCATAAAACCATCGACTTTTTTCATAGAACTATCGATTTTCGAACCCGCGCTGTCGGCTGTCTGTGACGCTTTCTGCGACATTGATTCGTCAGCCAGTGCGCTGCCGCTGATCAGTGCTGAGCCAATCATGGCGGCCATCAGGGTTTTAGCAATCTTAGTCTTGTTCATCGATATCTTCCTTCTATCAGTTAACTCACCCAAAACTGTGGGCGAAACAGAGGCAACTAAGGCCGCTGCGTAACAGGACGTAAGGACAAGAGAAGTCTCTTCCGCCGTCCGATAGAGTAATCATAGACGGCATTTTGCAATTTGCCTGGCTAACTGGTTGATCACACGTCAAAACAGAAGGAAAACAGGGTTTTTAGGAGGAGTCTGGAAGGGTGAAAACAGGGCCATTCCCAGCTGGAATGGCCCGGAAACAGGCGATTAGTGCTCGCGCGTTTTGCGGAAACGGACGTCAGGATAACGTTCCTGAGTAATATTAAGATTAACCATGGTTGGTGCGATATAAGTCAAATTATCACCGCCATCAAGCGCCAGGTTAACTTCATTCTTACGCTGGAAATCATCAAACTTTTTAGCATCGTCGCATTCAACCCAGCGCGCCGTTGAGACGTTAATCGCTTCGTAAATGGCTTCAACGTTATATTCGCTTTTCAGACGTGCCACTACCACATCGAACTGCAGTACCCCGACCGCGCCAACGATCAGATCGTTGTTATGCACCGGACGGAACACCTGCACGGCACCCTCCTCCGACAGCTGAACCAGCCCTTTCAGCAGCTGTTTCTGCTTCAGCGGATCGCGCAGACGAATACGACGGAACAGTTCTGGCGCGAAGTTCGGAATACCGGTGAACTTCATGTTTTCACCCTGCGTGAAGGTGTCGCCAATCTGAATCGTGCCGTGGTTGTGCAGACCAATGATATCGCCGGGATAGGCTTCCTCAACGTGTGAACGGTCGCCCGCCATAAAGGTCAGGGCGTCTGAGATCACCACATCTTTGCCGGTACGCACCTGACGCAGCTTCATCCCTTTTTCATATTTACCGGAGACCACACGCATAAAGGCCACACGGTCGCGGTGTTTCGGGTCCATATTGGCCTGGATCTTAAACACGAAGCCGCTGAACTTCTCTTCCTTCGCTTCGACCCTGCGGGTGTCGGTATCACGCGGCATCGGACGTGGCGCCCACTCAACCAGGCCGTCCAGCATATGGTCAACGCCAAAGTTACCCAGCGCGGTGCCGAAGAAGACAGGTGAGAGTTTGCCGCTCAGGAAAGCTTCCTGCTCAAATTCGTGCGAGGCACCCTGCACCAGCTCCAGCTCTTCACGCAGCTGTGCGGCCAGCTCTTCACCGACGGCGGTGTCGAGATCCGGATTATCCAGCCCCTTCACGATGCGGACATCCTGAATGGTGTGGCCTTTACCGGTCTGGTAGAGATAGGTCTCATCTTTGTAAAGGTGATAAACCCCTTTGAACAGCTTGCCGCAGCCGATAGGCCAGGTGATCGGTGCGCAGGCAATTTTCAGCTCGCTTTCCACCTCATCCAGCACTTCCATTGGATCGCGGATATCACGGTCAAGTTTGTTCATAAAGGTCAGGATCGGCGTATCGCGCAGACGGGTGACTTCCATCAGCTTACGGGTACGATCCTCGACGCCTTTCGCGGCATCAATCACCATCAGACAGCAGTCAACGGCGGTCAGCGTGCGATAGGTATCTTCCGAGAAGTCTTCGTGACCTGGGGTATCCAGCAGGTTTACCAGGCTATCACGGTAAGGGAACTGCATCACCGAGGTGGTAATGGAGATACCACGCTGTTTCTCCATCTCCATCCAGTCCGACTTGGCGTGCTGGTTAGAGCCACGGCCTTTTACGGTACCGGCGGTCTGGATAGCCTGTCCGAACAGCAACACTTTTTCGGTAATGGTGGTTTTACCGGCATCCGGGTGCGAAATGATCGCGAAGGTGCGGCGGCGTGCCACCTCTTCTAAAAAGGGATTAGACATGGAATTCTTCTCAATAGGCAGCGCAACGTACTGGCGCTGCTGATAAATCACGGTGGCCGGCAGAACCTTACCGGCGGGTAAACGGTGCCAAAAACGATCTTTTATCGTTGGCGGGTCAGCGCGACGTTACATTGGCGTGAAGTCCGGTTACCTGGTCAGCTTTAAGGCGGCATAGCATACAATATTTTGCGCGCCCGGCCTACAGGGAAGGGGGCAGGATTTCATGGGAGGGAAATCGGGGAACAGTGGATGCCGCAACAGGGCAGGACGGATCTGCATCCGCCCCGCCGCCATTATCCCAGCACCTTTCTGACACAGGCTTTAAAGATCTGCACGCCAATCTCCAGTGAGCTGAGATCAAAACGCATATCAGGATGATGCAGTCCTGGCGTCAGGTTGGTACCCAGCCCCCAGAAGCCCGCTTTCACACCCGGACGCTTCACCGGATAGTAGAAAAAGTCCTCGCTGCCCGGCGTGGTGCGGCTCGACAATGTGCCCTCTTCACCCAGCACCTCGACGATGGCGGCGCGGATCACCGCCGTTGCCTCATCATCAATTTCGGCGGCGGGCATCTCTTTCAGCACGCGGACCTCCGCGGTGGCACCCAGTGCCGCCACGCTATGAGTGATGGCACGCGTAACCTGCTCTTTCAGCAGCGTCATCGGACCGTTCTCCTGCGAACGCAGATCCCAGACTACGCGCGCTTCATCCGGCACCGAGTTGGTGACACCCGCATCGCACAGGAAGCGAGTCGCTTTGACGCTCCAGGTCAGGCCGGGCGAAAGATGGATAGCGTTAACCGCCTGCACTGCCTGTACGGCCGCATCCAGCGCATTCACACCCAGATGCGGACGCGCCGCATGGGCGGGCTGGCCTTTGATGGTGGCTTCGAGCGTGCTACAGGCAGAGTACATTACCGCAGGCACCGCCTGGCCGACGACACACTCCTCCAGCGGACGAAGGTGGAAGCCAAGAATCATCTCCACATCATCCAGAGCACCACCTTCGATCATTGCCAGCGCCCCGGCGCCCAGCTCCTCGGCGGGCTGGAACAGGATCTTCAGCCGGCCACGTTTCACCGTGCCCTCCTGCAGCAGCGCCGTCGCCGCCGTCAGCACGACCGATGAGTGACCGTCGTGACCGCAGGTGTGACGCGCGCACGGCACGCCATCAATGATGTGGCCCAGTGCATCCATATCTGCGCGCAGTGCCAGCACCGGACCCGGAACACCGCTGTCGATCTCCGCCACAATACCGGTGGTGTTATTGATGTTACGCGTTACCTTCAGGCCCGCTTTCTCCAACTGGTCCGCGATATAAGCCGAGGTTTTCACCTCCTGAAAACCCAGCTCCGGAATTTCATGCAAATAGTGGTAATGCTCTAAAACCTCAGACACAGCTTTACTCCTGAATAAACAGACGCATAACAGACATTGCGATCAGCGCGTTAATGATGCTCACCAGCATCAGCAGCGGCCAGTATTTTTTGGGCACATCAGCCACGCCCAGCAGCCGTCCCATATATTGCAGTTGCGATCCCATCAGGAAAATTGCCGGGGCCAGAATCGTAATATCCGCACCGGTCAGCAGTCCTTTGGTCAGCAGGCTGACCGCGACACCCGTGCCTGCCGACGACGAGAGCCACGCGGTGAGCAGCACAGTAATCGCCTCACCCGGCAGACCAAACAGCCCCATCACCGGCGCAAAAACATGCCCGAGAAACTGCATGATGCCGAGCAGATTCAGCACCTCAGCCAGCACATACGCCATCACCACATTCGGCATCAGATTATGAATGGCGATGTGAAAGCCTTTACGCGCGCCAGTTACAAACACATCAAAGGGATTACTGCTGGTTGCGATTTTATTTTCCATCAGCGAAATCCTTCTTATAAACACTGTTTAACACAGCGCGCGTTATCGCCGCACCGACAAATTTAAGAACAAACATTAATAACAGCGGAATAATAATCGGCAGGGTCATGGAGGCGAACAGCGCTGAACCGATGGCGAAGTAATTATTGATTAACCCGGCACCGGAATATTGCCAGGCACTCATGACGACCACCTCTTTTTTGCTGATCTGCTTTTGATCAGCCATCTCTTTGGTTAATGCCGCGCCCGCATCTGTGCTTTGCAGGTCGGTGATTAACGCCAGACCGCAATGGCCAGGTAATCCCATCAGCGGTTTAAGTAAAGGGGTCAGCAACCGGTGCGCTGCGCGAATCGCGCCATAGTGGGTGAAGATTTCCAGCACGCCCAGCGCCAGCATCACCGTGGGCGTCAGCGACAGCGCAAACAGGAAACCCGCTTTGGCGCTGAGTCCGCCTGCGCCCAGAAAGGTGTTACTGGCGGGATCTTTCATGGTACCAAAGCTGCCGCCCAGGGTGGTGAAGTCGAACGCACCCAACCATGAAAGGCCGTCGACGTGATAAAACAGCCCTGAAAAAAACAGAATGGCAAAAATTAACGACACATAACTGCCTTTGGTCGCCGTCATTTTCACCGGATTAACCACACTCTCGTCTGACATTTCTTTCTCCTGATAACTGCCTTGCCGCAAGTTCCCTGGCATTGCAAATTTCAACGTTGGGAAGTGAGTTTCAAGCAGGATTTATGCCAGAGCAGTTGTGAATATGATTATTACTGACTCGTCTGTCGCGATGGGACGTTTTATTCATACCGGCTATATACTTTTCTCCGGAATAACGTTGTCATACCGCAACGTTATATTTTCGGGTCGTCATCAGAATGCGGTTATTTGACCTGTTGCTGCAGCGCCTGCACCAGCATGAACACCCCCGGTCGCACTATCATGGTGCTGATTACCCTGAATTAATTGGCCGGCAAAGTATGATGCAGGATGAGAATTGGTCGCATTCAATTTCCGAAATAATTCTATTTAAATCAATCAGATAAAATAGCTTATTTTGCCGAAAAGGCTTCACATTACGTACATGTTTGATGCATAATTCACCGACTTTACATCTGTATTTAACATCTTCTTAAAAGGACTCGGCCATGCTGACTGCTGAAATGACTGGGCGTTTAAACGACCAGCTGAACCTGGAATTTTTCTCTGCCAATCTTTATCTGCAAATGAGCGCCTGGTGCAGCGACAAAGGCTTTGAGGGTGCCGCTTCCTTCCTGAAGATGCATTCACGCGAAGAGATGCAGCACATGCAGCGTCTGTTTGACTACCTGAGCGATACCGGCGGCATGCCGGTGCTGGGCACCATTGCCGCACCACCCGTCGCCTTTACCTCGCTGAATGAAATTCTGCAGCAGGCGCTGGAGCATGAGCAGCTTATCACCAGCAAAATCAATGAGCTGGCCCACGCTGCCATGACTTCACAGGACTACTCTACTTTCAACTTCCTGCAGTGGTATGTGGCTGAGCAGCACGAAGAAGAGAAGCTGTTCAAAACTGTGCTGGATAAACTGGCGCTGGTCAGCAACAGCGGCAACGGTCTGTTCCTGGTCGATAAAGATCTGGGCCGCATGAGCACTGAGAATCACGCAGAATAATATTTATCGGCCCCTTTTCGGGGCCGATCTTATTTCCGTCTTGCTGACACTACTGCACCGCTATTCCAGCCGGTAACTTGCCGCTTTCTCGCCATTCACCCACAGCTCACGACGTTCACCTTCAGGCAATAACAGCGCGATCTCGCGCCAGGCGGGCTGGTAATCGCCGCGTTTTTCCACCGTCAGGTCGATTCGGGTGGCGCTGCTGCACAATGTCCAGCTCAGCCACAGTGCATTGCCCTGCTGCCAGCCATGGCTCTCGCCATCATCATCAAACATTTCGCCCTGAGTAGTTATGCCTTCTGGCGCTGGCCACAGTTGCCACTGCCGTACCGTGTCGCGGCGGGCATCCGTCGTGGTTTCACACTCGCCCAGTGGGATGATCGCACCAGCCCGCACCAGCAATGGCAGCCGATCCAGCGGTGCATCCAGCGTGATGGTTTCGCCGCCCGCAAACGCTTTGCCGCTGTGCCAGTCATACCAGCCCCCACGGTTACGCGGCAAATAGACATCGCGGCTACGCGCGCCCTGCTCTACGACGCTGGCAACCAGCAGATCGCGACCCAGCATAAAGTCATCACACTCCTGATAAGTCTGCGGGTCCTGTTCATGATCGAGGAAGGTCGGGCGCAGCATTGGCTCATCTTCTTCGCTGGCCTGCCACGCCAGATTGTAAAGGTAAGGCATCAGCCGATAACGCAGGCGGATGGCCTCGCGGATCATCGGTGTCACTTCCGGGTACATCCACGGCTCGTTCACCGTGTGATCGTCATTCCATGAATGGATGGTAAAGCGTGGATGCATCACGCCATTCTGAACCCAGCGTACAAACAGCTCGGCATCCGGCTTATCGCCAGAGAAGCCGCCGACATCGTGTCCGACGTTAAACAGCCCGGACAGGCTCATGCCCAGCCCCATGCGGATGTTGTAGCGCAAAGTCTGCCAGCTGGTGCGATTATCGCCGCTCCAGGTCTGCACATAGCGCTGCATTCCGGCACAGCCGGAACGGGAGATCAGATAAGGGCGTTTGTCTGGCGCAAACTGCTGCTGCGCTTCCATCGAGGCGCGCATCATCAGCAACGGCATTACCGGACGGATATGCTTGATAGCGATCGGCTGACCGAAACCGTGACAACGCGCTTCGCCATCCCACACCTCATATTCGTTGTTGTCGTTCCAGGTGGAATCGATGCCCTTTTCCAGCAGTTGTTGAGTCACATTCTCCTGCCACCAGCGCACCGCCTGCGGATGGGTGAAATCAAGGTGCGATCCCTCATCATCCCAGAACACCGATCGCTCCGGGCGATCCTGCTCAGAGTCACGAATAAACAGTCCCTGTGCCGCCACTTCCTGATAACGCGGATGATCCTGCAGCAGACAGGGCTTGATGTTGGCCGCCAGCTTCATGCCGGCACGGTGAAACGCGTCGCTCAGCGCATTAGGATTCGGGACTTTGTCGTAGTTCCAGTTGAAGACGTAACGCTTGTTATTAATCGAGGTGTAACCGGATGAGAGCTGGAACGAGTCGCAGGGAATCTCATGCTCGCGACACAGACGGATAAAGGATTGCAGCTGCTGCTGTGCGTCCGGCGCGTCGGTGTAATGCATGGTTGAACCGCTGTAACCCAGGCTCCACTTCGGCTGAAACAGCGTGCGTCCGGTCAGGCGTACAAACGCTTTGGTCACGTCGAGCAGCGTCGGGCCGAGCATCATGTAGTAATCGAGATCGCCCGCCTCGGCGCGGTAGCGGCGATAAGGCAGATGGTAGTTATCCAGCTCATTCCCCAGATCGAGCCAGCTGCTGCTGAGGTTGTCATAGAACAGGCCGAAGCTGACGCCATCGCGCTGCGTCAGGGTAAACGGAATATGTTTGTAGAGCGGATCGGTACTGGCGGCGTTGTAGCCCATGGCATCAAGATTACGCATCTCAAAGCGACGGTTAACGCGGTTCAGGTCGCCACTCTTCTCACCCAGACCATACACCCGATCCTGCGGCTGACGACGCTGATAGTGCTCGACCCCGTCGCCGTGTGCATTTAGCAGATAAGCGCCGGTGTGCCGATCGGCTGTCAGGGGCTGCCAGCTCTCGCCATCAAACTGCTCCCAGCTCAGGCAGAGCGGCTGATGCACAGTGACGCGCAGCTGTTGAGTGCTGAGACGCAGTTGCTGCGCATCGTGCTCCACCTGAAACGTCGGTAACGTAAAACCATCCAGCGCCTCGCGGTCACGTCCTTCCCAGGGCACGTCCTGACCGGGCGCAATACTCCAGGTGCGGTTCAGCGCCAGCTCACCGTCGCGTTTCAGCAGCACACGCATCAGCTTCTCTTCCAGCACATAAAGCCGCAGGAAATGACGATCGTCGACCTTGAGCTCAACAAAATGATCGGCCTGCTGATGCAGCGTCCAGTTCTTCAGGGTTTTCATCGCGATATCCTTATGGGTTAGCAGGGCGCTGGCGGCGTTCGGCGATCAGCATCACCAGGAAAACGGCACCAATCAGGTCAAAGAAGCCCATCGCCACAAACAGCGGATTAAAGCCGATGGTATCGGCGGTGACACCGATAATCAGCGAGAAGATAAAACTGGCGATCCAGGCGCAGGAGCCGCGCATGCCGTTGACAGTGGCCATCTGGCGGCGATCGAAACGCTCGACCACCAGCGCACTCAGCATGCAGGAGATCACCTGATGACCAAAGCCACCAACGGAAATCAGGGCAATCGCCAGCCAGGGATCTTTCACCAGCGTCATCAACGCCAGCGAAACCATCAGCAGGGCGCCGGTCACCGAACTGGCGACGATCGAGTTGACGCGGGTCATGCCAAACCAGCGCACATAGATTTTGGTCAGATAACCGCTGGCGACGCTGCCGAGGTCGGCAGCCAGGAATGGCAGCCAGGCGAACATCACGATCTGCTTGAGATCCATGCCGCGCTCATTGGCCAGATAGAGTGGCACCCAGAAGCTCAGCACCGCCCAGGCCGGTTCGGCCAGAAACGCAGGAATCGCGATGCCGTAGAATTTCTTCTCTTTGCCAATCACTTTCAGCGCGGTGAAGAACGGCAGTTTTTCACCGATGGCTTCATTATCCTGATTAATAAAGGCACGTTCCTCATCTGAAAGACGAGGATGGCTCTCCGGCGAGTGATAGCCCCACCACCAGAGTCCCACCCACAGCAGGCCCAGGCCGCCGGTCAGCAGAAACGCGCCCTGCCAGCCAAAAGTAATATGCGCGACATAGATAATCGGGGGAGCCAGCATGGCACCAATCGAAAAGCCGACGCCCGCCCAGCCCGCCGCAACCGGGCGCTCCTTTTTGGGAAACCAGTCACCAATCGCTTTGGCGTTAGCCGGTGTGGCCGCCGCTTCCGACGCACCCATGACGAAACGCAGCAGTGCCAGATGCAGCCAGCTTCCCGCACCGGCGTGCAGCAGACAGGTCACCGACCAGATAAGCGCGCAAATCAGGAACCCCATCTTCAGTCCGATCACATCGATCAGCCAGCCGCAAACAGGCTGAAACAGGGTGTAAGCCAGCTGAAACGCAGCGACCACCCAGGAGTACTGCTCGGTACTCATATGCAGACTGTTTTTCAGTTCAGGTGCCAGAATGCCGAGCGAGTTGCGGGTGATGTAGTTGACGGTCACACCCAGCAGGAACATTCCCAGCATCCACCAGCGTAAATTTTTAATCACGCGCACCGTGCGTGAGGCACTGATGGGTTTCGTTGTTGATTCGAGGCTCATTGTGCCACTCCTGATTACCATTGATGACGCACACCGCCAGCTGGCGTACCGCGTGTCCTTTTCACGAACTTAGAAAAGTGCGAAACGTGGGTACAGCCACTTTTTTGCAACGATTTTCATGGCAGGCTTTAACCCGACAGAAATGGGCACTGAAACGCTTATCTGACGCGATTCAGCAGACTATGAAAAATTTTTCATTAGCAGATTTGAAGGCGATCACAGAATGAAAAAAAGGCTGAAAGTGGGTGAAATTGCAGCACTGAGCGGCGTCTCGATCAGCACGGTGTCGCGTGTACTGGCGGGTAAAGCTAATACCCGGCCCGCCACCCGCGATAAAGTGCTGGCCGTGGCGCAGCAGCAGGGCGTGCTGACCAACCTGCATAGCGGTCGCCTGTTGCTGAATAACCTGATGGTCTTTGCCCCGCCCCGCGCCTTCGACGTGCGCAGTGATATTTTTTATTACAAGGTCATTCAGGGGATCAGTCAGGCGGTGGAGCCGCATGAAGTGCGGCTGCGCTACTGCCCACTGGAAGAGGTGGAAAGTGATGCGGCGCTGTTTATCGATAAGATGCAGCAGACCGAAGCGGCGCTGCTGATTGGCATTGATGATGAGCATATTCATCAGCTGGCGGCAGAGATGAACAAACCCTGCGTGCTGATTAACGCCCGCGATCGTCGTATGCGCCTGCCCTCGGTCTCGCCGCATCATCAGCTGATCGGAGAGTTTTCAGCGCGTTATCTGTTTGAGCAGGGACACCGGCAAATTCTCTCGCTGCACTGCCTGCGCCGCTACACCATGGAGCAGCGGCTTCAGGGCGTCCGGGATGCCTGGCACGCCATGAACCTGCGCTTTGACAGTCGTCAGCATCTGCTGACCCTCAACAGTTTCAGCAGCAATGAGGCAGCGGAACGGCTGGGTGAATATCTGCGCCATTGTCCTGATGCGCTGCGCCCTACGGCGATTCTCGCCAGCGGCGATTACATTGCAGCAGGTGCCGTCACGGCCCTGGAGCAGGCTGGTTTACGGGTACCGCAGGATATTTCGGTGATGAGTATGGATGGGTTTAACCTGGCCGCTATCCACGATATTCCGCTGACCTCGGTGCAGGTGCCGCGTGATGAGCTGGGTGCGGCGGCAGTGAGAATGCTGCAGGAGATGCGGCTGAATCCCGGTACGCCGACCGGCAGTCTGCTACTGAATGGCAGGCTGGTGGTGCGTGAGTCGGTGCGACGCATCCGCGATAATCTCAGCCATGCGCCGGTCCAGCAGCATGGCCTTTATGATTGATTCAGCATTGATTATCCCAGCGTCGACTCATTTCGCGCGGGTCAACCCAGCGTTTTCAGCCGCAGTTCCGATGGCTGAGGCCGTCCAAACAGGAAGCCCTGGAACAGCGTACAGCCTTCGTCGCGCAGCTTAGCAAACTGCTCATCGCTCTCTACCCCTTCGGCGGTGATCTGGATATCCAGACTGCGGCTCATGCCGGTGATGGCGCGGATAATCGCCAGCGCCTCGCGACTGTCGCCCATATCGTTGATAAACGATTTGTCGATTTTAATTTTGTCGAACGGGAAAGATCGCAGATAGCTCAGCGACGAATAGCCGGTGCCGAAATCATCCAGCGCAATCTGTACGCCCAGCGCCTTGAGATTTTGCAGCGTCCGGATGTTTCCCAGTGAGTCATCCAGCAGCACCGATTCGGTAATCTCGACTTCCAGCCGCGCCGGATCAAGACCCGACTCCTTCAGCGCACCTTCCACCACCGGCACCAGCGAGCTGTTTTTAAACTGCAGCGGAGAGAGGTTGACCGAAACCGACTGCTCCCCTTCCCAGCTCGCCGCTTCACGACAGGCTTCATAGAGTGCAAACGCCCCCAGCATATGAATCAGGCCGGTCTCTTCTGCAATCGGGATGAAGTCATTAGGCATGATCAAGCCACGAATCGGATGATGCCAGCGCATCAGCGCCTCGTAGCCAATAATGGTGTGATGATCGCCGTTGGTGATGGGCTGATAGTAGAGTCGAAGGTGTCCGCCGCTGATCGCATCACGCAGATCGTTTTCAATCAGGCGCCGACTGCGCGCCACATCGTCCATCTCCAGCGTGAAGTGCTCATAGCGGTTGCGACCGTTGCGCTTGGCTTCATACAGCGCCATGTCAGCACAGCGCAGCAGCTGCTCCGGCGTGTTAGTGATGGTGGTGCTAAGCGCAATGCCCACGCTCAGCCCCACCGACAGATTATGGCCTTCAATGTTAACCGGTGGACGAATCGCCTCGATCAGCCGCTGCGCCACAGTGCTCGCCTCATCATTACCGGCGACGTGAGGCAGCACAATGGCGAACTCATCGCCACCAATACGCGCCAGCGTATCCTGATCACGCAGCGCGTTGCGCAGACGCTTAGCCACGCTGCGCAACAGCTCATCGCCAATCTGGTGACCCAGCGCATCGTTCACATTTTTAAAGTTATCAAGGTCAAGGCAGAGCGCAGCAGTCTGGCGTTGCATCTGTCCAGCGGTGCGTAAGGCTTCGCTCAGACGCTGGCGGAACAAAATGCGGTTAGGCAGGCTGGTAAGGTTGTCATGATGCGCCATATGGTGAATTCGGGCATCGGCTGCGCGCTGGTCAGTGACATCTTCCACTAACAGCATTAAGTAGTTACGACGTGCATCCTGACCATTAATCGCGGTCGCGCGGGTATGCAGGATACGCTCGCCGCTGGCGGTCATCAGCAGTTGCTCACGCTCATGCATGCCCTCACTGCGCAGCGCAACATCGGCCAGATTATTAAAGTAGTCACTGAGTTCAGGCGACATGCATTCGTGCGGGCGCTTGTTGACGATCAGCGATTTCGACAGGCCGAACAGCTGCTGAGTGCGGTCGTTAACCAGCAGAATTTCACGTGTGATCGCATCTTCCACAATCACGCAGGAGGGGATGTTCGCGATGATGTTATCGAGAAATTTGGACAGCGCGGTTTTCTGAGTGCTCTGAGCTTCAGCCAGATCGCGGGCGCGCAGAATCTGCTGCTCCTGCTCACGGCGTTCGGTGCGATCACGCGTGATTTTGGCGAAACCGATCAGCTTACCGTGATCATCGTGGATGGCGTCGATCACCACATGCGCCCAGAAAGCGCTGCCATCTTTGCGGTAACGCCAGCCCTCATCTTCAAAGCGGCCAGTTTTGAGCGCGATACCGAGGTTGGCTTCCGGCGTCCGGTTCAGCCGCTCATGGGAACTGTAGAACAGTGAGAAGTGCTGACCGACCACTTCTTCTGCCTTATACCCTTTGGCGCGCTCGGCACCGGCATTCCAGTTCACCACCACACCATCGACGTCGAGCATATAGATGGCGTAATCAGTGACGCCCTCTACCAGCAGACGGAAACGCTGCTCCTGCTCCCGCTGCTCACTGCGAATGCGCTGCTGTTCGGTGCAGTCACGGGTGATTTTGGCGTAGCCCAACAACTGTCCCTGATCGTCGCGGATCGTGTCGATCACGACGTGCGCCCAGAAGGCGCTGCCATCTTTGCGATAGCGCCAGCCCTCATCCTCAAAACGGCCGGTGCGATACGCGGTTTGCAGGTTCTGCTCCGGGACATGGTTCAGCCGATCCTGCGCGCTGTAAAAGCGGGAGAAATGCTGACCAACGATCTCTTCCGCCACATAGCCTTTGGCCCGCTGTGCACCCGCGTTCCAGTTCACCACGTTGCCGTCATGATCGAGCATGTAGATGGCGTAATCGGTGACGCCTTCCACCAGCAGACGGAAGCGCGACTCCTGCTCCCGCTCTTTGTGTTGCTGCTCCTGCTGCCGGGTACAGTCACGGCAGATAGCGGCAAATCCGACCAGCCGGGCCACTTCATTGCGGATCGGATAGATCACCACATGCGCCCAGAAGGTGCTGCCATCTTTACGACAGCGCCAGCCTTCGGTTTCAAACCGTCCGGCGTTCGCCGCAATATCGAGTTCACGCTGCAGCTGACCGCGACGACGATCCTCTTCGTTGTAAAACAGGGTGGCGTGCTGACCAATAATTTCGTCTGGCCTGTAACCCAGGACGTGCAGGCCTCCGCCGTTCCAGCTGGCGACGGTTCCGTCCGGTTTAAGCATGGTGATCGCATAATCGATCACGCTTTGTACCAGCATGCGATAGATGACATCAGAGTTATTATCCATTGTTATTTGCCTGCTGCTCGATAGCCGGGTAGTGGCTTAGGAATGTTCTTAATAAACTGGCCGAGACTAAAGCGGAAAAGGTCTGCAAACACAAGCGCATTAAGAAGAATAACTAATATTAGCAGGTGATATATCGGCAGCGGCGGACAAATATTCAATGGAATGACAACAGGATTAGGCCCATGGCATTAACGTTTAAAAGAGGTTTCAGGCCAGAAAAGCAAAGCGCGAGCCGTGCTCGCGCTTAATCATTTCACGACGGACGCAGGTCTTTACAGGTCCATCTGTTGCTGTAAATGCATGGCGGCAATCGGCTGCCAGATCTCCGTCAATGCGCCCTCTTTACCGGTGAAAGGGTCCTGCGTCGGCAGTGGCACTTTTTTTACCTGTTCCTGGGCCATTTTCAGCTTAGCCGGTTCATCGGGCAGCGTCTCCGGCGACATGCCGTGCGGATAGGCACCAATCACCATGAAGTCGTCGCTGGCGCTGACCTGACGATGCCCGACGCCTGCCGGAATCAGCACCGCATCACCGGCGCGCAGCGTCACCATCCGGCCACTGTCGCCGCCAAACAGTACTTCTGCCCAGCCCTCCGCCACGCCCAGCAATTCGTGGGTGTTGGGATGAAAGTGGGTGTAGGGAAAAATCGGATAGCGCCAGGCGGGTGGCCAGCCGTTCTCTTCAAACGTTTTCTCAAACCACGTCGCGATTTCCTCATCTTCCGGCACCACGCGCGGCCAGATAATCAGAGGTAACGGGTTATTCGGGACGCCACCCGACGGGATGCCAAGCATAAGATGCTGAGGATTATCAGAAGCCCCGGCCGAGAAAGTGCCTGCGGCAAAGGACATCATTAACATCAGGCTGGAGGATGAGGCACACATACAGGTTCTCCGGTTTTTTATTAAGTGTGGCAAACCCGCGGCACAATGCAATGTGCGCCAGACAACACATTTTGGATAATTGACTGATATTGCTGCCTAAAGCCAAATGTGTCGTTAACAATAGGGCAAGGCTGTGTATGGGTGGCAGAGGGTAGCGGTTTTTACTGCGGCAAAGTGTTGCAAAATGTCAGGTGGCAGGATGACCAACAACGGTTTTATCAACTGTTATATAAAAAATGCACGAATCTGTTTCTGATATGCTTGACTGTTATCTGTTGTAATAGCTAACAGATGACAGTGAGGTAACAAATGGACGCTATTAAACAAATCCTGATTGACGAGATCGCTACGCTTAATCGCGAAGAACGTCGCGACAATTTGCCGCGCTTTAGCCTCTCGTTTCTGAAAAAACACCCTGGCCTCTGGGCAGTCATGTATCTCTGCTATGGCCTGTGCGTGGCGCTGATTTTCTCTACCGAGATGCTCGGCTGGCCCGCCTTCTGGTTTGCCACCGCATTTGTGCTGGTGATGAGTGTTCTGATGCTGCTGGATATCAACCCGAAATATCGCTTTGAAGATATTGATGCACTCGATCTGCGCGTCTGCTACAACGGCGAGTGGTATTACATTCAGCCCGTGCGCGAGCAGGCTATCTCTCGCATTCTGTCGCTGCCTGAAGCGCCGGAACGGGTGAAGACAGGCATCCAGCGTCTGCTGACGCAAAAAGGGGAAGTGGACTTCTATGATGTCTACTACCTGACCTGGGGTCACCAGGAAGCGGCGCAGGTTTAATCTGCCAGCGGCTTCGCCATCAACTGACCCAGCGTTTCTATTGCCGCCTCGGCCCGGCTATCCCACGGCCAGGCGGTATTCAGCCGAAAACAGTGGCTGAACTGCTCTCCTGCCGAAAATAACTGCCCCGGTGCAATGCTGATCCCCTTCGCCAGCGCCTGCTGATAGAGCCGGGTCGTATTGATATGGTCCGGCAGTGTCACCCAAAGGAAATAGCCCCCGCGCCCTTCACTGACCGTTGACTGCGGTGGCAGTACTTTCAGTAATGCCTGGCGCACCATTTGCTGTCGTTTCGCCAGAATCTGTCGCAGCCGCTTAAGATGGGTGTCGTAACGCCGCGTAGCGAGGAAATCGGCCAGCGCCAGCTGCATTGGCGCGCTGGTAGAAAGCGTGCTCATCAGCTGAAGCCGCTGAATGCGCTGCGCATGTTGTCCTGCCGCAACCCAGCCAACGCGAAATCCTGCCACCAGCGACTTTGAAAACGAGCCGCAATGCAGCACGTTCCCCTGACGATCCCAGGCTTTAGCCGGCAGCGGCGCAACATCACCCGCCCAGAGTTCGGCATAGACATCATCTTCAATCATCGGCACCTGATAACGCGCCAGTAGTTCGACCAGCTCTTGTTTACGCTCCGGGGTTAAGGTCACGCTGAGCGGATTTTGTAGAGTCGTCATCAGCCAGCAGGCTTTCACCGGCCAGCGCTGCAGGGCCTCCTCCAGCTGGGCAAGGTCGATGCCCTGCTTTGCATCGACCGGAATCGCCAGCGCCTTGAGTTTGAGCCGTTCAATCGCCTGCAGCGCACCATAAAAACCCGGATGCTCAATTATCACGTAATCGCCCGGCTCGGTCAGGGACTGCAGACTGAGGTTGAGTGCCTCCAGCGCCCCGCTGGTGATGACAATTTCATCCGGCGACAGCGTAATGCCCTGCCGCGCATAGCGCTGGGCCAGCAGCTGTCGCAGCGTGGCGTTGCCAGGCGGCAGATTGTGCAGCGCATCCGTTGGGGTGAGATGGTGAGAGACGTTTGCCAGCGAGCGCATGAGCTGGCGCTGCGGAAAGAGCGCGGGATCAGGAAAAGCAGAACCAAACGGCACGATGGCGGGATCGCGCGTGGCCTGCAATACATCAAACACAAAGTCGTTGATATCGACCTGTTCGCTGATCGCCACGCTCAGCGGTGCGGGCGCCAGGGCACGCGGTGCCACGTAGTAACCTGATTGTGGACGAGAAACGATCCAGCCCTGGCTTTCAAGCAACTCATAGGCATGCAACACGGTCATCAGGCTGACACCCTGCTGCGCAACCTGCTGACGCAACGAAGGTAAACGGGTGCCAGGCAGCCAGATGCCGGCCTCTATTTGCTGCTGAATCTCATCCATCAATCGCTGGTATTTCGCCACGGGTCGCCTCTCCCTGTTTTACCGTGAATAATCTGGCCGCGAGACTTTACCACGGCAGGCGATCAATGACAGGCGGTGCGAATCGCTTATCGTCTCAATTCACGCGGATACTCTGCTGTGTCAGGTGTGTCAGATTGCAGCAACCTGCGGTGTCAGCAGCGGTTCAGCTTCACTCATCTGGCGGATATCCGTAACGACCTCTTCATCTTCTGCTACCACAAAGTTCGCCAGCTCCGGCACCTGTTCCGCGGGAACCGGCCTGCCCAGCAGGAAGCCCTGCAGCGTATTGCAACCCAGGCCGGTCAGAAAGGCCTGCTGTTCAGCGGTTTCAACGCCCTCGGCCACCACTTTCAGCTGCAGTGACTGCGCCAGTGCCACAATCGCCGACACGATGGTGGCATCTTCCGGCTGATGCTGGAGTTCATTCACAAAGGCCCGATCGATCTTAAGTTCGCTGGCCGGTAGCCTTTTCAGGTAGAGCAGGCTGGAGTAGCCGGTACCAAAGTCATCAATCGAGGCTTTCACCCCAAGCTGAGTCAGCTCGGTGAGAATACGCACACTCTCATCGGGATCGCGCATCGCGGTGGTTTCCGTCACCTCCAGCGTCAACAGTTCGGCCGGAATCTGATGTTTTGCCAGCGCATTCACCACTGTCTCTACCAGATTCGATTGCTCAAACTGCAGCGCCGACAGGTTCACCGCCACTGACCAGTCCGTATGGCCCTGTAAATGCCACTGGCGCAACTGGCGACACGCTTCATTAATCACCCAATTGCCGATGTTGACAATCATCCCGGTTTTTTCCGCCATTGGCAGAAATTTGTCAGGCGATAACAGACCCCGTTTTGGATGTTCCCAGCGCAGCAGCGCTTCGAAACCAAGAAGCGGGCCGCGTGGCGCGCAATATTTTGGCTGATAGAACAGGCGCAGCTCATTGTTATCCAGCGCCTGCCAGAGATCATTGTTCAGCTGAAGCTGGCTCTGCGCCTGAATGTTCATTGAGGGCTGAAAAAAGGTGTAACCATTGCGGCCATTATTTTTGGTGTGATACATCGCCGCATCGGCGTTGAACATCAGTTCACGCTCATCCTCGCCATCGCCAGGATAGACGGCGATGCCGAGGCTCAGCGAGACCACCAGCTCATAGCGTGAGATATCAAACGGACGGTCCACCGCTTTCACCAGTTTATCGGCAATGGCCGCCGCATCATTGGGATCGTCGATCTCCACCAGCAGCACAAACTCATCACCGCCGAGTCGCGCCAGCGTGTAATAGCCAGCCATCTGCTGGCTCATCCGCTCAGTCACGCCCACCAGCAGACGGTCGCCAATGTGATGCCCGAACGCGTCGTTAACCGCCTTAAATCCGTCCAGATCCATAAACATCAGGGCAAACAGCGTCTGCTCACGATTCGCTTTGTTGATCGCCTGCTCCAGCCGATCTTCCAGCAGAATGCGGTTTGGCAGGCGAGTCAGATTGTCGTGCAGCGCCAGCTGTGCCAGTTCGCGGTTCGCTTCAGCCAGTGAACTGGCGAGAATGGAGGTGCGGGCCTGCATACGTGCATCCAGCATCGAGACCAGCAGAGTAATCCCCAGGATTGAGATAGTGACTACCGTGACCAGAATCGCCAGCCAGTTACTGTTAACGCCCTGCCCCATCGAATGGCTGTGAGCGGGAAACTCTGCCGCCATCATGCCGGTGTAGTGCATGCCCGCAATCGCACAGCCCATCACCACGGATGCGCCAATGCGCAACAGGGTCACCCGGCCAGTCTGACCTTCACGCAGGTTAAACGCCAGCCACAGCGCTGCGCCAGAAGCGGCCAGCGCGATCACCACCGAAAGGCCTATCCAGCCCCACCGCCAGACAATGCCCGGCGAGAACATCAGGGCTGCCATACCGGTATAGTGCATCGCCACGACACCGCTGCCGAGAATCAGTGCGCCGCCCGCCAGGCGCGGCAGGGGCAAATCGCCACTGCAGACCAGCCACAGGGCAAATATCGATGCGCAGACCGCGATGGCAGCGGAGAAGGCGGTCAGCCCGGCGTTGTAGCTCATAACCATCTCCATGTTCATCGACAACATGCCAATGAAGTGCATCGCCCAGATGCCGATGCCCATGGAGAAACCGCCGCCAAACAGCCAGACCAGCGCGACTTTGCCCGTGGAGTGCACCACCCGTCCCGCCATATCTAAGGCGGTAAACGAAGCCAGCATCGCGACAAGAACGGAGACGATGACGATAAAAGAGTCGTATGAGGTTGCTAACATAGTGCGTTCCCGCGAAAAGCCGTGCTTGTGTTTAGGTAAGGGATTTTTAAACTTCTTTTCTTAATTATCGGCACTGCCTGGCGGTTAATGAGCCGCGAACCCTGCATCTTTCCACTCACTCTGAGTGCTGAAATCTATCGTCAGCGTCAGACGGATGCTGATGCCAGAGGCGGTCGCAGTACGGGAAAACGAAACGCCTCTATCCGATCCGCTGGCGTCGGCTTGCCCAGCAGATACCCCTGCAGCGCATCAAAGCCCAGGCTGGTGAGCAGGTGCTGCTGCTCTTCTGTCTCAACCCCTTCCGCCACCATGCGCAGGTTAAGACTCTGCGCCAGGGTCAGCATGGCGCTGACCACGGTCGCATCTTCACTGCCGGGTCGCAGGCAGTTAATAAAGCTGCGATCGATTTTGAGTTCGCTGGCATCCAGATCTTTCAGATGCAACAGGTTGGCATAGCCGATGCCAAAATTATCGATGGCCACACTGACGCCCGCCTGCTGCAGTTCACGAATACGTTGCTGGCTGAAGAGGGGATCGCGCATGGCAATCGCTTCCGTGATTTCCAGCATCAGTGCGCTGCCTGACAGCTGGTAACGCGCCAGCGTCTGCATTAGCGTGTTGAGTAAATCACGCTGGTGAAACTGCAACGCGGAGAGATTGACCGAGACCGTCCAGTCGCTGTTACCCTGGTTATGCCAGATTTTCAGCTGACGGCAGGCTTCATCAATCACCCAGTTGCCCAGTGCAACGATCTGGCCGGTTTTTTCGGCGCGCGGCAGAAACAGCTCAGGCGTCAGTAACCCGCGTTGCGGATGCTGCCAGCGCAGCAGTGCTTCAAATCCCATTAGCCGTGTGCCGCCGGAACGGAATTTGGGCTGATAGAAGAGCCGCATCTGTTGCCGATCGATCGCCTCCCACAGATCGTTTGCCAGCGCCAGCTGATGCTGCGTCGCATCACTCATCGCCGGTTCAAACAGGCACCAGCCGTTACGTCCGCTGTGTTTGGTGTGGTACATCGCCGAGTCGGCATTGAATAACAGCTCCTGCCGGTTACGACCGTGCAGCGGGAATATCGCAATGCCCGCACTGAGGGAAACGTGTAACACATAGCGATCCAGTTCAAACGGCGTACTGATCACTTTGACCAGTTTTTGCGCCAGCTGACGGGCTGGATTGATATCGCATGCCTCCGCCATCAGCACAAATTCATCGCCTCCCAGACGCACCAGCAGCATCGTGTTGCTGAGCTGGCTTCGCAGCCGTTCCGACACAGCCACCAGCAACCGATCACCGACGTGGTGTCCCCAGGTGTCATTGACCGCTTTGAACCCATCAAGATCCATATAGATCACGGCAAAGCGATTCTCATTGAGCATAGCCTGTTTAATCACCAGATCGAGCTGTTGCTCCAGCATGACCCGATTGGGTAGCGCGGTTAGATTGTCATGCATTGCCAGCTGACGCAGTTCCTGGTTAGCGCGTCTGAGTCGGGTCGCCAGTCGCGCGGCACGCAGTTGGGCATCCAGCATGGAACTCAGCAGCGTAATGCCCAGAATAATCAGCGTAATGAGCGTTACCCAAACCGCCAGTCCTGGATTGCTCACACCACCCGGCTGCATCATACTGCTCTCGCTGAATCGCGCTGCCGACATGCCGACATAATGCATACCGGCAATGGCCATCCCCATCACCAGTGAGGCCAGTCCCCGCATCAGCAGCAGATGATGGTCACCCTGGCGCAGATGAAACGCCAGCCACAGCGCCACGCCCGAAGCAACAAACGCAATGATCATGGAGAGCACCACCCGCAGCACATTCCACTCAGGTCGCGGCTCAATCAGCAGGGCATACATGCCGAGGTAGTGCATCACGACAATCCCTGAACTCAGGATCAGTGCGCCGCGCAGTAACCGATAACGGGTGAGATGCAGGCCGCCCACTGTCTGGCCAAAAGCGAGCATTGACGCCATGATCGCCACCAGCAGCGAGAGGATCGTCAGCCGCGTGTCATAGCGCATCGTCATCGGCATCATCATCGCCAGCATACCAATGAAATGCATTGCCCAGACGCCAATCCCCATCGCAGTTCCGCCTGCCAGCAACCAGAATCGGGCGCTCCAGCCACGGGATACCGCCACCCTTCCGGCAGTATCCAGCGCTGTAAATGAGGCAATAAACGCGACGATCAGCGAAACGCAGATCAAAACGCTATCCCAGGTGACAAGCAACATGTGCAGCTCCTCACCACCCGCTGAGAAACGGGTGCTGTGTAAAGTCAGAAAATGATTTAAAAAAACACCCGTTGGGTGAAAGTCATTAAATGTCGGTTTTTATTGTCCCGGAGGCCCGGTAAAGCGCGCCCCCAGACGCAGGGCATTTTAAACCTGCATCTTATTACCCGCCTGCTGAGACAGCCGGCAAATCGTTATTATGTCTGATTGGTACAGGAACATATCACCGAAGCGGAAAGCATGCCAGAGACCGAAAAAACAAAGAGTTTTCTTTTTCTTTCTTGCTGTTATGCCTTGCTGTTACTGGGTTATCGGCCACTTAAGCCATTTGATTAATGAAAAATAAATGGCAGGGCTTCGCGTAACGCTTTAACTGATCTATAGTAAGTAAAACTAATATAAATCATCATTCTTAAGTCTAAGATTTTCCTCAGGACAGCGGCACTAACCGCCTTGTAATTTTTATTTCATCATTTTGAGTTGAATCGTTAATAAACACCGGGTGAAAAAGCACTGACTCTCGATAATCCGTAAGGAAATATTATGAAACTCAAGCTTTTTCTGTGTGCCGCTGCAGGATTAACTGTCGCAATGACACCCTTAACCCAGGCGGCAACGACCTCGGGAACCATCAATGCCACGTTAACGCTAACCACGGGTTGCCTGGTTAACGGTCAGTCAGCGACGGCGGGCGTTAACTTCGGTACCCTGAATTTTGGTAGCAGTGCAGCGACCTTCGACACCCTGAACGCCACGCTGGTCGGAGCGGCGGGTAACGGTATTTTTGTCCGCTGTACTACGGGTCAGGACTATAACGTGGTGGTGACCAGCAGCAACGCTGCGCCAGCGACGATTTATGGCACAGCTTCCACATCGCCGCGTTACCTGATTCTGGGATCGAATAATGCGCAGGGCATCGCCTATACCCTCTACAGTGACGCCTCTTTTACCACGGCTATCGCCAACAATACGCCAATCGCCGCCAGTGGAACCACGGACCCAACACTGGGCACCAACTACGCCATTTATGGCCGGGTTGTCGGTGGCGGTTTTAATCCCCTGATTCCTGCCGGAACTTATACCGATACGATTAACGTTGCCGTGAACTATTAACGACTGTCGCAGGTAGATAAGGGTGGTTCTCTGGCGATCCAGCCTGATGATCGCATGCGGTCTGCCTCTGCTGTCAGGGTGTTTCAGCGCCTGGGGTCTGCCCACCAGCACCTTTCAGGTCACGGCTTCTGTCGTGGCAGGCTGCGTAATATCCGGAACCAATACCGGTGTTTTCGGCACACTTAACTTCGGCACACAGTCTGGCGTGGCGGCCACTTCCGCCAGCGCCAGCTTTGTGCAGAGTACCTCGATAAATCTTGCCTGCACGCCGGGCACCACGCTGAGCATGAGCATTAATCAGGGCGCCAACTTCACGACCACCCGCAACCTGAAACTGCCCAACTTCAGCAATACCGTTCCCTATACGCTCTTTAGTAATGCCAGCCGCACCACGGTGATCCCGGTCAATCAGGCGGTGCCGCTGAGCTATAGCAATGCCAATAACATTACGCTGCCGATCTATGGCCAGCTGCAACTGCCCGGCACTGCGCGCGCCGGCGTTTATACCGATACGCTGACCGTCACCCTGAGCTGGTGAGGCGATAGAAAACAAGGATACGATCATGAAGCCACTGCGCGCCCTGCTGTTGCTGTTAAGTTCTCCCCTATTCCATGCAGCCTTTGCTGCTAACTCTGTGATGATATGGCCTATCGATCCCGCCATTAATCCTGAAGAGAAAGCCAGCGAACTCTGGCTGGAGAATCGCGGTAACACGACCACGATGATGCAGATCCGTGTTTTCAGCTGGCAGCAAATCAATGGACAGGAACAGTACCAGACCCAGCAGCGGGTGGTCGCCAGCCCGCCAATGGTGCGAATGGAGCCAGGACAAAAACAGCTGGTCAGACTGATTAAACAGACGCCGCCTGCGGCCGGTAAAGAGCGGGCTTATCGGGTGGTGCTGGATGAGATTCCCACGCCGCGCAATCCTGGCGAGAATCAGGCCGGGCTGACCTTTCAGATGCGCTACTCAGTGCCGTTGTTCGTCTATGGCACCGGGCTCTCCACCGACAGTGCCCGTCCGGCTCTGCGCTGGCAACAGATTAGCGAAGGAGGCAAGCGCTGGCTGCAGCTGACCAACAGTGGCAATGGCCATGCCCGACTGAGCAATGTGACTATCGGCGGTCGCAGACTGGGCGACGGTTTATATGGCTATGTGCTGGCGGACAGCACATATCGCTGGCCACTCACCACGCCGGTCAGCGGCGAACTCACTGCAGAGGTCAACAAGAGCCCGTGGCGCAGCGCTGCCCAGAAATAAGCGCTGAATGAGACCTTTTTCCCTGCATCCCTGCGCGCTGGCGGTAGCCAGCGTCATTTACGCCTTAACGCCGGATCCTGTGCTGGCGGAGACTTATTCATCCCTGCCACCACCGCCCAGCCTGCAGACCAGCAGCAGCGGTCAGCAATATATGCTGGAGCTGGTGATTAACCAGCAGGAAAACGGCAACATTGTACCAGTCGAGCAGCGCAACGACCATTTCTGGCTGCGCAGCGGCGATCTGCAGCGTGCCGGTCTGCCACTGGATAAGCTGGGTCAGCAGGCGCAGATCGATGTCAGCAGCCTGCAATCCGTCAGTGTGGAATATGACGCCTCCCGTCAGCGGCTGCTGCTCACCGTACCACCGGAATGGCTTCCCGGTCAGGTGATTGGCGAGGCGAAGAACGGACCGCGCTATCCGGGGCGCACCAGCGGCGGCGCGCTGATTAACTACGATCTCTACGCCAGCCGTACTGATACCACCGGCACCCGGCTTTCTGCCTGGAATGAACTGCGCCTGTTCGGTGATGCCGGACACGTCTCTACCAACGGCGTCTGGCAGCAACAGCTGGAAGGCAGTACTACATATCAGGACAATGGCTATATCCGCTATGACAGCTGGTGGAGCAATGAAGATGAGAACGCGGCGGTGAGCTGGCGGGTCGGGGATCTGGTGACTAACTCGCTTGCCTGGAGCAGCAGCATCCGACTCGGCGGCATCAGTGTGGGTCGCGACTTCAGCGTCCGTCCTGACCTGGTGACCTATCCGCTCCCCGCCTTCTCTGGCCAGGCTGCAGTCCCCTCCACCGTCGATCTCTTTATCAATGGCTATCGATCCGGTCAGGCAAATGTGCAGCCTGGACCGTGGTCATTAACCAATGTGCCATTCGTCAATGGTGCGGGTGACGCGGTGATCACCACCACGGATGCGGTCGGCCGACGCGTCACCACCACCATGCCGTTTTATGTCTCCAGCAATCTGCTGAAATCGGGGCTGGCTGACTACGCTATCTCCGCCGGGGCGATTCGCGAAAATTACGGCATTAAAAACTTCGATTACGGTGCGGCTGCCGCCAGTGGCTCATATCGCTACGGCATGACCGACTGGCTGACGCTGGAGAGTCACGCCGAGGGCAGTGAAAATCTGGCGATGGGCGGGCTGGGAGGTCAGCTTCGGGTTGGCAGCTGGGGCGTGGTTAACGGCGCGGTGGCGCAAAGTCATCTTGATAGCGACAGCGGCAGGCAATATAGCTGGGGCTATCAGTATAACAATCGCTGGTTCAACATCGGCACGCAGCAGACCCAGCGCAGCAGCGACTTCGGCAATCTGGCCCTGGTCGGGAGCCGTGCAGGTAGTCAGGCGGATAGCCGTTACGCGCTGTCGCGCCGCACTGCCCAATACAGCGCCAGCGTCTCACTAAACCGCTTTGGCAGCGTCGGCGCCGCCTTCATCGATATCACCGACGGCCAGGGCGATCGCACCCGTCTGTGGAACCTCTCATGGAGTAAGAATCTGTGGGGAAACAGCAGCCTCTATGTCTCCGCCAGCCGCGATCAGGATGAGAAGAGCTGGACCGGTGCGCTCTCGCTGGTGATCCCGTTTGGCGAGCAGGGCAGCGCGGCGATTAGCACCGAGCGCGATCAGCGCGGTCGCGATAGCCAGCGCCTCTATGCCTCCAGTGCCATGCCCAGCGACGGTGGATTCGCCTGGGATGCCTCATGGGCGAATCAGAGTGGCGACAGTGGCGACTACCGGCAGGGCAGTCTGCGCTACCGCAATAACCATATCGACACCTCGGGGGGCTTCTACGGTGATGATGACAATCTGACTCAATGGGCCGATGTCGCCGGTGCCCTGGTATTGATGGACAACAGCGTCTTTGCCGCCAACGCCATCAACGACGCTTTTGTGCTGGTGAAAACGGGCTACCCCGACGTTAATGTCCGCTATGAGAATCAGTCGATGGGACGCACTAACCAACAGGGCTATCTGCTGGTCCCCGCCATCAGCAGCTACTACCCGGCCAAATATGATATCGACACCCTCGACCTCCCCGCCGATATGACCACGCCCCATGTTGAGCAGCGTTTTGCGGTGAAACGTCAGAGCGGCTACCTGCTTAACTTCCCGGTGGAAAAACTGCGCTCTGCCAGCGTGATTCTGGTTGATGCACAGGGCCAGCCGCTGCCCGTCTCAAGCCTGGTACAGCGTGCGGATCATGCCACTGAGTATGTCGGCTGGGATGGCATCGTCTGGATGGAAAATCTCACTGCCAGAAACCCCATGGAGGTGGTGACGCCCGATGGCCGCCGCTGTGAAACCGAACTGCGCATCGCCAGCGGTCAGCCGCAGGCGCTGAAAACCTATGGCCCTCTGACCTGCGCGCTGCCCGCGCCCGCCGCAGGCAGCGCCGCCTCTCCCGCTGAATCTTTCACGTCCGGAACCCAACCATGATTAAATCTCTGTTACTGGCTGCCCTGCTGCTGACACTGCCGTCGCTGAGCTACGCCGCCTGCGGTCTGCCCGCGTCGACCGCCAGCTTCGGCTCAGTCTCGACGTTTGTGGCGAATACCACCGTCAGCTCGGTGACCACTAACGCCAACGTCAACTGTGGCGCAGGCTCGGCGTTGTCACTGCTTGGCAATAACCAGATAACGTTTCAGCTGACCGGCGCGACCAACATCAGCGGCACGCGGGGCGTCCTGAAACGCAGTGGTGACACCGGCAGCGATAATGTGCCAGTACGGCTCTGCGCCGACAGCGCCTGCGCCAGCGAACTGACGATTGGCAGCACGCCGTTTGTTTACAGCTCACAAACCCTGATAAATCTGGCCGGTTTGCTGGGCAGTCTTAACTTTGCCATTCCCGTCTATCTGCGCACTGTTCCCGGTCAGGTGGTTGCCGCGGGAACCTATTCCGTTACGCTAAATATGGCGGTGACTTACCGCATCTGCACCAGCATTGGCGTGGGCAATCTCTGTTTAAGCGAGCAGAACGGCAGCGGCGTGATTCCGATTAACGTTACCGCTGTCCTCACCAACGATTGCACCACGATCACCGCACCCAACATCAGCTTTGGCAGTGCGCCACTGGTGAGTAGCTTCTCCGCTGTATCGCAGACCATTAACGTGCTGTGCAGTAAAGGCAGTACCTATACCGTCGGGCTGAACAATGGCAGTTATCCGGCGGGCAGCGTCAGGAACATGGCGAGCGGAGCGAACCGTCTGAGTTATGAGATTTATAAAAGTGCCACCAGCAATCGCTGGGGAGCGGCAGGCACTGAACGCTGGAGCAGTACCACCTCAACAGCGGTATCAGCGGATGGACTGACGCGCGGCTTTAACTACACCGCGCGCATCCTGAACACTCAGAACACGCCGCCTGCGGGAAATTACAGCGACAGCGTGGTCGTCGATTTATCGTTTTAAAGTGACGCGCTGACCGTCGTTGTGACGCTGTGACGCCTCTGATACTGCTTCACCATCCGGCCAATCAACAGCGTACCGATCAGCCCGCAGACCGCCGCAAAGGTGAGCCAGACGCCAGGCATCGCTTTGTCACCGGTGGCGTGAATCAGATAGCTGGAGATGGCAGGTGTAAAGCCGCCAAATAGCGCAGTCGCCAGACTGTAAGCCATGGAGAAACCGGCAGCGCGCACTTCAGCCGGCATAATTTCTGCCAGATAAACCACCATCGCACCGTTATAGCTGGCATAGAGAAACGACAGCCACAGCTCTGCTTCCAGCAGGTGAGCGAAGCTGGCCGATCCCACCATCCAGTGAAGTACCGGCCAGGTGGTGACAATCATCAGCAGGGTGAAAATGATCAGCAGCGGACGTCGTCCCACGCGGTCAGACAGCGCACCCATCAGCGGCAGCCAGAAGAGGTTGGAAACACCCACACAGAGCGTCACCAGAAACGCCTGCTTGTCACTCATCATCAGTACGGTTTTGCCAAAGGTCGGCGTAAAAGCGGTGATCATGTAGAACATCACCGTGGTGGTGACCACCATCAGCATGCCCGCCAGCACCAGCGCCCAGTTGCTGGCGACCGACCGCATGATTTCCGTCATGCTCGGATGATGTTTACGTTTACTGAACGCTTCAGTCTCTTCCAGCATCCGGCGGATATAGAACAGGAACGGCACAATCAGACAGCCAACCACAAACGGGATACGCCAGCCCCACTCCGTTACCGCCTCTTTCGCCAGCAGATGATTCAGCATCAGGCCCAGCAGGGCAGCAAAGATCACCGCAATCTGCTGACTGCCCGACTGCCAGCTCACGAAGAAGCCTTTGCGTCCTTTGGGTGCAACTTCGGCCAGATAGACCGATACGCCACCCAGCTCAACCCCCGCCGAGAAGCCCTGCAACAGCCGCCCCAGCAGAATCAGAATCGGTGCTGCCACGCCTAAGGTGGCGTAACCCGGCACCACCGCAATGGTCAGAGTACCAATCGCCATCAAGCCCAGCGTCAGCAACAGGCCTTTGCGACGACCGTGATGGTCGATGTAGGCACCCAAAATGATCGCCCCCAGCGGGCGCATCAGGAAACCGGCACCAAAGGTCATCAGGGTCAGCATCAGGGAGGCAAACGGGTCATCACCCGGGAAGAAGGTTTTTGAAATGGCGGTCGCGTAGTAGCCAAACACCATGAAGTCGTACATCTCCAGGAAGTTACCACTGGTGACGTTGAAGATAGTTCGGGCAGCACTTTTCGGCGGCTTTTGTAAAGACGGGGTGTGACTCATAACGGCTTCCTGTTGTTTTTTAGCCGTTTTAGCCTGACTGAAGCGGGATTAATGTGACGTGAGTCACCATTGCACTTTACAAATCTATGTACATAAGTAACAACAAATTAACAATTCAAATCAGGCAGCATAAGTGATCGGCTTGAGCACTGCTTTACCCGATTTTATGTGGGCAGAGAGCAGTCATAAAAAAAGGCGACCTCAATAGTCGCCTTCTAAGGATGCCCGATAATTCGCTATTTCTTCACGGTTTCCATGCCCATCAGCCCGATTTTCAGATAGCCCGCCGTGCGCAGTTTATCCATCACGCTCATCAGGGTTTCATAATCCACCGACTTGTCCGCCTGGAAGAAAATCGTCGTCTCTTTGTTGCCCTGCGTCTGGCTGGTCAGCACGTTCACCAGCGAGTCAGGCGTAACCTGATCGTTACCGACGTAGAGCTGCTTATCCGCTTTAATCGACAGGTAAACCGGTTTCTCCGGGCGCGGCTGCGGCGCGCTGGTTGAGGCGGGCAGATTGACGCGCACGTCGACCGTCGCCAGTGGCGCGGCTACCATAAAGATGATCAGCAGAACCAGCATGACATCGATAAACGGCGTCACGTTAATCTCATGCATTTCACCGTCGGTTTGCAGATCGTCGTTTAATCGCATGGCCATAACAGCTTACCCTAAGCGCAGTTTCTGGGCGGTCGCGGGACGCGGAACCTCTTTGGCCACAGTGCCCAGGTCGATGTCACGACTCTGCAACAGCATCACCTGAGCGGCAACATCACCCAGCGAGGCTTTGTAGTTCGCGATCATGCGGGCAAAGACGTTGTAGATCACCACCGCCGGAATCGCAGCGACCAGACCCACCGCCGTTGCCAGCAGCGCTTCGGCGATACCGGGAGCCACCACCGCAAGGTTCGTCGTCTGGGTTTTCGCAATACCGATAAAGCTGTTCATAATGCCCCAGACCGTGCCGAACAGACCAATAAACGGGGCGACAGAGCCGATGGTTGCCAGGAAGCCATTGCCCCGGCCTGCATGGCGGCTGAAAGCAGCCACGCGGCGCTCAAGGCGGAAACTGGTGCGATCTTTAATGCCGTTGGTATCTTCCACACCTGCCGACAATTCGAGTTCATTCTGCGCATCGTTCAGCAGCACGACGCTGTGGCTGTGACCGGTAAACGACTGAGCAATGCGGGCGGCGTCATTGAGACTGCGGGCTTCGCCCAGCGCCAGTTGCTCACGCTTCAGGCGGCGCTTAGCGGCGCTGAGTTCAGCATATTTGCCGAAAAAGATCGCCCATGTCACGACCGATGCCAACAACAGCCCAATCATGACGACTTTTACCACGATATCGGCATGTTGATACATGCCCCAAACGGAGAGGTCCGTTTGCATCAAATCACTGGCTACCACGCTGCTTCTCCAACTTCTGATTCAGGGATGCGAAACAAGCGCGAATAATAGCAAAATGGCGGCGAATTGATAGTAGTTCTCATTAGTATTTACAAACCCAACCCTGGTCACAGACCTCGCTTTGACCGGCTTTACACACTTCCCGTCAGAGACGTTTCGAAAATGTGAAGCTGCATGAAAATTTATTAAAACAACGTTTCAAAATGTGACGCCATTCATTCAATCAACATTACCGCATTTTACTCAGACGCATTTTCACTATGCTGGCTCCACACGGCACTCTGCGGTTAGCCCAGACTCCAGGCCGTCCTACCTCTGCGGGAGACAAAATAATGAGACTGACAAAAACATGCGTGGCCAGTGCCCTGGCGGCGATGATGATGAGCGCCGCCGCCACGGCACAGGTGATTAAAGTGGCTGAAGTCCAGCCTGCCGGTTATCCCACTGTGGTTGCCCTGCAACACATGGGCGACAAACTCAAACAGGCCACTGATGGACGGCTGGAGATGAAGATCTACGCCGGTGGCGTGCTGGGTGATGAAGACCAGACGCTGCAGCAGGTGCAGCTGGGCGCCATCGATATGATCCGCGTCTCACTGGCTCCGGTCACGTCTATCGCCCCGGAAACCAGCGTGCTGACCCTGCCCTACGTTTTTCGCGACATCGACCACATGCATAAAGTGCTGGATGGTGAGATAGGCAGCGAGATTGCCAGCAAGTTTGATAAGGATCCCAACGCCCGCATGGTCTTCCTGGGCTGGACGGATGCCGGTGAGCGCAACATGATCACCAAGAAGCCGCTGGCAAAACCCGACGATCTTAAAGGTATGAAGATCCGGGTGCAGAACAGCGCCATTTCACTGGCGACGCTGAAAGCGATGGGCGCAAATCCGGTGGCGATGGGCGTCAGCGAAGTCTTTAGTGCGATGCAGACCGGCGTGGTCGATGGAACCGAGAACAACCCACCTACCTTTGTCGCCCACAACTACATGCCGGTCGCGAAGTACTACACCCTCACCGGCCACTTTATTCAGCCAGAGATGATTCTGTTTTCGAAACGTGCCTGGGATCGCCTGAAACCCGACGATCAGACACTGCTGAAAAAGCTCGGCAAAGAGGCACAGGATGAAGAGCGTCAGCTCTGGGCGACCTACACCGAACAGTCGATCGCCAAAATGAAGGCCGGTGGCGTGACCTTCCAGCAGACCGATCGCGACTACTTCGTTAAGGCTACCCAGCCGGTGCGCGATCAATTCGGCGGCAAATATCAGGATCTGATGACCCGAATCGCCGACGTGAAATAACCCTTCCCGCGCCACACTGCCGTGTGGCGTGCTTAATCAGGTATTAATTATGTCTGCTTATACGCGTCTGATGGATGGGCTTTATCTGCTGTGCATGCTGGTGGCCGCCGTGGCGCTGTTAATCATGGTGACGGTCATTCCTGTTGGCATCTTCGCCCGTTACGTGATGAACGGCGCACTCTCCTGGCCAGAACCGGTCGCCATTATCTGCATGATCATTTTCACTTTTATCGGCGCGCCGGTCGGCTTTCGTGCCGGAACACATATCTGCGTGTCGATGGTCACCGATCGTCTGTCACCTGCCCGCCAGCGCCTGATGCTGAGGGTCTGCGATCTGCTGATGATCCTCACCTGTCTGGTGATCTTCCAGGCCAGTTACAGCCTGTGTGAAGCGATGTGGGTGCAGACGCTCGCCTCACTGCCGGCGGTGACCTACGGCGAAATGTATCTGCCGATCCCGATTGGCGCGATCTTCACCCTGCTGTTTGTTGTTGAGCGATTGCTGACTGGCGATCAAAGTCAGCGACCCATTGTCACACTGGGCGGCACCCACTAATCCGGAGCAGAAGATGGATGCATTAATCTTGATAGGCAGTTTGCTGGTGTTGCTGTTGGTGGGGTTTCCGGTCGCGTTTGCGGTCGGCCTGAGCGCTTTTATCGGCGCCTGGTGGATCGATCTGCCCCTGGAAGCGGTGGTGATTCAGATAACTAATGGCATTAACAAATTCTCGCTGCTGACCATCCCGTTCTTTATTCTTGCGGGTGCGATCATGGCGGAGGGTGGGATTGCCCGGCGGCTGGTCAATTTCGCCTATATCTTTGTCGGCTTTATTCGCGGTGGCCTCTCACTGGTTAACATCGTCGCGTCGACCTTCTTTGGTGCCATCTCCGGATCGTCAGTCGCGGACACCGCTTCGATTGGTTCGGTGATGATCCCGCAGATGGAGGAGAAAGGCTATCCGCGTGATTTTGCCGCTGCGGTAACGGCCAGTGGCTCCGTTCAGGCCGTGCTGACGCCACCCAGTCACAACTCAGTGATTTACTCGCTGGCAACCGGCGGCATGGTCACCATCTCTTCGCTGTTTGTCGCAGGTATCCTGCCGGGACTGATGCTGGGAGGCTGCCTGATGGTGATGTGCCTGGGGTTCGCGCGCAAACGCGGCTATCCCAAAGGCGAGCGCATTCCGTTTCGTCAGGCGCTGAAGATTTTCTTCGACGCGTTCTGGGGCCTGTTTACCGTGGTCATCATCATGGGTGGTATTCTCTCCGGTATTTTCACCGCCTCAGAGTCCGCGGCGATCGCCTGTATCTGGGCCTTTTTCGTCACCATGTTTATCTATCGCGACTTTAAATGGAATCAGCTGCATATCCTGCTGTTTCGTACCATTAAAACCGTCACCATCGTGATGGTGCTGATCGCCTTCGCCGCCGGATTTGGTGCGGTGATGACGTTCATGCAACTGCCGACGATGATCACCGAAGCCTTTACCAGCCTCTCTGATAATAAATATGTGATTCTGATGTGCATCAACATCCTGCTGCTGGTGGTGGGCACGCTGATGGATATGGCGCCGCTGATTCTGATTCTCACGCCCGTATTGCTGCCGGTGGCGACCTCACTGGGTATCGATCCGGTGCACTTCGGCATGATCATGCTGACCAATCTCGGCATCGGGCTGATTACGCCGCCGGTCGGCACAGTACTGTTTGTCGCCAGCGCGGTAAGTAAACAGAAGATTGAGCAGGTGGTCGGGGCGATGCTACCGTTCTACGGCATGCTGTTTATCGTTCTGATGCTGATTACCTATATTCCCGCCATTTCGCTCTGGTTACCGCGCCTGATGGGCGTGATGTAACGCAAAGAAAAATGGCCCGTGAGCGGGCCGTTTTTTTTCCTGCGATGCACTCTGATAATCACCATTGAGTCTCAACCCTGCTGGCTGTTTCGTGGTAACGTGAGAGCTTAGTCCGAAGCGGTAAAGGCGACTCATGACCACCAGAAAAATTGATACCACGCTCGTCAATGCAGGACGCAGCAAGCGTTATACCCAGGGCTCGGTGAACAGCGTGATTCAACGGGCCTCCTCGCTGGTTTTTGATACCGTCGCGGAGAAAAAACGCGCCACCGCCGGTCGGGCAAAAGGTGAACTCTTTTATGGCCGTCGTGGCACCCTGACGCACTTTGCGCTGCAGGATGCGATGACCGAGCTGGAAGGCGGCGCAGGCTGCGTGCTCTACCCTTGCGGCGCGGCTGCCGTGGCCAATGCGATTCTGGCATTTGTTGAAGCGGGTGACCACGTGCTGATGAGTGGCGCGGTCTATGAACCGACGCAGGACTTCTGTACGAAAATTCTGGCTAAGCTGCAGGTTTCTACGGGCTGGTTCGATCACTGCATCGGCAGCGAAATCGGTGAGCTGGTTCAGTCGAATACCCGGGTTGTTTTCCTGGAATCCCCCGCGTCTATCACCATGGAAGTTCAGGATATTCCAGCGATTGTGGCGGCTGTACGCGCCAAAGCGCCCGAGGCGATCATTATGATCGACAACACCTGGGCGGCCGGTATTCTGTTTAATGCGCTGGCGCACGGTATCGATATTTCCATTCAGGCCGGCACCAAATATCTGATTGGTCACAGCGATGCGATGATTGGCACCGCAGTCGCTAATGCGCGCTGCATCGATCAGCTGCGCGAGAACTCCTATCTTATGGGCCAGATGGCCGATGCCGATACCGCTTACATGGCAAGCCGGGGTCTGCGCACGCTGGGCACCCGTCTGCGCCAGCATGAAGAGAGCGCAATTCAGGTGGCAGAGTGGCTGGCGGCGCGTCCCGAAGTGGCGCGGGTGAATCACCCGGCGCTGGCGCAAAGCAAAGGTCATGAATTCTGGAAGCGCGATTTTAGCGGTAGCAGCGGCCTGTTCTCATTTATCCTGCAGGAAAAATTAGACGCACCCCAGCTGGCGGAATATCTCGATCACTTCCATCATTTCAGCATGGCTTACTCCTGGGGCGGCTATGAATCGCTGATTCTGGCGAATCAGCCGGAAGAGCTGGCAGAGATTCGTCCGGCGGGCGGTGTGGATTTCACCGGCACGCTGGTGCGGTTGCATATTGGCCTGGAGCATGTTGATGACCTGCTGGCTGACCTGGAAGCCGGTTTTACGCGCCTGACGCGCTGAGTCAGCTCAACAGAAAGTAAACAGAAGATAAACCGGGTCGCAGTGGCCCGCAGTGTTTGCCGGGCAGCGGCTCATTTGTTGTTAAAATTTATCCCGCATCGTTCAGATTGTTGGTGAGTTCACTGTACTGTCTGAACGCAGACGGATTGTTCCTTGTGACGTGATGGAATCGCTAATGGGTGTTTTACACGAGATTGTCCAGGCGCTCTGGCATCAGGATTTTGCCGCACTGGCAAATCCGGATGTGGTATGGGTAGTGTATGGCGTGATGTTTCTGACGCTGTTTCTGGAAAATGGTCTGTTACCCGCCTCTTTCCTGCCGGGAGACAGTCTGCTGTTGCTGGCAGGCGCGATGGTGGCTAAAGGGGTGATGGATTTTGTACCGACCATGGTGATCCTGACGACGGCTGCCAGCCTCGGCTGCTGGCTGAGCTATTTGCAGGGTCGCTGGCTGGGTAATACCCGACTGGTTAAGAGCTGGCTGATGCATCTGCCCGCGCAGTATCACCAGCGTGCCTGGAATATGTTTAACCGCCACGGTCTGATGGCGCTGCTGGTCGGCCGTTTCCTCGCGTTTATCCGCACCATCCTGCCTACCATGGCGGGCATTGCGGGCTTACAGAACAGTCGTTTTCAGCTGTTTAACTGGCTCAGTGGCGTGCTGTGGGTCGGCATTGTGGTGACCTTTGGCTATGGCATCAGCCAGGTGCCGTTCATTAAACGTCATGAAGATCAGGTGATGGCGATTCTGATGATACTGCCGATGGTGTTGCTGGTGCTCGGTCTGTTCGGCAGCATTCTGGTGATCTGGAAACAGCGTCGGCAGAAACGCGCCTGACGTGCCCACAGCCTCCGGATCCGCCGCCTCCGGGCGGCCGGATCGGCGACCTATAAAGATGAATCCGCTACCGTCTGCCTGACACGATTAACCTCTTCCCCCGGCGTCACGCCAAAATAACGTTTAAATTCCCGCGAGAACTGCGAAGGACTTTCATAGCCAACCCGCACCGCCGCCGCACTCGCTTTCAGTCCATCGTGCAGCATCAGCAATCGCGCCTGATGCAGGCGATAGCGCTTGAGATACTGCAACGGCGAGGTTTGCGTTACCGCTTTGAAGTTATGGTGAAAGGCTGAAACGCTCATGTTCACTTCTGCCGCCAGCGCATCGACGCTGAGGTTTTCCGCATAGTGATTCTCAATCCGCCGGAGGGCGCGCGCGATCAGGCTGAACTGCGTCTGTCGGCTCACCAGAGAGAGCAGCGCGCCGCCAATCGGGCCAGTCAGCACATAGTAGATAATTTCCCGTACGATGTGCGGTCCCAGCACCCGCGCATCGCGCGGCTGGGTCATCACATCCAGCAGTCGCTCAGCGGCACACAGCATCGGCTCCGTCAGCCAGGCCGAGTGAATGCCCGAGGTCTGTGGCTGCGGCTGAAACTGATCGTCATCACCAATTTCAATCAGCAGATCCTGCAGACTGGCGGTATCGACGTTGAGGCACAGCCCGGCAATCGGTATCTCCGGCGAAGCCCAGGTTTCGCACTCCACCGGCAGCGGCACGGTGAGCATCAGATACTTGCTGGCGTCATACTGAAACACGGTGCTGCCGAGATAACCGGTTTTGCTGCCCTGAAACAGGATCACAATGCCGGGCTGATACATCATCGGCGTACGCGGACGATATTGATTCGCATAAATTAGCGACACATTTTCGACCGGACAGAGACGGTCGTGACCGTGGGTCATTAACGTGACGACCTGCTGTGCCAGCCGGTGACACAGTGCATCGTGCGCCATAGCGACTCCTTATTCGGACAAAAAGTTAGTTTGCCGTGCGAATGCCTGAATCGCCAGCAGCCAGGAGAATCAGGCAATAAATTTACCGAATCGGGCATAAGACCAGGCGTGCTGTTATCGACTGAGCTAAGCAGGCTGAAAATTGTTGGCTAGACTTAAGCACAGTGAAATCTCACGGATTAACCGCAACGGAAAGGAGCAACTATGGCAGACCAACCCATTATCAAACTGCGCGATGGCAATATGATGCCGCAACTGGGACTCGGCGTATGGCAGGCCAGCATCGAAGATGCACGTCATGCGGTGCTGAAAGCGCTTGAGGTCGGCTATCGTTCAATCGATACTGCCGCCGCCTATAAAAATGAAGAGGCGATTGGCCTGGCGCTCCAGGAAACAGACGTGCCACGCGAAGAGATTTTCGTGACCACCAAACTGTGGAACGACGATCAGCAGAACGTTCAGCAGGCGATGGAAACCAGCCTGGAGAAACTGAAACTGGATCAGGTCGATCTCTATCTGATGCACTGGCCGTGCCCGGAAAAAGACAACTACGTTGATGCCTGGAAGAAGATGATCGAACTGCAGCAGCAGGGACTGACCAAAAGCATCGGTGTTTGTAACTTCCATGAAGCCCACCTGAAGCGCCTGCTGGATGAAACCGGTGTGACGCCAGTCGTAAACCAGATTGAGCTGCACCCGATGCTTCAGCAGCGTACGCTGCATGCGTGGAACGCGCTGCATCAGATCCAGACCGAATCCTGGAGTCCTCTGGCTCAGGGCGGCAAAGGGGTCTTCGATCAGGAGATCATTAAGTCGCTGGCGAAGAAATACAGCAAGACACCTGCGCAGATCGTGATCCGCTGGCATCTGGATAGCGGCCTGGTGGTGATTCCGAAGTCGGTGACGCCAGCGCGTATCGAAGAGAACTTTAGGGTGTTCGACTTCCGTCTGGATAAGCATGAAGTGAGTGATATTGCGAAACTGGACAGCGGCAATCGTCTGGGTCCGGATCCGGAGACGTTTAACTAAGGGGATGCGTCGCCCGGTGATGCTTACACGCTGCCCTGGAACTGCAGAGTAGCGTGTAATTAACGCGGTCAGGCCGGTCTTTTCTGCCTGACCGCGCTGTTATGAGGTTGGCTGCACCTCAAGTTGTCCCGCCGTACCCCGATCGGCCAGTTCCAGCGTCTGGCTGTAATAGACGAACGGGAAATGATCGGATGAACTTTGCGGGAAGGTGACCATCAGCTCCACGCTGCCATCCACCCAGACCGTATCTTTCCAGCCACGATCTTCGCCCATCGGCTGTGCCCCATTCACGCTTTTAATCAGGAACATCACGCCCTGAATATGCAGTGACTGTGGCCGGTCAGCGTGCAGGATCCAGCGCTCAAAAGTGCCCTGCTGCGCGGTCGTGTCAATGCGGTTCATATCCCAGAGCGCGCCATTAATGCCCGGCATGCTGTCGCCAATGCGGAATTCGCGTGTGCGAACCGCCACACCATCCAGAATCTGATCGGCTAAAAGCCGCATCGGCAGATTATCTGTCACCAGCGGCAGTAAGCCGGTGGGTCGCAGCGTCAGGATCAGGGTAGAGGTAAGAATAGAGGATGGCTCAAAGAAACCGCGCAACCTGTCCATGATGCCCGCCGCCGTACCCGCCGTTATCGACACTTCATCACCCTGCGACATATCTATCAGCACTTCGCGGCGTTCGCCAGGTGCCAGTGACAGACGCTGCACCGCCACCGGTGCAGGCAGATAGCCCTGATCGCTGGCGATGACCATAAACGGACGGTTGTCGCTTAGCACCATCTCATAACGTCGCGCATTTGAGGCGTTCAGCAAGCGCAGACGCACCCAGCCACGTGACACCTCGACAAAGGGATTGCGTACGCCATTCACCAGCAGGGTGTCACCCAGGAAGCCGCCATCCTGTGGCGGGTCATAGACTGGCGTGGCGAAGTTATCGAGCCGTTTGTCCTGAATGATAATCGGGAAGTCATCGACGCCGTAATGCTTCGGCAGCGGCAGCTGTTTGCCGATATCATCTTCAACCAGCCACATGCCCGCCAGACCGTTATAGATGTGCGGGGCCATGCGGTTTGGGGTGTTAGCGTGATACCAGCAGGTTGCAGCCGCCTGACGAATCGGCAGCACCGGCGACCAGTCCACACCGGCCGACATCATACGTGGCGCACCGCCCATTAACGCCCCTGGCAGCTGCAAACCGCTGACCGTCATGGAGACTGACTCATTCAGCCGATTGCTGTAGATCAGCTTAACGTCATCGCCGCTGTAAACCCGAACGGTCGGACCCAGATAGAGGCCATTAATGCCCCATACCGGCACTTTATTATTGTCACCATTAAAGGACCAGTGGCTGCGCTGCATCGTCAGAAACAGCGGCTGGCCACGACGGGACTCCAGTAATGGCGGAATGGGCAGTGGCGTATCGCCATTAGCTGGAGAAGCGGCGCGCGCCGCATGAGGTAGTACACTGGCGCTAAGCGCCGCTCCGGCAGAAAGCTGGATGAACTGACGTCTGCTGAAAGACATAAAACTTCTGACCCTTTACGCGTGGCGCTGAGCGCCGACCCTGTTTTTATTGATCTGTTTTGCTGTGCTGCGTTCACGACAAGCCGGTAAAGGCTCGCCGGGTTGCATCCCTGCAGGTGAGTTCGGCGAGTGATTCGCCGGTCAGATTTTTCCGTTTTTTTCGCGTTCGGCGACTTCGGCGTTCAACTCTTCCAGCTTTGCCGCCATCTGTTCGCGACAGTGGGTTGCCAGCTTACGTACCGACGACGACTCGAACGCTTTAACATCAACCGGTGGCAGCATTTCAACGATCACCAGTCCATTGTTCCAGCGGTTAAGATTGATCTTGCCGTGTGTGTTCGAGACCACAATCGGGATGATCGGCACACCGGCCGCCACGGCAGCGTGGAAGGCACCGGTTTTAAACGGCAGCAAGCCACGACCACGACTGCGCGTCCCTTCCGGGAACATCCAGATCGAGATGCGCTTGCTGTTGAACTGATCCACCAGCTCACCGATGGTGCCGCGCGCTTTAGCCCGGTCATCGCGATCAATCAGCAGATTACCGGTCAGCCAGTAGAGCAGGCCAAAAAACGGCACCCACAGCAGGCTCTTCTTGCCCACGGTGACCGTATAGGGCTGCACCATTTTAGCCGCAGTCACCATGTCGTAGTTGTTCTGGTGGTTGGCGATGTAGATCGCATTACCATAATTCTCTGCGCCTTCCGGTCTGCGCAACTCTACTTTCAGGCCAAACACCGTCGACAATTTGCCGAACAGACGACCAAACGTCGCGACGTGTCGCGGATCGCGGGGTGAAAAAAGACACCAGATACAGCCAAAGATACAGATTAAAATCGAATAAATGATGACGATAATGGCACGCAGAATCAGTAACATAGTTCCCTCATTGAGCCACGGCTGACGCAGGGTCAGCCGGGTAGTTTACGCTTCGCTATCCGGGCTCGCCGGACGCGCAGGCGCATCCAGTTCAACACGATCAATTTTTTGCAGGCCGCGCGGTAACAGCGTGCCGCGACGTCCGCGATCGGCGCGGAATTTCTGGAGTTCTTCACTTCGCAGCAGCATTTTACGCTTGCCCACGTGCAGCGTGATAGCGCTGCCCGGCGGCAGAATCATCAGCCAGGCCAGTTTATCCTGACCGGCAGCCGCTTCCGCTGACGGAATCGAGATGATTTTATTGCCCTTGCCTTTCGACATTTGCGGCAGTTCGCCAACCGGGAACATCAGCATCCGTCCCGCCTGTGTAATCGCCAGTAGCATGTCATCTTCATGATGGACGGCCATCGGCGTCATCACGCGGGCATTTTCCGGCAGCGTCAGCAGCGCTTTACCGGCGCGGTTACGTGATATCAGATCGCTGAAAGTACAGATAAAGCCGTAGCCTGCATCAGAAGCCATCAGCAGACGCTGGTCATCCGGCTCCATCAGCACCTGTTCAACGACGGCACCCGGCGGTGGCGTCAGCTTGCCGGTCAGCGGCTCGCCCTGACCGCGCGCGGAAGGCAGTGATGTCGGATCCAGTGTGTAGCTGCGGCCGGTGGAGTCGATAAAGGCCACCGGCTGATTGCTCTTGCCGCGTGCCGCAGCCAGATAGCTGTCGCCCGCTTTGTAGCTCAGTCCGGCCGGATCGATATCGTGACCTTTGGCGCTGCGCACCCAGCCCATCTGCGACAGCACAATGGTGACTGGTTCAGACGGCACCAGCTCGGTTTCGCTCAGCGCTTTGGCTTCTTCACGCTCACGCAGTGGTGAACGGCGATCGTCGCCGTAACTGACGCTATCAGCCTGTAACTCTTTTTTCAGCAGGGTGTTCATCTTGCGTTCAGAGGCCAGCGTGGCCTGCAGCTGATCGCGCTCTTTTTCCAAATCCGCCTGCTCGGCACGGATCTTCACCTCTTCGAGCTTCGCCAGATGGCGCAACTTCAGTTCGAGGATCGATTCGGCCTGGGTTTCGCTGATGCCAAAACGTGACATCAGAACCGGCTTCGGCTCATCCTCCGTACGGATGATGTCGATGACTTCATCAATGTTCAGGAACGCAACCAGCAATCCTTCCAGGATATGCAGGCGGCGCAGCACACGATCCAGTCGGTAATTAAGACGACGCTTGACCGTGTCGCGGCGGAACACCAGCCACTCGGTCAGGATCTCATGCAGGTTTTTCACCGCCGGGCGGTTATCCAGCCCGATCATGTTGAGGTTAACGCGGTAGCTTTTCTCAAGATCGGTGGTGGCGAACAGATGGTTCATTATCTGATCGAGATCGACACGATTGGAGCGTGGCACGATCACCAGACGGGTCGGATTCTCATGGTCAGACTCATCACGCAGATCCTCAACCATCGGCAGCTTTTTATTGCGCATCTGGTTAGCAATCTGTTCCAGCACGCGTGCGCCGGAGACCTGATGCGGCAGCGCGGTAATGACCGCCTCACCCTCTTCCTTTTTCCATACCGCACGCTGGCGAATAGAGCCGCGACCGGTCTGATACATTTTACGGATCTCGTCACGCGGCGTAATGATTTCCGCCTCGGTCGGGTAATCCGGTCCCTGAACGATATCCAGTAGCGCTTCCAGCGTCGTATTTGGTGCGTCAATCAGCGCAATGGCGGCCTGAGCGACTTCGCGCAGATTGTGCGGCGGAATATCGGTCGCCATACCGACGGCAATGCCGGTAGTGCCATTGAGCAGGATATTAGGCAGACGCGCCGGCAGAATTTTTGGCTCCTGCAGCGTGCCGTCAAAGTTCGGCTGAAATTCCACCGTTCCCTGGCCTAGCTCACCTAACAGCAGCTCGGCATATTTTGACAGGCGTGATTCGGTGTAACGCATGGCTGCAAACGACTTGGGATCATCCGGTGCGCCCCAGTTACCCTGTCCATCGACCAGCGTATAACGGTAAGAGAATGGCTGCGCCATTAATACCATTGCTTCATAACAGGCGCTGTCGCCATGCGGATGGTATTTACCCAGCACATCACCCACGGTGCGCGCGGACTTTTTAAATTTGGCGCTGGCATTGAGACCCAGTTCCGACATGGCGTAGATAATGCGTCGCTGTACAGGCTTCAGCCCGTCACCGATATAAGGCAACGCGCGGTCCATGATGACGTACATCGAATATTTTAAATACGCATCCTCGGTAAAGGTATGCAGGGCAAGACGCTCTGCACCATCCTGCGTCAGTTCACTCATGAATTTCTCATCCTCACATCGTGGCCCACAACGGCGGGACACCCGGCGGTGGTTTGGCGAGGATAGTACCTTATTCGCCAGTGTTAGTCACAGGGGAAGCGCGGGACAGCAGGCGTCACTCAGCGCGATTTCAGTCGCCGGAAGTACCTGATTCTCGCGCCAGGTGCATGGACTCTCAGCGCGAGTGCGTCAGGGCTTTGCGCCCATCCACTGGCGGGCAATATCACGATATTCGCCGGTGGCGGTGCTGAGATGCACCCACTGGTCGACATAGAGCTTCCAGCTGATGTCATCACGCGGAATCATGTAAGCCTTTTCGCCATACTGCAGCGGTTTGTCAGGGTTGAGCGCACAGAGCGTCGGGTAATGCTGTTGCTGATAACGCGCTTCAGAGGCATCCGTGATCATCACATCTGCCTTATTGTCCACCAGCTGCTGGAAGATAGTGACGTTATCGTGGAACAGCGTCAGTGAGGCTTTTGGCAGGTGGCTGTGTACAAAGGCTTCGTTGGTGCCGCCCGCCGGTTCAATCAGCCGCACCTCAGGCCGGTTGAGCTGTTCGAGGGTCTGGAAGCGATCTTTATCTGTGCAGCGCACCAGCGGGATTTTGCCATCCACATCCAGCGGCCGGGCGAACCAGGCGGTCTGCTGACGTTTCAGCGTGACGGAGACGCCGCCGACGGCGATATCACACTGTTTTGCCAGAAAGTCAGGCATCAGGGTTTTCCAGGTGGTCGGTACCCACTCCACTTTCGCGCCGAGCGACGTCGCCAGTGCGTTCGCCATGCTGATATCCAGCCCTTCATACTGACCATCCGGGCGAAGAAAGCTGTAAGGCTTGTAATCTCCGGTGGTGCAGACCCTGAGCGTTTTAGAACTGAGAATGGTGTCGAGATGAGATTGTGCCTGAACCGCACTGCTGGCCAGCAGTAAAGAGAAAACGATTTTTTTCATTTTGATGTTTTCTTGACTGTTTTCATGATGAGTTTGCCCAACGATGGTGCCATAAACCGGCGTATTGTTGCTGCCACAGCAAAAGTGTTGTGATCTATCTCCCATTTTTCCGGGAATGGAGCACGCGTAAGCTAGGTGCCATATTCAGAAAACGAGGCAACCTGTGCATGAACAAGATTTTAATTATCGATGGCGGCAAAACGTTTGCCCACTCTAAAGGCGAACTGAACCACACTCTGACCGATGTTGCAGCCAGTCAGCTGCGTGATATGGGCCATGAAGTGTCAGTGACCGTGGCCGACAGCAACTACGTGATTGCCGATGAAGTGCAGAAATATGTCGACAGCGATGTCGTGATTTATCAGATGCCGGGCTGGTGGATGGGCGAACCCTGGACCGTGAAGCGTTACATTGATGAGGTCTTTACCGAAGGTCACGGCTCGCTCTACGCCAGCGATGGCCGAACCCGTTCTGATGCGGCGAAGAAGTACGGTTCCGGCGGTCTGCTGCAGGGCAAAAAATATATGCTGTCACTGACGTGGAATGCGCCGCTACAGGCCTTTACTGACCCGGAGCAGTTCTTTGAAGGTGTTGGCGTCGATGGTCTCTATCTGCACTTCCACAAAGCCAACCAGTTCCTGGGAATGGAAGCGCTGCCGACCTTTATCTGCAACGACGTGATCAAAGCACCGGACGTGCCGCGCGATATTGCCGCTTATCGGACCCATCTTAGCCGCGTTTTTGCGTAAGATGATGAGGGGCTCCCCCTATTTTCCCACGAAAGAGGAATTCACGAATGTTAACCGTCGTTGCTGAAATTTGTGTTAAACCCGGTCGCCGTCAGGCCGTGCTGGATGCGGTGAAAAAGCTGATCCCGCTGGTGTTAGAAGAAGATGGCTGCCATCAGTATGACGCGTTGCTGGACCATCAGGCACAGGTGCCGTGGAAGCAGAACTCGCCGGACTCGATTTTCATGCTGGAGCAGTGGGAAAGCCTGCGCCATCTTGAGCAGCATCAGCAGATGCCGCACATGGATGCGCATCGCAGTATCATTAAAGATGATGTGGTGGATGTGAAGATTCTGGTGCTGGAACCCAGCGCCTGATTAGTGCTGAAGGCTTTACTGCGGTTGTGTAGCTGGGGTTAAGGCTGGTGATAAATTCCGGCCACCGTCGCTGTGAGATCGAGCCGGCACAGGGATCAGGGTCAGATCGGAAAAACGCAAAAGCCGTCATCCATGACATGCTCGGCCCGCGCGATTACGCACCTCATCCCTGAGGTGCGCCCGTAGCAGGGCCAACGCGTTGCGTTGTTCAAAAACGCTCCCGGCGTTTTTGTCCCAGGCCGCGGGACGCTTTCCTCCTCTGCCCGTGTTTCCTGCGCATTGGGCTTATTTACTGCGGTCAGATGTGCCCGAATGCGTAATTGTCATCTATCTGAACCTCTGTCCTGCGACAGAGGTTTTTTGTTTCTGGCAGACCGGCTTACAGCAGTTGCCGCCGATCAATCTCACTGCGAAGAAAATCCAGAAAGCAGCCGATGCGCGAAGAGAGCGTGGTGTTTCGATAATAAACCGCATGCACCGGCAGGCGCAGATCGCGGGTTTCCGCGGAGAGTACAGGCACCAGCCGGCCAGTGGCGCAATCCTCCCGGCTGAAAAAGTCGGAGATACGCGCAATCCCCTGTCCCGCCAGCGCCAGCTGCCGGATGGTTTCGCCACTGGAAGCTGAGATAGTTGGCTTAATACGCATGAAATCACCATCAGGCTGCAGGACCGGCCAGACGTTGAGGGATTCAGGATGACTAAAGCCGATTTTTTGATGCTGTGCGAGATCGGCCACGCTTTGTGGCGTGCCCGCTTTTGCCAGATAGGCCGGACTGGCCATTAGCTGAATCGCACTACTGCCGAGCAGCCGTGCATGTAATGTAGAGTCACGCAGTTCGCCGATACGAATAGCAATGTCCGTCTGCTGCTCCAGCAAATCAATCATAATATCGTCGGTATTCAGCTCAAGCTGGATCAGCGGATAACGGGCGCGGAAATCGTCTACCAGCGGCACAATCACATGCAGCATGAAGGGTGTGGCAGCGTTCACCCGAAGCCGTCCTGACGGCATCTCGCGCCGCAGGGCAATCTGCTCTTCGGCCTGCTCAACGGAGGCCAGGATCTGGCGCGCATGCTCCAGAAAAACCTGCCCCTCTTCGGTCAGCGCCAGCCGTCGGGTGGTGCGATGCAACAGCGTGGTCTGCAGCTTGCTCTCCAGCCGGGAGAGTGCCCGACTGATGCCTGAACTGGTCTGCGCCAGCTGGGATGCCGCCGCAGTAATGGAACCACTGTCTACCACCGCCACCCAGGCACGTAGCTCTTCCAGGGTAATTTTCACAAGATTGCTGTCTCTGCTCTCTAAATCAGCCAGGTTCGATGAAGGTGTACAGGTGCAAGCATAAACAAAACAGGACGCTTTCGCGTCCTGTCTTTTACACGTCGATATCGGCCGTGTCGCCTTTTTCCTGCAACCAGTTGCGCCGGTCTTCGGAACGTTTTTTCGCCAGCAGCATATCCATCATGCGTATCGTCTGATCGACATCCTCTTCGCTGATAGTCAGCTGTACCAGGCGGCGGGTATTCGGATCCAGCGTGGTTTCGCGCAACTGCAGCGGGTTCATCTCACCCAGTCCTTTAAAGCGCTGAACGTTAGGTTTACCCTTTTTACGTTTCAGCTGCTCCAGCACGCCCTCTTTCTCATCTTCATCCAGCGCATAGTAAACCTCTTTACCGAGATCAATACGGTAAAGCGGCGGCATGGCCACATAGACGTGACCATTGCTGACCAGTGAGCGGAAATGTTTGACGAACAGCGCACAGAGTAGCGTGGCAATATGCAGACCATCTGAGTCCGCATCCGCCAGAATGCAGATTTTGCCGTAACGCAGCTGCGAAAGGTCTTCGCTGTCAGGATCAATGCCGATCGCCACAGAAATATCATGGACTTCCTGCGATGCCAGCACCTCATCGGACGAGACTTCCCAAGTATTCAGGATCTTGCCCTTGAGCGGCATGATCGCCTGATATTCACGATCGCGCGCCTGCTTGGCCGATCCGCCTGCCGAATCCCCTTCGACAAGGAACAATTCAGTTTTATTCAGATCCTGCGCGGTGCAGTCCGCCAGTTTGCCCGGCAGCGCCGGACCGCTGGTGAGTTTTTTACGCACCACTTTTTTGGCTGCCCGCATACGCCGCTGGGCGCTGGAGATCGCCAGTTCAGCCAGCTGTTCTGCCGTCTGAATGTTCTGGTTCAGCCACAGGCTGAAGGCATCTTTGACGACGCCAGAGACAAAGGCTGCGCACTGACGTGAAGAGAGACGCTCTTTGGTCTGCCCGGCAAACTGGGGATCCTGCATCTTGACCGACAGCACATAGGCACAGCGATCCCAGATATCTTCCGCTGAGAGTTTGACGCCACGCGGCAGGATATTGCGGTATTCGCAGAACTCGCGCATCGCATCCAGCAGTCCCTGACGCAGACCGTTAACGTGTGTCCCGCCCTGCATCGTCGGGATGAGGTTAACGTAGCTTTCCGTTAACAGTTCACCGCCTTCTGGCAGCCATAACAGCGCCCAGTCCACCGCCTCCACATCGCCGGCAAAACTACCGACAAAGGGTTTTTCCGGCAGTGTCGGTAAGCCATTCACCGCTTCGCACAGATAGTCCGTCAGGCCATCTTCGTAGCACCAGGTCTGTTCGGTATTGTTCAGTTTGTCTTTAAAGACAATCTCAACGCCAGGACAGAGCACCGCTTTGGCTTTCAGCAGATGGGATAAGCGTGATACCGAGAAGCGTGGGCTGTCGAAGAAGCTTTCATCAGGCCAGAAATGGACGCGCGTACCGGTGTTGCGTTTCGCCACCGTGCCGGTAACCGTGAGATCCTGAACTTTGTCACCATTTTCAAACGCCATGTCATAGATTTCGCCATTACGGCGCACCGTGACTTCGACGCGTTTTGACAGGGCGTTAACCACAGAAATGCCGACGCCGTGCAGACCGCCCGAAAACTGATAGTTTTTATTGGAGAACTTGCCGCCCGCATGCAGACGACACAGGATCAGCTCGACAGCGGGCACGCCCTCTTCCGGGTGAATATCCACCGGCATGCCGCGCCCATCATCAATAACTTCCAGCGACTGGTCAGCGTGCAGAATCACTTCAACCCGCTTCGCGTGGCCGCCCAGCGCCTCATCGACGCTGTTATCAATCACTTCCTGACCCAAATGGTTGGGCCGCGTCGTATCGGTATACATGCCCGGACGACGGCGAACAGGCTCAAGGCCAGTCAGGACCTCAATGGCATCCGCGTTATAGTTTGATTGACTCATCGTAAATGTCTGATTAGAAGGGTGAAATTGGTGCGATTTCCGCATTACTCAGGGATGATTCAGACCAAGAAAGTCCAGAATCTGCGGGAAATGGCGCTCGAATCCAGTAAATGCATGATTTCCGCCCTCTTCTACCGTGTGACGGCACGCGCTGTAATAGTCGAGTGCCTGTCGGTAATCGAGAACTTCATCGCCAGTCTGTTGCAGCAACCAGAGTAAATCGGGCGCTTCCAGCGGTTCAATCTGCATTACTTTGAGATCGTAAATGTGGCGTGACTCTAACACATATTGCTGGCCCGTGTAGGGATTCTGATTTTCGCCAAGGAAATCCACCAGCAGTTCAAAAGGGCGTACTGCGGGATTGACGACAACGGCCGGCAGCATAAAACATTGGGACAGCCAGGTAGCGTAATAACCGCCCAGCGACGATCCTACCACGCCCAGGGTTTCGCCACTGCGGCTCAGCACCAGGTCTTCCAGCACTGCCGCCGCATCAGCGGGAAAGGTCGGCAGCTGTGGCACGATCATGTCGATCTCCGGGTGCTGCATCGCTAACCATTGCCGGAACTGAGTCGCCTTCGCGGACTGCGGCGAACTGTTAAAACCGTGCAGATAGAGCAGTGCTGCCACGCGTCAGTATCCTTCGGAGTCTAAATCGGGACGAAAAGCGTCGGTATCAAGCCGGTTCACTTCGGTCTCAAAGCCGCCATCCGGATGCAGTGTAAACCAGCGCCAGCCGGGAGCCACGGTGTCAATCGCAAAACTGGTGCAGTGCGGTTTGAACTGGACACAGGTAGACGGCGTCGCCAGCACCCGACGGCCATGCCATTCCATATCCAGCTCCTGGTGAATATGGCCACAGACCAGCGTCCGGGCTAACGGGTAGCGCTGCAACACGGCATCAAGCTGATGCGAATTGCGCAGGCTGTGCTGATCGAGCCAGGTGCAGCCAGAGGCCAGCGGATGGTGATGCAGCATAACCAGCGTATGCCGTTGCGGAAAGCGGGCCAGCGCGTTGTCGAGCCACTCCAGCTGATAGTCGCTCAGCATTCCATGCGGAACACCGTAGACCTGGCTGTCGAGCAACACAATCTGCCACTCATCACCCACCAGCACCTGCTTATGGGCATTGATGTGCGCTGCCGCCAGTGTATCCACCATTGCGGGCTGAAAATCGTGATTACCGGGTAGCCAGACGCAGGGCCGCGGTAAGCGAGAGATGCCCTCAGCAAAATGCTGATAGGCTTCGATAGAGTGATCCTGGGCGAGATCGCCCGTGGCGATGATCAGGTCATAGTCGCGATGTTGCGCAATAATCGCATCCAGCACGGCGTCGTAGCTCGACCAGGTGTTCACCCCAAGCAGCGATTCATGTTTTCCCGCGAACAGGTGGGTATCCGTGATTTGCAAAATCCTGATTTCGGAACCGTTCGCTGCAGGAAGAGTTAGCAGGCTATCCAAAGCGTTTCCTTCGTCTCCACGCCATTTACTGCATTATACGCATCAGCAGACCGGAACCGCCATCGCGCCATGTGCCAGGCAGTAACGCAGCCAGTCTGCGAGAAACTGGTTTATCTGATGTTTTTCATCGCGCTGATGCAATTTTTTATTAGGATAATCATAGCGCGCTTTGAACCGATAGATCTGTTGAGTTGAACACACTTCGGCGACCATCGCATCGTGATAGAGCCTGACCGACATCGAGGGCAGACTCCAGTAACTCACGGCAGGTGCGACCTGGCGGATCTCCACCAGCGTGGTGTAGCGTGTCGACTCCTGAATCGTCAGTTGATAACGGGCGCCACTCACCTGATAGATCACCGATTCTCCCGCCTCATCGTTACGCGGCAGCAGGCGGCGTAACTGGGCGAAATTGGTTTCGCAGAGCCGCATCATTTCGGGAAAGTCAGGGGTATAGCGCTGTTTCATTTTTGTATCCACTCTTCGCGTAGTTTTTCATGGTGCAACGCCAGCCATTGCAAGGCGATGACAGACGCCGCATTATCAATTATCCCCTCTTCCACCCAGCGGTACGCCTGTTCGCGGCTCACCACATGGACAAGAATATCCTCATTCTCTTCCTCCAGACCATGGCATCCCTCTGCCTGGCTGGCATCCACTTCCCCAATCAGCACCGATAAACGTTCGCTGGTGCCGCCAGGGCTGGCCAGATAGCTAAGCATGGGCTTAACCCGACCGACGTCCAGTCCTGCTTCTTCAACGGCTTCACGGCGCACAACCTGCTCGACCGATTCACCGGGCTCGATAATACCGGCGACCATCTCCAGCAGCCAGGGTGAAGCGCTACTGTCATAAGCCGGGATGCGGATCTGTTCAATCAGCACCACTTCATCGCGTAAGGGATCATAAGGTAGCAGCACGGCAGCATGTCCGCGCTCAAAAACTTCGCGTTGCACTTCTCCACTCATTTCGCCATTAAACTGGCGGTGGCGGAAGCGGTATCGCTCAACGGAAAAAAAACCTTTGTAGAGTGTTTCTCGTGCAATAATTTCTACATCGTTTTTTGTGAAAGTCACAGGGGATTTTTTTTCTTCCGGCATCATCAGGTTCCTTGTGCAGATTGGGGTGGAGCGAAAAAAGCCTGTAACCGTGCTCCATGTAAGTAGTTCTTTCTGAAATATTTACGTAGATTAGAGATAGAAGGCACTTTCAGCCAACTTATCTCACAGTTGCCCTCTGCTAGAATCGGCGATAATTTTTTGGCTTACCCGGCAGCGCACCCACTGCAATTTGCTGCAACAAAAGGAATGCAAATGAAAAAACTGCTCCCATTTTTTATTGGGCTTAGCCTGGGCGGTTTCAGCTTCGCCAGCCAGGCCGAAGACCTGCTTCAGGTTTACCAGCAAGCACGTCTGAGCAACCCGGATCTGCGCAGCGCCGCTGCCGATCGTGATTCTGCTTTTGAGAAAATCAACGAAGCGCGTAGCCCATTATTACCTCAGCTCGGACTGGGTGCAGACTACACCTATAATAACGGTTATCGCGACAGTAGTGGTCTTCATTCCAACACGACCAGCGGCTCTCTGAATTTAACCCAGACTATTTTCGACATGTCGAAATGGCGCGCGCTGACTCTGCAGGAAAAGACCGCCGGTATTCAGGATGTGACCTATCAGGTGGCGCAGCAGGATCTGATTCTGAACACCGCAACGGCCTACTTCAACGTGCTGAAAGCGATTGATACCCTTTCTTACACTGAAGCGCAGAAACAGTCTATCTACCGCGAGCTAGATCAGACCACCCAGCGTTTTAACGTTGGCCTGGTTGCCATCACTGATGTTCAGAACGCCCGTGCGCAGTATGACAGCGTGCTGGCTAACGAGGTAACTGCCCGTAACAACCTCGATAACAGTGTTGAAACGCTGCGCCAGATCACCGGCATGGACTATATGTCGCTGGCTTCGCTGAACATCGATCGTTTCAGAACCGATAAGCCTGAAGCGGTCAGCGGGCTGCTTAAGCAGGCTGAAAGCCGTAACCTGTCACTGCTCTCTGCGCGTCTGACTCAGGATCTGGCGCGTGAGCAGATTCGCTCAGCGGAAACCGGCCATATGCCGACGCTGGATCTGACCGCCTCCACCGGCATGTCGAACAGCAAATATGGCGGCAGCCGTGCAAACCAGAGCCAGGGTTCTACCGATTCAATTACCGGTTCAAATCAGGTTGGCCTGAGTTTCTCACTGCCACTGTATAGCGGCGGCAGCGTTACCTCTCAGGTGAAACAGGCGCAATACAATTTTGTCAGCGCCAGCGAACAGCTGGAAAGCGCTCACCGCACAGCGGTTCAGACGGTACGCTCCTCGTTTAACAACGTGAATGCGTCTATCAGCAGCATCAACGCCTACAAACAGGCAGTCGTCTCTGCGCAAAGCTCACTGGATGCGTCCGAAGCGGGCTATCAGGTGGGTACACGTACCATCGTCGATGTGCTGGATGCAACGACCGTGCTCTACAACGCGAAACAGCAGCTTTCTGATGCGCGTTATAGCTACCTGATTAACCAGCTGAATATCAGCTATGCACTGGGTACGCTCAACGAGCAGAGCCTGCAGAAACTGAACAGCCAGCTGGGTAAAGAGATCCCAACGTCCCCGGAAACGGTAGCGCCGGAGAATGCCCAGCAGACCGCTCGTGTGGATAGCGGTCCGGTGGCAACTGGCTCGTCTGAGGCAGCGCGTCCTGCGGCTCGCCACAGCAGCGGTAATCCTTTCGGTCAATAATCAGTGGACGGGCTGCTTTGCGGCCCGTCTCTCTGTTGAACGTATAACTAAGTAAAGATCCCTGTTGTATCAGGCCTCCAGCTTCAATTTTACCCCCCCTTCCCCTATTCTATGCGCTACCTTTGGGCACAGGATAATCATAATGAAACGCACAAAATCTATTCGCTATGCCGCTTTTCGTAAAAGCTGGCAGGCACGCCACTTGACGCCCGTTGCTATCGCCGTTTCAGCCGTATTTATGCTGGCTGGCTGCGAACAGAACGATGAAACGGTTTCGATGTACCAGAATGCGGATGACTGTTCGAAAGCCAATCCTGGCCAGAGTGCGCAGTGTACTACCGCATTCAATGAGGCTAAAAAAGAGGCTGAACGTACTGCGCCAAAATATGCCACGCGTGAAGATTGTGTCGCTGAATTTGGTGAAAATCAGTGTCAGCAGACACCGGCTCAGGCGGGCGTTGGCACCACCAATGCTGAATCGCAGCAGAGTGGCGGCAGCTTCTGGATGCCACTAATGGCCGGTTACATGATGGGCCGCATGATGGGCGGTGGTTCGGCCTTTGCGCAGCAACCGCTGTTCTCACCGAAAAATGCCCGCAGCCCGGCCAACGGCCAGTTTGTTGATGCCTCCGGCCGTAACTATGGTGCTGCCACTTCCGGCAAAACCATGACCGTGCCTAAAACGGCGCTGGCACCGAAACCGGCAACGACCTCCACCATTACCCGTGGTGGCTTTGGTGAAACCGTCGCGAAACAGAACAGCATGCAGCGAAGCAGCGCCAGCGGTACATCCAGCCGCTCAATGGGAGGCTAACGCCCCGATGGAACGCATTGCCATTTCAGAACGCCCAGGTTGGCGTGAAAAAGCCACCGAGTTCGGTTTTCGTTTTCATACCATGCATGGCGAACCCTACTGGTGTGAAGATGCTTATTACCAGTTCACGCTGGCGCAAATCGAGCATCTGGAAGATGTCACTGCAGAACTGCATCAGATGTGCCTGCAGGTCGTGGATAAGGTCGTAAACAGCGAAGCGCTGCTGACCAAATTCCGCATTCCAAAACACACCTGGGACTTCGTGCGCGATTCATGGCATCAGCGTCAGCCGTCGCTTTACTCACGCCTTGATCTTGCCTGGGATGGCAAAGGCGATGTGAAGCTGCTGGAGAACAATGCCGATACGCCGACCTCACTGTATGAAGCGGCATTTTTCCAGTGGCTGTGGCTGGAAGACCAGCTCAACGCAGGTCAGCTCCCGGCAGGCAGTGACCAGTTTAATAGCCTGCAGGAAAAGCTGATTGAACGTTTTGCCGCATTACATCAGCAGCACGGCTTTAACTGGCTGCACTTCGCCTGCTGCCGCGACACCGACGAAGATCGTGGCACCGTGCAATATCTTCAGGACTGCGCTACTGAAGCGGGGCTGCCGAGTGAATTTCTCTATATAGATGAAATTGGCCTGGGCGAAAAAGGGGAATTTACCGACGCTCAGGATCAGGTGATCAGTAACCTGTTCAAGCTCTATCCGTGGGAGTTTATGCTGCGTGAGATGTTCTCAACCAAGCTGGGTGATGCTGGCGTACGCTGGCTTGAACCGGCATGGAAAAGCATCGTCTCGAACAAAGCCCTGCTGCCGTTGCTGTGGGAAATGTTCCCGAATCACCCTAACCTGCTGCCCGCCTGGTTCGCCGAAGATGACGTTCCGCACATGGACAAATATGTGGTGAAGCCGCTGTTTTCGCGTGAAGGTGCCAATATCCGGATCGTAGAAAATGGTCAGGAGATTGCCCGCGTTGATGGGCCATACGGTGAAGAGGGGATGATCGTCCAGCAGTTCCATCCGCTGCCCAAATTTGGCGACAGCTATACGCTGATCGGCTGCTGGCTCATTGACGATCAACCGGCGGGTATTGGCCTGCGTGAAGATCGCGATTTGATCACTCAGGATCTCTCCCGTTTCTACCCGCACGCGTTTATCGGCTAACGCGCCGCGAGAATACAGGTCAGCTTCTGGCCTGTATTCTCTTAGCTTTGCCCTAACCTACCTGAACCGACAACATGCTGATTGCACCCATCTCCATACCATCAATCGGAATGCTGATGGTTTCATCCGGCTGACGTGCGCCCAGCACATACAGCAGCGGCAGATAGTGTTCAGGTGTCGGGTTAGACAGCGCCGCACCCGGATGGTCCATAAAGTTAACCAGCGGATGAGAAGCCGCATCGCTCTGCACCGCCAGGTTATCGCGGACAAACTGCTCAAAACTGCTGGCCCACGGATAGACTTCGCTGTTGCCGTCCCAGCGCACTTTACGCAGGTTATGCACCACGTTGCCGCTGGCGACAATCATTACACCCTGATCGCGCAGCGCAGCCAGTTTCTGGCCCATCTCAAAGTGCCACGCCGCTGGTTTAGTGCCATCAATGCTTAGCTGCACGACCGGAATGTCGGCATCGGGATACATCTTGATGAGGACGCCCCATGATCCATGATCCAGTCCCCATTCCTGATCAAGCTTTACGTCGACAGGCGCTAAAAGCTCTGCCAGTTGCTGGGCCAGTTCAGGCGATCCCGGCGCCGGATAGCGTGTGTCAAACAGCGCCTGCGGGAAGCCACCAAAATCATGAATCGTCTTAGGGTGAGCCATTGCTGTCACGTCGGTGCCGCGCGTATACCAGTGCGCTGAAACCGCAATAATCGCACGTGGACGTGGCAGAGTGTCACCCGCGTGACGCCATGCGGCGGTATAGCGGTTCTCTTCAAGGGCATTCATTGGGCTGCCATGACCCAAAAACAGCGCTGGCATACGTAACTGGCTCATTCGTGATCCCCGGGATCGTCTATTTGATAGCCACTACGATACGCGCATTCGCCGCTTTATCACGCTGATAAGCATGATGGAGATCATCAGGAAATTTGAATGAAATTTAACGTGGCAGGATTTTCAGATATTTATCGGACTAAAGAGAAGGAAAGCGAGGAATAAAACCGGGCCATACTGAGGACGGCAGAAAGCAAACAGGCCCGAAATGGGCCCGTTAAATGCAGCAGAACGATTAGCTGGCGTGGCGCGTTTCGTGCGTGCGACGCCATGCAATCAGGTCTTCGATAGTCACCACTGGCATGTTGTGCTGGCGAGCGAAAGTAATCGCTTCGGGTGCATGAGCCATGCTGCCGTCATCGTTGGTCAGTTCGCACAGGACACCGGCAGGCTTGAAGCCGGCCAGCGTCACTAAATCGATAGTCGCTTCCGTATGTCCGCCACGTGTTAATACACCGCCTTCGCTGGCGCGCAACGGGAAAACATGGCCCGGGCGATGCAGGTCAGAAGGTTTGGCATTGTCGGCGATAGCTGTACGGATAGTGGTGATACGATCCTGAGCGGAGACACCCGTGGTGACGCCTTCTGCGGCTTCAATGGTCACAGTGAATCCGGTGCCAAAGGAGCTGGTGTTGTTCTCCACCATCATAGGCAGATCGAGCTGCTGGCGACGCGCTTCGGTCAGGCAGAGGCAGACGATGCCACTGCCGTGACGAATGGTCAGCGCCATCTGTTCAACCGTCATGGTTTCTGCGGCGAAGATCATGTCGCCTTCGTTTTCACGATTTTCATCGTCGAGTACCATCACACCGCGTCCCTCACGCAGGGCGGCGATAGCACGTTCTACACGCTGTTCAGGCGTGCCAAATTCAGAAAGTAGCGTCTGATTCATGGTAATAAAAACCTTAAAATGTATGGGTTACCAGAATCAGGGCGTGCTTAGGAGTGACGTCAAAAAGACGTGGCAATAACGTGAAGCAGACACAATTGTCCGACAGAAGTCGTTACCCTCTCCCATCCGGACTGTAACCGTCGGCCCCGGAATTACACCGGATCTGCTGACCTTTATCTCTCTTTTCATCAAGATAAAGCGCTCGCGGGCTTTCAGCCGAAGCTGATTTACCGCCGGTGGGGAATTGCGCCCCGCCCTGAGAATAAGCCTTTCAACTATAACGCCGATCGTTTGAAGCGGCAATCATCAATAGCGCAATTGCTTTTGCATTTCCTGCGTTACCGATTTGAGGTTTATCCTTTTCATTTCTGGCATTACACTTAACACTTATTACGTTGGTAAACACGCTGACACAGCTCCCGTAACCAGGAAATCATCATGATCGACACGAAAAAAATTGAACAACTTGCCCGTCAGGTTCACGAAGCTATGCCTAAAGGTGTTCGTGAGTTTGGTGATGATGTCGAGAAGAAAATTCGTCAGGTTCTTCAGGCGCAGCTGACCCGTATGGATCTGGTCAACCGTGAAGAGTTTGATGTGCAGACGCAGGTATTGCTGCGTACGCGTGAGAAACTGGCGGCGCTGGAACAACGTCTGGCCCAGCTGGAAAGTCAGGGTTCGTCAGCCGGTACGCCACCGACCGCAACGGCACCTGTCACCGCTTCTGCAGCAGTCACCCCTTCTGCCTCCGTAGCGAGTTCGCCAGCGGCGTCACCGGCATCGGTTGCCGACGTGGCGAAGCCTGTTGCGGACAATAAGCCAGAATAAGCGGTTTAGCGGGAGCCCGGCTCCCGCTTACTGCTCTGCTTCAGCTACCGCGAATGGTTTTAATAATGTTGGTGGTAGAGATACCGTCTTCGAAGTTCAGCACCTGCACGTCGCCGCCATTTGCCCAGACCTCTTTACTGCCCGCGATATCTTCCGGCTTGTAATCGCCACCTTTGACCAGCAGGTCCGGCAGAATCCCGGCAATCAGACGCTGCGGCGTATCCTCTTCAAATACCACCACCCAGTCGACCGCTTCCAGTGCGCCCAGCACGATCATCCGGTTTTCCTGTGGATTCACCGGGCGGCTTTCGCCTTTCAGACGTTTAGTTGACGCATCACTGTTCACCGCAACAATCAGTCGATCGCCAAGCTTACGGGCATTTGCCAGATAGGAGACATGGCCGGCATGCAAAATGTCGAATACGCCATTAGTCATCACCACTTTTTCACCGCGACGGCGGGCCATCTCAACGGCGGCTTTTAACTGCGCTTCCGTCATGATGCCAAAACCCTGTTCCGGGCGGGCGTGAATCGCATTTTCCAGCTCAACGGTGCTGACAGTCGACGTACCCAGTTTACCCACCACCACACCCGCCGCGGCATTAGCCAGGAAACAGGCTTCTTCCAGCGAGTCACCCGCAGCCAGCGCCGCAGCCAGCACGCCGATCACCGTGTCGCCGGCACCGGTCACGTCATAAACTTCCTGTGCCTGGGTCGGCAGATGCAGCGGTGCTTTGCCCGGCTGAAGCAGCGTCATGCCATTTTCGGAACGGGTCACCAGCAGCGCAGCGAGATCAAAATCTGCAATTAACTGCGCACCGCGCGCGACGATCTCTTCTTCGTTTTTGCATTTGCCGACCACGGCTTCAAATTCAGAGAGGTTCGGCGTCAGAAGCGTCGCGCCCCGGTAACGCGCAAAATCGGTGCCTTTCGGATCGATTAATACCGGCACGCCCGCTTCGCGCGCCAGCGTAATCATGGTCTGCACGCTGGAGAGCGCGCCTTTGGCGTAGTCGGACAGTACCAGCGCACCCGCTGCGGCCAGTGACTCACGCATTTTCTGATGAATCGGCGCCGGATCAACCTGATCAAATCCCTCTTCAAAATCGAGACGGATCAGCTGCTGATTGCGGGAAAGCACGCGCAGTTTGGTAATCGTCGGATGGCTTTTGATCGCCACAAAGTCACAATGAACGTTGACGTCTTTCAGCGTGTTACTCAACACGTGCGCCGCATCATCTTCACCGGTCAGGCCAATCAGGCGCGACGCGGCACCGAGTGCTGCAATGTTCATCGCTACGTTTGCCGCGCCGCCAGGGCGCTCTTCAACCGTGTCCACTTTCACCACCGGCACCGGCGCTTCAGGGGAGATACGGCTGGTTGGGCCATACCAGTAACGATCCAACATTACATCGCCTACAACCAGCACTGAGGCTTGGCCGAACGCGGGCAGAGTCACTTTCATTCCAGACACTCCAGACTGCATTAAAAATAGTGCGCGGATGATAGCACAGTTGCGATCTGTGCTATCAGCATCACGCCAGGATAGACGCAGGGGTTACCAGCCAGCGCTGCCAGCTGCTCATCACCGTCTGCCGTTCCGCTGCATACGCCTCAGGTTCTACATGACCCGGCAACTCCTGCAGGGCGCGATGGTGCAGTGCGTCGCGTAGCGTCACATAGGACTGCGTCAGCGCCTGCGCTTCATCTGTGGGCATTTTATGGTACTTCGCCATCAGCTCAAAAATGCGCACATTGTCAGACCAGCGCGTCAGTTCAGGCTGCTCAGCGGCGTAGCGTAAGACAAGATATTGGGCGATGAATTCAATATCGGTGATGCCGCCCGCGTCGGCTTTGATATCCCAGCGCCCTTTATGTTTGTTACTGAGATGAGTACGCATTTTTTCACGCATTTCGCGTACTTCGGTTTGCAGCGCATCCGCGGCGCGTGGCAGTGAGAGAATCGCCTGACGGATTACGTTAAAACGTTCACCCAGTGTCGCCTCGCCAAATACTACGCGCGCCCGGACCAGCGCCTGATGCTCCCAGGTCCAGGCCTCACTGCGCTGATACTCCTCAAAGGCCTCAAAGGTACTGACCAGCATGCCCGCCGCACCCGAAGGACGCAGCCGCGCATCGACTTCATAAAGAATGCCGGACGAAGTACGGGTACTGAAAAGATGCATAATGCGCTGGGCGAGGCGCAGATAGAACTGACGGCCATCAATGCTGCGCTCCCCTTCTGTTACCGCGTCAGCCGGACAGTCATGCAAAAAGACGAGATCCAGGTCGGAACTGTAACCGAGCTCCCAGCCACCCAGCTTGCCGTAGCCCAGCACCGCAAAGCCGCGCTCATGTTCATTACTCAGATGCGAAGGACGACCGTAGCGCTGTACCATCATATTCCACGCCTGGCGGACCACCGATTCGATAATCGCCTCTGCCAGCCAGGTAAGATGGTCGCTGACTTTCATCACGGGCAGCGTGCCAGCGATGTCAGCCGCAGCAATGCGCAAGTGTTGCGCCTGCTTAAACTGCCGCACGGCTTCCAGCTGCTGCTCCTCATCCTCAGTGGGGATGCGCAGCAGGTACTGACGCAGCTCATCGCGATAGGCGTCGGTGGCAGTCGGCTGATAGAGCGTGGCGGGATCGAGCAATTCATCCAGCAGCAAGGGGTGACGCGCAAGCTGGCTGGCCACCATCGGTGAGGCGGCGCACAGGCGAATCAGGTGACGCAGCGCACCGTGATATTCGGTCAGCAGCTCCAGATAGGTACTGCGGGTCAGCACGCCGATCAGCAGCGGTGTCAGGCGACTCAGCGTGACAGCCGCATCGTCACGCGGGCAGACTTCGCTCAGCAGTCGCGGCATCAATTGATCCAGCGCCTGACGACCACGCGGACCGATAGTGCGTCGGTTGATATCCTGACGAAACGCCTCCAGCGTCTGATGCAGCGTTAATCGCTGATCGTCGCTGAGCTGCGGGACCAGCGGCGCCAGCTCGCTATCCTCCAGCTGGTCCTGCCACAACACCTGAAATTCTGCCAGCTCACGCTGATCGCCAATGTCTGGAGTATCTTCACCAATCAGCTCGTCAAAGATGGCGCGTACCGCCGCCATCTGACCGTCGAGCCGCGTCATCAGAGCATCCCAGTCGACACAATCCATCGCCCATGCCAGACAGGCACGATGCAGTTCATCCTCTGGCAGCGTTTGGGTCTGCTCGTCGCCCAGGCTTTGCAGCAGATTCTCCAGCCGCCGCAGGAAGAGATAAGCGTCGCGAAGTGCATCGACCTGCTCAGCAGGAAGCAGGGCCAGATTTTTGATCGCCTCCAGCGTCGGCAACAGCGATCGCAGCTGAAGCGAGCGCTCTCGTCCGCCACGAATCAACTGGAACACCTGCACGATAAACTCGGTTTCACGGATGCCGCCCGCGCCCAGTTTGATATTGTTTTTCAGCCCACGTCGACGAACTTCGCGGCTGATCATCCCTTTCATGTTACGCAGGGACTGGATCACGCTGAAGTCGATGTAGCGCCGGTAAACAAAGGGCCGCAGCATCTGCTGGAGCTCCAGACTCCAGCGATCGTGGTCATCCCCCATCAGCCGTGCTTTGACCATGGCATAACGCTCCCAGTCGCGTCCCTGCTCCTGGTAATAATCTTCCAGCGCGGCAAAACTCATCACCAGCGGGCCGCTGTCGCCAAACGGACGGAGCCGCATATCTACCCGATAGACAAAGCCATCCATGGTGGGTTGATCCAGCACTTTGATCAGCCGCTGTCCCATGCGGGTAAAGAACTGGGCGTTGTCGAGCTCACGCCGTCCGCCGCGTGTGGTGCCGTTTTCCGGCCAGGCAAAAATCAGGTCGATATCAGAGGAGAAGTTGAGTTCGCCGCCGCCCAGCTTGCCCATGCCCAGAATCAGCAACGGTTGAGCATCACCCTCCGCATTACAGGGTGTACCAAAATCGCGACAGCAATCCTGATAGACCCAGTCACGCGCCCGGCTGATCAGCACTTCAGCTAAGACGCTGAGCTGCTGCAGGCTCTGTTCAGTGGTGGCATGCTGCAGAGCCTGCATCCAGGCAATACGCACCAGCATACGGCGGCGAAACAGCCGCAGTTCGCGCATCAGGCTCGCTTCGCTGTCGACTGCATTCAGCGCCTGATTCAGCCACGCAGAATAGTGTTGCCACTCTTCAGGCTGAGGCGGCTGGTCGAGCATCGTCTGCCACCAGTCGGGATGTTGTTGCAGGTTTTCCAGCACAAAATCGCTGAAAGCCAGTCCGGCGGCCTGCTCCAGACTGAGCGAATCCAGCGGAATCTCCAGCTGTCGGGCGGCCGCTTCGGCCTGGTCGCGTAGCAACGCGGGCAGTGCTGACAACATAACTCCCTCCTTGATGGCGTGACGGAATGTCCCTTAGCGGGCAGCACCGCTGGTGAGCCAGAACGGCTGCTGTTTCAGCGCCTGCATCGCCAGCCAGGCTAATCCGGACGTCTGTTTTTCGTGAATCGCTGACTGCAGTTGCTGCCAGGGATCGAGCCAGGCCATCACCGTTTCCACAGGATAAGAACCCGCCAGCAGGTGCACGGTCAGCAGCTGACGCGCCAGGCGGGTGGCTTTGTCCTGATACTCATTAGGCTGTTTTACCGTAATGAAGGTTTCTCTCAGATCGGCATTAACTCGGCTCAGCATGATATCGCTGAAGCGTTTAAATGACCCCTGAAGCTTGGCTTCTCCTTTAGCGTCGATCCACTGACGCCATTGCGATTCCGCCAGCCAGTGGGTCAGCGCAAGTTGCGTCTCAACAGAGAGGGAAGATAAGCAGAACGTGGTGGCTTCCTGCTCTTCATTCACCAGCGTCTCTTCCAGCGTAGTCAGCTGCTGACGCAGAGCGCTGCTGGCTTTACGCGGCACCAGCGCACCAAACAGACTGAACGCCTGACGCAGCAGATCCAGCGCTTCGCGCACTGCGTCCTGCGCCGCCGCGTTACCACGCAGCCAGACTTCTTCATGATATTGCCAGTGACGAAGTCCCGCCGACATTGAGGCGACCATGCCCTGCTCCACGGTCGCTTTCGCACCGGCTTTCAGCAGCGGGAATGCCTCAACCTGACGCGGTGGATTACCCTGAGCGAGCTGATAGCCACGGGCGGCTTTGCTCAGGCTGCCCATACGCAGACCGCCCAGCGCCACCAGCTGCTGCGCAAAGGCCAGCAAATCCTGGCGTTCACCCCGTTTCAGCTCTAATTCGATCTCGCACAACGGTTCGCTGAGCTCACCCGCCGTGACTTCGCCCTGATCAAATGCCACTTCAATTTCACTGTTGCCTGCGGTGATCAGCCAGACTTCACGCTGGAAATGGGTAGTGAACAGCGGCTGTAAGCGCGGCTGCAGCGCAGTGACATCGGTGCCCTGCGGCCAGATCTCTGCGGGCAGGCGCGCAATGTCGAGTACTGGCTCACTGAGTTCTACATTGTATTCCGGACGCTGATGCAGTCCGCCAAGCGTCTGCCCCGCGGCTTTCAGCGTCATTTCATAGCGCTGGTCAACGCCACGGATACGCAATCCCATGTCCCATCGTCGCAGCTGGTTGTCGTCGGTTTCGAAGTAGATATTGGTCAGCTCGCGAGCAGCCTGATGCTGATGCGGCAGAGTGGAGAGGAGTTCAGCCAGTTTCCCGGCTGCCTGTGGAGTTGCAATGAACTTTAGTTCGATTTCGATGGTCATAATTTTTTATTCACTACGCCGCTGGCACTTAAGAGGGTTTTTCCTGCATATTTCAGGCGATTATCAGCAGGTTACTCACGCTGTCGCTTGGAGGGCAAGGGGTTATCAGGCGAAGATTAATGCACAGAAGCCGCGCTGTCTCTGCTTTCTTTGCTCTTTCGCAGACCTTTTCGCACTCTCATGAGACCAGGATAGTTCTCATTCAGATTTATGCGAGGCCTCTCCAGACTGTGCCGGTAAATTTTAAGTCAGACTAAGCCAAACGAAATCGAATGAAAAAAATTACACTCGCTGGACTCACTTTGCTGGCCCTTAGCACCCTTGCACCTGCCCATGCCGACGAAAAACGTTATGTGTCTGATGAGCTTTCGACCTGGGTTCGTAGCGGGCCGGGCGATCAGTTCCGCCTGCTCGGTAAGCTGAATGCCGGGGAAGAAGTACAGTTGTTACAGACCAACAACGATACTCATTATGGCCAGATCCGTGATTCGGAAGGCCGCACCACCTGGATTCCTCTGTCTCAGCTCAGCGCAAATCCGAGCCTGCGCACTCGGGTGCCGCAGCTTGAGCAGCAAGTGAAGGATCTGACGGCCAAGCTGGATAATATCGACAACAGCTGGAACCAGCGCACCGCTGAGATGCAGAACAAAGTCGCCAGCAGCGACGGCGTAATTAATGGGCTGAAAGGCGAAAATCAGAAGCTCAAAAATGAGCTGATCGTCGCGCAAAAGAAAGTCAGCGCCGCCAACGTTCAGCTGGATGACAAACAGCGCACCATCATTATGCAGTGGTTTATGTATGGTGGCGGCGTGCTGGGTGTCGGCCTGCTGCTGGGACTGCTGCTGCCGCATATGTTGCCGCGCCGTAAGAAAAGCGATCGCTGGATGAACTGACCCCATTCTGTCGGGTTTTCGCGGGGGATCGCAGGATCCCCCTTTTGGCATGTCTGCAATCCGGGGAATCTGTGCAACAATAAAATGAGATGCACTGCTGATTTCAGGCGCGGGACGTGCCCGGCATGCAGATCATTTCTTTTTCTCTGGAGTTTTGCGTGAAGACGTTTCTTGTTGGCGGTGCGGTGCGTGATGCGCTGCTGAATCTGCCGGTTACAGACAAAGATTGGGTTGTCACTGGTTCCACACCCGAAGCCATGCTTGAGCAGGGTTATCAACAGGTCGGTCGTGATTTTCCCGTTTTCCTGCATCCCGTCAGTCGCGAAGAGTATGCACTGGCACGGACCGAGCGGAAAAACGGGAAAGGCTACACTGGATTTGTCACCTGGTCCGCGCCCGACGTGACGCTGGAGCAGGACTTGCAGCGCCGCGATCTCACCATCAATGCTATCGCGCAGGATGAAAACGGCGAGCTGGTTGATCCCTATAATGGCCAGCGTGACATTGCCCTGCGCCTGTTACGTCATGTCTCTGAAGCCTTCAGTGAAGATCCGCTGCGGGTATTGCGCGTCGCGCGCTTTGCTGCGCGTTTTGCTCATCTCAACTTTCGTATTGCCCCCGAAACCCAGCAACTCATGCAGCAGATGGCCGAAAGCGGCGAGCTGTCAAATCTCACTGCAGAACGCGTGTGGAAAGAGACGGAAAAAGCGCTGAGTTCCCGTAATCCTCAGGTCTATTTTCAGGTTCTGCGTGACTGCGGTGCGTTGCAGGTACTGTTTCCTGAACTGGATAATCTGTTTGGTATTCCTGCGCCGATTAAATGGCATCCGGAAATCGACACCGGTGTTCATACGCTAATGACACTGGCGATGGCAGCGGCCCTCTCCAGCGAGATCGATGTGCGCTTCGCCACATTGTTCCATGACGTCGGCAAGGCGCTGACGCCGCCTGAATTGTGGCCGAGCCACCACGGTCATGGACTGGCGGGCGTTCCACTGGTCGAGGCGCTGTGTCAGCGACTGCGGGTACCCAACGCGATTCGCGATCTGGCGTTAATCGTGACCGAATTCCACGACATTGTGCACACCATCGAACGGCAATCCCCGGCATCACTTGTGGCACTGTTTGATCGGATCGATGCCTGGCGTAAGCCGCAGCGCATTGAGCAGATGGCGCTGACCAGCGAAGCGGATGCACGTGGGCGGGCTGGACTGGAGAGCATGCCTTATCCGCAGGGCGACTATCTGCGTCATGCTTTTGCGCTGGCGCAGGCGGTGCCGACCAAAGCGGTCGTCGAAGCAGGGTTTAAAGGTGCAGAGGTGCGGGAAGAGATGACGCGGCGACGAATTGACGCCGTCGCGCAGGGTCTGGCGATCAGGCAGCCTGACTAGCAGGCTGCCCAGGGTTTACATAAAGATCATGTAAACCGCTGCCGCCACGATAAAGCGATAAATTGCGAACGAGACGAAAGAGATACGCTTAATCAGCTCAAGGAAGGCTTTGATCGCAATCAGCGCCACGATAAACGCCGTGACAAAGCCGACGGCGAACATCGGGAAATCCGCCATTGTCAGGAAACCGATGCTCTTGTACATGTCCAGCACGGTCGCACCCATCATCATTGGCACCGCCAGGATGAAGGAGAACTCTGACGCGGCATAACGGCTCACGCCCATCAGCATGCCACCCGAGATGGTTGCACCAGAACGTGAGAAGCCCGGCCACAGTGCTAAGCACTGGAAACAGCCAATCATGAACGCCTGACGATAGGTAATATCATCAACGCCGACGGCTTTCGGCTGTTTTGGCTTGAGGTACTCAGCAGCCAGCAGCAGAACGCCCCCCACCACCAGCGCGTACATCACGTTGATCGGGTTAAACAGCGTTTTAATCTGATCGTGCAGCACCAGACCCACGACCACCGCCGGCACCATACCCAGCAGGATGTGGATCAACGACAGACGGCCGGTGCCGACACCTTCATGTTTAACTTCGCCAAAGTGGATGCCGATCAGGCCAAACAGACGGCGCCAGAACATCACTACCACAGCCAGAATTGATCCTAACTGAATCACAACTTCAAAGGTCTCGGCTTTTTCACCTTCAAAGCCCAGCAGGTGACCCACTATAATCATGTGCCCTGTGGAAGAGACCGGTAAAAACTCGGTCAGCCCTTCCACAACGCCCAGGATTGCAGCTACCCAAAGCTGATGAATATCTGCCATCAAATGTTCCCTCTATCCGTTTCAAACCATTAAAAAGGCGGTAGCGCACTGCTATCGCCTGAAATTATGCCGCTATAAGCCTGAATTAAACCTTAAGGTCTACACCGTTTCGCCTGCTGTAACGAAACGGCACACGCTATGACAGACAGTAATTTGGTTTGGTTTCATTGTGATGGCAATCACATCGTATTTATTTAGGAATAGTCCCGCGCTCAATTCGCACGCCAACCTGCGCCGCCTGGGCTACAGCCCCCGGTTTGCTTACCTTTATACGCACGCCAGGCGAACTGAAACGGTTCATCAACAGATCCGCGATTTCTTCAGCAACCCGCTCAACCAGGGCAAAACGACCCCCGTTCAGATGCGTCAGGATCGCCGATGAGACATCCGCATAGCTCAGGCAATCTTTCACATCGTCGCTGCTGGCCGCCAGACGGTTATCCCAGGCCATTTCGACATCGAGCACCAGCTTCTGCTGTATGCCCTGTTCCCAGTCGTAAACGCCAATGGTGGTGAACACCGTGAGTTGTTCAATAAATACGATATCCATGATGAGGGTCTCTGTTTTTGGCTAAGCCGGATACCACTTCCGGCGGATTATGCGTATTATCCACGGTTGATGAGATCAAAACGACCCTAAAGGGAACGGTACGGTGTTATGAGTGCTTTCGCGCTTGGTATGATTATTTTCGCGTATCTTTGCGGCTCGATTTCCAGTGCGATTCTGGTTTGCAAACTCGCTGGCCTGCCCGATCCGCGCACACACGGTTCCGGGAATCCCGGTGCGACCAACGTACTGCGTCTGGGCGGCAAAGCCGCCGCAGCAACCGTATTAGTGTTTGATGTGCTGAAAGGGATGGTGCCGGTCTGGCTGGCCTATCTGATGCACGTCACGCCGCTTTATCTCGGCCTGACCGCCATTGCGGCCTGTCTGGGTCATATCTACCCGGTGTTCTTTCACTTTCGCGGCGGCAAAGGCGTGGCGACGGCATTCGGCGCGATAGCGCCAATTGGCTGGGACTTAACCGGGCTGGTTACCGGGACCTGGCTGTTAACGGTCTTACTCAGCGGCTATTCCTCGCTGGGTGCCATCGTCAGCGCCCTGATCGCGCCCTTTTATGTCTGGTGGTTCAAACCGCAGTTCACGTTCCCGGTCTCCATGCTCTCGTGTCTCATCCTGCTGCGTCATCACGACAATATTCAGCGGCTGTGGCGGGGTCAGGAAGGCAAGATCTGGAAGCGCAAAAAGAAATCTCAACCATAAAAAAAGCCGGCAAGCCGGCTTTTTTCACATCAGATGGCGGGCAGTTCCGCCAGCGGCCAGCGCGGTCGCACGCTGACGCTCAACTCGCCTCGGGTGCCGCCTTTTAACCGCACCATGCCCGCATACGCGATCATCGCACCGTTATCGGTACAGAACTCAGGACGGGCGTAGAACACCTCTCCGCCGCGCTTTTGCATCATGATCGCCATCTGCTCGCGCAGTGTGCGGTTAGCGCTGACACCGCCTGCAATCACCAGACGCTTAAAGCCTGTCTCATCCAGTGCACGCTTGCATTTGATCGACAGCGTATCGACGACTGCATCTTCAAACGCACGGGCGATATCAGCACGGGTCTGATCATCGTCAGGATTGCCGCGAATGGTATTCGCAGCAAAGGTTTTGAGGCCGGAGAAGCTGAAATCCAGGCCCGGACGGTCAGTCATCGGACGCGGGAAGGTAAAGCGTCCCGCTGTGCCCTGCTGCGCCATCTTCGACAGCATTGGCCCACCCGGATAATCCAGACCGAGCAGCTTCGCCGTCTTATCAAAGGCTTCACCCGCGGCATCATCGATCGATTCACCGAGCAGCACATATTCACCGACGCCAGTAACGCTAATCAGCTGAGTATGTCCGCCTGAGACCAGAAGGGCGACAAACGGAAATTCCGGTGGATTCTCTTCCAGCATCGGTGCCAGCAGATGACCTTCCATATGATGGACCGGCACCGCAGGCACTTTCCACGCAAATGCCAGGGCGCGACCAATGGTGGCACCGACCAGCAGCGCACCAACCAGTCCGGGACCCGCTGTGTAGGCTACGGCATCAATCTGCTGCGGCGCCAGACCGGCCTCTTTCAGTGCAGCCTGAATCAGCGGCACGGTTTTACGCACGTGATCACGTGAGGCCAGTTCCGGTACCACACCGCCATAATCGGCGTGCAGTTTTACCTGGCTGTAGAGCTGGTTAGCCAGTAATCCGGCCTCGTCATCATAAATAGCGATGCCAGTTTCATCGCACGACGTTTCAATACCCAGAATTCGCATTGCATCACCTCATTCTTGCGGCGCGCAGTTTATCACAGCAATTGGATGTGCAGCGCGGACATCCGGCGTAAAAAGTCATTTTCTGTCGGCTAAAGAGTGCGCTATACTCCCGCCCCTGGAAAAACCGGCAGCCGCACAGGCAAACGCTCCTGTTGGTTTCAAATTATCCTTGGTGCTTTACAAACCAACGCGAGTTGGAGTAAAATGCTGCACCATTTTGAAATGTGCTGGCGCCGCAGTCAGCAGCAAAAACCGAATTTTATCGAGGTGAGAGTTACATGCCGGTAATTAAAGTACGTGAAAACGAGCCATTTGACGTAGCACTGCGTCGCTTCAAGCGTTCATGCGAGAAAGCAGGCGTTCTGGCTGAAGTTCGTCGTCGTGAGTTCTATGAAAAACCGACTACCGAACGTAAGCGCGCTAAAGCGTCAGCAGTTAAGCGTCACGCCAAGAAACTGGCTCGCGAAAACGCACGCCGCACTCGTCTGTACTAAGTCGTTCCGGAGGTTCGCCTCCACCGCGTGATTCGCGCAGACAGAGTCAAGTAAAAGGCCGTGCTTTCCGAAAGGAAGCGCGGCTTGTTGCCGTTTATGAGCTGAAAATCTGGGGCGTATGGCTGGACGAATTCCACGCGTATTTATCAACGATTTACTTGCCCGCACGGATATCGTGGATCTTATCGATGCCCGCGTTAAGCTGAAAAAGCAGGGTAAGAATTTCCATGCGTGCTGTCCTTTCCATAATGAAAAAACGCCCTCTTTCACCGTAAACGGCGAAAAACAGTTCTATCACTGTTTCGGCTGTGGTGCACACGGCAATGCTATCGACTTTTTAATGAACTTTGATCGTCTGGAGTTCGTTGAAAGTATTGAAGAGCTGGCCACTTCCCACGGTTTAGACGTGCCTTACGAAGCAGGCAGCGGGCCCAGCCAGATGGAACGCCATCAGCGCCAGAGCCTGTATCAGCTGATGGAGAACCTGAACGGTTTTTATCAGCAGGGCCTGCAGCAATCCAGTGCGCAGCCAGCACGCGACTATCTTGATCGTCGTGGTCTGAGCGCCGACATCATCAATCATTTCGCTATAGGTTATGCGCCAGCCGGCTGGGACAACGTTCTCAAACGTTTTGGCAAGCAATCGGAAGACCGCGAGTCATTGATGGAAGCGGGCATGCTGGTCAGCAATGACAAAGGCCGTACCTATGACCGGTTTCGCGACCGCGTCATGTTTCCGATCCGCGATAAACGTGGACGCGTCATTGGTTTTGGCGGACGCGTGCTGGGTAACGATACGCCGAAGTATCTGAACTCACCGGAAACACCCATTTTTCATAAAGGCCGTCAGCTCTATGGCCTGTATGAAGCCGTTAAGAACCATCCTGAACCCGCCCGCCTGTTAGTGGTCGAGGGATACATGGACGTGGTTGCGCTGGCGCAGTACGGCATCGATTATGCCGTTGCGTCATTAGGCACCTCAACCACTGCTGAACATATTCAGTTGCTGTTTCGCAGTACCGACACCGTGATCTGCTGTTACGACGGCGACAGAGCGGGTCGTGAAGCGGCCTGGCGTGCGCTCGAGACCGCATTGCCTTACATGAATGATGGTCGTCAGCTACGCTTTATGTTTTTACCCGATGGTGAAGATCCGGATACGCTGGTACGTAAAGAGGGTAAAGTCGCCTTCGAAGCGAGGATGGAGCAGGCGATGCCGCTCTCTTCGTTTTTATTTGATAGCCTGCTGCCGCAGGTGGATCTGAGCTCACGCGATGGAAAAGCGCGCCTGAGCACATTGGCTTTACCGCTTATAACGCAGATCCCCGGTGAGACCTTACGTATTTATATGCGTCAGGAGCTGGGGAATAAACTGGGTATTCTTGACGATAATCAGCTTGAAAAGCTGATGCCGAAGCAGGCCGCAAGCGGAACCGCGCCGGTTGCGCCTCCGTTGAAGCGTACCACTATGCGTGTACTGATTGCGTTACTGATTCAGAACCCGCAACTGGCCACGATGGTGCCTTCTCTGGATGGGCTGTCTGAGTCAAAGATGCCGGGTTTACCGCTATTTATTGAATTAGTGGGTCGTTGTAATGAGAATCCTGGATTGACCACCGGTCAGCTACTAGAGTTATATCGCGGAACAAATTTTAGTCAGACGCTTGAAACACTGGCGATCTGGAACCACATGATAGTAGATGAAGAAGCCGAAGCGGTGTTTCAGGACTCGCTGGCCAGCATCTATGATGCTGCTCTTGAAGAGCGCCTGGAGTTTTTGATTGCGCGTGAGCGCACTCAGGGACTCAGCGCCGATGAGCGCCGTGAATTCTGGACACTCAGTCAGGCGTTTGCCAGGAAATAACCGTTTTCAGCATGCTGCCCGTCTGAACGATGAAAGGGCAGCCGCACGAATTTTAGGGGTCGGCGAGTAAGCCAGGCCCTGAGCACAAATTTTAAAGGCCGTAGGCGTCGATGCCAGTCTGGTTACCGCCAGCGCACAGCTCCCGGAGCGTACTGATGTACGTGAGGAGAGCGAGCACTGCCGGGGAGCAGAATGGCGAGTAAGCCAGGCCCTTAGCACAGAGTTAACAAGCGGCTTAAGTGCCGATTACTGATGGGCAAAGCCCACGCCGCGACGAAGGCAGCGGCAAGAACTAAACGCCTTCACTGCTTATTGTTGGCGCGCTGCCGACCGACACCAATCTAATTTAACAGAAGTGTGGATACCGTCTTATGGAGCAAAACCCGCAGTCACAGCTCAAGCTTCTTGTCACCCGTGGTAAGGAGCAAGGCTATCTGACCTATGCTGAGGTCAATGACCATCTGCCGGAAGATATCGTCGACTCAGATCAGATCGAAGACATCATCCAGATGATTAACGACATGGGTATTCAGGTGGTTGAAGAAGCCCCGGATGCCGACGATCTGATGCTGAACGAAAACAGCTCCGATACTGATGAAGATGCCGCAGAAGCTGCCGCTCAGGTGTTATCCAGCGTTGAATCTGAAATCGGGCGCACTACCGACCCGGTTCGCATGTATATGCGTGAAATGGGTACCGTTGAACTGCTGACGCGCGAAGGCGAAATCGACATCGCTAAGCGTATTGAAGACGGTATCAACCAGGTTCAGTGTTCTGTCGCCGAATACCCTGAAGCCATTACTTATCTTCTGGATCAGTATGACAAAGTTGAAGCAGGCGAATCACGCCTCTCTGATCTGATCACTGGTTTCGTCGATCCTAACGCAGAAGAAGATATTGCCCCAACGGCAACGCACGTAGGCTCTGAACTTTCTGAAGCCGATCGTAACGACGATGAAGAAGAAGATGAAGAGGATGATGACAGCTCCGACGACGATAACTCAATCGACCCGGAACTGGCGCGCGAGAAGTTTTCTGACCTGCGTAAGCAGTATGAAGCGACCCGCAGCGTGATTAAGAGCAAAGGTCGCAGTCATGCTGCTGCCGTTGCCGAAATCCAGAACCTCTCTGACGTCTTTAAACAGTTCCGCCTGGTACCGAAGCAGTTCGACTACCTGGTAGGCAGCATGCGCACTATGATGGAACGTGTCCGTACTCAGGAACGTCTGATCATGAAGCTCTGTATTGAGCTGTGCAAAATGCCGAAGAAGAACTTCATCACGCTGTTTACCGGCAACGAAACCAACGAAAGCTGGTTCAAAGCCGCTCTGGCGATGAACAAGCCATGGTCTGAGAAGCTGCTGGAAGTGCAGGATGACGTGATGCGTTCCCTGCAGAAACTGGCGCAGGTTGAAGAAGAGACCGGCCTGACCATTGAACAGGTCAAAGACATTAACCGTCGCATGTCGATCGGTGAAGCCAAAGCGCGTCGCGCTAAGAAAGAGATGGTGGAAGCTAACCTGCGTCTGGTTATTTCGATTGCCAAGAAATATACCAACCGTGGTCTGCAGTTCCTCGACCTGATTCAGGAAGGTAATATCGGCCTGATGAAAGCGGTTGATAAGTTTGAATATCGCCGTGGTTACAAGTTCTCGACTTATGCGACCTGGTGGATCCGTCAGGCTATCACCCGCTCGATCGCCGACCAGGCGCGTACCATCCGTATTCCGGTGCATATGATTGAGACCATCAACAAGCTCAACCGTATTTCGCGCCAGATGCTGCAGGAGATGGGCCGCGAACCAACGCCGGAAGAGCTGGCTGAGCGTATGCTGATGCCAGAAGATAAAATCCGTAAAGTGCTGAAAATCGCTAAAGAGCCAATCTCTATGGAGACGCCGATTGGTGATGATGAAGATTCGCATCTGGGCGATTTTATCGAAGATACCACGCTGGAGCTGCCGCTGGATTCTGCTACCTCAGAGAGCCTGCGTTCTGCCACCCACGACGTGCTGGCTGGCCTGACCGCGCGTGAAGCCAAAGTGCTTCGCATGCGTTTCGGTATCGATATGAACACGGACCATACGCTGGAAGAAGTGGGCAAACAGTTCGACGTTACGCGTGAGCGTATTCGTCAGATTGAAGCGAAAGCCCTGCGTAAACTGCGCCATCCGAGCCGTTCGGAAGTGCTGCGTAGCTTCCTCGACGATTAAGTCCGACAAAACCCCGGTTCGCCGGGGTTTTTTATGCCTGCCTGTTCGCGCCACTCCCCTGCCCTGCCCGACGTCAGTGACTCTCCGGATGCAGTTCCAGCCAGAGCTGACGATACGCCCCGACCATCTCGTCCAGTGATGCACGATTCAGTCCGCTGGGATTCGGCAACACCCACACCTGGGTTTTCCCCATACATATCGGCTGTTTGCCCCATTCGACCTTACTCTGTTTAAAAGCACGACGGAATGCATCCTTACCCAGAATGGCCAGCGCTGCGGGTTGATAATCCAGTACCTTCTCCATCAGGCGTTTACCGCCATCCCGCAGCTCATCAGGCGCCAATTCATTTGCCTGCACAGTTGGCCGTTCTACCAGCATGGTGATGCCGCAGCCGGTTTCCGTCAGGCGCTGCTCCTCTTCCGGCTTCAGCTGCTGCCGGGTGAATCCCGCCAGATGAATAACCTTCCAGAACCGGTTACCGGGATGCGCAAAGTGAAATCCCTGATGGGCAGTTGACTGACCTGGATTGATGCCGCAGAACAGCACATCCAGACCTGAAGTGATAATGTCGCGGATAGCGTGCTCACTCATGCTGCCACCTCCAGCGTACGCTGCTTCAGCGCATCGCGGCTGCGTTGCAGCATCTGGCTGGCCTGCTCTGCATTCGGACAGGCCCGCGCCAGCGCCAGTGCACCCACCATCTCTGCCAGCATGCTGGAGGCCAGCGCTTCCGCTTCGGGCAACCTCAATGCACGCAATATCTGCGTCAGATCGGTGTGCAGGGTAGTAAAGCCCTGTGCGAAGATCTGCCGCGTAGGCTGCGGAAGATGCGCCACTTCACTCACCAGTGCGGCCAGCGGACAGCCCTGAGCCGGTGTATTGCGATGCGCCTCGGAAAGATAGCTATCAATAAAGTCAGCCAGCTGTTGCGCGGGCTGAGTCACGGCGTTCTCAGGCCTGAAGGTATCTGCTTCAGCAAACATATACTTCAGCACCTCTTCAACCAGCTCCTCCCGCGATGCAAAATGCGCATAGAAGCCGCCGTGTGTCAGGCCAACCCGCTTCATCAGCGCCGCTACACCGATCCCTTCAGTGCCGGTTTCACGCATCACATGCGCCGCTTCGCTCAGGATACGCTGCCGCGTATGCGCTTTGCTGCCCTGCTTTTCCATATCATCTCCTGCCGTTTTGCTGCATGGCTTCTGGCTATTATAGTAATTATTACGCTCATCATATTCCAGCTTGACGGCAAATATGATGATCGTCATATTAACTATAGTTATGACGACCATCATACGAGGAAAGATCATGTCACAAGCAGGCACAGCATTAATTACCGGCGCATCAAGTGGTATCGGCGCGACTTACGCAAAACGACTGGCAGCACGCGGTTATGACCTCATCCTGGTCGCACGGGATCAGGTACGGCTGACTGCACTGGCGGATGTGCTGACTCAACAGCACGCTATTCACGTGACGGTGATGGCTGCTGACTTAACAGATGAGCAGGATCTGCAACGCGTGGAGTCGGAGCTTGCGAACAATGCACAGATTACATTGCTGCTGAACAATGCGGGTATGGATGTTGAAGGCGGATTTCTTGAGGCAGATAGCTCGCGCATCAACAGCATGCTGGCATTAAATATTCTGGCTCCAACCCGTCTGGCACAGATCGCTGGGCGGGCGTTTAAAGCACGCGGTCACGGCATTATTATCAATGTCGCCTCGGTGCTGTCGCTGGTGCACGAGATGTTTAACGGCGCGTACAATGCCACTAAATCTTATGTGCTGACTCTGACGCGCACCATGCAGCGTGAACTTGCTGAGAGCGGCGTACAGGTTCAGGCGGTATTACCTGGCGCAACCCGTACCGAAATTTTCGAGCGTGCCGGAAATTCAATTAATAATATCCCGGCTGAAATGCTGATGGATGTTGATGAGATGGTGGATGCAGCACTGGCTGGTCTCGACAGCAAAGAAGCGGTAACTATTCCGGCGCTTGAGGATCTGCAGATGTGGTACGACTATGATCAGGCACGTGGCGCGATGATACCGCATCTTTCGTGGGATAAATCAGCATCCCGCTATCGTCAGGGCTGAGTCAGTCATCTGACATAGCATCTGACATCGGATTTTGCTTAAGGCACGGAGAAGCATTATCCGTGCCGATTTGCGACCACTGCGCCAGGCGTTGCCAGATTTGTTATATAAATCAGCAGGTAAATCGCTGCTGCTTATTTCAGCAACCGGTAGCTGAGTGCTGGATCGTCCTGAAGAGATACTTTATAATCCCCGCTCCGCTGGCCCCTTAGCTCAGTGGTTAGAGCAGGCGACTCATAATCGCTTGGTCGCTGGTTCAAACCCAGCAGGGGCCACCAAATAAAACAAGGAGTTAGATGAGAAATCGTCTGACTCCTTTTTCTTTGGGCGCGAATCAGGTGATGTAGTGGGTGACGTAAGTGAATGGCTGGATGACGTAAGTAGTGTGGGTTTAAATGTCTGGCTGGCCGGTCGCCAGAAATCTGATTTCCTATCTTCAAAAGCCTGACAGCCGTTCGCGCTCAATCATCAAAACAGCCTTACCTGAACCATCCCAGGATTACAGGTCAAAAACAAGTTATGAGTTTCGACGATTCCATTCAGCAACTGCGCAAAGAACAGCTCGCGCACCAATCAGATGCAGAACGCTTTATCAGTGTTAAAACGCTTTTTGAACAGCTTAAACAACTCTACGCAGATCAAAGTTACAATGCCTTATGTCTTCTGGCATTGAAAAAGTATCGAAGTGCAAAAGTGCAGCCATCACTTCACTGGTTTAGTGATGGACGCTGGAGCGACATTCCGCCAGTTGCCTTTTTTCAGCTTTTAGATAAACACGGCGCACCAAACATAGGTGCCCCTGATTACTATCCGAATGCTGAGGCAGCACTGCGAGCAGTGAGAGATGATGTCATGAATACTAATAAGCTGGCTGATTGTGGTTTTCTTCGTACAGAAATTACTGCTTCGCTTGGGATTACGCTTGATACGGCAAGACCAGAAGAGCTGGCAAGTGAACAAGATAGCTCGGACATAAAAGCCGAAAACCTGGTACTTAAAGAAAAAATTGAGGCGCTGGAAAAACGTCTGGCTGCTCCTATAGACAAAGCCGAAACTTATGCAGCTAAACGGGAAGAGTTTTTCATCGCTGTTATAGCCAGTTTGTACGACAAAAACAGACTCACCTTTGCAAAGGATTTACTGCCAAAAGCACCGGAGCTTTTGAGGTTGGTCGAAAATAAGATCCCGCTATTCTGGCCAGCGGAAGGGTGTTTTCCAATGAGTGAAGAGCAATGCCTGAAAATTCTTCGGGAAGCGATTAGCCTGCTTGAACGCGACGTGACGGATCTTCATCAGTTGCGGGTTGAAAAGAGACAGATGCAAAAAACAAGAAAATTAAATCTTATTAATCAGTAGGATAACAAAGGTCACCAAGGTATCTTTCTAGGGTATCCACGACATAAACTCTCTCGATTTTTAAGATACGTTTCATATTGATTCGCTACCGAGAGATTAAACATGAAACACATCAATTCTTTATCAACAACTGTCAGCCACCTCCCCGGCCCCCAACGCCTGATCCGCATTCATGAAATGATGGCTCTTTTGAATTGCAGTCGTACTACTCTTTACCGCTGGGCAAACAGTGGTGAATTCCCTGCGCCAAAAAAACGCGCCGGAAGAACCATGGGCTGGACAGTCACGCAATATGAACAGTGGCTCGATAACTGCTGCTAAACCTCTAAGCAGGGCTGGAATTTCCAGCCTTTCTTTTTATGTGCTGATGCAACCATTTGAAACAATCAGCGCATCAAATCGTTATCAATCAGTGATTCTGATACAGCCGTAACCCTATGATAAAAAGTAAAATTGGCAGTCTGGATTCAGCCCATCAGGAACCGGTAATTAATAATATTGCGCGCAGTACGGTTTATCCGGATATCCAGGCTAAAGGCGAGTTTCTGTATGACGATGTTCTCTGGCCAGTCATGCCTGAAGAGTGTCAGCAGGATGTGAAGATCATGAATTCTTTGTTCAAGGCAGTTGATAGAACCTATGTCAGTTGCTCTCGCTTTCTGGCAATCCGATATGATTTTCATCTGCCTCAGTACACGGCTGACAACCGCGTTATTACCCGCTTTCATCAGCTATTGATTCCTGCTCTAAGGAAGGAGTATCCCAAAAGCTTTGCTCGGGTGTTTTGGGTGAGAGAACAGAATCGGGCACCAGCTCAACATTATCATTACCTGCTGATGGTTGATGGCAACTGCGTGCGTCATCCTCTTAAAATTAATAAGCTGGTGGAGAGCTGCTGGAAAATTGCAACGGGCGGAACGGTCTGGTTTCCAAAGCATGGTTACTACTTAATTCGAAAGAACGACACTGAGGCTATGGCCGCGTTGCTACTGCGGGTGAGTTACTTTGCTAAGCGGCACTCTAAGGAAGGAATTGCTAAAGACATTGCGCGTTCAGGAACTAAGCATTACCCATTTTTAAAAAAAACCAAACACATTAAAACTGTGCAATTACGTACTCAGATTGCTGATTTTGATCGGGCACAAGCGCATTGCCCTCTTCCCGGAAAGCTGGATTCGTTTTTCACTCCCGCAGAGCCTTCTGCTGGTAAGCCTGCGACACTGCCCCTGAAAGATAGCCAACGATTGGATGAGGCTGCCTCACTGACAATGAAGGCGCTCAGACGAGCGTTGCAGCGTTTTAGTATACTCAGAGGCCGCCTGCCTGACGGTAATAGCGCCGTGGCTGGCAATAAACTGAACCCTCACTGGTACCGTCATTTTGAGCGCTACTACCGCTATTACTGGCCATGCAATATCAGTGTTTCACAGTATTGCCGTTGGTATTACCTGAATCCGTCTACAGCAAGCCGCTATTTATGCAACTATCCGGCCAATTTAATTAATCCTTGGCTATTGGCTCGCTGGCTATAAGTACGAATCAAGGCAGGAAAATGGAAAACACAAGAAAGAGTAATATTATGATTTCGATCCCCCATTCACTTAATCGTAAGTTGAAGACGCATGTGGGCGGAATTGATTGGCTAACCGGTTATGAAATTGCGCCGCTGACTGATGCACAGCGGCTGCAAAGAAAGCAGCATCTGCATGCTTTGCCTGCAACGCTGGATGAGTTGTTTGAGCGTTTCCTACTGCCTGCCATTGAGTGCGACACGCATTACAAGGACTACAATTTCTGGAGCGATACGTGGCGCATCCAGTGGGCTTACCACAAACAAAATTATCGTCGTGAGGCGATTTTGAATGGCGTAACACAGCAGCAATATGCAGAAGTGCATAAGCTTCCCAACCGTGTGATGTACGGCAATCTGCATAAATGCGGAGGTGCAGCGATCCGTGTGCTGTTTTGGGTTTATCATCGTCGGCAGTTCCACCAGCAGCAGCGACACACGGTTCAGGAATACATTTCTGAGCATCAGCTTCCCCAACGTACAGCGCATCGTCAGTTGTCACGTCGCCCAATGGATGCAATCTGGGCTGAGCATTTTGATAGGTACTACACCGATGCGTGGTTGAGAAAGTGTAATGTAAGAGAATATGCGGATTTCTATGATTTGAACGTCACTACCGCCCGTCAGTATCTATTCAACTTTCCGAAGGGGCTATTTGACCCAATGCTGATTAAGCCTTGGATGTGATTTTCCGACAAGGAGCAGTGTGAAAATATGATCATAAAAAATGATCATTGAAAAAATGATCAAAACCTTCAAACGGTAAACAACGCAATGATCATGAAGTGAATATCAGCAAGCATAATATAGTGTTAAACCACCTTTTCGTTGATATACCATATCAATTCAGTGCAAAGAGGCTATCGGCAGCTCCTCAACACATGAACGGCTTGATTGAATAAATCAGTTTTGGAGTAAACATTCCTGTAACTGGCTTTAGTTGTCAGGCAATACTCACGCTTTCTGTCATACCTGACCTCGCCCTTTTTGAACGCACACACCATGGCTAAAGCCTCTGCTACCTGATCATCGTAATCTGCGTAGAACAACGCATACTGATTAGCATGCAGAGAGCCGCCCACCTTAGCTAGCGTTTCATCAGTTGCAGATATCTTTAGTCATTTCCACATGATGTGGTGGATGTGATGGGCTGCCAGCTCGGCATCGGGTACAATTATTGAAATCATATTTTCAATATCTCACGCTCCACTTTCGGAAAGTAAATGACAAGAACAGACATGCCTAATCCCATCACCCAGTACACCATCAATAAAGCGTTGTGGGCCGCCTGCGATACCTTCCGAGGCACCATCAGCGCCGATACTTACAAAGACTTTATCCTCACCATGTTGTTCCTGAAGTACATCTCGGACGTCTGGCAGGACCACTATGACGGTTATAAAAAACAGTACGGTGATGCGCCGGAGCTGATCGACGCGATGATGGCGAACGAGCGTTTTGTCCTGCCGGAAAGCGCCAGCTTTTATGCCCTCTACGAGCGCCGCCATGAGCCAGGTAATGGGGAGCGTATCGATCAGGCACTGCATGCAATTGAAGAAGCTAATGGCACCAAACTGAAAGATGCTGGCAAAAGCGTGTTCCAGGACATTTCGTTTAACACCGATCGCCTGGGTGATGAAAAGCAGAAAAACACCATTTTGCGCCAGCTACTGGAAGATTTTGCCGGTGAAGCCCTTAACCTGCGGCCGGGACGCGTTGGTAAGCTGGACGTTATCGGTAATGCCTATGAATACCTGATCAAGAACTTTGCCGCCAGCGGCGGTCAGAAAGCCGGTGAGTTCTATACCCCGCCGGAAGTTTCCGACCTGATTGCCGAGCTGCTGGCGCCCCAACCGGGAGATACTATTTGTGATCCAGCCTGTGGTTCGGGCTCGCTGCTGATGAAGTGTGGTCGTAAAATTGTCTCTGAACATAACAGCCGCAACTATGCCCTGTTCGGTCAGGAAGCGATTGGCTCGACCTGGTCCTTGGCTAAGATGAACATGTTTCTGCACGGTGAGGACAACCACAAAATCGAGTGGGGCGATACCATCCGCAACCCGAAACTACTTGATAAACACGGCGACCTAATGCTGTTTGATATTGTGACCGCCAATCCACCATTCAGCTTGGATAAGTGGGGCCATGACGAGGCCGAAAACGATAAGTTTGGTCGCTTCCGCCGTGGCGTACCGCCGAAAACCAAAGGAGACTACGCTTTTATCCTCCACATGATTGAAACCTTGAAACCGGGCAGTGGACGCATGGGTGTGGTAATTCCTCACGGCGTCCTGTTCCGTGGTTCTAGTGAGGGGAAAATTCGCCAGAAGCTGATTGATGAAAATCTGCTGGATGCGGTGATTGGCCTGCCGGAGAAGTTGTTCTACGGTACCGGTATTCCGGCGGCGATTCTGATATTCAAAAAGAAAAAAGTGGATGACAAGGTGCTGTTTATTGATGCCAGCCGGGAATGTAAGGCGGGTAAAAACCAGAATCAGCTTAGTGAAGAAAATATCCGCAAGATTGTGAAGACCTACCGCGAAGGCGATAACGTTGAGAAATACGCTTACCTTGCCAGCCTGAAAGAGATTCAGGATAACGACTACAACCTCAATATTCCGCGCTATGTCGATACCTTTGAGGAAGAAGGCGAGATTGATTTGTTGGCAGTGCGCGCTGAACGTGAGCAACTTAAAACTGAACTGGCTAAGCTGGAAGCCGAGATGGCGGGTTATCTAAAGGAGTTAGGTTATGGTGCCTGAGGGGTGGTCTTCAGTTCAAGCGCAAGACGTATGTAAGTCTATCTTTGTTGGTGTTGTTATAAAACCTTCACAGTACTATGTTGATGAAATGAATGGGGTTAAGGCTTTCCGTTCGGCAAATGTCAGGGAAGGATTTATTAACGATCGTGATTGGGTTTATTTTTCTTATGAAGGTCATGCAGTCAATAAAAAGAGTCATTTAAAAAAAGGTGATGTCTTAATTGTGCGTACGGGTTATCCAGGTACAGCATGTGTTGTTACGCCAGAGTTCGAAGGTTCAAATGCCATAGACATTGTTATTGCCAGACCAGATATTGGCAAAATCATTCCTGAATACTTATGTGCTTATACAAACAGTCACATTGGTAAAAGCCAAGTATTAAATCTTCAGGGAGGAATGGCACAAAAACATTTGAATGTAGGAGCTTATCAGGTACTTCAAATTAGTTTGCCCCCCCTCCCCGAACAAAAAAAAATCGCCCAAATCCTATCCACCTGGGATAGCGCGATTTCAGTGACGGAAAAGCTTCTCACCAACAGCCAGCAGCAGAAAAAAGCCCTGATGCAGCAGTTGCTCACGGGTAAAAAACGCCTGCTGGATGAAAATGGAGGGAGGTTTAGTGGGGAGTGGGAATACACCATATTCGGGGATTTAGGTGATACCTATACTGGTTTGACAGGGAAGACCAAGGAGGACTTTGGTGCGGGTAAACCATATATCCCTTACATCAATATTTTCAAAAATTCCAGAATTGATACTCAAAGCTTAGAGTACGTGCAGGTTCATGATGATGAACGACAATCTGTTGTAAAATACGGCGATATATTTTTTACTACATCATCGGAGACGCCAGATGAGGTTGGTATGTCTTCAGTTCTATTGGATGAAGTTGGTGAGGTATTTTTAAACTCATTTTGCTTCGGTTTTCGATTGAATAATTTCGAAACTCTTATTCCAGAATTTGCTCGTTATCTGTTCCGTAGTGAACATGTACGCCGTCAGATTTCGACATTAGGTCAGGGAGCAACTCGCTATAACCTTTCAAAATTACAATTAATTAAGTTAGAACTTAACCACCCCTGTGTGGAAGAACAACAGAAAATCGCCGCCGTCCTCTCCTCCGCCGATGCTGAAATCGCCACGCTGGAGAGAAAACTCACCTGTCTGAAGGATGAGAAAAAAGCCCTGATGCAACAGCTGCTGACCGGTAAACGCCGGGTGACTGTCGATGTGGATGCCGCGTGATGAAGCTGACCAAAAATGCACCCCTGACCGACGCCGAAATCGACTGGCTCGAAGAGGTGTTGCTGAAGTACGGCAATGATGACTCCATGCTCTGTTTTTCTGAGCTGGATGGCTTCCTGACAGCGATTGTCTCCGGTCCGAATATGGTTTCCCCGAATATCTGGCTCAGCGCCCTTTAGGGGCGGGGTGACTACCATCCTCACTGGGACTTCGAGAAAGAGATGACGCGTTTTGTGGAGCTGTGTTTTCGGCGCATGAATGATATCGCGGGCTGTCTGTATGAGGCACCTGAGCAGTTTCAGCCGATTTTCAATGGTCGTGAAGTGAAGGGGACGACATATACCATCGTCGAAGAATTGTGTTTCGGGTATATGAAAGACCGGTCACTGGACGACTGGTCAGCCCCGCCGGAGGCCTTACGTCCCTCACTGGAAGCGATAGCCCTGCATGGTTTCGAAAAGAATTTCCCTATGGTTGAGAAGCTTTCGCCCACATAGTTTGAACAGAATATTGCGCTTATTCAGCTTGCCACGCTTTCCCTGTATCAGCACTGGCTGGCGCAGCGGATGTCTGCGGATGTTGTGCGCCCTGCCCCCGTCAGGCGTGAGGCTGAAGTGACGGGACGTAATGACCCCTGCCCGTACGGTAGTGGTAAAAAATTTAAAAAATGCTGCCTGCACTGAATGTGCAGGGCGTGACTTGCCGCTGAAGGAGCACGGTTGTCAGCGGTGATAAAAAGGATAAGCAATGACCCCGACCAACACCCCGAAGTTTCAGGAAGAATACAGCGCTAAAATCCCGGCCCTGACGTTATTGTCCGGTCTGGGGTGGACGTTTTTGTCTCCGAAGCAGTGCATGGCTTACCGGGGTGGCAAACAGGATGAGGTGGTGCTGCGTCCGGTTCTGCGCGAGGTATTGTCAGCCCGCACCTTTATGGCCGACGGAAAGGTTTGTCGGTTGTCCGATAAGGCGATAGATAACCTGATATCACAGATTTGCTCGCCCGCCCTGAATGAAGGGCTTCTGAAAGCCAATGAGCGGATGTATAACCACCTGCTCTATGGTATTGCCGTGACGGAGTTTGTTGACGGTAAAAAGGTTAACCCGACTGTTGCTATGATTGACTGGGCACACCCTGAGAACAACCAGTTCCACTTTACCGAAGAATTTACCGTGCTACGCTCAGGCGGTGTGGAGACTCGCCGCCCGGATATCGTATGCTTTGTGAATGGTATCCCTCTGGCGGTGCTTGAGGCGAAACGCCCGGACGGTCACGGTAATAAGGGGCCTACCACGGATGAAGGAATATCCCAGAGCATCCGCAATCAGCGCAACGATGAAATCCCGCAGTTGTTTGTCTACAGCCAGCTATTACTGTCCATCAACGGCCATGATGGCCGCTACGGAACCTGCCACACCCCGATGAAATTCTGGGCTGCCTGGCGCGAAGAAGATATTACCGACGGGCAGATGCTTGCCCTGCGTAATACCCCATTGACTCCGACACAAACTGCTGCCCTGTTTACCCATCGTAACGAGGCAGATCACCAGTGGTATCAGCAACTGATGGCCGGGGGCGAGCTGGCGGTCAGCGGGCAGGATAAGCTGCTTATTAGCTTGCTCTCCCCGTCGCGCCTGCTGGAGATGACCCGCCTCTTTACGCTGTTTGATACCAAAACCGGCAAAATTGTGGCCCGCTATCAGCAGGTGTTCGGTATTAAACGTCTGCTGGAGCGAATCAATACTCGCCGTCCTGATAGTGGCCGGGAAGGCGGTGTTATCTGGCATACCACTGGGTCCGGTAAGTCTTACACCATGGTCTTTCTCAGCAAAGCGCTGATTCTTCATGACAGCCTTAAACAGTGCCGCATTATTGTGGTGACAGACCGGACAGACCTGGAAAGCCAGCTCAGCAACACTTTCGCGTCCGGTGGTGAGCTGTCGGGCACCGATGACAAAAATAAAGCCATGGCGACTTCCGGCCAGAAACTGGCAAAGCAAATTGGCTCCGGCAAGGATCGCATCATCTTCACGCTTATCCAGAAATTCAACTCAGCCACAAAACTACCTGAATGCGTGAATACCAACCCCGATATCATCGTGCTGATTGATGAGGGCCACCGCAGCCAGGGCGGGGAAAATAACGTCCGCATGCAGCTGGCGCTGCCGAATGCCGCCTTTGTGGCCTTTACCGGAACCCCACTGCTGAAGGAAGATAAAACCACCAGCAAGTTTGGTCCGATTGTCCATGCCTATACCATGCAGCGGGCCGTAGAGGACCAGGCCGTCACGCCACTGCTGTATGAAGAGCGCATTCCTGACCTTGAGGTCAATGACCGGGCCATTGATGCCTGGTTTGACCGCATCACGGACGGACTGAGTGAGGCGCAGGTCGCTGACCTCAAACGCAAATATGCCCGCAAAGGTGAGGTGTACAGTGCCGATGACCGTATCCGTCTGATTGCTCTGGATATCGCTACGCACTTCTCAAAAAATATCGATGAAGGGCTAAAAGGACAGCTGGCCTGTGACAGTAAAGCCTCGGCCATTCGTTATAAAAAATACCTGGATGAAGCTGGATTATTCGAATCTGCCGTGGTTATCAGTGCCCCGGATAGCCGGGAAGGTAATACCAGTGTGGATGAAAGCCGACAGCCGGAGGTGACAAAGTGGTGGAAAGAAAATGTGGGCTCGCAGGATGAGACGACATACACCCGCGACATCATCAACCGTTTCGATACCGACGACAGCCTGAAGCTGCTGATCGTGGTGGATAAACTGCTTACCGGATTTGATGAGCCGAAAAATACCGTGCTATATATCGACAAGCCGCTGAAGTCCCATAACCTTATCCAGGCGATAGCGCGGGTCAACCGCTTACATCCGCTGAAGAAGTTTGGCCTGCTGATTGATTATCGCGGCATTCTGGCCGAGCTGGATACAACCATCGGTCAGTATCAGGACCTGGCCTCCCGGACGCAGGGAGGCTATGACATCAGCGATATTGACGGGCTCTACAGCGCCATGAGTACCGAATATAAACGCCTGCCCCATCTCTACAACCAGTTATGGGCCATCTTTGCGGGTGTCAAAAACAAGCAGGACATAGAACAGCTGCGGGCGGTACTGGTCCCCCGGATGGAAGAGCGTGACGGAGAATTGACCGATATTCACCAGAAAACCCGGGACGATTTCTTTGAGGCATTAACCGCCTTTGCCGGATGCCTGAAGGTGGCCCTGCAGTCCGCTACCTTCTTTGCGGATAAAAGCTTTACCGAGCAGGACCGCAATCTTTACAAGGAGACAGTGAAGCAGATGTCCAGCCTGCGCCAGTGGGCGATGCAGGTCAGCGGCGAACAGGTCAACTACGATGACTATGCTGAGCAGGTGAAAAAGCTGCTGGACAAGCATGTGAGCGGCGTGGAGGTGCGTGAACCCAGCGGGGCTTATGATGTCGGGCTGATGGGAAAAAGTGAAAAGCCCGAAGAGTGGGAAACCGACAAGACCCGCAATGAGACCGATATCATCAAAACCCGTGTGACGAAAATGATTGAACAGGACCTGCGTGATGATCCGTACGCGCAGGAACGTTTCTCAAAACTGTTACGCATGGCGATTGAAGAGGCAGAAAAACTGTTCGACCATCCACTGAAGCAGTACTTGTTGTTTCAGGAGTTTGAGCAGCAGGTACAAGCCCGTAAGCTCAGCGATATCCCGGAAGCATTGTCAGTCAATCGGCATGCCCAAGCCTACTACGGTGTGTTTAAAAAAGAGTTACCCGAAGTGTTTGATCTCAATGATCCGCAGGTACAGGACAAATGGACACAACTGGCCTTTGAGGTGGACGGAATTATTATCAGTGCGGTGGCAGAAAACTCCCTCAACCCACAGGACATTGAAAAAGTCGTGAAAACCCGACTACTGCCTTTATTGTTTGCGGCCTGCAGGGAAGCGGGGGCTGGTATGAATCAGGTCAACCGTATCACCGAATCCCTAATCCAGATACTGCGTGTGGGTTTGAATAAATAATGAATGAGAAAACGCCATCATCTTTACAGGCGCTACAGCTGTTTTATGCTGGTGAGTCGATTACCGTCCAGTGCGTTCCGCGCCGGATGGTAAAAGGCCGGTTGCTTATTAAGGTCCACCCTGATGGTCGGGTGGTCGCCTCCGTGCCTGCAGAGACTCCGGAACAGGCGGTACTGAGCGCTCTGAAAAAAAGAAGCCGCTGGATATACCAACAACTGCGTGACTTCAGAGCACAACAGGCGCATGTCATTCCTCGCCAGTATGTGAGCGGAGAAAGCCACTACTATCTAGGCAAGCAATATCAGTTGAAAGTGATCGAAGCCCCAACCCTGCCGCAGAAAGTGAAAATGTCACGGGGATGCCTGGAGGTCACTGTCAGACATAAATCGGCAGAGAAAGTGAAGTCACTGCTGGATGAGTGGTATCGAGAACGCGCCAGAGATGTATTTCAACGCCGCCTCGATATCTTGGTGCCACAAACGCTTTGGGTCAGCGAACGCCCTCCGATCCGCCTGAGGGCGATGCAGACCCAGTGGGGTAACTGCTCTGCTAAAGGTTGCTTAACACTCAACCCTTGGCTGGTCAAAGCCCCTTCAGACTGTATCGATTATGTTTTACTGCATGAGCTTTGCCATGTGGCAGAGCATAACCACAGCGAGGCCTTTTATCGCCTGATGGGGCAAGTGATGCCTGGATGGGAAAAGGTAAAAAAACGCTTGGACGGCATGGCGGAGATGCTGCTGTCAGGGATGTTACAGACAGAGGAAGACTCATGATATGCAGGATGGTTAGCCTCGAAACAGTGCAATGCTGTCCAGAATACGCGTGACCTGAACACCTGAACACCTGAACTCCCAAAGGCAACAGTGACCGTCAGGCATTCCTTCGTGAAGTCGTCCACGCAGGTCAGGCATTTTATCCTGCAACCGGTGGCCAGTGCGTCCATGACGAAATCCATCGACCAGATCAGGTTCGGCGCATCCGGTCGCAGAAGCGGAAAGCGTTCGGTTGCCAGCCCTTTATGGCGTCGTCTGCGTTTTACGCTCAGTCCATTAAGGTGGTTAATACGGTATACCCGCTTGTGATTGCGTGAAGGCCCTCCCGACGCAGCAGTTGCCAAATGCGGCGCCAGCGCGATGGAACTGCTGATGAAAGAGAAGTCACTCTCTTTCTATTCGCCCCTGAAGCTCTACAGTGATGACCAGATAATCCACTTTATTCCCGACCTGGACTTTGAAAAGCAACCTGAGTTTCGCCGCGGAAGTTAGGGCGCAGAGTTTATTGATTTTATTCAGGATGAATTATAAAAGGCACGGTGACATCATTGAAAAAGGACCGCAAGCCGGACATTTTAATTTTGTCTCTTGCGGCCAGCATTGTTATCCTCATCTGAACGGGGCAGCGGATCGATAAGTATCGCTGTACCCGGCACGCGAAGCATCTGCTTCTTTCCGTTAGTATAAAACTCAAGTGCTACTGAAGAACCAAACGAAGAGATGGCAACGGTCACATCCTCATAACGTGAGGCATAAGGTTTATAGTCGGTTTTCGTTCCTGTAATACCGTGCTCAGCCAACACGTTACTCCAGGTCTCTTGCAAGTACACTGTCGCGTGATCGTGACGAATGCCCAGCAACCGCATGGTCTGGTTGGCCGTGGTGTCAAACAGGCCAAGATAAAAGGTGACGCTGATAAAAATAAAGGCCGTGCCCAAGGTATTCACCAGCCGTATTTCAGACCTGAGCTTAACGGGCGTTTGTTGATCCCTGAAAATCAGGTCCATCTGTGCACCCCGCTGCCGATTCAGGTCAATCAGGATGTACCAAGCACCTAGGTAGAGTGCCGCACAGATAAGTTTTATGTACCATAGGGCGTGGTCTTCGCGAACTATCGTCAGCATCCCAAGTACAGTCAGTACTGACATCAGATAAAACATGGGAGTAAACGATGGAAATCTGTAGTGATAGAGGATCGGTCGCCTGCGTTTATAGTTCCGGCAGAATTCAGAGTGGCCGTAACGCAGTACAGTTTTTCTGCGTCGTGCCTCGCGCAACAGCGCCTCAAGCCTGGAAACGCAGCGGGATGTGCGATCCAGCCGTGACAACCTGAAAAGCAGATACCACATAGCCACGCCGAGGCACATTAGGAAAAAGTAGGTCACCAGCGTGCCGACAGAAAAGACCGTGACGGTCAGGAAAATGCGTAACGTATCTCCTATCGTCAGCCCGTCAGGAAAGCCGCCGTAGCGGCCACAGTAAATCAGCAAGATCGCCCCGCCCATCAGGAACGAAACTTTGGTAAGAACGGTCAGTGCCTTCTCTGTCAGCTCAAAGAATTTTTTCAGCGTGTCCATACCCGCCTCCATGCGTGCAGTTAAGAAACAGGCAGTCTAGCGAAGCGGGATTGAATATCAAGATAAACTTATGTTTTGAACGCTAACTCAAGCAGCAGCTACCGCGCGTTGCCCACCTTTCATGTAAACTACACTTGAATGTCCGCCGCCACGTCCAGCCCAAATACTTACATGTAGATGTCGGTGATCTCCTCCTTCTTGTGCCCTATTAAGGTCTGCACCACCTTCTTGTGCGTATGGCTATAGAACAGGTGCATCGCAAATGAATGCCGCAGCGCCTTGAGTCAGGCCTTAAACGGAAAGGTGACGCCGTCGCGCTCCGCCTCCGCTTCATTCAGCCAGCGCCGGACCGTGCGGTCGGTGAGCCAAATCATCTTATCTGAAAGGTGAAAGAACCCGCGCAGAAACACAGCTCTTAAAATACAGAGGCAGGCTTTGCAGTGAAGAAGCTAAGGATATGCATCAAATATTAGCGGGAAGAAACATTAGAATGGCACTGATATTTTTTGTATTCTGAAAACTCACTGTCCTTCATTTGGATGCATACTATAAATGCTCCTTCTTCTGAAATTTCTTCATCCTTATTTGATGTTTTCAAATCTGGCAGCCTGGGGCCTGGCTCAGAACCTTGAGGGCCTCGGGCTCTTTCACTCTATAAATGACCTACCTTTACATGTTGGAAATGACGTTATCTATCCCTGGAATCTAAGCCCGACGCACGGCGTTAATGGATTATCGGGTTTAATGACTATCTTGCTCCTCCCGATCGCACTACTGAATATCCGTGCCGGATTTTACCTTAATCGGAGCATGGGCTGGATAAGCCTGTTTTTCTGGATCTCGCCAGGGACGTTCAGCCTGATGGGTTATGTTCCTGACTTTAATAGTTTCGGTCCTGATGTGTTCCGGTTTGGGAGCGACTTTACGGGCAGTGTATCTTCTGCGGCAGCCAATCTGCTTATATCAATGGTTGCCGGCTGGTCAATCATTATGCTTTTCAGCGCGCTCTGGAAGAAAAATACCTTCAAAAATGCTTATGACCACATCTGGTACGTCTTGGGTCTTATCGCAGCTCTTTATTACGTTACGGACAGCGGCCTGCCCTCCTATAAAGAGGACCTGTCAGAAGCTGGTGAACGCACCACCCTAATCATGCAGCACTATCGCAACGGAGAGCAAAACCTGGAAGATTTGTGTAAAGAACCGGACGTGATAAATCAGGTTCCAGATTTATGCAACCTGTCGTCTGAGATGCGGTGGTCGCTACAGGACAGCTTTGCTTCAAAAGATATTTTGCGCGCCAGAATTGATTTACCCGACTGGGTGACAAGAGTTGCGTACGATCGGGGCATCGGCAAACAGATTGAGATGTTCAATGCTCTGGCATGTTCTGCGCATGCGTTCAGGGGTAACTGTGAGGTTGTCCCCATCGAGATAGCTCTTGACGGTGTGGATTATAAAACGCCCGGGGCCTTTCTAACCCCAGTCTATGCCCAGAGACTTCTGCGACTGCATGAATCCATGCAAAAAGCCGACTCACGCATAAAAGATATCGAGCAGGGGCATAACACGCGCTATTTTGTGTTTCTTATGCTGGCCTTTGTCGCGGGGGGTAAGCTTGCAAATACGTCCAGGTCGATGGTCAGCCATGATACGGTTCGCCCTCGCTCATGGCTGCTCTCCGGTATAAGGTTTATCAGTCACAACACGCTGCTGGTGATAAAGTTCCTTACAGCAGAACTGGTCTTGCCGCTTCTGCAACGTATAGTACAACGGGTTAAATGGCATACTGCCCGGATTAAAACCAGAACGCTCAAAAGCGCGGTAGAACATGATGCCTCCTCCGGTAATGGGTAACCAGTTGACGATCGTGCTGTGACCTAGAGCTGGTGCGAGAAGAGCAGGCCTACAACGTATCCCAAAAGACTTGCCTGACAGAGACCGGTCTGACATCAGGTCAAGTTTGCGAGACTTTTCTATCCACTCCTCTTCGCTGCGGCACGTTATCGACCACTGTGCCGCTGCAACAGATTTCTGAAGAAAAAGATTTCGGAAATAATCCTCATCCACCTTAGACAGAGAATGGCCCAAATCATCACTCACTTAACTCCGCTCAGCCCCTCGAAAAAGTGTCGGTGTTTAGCGATAAGTTTCTGTGAGGGTTTAGACGCCGCACAGAAGTAATCATCAATGATGCTGTTAGCCACCATGAGCCGTGTATCCATATCTGCAATATTTGCCCTGTAGTTGAGAGAGGCGCGGGATTCAGGCTCCCAGGCATGTCTAAGGATCAGTTCATCGTCCCTTGCTTCGGCAGAACCATGGATATGGAGCACACGATCTGTCCCGACGCCATAAACGCGTCTCAGTGTGCTGGTGTAGCTAAAGGTGAGAAAAAGTGCCTGCGAATCAAGTTTAGTCAGGCGGTTAGACAAACCTTCACAAGAAGGTATCGGCAATTGACGTATCCACTGACCGAATCGGCTACGCATGCCCTTTGAGAGGCCTCTTATAACCTGATCCACCTCATACTGGAAATCATGATGACCTGCATCACCCCAATCCTCATCACCGTATGAACTCATGAAATGGCCGAGGTTGTTGATGAGCATGTCAACATCGAGGTCTTCAAGCGCGGTTTCGAGATCACTCCAGTCATTATCCACTAGAAGGCACTCTTCCACATCCCGATAAATATCCGAATCCATGGCAAAAAGAAATTCCTTAAAATGCCACAGGCTAGAGGGCATGTTATGCCTGAGATCGAAGCCATTTCCAATGACATAGAGTGTAGCTGTCTGCATAGCCCCTCTCACAACAGATAACCTGTTTACGTTGAAATACCAGAATATCTCGTGTTTTATAACAGCAGATATCTTATATCCCCGGAAAATTATGGAAAAAATTAGCCCCGCAACAGTTCAGTTCATCAAACTTGGTGAGGCCGGTGAATGGGAGCAGCAGTGCCTATCGGAGGGCACGCTTCGATTTGGTTATCATAAAACCCCAGACAATCTTTGCGTTGACGACCAATGGGAAGAAGTTCACGAGATATGGCTTAAAGAGCGGAAGGGAAATAAGGCCAGCGCCAGCAGTGACGTCAGACAGATCAAAACTTTCTACACGGCAGATGAAGATACATTATTCATTACCATCAGGGGGGGATTTCTTTACTGGTGTCGACCCATGGGGCCGGTTGAGGTACTGGCAGATAGTAGCCGGATCAGAAAAACAAAAGAGGGGTGGCAAAACACCAGTGTAGGGGGCGCACGATTAACCACGGATCACCTGAGCGGAGACCTCTTAAAGGTTCAGGGATACCGGGGTACGATCTGTAACGTAAGCGCATATGATTACGTTGTACGAAAAATCAATGATGAAGATCTCCCTGCGGTGTCTGATGCTAAGCAGGCTGAAGCAACGTACCTGTTCGCGATAAAAAATCTGTGCCAGATGCTGACCTGGCAGGATTTCGAGCTACTAGTAGACCTTGTTTTTTCAACCAGCGGATGGCGGCGTACCAGTATTGTCGGTAAAACCCAAAAAACGCTGGATCTTGAGCTTGAATCAACCACCACCAGCGAGAAAGCTTTTGTTCAAATTAAATCATCTGCGGACGCGCATGCTTTCAACGATTACGCAAAACGGTTCAGAGAAACCAGTGCTTATGAACGAATGTTTTTTATCTGGCACAGCGGACCGTTATCCGAAAATATTAAAGCCGAAGGCATCACGTTAATCGGCCCCGACAAGTTAGCTGGACTTATTCTGGACAGTGGTTTGTCAAGATGGCTACGTAAAAAAGTTTCATAATATTCCAGCTGTTTCTTCAACTCATCGGCAGTGAATCAACGTGATAAGGCTCCGCAAACGGGCTTTACCTGAAAGCCATCGAAACACAGCCGCAGGCGCGAAATGCCTACTCAAGCAATCCGATGAAATTTATCGGCCTGCCGGTAAGCGCAGTCGGCAGATACTCAGGCTGGCCAGCGAGCCGAGGCGTTCATTGTGTGCGACGTCGCTCAATCATCGGTCCTAAGAACAATTTCCGTTGAGATACTTCACACAAACCTCTCACGCTTATAAAATCGCTTTCCGGAACAAGAATACGCGGCATTGCAGGGATGATTTCTTTCAGAGCGACCATTACCAGACCATAAAGCCTGTGTCATTACCATCTGCCCCGCCGTTGATTCAAAAAGAATGCTGTCATCACTATCCGCTTTCGCTCAAAGCGGACAGTGCCTGAAAATCATTACACTTTTCGTCAGAAGTAGACATAGCTCACACGTCACGAACTAACTTTTTCGACATAATCTAACTTGTTATTTCTTTCAACATCCAATGTACAAAAATTGAAGGTTACCTCTAAGAAGGATGGCAAACATGGGTCTCAAACCTGGTCCAAAGCCGATTGCAAAATCGACCGGAAAACCTGATCAGCGCAGACGTGATAACAAAGATACTCCGGGCAACACTCCGGGACTAAAACCGAGCAAGTCCTCAGGTAAGTGAATGGATGGGTATAGATTATTTATCTATGCCCATCCTTATAATAAAATGCACCTAAATTTTTCACCGCTCAATGATAACGTTTTTCATGGAGCACAGTTCAGAGCTTGTGATTTAGATATATAACGATATATCTGAAAAATTACGCATCAGCTAATTTTTGCTAAAAGTTAATATTATGCTCAGCCGGTTATTTATGCTCTCTGGAACAAATTCACCACATTGCTGGTGGCTTGTTCAATCCTATTAACGCGCCTTTCCCATAACTTCAGCGCCTTACGCTTCTCGCTAAGATAATCATAACGGTCATAATGCTTCGAGCTGACATCCTGTAATGCATGGTTTTGAATACGGTCGCGCAGCTCTTTCGAGACACCGATTTCGCCCATCAACGTTTTGCAGGTCCGCCGTAAATCTCTTGCAACAAACACCGGATTGTCAGGAAAATGCTCGCGATAATAGATGATGGCTTGAGCAAAACTGTCAGTTCGTAGATGCTTGCCCGTATCCAGTCGCTGCGGGAAGATAAACGGACTATCGTTAACGTTTTCCACCTTCAGCCTTTCCAGAATTTCGACCGCTGAATCCGTTAACGGAACCAGATGGTCACGCTTATTCTTTGATACATCAGCGACGATCAACAGCGTTTTTTCTTCCCAGTTCACTGCATCCCACCGACTAGAAGCCAGTTCATGTGGGCGCTGACCACCAGCGTAAACACATAAATTAAGCAGCAAACTCACCGTGCTGCCGACGCTTGGCGTTTTAGGAAAGTCACCCATCAGCTGTTGTAGTTCATTCAACTTGAGCCAGTTGGTTCCCGCTTTCTCTGCAGCAGACTGCTTAGGAATGACGCTTACCGGGTTCATCTCAAGTCCAAACATCACGTTCTGCTGGTGGTTGGCCGGATCGTTATCCGCTTTAAGACCATAATTGAACGCCGCCATCAGATAAGAGCGGACACGGTTTGCTTCAACGCTCGCACCGCGCTGAATGATAGCGGACAGAATCTGTTTGATATGTAGCGGGGTGACTTCGTTAGCTTTCGTATCTTTGGCGATAAAGGAATAGGTTTCTTTCTCCAGACGGTAGAGCACCTGCTGCCAGGTCCGCTTTCCATCTTCCCGCATTTTGTTGGTGTAGCCCTGAATAAGCTGCTCGATGCTGCCCTTTAGCTGTTCGGCACGCTTTTGCTTTTCCAGTGCGATTTCCTGTTCAGCCTTTTCGACCTTAGGGTTCTTCCCTTCCTTCAGCGTACCGGCATAACCTTTCGCAAGCTGACGAGCCTGAGCTAATGACATTTCAGGGTAACGACCCAACTGAATAAAGTGGCGCTTAGCATCCCAGTAGTAGCGATAGTAGAAAACCCGCTGCCCAGATGGCTCAACTTTCACGCCCAGGCGCCCTGCTCCTCGCTCACCACTTTTGTCCCATACCTGATAAGCCGAGTCGCGAGCTTTAAGACCGCGCACCATTGAGTCCGTTAGATTGTCTGCCAAAAGAGAGTCCTTACGAGAAAAGTTTTACTGCCGTTTTCTGGGTGATGTAGCAGGTGACGTAAGGATGATACTGAAAGGAAAAACCCGGAACAACATGAAACGAAGAAGCAAAGTTAACCTACTGATTTATATTATTTAAAAGGTGAATATGATTAAAGGTGGAAAATGATGAAACAAACTATTCATATGACTCATAATCGCTTGGTCGCTGGTTCAAACCCAGCAGGGGCCACCAAATTTAGCTATAAAAACATATAGTTAAGCCGCTCGTTGAAGCGGCTTTTTTGTTACTGGCTTTTCGAGTAGCGGCAAAGTGGCGATGCTTTTTCACTGCCATGGGAAATCCTCAACTGATTATCCTGAGCAGCCCGAATCAAGACCGTGAATTGTAGAGCCTTCTGCGAGTCTTTATCATCAATGGCACGGCTGGCGCCACACAGCAGAATCAGTAGACGGTTTCAAAGAGTCCACCACGCATCAATAATGGCTGAAGCCGGAAACAGCGACCCGGTTTCTCACCTGTAACTAACCCTCAACGCCTCTCATAAATCCGGCCCATTAAATATTAGCTTCATGTTAAAGTCACTGGCATTGCCTGACCCGAACAAGTGAGCAACAGCTATGCATCAGATTTTCGAAATACTCTCAGAGTTATTTAGCGCATGGCCTGTCATGTCGGGAAAGCGAAAGGAGAAGAAGCCCGTCAGGGACACCAGGAAGATCTCAGGTCTTGCCTACGAACCTCTATGCAAGATAACGCCCGACCAAAAAAGAAATGATGTGCCGCACAAAGATGAGAGCAACTGAGAAAACGTACTCATCCTCATATTTGCTGGTGTGAACACAAGCGAATCTGGCAGAAGCTATCTTCCACGCTGACCGTTTTACCTCAGCTCACAGTTTTCATCCTCTCAAGCGGCACCGCGAATCGTCAGCCATAGTCCTGAATGTGGCGTCATCGCCACATCGCAGATCATTATCCCGAAAGCGCCCGCAACACCATACTGAGTAAGGTACGACAACGGGTTGTGATATTCTCCAGCCGAACCTGGCGATATCCCGCATTGCCCTCTGCCTGATCGTCAGATTTAGTCATCTCTTATCCTTTCTGATCTGCAACCGCTCTTCATCCGACGTCATCTCTGCGACCTGTCGATACCGTATGGAGAAAAGGTAGCTGCGATTAAAACAGCCTGACGAGGCAATTACTGTCGCCAGCATTTAGATTTCAGGTAATTTAACCCGTGCAAACCCCATGCTATCTTGTGGTTTTGATTTTTTCAGTGGGCAAAACAGATGACAAAGTTGCGGGTAGGGATCGTGTTTGGCGGGAAGTCGGCCGAGCATGAGGTGTCGTTGCAATCGGCCAAAAATATCCTTGAGGCGATCGACAAAACCAGGTTTGACGTGGTGTTGCTGGGCATCGACAAACAGGGACACTGGCGTCTGAATGATGCGTCCAACTTCTTACTTAACGCTGAAAATCCGGCGCTGATCGCACTGAATCACGCCGCTGAAGATGTGGCGCTGGTGCCGGGTAAGACGCAGCAGCAGATCATCACCCGTCACAACGCCCATCCACTGTCGCAAATCGACGTTATCTTCCCGATTGTTCACGGTACGCTGGGTGAAGATGGTTCTCTGCAGGGTCTGCTGCGTATGGCCTCTTTACCGTTCGTCGGTTCCGATGTGCTGGGTTCTGCGGTGAGCATGGACAAAGATTTCACTAAACGCCTGTTGCGCGATGCCGGCCTCAACGTCGCGCCGTGGCTGAGCGTCACCCAGGCACAACGACCCCAGCTGGACGCAGAAGCGGTGATTGCCCGCTTTGGTCTGCCGCTGTTTATCAAACCCGCTAACCAGGGTTCTTCGGTGGGCGTGAGCAAAGTAGATAGCATTGAAGAATTTGATGCCGCACTGACGCTGGCCTTCTCCTTTGACCGCAAAGTACTGATTGAAAAGGGCATCAAAGGCCGGGAGATTGAGTGTGCAGTGCTAGGCAACGATGCGCCGGAAGCCAGTCCCTGCGGAGAAGTGGTGGTGCATGATGCCTTCTACTCGTATGACACCAAATATATCTCTGAAAGCGGTGCACAGACGGTCGTGCCGGCGGCCATCGCACCGGAAACCAGCGATGCGATTCGTGCCGTCGCCATCAAGGCCTTTACCGCGCTGGAGTGCTTTGGCATGGCACGTGTTGACGTGTTCCTCACCGATGACGGCGATATTATCGTCAATGAAGTGAATACTCTGCCTGGCTTCACCAATATCAGTATGTATCCCAAACTCTGGCAGGCGGCCGGACTGAGCTATCAGGATCTGATCAGCCGTTTGATTGACCTGGCAATTGAACGCCATCAGCAGGCCAGCACGCTGAAGAGCAGCGTCAGTTGACCCGCCCCGCGGCGTGGTGTTATGCCACGTCGCTGGTGATAGTGCGATAGTTAACCGGCGATGTCTGATTGCGGCCATTGCGTTTCGACAGATAGAGATTCTTATCCGCCGCGGAGATGAGCCGGTTAATCACCCGATGCCACTCTGTCGCCTCTTCGGCACAGCCATGAGCCAGCCCCAGGCTGACGGTCACCGTGGCCGTACTGCCCTGAAGCCAGAACTTCTCTTTGGCCATCTTCTGCCGGATACTCTCAGCAAGGAAATAGAGCTTTTCGGGATTATGGTCGAACAGGACTACCACAAATTCCTCGCCGCCAAACCGGCAGATGCGCCCCTCTTTGCCCACCACCCGCTGCATCCGGCGGGCAATCTCTTCCAGCACGCTGTCGCCTGCATCATGACCAAAATTGTCATTGATGGCTTTGAAGTAGTCGACATCCAGCAGGATCACGCCCACTTTACGCTCCGGGAAGATGGGCTCCACATGCAGGCTTTCATATAAGCCTGAACGCGACAGCAGCCGGGTCAGGAAATCATAATTCGCGCGCAGTGCCAGTCGCTGATTCAGCTGACGGATCGCATCCATGCTCGCGGCCACAATCAGCGGACTAATCGCGATGGTCGCCACGCCCAGTCGCGCCGACGTCAGATGGCTGACGGGCAGCAGCGAGTCATCGCCCTGAATGTTCATCACGCCATGAGAGACCAGAATAATTTCGGCAATGCCGCTCAGCAGAATCACCAGGCTGGTCAGCGGCATCGGCAACACGATGGCGCACCAGATCAGCGCCGGAACCGGAAACGTCAGGCTGCCCGCGCCGCCCATCATCGTCCCGATTATCATTGAAAAGATCAGGGCGATAACGGGTGCCAGCTTGCGCATCTGCAAAAACTGGCTGGGCGACAGCGACGACCAGTCGCGCGTCAGCAAAAAGGGCAGCAGCATCAGCCCGGTTGAGAACTGTTCGCTGAACCATTCGCCCCAGGCCGTCACCAGCCCGCTGTTAAAATCGGCCTGCTGCGCCAGCGCCCCCCAGCTGGCGCAGACCAGCGCGGCCAGCAGACAGGCCGGAAAAATACGCAGCACGCTGGTTATACGCTCGCTGCCGGAGTCGTGCTGAAGATGTTTTACCAGCAGCGTCACCGCCACCAGCACAAACAGAAGATTCGCCATGTTGAGGGTAAAAGCAGAGAGCGCCCAGCCTGAAAAAACGATGTCGTTAAACACCATCGCAGCAAAGGTGGCCAGGTAATAGCGGGTCTGATGCAGAAAAGGATTCCGGACGATCACGCCAGTGACGATCGCGTTGACCGGCCAGAACAGCGACAGCTCCTGTGGAAAGCGCAGGTGTCCGCCGATAAAGCAAAACAGCAACGTGATTAAAAACAGTAAAAATGCGTTCTTCTTAACGTTGTGCTCTTCAAACAGCTGTATGCGCATACATCCGGACCTTGTCACAGAGAGGCTGGCTGTCCACGCCAGCCTGCACAGGCGCGTGGTGTCAGAATGATTAAATCCTGAATATCCTCAATGTCATCCGGCGATAAAACCTCGTTTCATGGGCTAACTCAGGAAAGTTACCGTTTTGAGGCTAACCCCATCAGATGACAGTAGAAACTGGGGCCTTATTATGCCTCGCACATAAAAAAATCGGCTATCCGAGATATCCGATTTTTGCCTCTCTGACGACTTTACCGTTGCGCTAAAGTCTATTTTACGGCAACCGGCCACTGACTCAGACGAATGCCACGTTTATCGGCATTATCGCCAAAATCTTTAAGCACCGCTTTGACGTCCGGATCGATATATTCAGCATTATCATTATCGACGATGACCACACTGTTCTCCGGGATCTCATCCAGTAAGCCTTGCAGCTTTGGATTATGCATAAAGGTCAGGTTCTGCTGAAAACGCAGCACGTAATGGTCGTCATAACGGGTGAGTTGCAGCGCGTTGCGATGACTTTTGTAGATACTGAAGAGGATCTGCGTGGCGATGCCGATGCCAATACCGACCAGCATACCCAGCGTGATAATCCCGATAATGGTGGCCAGAAACGGCATGTACTGCTGTGCGCCCATCCGGAACTGCTCAATAAACAGTTTGGGTGTCGCCAGCTTGTAGCCGGTATAGAGCAGCACGGCAGCGAGGCTGGCCAGCGGAATGGCGTTCAGCATCTCACTGAACCACATGCCGCAAATGAGCAGCAGCACACCGTGAATGAAGATCGACAGTTTGGTCTGCGCGCCCGCACTGACATTAACCGAACTGCGCACGATCACCGCCGTGATCGGCATCGCCCCAAGGAAACCGGCAGCCAGGTTACCAATACCCTGCGCGAACATCTCTTTGTTGGGCGACGGCGTGGGCGTCTGAGGACGCAATTTTTTCAGCGCCTCCTGGCTCAGCAGCGTCTCCAGACTGGCGACCAGTGCTAAGGTCACCGCAACCACCCAGACCTGCGGATTCTGCCAGGCCATCCAGTCAGGCGTTTCCAGCTCCGCCACCAGCGCAGAGACGCTGTCAAAAGCGGGCAGCGAAATGCGTGCAAGACCCTGCGTCATCTCAGGAAACAGCCTCCCACCCATCACGGTTGCCAGGCAGCCGATGAGCACGGCAATCAGCGGGCCGGGGATCCAGGCCAGTGCTTTGATCCGTTTGACCGGTGCGGTGGTCCAGAGACATAAAATGGCCAGACCGACACCCGCTACCACGATTGCGGGCAGCGAGAAGGTAATCTCGCCGGTCACCAGCGACACCAGCTCCGCATCGCCAGCGGCACCCAGTGCCACCGGGATCTGCTGCATGATGAGCAGCAAACCAATCGCCGCCAGCATCCCTTTGATGACGCTGCCCGGCACCAGCGAAATAAACCGACCGGCGCGCAGCAGACCAAACAGGCATTGCAGCGCCCCGGCAATAATCAGTGCAGTGAGAAACGCGGAGAAGCTGCCTAGCGACGCCATTGAGGCGACCACGATAGTGACCAGGCCCGCTGCCGGGCCGCTGACGGCAAATCGGGATGGGCTCAGCGACGTTACGACCAGACCGCCAATCACACCCGTCAGCAAACCGGCAAACGGCGGTAATCCGCTGGCCTGTGCAATGCCAAGACAGAGCGGTAAGGCGACCAGAAACACCACCAGACCCGCAGGAATATCGCGACGCAGGGTATCGAGGTTCATAGTGAAGGTTCCTCTGCAGATTGATGAATCAGTTCTTTGAGATGACCGGAGCGCAGGTCATAAACACAACCAAACACCTCCAGTTCCTGGCCCGATTGCCAGATTTGCCGAACCGGTTCAGATTTCACCAGTCTGGCGAATTGCGCCTTCACGTTGGCCTCAACCAGCCGATCAAGCTGTTCACCCGGCGCCGCGTCTGAGGGCGGGCTTTCTGCCAGCCGCTGCTGAATATCATTTCGCAGCGTCTGAATACGTCTCGCCAGCGCGCTTTCCTGTCCGTCCAGCACGCTGCCCGGCAGGTTTTGCGCGGCTTCTACGCCGCCACAGCCATAGTGGCCGCTCAGGACAATGCGTTTCACACCGAGAAAGAAGAGCGCGTATTGCAGTACGCTCAGCAAATTGTCGTCGTCCTCAATCACCATGTTGGCGATATTACGATGTACAAAGAGTTCGCCAGGATGGGAGCCGGTTAATACCTCAGCCGGAACGCGACTATCAGAGCAACCTATCCAGAGTGAGTGCGGCTTTTGCTGATGAAGGAATTTTTTAAAATAATCCGGATTACGCTGGCGGCGCTGCAAGGCCCAACTGCGATTTTTCGCTAATAAGGGTTTAAGTGTCGTCACAATCATCTTCTCTCTACTACCGGGATGTCGCATCCTGGCTAACCACAACATGTGTCGGCACACAAATAAAGCATGAGCCGCCAGGGAAATAAGAACTGAGTCACAGAAAAAGGTTATAGACGCTAACCATTGCCAATGCACGGGCAATATTTCACAACGCTTTGACCTCACAGATTTTGTCAATTTGCCGTCAGTAAGAGTCAGGGTTACGTAAATTTAATTAAGCAGCAAAGACGAAAGGGAAAAGCCAGAATTCATTTTTAATGAATGAAAAACATGTAGTTAGAAAATTAACTAAAGTTAATGCTGACAAATAAATACAAGCATTAACAAAGGGGTTTTTCAGCACCATACCAACCAGCGCTCATTTCACCAGGAATCCTCTTAATTAAAAAATTAACCATTAGCACAATAAACCGGCTTAATGGGTATAAGCCAGTCAGATATACCTGTATTGAGTTAAGAAGGGAGCAAGAGATGATTAATTTAATTTGCAGGAGAATAGTGCCGGCGGTAAGTAAATAAGGACCAATAATAAACAGAGCCTGAACGAGCAGGCTCTTTTTCTTGACGAATTATTTACCGTTCCAGCTCTGCAGACGTGATTCACGCACCGACAACTGCTGTTCCGGGGTCAGCTTATTGTAGTTTTCCGCCATTCCGCTCTCCCAGTCGCCGTAGAGTGGATTAGGTAACACGATAAACTGCGTCCCGAACTGCTGATGATTAAGATTCACGAAATCGCGACGCGTCTGATTCCCTTTATGCCAGGTCGCCCCACCAAAATCGTTGAGGTTATCGCCGACGTAAAGCACCACGTTATAGCCCGCATTTTTGATGGCATCGAAACGTGCCTGCTTGTTGGAGCTGTCGGTATTCAGACGTACCGTTTTATCGCTGACGTCGGGGAAGCCGAGCTGCTGCATGTTGGCGACCGTGGCAGCGTAATCTTTCTGATCGCGGTTCGAGACATAAAACAGCGTGCCGCCATTTTCTGTCACATGACGCGCGAACTCAACCGCGCCCGGCACCGCTTTCGCCTGACGCGCCTGCGTCCAGGCTGACCAGGTTTTGCTGCTGAACGGCTGGCCGTTTTTCGCCTGCCACGCGCTGTAGGCGCTGTTATCCAGCATGGTTTCATCCAGATCGACAATTACCGCTTTAGGTTTGCCGGTCAGCGACGGTGCCTGATCAAATGCCATGCGCGCGGTGTTAAACGCCTGCCAGGTCAGCGCCTGATATTCGCCAGACTGCTGGAACCAGTTTACAGCCAGCACCGATTGCTGACCGAGTTGCTGTTGCGCGGTCTGATGTGTCGACGAGGCGCAGCCGGTCAGAAGCAGCGCGACCAGTCCGGATGCTGCGAGTTTTGCGGAGGTTTTCATCATTTCATCCTTAAGGTGAGAAAGGTCTGAGGAGAAGCTTCAAAAATGTAGCAGTTAACGTAAGCTGTGGGCAGCCCAACGCACGCTGTTATAACAGGAGATTCTTATGGCCGTGATCCCGCGCTCGCCGTTGCTCGATTCGCTGGAGTGGCTCGATTATGCGTTTCAGCCAGCCGGTGAGCCACCTCCCGCCGATGCCGCCTATGGACATCAGCGCCACAGCGCAACCGTGGTCACCGATAGTGAGAACATTCCGCCCAAAAGCTGTGAGTCCGATGGCGTGATCGGCAGCAGAACGCGACCGGTGGCGGTCTACACCGCCGATTGTCTGCCGGTGCTGTTCGCTGATCGCCAGCAGCGGATCGTGGCCGCGGTTCATGCCGGACTCAAAGGAACGCTGGCGGGTGTGCTAAGCCGCGCCGTGGAAAAGCTCGGCGAACAGGGCTGCAAGCCGCAGGACCTGGTGGTCGCGATCGGCCCGGCAATGGGACCCTGCTGCTATGAACTGGCCGAACCCCAACTGGCGGAGATTGCGCAGAATCCGGCGTTTGCCAGGGGGCTGCGCTGGCACCCGTTTCAGCCGGTCAATCCCCTGGCACAACGCCCGCAGGCTTCTGCTCATCAGCACGGTGTCTGGTTCGATCTGCCTGCGCTGGCAACGCACTTGCTGGTGAATGCAGGTGTGCCAGAAGCACAGATCGATAACGTCACTGTCTGCACCTACTGCATGGCAGAGAGCGGTTCAAGCTACCGCTTCAATACTCACCATGGCAGCGGCTATCGCTCGCGCTATTCGTGGATCCGGCGACGTTAACGGTTTCACAGCGGGTGATCAGGGCTGCCATACGCGTGCCGGACATTAAAAGCGACGCCAGTGGCAAAGCCGCGCGGGCCGTGGATGGCGGTTCTGCGCAAGGCACAGACGCTCCCCGCCCGCTCACCCTGTTCCCCTGCCGTTGTTTATGATTTCACTCACACCCTGACATTCTTTCACTTTTTTTTAACGCAGAAGTGGCTAGAGTAAACTCATCCGACCACTTTACTGTGAGTGACAATTATGTCCGTCAATCCTGATTATCCTGCGCTGTTTACGCCGCTGGAACTTGGCTTTACCCGACTGAAAAACCGCTTTCTGATGGGATCGATGCACACCGGCCTGGAAGAGCATCCGGATGGTGCAGCCCGTCTGGCGGCGTTCTATGGCGAGCGGGCGCGTGAAGGCGTCGCGCTGATCGTCACCGGCGGCATCGCCCCCAATGCGCAGGGTGTCACGACCGCGCATGGCGCGATGCTCACTGACGAGGCGCAGTGCAGCTGGCACCGGCAGATTACGGAGGCGGTGCATCAGCATCAGGGCAAAATCGCCCTGCAGATTCTGCACACCGGCCGTTACAGCTATCAGCCCGATCTGGTCGCGCCCTCCGCTCGTCAGGCACCGATTAATCCGTTTACACCGCAGGCAATGAGCGAGGCGGCGATTGAACAGACCATTGATGACTTCGCCCGCTGCGCCCGGCTGGCCCAGCAGGCAGGTTACGATGGTGTGGAGATCATGGGTTCCGAAGGCTACCTGATTAATCAGTTTCTGGTGAAACACACCAATCAGCGCACCGACCGCTGGGGCGGCGACTTCCGGCAGCGGATGCAGTTCGCGCTGGCAATTACCCGTGCCGTTCGCGCAGCTACCGGTGACGCCTTTATCATTATCTTCCGGCTATCAATGCTCGACCTGATTGAAGAAGGCAGTTCGTTGGAGGAGACCTTATTACTGGCGGGCGAGCTGGAACAGTGCGGCGTCACGCTGTTCAATACCGGTATCGGCTGGCACGAAGCGCGCATCCCGACCATCGCCACCTGCGTGCCACGCGCGGCTTTTGCCTGGGTGACGCAGCGCCTGCGTGCCCACGTTTCGGTGCCGGTGATCGCCACCAACCGTATTAACCATCCCGCTGTCGCTGAGGCACTGTTGCAGTCGGGCTGTGCCGATATGGTGTCAATGGCGCGCCCTTTCCTCGCCGACCCTGCCTTTGTCAGCAAAGCGCAGCGCGGCGAACCCGACAGCATCAACACCTGCATCGCCTGTAATCAGGCCTGCCTCGACCAGGTGTTCGCCGGTAAAATCACCTCCTGCCTGGTCAATCCGCGCGCCTGCCATGAGTCGCTGATGCCGGTCATCGCCAGCACCGCACCGCGCAGACTGGCAGTGGTGGGAGCCGGCCCGGCCGGAATGGCGTTTGCCCTGCAGGCGGCGCAGCGCGGACATCAGGTGACGCTCTATGAGGCCGCGCCCGAGATTGGCGGTCAGTTCAATATTGCCCGGCAGATCCCCGGCAAATCTGAGTTCAGTGAAACGCTGCGTTATTTCCGCTATCAGCTGGCGGCCGCAGGCGTGACGGTTCAGACGGGCTGTTGGGTCACGCCCGATCAGCTGAGTGACGCCGATGAGGTGGTGCTGGCGACCGGCATTAAGCCGCGTACACCGGCTATTCCCGGCATCGATCACCCCAGTGTGCTGAGTTATCTGGAGGTGCTGCGCGATAAGCGCCCGGTGGGTAAACGGGTGGCGATTATTGGCGCGGGTGGGATTGGCTTTGATGTGGCGGAGTATCTGTCTCAGCCGTCGCATGACGAGGATCTGGCGGCGTTTTACGCCGAATGGGGCATCGACCACAGCCTGACGCAGCGCGGCGGCCTGGTTGCCCCACAGCCGCCTGCCGCATCACGGCAAATCTGGCTATTGCAGCGCCGGACGGGGAAACCGGGTGCCGGGCTGGCAAAAACGACCGGCTGGATTCATCGCACCAGCCTTCAGGCGCGCGGCGTTGAGATGTGGGGCGGCATTGAATATCTGGCAATTGATGACAGCGGCCTGCACCTGCGGCGTAACGGTGAAACGCTGCTGCTGGAGGTCGATAACGTGATTATCTGTGCCGGACAGGAGCCGCAGCGCGAACTGGAAGCCGCGCTGCGTGCAAAAGGACAGGTGGTAACCGTAATAGGCGGCGCAGATGTCGCGGAGGAACTGGATGCGCGCCGCGCGATTGCGCAGGCAACGCAACTCGCTTTGACGATCTGACTAGCGCATTTTCACCGCGCGCAGCACCACAAACTTCTGGTTTGAGGCGATCAGCGTACAGTTGCCGAACAACTTCTTCAGCTTGTGGTGATAATCGAGGTGGCGGTTGCCGACAATGCGCAACTCGCCGCCATACTGAAGGCAGCGTTTCGCATCGCGGAACATCTGCCATGCCAGATGATCGGTAACAGCGTGCTGCTGATGGAATGGCGGGTTGCACAGCACCGCGTGCAGCCGATCTGATGGATAGCCGCTCAGCACGTTATTGACCAGGAACTGACAGCGCGACAGGTCATCAGGACGGTTTACTTCCACGTTCAGCTTGCTGGAGGCGACCGCCATATAAGACTCATCAAGAAAATGCACCTCGGCCTGCGGGTTCTGCTCCAGCGCCACCAGCCCTACCACACCATTGCCACAGCCCAGATCGACAATCTCACCTTCAATGTTTTCAGGCAGATGCTGCACAAACAGCCGTGCGCCGATATCCAGCGAAGAACGCGAGAAGACGTTAGCGTAGTTGTGGATCTGATAAGGGGTGCCATCCAGCGGCCAGACCAGCGTCGGCGTGGCCTCACGCAGTTCAGGCTTACTGAACTGGCTGTAGATCAGGCGCGCTTTTTTCCAGGCCAGTGAGGTTTTGGTTTCACCGATGATCTGTTCGAACAGCTGCAGAGTAGAGTTGTGGATCTCTTTGGCGCGCGCCGCCGCCACAATCACCGTATCTGGCGTGACGACTTCACGAATGGCACGCAGCTGATGCTCCAGCAACGCCAGCGTTTTAGGCACTTTAATCAGCACCGCCGCCGGAGCCGCGGGCAGCTCAGCCAGGCTATCAACAAAGTGTACGTTGCTGTCATCCATCTCATTGAAGCTCAGATTTTGACGGGCGGCCTGCTGGCTCAGCCAGGAGTCGCTGACGTGCCAGACAGTGCGCGGATTCAGTGAGCAGGTTAACGCCCCGAAGCTGTCGTTGAAGATCAGCACAGGTCCTTCTGGCAGCGCCTGCTGTAACAGGTATTCATCAGCCGCATCCCAGGCTTGTAATGGACTTTCGTCACGCATCTGCGGGAAGCGATGCAGGATCAGTGTGCGATCGTTCAGTTCAAGTTGGCTCATGAATTCTCCGGCGTGGTACACTTTGATTGATTTTCGCCCCAAAATCGGGGGCGCAGTATACTGTCTTTCGCCAGGAATCCCTAATGTCCTCACTGATCTACCTTCAGGGTTATCCTGCCCCTCTTCTTGAGCAGGTCCAGACGCTAATCGCCCATCAGCGCTTAGGTGCATTTCTGCAGGAACGCTATCCTGACACCCACGACGTGATCAGTGATAAGGCGCTGTATGACTACACGCAGGCGCTGAAAAACCGCTATATGCGCAACGCGCCGCCAATCAGCAAAGTGATGTGGGATAACAAGATCAAGGTGATGAAGCATGCACTCGGGCTGCACACGGCTATCTCGCGGATTCAGGGCGGCAAACTCAAGGCGAAAGCGGAAATCCGCATCTCGACCTTCTTCCGCCTCGCCCCTGAGCCGTTTCTGCGGATGATCGTGGTGCATGAGCTGGCCCACCTGAAAGAGAAAGACCACGATAAAGCGTTTTACCAGCTCTGCTGCCACATGGAGCCGGATTACCACCAGCTCGAATTTGACGCACGCCTGTGGATGACTGACCAGGCGATGCGCGGCAATGCGGCTTAAAGAAACTCCTGCGCTTTCTGAATCAGGCTGGTTTTAGTCAGCGCCCCCAGAAAGCGTCGCTCCTGAGGATTATTCAGCACCGGCAGACGCTCCAGCGTGACCGCGGCAAACGCCTCCCATCCCTCACGCATGCTCTGATTCTGAAAGACCACCGGGAAATCCTGATCCATGACGCACTCCACCGGTGAGTCGAGGGTGATCTCCTGCGCCAGCACCCGCCGTGAGATCTCATGAATCGACACTACGCCGAGGAACGCCCCTGCAGCGTTGATCACATAGACGTAGCGTTCACGTTTTAGCGAGCTGACTGCCAGCGCCTGTCCCACTGACTCCTCAGGCTGCAACGCCGCACCAGGAATGATCAGCTCGGCAATGCGCATGTTATCGAAATCGTATTTCGCTTCTGAACGGCTGAAGTGATGACTCACCACTGGATAAGTACTGGCGGATTGCAGGCGATAAACCACCATCGACGCCAGCACCGTTGCTATCATCAGCGGAAACAGCAGGCTGCTGTTGAGCGTCATCTCCAGCACCATCAGCATCGCCATCAATGGCGCCTGACTGACCGCCGCCAGCACCGCTGCCATGCCAATCGCGGCATAAAGCAGCACATTACCCAGCGGCAGATGCAGCGCCGCCCCGATCATCGCGATAATCACCCCAAGCAGTGCACCTATCAGCAGCGAAGGCGTAAAGAGTCCGCCGACAGCGTTCGACCCCACAGACAGGCTGGTGGCGAGGGTTTTCAGCACCAGCAACAGCAGTAATCCCGGCAGCAGATAATCGCCTGCCATGACTTTGACGATCACTTCGTAGCCGTTGCCGAGAATATCAGTTGAGATCAGCGCAAGTAAGCCGACGGCGAATCCACCCGCGCCCAGGCGCAAGGGCAGAGAAGCGATGCCGCTGAACAGCACTTTGCTGCGGGCGATGCATTTAATCAGTAGCCAGCCCGCCAGACCGGCGCTCAAACCTATAACCACCGTCATCAACAGGCTGCTGAGATCCATGGCGAAGTTCGCGTCTGCCAGTGGATAGAGCGCGCTGCGGAAGCCCAGCGTCCACATGGTCATCACCGCTGTCGCCGACGCGATAATCAGAGGAATTAGCCGCTGCAAGGCAGAAATGCCAAACGCAATCTCCGCCACAAAAATCGCCGAGGCCAGCGGCGCATGATAGACCGACGCCAGGCCCGCCGCAGCCGCCATCGCCACCACGTCACTGTTTTTCAGGTTCAGTGAGGCCGGTAACAGGCGGCCAATCGCACTGCCGCACAGCGCCGAAAGCTGCACCATCGGCCCCTCTTTACCGATCGACGCACCGCTGCCGATACTGGCAATCGACGATAAGGCACGGAACAGCGAGGTTCGCGTCGGTACCGCATCGAGTCGGGCGTTGATCACTTCAAGATAATCCGTTTTCACCGTCTGCTGTTGCTCAATGGCAACCGCATAACGCAAAAAATAGCCCGCCAGCACCCCGCCCGCCCCCACCAGCAGCGGCCAGAAGATCCACGGCCAGAGATGCAGAGACTCGGTAATTTCGCCACTGCGGGCAAAGAGCAGATGGTTGATCAGTTCTATCACGCCGCGAAAAGCCAGCGTCACCAGCGACGCCGCACACCCGACCGGAATTGCGATCAGGAGTGTGGTCCAGTTTAATGCGTGCTTACTTGCTTTCACCTTCGCTCCCTGGTTGATGCCTGAATATCATGGCTTCAGCATATTATTGGAATGCGGATCGCAGGATCAATCCTTGCGTACCCGGCCCCCTTGCACCGCCTCGGGGAGATGTTACTCTGCCGCTTTAACGCTGCCGGAGAGATGACGTGATTCGTTTTGCCATTGTGGGAACAAACTGGATTACACGCCAGTTTATTGATGCCGCCCATGAAACCGGAGCGATGAAGCTCTGTGCGGTCTATTCACGCAGTCAGCAGCAGGCCGACGCCTTTATTGCTGATTATCCCTGCAAACAGACCTTTACCTCACTGGATGCCCTGGCCGCCAGCCCGGAGATCGACGCAGTCTATCTTGCCAGCCCCAACGCCCTGCACTGCCAGCAGGCGCTGCTGTTTATGTCGCACGGCAAGCATGTGATTTGCGAAAAACCGCTGGCCTCTAACCTGGCGGAAGTGGAGCAGATGATCGCCTGCGCCCGTGAGCATCAGGTGGTGCTGTTCGAGGCGTTTAAAACCGCCAGCCTGCCAAACTTCCAGCGGCTAAAGCAGGCGTTGCCAGACGTGGGTACACTGCGAAAAGCCCTGCTGAGTTACTGCCAGTACTCCTCACGTTATCCGCGTTATCTCAACGGCGAGAACCCCAATACCTTTGATCCCCGCTGGTCGAATGGCTCAGTCATGGATATCGGTTATTACTGCCTGGCGTCGGCAGTAGCACTATGGGGCGAGCCAGACCGTGTGCAGGCCACCGCGACGTTGCTGGCGAGCGGCGTGGATGCCCATGGCGTGGTGGTGCTGAGCTACGGCGATTTCGACGTGACGATTCTGCATTCCAAGGTGAGTGACTCTTCACTGCCCAGCGAAATTCAGGGTGAAGCGGGTACGCTGGTCATTGAGAAGCTTTCGGAGTGCCAGAAGCTGAACTTTATTCCTCGTGGTGCTGAAAAGCAGGCGTTGAGTGAGCCACAGCATATCAACACCATGCTATATGAAGCGGCCGCGTTTGCCCGGCTGGTTGAGCAGCGTCAGGTGGACCATCCCGGACTGGAGGTTTCGCGGATTACCGCCGCGCTTCTGACCGAAATCCGCCGCCAGACTGGTGTCATCTTCCCGGCCGATCAGGCTGCTGTGTAAATATTTCTAAATATGTCTGAGATAGGTTGCTTCCTGTGCGGCTAAACCGTAACTTACCCTCCTGCAAAGGGGAGTAACTTGTAAGCTGATTGATCGTCACTACGTTGCGAAAGCATCCGGTCATCAGGCAACCCGGAATCGATTTCTGTGTTGTAAGTGAGACCTTGCCGGAAGGCGAGGTTTGCTTACACAAAAATAAGCGGCTGACGTCTTCTGACTTCAGCCGTTTTTTTTCTTTTTAAGACAGGATACGAATATGCAAACTGTGGGTACGCCTTTACTCTGGGGCAGCTTTGCGGTTGTGGTGCTTATCATGCTGGCTATCGACCTGCTGTTGCAGGGACGCCGCGGCGCGCAGACCATGTCTTTCAAACAGGCGGCTGTCTGGTCGCTGATCTGGGTTTCCGTCTCACTGCTGTTTAGCGCCGCTTTCTGGTGGTATCTGGAGGGCAGCGTGGGACGCGAAGTCGCTAACACCCAGACGCTCGCCTTCCTGACCGGCTACGTTCTGGAAAAAGCGCTGGCGGTAGATAACGTCTTCGTCTGGCTGATGCTGTTCAGCTACTTCTCTATTCCGGCCAACCTGCAGCGCCGTGTACTGATCTACGGCGTGTTAGGCGCTATCGTGCTGCGAACTATCATGATCTTTGCCGGTAGCTGGCTGGTCACCCAGTTCAGCTGGATCCTCTATGTGTTTGGTGCCTTCCTGCTCTTCACGGGTGTGAAGATGGCGCTGGCAAAAGAGGATGACAGTGCAGTGGGCGACAAACCGGTGGTGCGCTGGTTACGTAAGCATTTACGCATGACCGATGATCTCGACGGCGAGAAGTTCTTTACCCGCAAAAACGGCGTGCTGTTTGCGACCCCGTTGCTGCTGGTACTGATCATGGTGGAACTCAGCGACGTGATCTTTGCCGTCGACAGTATCCCGGCCATTTTCGCCGTGACCACCGACCCGTTCATCGTGCTGACCTCAAACCTGTTCGCTATCTTGGGCTTGCGTGCCATGTACTTCCTGCTGGCAAACGTAGCGGAACGCTTCTCGATGCTGAAGTATGGTCTGGCGATTGTGCTGGTGTTTATCGGCTTTAAGATGCTGATTGTGGACCTGTACCATATCCCGGTTGGTATCTCACTGGGTGTGGTCGGCGCCATTCTGGCCTCAACCCTGCTGATTAATGCCTGGGTTAACCGCAAAAGAGATCAGAAAAAGATCGCACCATAATTACCTGCAGGGGCAGCGTATGCCCCTGTTTTATTTTGCGACAGACTGTCGTGCCATTTCATCCCTCTGTCACACTTCCACTATTCAGCATAATTAAAATCTGACCTGTGCCACACTGACAGAACTTTCTCTTTTCTCATCTGATGTTTTCCTTATACTCCGCCGGGCAAACCGTTTTAGCCGATGTAAAACATCGCGTCTGAAACTACATCCGCGACAAAATACAGAAAATATTATGCAGAAAACTTTCTCCGCACGTCTGGGCAGGCTGCTCGCCGGAAGCCTGGTGAAGCAAATCTTGATTGGGCTGATCGCTGGTGTGGCGCTCGCCTGGATTTCACACGATGCCGCGCTGGCAGTCGGTCTGCTGGGTGAACTGTTTGTCAGTGCGCTGAAAGCGGTCGCACCACTGCTGGTACTGATGCTGGTGATCGCCTCGATTGCCAACCACCAGCAGGGTCAGAAAAGTAATATCCGGCCAATTATCATGCTCTATCTGCTGAGCACCTTTTTCGCGGCGGTGGTCGCGGTGGTCTTCAGCCATCTGGTTCCGCAGACACTTACACTGGCGGCAGGCACCACGGAAATCGTTCCTCCTTCCGGCATCACCGAAGTGCTCCGTGGGCTGCTGATGAGCATGGTTGCTAACCCAATCACCGCGCTGATGCAGGCTAACTACATTGGCATCCTGGTGTGGGCCATTGGCCTGGGGCTGGCGTTCCGTCACAGCAGTGACAGCACCCGCGCCTTGCTGAATGATGCGTCTCATGCCGTGACCTGGCTGGTACGCTGCGTCATCCGCTGCGCGCCAGTCGGTATTTTCGGTCTGGTGGCATCGATTCTGGCTTCAACCGGCTTTGGGGCGCTGTGGCAATATGCGCATCTGCTGGCGCTGTTGATCGGCTGTATGCTGCTGATGGCACTGGTGGTGAACCCGATGCTGGTGTTCTCTAAAATCCGCCGTAACCCTTATCCGCTGGTCTTCACCTGCCTGCGCGAAAGTGGCGTCACCGCCTTCTTTACCCGCAGTTCTGCTGCCAACATTCCAGTGAATATGGCGCTGGCGAAACGTCTGGACCTGGATGAGGATACCTATTCGGTGTCGATTCCGCTGGGCGCAACCATCAGTATGGCGGGTGCGTCGATCACGATTACCGTGCTGACGCTGGCGGCGGTGCATACGCTGGGGATCAGCATTGATGTGCCGACGGCGATTCTGCTGAGTCTGGTGGCGTCACTCTGCGCCTGCGGTGCATCAGGCGTGGCGGGCGGTTCGCTACTGCTGATTCCGGTAGCCTGTAATATGTTTGGCATTCCGAATGATCTGGCGATGCAGGTCGTGGCGGTGGGCTTTATTATCGGCGTACTGCAGGATTCGGCGGAAACCGCGCTGAATTCCTCTACTGATATTCTGTTTACGGCCGCCGTCTGTCAGGCAGAAGCAGAGCGCGAAACCAGCCGGGCTTAATCTTTCAGATAGCTCAAAAGCTAAAAGAGCGGGTGGCAGAGTCCGAAGAGCAAAGCGTCCCGCGCCAGGGAAGGCGCGGGACGAGCGAGCAGGGATGCTTTAAGCGACTTTGCGATCGGACTCTGCCATCCGCGAAGGGCACAGGATTAACCGACGGTAATGACGACCCCAACGCCGCCATTTCGCCCGGCAAACTATAACGTCACACCGCTTTTGAAAATCGCCAGCTCGCGGAAGTCGTTCTTCTCGTTGTTGGTCGGCTGACCGCTGGCAATCGCGACAATGCTATCGACAAAATCTTCCAGCAGCGCATCCATGCTCATCCCCTCGATCAACCGTCCGGCATTAAAGTCGATCCAGTGCGGTTTCTTCTCCGCCAGCGGCGTGTTGGTCGCCAGCTTCACCGTTGGCACAAAACCGCCATACGGCGTGCCGCGTCCGGTACTGAACAGCACCATATGGCAACCGGCTCCTGCCAGCGCACTGGTAGCGACCGCATCATTGCCCGGCGCACTCAGCAGATTCAGCCCAGGCGTTTTTAACCGCTCGCCATATTTCAGCACATCGACGACCTGGCTCTGCCCCGCTTTCTGAGTACAGCCAAGCGACTTCTCTTCCAGCGTGGTGATGCCGCCCGCTTTATTTCCCGGCGATGGATTCTCGTAGATGGGCTGCTGGTGATCGATAAAGTACTGCTTGAAGTCGTTGATCATGGCTACTGTTTTGCCGAAGGTCTCTTCGTCGCGACAGCGACTCATCAGAATCCGCTCTGCGCCAAACATTTCTGGCACTTCAGTCAGCACGGTGGTGCCGCCATTAGCGATCATCTGGTCCGAGAAACGCCCCAGTAACGGGTTGGCCGTGATGCCAGACAAACCGTCCGAACCGCCGCACTCCAGACCAAACTTCAGCTCGCTGAGTTTGCCTGGTTCACGCCGGTCATGCCGCATTTTTTCATACAAGGCATGCAGACGCTCCAGCCCGGCTTCAACCTCATCATCATGCTGCTGGCACACCATAAATTCGACCCGGTCGCTTTCAAACGCGCCAAGCGTGTCACGGAAAACATCGACCTGATTGTTTTCACAGCCGAGACCAATCACCAGCACCGCACCCGCATTAGGATGGCGCACCATATTCTGCAGCATGGTGCGGGTATTTTCGTGATCCTGTCCCAGCTGCGAGCAGCCGAAGGTGTGGCTGAACAGGAATGCACCATCGATACCTTCGGCCTCCTGTGTCTCTTTCAGGAAACGCTGCAGGATCTGACGCGCAATGCCGTTTACACAGCCGACGGTCGGCAGGATCCACAGCTCATTGCGGATGCCGACTTCGCCGTTAGCACGACGGTAGATCTGAACCTCACGGTCACCCGGCTGCGGCGGTAAGGTCACGAACTCAGGCTGATACGCATACTCATCCAGATCGCTGAGATTGGTGCGGGCGTTCTGCGAATGGATTAACTCACCGGCGGCCACAGGCTGGGTGGCATGGGCAATCGGCAGCCCATATTTGATCACCAGCTCATTCCGGGCGATAGGCTGCAGGGCAAATTTATGCCCGCGCCCGACCGCCTGTTGCACCGACACACTCAGTGACGGCAGCTCTATGGTGGCGCCCGCCTCTAAGTCACGTAACGCCACGGCGACATTGTCGCGGGGATCAATTTTAATTGCGTCTTGCATAGCGTTATCTCAGTTGGCTCAGCGCCTCACGCATTCCGTGGGCGATGATATTTTGCAGGTGTTGGGTGACAACCGTAGCCAGTCCGGGCTGACGGGTTAAATCTTCGCCCCAGTGTTGCGCGTCGCTAAGCACGCCGTGCACCAGCTGTTGCAGTGACAGCTGATCCGCATCAAGTGCTTTCCAGGCGTCGGCGTAGTGCTGTAACCACTGCGGCTCATCCTGTAATGGCCAGCTTTGACCGGCTGACTCGCCGCGATAAAAGGCGATCAGCGCCGCCAGCGCAAAAGTGATGTGTGTCGGCCACTTGCCCGTTTGCTGATGCGCGGCAAGCAGTGGCGTCAACAGACGGGTGCGGAACTTGGTCATGCCATTAAGCGCAATCGACAGCAGCGCATGGCGAATGAACGGATTGCGGAAGCGGCGTTGTACCGCATCAGCAAAGGCGTGCAGTTCATCGGCTGGCAGATCCAGCGTCGGGATCACTTCATGACGCAGCAGGTTATCCACAAATCCGGCAATCGCCGGATCGGCCATCGCCTCCCCAACACTTTCAAGACCGGCCAGAAACGCCACCGGCACCATCGCGGTATGTGCGCCATTGAGGATCGCCACTTTCTGCGCTTTATAGGGCGCAATGTCATCCACATGACGCACGTGTGGCGACAGCGCCGCCAGTTTCAGTTCACTGAACAGCGCCGACGGCCCCTGAATCACAAACTGGTAGTAGACTTCGCCCGCCACCAGATAGCGATCTTCATAACCCAGTTCACGTTGCAACTGTTCGCTTTCCGCCGGAAAGCCGGTAACGATGCGGTCAACCAGAGTGTTATAGAAAGCACAGTGCTCATGAACCCAGGTTTTAAATTCGGATGGCAGATGCCAGTGATCGGCGTAACGCAGCACCAGATCGCGCAACGCGTCGCCGTTATGGTCAATCAGTTCACACGGCACCACCAGCCAGCCACGATCGCTGGCACCATTGAAATGGGAATAGCGCGCCCACAGCAGCTGCGTCAGTTTGCCGGGGAAGCTGCTGGCAGGCTGATCGGTAAGCTGATCCGTGCCGACAAAGGCGATGCCCGCCTCAGTGGTGTTGGAGAAAACCATGCGCAGGTCGGGATTCCGGGCCAGCGCCATAAATTCACCAAACTGCTGCCAGGGCTGGATCTCACGGTTGAGGCTGCGGATCAGCCGGGTTTCACTGACCTGCTCGCCCTGATCGTTGAGTCCGCGGATCAGCGTGGTGTAGAGGCCATCCTGCTGATTCAGGCTGTCGCTGACTTCACGGTTGCGCGGCCGCACCACCACAATCCCGGCATCGGTGTCCTGATGTTCATTTAGCCAGTCAATCTGCCAGTCAATAAAAGCGCGCAGGAAGTTACCTTCGCCGAACTGAATCACCCTGTCGCGATAGCGTGCGCCCGGGAAGTCGTGGCGGTTTAGCCTTTTCATCATCAGGCTCCCAGCTCGATGCCGAAGTAATCGCGGGCATTGTTGAAGCAGATGTTCTGAACCATCTGGCCTAACAGCGCTTCATCGGCTGGCGCTTCACCCTGCTCTACCCAGCGGCCAATCATCTGGCACAGCAACCGGCGGAAATATTCGTGGCGGGTGTAAGAGAGGAAGCTGCGGCTGTCGGTCAGCATCCCGACGAAGCGGCTCAGCAGGCCAATCTGCGCCAGCTGGGTCATCTGACGCTGCATACCGTCCAGCTGGTCATTGAACCACCAGGCGGAACCAAACTGCATTTTCCCCGCCTGACCTTCACCCTGGAAGTTGCCTGCCATCGTCGCCAGTACTTCGTTGTCGCGCGGGTTCAGGCAATAGAGGATGGTTTTCGGCAGCGCATTATTCAGGTTCTGTGCGCCCAGGAGGCGGGCCAGCGGTTCAGCCAGCGGCTGGTCGTTGATGGAGTCAAAGCCCACGTCCGGCCCCAGCAACTGGTACTGACGTGGGTTGGTATTGCGCAGTGCGCCAATGTGATACTGCTGTACCCAGCCACGGCGGGCATATTCGCTGCCCAGCCACACCAGTACCGCCGTTTTAAACTGTGCCGTTTCGTGCGGATTCGGTGCAGTACCGCTGCGACGGCACGCCAGAATCGCATCCAGCGTGGCGTCGTCCGCCTCGGCATAACAGACGACATCCAGCGCGTGATCCGAGACTTTACAGCCGTGCGCCGCAAAGTGATCCAGCCGCTGATACAGTGCGCTGCGCAGATCGTCAAAACGCTGCACGCTGATGTCGGTCAGTTGTTCCAGCGTCTCAATCCACGGCAGGAAGGTGTCGGCTTCGATATTAAAGGCTTTGTCCGGACGCCAGCTCGGTAGCACTTTAACGCTGAAACTGGTGTCGTCTGCCAGCGCGCGGTGATGGCGCAGGTCATCCAGCGGATCGTCCGTGGTGCCGACCATCTTCACCTTCATCTGCTGCATGATGCCACGCGTGGTAAAGCTATCCTGCGCCAGCAGTTCATTGCAGCGATGCCAGATATTGTCAGCCGTTTTCTCAGAAAGCAGCGTGTCGGTAATGCCGAAAGGCCGGCGTAATTCCAGATGGGTCCAGTGATAGAGCGGGTTGCCGATGGTGTGCGGCACAGTACGCGCCCAGGCGTCAAACTTTTCACGATCGCTGGCGTTGCCGGTACAGAACGCCTCAGCCACACCGTTGGCGCGCATTGCCCGCCACTTGTAGTGATCGCCCTTCAGCCAGATGTCATAAAGATTGGCAAAGCGATAATTTTCGGCAATCTGCTGCGGCGGTAAGTGGCAGTGATAGTCGAAAATCGGCTGATCCTTCGCGTAGTCGTGATAGAGACGGCGGGCGAATTCACTATCCAGCAAAAAATCCTCGGTCATGAAACGTGACATACATGCTTCCTCATCTACTGAACCACTGATGGCCCAAAGTTATCATACCAATTTTAGTCCGTTACGGATTTATTTGCGATCCTGCTCACATAAACGGCGATGTCTGGCTACCGTTATGGACATTTTTGTCGTCCGCAGCGCGCTAAATGGCTGTCATTACGCAGGTTTCCAGTATCCCACAGTGCAGAAAGGGTTTTTGTGATGGCTCTCAACTTTTAAAGTTGTATAACAAGTTAGGCTCTCGTCCTATCGTGAGGTCGTTAGCGGCCCACAAATGGCAAGGTAAGAACAGGGTTGCTCAGACAGAACCTGCGGGCGTGAGCAAAGCTGCATCACGGGCTGTCCCGCTCCAGATAACAACAGCGGCAAGACCGCATACAGAACTGGAAGAGGTAGAGGATGCGTAAGATCAAAGGGTTACGCTGGTATATGATTGGACTGGTGACGATCGGTACGGTATTAGGGTATCTGACCCGTAATACCATCGCCGTGGCGGCCCCGACATTGATGACAGAGCTGCATATCACTACACAGCAGTATTCATACATCATTGCGGCCTATTCAGCCTGCTACACGCTGATGCAACCGGTTGCGGGTTATGTGCTGGATCTGCTGGGCACCAAAGTCGGCTACGCCGTGTTTGCTGTACTGTGGGCAATCTTCTGTGCCGCCACGGCGATGGCAGGCAGCTGGGGCGGCCTTGCTCTGGCGCGTGGTGCCGTCGGTGCGGCTGAAGCGGCGATGATCCCGGCGGGTCTGAAGGCGAGCAGTGAGTGGTTCCCGGCCAAAGAGCGTTCGGTCGCGGTGGGCTACTTTAACGTCGGTTCATCTATCGGTGCGATGCTGGCTCCGCCGCTGGTGGTCTGGGCAATCGTAGCGCACAGCTGGCAGATGGCCTTTATCATGACCGGTGTGCTGAGCATGGTCTGGGCACTCTGCTGGCTGGTGTTTTACAAACATCCGAAACAGCAGAAGAAGCTGAGTGATGAAGAGCGTGACTACATTATCTCCGGTCAGGAAGCACAGCATCAGACCGGTAACACCCGCAAAATGTCGGCCCTGCAGATTATCCGTAACCGCCAGTTCTGGGGGATTGCCCTGCCGCGTTTTCTGGCAGAACCGGCATGGGGAACGTTCAACGCCTGGATTCCGCTGTTCATGTTTAAGGTGTACGGCTTCAATCTGAAAGAGATTGCGATGTTCGCCTGGATGCCGATGCTGTTCGCGGACTTCGGCTGTATCCTGGGTGGCTATCTGCCGCCGCTGTTTCAGCGCTGGTTCGGCGTTAACCTGATCGTTTCACGTAAAATGGTGGTGACGATGGGTGCGGTGTTAATGATTGCGCCAGGCACCATTGGCCTGTTCACCAGCCCTTACGTCGCCATTGGTCTGCTGTGCATCGGCGGCTTTGCGCATCAGGCGCTTTCGGGTGCGCTCATTACCCTGTCGTCAGACGTTTTCGGCCGTAATGAAGTCGCGACGGCTAACGGTCTGACTGGCATGGCAGCCTGGACCGCCAGCACGATGTTTGCGCTGGTCGTGGGTGCCCTGGCCGATACGCTGGGCTTCAGCCCGCTGTTTGCTGCCCTGGCGGTGTTCGATCTGCTGGGTGCCGTGGTGATCTGGACAGTCCTGAAAAATAAACCGATTTCAGAGCTGGAAGCGGAAACGGTGATTCCACCAGCCAGCGCTGTTCACAATTGATTTGACGGGCTGGCGCGAGCCAGCCCATTTCCTCGCACCGCCTGAAGTGGTATAACAACTTATCTGTCTGCTACCAGGATTGTGCTATGGACCTCACTGAATCCCGTCGACTCTACCAACAGCTTGCCAGCGAGCTTAAAAGCCGCATTGAAACCGGAATCTATCCGGTGGGCGACAAACTGCCTGCTGAGCGCCTGATTGCCGAAGAGATGGAAGTGAGCCGCACCGTTGTCCGTGAAGCGATCATCATGCTGGAAGTAGAAGGCTATGTTGAGGTTCGCAAAGGATCGGGTATTCACGTCATTGCCAGCCAGCAGCAGAACCGCATCACCTCCACCAGCAGCCAGCTGGAATTTGCCACTTTTGGCCCGTTTGAGTTACTGCAGGCGCGCCAGTTGATTGAAAGTAACGTGGCCGAGTTCGCGGCCACCCAGGTCACGCGTCAGGACATTATCGACCTGATGGCAATTCAGGAAAAAGCCCGCCAGGAAGATCACTTCCGTGATTCCGAGTGGGACATGCAGTTTCATGTGCGCATCGCGCAATCCACCCAGAACAGTGCTTTAGCCGCCATCGTTGAAAAAATGTGGCTGCACCGCCTGCACAATCCCTACTGGCTCAAACTTCACGAACATATCGACCAGCGCAGCATTCTCAGCTGGTGCGAAGACCACGATCAGATCCTCAAAGCGCTGATGCGTAAAGATCCCGCCGCCAGCAAACTGGCGATGTGGCAACATCTGGAAAATACTAAACAGATGCTGTTTAACGCGACGGCGGATGATTTTGAATTTAACGTGGATCGTTACATGTTCGGTGAGAATCCGGTCATCCTGCCTGATGGGTCCAATAACGCCCTCTAAAAGCGCCTGAAAACAGCCTGAGATGGTCAGTTAATCTGCAATAGTGTCAGGTCATGTAAAGCTCCTTTTTACAGGGCGTTTCACAAGGTAAAACTCCTGTTCGCAAGAGAGTTTTACTGTCTCAGACAGGCGATTTTTGTTACAGTTATCGCCCTTTTATTACCCTTTGCGACAAGGGTTTATAAAGTTGCTGATTTAACAATCGATTCTGGAAGGATCCGGAAAAATCCCGCCCAGGCTGCGCGCCTAAAATTTATAACGAAATGCCGGTCTGCGTTTAAGTCCCTGTGGGACATGTTTAACAATGATGTTCAGGAATGATTGATGGATATTTTGCAAGCGTTGCTGCATGCCCTGTGGCAACAGGACTATGAAACTCTCTCCGATCCCACGCTCGTATGGGCCATTTACGGCGTTTTGTTCATGATTTTATTTTTAGAAAATGGCCTTCTTCCCGCCGCGTTTCTGCCGGGTGACAGTCTGCTGATTCTGGTCGGTGTACTGATTGCCAAAGGCACCATGAGTTTCCCTTTAACGATTCTGGTTCTGACAACCGGCGCCAGTCTTGGCTGCTGGGTAAGTTACATACAAGGCCGCTGGCTGGGTAATACGCCCACGGTTCAGAAATGGCTCTCTCATTTACCTGCCCAGTACCACCTGCGCGCGCACAGCATGTTTCACCGTCACGGCTTATCCGCCCTGCTGATTGGTCGCTTTATCGCGTTTGTGCGAACGCTGCTGCCCACTATTGCCGGGCTGTCAGGCCTCAGCAATGCCCGCTTTCAGTTCTTTAACTGGGTCAGTGCATTTCTGTGGGTGTTAATTTTGACCGTTATCGGCTTCGCGCTGGGAAAAACCCCGATTTTCCGTCGTTACGAAGATGAGATGATGTTTTTCCTGATGATGCTGCCACTGGCGCTGCTGGTATTTGGCCTGGTGGGATCGCTGGTGGTGTTATGGCGTAAACGACAGGCGAATCAAAACGGGAAAGCAGAGTAATGAAACTGCTGCAGGCTATTCCTAAACGGTGGTTACCGTGGTTGATTGCTGGCGCGTTTGCGCTGGTTGCGCTTTGTGCGATCCCGCCTCTGATGAAGCACGAGACAGTGGTGCAGATTCGGGTTTCTCATGCAGGTGCAACGCTGCCAGATGGTTTTTATCTCTATCAGCAATTAAGTGCGCAGGGCATTCGTATTAAAAGCATAACGCCTGCAGGTGATGCGCTGATCATTCATTTTGACAGCGAAGAACAGAGCCTGGCAGCACAGAAGGTGTTGCGCCGCCTGCTGCCACAAGGCTTTATTGTGGCGCAGCACGATCACTCTCAGCATCTCTCACTGGCTTAATCCCCCGCTTCCCTCTTTTTTCAGACCGTTGCAGTATGCCGCGACGGTCTGAAAGCCACTCTATCTCCCGGTCTTCTTTGAACTTTTTACCAGGGGTGTCTATGCTTAAGCGAGAGTCGATTCTTGGCACCCGCAGGCATAAGATCGCGCAGGTGATGAGGAGTCAGGTCGCAATGGAAGGTTCAGGACCGATGAAATATCAAGTATTGATGGGCATTGCTCTGTTTTCGCTATCGGGTTCGCTGCTGGCGGCAGAATCGCTGTGTGAGCAGAAAGAGCAGGATATTCAGCGTGAAATTGGGATGGCGCAAAAGCATAACAACCAGCGCCGGGTTAATGGTCTGGAGCGCGCGCTGACCGAAGTCCGGGCAGATTGCAGCGATAAAAAGCTTGAAGCCGCCCATCTGGAAAGAATTAACGCGCAAAAGCAGAAAGTTGCAGAGCGTGAGCACGCACTCAGGGAAGAGCGTGAAGAGGGCCATGACAGGGAAAAGATTGCTAAGCGACAACAAAAACTGGATGAAGCGCGCCGGGAACTGAAAAAGTTACAGGCGGAGCCCTATTAATTGGAATTAACCAACTGATGTTAAAGGAGTATTTTATGTCTAAAGACACATCATCGGAACATTTGCGTGCTGAACTGAAAAACCTCGCCGATACCCTGGAAGAAGTACTGAGTAGCAGTACCGAAAAATCCAAAGGTGAGCTGGATAAACTTCGCAGTAAAGCGCGTGATGCGCTGGAGAGCTCACGTGAACGTCTGGGCGAATCAAGCGAGCGCATTGCTGCGACTACGCGTGAAGCGGCGCAGAGAGCCGAAGGCTATGTGCGTGAAAATCCATGGCATGGTGTGGGCATCGGTGCAGCGATTGGCGTCGCACTGGGCATGCTCATCTCGCGTCGTTAACTATGGCTGACTCACAGCATAACCACGGCCCGGCTAAAGGGGTCATTAACATCGGCCAGCGTATTGTGACCACGCTGGTTGGCATGGTCGAGACGCGTGTTCGTCTGGCAGTGGTGGAACTGGAGCACGAGAAAGCTAACCTGATTCAGCTGCTGCTGATGGTTGGCCTGACAATGCTGTTCACTGCATTTGGTCTGATGAGCCTGATGGTTCTGATTATCTGGGCAGTGGATGCGCAGTACCGCCTGATGGCCATTGGCATCACGACCGGCACACTGCTGCTGCTCGCGCTTATTCTGGGGCTTTGGACGCTGCGTAAATCACGTCAGTCCACGCTGTTGCGTCACACGCGCAAAGAGCTTGAAACTGATCGTAATTTGCTTGAGGAGCAGCGCTAATGAGCCGCCGCGAGCGTGAAGAACGCATCCATGAACTGCTTAAGCACGTGCAGCAGCAGCGGCTGGATTTAAGCGCTGCGCGGCGCGACTGGCTGGAAGGTACCGCCCATTACGATCGTGGCTGGTTCACTTTTCTCAGCTTACGTCGCTATCTGGCTATTGGCAGCAGCGCACTGGCCATCTACTCAGTTCGCAGTCCCAACATGCTGTTGCGCTGGGTAAAACGGGGATTCAGCGCCTGGAGTACCTGGCGTATGATTAAGTCGGCATTACCTCCGCGTTAATCCTGCTTAAAGCCGGTCCTGAAAAGGCCGGCTTTTCTTCATCAGATTTTCTGAAAAACACTGACAGTATATCTCGCTTACAACCTTTCCACTCCGCGACTATCATCTCCAGCCATAAACCCAATGAATGCAGCACTGCTTTCAGCGGGCATAAACCCTGTGGGCAGCTTGCCCTGCATCCCTGATAGCGCTGGAGTAAATGATGAAAAAATTCGAAGACGTTGGTTTATTAGTGGCTCGTATCCTGATGCCAATCCTGTTTATTACGGCCGGCTGGGGCAAAATCACTGGTTATGCAGGCACGCAGCAATACATGGAAGCAATGGGCGTCCCAGGCTTTATGCTGCCGCTGGTTATTCTGCTGGAGTTTGGCGGCGGTCTGGCCATTCTGTTTGGTTTCCTGACCCGTTTCACAGCGCTGTTCACCGCAGGCTTCACTATCCTGACCGCGTTTCTGTTTCACAGTAACTTTGCAGAAGGCGTGAACCAGCTGATGTTCATGAAAAACCTCTCTATCGCGGGTGGTTTCCTGGTGTTAGGTCTGGTGGGTCCAGGCGCATACAGCATTGATCGCCTGATCAGCAAAAGAAAATCATAGGCGATTGCACGCTAATCTCACATAAAGCGTAATGCCACATATACTTAGCAGGGCGGGGACATTTCCCCGCCCTGCTTGCATTGGAGCCATTATGGGACAGTTAATTGACGGTGTCTGGCATGACACCTGGTACGATACTAAATCTACCGGCGGACGTTTCAAACGTTCAGAGTCGGCTTTTCGCAACTGGGTTACGCCGGATGGCAGCGCCGGCCCGGTGGGTAAAGCGGGGTTTGCTGCCGAGCGTGACCGCTATCATCTGTATGTCTCGCTGGCCTGTCCCTGGGCGCACCGCACGCTGCTGATGCGTCAGTTAAAGGGTCTGGACAGTATGATCGATGTCTCCGTGGTGCATCCGCTGATGCTGGAAAACGGCTGGACCTTCGATGACACCTTTCAGGATGCGACGGGCGATAAGCTCTATCAGAACGAATTCCTCTATCAGCTCTATCTGCATGCCGATTCGCAATACAGTGGGCGCGTCACCGTGCCGGTATTGTGGGACAAGCAGCAGAACACCATCGTCAGCAATGAATCGGCCGATATCATTCGCATGTTCAACAGCGCTTTCGATGCGGTGGGTGCCCGTGCCGGAGACTACTATCCCGTTGCACTGCGCGAAAAGATTGATGAGTTGAATGGCTGGATCTACGACACGGTGAACAACGGCGTCTATAAATCGGGTTTTGCTACCTCGCAGTCCGCATACGATGAAGCAGTAACGGCGCTGTTCCACTCGCTGTCGCGGCTGGAGCAGATCCTGGGCCAGCATCGCTATCTTACCGGCGATCAGCTGACCGAAGCGGATCTGCGTTTGTGGACCACGCTGGTGCGCTTTGATCCCGTCTATGTGACTCACTTTAAGTGCGATCGCCACCGGATCAGTGATTACAGAAACCTGAGCGGTTTCCTGCGTGATATCTATCAGATGCCGGGCATTGCTGAGACGGTCAATCTGCCGCATATCCGTCACCACTACTATTGCAGTCACAAGACTATCAACCCGAACGGCGTGATTTCGCTTGGGCCAGCGTTTGACTGGGATGAACCGCACGGCCGCGGTTAAATGCTGCCTGCACATAGCCCGCAAAGCAAAAACCCCGCCGGGGCGGGGTTTTTGGTAAAAAGTCGACGCTGACCGTTAAGCCGCGTTCTTTTCATAGAGAGCGTCGTGGACAGTCATTCATCGCTGCCTGCACATAGCCCGCAAAGCAAAAACCCCGCCGGAGCGGGGTTTCTGGTAAAAAGTCGAAGCTGACCGTTAAGCCGGGTTCTGTCGTGGACAGTCATTCATCTAGGCCAGCAATCGCTCACTGGCTCAAGCAGCCTACCCGGGTTCAGTACGGGCCGTACCTTGTGAACCCCTATTTGGCCTTGCTCCGGGTGGAGTTTACCGTGCCACGAACTGTTGCCAGTCGCGCGGTGCGCTCTTACCGCACCCTTTCACCCTTACCTGATCCCATTTCTGGGCCATCGGCGGTTTGCTCTCTGTTGCACTGGTCGTAGGCTTGCGCCTCCCAGGCGTTACCTGGCACCCTGCCCTATGGAGCCCGGACTTTCCTCCCCTCTGCCCGTCTCCCCACAAGTGAGGACGACGACAAAGCGGCGACTGTCTGGTCAGCTTCGGCGCGGGATAATAGGACATCCGAAGGCATTTGTCACGCCTCTTGCTGCTCCAGCGCATACTTATAAAGGGCATTCTTCTTCACGCCGTGAATCTCAGCGGTCAGTGCAGCCGCGCGCTTCAGCGGCAGCTCTTTCTGCAGCAGCGCCAGCGTACGCAGCGCATCGGCCGGTAACGCATCGTCATCGTCAACCTTGTGCCCTTCAACAATCAACACCATCTCGCCTTTGCGACGATTCTCATCTTCTTTGACCCAGGCCAGCAGCTCGCCAACCGGCGCACCATAAATCGACTCCCAGGTTTTGGTCAGCTCACGAGCCAGCACAACGTAGCGCTCAGGCCCCAGCTCACTCACCATATCCTGCAGACTGTCGATCAGACGGTGAGTCGACTCATAGAAAATCAGCGTGCGTGGCTCCTGCACCAGTGCTCGCAGAGCATCGCAACGGCCTTTGGTTTTTGCGGGCAGAAACCCTTCGTAACAGAAACGATCGGATGGCAGTCCTGCGGCGCTCAATGCGGCAATGGCGGCACAGGCGCCCGGTAGCGGCACTACACGAATGCCCGCTTCACGGCAGCGGCGCACCAGATGGTAGCCCGGATCGTTAATCAGCGGCGTGCCAGCATCGGAAACTAAGGCTATGCTTTGACCCTCTTGCAGCTTCGTAAGCAGCAGCTCAGCCTTATGTTGCTCGTTGTGGTCATGAAGTGAGAAGAGTCGCGCATTGATGGCGAAATGTTGTAGCAACAGCCCGGTATGACGTGTATCTTCCGCAGCGACCAGATCGACGCTCGAAAGCACCGTCAGCGCCCGCTGGGTGATATCACCCAAATTACCAATCGGGGTTGGAACGATGTAGAGCGTGCTGGCAGAAATCTCTGCCCGATCGAGTTGTTTCATTGTTTCATCCGAATTGCCGATTTAATATTGAGCATCTTGAAAAAAACATCACTGGATACAGTATGCTTCCTTCAAAAGTCGTTCGTCATAAAGCAGGACGCTTTCTGCCTGTCATTCTTGCCGGGCTGATTTTAGCCGCATGTAGCGGTCAGGCGCCGCAAACCTCAACCGTCAATATTCAGGGGCCAGCCACCGCCAGCTCCGCTTACTATCTGCAGCAAGCGCAGCAAAGCAGCGATGATAGCAAGACCGACTGGCAATTACTCGCAATCCGCGCCCTGTTGAAGGAAGGAAAGTATCCCGAGGCCACTCAGCAACTGAGCCAGTTGCCGCAGCAGCTCTCTGAGACGCAGCAACAGGAATCTCTGCTGCTGAAAGCGCAGTTGTTGATTGCCCAGCAGAAAATCAAAGACGCTGAACCGCTGTTAGCAGCGGTAAAAACCAGCGCACTGTCGCAGGATCAGCTGGCGCGTTACTACAGCCTGCAAATTGCCAGCGCGCAGGGCCGCCCTTCACTCTCACTGCTGCGCAACTATATTGCTCAGGAACCGCTGCTGAAAGACGCCGATCATCAGAGCAATATTGACGCTACCTGGCAGACTCTGACGCAGATGTCGCCACAGGAAGCCAGCAACCTGGTGATCAATGCCGACGAAAATGTGCTGCAGGGCTGGCTGGATCTGCTCACGGTCTGGCGTGCTAATGCCCAGGATGCAGAAATGCTGAAGTCCGGCATCAAAGACTGGCAGACTCGCTATCCGCAGAACCCGGCGGCCAAAACGTTGCCGACGCAGCTGAGCCAGATGCAGAACTACACCAAAGCCTCTACCAGCATCATCGCGCTGCTGCTGCCGCTGAATGGCCAGGCACAGGTGTTCGCGAATGCCATCCAGAAAGGCTTTAACGACGCGAAGAACGGCGTATCCGCGCCGGTCGCACAGCCTGCGGCGGCAACTGCCCAGCCGGCCGCTGCGGATGCAACAGCCAGCACGCAACCTGCCGCCGCTGCGGGATCGTCTGCCGATCCGATCAGCGCACCGCAGCAATCTGCCACCACCACACCACAGCCTCAATCTCAGCCTGCTGCTGCCGCACCGGCCAGCAACGCTCAGATCAAGGTCTATGATACCAGCAGCCAGCCGATTGAGCAGGTGATGCAGCAGGCACAGCAGGATGGCGCCACTATCGTGGTTGGCCCACTGCTGAAGAGCAACGTTGAGAAGGTCGCCAACAGCCAGACCCCCTTAAACGTGCTGGCGCTCAACGAGCCGGAAAAGATCCAGAACCATCCGAATATCTGCTACTTTGCGCTTTCTCCTGAAGACGAAGCACGCGATGCCGCGCACCATATCTGGGACCAGGGCAAACGTCAGCCGCTGCTTCTGGTTCCGCGCAGCGGCCTGGGCGATCGTGTTACCAACGCTTTTGCACAGGAGTGGCAGACGCTGGGTGGCAGCACCGTCATGCAGCAGCGCTTTGGCTCGACCGCTGAGCTGAAACAGGGCATTAACAGCGGCGCGGGCATCAGCCTGTCAGGTACGCCGGTCAATGCTGCACCTGCGGCACCTGCTGAGTCGCAGGGCGTTTCCATTGCGGGCCTGACCATTCCGGCACCGCAACAGAGCACGCCTGATGTGGTCAGCACCAGCAGCGGCGGTGGCATTGATGCGGTCTACATCGTCTCAACCCAGGATGAACTGCAGCTGATCAAACCGATGATCACCATGCGCACCGGCAGTCGCAGCAACATCTCGCTCTACGCCAGTTCGCGCAGCGCGCAGGCCGGTGCTGGCCCGGACTTCCGGCTTGAAATGGATGGCCTGCAGTTCAGTGATATCCCGCTGCTCTCCGGCAGCAACCCAGGCCTGATGCAGCAGACGTCGAAGTCATTCAATAATGACTACTCGCTGGTGCGTCTCTATGCCATGGGGATGGATGCCTGGACGCTGGCGAATCACTTTAACCAGATGCGTCAGTCACCTGGCTTCACGCTGGATGGCAATACCGGCAAGCTCAGCGCCGACACGGATTGTGTGATCAACAGGAAGTTGACATGGAACCAGTATCGTCGGGGCGAAATCGCACCGGCCAACTAAATCGCCGTCAGATTGGTGCCGGGCATGAAGACGATGCCCGGCGCTATCTGGAGCAGGCTGGCCTGATATGGGTCGCCAGTAATGTTCACTTTCGCAATGGTGAACTTGACCTGATTATGCGTGACGGGCACTGTTGGGTGTTTGTTGAAGTCCGCTACCGACGCGATGCGCGTTATGGTGGCGCGCTCGCCAGCGTTACCCGGAATAAACAACAAAAGCTGCTGCGCGCTGCCGCTCTCTGGCTGGCGCAACGCGGCGGCAGTTTTGAAACAGTGAATTGCCGTTTCGACATCATCGCCATTACCGGCACGGCGCTCGAGTGGCTGCCGAATGCCTTTAATGCAGACGTTTAGAACCAGGTGGTCGTGTGCAGGAAAGAATTAAAGCGTGTTTTACCGAAAGTATTCAAACTCAGATTGCCGCAGCCGAGGCGTTGCCCGATGCCATCTCTCGCGCGGCTATGACGCTGGTGCAGTCGTTACTGAATGGCAATAAAATCCTGAGCTGCGGCAACGGTGCTTCATCTGCTAATGCTCAGCACTTCGCAGCCAGCATGATCAACCGTTTCGAGACTGAGCGCCCCAGCCTACCGGCGCTGGCATTAAGTGCGGACAACGTGATGCTGACCGCGATTGGTAACGATCGCCTGCACGATGAAATCTATGCAAAGCAGGTACGCGCGCTGGGACACGCAGGCGATGTGTTACTGGCTATCTCGACACGAGGCAACACCCGTGACATCGTTAAGGCCGTAGAAGCGGCGGTGACGCGCGATATGACTATCGTTGCGCTTACCGGGTATGATGGCGGAGAGCTCGCCGGACTGCTGGGTCCGCAGGATGTGGAAATCCGTATTCCTTCGCACCGCAGCGCCCGTATTCAGGAGATGCATATGCTGACCGTTAATTGCCTATGCGATCTGATCGATAACACTCTCTTTCCCCATCAGGAATGACTGAAGGAGCACGAATGAAAGCATTGAATGCTATAGCTATTCTGTTAATCGCTATGCTGCTGCAGGGCTGTGTCGCAGTTGTGGCAGGTGGCGCAGCCGTTGCTACCAAAACGGCTACCGATCCTCGCTCGGTAGGTACGCAGGTTGATGACGGCACGCTGGAGTTACGTGTCACTAACGCGCTGGCTAAAGATCAGCAGATTAAAACCGATGCCCGCGTTGTCGCCACCGCCTATCAGGGCAAAGTGTTGCTGACTGGTCAGGCGCCTTCGCAGGAGATCGCCAACCGAGCCAAACAGATCACCATGGGTGTTGATGGCGCAACCGAGGTCTATAACGAGATCCGCATCGGCCAGAAAGTCACGCTGGGTACCACGTCGTCAGACACCTGGATCACCACCAAAATCCGCTCGCAACTGCTGGGCAGCGATCAGGTGAAATCCTCCAATGTGAAGGTGACGACGGAAAATGGCGAAGTGTTCCTGCTGGGTCTGGTGACACCGCAGGAAGCGCAGGCCGCGGCGGATGTCGCCAGCCGCGTCAGTGGCGTGAAGCACGTTACCACCGCCTTTACCATGCTGAAGTAATACATAAAACGCAAAAAGGCGGCCATGGCCGCCTTTTTTATTGCCCGGTTTTCAGACCGGAATGTCAATGACCAGCGCGCGGGTCGCGGTTTTGGCCTTCAGCTGCAAAAGTTTCTCCTCCTGCAAAAACGCGCCATCGCCACAGCCCAGCTTCTCCTGATGCTCCGTGCCGGACATCGCCTCCAGCGAACCGTGAATTGACTGCAGATAGGCCCGCGGTCCTTGTATCCGCAGCGAATACTGCTCGCCTGGCGCCAGCTCGACCTGATGAATCCACACCTGCTGACGCAATTGCAGACTGTCGTCCGCGCCATCCGGCGAGGCTATCATCTGACACAACCGGCCTTCCGTCAGGGCAATTTTCTGCATCCTGGGATTTTCACGCTCCGGACAGGCGGCAAGCCACAGCTGCATGCGTGTCAGCGGACGATCTTTGCTCAGGTTGATTTCGGTGTAACTCACCCCCTGCTGGGCAGAGAGCAGTAGCGCCTCCCCTTCCCGTACAGTAATGGTGTTACCTTCGCTGTCGCGATATTCGGCTTCACCTTGCAGCACAATGTTCAGCACATCGACCTGAGGATAGGTACGCGGCTGAAATGCGGCGCCCGGTGCCAGTACTTCCTGGTTCAGAACACGCAGCGATGCGTAGCCCATCAGTTTGGGATCAAAATAGTGGCCAAAAGAGAAACTGTAGCGCCCCTGCAACCAGCCGAAATCGGCCTGACCACATGCGGACGCACTGCGTGTCGTTATCATTATTTACCTCCGGCATCCGGTGACGAGGATCGGCCACGGACTTTATGCACCCATGGTAAAAGTCTGGACGCCGGATTGTTAGCCAGTTAATCTGCCCGGCATGTTCAAATTTCCTGACAGAGAACCGGGATGGCCAAAGAGCGTGCGTTAACCCTTGAATCTTTACGCGTTATGGATGCGATTGATCGACGTGGCAGTTTTGCAGCAGCAGCAGATGAACTGGGGCGTGTCCCTTCTGCCCTCAGCTACACCATGCAAAAGCTGGAAGAGGAGCTGGATGTGGTGCTGTTTGACCGCTCCGGTCACCGCACTAAATTTACCAACGTGGGACGCATGCTGCTGGAGCGTGGCCGGGTACTGCTGGAAGCGGCCGATAAGCTCACCACCGATGCGGAAGCGCTGGCGCGTGGCTGGGAAACCCATCTGACCATCGTTACTGAAGCGCTGGTGCCCATTGATGCACTGTTTCCGCTGGTGACAAAGCTGGCTGACAAAGCCAATACACAATTTTCGCTGGTTACCGAAGTATTGGCAGGCGCGTGGGAGCGGCTGGAACAGGGCCGTGCCGATATCGTGATCGCCCCCGATATGCACTTCCGTGCCTCCACCGAGATCAACACCCGTAAGCTCTACACCATGATGAGTGTTTATGTCGCCAGTGCTGACCATCCAATCCATAACGAGCCTGAACCTCAGTCTGAAGTGACGCGGGTGAAATACCGGGGCATTGCAGTGGCAGATACCGCGCGTGAGCGTCCGGTGCTGACCGTGCAGTTACTGGATAAACAGCAGCGCCTGACCGTAAGCAGCATGGATGATAAGCGCCGTGCCCTGCTGGCGGGGCTGGGTGTCGCAACCATGCCCTATTCACTGGTGGAGCAGGATATCGCGGAAGGCCGTCTGCGCGTGGTGAGTCCGGAATACACTCGCGAGGTTGATATTATTATGGCGTGGCGGCGCGACAGCATGGGCGAAGCCAAATCCTGGTGCCTGCGCGAGATCCCCCGCCTGCTGGCGAAGAAAAACTAAAAGCCTATGGCCGACTCAGGCAATCCATCGCCACCGCCCGGAAGCAGGTGAAATCGGTGCAGTCCCGCAGGCGGGTCATCGCCCTTTCACGCAGGAACGTCACAAACAGATCGTATATCGCCATCGCCTCTTCATATTCACTTTTGCTGATCGCTAGCAGGAAGATGACATAGGCGGTATCGTCTCCCCAGGGAATACCGTGTGGGGCCAGCACGGTATAGACCACGGTTTTCTTTGCCAGGAGTCCCAGCGAGTGCGGCAGCGCAATGCCTTCGCCCAGCATCGTGCTGACAATCGCTTCACGCTCTTCGACCGACGGATAGAACGCCTCATCCACAAACCCCTCCTCCTGTAGCTGATCGCTCAGCTGGCGAAACAGCTCAGACCGGGTCGTCGGCTGATCCACAATATGAAAGTGCTGGGCATCAAAAAATTTCGCCAACATATAGGGCCGGGTACGATCGACCAGCACCAGCTTGCCAATCTGCTCCAGCTGAAAACCGGTGGGAAACGGTGACATCACCACCACGGGTTTCTCTTTTTCGCTGAGCCGGATGGTTGAGATGACAAAATCTTCGTCAATGCGACTGCGCGCCTCATACTCGCGCTGTGACAGGCGGGCCGTGACCTGCAACTGCGGATATTTCCGCAGCAACATCGCTTCAATCATGCGCAGCGTGGAGTTACCGCTGTCGCACACCAGCAGCACCTGTGGGTGACGCTGATAGCCCACGTCATAGTGGCGCTCCAGTCCGACACCAATATGCAGCACCAGAAAGCCAATCTCATTCTCGGTAATGACGTAAGGCGTATATTTCCCCCAGCTGGTCACCGCCGCCAGGGTGACATCATAGGCCATCGGATAGTGCTGCTTGATGTTGCTGAGCAGCGGGTTAGGGATGTGAATCTGATAGCGCACCCGGGTAATCATGGTTTTGATGTGGGTAAGCAGATCGGCTCGCAGCTGTTGATCGTTTTGCAGATTGAAGTTGTAGTGCGTGTTGATAAAGCTGAGCAGGTAATCCACCAGCGCGTCGGCGTCATCGGCATTGATGGCGCTGGGAGCGATCGCCTGAATGCGCCGCGCGGCAATGTTAACCCGCAGCCAGTTTTCTTCAGCGGGTGAAATTGGTTTGCTGACCAGTGGACGCATCAGATTAATCAGCTGATGTGCCGCTTCACGTACCTCATCGCCAATCTCCTCAGCACCGGGATCGTTAAGCGGATAACCTTCGCTGATGCGACGCACAGCAACGGCGCAATAGAGCCGCAGATAGCGTTCGCCCTCATCGCTGAGGCGAATGTTGTGCTGCGCAAAGCAGCTTTGCAGCAGCGGACGCAGTGTCTCCAGCATGCCGCTGTTCAGCGCTTCAATAGTCAGCAGCGGACTCTCTGGCATCGCCTGATCGATTTGCCATAACAGGTCGGTGAGACAGGTCCGAATCGCCACTTCGCTGCCAAATAGCTTCATGCCGTAGTGCGGTTTGCTCTCAATGGTGAGGTGATAGCGACCCAGCCACTCGCGCACTTCTGCCATATCGTTCTGCAGGGTGGCGCGGCTGACAAACCACTCTTCCGCCAGCTCTTCAAGTTTCAGTGAATAGGCAGCGGTAAGAAAACGGGTCAGGAGGTAGCGAACCCGGTCCTGCGAGGTACGCGGCACCCGCAGCGGTGAGGCAGTATGCTGCTGCAGATGCTGAAAGCGCTGAGCATCCTCAATCTTCAGTTGATAGCCCGCGCCTCGACTCAGAATAAACTGCGCGCCATGATCTGCCAGCAGCGCATTCAGCGCCGTAATATCGGTACGCACGGTGCGTGTCGAGACGGCAAAACGCCGCGCCAGCTCATCCTGAGGCAGCGTTTCGTTTTGCAGGGCATCGAACAGTTGCGCAAGGCGCTGATTGGGAAATCTCACAAGCGTTACCTGTTTGCTGGCAGAGAGTGAAAACTTCAGCCTACGGCGTTCGTCACGCAACGTCCATGCTGCACGATCCGCCTGTCAAAGGCAGATCGTGTCGATCACCGGGCCAGTACTGTTTTACAGATGGCCAGCAGCTGCTTCACATCGTCAATGCGGGTCTCTCCGCTGGCTTTGTCAATGATCGAACTGTAGACGTGCGGGATCACTTTGCTGACGTCCGCGTCCAGCGCAATGCGCACGATCTCGCCGACGTTTTCCAGATCGATGCCGCCGGTGGGCTCCAGCCAGAAATCCTGTTTTGCACAGGCTTCCGCCACAGCGCGGTACTCATCCACCGCCTGCAAACCGCCCATCGGGAAATATTTCACCGAGCTGCCACCCATATCCTGCAGCATCGCAATCGCCGTTTCGATGGACACAATCCCATCCCGCCGTTTTGCGCTGCGCGGTCCGGTAGAAATTTTTACCTGACCTGGCGTGCCGGTTGGCGAGACCAGACCGTTCACAATAGTCTGTGACTGGCCCAGCAGCGCACGACTGGTGGCGACACCGGTAAAGACCTGATTCACATGCTGCGGTTGCAGCACCGCCGAAATCTCACTGACCATCTGTGACTGATTTGGATCGCCCGCGCCCAGGCCCACCGAGAGGGCATTATCGATCAGCGCAGCATATTCACGCATATCAGCGATAGCGGCGTCATTGCTGGTGTAGTTTTTTGACAGCACGCCGACCAGCACGTGCCCTTCTGCTGCCTGCCAGATAGCACGCGCATTCTCTTTTGATCCCGCAAGGACGTTAAGGCAGAGACGATCCTGATAAAAATTAGGTGTCAGCGTCATGCGTGTTTCTCTCCGTTTAACAGTGCCTGAATGCGGGTAAAAATAGTGTGCAGTTGATCGGCGCTGACGCTGCGCACATCCGCTTCAATGATTCCTTCGTTGGCTTTATAGCCGCGGAAGTAGATCGCTACATCGCCCTTTTTCAGCGCCTGCACCAGATCGCCGGTGCGTTGCTGGATCGCGGCTTCATCGAACTTCATTTCAGCGCGGGCGATATCGCGTCCGGCACTGTCCCACACGACGCGGGCCGTCACGCCGTTCAGGCTGTTAAGCTGTTCAATAAACGGCGTCATTTTTTCCACCATCTGTGCGCCGCTGATTTTTGGCTGTGACAGATAGTTTTCAATCGCCTGGGTCAGCCCCAGAATCCCCTCTTTGCCCACTTTCATTGCGCGGCCAATACCGTTGGTCTGGCGTTTGACCCACTCAACGTAGTGGTGTCTGCCAATCACCAGCCCGCTGGTCGGCCCTTCAATCGCTTTTGCGCCGCTGTAGATCACCAGATCGGCTCCCGCCTGGTAATAGCATTGCAGATCCTCTTCTGCTGCCGCATCGACGATCAGCGGAAGGCCATGCTCTCGCGCAACTGCCGCGGCCTGCCCGACATCAAGATGGCTCTTCTGTACGCAGTGGTGCGATTTCACATAGAGGATCGCCGCCGTCTGTGGCGTGATCGCCGCCGCCAGCTGGGCAGGTGAGCATTCGTTGCTGTAACCCGCTTCCACCAGTTGCCCGCCACCCAGCGCCACCATGCTGCCGACCGGCGCGCCATAGTTCACGTTGTGCCCTTTCGGCACCACAATCTGGTGCGGAACGGTCAGCGGTGTGGCGTGCAGGTTATCCACCAGCCAGTCGTTGTCTTTTACAATCACCGCCGCCACGCACTGGGCGATTCCGGCCGAGGCGCAGGAGACCACCAGCGCGTTCTCCACTTTCAGCAGACCGGCGATATACGCACCGGTCTTATCCACCAGATCTTTCATTTCGAAGTAGTGATCGAGGCCATACTTCACCGTATCGACCACGTCACTCGATGGGGTCGATACGCCGAGGATCGTCATACGGCCAGAGGCGTTAATCACCGGCTTCAGGCCATACTTTTCATAAACCGAGGTCATGCGCTATTCCTTCTTCAGTGGCGATCCACGTACCAGCGACCACCGCCGCCAGCGGAACCAGATGCTTCTCACCGGCGACCTCTTCACCTTCGGAATCGATAAAGGGCCGGGTTTCCTCTTTGATGCTAAAAACAGTCAGATCGGCGTCGTAGCCGACTTTCAGCTGGCCTTTACGCAGCAGGCGCAATCCGGCGGCCGCGTTCACCGTCACGCAGTCGATGACCTGCGGCAGCGTCATGCCGACGCTGAAAAATTTCGACATCACATGCGCCAGGCTGTGAACCGGCCCGGCCAGACGATTGCGGCAGTAAATGTCAGAGCTGATGGTGTCGGGCAGAATGCCCTGCGCAATCGCCACCCGGGCGACCTCAAAGCTGAAGCTGGCGCTGCCGTGGCCGACATCAAGTTTTACGCCGCGCGCAATGGCATGTTTAACCGCTGCTTTAAGTTCACCCTGCGGCGTCAGGATGCGGTTGGGTTTGCCATTAAAGCAGTGCGTGATGATGTCGCCCGTGGTGAGCAGATCGGCAATCTGGTCAAGATTGGGCGGATTATTGCCAATATGAACCATCAGTGGCAGACCGCCGCTCGCCTGCTGAATAGCCTTCGCTTTTATCAGCGGCTGGACGCCGTTCTGACCGACCACGCTGCTGCTGATGCGCGCCTTAAGGCCGACGATAAAATCGGGCAGTCGCGCTACAGCCTGCTGCACCGCCTCCCCGTCTATCTGCGTCATGTCGGCCAGCTCATTCTGGGTGACGATGCCGGTGCGGGCGATATTAATCAGCGCATAAACCTGGGTCTGTGCCACGCGCGTCAGCTGGTAGAAATCATCGATGTGCTCTGCGCCGGTGCTGCCTGCATCAACCACCGTGGTGACACCGTGTGCTACGCCAATCGCGTCCGCTTCATCATGATAAAGGGGCGATTTGGGATAGCAGTGAACGTGGGAGTCGATCCAGCCCGCGCTGAGGTAGAAGCGACCCGCCAGATCGCGCTCGCGCCGTGCCGTGCCCTGCACGTTGCCCACGGCGGCGATGCGGCCATCCTGCAGCGCAATGTCGACCACCTGCTCATCGCTAAGGCGCGCATTGCGGATAATCAAGTCGTACATGGTTTCTCCTTAACGGCAGCCCGCTGCCGGGCTGCCGGTGAGATCAGAGAGCAATCGGGAACAGCGCACCCAGGATCATCGCGCCGAGAATCGCACCGCCGGTGATCGGCTTGTTCCAGAGATAGAACAGCAGCGCACCCAGCAGCGAACCCAGACCAATCGGAATGGAGGCCGCCACGGCGGACAGGATAATCAGCGGACCCAGAAAGCGCCCTGAGGCATTACCTGCTCCCATCATCACGTCTGCGCCGTAGGTGGAGTCGCTCTGATTGATAGTGAATTTACGCGCCAGAATAATCAGGTAGCCAATCGCCACACCAATCACCAGCCCCGTTGCCAGCGACGCTGCGAAGTTTGCTACCGGAAAGACGATGCCCGCGCCCAGCAGCAGTGCCGGCACGCCCAGGCCGACGCCGGTCTGAATCGCCCCGCCGATATCCAGAATGCCCACCAGTGAACCTTCAATAATGCGGGCAAACAGGAAACTGGCACCAAAAGCGGCGACTGCGCCGTAGACGCCGGTCTCCATGCCTGCGCGCAGCATCGACACAAATGCCACTTCGTTGAACGCGCCGATACCGTAGAGGTAATACATGTGCGTCCCGGCAAAGACGCCAGACGAGAGCAGGCCAACAAAGATCGGGAAAGACCAGTCGGCATACCAGAAGCCTTTATTTTCGTTCATCGCATCGCCTCTTATTTGCCGCTGACTGAGTTGTGGATCATGTCGAGCCAGCCGGGAATGCCGAGCTGGAAGGACTGCAGCAGCTTCATATCGAAACCACGGAAGAAGCCGCTCAGCACAAACAGCAGCACGATAGCGGTCATCATCACTTTGGTAACCCGATTCCAGCCGCTCTCTTCCACCCCTTTGCCGATCAGGATACCCAGCACCAGCCCAGGCACGGCGTTGCCCATGATTAGCTGTGCCAGACCGCCAAAAATGGTGGCCCAGAAGCCTGACTTTTTACCTGCGTCGATTGCTGCCAGCCAGAAGATTACGGGCATCACCGTGTTCACCAGCAGGTTAGCGGCGGGCACCAGCACTTTGACTGCGGTAACCTGCAGCGCAGCGGGAACAGCGGACGCGGTAGAGTTGAGAAAGGCAACGACGATCATGCCGATAATGCCGCAGGCGATGGCCATTTTTTTCGGGTCGTGCAGCGTCTCTGCCACATTACGATTCTTCACCATCAGAGCGGCCGCGCCCCAGTTTGGGATGATGCGGTGATCGACATCCTGCGTGAATGAACCGGCTGCAACCGACGATGCCCAGGCATTGAAAAAGAAGCCAAGACCAAAGGAGAAATGAGAGGCCGGATCGCCTTCGCACGAGTTCAGCTCGCCCAGCGTACGAAAGGCGCCCATGCCCTGGGTGGTGGGCGCGTGGAACATGCGTGCAGCACCCGCCCCCACACCCACACCGACCAGTCCGCCAATGATCAACGACTTAAACAAAATGATTAAAAACATGTTGTTGTACCTTGTTGTCGTTTTTACCCATCCTGCCTCAGCGCCCGCGTCGCTCCGGTCTTAGCGTCGCGCTATCGCGACAGCTGAGATTCGGTTCAGTAGCGGGCTGATGTAAACAGGTTCTGTTTTACGATGCCGCCGTAAACGTCACCCGTTCGGTGTCGAAAACGGTGACGCTGACGGTGATCTCCAGGGTGACGCTGAAGCTTCGCCGCTGACGTGCCAGAAAGAAGAAGAGAAACTTCTCGGTTTTGACGCTCTCCTGCGCGCGCAGCACCCGGACATCCTGCGGTTCGATGCGCAGCAGAATTTTTTGCGTCGCGCGCAGAACCTGGTTTTGCACCCGACTCAGCGCGTCTGCAAAGGCTTTCGCTTTGGTATCGCCTTTGCCTTCGACCGTCACCTGAGTAACGTATTGTTCTTTCATAATCAGCTGCCGTGCTTCTTGTTCCAGGCCTGCACCAGCCGCTCGCCTAACTCTTCTTTATCCATGAAACCAAAACCCAGTACCGTGGCACCTTCATTAATGGCGGTGACGCCCTCATCGATAGAGCGCATACCATGCTTTGCTTTGTAGCCATATTTGTTCTGGGCGGTAATGGCGCCAGCGCCGCCGCTGCCGCAGAAGGAGATACCGAAATCGGCATTTTCTGCCTTCATCACGTCACCCAGTTTCATATCAGCCGCCACACCGGGTACCACAACGGCACGGCCACCTGCTTTTTCGATGCCAATAGCCACTTTCTGGCCTTTACCTAAACGATCGCCAATCACTACTGTTACCATGTTGCGTTCCTCTCTAGTTGTTTGATCGCGCGACTTCAATATGCACTGACAGCAGCCAGGCCTCTTCCCGGGGGAGATTGCCAAACAGATCGACCACCTGCTGCGCCAGTGCCACGGTTTCCGGTGGAATATCTTCAAACAGCTCCGCTTCCACGTCCGGCAGCGGCTCACCGCTCAGCGAGCGTGACGCCATGGCGCCGACATGGGACTGCAGCATCTGCTGCTGGACCGCGTTGGGCTGAATGCCATGCTGCTGATAGATCGCCACGATCTGCGTCATTACGCTGTCAGCCAGTTGCTGCACTTTCTCCGGTGGCGCTTCATACACCGGGACGCCCTTATTGCTCACCTTGCTACTCCTGTTAAACCGGATAATTCGCGTTAGAAATAAATTAACGATCATCACCCCGGCTGTGGAGAGGCAACATTTCCAGCAGTAAGTGGAAATTGAAGTGAAGGTTGTGCGTCAGATCGCAGCCTGCACGCTTAGTGCGACAGGCATCGCATAATGCGCAAAATGCGGGTTTTAACAGGTAAAGACGACGATGTTGTGCGGCGACAGGCGCGTTGCAAGAGGCTTTACGGCGCGGTAATAAGCAGAAGTGATGGTAAAAATCGCCGGTCGGGGTGACCGGCGATCTGATTAACGGAATTTCTTATGGTTGGTATTGCGGATGTCATCAAATTTAGCGGCTTCGCGCTTAGCACCATCCACGTTGTTGGCTTTCGCCAGTGCACTGACCACGTCGATCTGCGCAATCAGCGAATCGAGGCCTGCATGGTAATCTTTGACCTGCGCGCTGTCAGCAGGCTGACCTTCCAGCTTATCCGGCGTTGATTTTTTGGCATCCTGCGCCGCGGCACGCATTTTAGTTAACGCCTGCTGCATCTCCTGAGCATTGTCACTTTTCTTGACGATTTTCAGATTCGCATTCAGCGTGTCCATATCCTTTTCCAGATCTGCCGCATAGAGACTGACGCTGGAGAACAACAGAGAAGCCGACAACATTGCAATCACATGCTTACGCATCATTATTTCCTTTTTATTGTGATGAAAAAAAGCAGCCTGCAGGCTGCTTCAGAAATCCATCTTATTGTCCCGCTATTTTCATCTCAGGCAGTAATACTGAACCGCACTGGATATTACTGCGGGTTTCAATATCGTCACCAATGGTCACCATGTTGCGCCACATCTCTTTGAGATTTCCGGCGATAGTGACTTCGCTGACCGGGTATTGAATAACACCATTCTCGACCCAGAAACCGGCTGCACCGCGTGAATAGTCGCCGGTAATGGCGCTGACGCCCTGGCCCATCAGTTCAGTCACCACTAATCCGGTGCCCATCTGCTTCAGCAGTTCGTCAAAGCTGTGTCCCTGGCCCGCAATGCGCCAGTTATGGATGCCGCCAGCGTGACCGGTGCTGGTCAGGCCCAGTTTACGGGCTGAATAGCTGGTCAACAGCCAGGTCTGCAGCACACCATCTTTGATGATGTCGCGCGCCTGAGTTCGCACACCTTCGCTGTCGAATGGCGTGGAGGCGAGCCCTTTCAGCAGATGCGGCTGCTCATTAATAGTGAGCCACTCCGGCAGGATCTGCTGCCCCATGGAATCCAGCAGGAAGGTCGATTTACGGTACACGCTGCCACCGCTGATCGCGCCCACCAGATGACCAAACAAGCCGGTCGCCACTTCAGAAGCAAAAATCACCGGGGCTTTCATGGTCGGCAGTTTACGCGGAGCCAGACGGGAGAGCGTCCGGCGGGCGCACTCTGCACCTACCCACTCCGGACTTTTCAGATCCTCAAACGCACGGCCAATGGTATAGGCGTAATCGCGCTCCATATTGCCATCCTGCTCGGCAATGACGCTGCTGGAGAGTGAGTGGCGGCTTGAGCAGTAGCTCTGCAACATACCGTGGCTGTTGCCAAAGACTTTAATGCCGACGTGGCTATTGAAACTGCCCCCTTCAGTGTTCGTAATACGCTTGTCTGCACGCAGCGACGCCTGCTCCGCCTGCGCAGCAAGTTCAATGGCGCGGTCGGCGTCAATCTCCCACGGATGGTAGAGATCCAGGTCCGGCGCATCATACGCGAGTAACTCCGCGTCAGCCGGGCCGGCAAACGGATCGGGCGACGTGTAGCGCGCAATATCAATCGCCGCCTGCACGGTGCGTTTGATGGCGTCCGGACTGAGGTCGGTCGATGAGGCGCTGCCTTTACGATTCTGATGATAGACGGTGATGCCCAGCGCACCATCGCTGTTGAATTCGACGTTTTCCACTTCGCCATAGCGGGTGCTGACCCCGATGCCGGTAGTTTTACTTACTGCCACTTCCGCGCTGTCAGTGCTTGCTTTAGCCAGTTCAAGTACCTGCGCAATGGCCTGCTCCAGGACTTTTCGCTGTTCTGCAACCTGAGTAGATACGTTCATCGACCTGCCCATAATCTTATGTGTGAATGATTTGAGTCTATCAGAGTCAGAGAACAATTTCGCAGTCACCCGATAAACTGGTACGATTAGCCTCTTTTTTTTGGGAGCCCGGAAATGACCAAACAGCCCGATGAGTGGCTCGACGATGTGCCAGATAATGACGAAGAAGAAGATGAAGAGATTATCTGGGTCAGTAAGAGTGAAATTAAACGCGATGCAGAAGAGTTAAAGCGCCTGGGTGCCGAACTGGTTGATCTGGGTAAAAACTCGCTGGATAAAATCCCGCTGGATGAGCGCCTGCGTAACGAAGTAGAACTGGCGCAGCGCATTAAGAAAGAAGGCCGCCGCCGTCAGCTGCAGCTGATCGGTAAACTGCTGCGCAGTATAGATGTGGAGCCGATTCGTGTTGCGCTGGACAAGCTCAATAATCGCCACAATCAGCAGGTTGCACTGTTCCATAAACTGGAAATGTTGCGCGATCGTCTGATTGAGCAGGGCGATGAGGCGATGGGCGACGTGATCGCGCTCTATCCCGAAGCCGATCGTCAGCAGTTACGCAGCATGATTCGTAACGCGCAGAAAGAGAAAGCGGGCAATAAGCCGCCGAAGTCTGCACGTCAGATTTTCCAGTATCTGCGCGAGCTGGCCGAAGCGAAGTAATGTCATGGCAGACGTGCTCAGACAGAGCACGGCCAGGGCAGGAAGTCTGAGCGGATTTGTAACGGCAAGAAATGAAAGGATTTACCAGGATTTTCCTGCAAAATAAGCGCCCTGCCGGGCGCCTGTCATATCAGGCCAGCCTGTCCAGCAGCTTCTGATGAATACCGCCGAACCCGCCGTTGCTCATGACCAGAATCGTGTCGCCTGGCTGAGCGGCTTTGACCACCATTTCGACCAGGGTATCGATATCCACACTCCAGTGCGCAGGCGGTATACACGCTTCTGCCACGTCTGAAACCTGCCACGGAATATGGTGTGGCTGGAACAGGAAGACCTCATCAGCCCGCGCCAGAGACGGGGCCAGATCGTTTTTGCTGACGCCCATCTTCATCGTGTTGGAGCGTGGCTCCAGTACCGCCAGGATACGTGCTCTGCCGCCCACTTTGCTGCGCAGCGCAGCCAGCGTTGCCAGAATCGCGGTCGGGTGATGCGCGAAGTCATCATAGACTTTGATGCTGTTCACTTCACCGCGCAGCTCCAGGCGGCGACGTGCATTGATAAAAGTGTTCAGTGCCTGGCCTGCATCTTCCGGCTTCACACCGACATGCCGCGCGGCCGTAATCGCCATCAGGCCATTGTGCATGTTGTGTTCGCCAACCAGGCCCCAGTTCACTTCCCCGACTTTTTCGCCGTCGAGCCAGATTTCCCAGTGAGAGGCATCGTTGGTCAGCTTCTTCGCCTGCCAGCGCCCATGCTCGCCGACGCTCTCCTGCTCACTCCAGCAGCCCATCGCCATTACCTGCTTAAGGTTAGGATCATGTTCCGGCAGCAGGATCTTGCCCTGACCCGGCACGATCCGCACCAGATGGTGGAACTGCTTCTGGATCGCCCGCAGATCATCAAAGATGTCGGCATGATCAAACTCAAGGTTGTTGAGGATCAGGGTACGCGGACAGTAATGGACGAACTTGGAACGCTTGTCGAAAAACGCGCAGTCATACTCATCCGCTTCTATGACGAAGAATGGACTTTTTCCTAATTTTGCTGAGACATCGAAGTTTCCAGGCACACCACCAATAATGAAGCCGGGTTCAAGGCCGCAGGCCTCGAGAATCCACGCTGCCATGCCTGCTGTGGTGGTTTTACCGTGGGTTCCGGCCACTGCCAGTACCCAGCGATCGCGCAGCACAAAATCGTGCAGCCACTGTGGGCCAGAGAGGTAGGGAATGTTGCGTTCCAGTACCGCTTCCACGCAAGGATTACCCCGCGTCATCGCATTGCCGATGATGACTAAGTCAGGCATCGGATCCAGCTGGCTGGCGTCATAACCTTCCGTTAATTCAATGCCTTGCTGTTCGAGCAGAGTACTCATTGGCGGATAAACGTTGGCGTCTGAACCGGTCACCTGATGACCAAGTGAACGTGCCAGCATCGCCAGACCGCCCATAAAAGTGCCACAAATCCCGAGGATGTGAATGCGCATAACATGATCCATTACTCAAAAGTTCGGCGCACAGTGTAACGCCGCTCGCAGACGGAAGAAACGGATTAGGACTATGGTTTTTGAAGTTCATTCGGCTAAACTGCGTACGCATCCGTTGGCAGACTGTTACGCGTGCTGCCACTCCATCGAAGATTCAGGGAATGTGTTATGAAAACGTTGGGCGAATTTATCGTCGAGAAGCAGCACGACTTTCCGCACGCCACAGGTGAACTGACGGCGCTGATTTCAGCTATCAAGCTGGGTGCCAAAATTATCCACCGCGACATCAACAAAGCCGGTTTAGTGGATATTCTCGGTGCCAGCGGCGTGGAGAATATTCAGGGTGAACAGCAGATGAAGCTTGATCTGTTTGCCAACGAAAAACTGAAGGCAGCACTGAAAGCACGTGGCATCGTCGCCGGTATCGCTTCTGAGGAAGAAGACGAGTTCGTTATCTTTGAAGGTGAGGAAAACGGTAAGTACGTGGTGTTAATGGATCCACTGGATGGTTCTTCTAACATCGACGTTAACGTTTCCGTCGGCACCATTTTCTCTATTTATCATCGCGTTAGCGAACCCGGCACGCCAGTGGTTGAAGCGGACTTCATGCAGCCAGGCAACAAGCAGGTTGCTGCCGGTTACGTGGTCTACGGCTCATCCACCATGATGGTTTATACCACCGGCGCAGGTGTGCATGCGTTTACTTATGATCCGTCACTGGGTGTATTCTGCCTCAGTCACGAACGTATGACCTATCCGCCAACCGGATACACCTATTCGATCAACGAAGGTAACTACATTCGTTTCCCGCAGGGTGTGAAAAAATATCTGAAGTTCTGTCAGGAAGAGGATCTGCCAACGCATCGTCCTTATACCTCACGTTACATCGGATCGCTGGTTGCGGATTTCCATCGTAATCTGCTGAAAGGCGGTATCTACCTCTATCCAAGCACCGCCAGCCATCCTCAGGGCAAGCTGCGTTTGCTGTATGAGTGCAACCCGATGGCGTTCCTGGCCGAGCAGGCGGGCGGTAAAGCGACCGACGGTCAGAGACGTATTCTGGATATTCCACCGGTCACGCTGCATCAGCGCTGCCCGTTCTACTGCGGTAATGAGGCGATGGTTAACGACGTTGAGCGTTTCCTGGCTGAGTTCCCGGATTGCCGTCAGGGTTAATCTGGAAGTAGTATAAAAAGTCATATAGAAAGGGCGCGATTTCGCGCCCTTTCTGTTTTTTACGCCGTCTGCAATCTGAACTGCGCCATGGTTGCCTGAAGCTGATCGGACTGCGCTTCCAGCGACTGGGTCGCAGCCGTTGCCTGCTCCACCAGCGCGGCGTTCTGCTGAGCCGCCGCATCCATCTGCGTGACGGCCAGATTTACCTGCTCAATGCCACGGCTCTGCTCGTCGGAGGCCATCGAGATCTCTTTCATCAGTGCCGTGACGCGCATCACTTCGCCAGAAATCTCATCCATGGTTTCCCCGGCGCGCGTCGCCATCTCACTGCCCTCTTTCACCCGAGACTGTGAGTCACTGATCAGCGTACGGATCTCTTTAGCCGCGTTTGCACTTCGCTGTGCCAGCGTGCGCACTTCATTTGCTACCACCGCAAAGCCACGGCCCTGCTCGCCTGCACGCGCCGCTTCCACGGCGGCATTGAGCGCCAGGATGTTAGTCTGGAAAGCGATTCCATCAATCACGCTGAGAATGTCGCCGATACGGTTGGCGCTTTCGGTGATCTCATTCATTTTTTCCATCACGTAGCTGACGACTTCAGCGCCGCGATCGGCAGTATCGGAGACCGCGCTTGCCAGCTGGTTCGCCTGCTGAGCATTTGTGGCGTTAAGTCGCACGGTGGCCGTAAGCTGCTCCATACTGGCCGCCGTCTGCTCCAGCGAGGCAGCGGACTCTTCGGTGCGCTGAGACAGATTGACGTTACCGGCCGCCAGTTCACGGCTGCCGATGTCGATCTGCATACTCGCTTCGCGCACCTGACTCACCGAGGTCCGCAACGACTGCTGCATCCCGCTCAGCGCATGGTTCAGCCGACCCAGCTCATTGTTGCTGGACGGTGGCAGCACCTGCGACAGATCGCCCGCCGCGATCTGCTCAAGATGGACAATCGCCAGGTTCAGCGGCTGCAGCAGCATCCGGCGCAGCAGTTGCCAGGCGAGCACCAGCAGCAACAGGGTTAAGACTCCCGCCACGGCGATCAGGATTTTCATTTTGGTTTCGTTGTGGGCCGCCTCTGCCAGCTGGGCCTGGGTGATCTGATCGGCCAGCTGACTGAAGTCATTGACCGCCTTATCGTAACTGGCCGCCAGCGTTGCCAGGTTGCCTTCCAGCAGCTGGTAATATTCGTCGGTATATTGCTTGTCCAGCGCGTCCATCATCGGTTTGATGCCCTGGTCGAGATAGGCTTTATAACTGGCTGAAACCGCATCCGCCAGCATCTTTCCGTGCGCCGTCACTGTTCCTGCGTCCACAAAGCGCTTCAGGTTTAGTTGTGATGAGACCACATCCGCCTGCGAGATTTTTGTGACTGCCGCGCCCTCTTCCAGCATACCAATTTCAATTTTACGCACTGCCAGCGCCGCGTTAGCGCGGGCACGCATCAGATCTGAATTGCTCTTATAAAGACTGTTCAGCTCGATCCCCTGAATGCGGTTGATCACATCCAGCGAGCGGTTTCCTTTGTTAATTGCCACGATACCCATAGAACTCACCGCCAACAGCAGCAGTGTCATAAATGCCAGCAAAGCCAGCAACCCCGTGCGAAGTGATAACTGTTTCATCCTGATAGTTTCCGTGTATGTGAAAAGGCGAATTTCAAGCGGCCTCAAAGCGGAGGGATTATCGGCAGTAACGGTCCGAAACTTTAACGCTAATTAGTGTTAACAACTTGATCATCACAGAAACATCCATCAAGCTGATTGCCGCCCATCCGTTATCCGGAGAAAAGAATGAAACCAGGTTTGTTTCTGATGCTGATTTGCCTCAGCACATCGGCGCTGGCAGAGGATATGCCGTCAGACGCTTCGCCTGATCGCTGCCTCAATAATGCCTCAACGACTCTTGCCCTGAATCAGTGCTACGCGGCAGCAAGCAAGGTCTGGGATCAGGCAATGAATAAGCAGTACAACAAGCTGATGAAAACGCTCTCCGGCGAACCAAAAAACAAACTGCGTGCCGCTCAGCGTGCCTGGCTGATCTACCGCGACAACTGGCTGGAGGCGAGTCGCAGTCAGCTCAGTTCTCAGGGAACACTAGGTAGCGTGACCCTGAGCGCGCAGAGTCTGAGTCTGGTACGTAATCAGGCGCTGATGCTGCAGTCACAGGCTTCAGGCAGTTGTGCGAATCCCGATGACTGCTGATCGATAACTGGCTTTTGCACTGGCGGAAGTCAGTGCATTCCATAACCTTCAGGGAGAAACCATGGCTGCTTACGCCTCGACCATCATTCTGATTTGCCTCGCCGTGCTGAGTTATTTCGTACACAACAATGCGGTCACGATTTCGATTCTGGTGCTGCTGGCGATTAAAATTACCCCGCTGGCGCAGTTCTTCCCCTACGTCGAAAAACAGGGCATTACCTTAGGCATCATTATTCTTACCGTGGCGGTAATGGCGCCGCTGGCCAGTGGCTCACTGCCCGCCTCCGCCCTGATCAAATCCTTTGCCAACTGGAAGTCGATTGTGGCGATTCTGGTCGGGATTTTTGTCGCCTGGCTGGGCGGTCGTGGCGTGAATTTTATGAGCGTGCAACCCTCTGTAATCGGAGGTCTGCTGATTGGTACGGTGATAGGCGTCGCGTTCTTTCGTGGCGTGCCGGTAGGGCCACTGATTGCCGCAGGCATTGTTTCGCTGCTTGTGGCAGCTAAGTAGCGTTTGGGCGCATTCCGAAACGCCAAAAAGGGGGCATACATTCAGAGTCAGTTGGCTATAATAGCCGACACTCAACATACGACTACTGAAGGAATACCAGATGAGTTTGAACCAGGTGCCAGCAGGTAAAGACCTGCCAGAAGATATCTACGTTGTCATTGAGATCCCAGCGAACGCTGATCCGATCAAATATGAAGTTGATAAAGAGTCTGGTGCCCTGTTTGTAGACCGTTTCATGTCTACCGCCATGTTCTATCCGTGCAACTACGGTTACATCAACCATACCCTTTCTCTGGATGGTGATCCGGTTGACGTACTGGTTCCGACCCCGTATCCACTGGTCCCAGGCTCCGTGATCCGCTGCCGTCCGGTTGGCGTGCTGAAAATGACCGACGAGTCTGGCGAAGATGCCAAACTGGTTGCCGTTCCGCACACCAAGCTTTCTAAAGAGTACGATCACATCAAAGATGTGAACGACCTGCCAGAACTGCTGCGTGCACAGATCACCCACTTCTTTGAACACTACAAAGATCTGGAAAAAGGCAAATGGGTGAAAGTGGATGGCTGGGATAATGCCGAAGCCGCTAAAGCTGAAATCATCTCCTCTTATGAGCGCGCACAGAAGAAGTAATTCTGCTGCCGGTTTGTAAGTCGAAAAAAAAAACACCGTCCAAATGGACGGTGTTTTTGTTCAGGCCTCTGACTCCTCATCACGCTTTAGCCAGTCACCACTCATAATGCGCTGGCGTCCTGCCACTGAGCGTTGATAGACATAAAGCCATGCACTGCCAAACGGCGTCTGAGTCAGAAATCGTTTGTACTCTCCCCCTTTGGTGCGAAGCGCATCCAGCTCCGCCAGGGTTGAGGCATCAATGCGGTACACCTCACAATGTACCGCTCCATTGCCCTCTATTACGCCGGGATAATGGCCCAGACTATACAGCTCAAAGCCTTCAATCTGGTGATCACCCAGCCACTGCGCATTAGTCATCCAGTGACTGTTTCCCTGTTTGCGCCGTAAACTGCCATAGACAATTATTCGCATTGCTAAAACTCAAACTGATAGAGCAAATCGAGAGCCTGATCCACACCGGACACGGCTTCCAGATAGAGCTTAGGCATCAGGCGGTAACGCAAGGTTAACGTCGCCAGTGAATCAAATATGCCAACACCGTATTTTACCTGCAGACCCGGTAGCACGTAGCCGCTGACCTGCACCTGCTGGCTATCGCCAACACCGGCAGTATCAACGGCGAGATTGCTCACACCGAAGGTCTCTCCGATTTTACCCACAACCTGACCACTTTGTGCAACCCCTAAGCCAACAAGTGCCGACGTAAGAGCGTTACTGTCGCCGTCGCTGCCTAATCCCTGACCACGCAGCAGGTAGGAAAGCGCTTCCTGTTGCGACATCGCCGGATCGGAGAAGACTTCCGCTTTAGGTTCATCGGCAAGGCCGGTCACGCGCAGACCGGCAGTGACGCCATCTTCAGTCGCATCCGGGTTACGAATAGCTTCCAGGTTAACGTAAGGCTGATCAGGCGGCCCGGCAAATTGCAGCTCACCTTTACGCACAATCAGATCCTGACCATAGGCGTGGAAGCGACCGGACGGAATGTTGATTTGGCCGTTTAAGCCCAGTCCTGACTTATCCTGCACCATTTTCAGATCGCCATTCAGCTTCGCTTTCAGACCAAATGCAGACAGGCGCACATCGTTGCCGACGTGGATCACCAGGTTACTGTTAATCGGAATCGCAGCAGTTTGCGGTGCAATCGGCTTCAGCTGTTTATCCAGCATCACCTCATCTGACGAGACGCCCGTCGCGCTTTCCGGCACTTCCTGCACCGTGATGCGCGCCCACGGAATATCGACGCTGCCATCAAGGTTAAAGGCGGCTGGCGTCGCTTCAAACACCAGATCCGGCGAGACATCCATACGCACCATCGGCGGCACGGTGACGCGAACCCGACTGCCCTGCGCCGCAATGCGCGCACGCCAGTTATCGAGCTGGCTCCAGTCGGCGTTACCGCTAAGATTGATGTTGCCCTGTGCAGTCTGGACCAGTCCGTTCAGGGTCGAGCTCATACCGTTGAACACCAGATTCAGGTTGGCGGCGGTCAGATCGACCGGCATAAAGTTGCCATCCACATCCACACCCGTCAGACCCAGCTGCCCAAACACCTGCGGCTGCTGCACACTTCCCCCCAGGCGAAGGCTGCTGTTCAGGCTGCCTTTGATCTTCTCGCCCTGCATCAGCGCAGGATTGATCATCGCCAGCGAGATATTGCGGATGTTCACGTTACCGCCCAGCGTGCGGCGATTTTGCGGATCGTCGATCTGCACGTTGCCATCCAGCTGCCCGTTTTTGGCAATGCGGATCAGCCAGTCGAGCTGCGCGCGACCGTTTCGCAGTGCGGCATTGAGGTTCAGCGTGTCAAAGGCGATCGGCAGGCTGTTACCCTGAACATCCTGCACCACTTTTACGCCGTTACCCTTCAGCGCCACAGTACCGGTTGGCAGGCTGCCATCCGCCGTCCAGTTAACGCGTACATCGCCACTGAACAGGCCGCTGAGCTGGGTCGCCTCCGGCATAAATGGCTTGACCATCGCCAGGTCAAAGCGGTTCAGCACCACATGCGCCTTACCTGCCGGGCCCGCTTCAATCGGCTCCGGTACACAAATTTGTGCATTCGGGTTCTGCCAGCAATGCGGCCCGATGGTCGCCGTCTGACGGCTGTTCAGATAGTCGATGGCCATCGCGCGGGTCAGATGCCATTCACCCACGGGCGTGTCAAAGCGGGTATCGTTTAGCGAGCCTTTCCAGCGCTCGGTCTGGCGATCAAAGCTGCCGTTGAGCGCCAACTGACCCGAGACCGGTTTGCCCTGCACAGTCAGCTTCAGCTGATGCTGGCGCTCATTCCCCTCTGCATTCAGCGTCAGCAGGCCGATGTTCAGCGCATCCTGCTTCAGTTGCTCAACGCGAAGTTGCAGTTTACCGGCCACCTGTTCGCCGGAGCGGACATCGCCATTCAGGGTGACGCGATTAATCTGCATCTGCTGCCAGCGCAGACCACGGGCATTGAGATCGGCCAGCAGCTGCGGTGCCTTCAGAGTGCCACGCGCTTTAATCGTGCCGTTGACCACGCCGCCCAAACCCGGTAGCGCATTGTCGAGCTGTGGCGCATCAATACTGGCATCAAGATCCAGACTGTCGCCCAGCGCGCCTTTGACATCCAGATGGTTGCGTCCCAGCGCCAGCTTAATACCCGGCACCGTCCACTGGTTGTAGCTGTTACCGGTCAGTGAGCCGTCAGCGGTTACGGCGTTCTTTTTCACGTTGCCTTTTAGCTGAAGCTGCGGCACGGTCAGCTGCCAGGTGCCGCCATACAGACTGCCGCGCGTGGTAATTTTGCCATCCAGCCGCGCGGGCCAGTCGGGATACTGTTTCGCAGTATTGATCCCTGCCAGCGTCAGCTCACTGCGCCAGCTGATTGCCTTACTCCAGTCCACCAGCGCGGTGAGGTCGATATTACCCTGTAGCGCGGCGACGCGCAGGCGATCGAGGCTGAACTGCTCAACGTTACCTTTACCCGTCAGCGAGACAGTGGCCGGTGGCACAGATTCGCCCTTCACGGCTGTCTGCAGTGACATCACATAGTCGGTGGCTTTGCCTTTGAACTGATAGTCCAGGTTATCGGCCTGATACTGTATCGGTCCGGTCAGCGGCCAGCGCAGTTGCGGACTGGTCAGCTGCAGTGACAGCGGCAGTCCCGCGACAGCCAGTTGGGTCGTCGCATCCAGCTGCGCATTGACCGGACCTGAGAGATTCAGGCCCAGCTTCAGCGCGTCGCGCATCGCACCGTTAAGCTTCAGCGCCAGCTTTTCGCCTTTAATCGGATCGGTATTGACCGTGCCATTCAGGGAGAAATCGACCGGCCAGTTATCCGCCAGCGTCGCCTGCCCACTCCCCTTCAGATTGCCCAGATTCGAGTCCACTTCCAGCGTCGTTAACTGCATCTGCCGATCGGCGGTTTTGGCTTTTAGCAACAACCGGCTGACAGCGATATCGGTGTCGCCGGTAACGCGCAGCTGCTCGCCCAGAATCTGCTGTACGTCAATATCCAGCGGCAGACGGAAATCAGGCAATGCCGGTAGCAGCGGTTGCGCAAACATCGCCTGCAGCGTTTCGCCCAGCGGTTTCTCAGCGGGGTGCGGCTGCTGAACTTTCGGATCGACCACCTCTTCCTTCACCACTTTTGCCGCTTTTGGCAGCGCAATCAGCAGGCTTTGGATATGGGTCGGATTCAGCGTCAGCGCACGATCCTGCCACTGCAGGCCCGTGGTGAAATCAAGCAGCGAGATCGCGGTGTCATCAACCTTCACATTGATGTTGTGCATGCCAAGATGACGCAGCGTGATGGGGTATGGTGTACTGAGGTTAGTGTTGCTACTCTCCTCTTCCGGTGCGGCGGCGGCTGGTGTCATTTTCTTGCTGTCGACGACCACGCTGATATCGCGCAGGGAGACATCGTTGACGCACACGGAGGAGTGCAGCAAACAGTTGAGATCCACCGCCAGGTGAATCTGCCCGGCATCAACACTGACGCCGGGCATCTCAAAGCGCAGACCGTTAAGGGTCAGGTTACGCCAGCCACCATCGACCTGTTTGATCGACAGGCCAGGCACCCAGCGCGATGCGCCCTTGAGCACTAAATGCAGTCCCGGCGTGGTCCCGATTAAAAATGCCACGCCACCCAACAGCACCACCAGAAAGATCAGAATACCGATCAGGACCTTTTTCCACAGCTTCATAGTTCAGGCCCCAGTCCTACGTAAAATTGCAATCCATGCTCCTCGTCATCCCCGATAGGTCTGGCGATATCAAATTTGATGGGGCCAACCGGTGAAGACCAGCGCACACCGACACCCGCACCGGTTTTGATATTGCTCTGTTTAATGTCGTTAACCGCTTCGCCTGAGTCGACAAACACCGCGCCCCACCATTTACCGGTGACGTTGTACTGATATTCCAGCGATCCGGTGGCGAGTTTTGATGCCCCGGTGAGTTTGCCGTCGTCGTCACGCGGTGAAATATTTTTGTATTTGTAACCGCGAATACTGCGGTCACCACCCGCGAAGAAGCGCAGATCCGGTGGCACCTTGTCGAAGTCGTTGGTTTCAATCCAGCCAAGATTGCCGCGCGCCACAAAGCGATGACTGTCACCGAGAGTGCGAATCCAGACGTTTTGCGCCTGCAGAATCAGGAAGTCGACGTCGGAGCCCCATGTCGTATCGGAAACGTCGACGGAGTAGCGCTGTGAGTCGCCCCAGGTCGGCATCAGACCGCCGCGCGAGCGGGTGCGGTTTACGCTGACGCCGGGATAGAGCAGCATGGTGGTATTGGTCACACTGCCCTGCGTAAAGTGATCCAGGCTCCAGCGCAGGTTGACTGCCTTCTGCCAGCCGCTGCTGCTGTCCCAGTTGCGCGACATCGCAAGCGTGGTGGTGTCGGCTTTGGTGTCGTTAAGGTCGGTACGCTTGAGGCCTCCGGAGAAGGTGTAGTACTGCTCCAGTGGGCTCTTCAGTAACGGGACTTTATAGCTGAGGTCGACCTGCTGTTCTGGCGCAGACACATAGGCGCTGGCTGTCAGGCTGTGGCCGCTGTCGTTGATCCACGGTTTTTTCCACGTTCCTTTCAGCCGGGGACCGACGTCAGTTGAGTAGCCGACGCCGGTTTCAATGGTGTTTTCGGTGCGGGGTGACATCACGGCACTCAGCGGCAGCACTTTAGTCTGTCGTCCCTTGCTGAATTCCGGCGCGACCACCACCGAATTAAACCAGCCGGTGGCAGAGAGGCGGCGATTCAGTTCGGCCAGATCGCGTGAGCTGTAGTAATCCCCTTCTTTAAAGGGCACCAGATTTTGCAGGTACTCTTCACGAATCTGCGATCCCTGAAAAGTGACGTCACCAAAGCGATAGCGCTCGCCGCTGTCGTAGTCGATATCCCAGAACGCTTCATGGCGCTCAACCGAGACGCCGAGCTGGCTTTTTTTAAAGGTGCCGTCGAAGTAGCCGTTACGCAGCGCAAGATTAGAGAAGCCGCTTTTAAATTTGTCATACTGCCCGTGATTAAGCTGCGTGCCCACTTTGGGCCGTCCCTGCTTTACCCAGGCTTTGTAATCAGGATCATTGCGCGCATCACCTTCCACCACAATGGTGCTGCCGCCAATTTTGACAGCCTCGCCCGGCGTCACATGTGCGATTAATACCGGCCGTCCTCCCTTCGCAGGCGCGGGGCGGGATTCGAAGTCGATGGTCGGCTCGTAATAACCAAGGGCGCGCAGCCCCTCTTTTATTGCAACAGAGACACGTGCACGAAAACGGCCATCATTCGAGACCTCGTCGCTGCCGATGGTGGAAAGGCGCGCTCTGACATTCTTTTGCAGATCCCCGGTTAAGCCATCTACCTGTAATCGCACGGTCGCCGCCTCAAGGGCGGGCGCGGCAAGCAGCAGGCCAGCTATGCAATAAACATAAAATCGTGGCACCTGTACTCCTGTTAATCATGCCGGCCCCTTTTCCGCGGGGCACTTATTAATCATCTTTGCCCGCACTACCGCAACGGCAACATCCTCATCATAGCCGCACTTTATGGCAAACGGCGGCGCAAAATCGACTTCTAACTCAAATAACGCGGCTATTGTCGGTAAATGGGGGGATTGATACAACTCCTGCAGGCGGGAATGATCGTTCCGGAATGATTCACTCAGATAAATCTGAGTCGATAACGTACCGTTCTGCCTGCTAATCCTGAGGGAAGCGGCAGATTGCCCTCTGGCGGCCCGATGAGCGCTCCTGCTATAATCTGCCACCACAGGCATTCCGCCTGTTTTCATTTCTGCCCCGACATGTACGTTGTCGAACTGGCGCAGACATTTTTGGCACGGATAGCTCTGTTTCACGGATAAACCAACTCTGTTTGCGCTTACCCACGCTGCCCAGGCCAAAAATGACAAGTGGATAACCCTTTGGATCTCATATGTTAGATAGCTTGCTTGTCATTTTATTGCTGATTGTAATCAGTGCCTTTTTCTCCCTGTCTGAGATCTCGCTGGCGGCCGCCCGTAAGATCAAACTGAAACTTCTGGCCGACGAAGGCAACGTCAATGCCCAGCGTGTGCTGAAAATGCAGGAAACGCCGGGCATGTTCTTCACCGTGGTGCAGATTGGCCTTAACGCTGTCGCCATCCTGGGCGGTATTGTCGGCGACGCGGCATTTTCACCGGTTTTCAGCGGCCTGTTTAACCGCTTTGTTTCGCCGGAACTGGCGGAACAGCTCAGCTTTATCTGTTCATTCACCATCGTTACCAGCCTGTTTATCCTGTTTGCCGACTTAACGCCAAAGCGGGTTGGCATGGTTGCACCGGAAACCATCGCGCTGCGCATCATCAATCCGATGCGTTTCTGCCTGTTAGTGATGCGTCCGCTGGTGTTTCTGTTTAATGGCCTGGCCAACGTCTTCTTCCGCATTTTCAAGCTGCCGATGGTGCGTAAAGATGACATCACCTCCGACGATATCTACGCGGTAGTGGAAGCCGGTGCGCTGGCGGGCGTTCTGCGCAAGCAGGAGCATGAGCTGATTGAAAACGTGTTTGAGCTGGAGTCACGTACCGTTCCCTCTTCAATGACCTCACGCGAGAATATTGTCTGGTTTGATCTGCACGAAGATGAGACCAGCCTCAAGACCAAAATCGCCCAGCATCCTCATTCGAAGTTTCTGGTCTGCAGCGGCGACATCGATCATATCGTTGGCTATGTCGACTCAAAAGAGCTGCTGCTGCGCGTACTCGGCAATCAGAGTATGGCGCTGAACAGCGGCCTGCAGATTCGCTCTGCGCTAATCGTGCCGGACACGCTGACGCTCTCAGAAGCGCTGGAAAGTTTTAAAACCGCTGGTGAAGATTTCGCGGTGATCATGAACGAATATGCGCTGGTCGTGGGCATCATTACGCTGAATGACGTCATGACCACACTGATGGGCGATCTGGTCGGTCAGGGCATGGAAGAGCAAATCGTGGCGCGCGATGAGAATTCATGGCTGGTTGAAGGCGGCACACCGATTGATGACGTGATGCGCGTGCTGGACATCGATGATTTCCCGCAGTCAGGCAACTACGAAACCATCGGCGGCTTTATGATGTATATGCTGCGTAAGATTCCAAAGCGTACCGATTTTGTGAAGTTTGCTGGCTATAAGTTCGAAGTGGTAGATATCGATAGCTACCGTATCGATCAGCTGCTGGTCACCCGCATTGATGAACGACCACCCGTGCTGAACCTGACCAAAACCGAAGAAGAGTAAATGACTCAGAGCGTATCCCGGCGGCTATTATTGTCACAACAGTCCTGGATACAGAGCGCGCGGAACAACCGGAACGTTTACGTAGCAGGTGGGGATTGTGGGCACCGTCCGTGTTCGGACAGGCAAAGGGAATAGCCTGATGGGTCATACACTAAGGGCGCCATCGGCGCCCTTGTTATTAGTTGAACTCAAGTTTGAGACGAACGACCTGGCGGTTAATTTCTGACATCACGCTCAGGTGCTGTTTGTCTTTGACGCGAGGGATTAATACTTTCCCTTTATCGAACTCGAACGCGCCCACGTCCTTGATATACAACCTTCCTTTGAACAGCGTTTTTACATATTTCGCTATTTGTAGCGGATTATAGCGCTGGAAGATCTTCATGCTGTTTAACTCCTGTACATTTTTAAGCACGCTTCGCCGTTTCCAAATTTGGTTCCAGCCCATGAAGCGCGAATTCGCGATAACTATAGAACACTAAAACTGACTGATGTTCCTAAAAGTGAATTTTTTTACTGAATTGACACATCATTACAGAACACTCTGTTATCAGGCTCACACAACACAGTATAAACCTTCATTGGTTAAGGAATTGTGGCGGCCATAACAAACCTGACACCTTTCCAGGACAGGCGCATCATCCCTGCTTACTATTGCAGTAAAATGACTGACTGGTCTGATCACCTAAGGAAATAGCAATGCGTATAACCCTGGCAGCTGTGGCGTTATCTCTATTGATACCGGCAGGCGCGATGGCTCATAACCTCAGACTGGATATGCGGGTACCGGCTGTAGGCGTGAATGACAAAGGCGAGCTGTTATTGCAACAGGAGAAGTTTAGCTACAAAAACTGGAATAGCGCGCAGCTCAGCGGAAAAGTTCGCGTGGTCCAGCATATTGCCGGTCGCTCATCTGCGAAAGAGATGAACGCGGCACTGGTAGAAGCGATCAAAGCCGCGAAGCTGCCGCATGATCGCTATCAGACCACCACCATCGTGAATACCGATGATGCGATTCCGGGCACCGGCATGTTTGTGCGCAGCAGCGTCGAGACCAACAAGCAGCAATATCCCTGGTCGCAGTTTGTCGTAGACAGCAAAGGCAACGTGCAGCACAGCTGGCAGTTACAGCCTGGAGGTTCCGCCATCGTCGTGCTGGATAAGCAGGGCAACGTGAAGTTTGTGAAGGATGGATCGCTGACGCAGGACGAAGTGACAAAAGTTATCGCGCTGGTCAACTCACTGCTGAAAGAGTAATGCTGGACTCCCGGCAGCGAGAGAATCGCTCGCCAGGAGTTAATGCTCAGACCGTCTTAAAAGAGCGAAACGCGGAAGCCGGGATTCAGGAAGGATTCGCGCGGCGCATAGTCCAGGGTTTTGCCCTGCCAGTCATGTACATGCGCACCCGCGGCCATCGCCACGGCATGACCCGCGCCGGTATCCCAGATGTTGGTTGGCCCGAAACGGGGATAGAGCTGAGCTTTACCTTCTGCCACCAGACAGAATTTCAGTGAGGAGCCGGTCGCAACGGTCTGATGCTCACCCAACTGCTTCAGGTACTCTTTCATCTCGTCGTCGTCACCATGTGAGCGGCTGACTACGACCAGCGGAGGACGCGCGTCACGGACATGAATCTGTTCGCGATGATCGCCCTCTTCTTTCCACGCTTTACCCTCTGCCGCGGAATACATTACGCCCAGCACTGGCGCATAGACTACGCCCATCACCGGCTTGCCCGCTTCAATCAGCGCAATATTGACGGTAAATTCACCGTTACGCTTGATGAACTCTTTGGTGCCATCCAGCGGATCAACCAGCCAGTAGCGTTGCCAGTGCTGACGGACTTCCCAGGCGGGTGGATCTTCTTCTGAAAGTACCGGTATCTCAGGCGATAGCTGTTTCAGCCCCTTCATGATGACTTCATGCGCCGCGATATCCGCAGCGGTCACCGGCGAATCGTCCGATTTGTGAGAAACGTCAAGCGGCGCGGCACCGTTATAGACCTGCATAATCGCGTCGCCAGCTTCGCGTGCCAGTTGGCAGATTTGCTCTAACATTTTTCACCTCGTTTTTGTCTGTCTGCTGCAGGATCAGCCCATCTTCAGATAGTGACATTTTAGCAGTTCCGCCTGACTAGCCTGTTCACTGGTCCGGCGGCAATTCAATTTATAGATATATCAATACCATAGTTATGTGCTTATCGCCATGCTGGCGCCAGTGAGCCTTTATCGTATAAGAATGAGCCGCAGGCCGATGCATCAAAACGTTATACCCATCACGATTTAAAATGACTATCTGTCATGCTTTTACATTATTTTGAGAGCCTGAATTTAATTTGCAGCAGGAGCAAGCATGTTTAAGCCCGGAATGATGTTACTGGCCCTGAGCGTTTCCGTCGCCACCCAGGCCGCGACGGTGGATTTGCGCGTACTGGAAACCACCGATCTGCACAGCAATATGATGGATTTCGACTACTACAAAGATACGCCAACCGAGAAATTTGGTCTGGTGCGAACCGCCACGCTGATTCACGCCGCCCGGCAGGAGGTGAAGAACAGCCTGCTGGTTGATAACGGCGACATCATTCAGGGCAGCCCACTGGGCGACTACATGGCGGCTAAAGGGCTGCGTGAGGGTGAAATTCATCCGGTCTACAAGGCGCTCAATACGCTGGATTACGCTGTCGGCAACCTCGGTAACCATGAATTCAATTATGGTCTGCCCTACCTGAAAAAAGCGCTGGCGGGTGCGCGCTTCCCTTATGTGAACGCCAACGTGATTGATGTGAAGAGCGGCAAACCGCTATTTACCCCTTACCTCATCAAATCCACTACGGTGGTTGATCGCGAGGGCAAATCGCAGACCCTGAAAATTGGCTATATCGGCTTTGTGCCGCCGCAGATCATGGTGTGGGATAAAGCCAATCTGCAGGGCAAGGTACGGGTGGATGACATCACCGAAACAGCTCGCCGCTATGTGCCTGAGATGCGCGCGCAGGGTGCCGATCTGATTATTGCTATCCCTCACTCCGGCCTGAGCAGCGAGCCGTATCACGCAATGGCAGAAAACTCGGTTTACTACCTCAGCCAGGTGGAAGGTATTAACGCCATCCTGTTTGGTCATGCGCATGCCATCTTCCCCAGCAAGGAGTTTGCTGGCATCAAAGGCGCAGACATTGCTAACGGCACGCTGAACGGGATTCCGGCGGTGATGCCAGGCATGTGGGGCGATCATCTTGGCGTGGTCGATCTGGTGATGAACAATGAGGGCGGACGCTGGCAGGTGAGCAGCGGCAAAGCAGAGGCGCGACCCATCTACGACACTACCGCGAAGAAATCGCTGGCGGCGGAAGATCCGGCACTGGTGAAAGTGCTGGCTGACGATCACCGCGCCACGCGGGAGTTTGTGGCGAAGCCCATCGGCAAGTCCGCTGACGTAATGTACAGCTATCTGTCGCTGGTACAGGACGATCCAACGGTGCAGATCGTCAATAATGCGCAGCGCGCTTATGTGGAGCATTTCATTCAGGGCGATCCGGATCTGGGCCATTTGCCGGTGCTCTCTGCTGCCGCGCCGTTTAAAGCGGGCGGACGTAAAAACGATCCTGCCAGCTATGTCGAAGTGGAGAAAGGTGCCCTGACCTTCCGTAATGCGGCCGATCTCTATCTCTATCCCAATACACTGGTCGTGATGAAAGTCACGGGTGCGCAGGTGAAAGAGTGGCTGGAATGCTCAGCAGGCCAGTTTAACCAGATCGATCCGCACAGCAGCAAAACGCAGTCGCTGATTAACTGGGATTTCCGCACCTATAACTTCGATGTGATTGATGGGGTCAATTATCAGATTGATGTGACCCAGCCCGCGCGTTATGACGCAGAGTGTCAGTTGATCCATCCTGACGCCTCACGCATCCGTCAGCTTACCTGGCAGGGTAAACCCATCGATCCGCAGGCTCTCTTCCTGGTGGCGACCAATAACTATCGCGCCTATGGCGGCAAGTTTGCCGGAACCGGAGATAAGTACATCGCCTTTGCCTCACCAGATGAGAACCGTTCGGTAGTAGCAGCCTATATCAGTGCGGAAACTAAAGCGCATGGCGCAGTTCAGCCGAAGGCGGACAATAACTGGCGTCTGGCAGCGATTACCTCATCCACTCCGCTCGATATTCAGTTTGAAACGGCACCGGGCGATAAGGCGACCGGATTTATTAAGCAGCATGCGCAATATCCGCTTCAGCCCAAAGGAACAGATGCGATTGGCTTTGCGCTGTGGCAGGTGAATTTACAGCAGAAATAAGGCGGGAGAAAACGCTGCAACCGGGGTGGTTGCAGCGTCTTATATTACAGGATTTCCAGCAGCTCAACTTCGAAGAGCAGCGTGCTGAATGGTGGGATAGAGGCACCCGCACCGCGCTCGCCATACGCGAGGTTCTGTGGGATCACCAGTTCCCATTTGGAGCCAACCGGCATCAGCGTCAGCGCTTCAATCCAGCCAGGGATAACACCGCTCACCGGGAATTCTGCCGGTTCGCCACGGGCAACTGAGCTGTCGAACACGGTGCCGTCGATCAGTTTGCCGGTGTAGTGAACGCGTACACGATCCTGACGTGATGGGATTGGACCTTCACCCTGAGTAATCACGCTGAACTGCAGGCCTGATTCGGTGCTGCTCACGCCTTCACGCTGCGCATGTTCCTGCAGGAATGCCTGACCTTCTGCGGCCATAGCTTCGGTACGTTCACGACGCACGCCTTCCGCGCGTTCGTGCACTTCACGCAGTGCGCGATGAACCACATCAACCGGTACGGCCGGCGAGTTCCCTTCCAGCGCGTCGCGCAGACCCGCGAGCAGTGCTTCTGGTTGCAGACCCTGCAGACCAGATTCCAGCAACTGCTGGCCAACCTGTAAACCAATACCGTAACTTGCTTGTGCTTCGACGCTGTCGAAAGAAGGGGTAGTCATCTTCGTTCCTTTCACTCTCGGATAAATTCGAACCGGCAGCATAGCAGCGCAGGCCGCTGGCGTAAAATGCCCTGCGTCGCAGATGACTTTTGCTGATGAAAGAGAAACAATAGCCACGTCAAATTTATCAATGCTGGCAGGCACTTCGCGCCGGTATTGCCCATACTATAACTATTGATGGGGATCACCTCATCTGTAGCACCTGAATAAGAGAGCAAACATGGGCCAGATTGCCCCACGCCGCCGCAGGATGCGTGCAAAACAAATGGTATCCCGGCTGCAGACCTGGCTGGCCGCACGCAGGCTACAGCAGACTGCCGGAGAGGAGGAAACCCGAATGGCTTCAGACACGTCATCCCGCCTGCCGACATGGCTTCAGCGTATCTGGCATTTTACCGACCATATTCGCTGGATGGACCCGCTGCCTGCGCCGCACCGTCGTGGCATTGTGGCGGCACTGCTGGTGATGCTGGTGGCGTTTCTCTGGCCCACCAGTACCCTGCGCTATCCGGTCGAGCAGTCTTCGCCTTCTGCGGAGAAAGAGGTGCCGATGCAGGCGGATATTTATGATAACAACCGTGCCCGTCAGCCTACATCCTCAGCGTCTCAGCAGACGCCAAAAGCTGATTCTCAGGGCGAATGGCGCAATATGACCATTGCGTCTGGTCAGACGCTGGCGCAGCTGTTTCGTGACAACAGTCTGCCGGTCAATGATGTGTTTGCGATGGCGCGGGTGGAAGGCAGTGACCAGCCGCTCAGCTCACTGAAAAGTGGTCAGCAGGTGAAAATCCGTCAGGATGCGCAGGGTGTGGTAACCGGTCTGACCGTTGATGGCGCAAATGGCCCGGTGCTGTTTACGCGTCAGCCAGATGGCAGCTTTATACGCGCGCAGTAACGCCAAAAGCGGTCTATTGAAAGGCATAAAAACAAAAACGCCGGCACAAGGCCGGCGTTGATGTCGTGCTCAGTTAATAAAATTAACCAGCAACAACTTTCACGTTCAGTTTAGCGAAGACTTCGCTGTGAACCTGGAAGCTTACTTCATGCTCACCGGTAGTGCGCAGAACGCCGTTCGGCAGACGAACTTCGCTCTTAGCGACTTCAACGCCAGCTGCAGTAACTGCATCAGCGATGTCGCGGGTACCGATTGAACCGAACAGTTTACCTTCATCGCCCGCTTTAGACGTGATGGTTACAGTGCCCAGTGCATTGATTTTCTCAGCGCGTGCAGTTGCTGCAGACTGAACGTCAGCCAGTTTGGCTTCCAGTTCAGCACGGCGTGCTTCGAAGAACTCAACGTTTTTCTTGGTAGCAGGAACAGCTTTGCCCTGTGGTACCAGGAAGTTACGAGCATAGCCCGCTTTAACGTTAACCTGATCACCCAGGGTGCCAAGGTTTGCTACTTTATCAAGCAGAATAACTTGCATTACCTTATCCTCTTAAAGTCGTTAATGGACAGTTGCCGATTACTGATGACGATCAGTGTACGGCAGCAGAGACAGGTAACGCGCACGCTTGATGCAGCGAGCCAACTGACGCTGGTATTTTGCACGAGTACCGGTGATACGGCTCGGGACAATTTTACCGCTTTCGGTAATGTAGTTTTTCAACGTTGCGATGTCTTTGTAATCGATCTCAACAACGCCTTCCGCGGTGAAACGGCAGAACTTGCGACGACGGAAATAACGTGCCATTAGGCTAGTCTCCAGAATCTATCAATTCAATCTGCTCGGCATGGAACACCACTTTGCTCTGGCCATTTCGTGCCTGATGGCAACTAATGAAACCGTCGAGTGTGAGTTGCGTGCCGACCGTTATATGTTGAGTAATCACCTGATGGGCGCTGCCGCTAATAATAACAGGCATACGACACCAGGCTTGCCGGTGAAACCCGGCCTCCTCCTGCACTGAGCGGTGCTCAAGCACAAACTGACAGTGAGGAATTCCTGACGGGCTAACTCTTCGAACCGGTGTCTTGCACACAGTGCCAGACAGGCGAAGTCGATTGACCGTCACGATGGATTACTCTTCAGAATCCCCAGCATCTGACTCATCAGCGGATTCGTTAGCAAAATCTTCGCGGCGATCACGACGCTCATCTTTCGCTTTAACCATCGGCGATGCTTCAGTTACCGCGTTTTTAACGCGCATAACCATGCTACGGATAACGGCGTCGTTGAAGCGGAAGTTCGTTTCCAGCTCATCGATCGCTTCCTGCGGCGCTTCAACGTTCATCAGAACGTAATGCGCTTTGTGCAGTTTGTTGATCGGGTAAGCCAGCTGACGGCGGCCCCAGTCTTCCAGACGGTGAATCGTGCCTTCAGCACCAGTGATAGCACCAGTGTAACGCTCGATCATGCCAGGAACCTGTTCGCTCTGGTCAGGATGAACCATAAATACGATTTCGTAATGACGCATCGAAATTGCTCCTTACGGATTATTCAGCCTCCTGTCGGGGTCAACCGCGGCCCATGGAAGCAAGGAACGTTATAGGCTGTGTCCCACAAAGGTTCGCTATGACGAGCCTTTGTGGGACACAGCCTGAGAATGCGGCTGAAAAATTGACGCGTAATCATACCGGCGAAGGTGCCTGAACTCAAGCGCACATTTAAACAAATCGCAGGCGTCGTGCCAGATATCGGCGCTTTTTGTGCTAATGACGTAAATACAGCGGGTTGGGCTGCGAAGGTTCAAAAATGCTGACAAAGAGGTTCAGGTGGATGTTCTGGCGATAATTTACTCAGTCGCTAAACTGATTAGAGACGTTACGGTTCGCTTAGTGGCGTCGCGCAGAGTGTGTTCCCTGAAGTGAGGAGTCGGGCATGAAAACGTTCGTCATCGCCACTTTACTGGGTCTCTTCCTGTCTCCACCCGCTCTTGCCAGCCATGCTGACTGTGCGCAGCAGATGAGAAGTCACAGCAGCGAAGCGGCATCGGGTTATGTTTACGTTAACCGGCTGGATACGCCGGAAAGAAACCCGGTTAATGCGCCTGCCAGCGCAGCAGAAAAAGCGTCTGCTTTCTGGTAAGCGCTGGTAACTTTACGGGCGGCAGAGTCCTTCTCCGCCCGTTCATTATTTATAGCTGCTGTTTAAAAAAGCTGACCAGCGCCGTTAATGCAGAGGGCGTGATCTTATGCCCGATCTGTTTTTCCGACAGTGAGGTCAGATGCTGCGCCAGTCCATTGTCACGCAGCGCCCTCTCCAGCCGGACACTCTCCGCCCAGGGCACAACCTCATCCGCTTCGCCATGCCACAACAGTAGCGGACGGTTAGCCAGTGCCTCCAGATGGTTGCAGGGATCATAGTCCGTCAGGGGAGCCATACGGGCCGCAAACTGCGATTTCTGCTCCGGCGTATCAACCACCAGCGGTGGAAACAGCGATTCGCTCAGTTGCATAAAATAGCCCGATCCCATCATACAGGCGACGCTCTGGATCTGCGGATAACGCGCCATCGCGCCCAGTGCCGTCATGCCACCCATCGACGCACCCGCCACTGCGAAACGCCTGTCAGCGATCAGATTGTCTCTACGCAGCGCAGCCTCCAGCAATGGCAGCTCATCAATGTTCTGTTTCAGAATCTCCCAGAAGCGGCCCAGGCGTGTATTGGCATCACCGTGGTAACGCGCGCCGTGCAGCTCCGCATCCGGCATCACCGCCCGAAACCCCGCCTGTGCCAGCGCCACGGCGAAATAGGCGTAGACCTCTTTTGAGGAGGTAAAGCCGTGATAAAACAGCACGGTTGGCAGTGGCTGATGCCGTTGTCCGGCAGGCGTGGCGTGCAGGCATTCGATACCGGCCAGTGTTTCTGTAGTGAGTTCAATCATGGTCTCTCCTGAGAGGCAGCAAGTCATGCCGATCAAGTCTGTGTTCTGCGGGTTGATTTGCGAAATCACCCGCTCCGCTTAGCTGTCTAACTTCTCCCTAAACTTTTCCCCAGCTCTGCCGTTGATCGTGTATTCCCCTAACTTGATCAAAGGTAATTTATGAAGCGTCTCTCTCTCAGCGGACTGAGTCTCGGAGTTAAGCTGTCTGTACTGACGTCTCTCAGCGTTGCACTTCTGTTGCTGGTACTGACACTAACTCAAAGCCACAACGCCTCGCGCCAGCTGGAAAATCTCGCCATCGATGACATGCACAACCAGGTGCAGGGCATCAGTGAAATGGCCACTATGTTTAATGCCACCCTCACCGAAGAGGTGGCTCACTATACCGATCTGTTTACCAGCTTCCTGCCTAAGCGCTTTAGCGTGGATGAAAGCTCGCGGGTGCAGGTTGGTGCCTTTTCGACGCCAGTGCTGCGTGCCGGGTTGAAAACACTGAATCTCGATCAAACTGCCGTAGACGATTTCACCGAGCGCACCGCCGCCGTGGCGACCATTTTCGTGCGCGATGGCGATGATTTTGTCCGTGTTTCAACCTCGCTGAAAAAAGAGGATGGCAGTCGCGCAATCGGTACGCAGCTTGACCGCACCGGTGCGGCCTGGAAACGTGTTCACCAGGGCGAAGTCTACCGCGGGCTGGCGATGCTGTTTGGCCATCGCTATATCACACAGTATCAGCCGGTAAAAGATGAGAGTGGTAAAGTCGTTGCCATTCTGTTCGTCGGTGTGGGTATTGATAAACAGTATGCGCTGATGCGAGAAAAAATCCTGGCGCGCAAGCTGGGTGATAGCGGTCATTTCTTCGTGCTCAACGGCACGCCCGGTAAAACGCAGGGAGCGTATCTGTTCGATCAGCACGACCAAGGAAAACGCCCCGCCTGGGATGATGCAACGCTGAAACCGCTGCTGACGCAGCCGAAGGGTATGCAGCAGGTGGAGATCAACGGTGAGATGCAGATTCTGGCCTGGGAGCAATTGCCGGACTGGAACTGGGTGATTACCGGCGAAGTTAACCGCGACAGCCTGCTTGCGCCGATTACGCATAGTCGTAACCTGTTCCTGATTACCGGACTGGTTCTGGTAATCGTCTTTGCGCTGGGCTTTGTCTGGTACAGCCGTCGGGCCATTACCCGTCCGCTGCAGCAGGTGATTCATCTGGCGGAGCAGTATGCTGCCGGCAACCTGCAGGTCCATATGGATACGCATCGTCGCGACGAGGTTGGCCAGCTGATCATTGCAATTAACGGCATTGGCGATGGCCTGGAGAAAATTGTCGGCCAGGTGCGCGGCGCAGCGCAGGAGATCAGCGACGGCACGGACACCATCGCGGCCAGCAGCCATAACATCAGCGAGCAGATCGGGCGTCAGGCCAGCAGCGTCGAGCAGACCTCTGCCAGCATGGAGCAGTTTGGTGCCACGGTTGAACACACCGCCGAAAGCCTGCGTCAGGCGATGTCACTGGTGGCCGAAGCCAGCAATATCGTCAGTCACGGCAGCAAAACCGTGGTGCGCTCTGTCAATACCATGTCAGCCATTAAGGTTTCATCGCAAAGCATTGCGGATATCACGCATGTGATTGAGTCGATCGCCTTCCAGACCAATATCCTGGCGCTGAATGCTGCGGTTGAAGCGGCGCGTGCTGGCGAACAGGGCCGGGGTTTTGCCGTGGTGGCCGCCGAGGTGCGCGCGCTGGCTCAGCGTTCCGCGCAAGCCGCTAAAGAGATCGACGGACTGATTGCGACCTCTATCAGCAACGTGGCAGAGGGCCATCAGCTCTCTGAGCAGACGCGCGATGCAATGACCGACATTGTGACGCACATTGAGCAGGTGCAGGCGCTGATGGGCGAGATCAACGTGGCGGCGCAGGAGCAGGCGGCAGGTATCGGTCAGGTTAATATTGCGATGAACCAGATCAGTCAGGCGACGCACCAGAACAGCGAACTGGTGGCACAGGCGGAAAACAGCGCGCAAAACCTGAGTGATAAAGGGCACCACCTGACCCAGCTGGTCAGCGTATTCAGCCTGAAATCCTGACGTCTTTCAGGACGATGACGTACACTCATTGTCTCGTCCTGAAAAAGGGTTTTGCTATGCGTTCTGCTTATTTACTGGTGTTCAGTCTGCTGCTGGCAGGCTGTTCAGCGTTTGACACCACGCCAAAAGCCCCGCCTGCGCCAACTCAACAGGCACAGGAGATTTCACGGGCGCAGAGTGGCGGTTTGCCGAAGCTGGGCAATATTACCGTTAACGTACACGGCTCACCTGATGATGCCCAGCGTGCCGTTGCCGCCCAGGCCAATCAGGCCGGAGCCGCTTACTATCAGATCGTGATGGTGAGCGAAACGGTCATGCCGGGCTTCTGGTACGCCAGTGCGATTCTGTACGGCGCATCACCTGCCACAGGCACGATCCAGTAAACGATCGGTCATCGCGGCCTCAAGCGGGCGCGACCCACGCTGGTCGAGCCACTGCTGGCACCATGCATCCGCCAGCGGAGGTTCGGCATATTTCAGTAGCTGTGCACCCATTGCCAGCAGCAGCAGCGTGCGGGTAACCTCACGCGCCTGCTCTTCAGGAACGTGGCTCAGCCTCAGACGCAGCTGACGCCAGCGCGTATCAAAATGGCGGTTACTCCCTTTCACTGCTTCAAATTCCTGACTTAGCATCGCCGTAACCTCTGCCTGACGGGCAAGCACGCGCAGCACATCAAGACACATCACGTTGCCCGATCCTTCCCAGATGCTATTGACCGGCATGTCACGATAGAGGCGCGGGAGCTCACTGGCTTCGCAATAGCCGATCCCTCCCAGCACCTCCATCGACTCCGCGACGAACGGCGCACCCGCTTTGCAGATCTCATATTTTGCCGCAGGCGTAAACAGGCGGGCAAAGGTGACTTCATGCGGTTTTGCCGGTTGTGACCAGGCGCGCGCCAGACGCATCAGCAGTGCAGTTTGCCCCTCCAGCTGCAATGCCTGCTGAGCCAGAACCTGACGCATCAGCGGCTGCTCCACCAGATTCTTCCCCATTACCTGACGCTGATGGGCATGCGAGATGGCTACCGAGAAAGCGCGGCGCATCTGACCGTGACTGCCAAGGGCGCAGTCGAAACGCGTCATGCCGCCCATCTTCAGGATCAGCCGCACGCCTTCGCCCTCCTCACCCAGCAGCCAGCCAGTCGCGTCGCGAAACTCCACTTCACAGCTGGCATTGGAACGATTGCCCAGCTTATCTTTTAGCCGCTCCAGCTGGATGGCATTGCGTGACCCATCGGGTAATAGCCGCGGCAGGAAGAAACAGCTTAATCCGGCAGGCGTCTGAGCCAGCACCAGATGCGCATCACTCTGTGGCACGGAGAAAAACCATTTATGGCCCGTCAGGCGGTAGGCTTCACCTGCGCCACGCGCGCCCAGCGGTTCAGCGTGGGTGGTGCTGGTGAGCAGATCGCTGCCGCCCTGCTTTTCCGTCATACCCATTCCGATTAGCAGACCCCGCTTCTGGTCGCCGGGCTGTGCATGGGTGTCGTAGCGATCACTGAGCAGCGGATCGAGCCAGCCTTCAAAGGCGGCCGGCAGATAAGTCTGTAGCAGGGGAATGGCCGCGTGTGTCATGGTCACCGGGCAGAGCGTGCCCGCTTCAACCTGCGCATGCAGTATAAAGCGCGCAGCGCGCGCCACGCTGGCCTGTTCACGAACCGTGGGCTGCCAGCTCAGGTTGTGCAGGCGACTGGCGCAGACACCCTGCATCAGCAGATGCCAGGCGGGATGGAAACGAACTTCATCCATGCGTTCGCCACGGGCGTCGTAGCGCAGCAGTTCAGGCGGCTCTGCATTGGCGAGTCGGCCCAGCTCCAGAGACTCGGCGCTGCCCAGCTGACGGCCTACCGATGCCAGCCATTCCCGATCCCATCCGGCACCTTCGCGTGACAGTGCCTCGCCAAGCGGCGTATCAGAAAGAAACAGATTGCTGTTGCTCAGAGGATGAGGCTGATTAAAAACGGTGTGTGTTGTCCAGGTCATAACGGCTCCTCGCGGATGTCACTCAGTAAGTATACCCGTCGTCTTTCAGGCTACATTTTTGTTGGCTGCGTTCACTCACCCGAATCACTTACTCATGTAAGCTCATCGGGATTCGTTCTCTTGCCGCCTCAATGCAACCCGAAATTCTTTGGGTATATACGAATGACGCGCAGTTATGCCTGGTACAAAAACTAATTTGTGGCGAGGATCACATTGGGGATCAGGCGTTGCGCTGACGCACTGCTTCAAACAGGCAGACGCCGGTGGCGACCGAGACATTCAGCGAAGAGACGCTGCCCGCCATCGGAATGCTGATCAGCTCATCGCAATGCTCACGGGTCAGACGACGCATGCCTTCCCCTTCTGCGCCCATCACCAGCGCCATCGGGCCGGTCATTTTGCTCTGGAAGACGGTATGGTCCGCTTCACCTGCGGTGCCAACGACCCAGATGTTATATTCCTGCAGCAGACGCAGAGTACGCGCCAGGTTGGTGACGCGGATCAACGGCACATTCTCTGCCGCGCCACTGGCCACTTTTTTAGCGGTGGCGTTCAGGGGAGCCGAACGATCTTTTGGCACGATGATCGCGTGAACACCGGCAGCATCGGCGCTGCGCAGGCAGGCACCCAGGTTATGGGGATCGGTGACACCATCCAGCACCAGCAGGAACGGTTTGTCCAGGCTCTGCAAAAGATCCGGCAGATCGCCTTCCTGATACTGACGGCCCGGTTTCACCCGGGCTACGATACCCTGATGCACACCGCCTTCAACCTGGCTGTCGAGCCACTTGCGCTCAGCCAGCTGAATAACAATCCCCTGAGCTTCCAGCGCGGCGACCACGGGTTGCAGGCGACGATCGTCGCGGCCTTTGAGGATAAAGACTTCCTGGAAACGTTGTGGGTCACGTTCCAGCAACGCCTGCACGGCATGGATACCAAAAATAATTTCGCTCATCGATCTGCTCAGTGTTTGGAAATGAATAAATGACCGCCCTTTCTCAGGAGAAAGGGCGGGTGCGCGCATCAGTCAGGCTGCGCCTTTTTTCTGGCGCGCTTCGCCCGGGTGGCGGCGGCGATTTTACGGGTTTTTTCCGAGACATTTTTACTTTTATTCGCGGAATCCGCAGCGGCGGGCTTGCCTTTATCACCCCGGAACGCAGAATCCGGCTCGAAGTTAGACTTCTTGCTCGCATTGCGACGGCGTTTCGTTGGGGCGTTATCGTCACGTTTTGCCCGGTCACGCGCGGTTTTACCTTCACCACGTACCTGACGCTGGCTGGAGATCAGAGCAAAGTCGATTTTACGCTCGTCCATGTGTACCGCTTCAACACGCACTTCAACCGTGTCACCCAGACGATAGGTGCGACCGCCCGATTCACCAATCAGACGCTGACCGACCGGATCAAAACGGTAGTAATCGTTGTCGAGCGTCGAAACGTGCACCAGACCGTCGATGAACAGATCGCTTAAGCGGACAAAGAAGCCAAATCCGGTGACGCTGGAGATGACGCCGTTGAAGACATTGCCAACCTGATCCTGCATGAAGTCACACTTCAGCCAGTCCGCGACGTCGCGGGTCGCTTCATCCGCACGGCGCTCGGTCAGGGAGCAGTGCAGACCCAGCTGTAGCATCTCCGGCATCTCGTAGTGATAGCCGCCGGTTGCCGTGGTGAGATCTTTGGCATTTTTATCTTTAGGCATCAGGTACTTGATGGCACGTTGTACTAGTCCCTTGCCTTCACCCTGCTCTTTCGCCAGCAGATACTTGATAGCGCGGTGCAGCGTCAGATCCGGGTAGCGGCGAATCGGCGAAGTAAAGTGCGCATACGACGAAAGTGCCAGACCAAAGTGACCGCGGTTTTCCGGATCGTAAACGGCCTGCTTCATCGAACGCAGCAGCATGGTTTGCAGCATTTCCGCATCAGGACGATCAGCAACCTGCTTCAGCAGCGCCGCATAATCAACCGGCTGCGGTTTATTGCCGCCAGGCAGCGTCAGTCCCAGCTCATTAAGCACGGTACGGAAGCTCTTGATGCTCTCGTCGGTCGGGCGATCGTGATCGCGGAACAGTGCCGGTTCCTGATTTTTCTCAACGAAGCGTGCCGAGGCGATGTTCGCCAGGATCATGCACTCTTCAATCAGTTTGTGGGCGTCGTTACGTGATGCACGCTCAACACGTTCGATACGGCGCTCGGCGTTGAAGATGAACTTCGCCTCTTCCGTTTCAAACGAGATGCCGCCACGCTCTTCACGGGCAGCTTCCAGCGCATGATAGAGGTTATTCAGCTCTTCGAGGTCTTTGACCAGCGGTGCATACTGCTGACGCAGCTCTTTGTCGCCCTGCAGGATGTTCCAGACTTTGTTATAGGTCAGACGCGCATGGGAATTCATCACCGCTTCGTAGTGCTTAAAGCCTGTCAGCTTGCCCTTGGTCGAAATGGTCATCTCACACACCATACAGAGACGATCGACCTGCGGGTTAAGCGAACATAAGCCATTCGACAGCACTTCCGGCAGCATAGGGACAACCTGCGACGGGAAGTAAACTGAGGTGCCGCGCTGATGCGCTTCGTCATCCAGTGGCGTGCCAGGACGGACGTAGTAACTCACGTCGGCAATCGCCACCCACAGACGCCATCCGCCACCGCGCTTCTTCTCACAGTAGACAGCATCATCAAAGTCACGGGCATCTTCACCATCGATGGTGACCAGCGGCAGTTTACGCAGATCGACGCGGCCTTTTTTGGCCTCTTCCGGCACTTCTTCTTTCAGTTTACTGATCTGCGCTTCCACTTCTGGCGGCCAGGTGTGCGGAATTTCATGGGTACGCAGCGCCATATCCACGGCCAGGCTGGTGCCCATGTCATCGCCCAGAATCTCAGCGATTTTACCGATCGCCTTGCTGCGACGGTTCGGACGCTGGACCAGCTCAACCACCACCACGGAACCCATACGGGCATTCATCGTCTCTTCAGGCGGGATGAGAATATCAAAACTCAGGCGACTGTCGTCCGGTACCACAAAACCTGCGCCGGCGTCGGTAAAGTAACGGCCAACGATCTGATTGTTGCGGGGTTCCTGCACGCGAACCACACGCGCTTCGCGGCGGCCTTTGCGATCGGCACCCAGCGGCTGCGCCAGGATCACGTCACCGTGCATACAGAATTTCATCTGTTCTGCGGAGAGGTAAAGGTCATCTTTCTGGCCTTCTGCCCGCAGGAAGCCGTAGCCATCACGATGGCCAATGACTTTACCGCGCAGGAGATCAAGACGTTCTGGCAGGGCATAACACTGACGGCGGGTGAACACCAGCTGACCATCACGCTCCATAGCGCGAAGGCGGCGACGCAGCGCCTCAAGGTGCTCTTCTTCCTGCAGATTCATCTCTTCAGCCAGCTCTTCACGGCTGGCCGGTTTTTCACGTTTTTCTAGCAGAGCCAGAATAAATTCACGGCTCGGAATAGGGTTTTCGTATTTTTCAGCTTCTCTATCCTGAAAGGGATCTTTTGACATAGCGGTTCCTCCGATGTCATTTAATATTTATTGCCACTGGCGATCTGGACAAGATGATCTCATAAAGTGGTGTATTGCCTTCGACCAGGTCTGCCAGGGTATAGTTATCCAGCTCCTGCAAAAATCGCTGCACTGCATCATGTAATGCCTGCTTCAGACGACAGGCTGGCGTGATGGAACAGGAGGCGCAATCAACCAGTTGTAGTGGCTCCATCTTACGTACCACGTCGCCAATGACAATCTGACGCGCTGGCATACCCAAACGAATGCCGCCGTTTTTACCACGCGTGGCGGCGACATAGCCCGCCCGGCTCAGCTGATTGATGATTTTGACCATATGATTGCGGGACAAACCATAGGTGTTTGTCACTTCTGTAATATTGGTCTGCTGACCTTCAGGCAACGATGCCAGATAAATCAGGGCGCGTAAGCCATAATCAGTAAAACTCGTGAGCTGCACAGTAACCTCGGTGAACCTTCAGGCGTGCCATTAGGTTATTCGCCTTACGATTGATGTCAGGATTGAATCGGATCGCCATTCGATTAACTACGATGATAAACCAGAGTCTGATCAGCCGTGCGTTTTTTTAAGCCAGCACGAGGTTTGACAAGCGAAGGGAGATTAAGTGGCATCTGAGAGTGGAAAAACAAGGGCCGGACAGTGTCCGGCCTGAATGATTATGCGTCAAACGGGTCGCGCAGAATCATCGTTTCACTACGATCGGGACCGGTTGAGATGATATCAATCGGCACACCTGTTACCTCTTCAACACGCTTGATGTAATCACGCGCGGCCTGAGGCAAACCTTCCAGCGTCTTCACGCCAAACGTTGTCTCGCTCCAGCCTGGCAGGGTCTCGTAAACCGGCTCAATACCTTCCCAGTTCTCTGCCGCCAGTGGCGTGGTGGTCACTTCGCGACCATCAGGCATACGGTAAGCCACACAGATTTTCACCTCTTTCAGGCCATCCAGCACGTCCAGCTTGGTCATGCAGAAACCTGACAGAGAGTTGATCTGAACCGCGCGGCGAACCGCTACTGCATCCAGCCAGCCGGTACGGCGGCGGCGACCGGTGGTCGCACCAAACTCATTACCCTGCGCACAGAGGAATTCGCCGGTTTCGTCGAACAGTTCGGTCGGGAACGGGCCTGCACCAACACGAGTTGAGTAAGCTTTCACAATACCCAGAACGTAGTCGACATAACGCGGACCAATGCCGGAACCGGTTGCAACACCACCTGCGGTCGTGTTGGATGAGGTCACGTACGGATAAGTCCCATGATCGATATCCAGCAGCGTACCCTGCGCACCTTCGAACATAATCAGATCGCCACGCTTACGCGCGACATCCAGCAGTTCAGAGACGTCAACCACCATGCCAGTCAGGATGTCAGCGACTTCCATCACATCACTCAGCACTTTATCGAAGTCGACTGCCGGCTCTTTGTAGTACTCCACCAGCTGGAAGTTGTAGAAATCGACGACTTCTTTCAGTTTGGCGGCAAATGTTTCTTTATTAAACAGGTCGCTGACGCGCAGTGCACGACGGGCAACTTTATCTTCATAAGCAGGACCGATGCCACGGCCAGTCGTACCAATCGCTTTGGCACCACGGGCACGTTCACGCGCCATATCCATCGCAACATGATATTGCAGGATCAGCGGACAGGCTTCAGAAATCAGCAGACGCTCGCGTACCGGAATTCCGCGCGCTTCCAGGCCTTTCATCTCTTTCATTAAGGCTTCAGGAGAGAGCACTACGCCGTTACCAATGATGCTGGTCACGTTATCGCGCAGAATGCCAGAAGGGATCAGGTGGAGGACGGTTTTTTCACCGTTGATGACAAGCGTGTGGCCCGCATTGTGGCCGCCTTGATAACGCACAACGTAATTCGCGCGCTCAGTCAGAAGGTCTACAATCTTACCTTTACCTTCGTCACCCCATTGGGTGCCCAGTACGACGACGTTCTTACCCATTTCTCAAAATCACCGATTGCTTAAAAAAGGATTCTACCATCTGATCCTATGCTTTTCAGCACTTTTAGCATACGATTGCGCGCTTTTTTGCCTGCGTTTTGATCACTACAACATATTGGGGATAACGGCGCAAAGAGGCACAATTTAGCCGATCTTCTCCCGGTTTACAGGTTGCCGTGCAGACTCAGCATGCAATAGATCACCATGCCAGCCACCACCAGTCCGCCACCAAAGCGGTGCAGCAGGCGATCGGGTAAACGGGTCATCGTCAGGATCATGCGTCGCCAGGCGCGTGGCATAAACATCGGTCCCAACCCTTCCAGCACTAATACCAGCGCCAGTGCCATCCAGATGCTCGTTTTCATTCTGATACCCAAAAAAAAGGCCGACAACATTGTCGGCCTACAGGTTATATCAGTTCTTAACGTGTCGCGTTAGAGGGCGCCTTCATATATCGGAAGAAGTCGCTATCCGGGCTTAACACCATCACATCCTGATTTTCACTGAAGCTGTTTTCATAGGCGCGCAGGCTACGAATAAACGCGTAGAAGTCAGGATCTTTGCTGAACGCATCGGCAAACAACCGCGCCGTTTCCGCATCACCATCACCACGTGTAATCAGCGCTTCACGCTGGGCTTCAGCCAGAGTACGTGTAACCTGATAGTCGGCCTGAGCACGCAGTTTTTCAGCCTCTTCCTGACCCTGAGAACGCTGACTACGTGCTACCGCTTCACGCTCGGCACGCATACGGTTGAAGATCGCATCGGAAACCTCAGTCGGCAGGTTGATCTGCTTGATGCGCACATCCATCACCTGAATACCTAATGCCGCCATACTGTTCGGATTGGGTGCCGGCTCGCTGCTGTTGGTTTCACGCTCTACACGGGCCGCTGCACTGGCAATGGCGTCATCGGCCGCAGGGGTTGCGATTTCATCATCGCTGCCAGCAGAACCGGTGTTCAGCGCGTCACGGACATCCGTCGTCAGGCGACCACGTGAGTCCGTTACGATATCTTTCACATCCAGACGGCCCATTTCAGAACGCAAGCGGTCACTGAACTTACGTTTCAGCAGCACTTCCGCCTGAGAGACATCGCCGCCGCCGGTAGCCAGGTAGTAGCGACTGAAGTCGCTAATACGCCACTTGATGTAAGAGTCGACGATCAGATCTTTCTTCTCTTTAGTGACAAAGCGATCGGCCTGGTTATCCATAGTCTGAATGCGCGCATCCAGCGTTTTAACCGTTTCCAGGAATGGGATCTTGAAATGCAGGCCCGGCGCAAACACCTGCGGTTTGTTTTCACCATCGCGCAGGACTTTGCCGAAGCGCAGAACAATGCCTCGCTCCCCTTCCTGCACCACAAACAGCGACGCATAGAGCGCCACCAGCACGACAATGATCAAAAATACTATTGGCTTACGCATCGATTACTCTCTCCCTTCGCGCTGGCTGTCGCTGCGCTGAGCATTGGCCCGACGCTGATCCATGATGTTGTCCGGACTGTATGACGACGTGTCATTGCGGCTGGCGCCGCGATCGGAGATAGCCGGCAGCGAAGAACTGTTACTGCCCTTCTGACCGCTCTGGCCCGGTGCAGCCTGGGTGCCACGCATCAGTTGATCCAGCGGCAGAACCATCAGGTTATTACCCCGATCGTTAACCAGGACTTTGCGGGTATGGCTCAGCACACGTTCCATCGTCTCGATATAAAGACGCTCTTTGGTGATTTCAGGTGCGGCTTTATATTCAGGCAGAATCTTGGCGAAACGCGCCACTTCACCCTGCGCTTCCAGAACGGTACGCTCTTTGTACGCGCGCGCCTCTTCCAGAATACGTTGCGCGCGACCATTTGCACGAGGCTGAACTTCATTAGCGTAGGCTTCAGCTTCACGAACATACTGCTCACGGTTTTCGCGTGCGGCAATGGCGTCATCAAACGCAGACTTCACCTCTTCCGGCGGACGTGCAGCCTGGAAGTTGACGTCGAGCACCGCGATACCCATGTTATAAGGACGAATCGTCTCGTCAATTTCACGCTGCGTTTCGCTACGCACTACGGTACGGCCTTCGGTCAGAATGCGGTCCATGGTCGAACGACCAATCACGCCGCGCAGCGCGCTGTCAGTTGCCTGACGCAGGCTGTCGTCCGCGCTGGTGACCGCATAAAGATAACGTTCCGGATCGGTCACGCGGTACTGCACGTTCATTTCGACACGCACAACGTTCTCGTCCGAGGTCAGCATGACACCTGAAGCCGCCAGTTCACGGACTGATTCAACGTTAACCGCACGAACCTGATCAATGAATGTAGGTTTCCAGTTCAGGCCGGGTTCGACCAGGTGACTGAACTTACCGAAACGCGTCACTACGCCACGCTCCGCTTCTTTGATGGTGTAGAAACCGCTTGCAGCCCAGATGACTACAGCAGCAACAGCCACGATGCCAACAATTTTGCCACCGCTGCCGGAGCCGCGTTGACCGTTGTCGCTCTGTTTGCCACCGCCCAGTCCACCAAGCTTCTTGCTCAGCTTACGGAAGATATCATCCAGATCAGGAGGCCCGGATTCCCGTCCTCCCTTATTCCCCCCAGAGTTGCCGCCTTGATTATTGCTGCTTCCCCACGGGTCGCGGTCCTGTCCGTTATTTCCGGGCTGATTCCACGCCATGTCTCTACTCCATTTATTGTAATTACGGTTTTTACCCTTCATCTTTCGGATTGCAGCGGTGTTGGCTGCCTTCGCTCATCCCGGCTACGTACAGCAGTAAGCAGCCGGGGATTCACTCAGTTGCCGCCTTGCTGAAATCCGAAATACCCGGGTAAATCCTGCGTATCTGGCCTGCAACGAAAATGCGACAATCTTCAATTTTTGAGGTAAGTGCGTCGGGCAATATCAAACGATATAACTGGTCAGCGACGGTTCCTGCTTACATAAACGCATCCATTCAATGATGGGCATACGTATCTGCAATCCTACACTGCCGTCTTCTTCATTCCACTCTTTCTCAATCGCCTGCAACTGATAGAAACGGCTACGAAGCCGCCCCGCTTCCGGTGGCAGACGTAACGCATGCTGGGCAATTTCACCCGCCAGACGTTCAGAGAGCGCCTGCCATAGCAGCGGAATACCCACACCGGTCTGAGCGGAGAGCCAGACGCGAATGGGCAGATTCTCTTCGTTACGATCGATGCGCGGTTCAAAACCGTCAAGCATATCGATTTTATTCATTACCAGTAACGTCGGGATTTCATCCGCTTCAATCTCTTCCAGTACGGCATCAACAGCGGCGATATTTTCTGTCACGCGCAGGTCAGCGCCATCAATCACGTGCATTAACAGCGTCGCCTGACGCGTCTCCTGCAGTGTGGCTTTAAAAGCGGCAACCAGATCGTGAGGAAGATGGCGAATAAAGCCGACCGTGTCTGCCAGCACCACATCTCCGACATCGGCAACATTCAGGCGGCGCAGTGTGGGATCAAGGGTCGCAAACAGCTGGTCTGCGGCAAAGACGTTGGCAGAAGTCATGGCGTTAAAGAGGGTCGACTTGCCGGCGTTGGTATAACCCACCAGCGAAACCGTTGGCACATCCGCTTTGGCACGAGACTGACGTCCCTGCTCACGCTGTTTTTCAACCCGCTCAAGACGAGACAAAATCTGACTGATTCGTCCGCGCAGCAGTCGTCGGTCTGTTTCTAACTGTGTTTCACCCGGACCACGCAAGCCGATCCCGCCTTTCTGGCGTTCAAGGTGAGTCCAGCCACGTACCAGACGTGTCGCAAGATGGCGTAACTGTGCCAGCTCAACCTGCAATTTACCTTCGTGGGTACGTGCACGCTGGGCGAAGATATCCAGAATTAAACCAGTGCGATCAATGACGCGGCATTCGCACAGGCGCTCAAGGTTTCTTTCCTGAGCGGGCGTAAGGGCATGATCGAATAACACGACCGATGCTCCAGTTGTTTTTACCGCATCGGCAATTTCAACGGCCTTTCCTTCACCGACAAAATACTTGGGGTGCGGCGCTTTACGGCTGCCAGTAACCACTTGCAGCGCCTCAACGCCAGCAGAAGAAACCAGGGTTTCAAACTCCTGTAAATCTTCTACTTCTTTGTCTTGGGAGAACCAGATGTGTACCAGTACGGCCTGCTCACCGGCTTCATAACGGTCAAACAAGCTATAACCTCGCTAAATAAAGACCAGGACGGAAAACGTTTGTCTTCCGTGCCTGGCTGTACGATGACGCGTTATTCTGCGCTATCACCGTCTTGTTGTGGCTGTGGCTGCGCAGTTGTGTTGCTGCCGCCCTGATGATAATTGTTGCTGCCGCCGCCGCCGGTATTATTGCTATGGTGAGAAACCGGGCGCGAAGGAACAACGGTAGAAATGGCATGCTTATAAACCATCTGACTTACCGTGTTTTTCAACAAAATGACGAACTGATCAAATGACTCAATCTGACCCTGCAGCTTAATACCGTTAACCAGATAAATCGAAACCGGAACACGTTCACGACGCAGTGCGTTCAAAAACGGGTCTTGTAATGATTGCCCCTTAGCCATTCTATCTTTTCCTTATATGCTTGTTGTTTGTTGCTAGTAGAACCTATGGTTCGAAAAATACTGCGTAAAAATTTGCGCACGATAACCCATCAATTGTACACAATCACCCATGCTTCGCACTAAGAACCTGTAACACTGTATCAAGCGCCAGCCGGGGCTCGTCACTGTCAAGCCAGTGAACATTTTCCCAACCGCGTAACCAGGTTATCTGTCGCTTAGCGAGTTGCCGGGTCGCGCAAATTCCCCGATAAACCATTTCGCTGTGATCGATTTCGCCCGATAAATAAGACCACATCTGACGATAGCCAACACAACGAATGGAAGGCATGTCCGTATGCAAATCACCTCGTGCAAACAGGGCCCGAGCCTCCGCTTCAAATCCTGACGCTAACATCTGCTCAAAACGCAACGCGATGCGCTGGTGCAGCAATTCGCGGCTCGCCGGGGCGATGGCAAACTGTTGCACGTCGTAGGGTAACGCTTCACCGGATGTTTTTGTCAGTTCCGTTAAAGTTTTACCCGAAATAAAAAAAACTTCCAGTGCTCGCGAAAGTCTCTGCGGATCATTCGGATGAATACGACTGCCGGCAACCGGGTCGATTTCACACAGCTGGCGGTGTAAAGCATCCCAGCCTTTTTCACGCGCCGTTTGCTCTATCCGCTGACGAACATCAGGATCGGCCGAGGGCAACGGCGACAATCCTTCAAGTAACGCCTTGAAGTAGAGCATGGTTCCACCAACAAGCAACGGTATTCGTCCGGCTGCAACGATTTCCGCCATTTCTGCTAAAGCATCCCGCCTGAACTCCGCTGCCGAATAGGCTTCTGCGGGATCGCGGATGTCGAGCAGACGATGGGGCGCCACTGCTAACTCCTCAGCCGACGGTTTCGCCGTACCAATATCCATCTGACGATAAATAAGGGCAGAATCAACGCTGATAAGTTCCACGGGTAAGTGCTTACGCAACTCAATCGCTAAAGCGGTCTTACCCGAAGCCGTAGGCCCCATCAAAAAAATAGCCTTTGGCCGGCCAGCCTGGTTTAATTCACTCATGCTTCAACGCGTTGACCGCGCTCTCAATCTCTATGGGCTGTAATAAGCCTGAAGGCGGCGATTTCAGCAGCTGTGGGCAAAGCCGTTCAAGCTCTGCCAGCAGGTTGATCGCCTGTGAGTGATTCCAGTCGGAGGACGCTGTTTCCTGACGCTGCGCCAGCCACTGGGCCAGTTGCGTCGCAGTGTTCTCCTGCTGCCGGGCGAGATAGCCTAACAGCTCGGGAATCAAGATTTGTAAATTTTGTGTTCGTAACGGTAAAGGCACCGCGCGCAGCGTCACGTGGTCACCGTCGATCTGAAGATCAATACCCATCTGATTAAGCAGACTACTGTTTTCTTTTGCTGCCTGTCGTTCATTCAGCGCAATTTTCAGCCTGACCGGAATCAGTAGCGGCTGCGGCTTAAGCCCCTCTTCACCCGGTTCAAGCTGAGCCAGTTTCAGCCAGCGTACCGCAACCGGCAGCGACATCAGCATTAATGTCTGGTCCTGCTCCAGCAGCGCAAAGTGATTGTGCAAAATCGTCAGCACCCGGCCAAAACTCTGGGCATGGGGGGCCAGCGGCGAGGGTTTCGCGGCCGGACGCGGTGCTGGCTCACGGGCGCTCAGCGGCGGTGTGGTGCCGGACGATGGGGTGCCGGAAGGGGTTTTCAGCAGTTGCTGATAAACTGCGCCTTCGCGTTGACGATAAACATTCTCTTTGTTTTGCCAGACAGGCGGAGTTTCACGCGCGGACGAGGACTTCGTCTCACTGGCAGACGCTGCAGGCTGCGCAAAATGATTTCCCCCGGCCGCCTGACGATTTTCAGGCTGCCAGCGTGGCGCGGGTTCTTCGGCCTTAAGCGCGGGTAAGGTGGGTGCCGCCATCGCCTGAAGCGCGCTGACCACGCCCTGATAAATAAAGTCATGTACCAGACGTGACTGGTGAAACCGTACTTCATGCTTGGCCGGATGAACGTTGACATCCACCTGATGCGGATCGATCTCCAGATAAAGCACGTAAGCGGGCTGCTGGTCATCCTGAAGCTGTGTCTGGAATGCCTGGCGGATAGCATGATTGATCAGCTTGTCGCGCATCATCCGGCCATTGACGTAGCAATACTGCAGATCGGTGACCTGTCGCGACCCTGCGGGATCGGCAACCCAGCCCCGCAGCGAGAGGTCATCATGTTGCCAGTCAATTCGCAGCGCATGCTGCATAAAGGTGGTGCCGCAGATTGCCGCCAGTCGCCGTTCGCGCTGACTCTCCTCGCTGACAGCACGGTACTGACGCATCATTTTACCGTTGTGACTTAATGATATCGCCACGTCAAAACGTGCCAGCGCAATACGACGAATCACTTCGTCGATATGGCCGAATTCGGTTTTCTCCGTGCGCATAAACTTGCGGCGTGCCGGGGTGTTATAAAAAAGATCCAGCACTTCCAGCGTGGTGCCGCAGGGATGCGCTGCCGGTTTAACTGTCACCGTCATGTCACGCCCTTCCGCATAGGCCTGCCAGGCTTCAGTTTGATCGGCGGTACGTGAGGTTAAGGTCAGCCGGGAGACCGAACTAATGCTGGCCAGCGCTTCACCGCGAAAGCCCAGACTCATAATCGCTTCCAGGTCATCCAGTGAAGCTATTTTGCTGGTCGCGTGTCGGGCCAGCGCCATCGACAGCTCAGCTTTAACGATGCCGCAGCCGTTGTCACGAATGCGGATAAGCTTTGCGCCACCCTTTTCAATATCAACTTCAATGCGCGTAGCGCCAGCATCCAGACTGTTCTCCACTAGCTCTTTGACCACCGATGCAGGACGCTCAACGACTTCACCCGCCGCAATCTGGTTGGCCAGCTGTGGCGGTAAAATTTGAATCGGCATGGTTTTCCTTTTAACTGGTAGCCCGGCGCAGCGGCCGGGCAAGCAATCAGGATGCGGGAATTTTCAGGTTCTGCCCCAACATGACGTTGGTCGACTTCAGATTATTAGTCTGCATTATCGCTTTCGGGCTGACGCCATAATGTGCGGCAATGCCAGTCAGCGAATCACCGACCACCACTTTATGGCGTACTACACCGCGTGGTGCCGCGCGCGTGGTACGACTGGCCGTTGCGCTGGCCGGAACTTTTAATCGCTGTCCGACCCACACCACATCACGCTTCAGCGCGTTCATCCCACGCAGCGTGTCCATGCTGACACCATACTTTGCGGCAATGCCGGAAAGTGTCTCACCGCGGGCAACCGTGTGACGCTGAACCTCACCGGTATATTGCGTCACGCCTGTCGCCGGGTTACTGGCTACGCTGACCACTGGCGACGAGCCCAGCGGCCGGTTTTCCTCCTTTGGGATGGATTGTAGCGGGTGCGCCAGGAAATAAGTGCGCAGACCTCTGTAGATCGACTGCGCAATCTTATCCTGGTGCGCGCTACTGCCAAGCAGTCGCTCCTCCGAGGAATTACTGATAAAGCCGGTTTCCACCAGCAAAGAAGGGATATCTGGCGAACGCAGCACGCCCAGGCTGGCATGCTCAGGCAGACGTTTATGCAACGACGTTACGCTGCGCATCTGCTGCAACACTTTCTGGGCGATGTCATAACCCACGCGCTGCGAGTGACCAAACTGCAGGTCCAGTACCGCCTGGCTGAGGTAAGGGTCGGCCTGGCTGTTGGCCAGCAGGTCACCTGCGCCGCCCAGCAGCTCAGACTGTTTCTCTTTCTGCTCCAGCCAGTTAGCCATCTCGTTATTTGCGCGACGGTTGGATAATACCCAGACTGATGCGCCAGTCGCCGCATGGCTCGGCGCGGCGTCAGCGTGTATTGACACCAGCACGTTGGCATTGGCTTTACGCGCGACATCAGAGCGGCCCATGACCGAGATAAAATAATCGCCATCACGCGTCAGCACGCCTTTGAACATCGGATCGTTGTTTAGCAACACCCGCAGTTTGCGGGCAATCGCAATGGTGACGTTCTTCTCTTTCAACCCGCGCTGTCCGATAGCGCCGGGATCCTGACCACCATGTCCGGCATCAATCGCCACAATCACGGTGTCATTCTGGCTGACCGCACGACCAGGACGTACGGTGCTGGCCGTGCTGGTCACCGAGGTCACTGGATTGGAATTAAACGGGTTAACCGCGTCGGCACTCTGTGTCGGCACAGGCCTCGGGGCCGTGACCGGCGCAGGAGCACTGCGCGTAATAGCAGGCGCCTTACCGGTAATGGTGAAGACCACGCTGTAGCTGTTGCCATTGCGCTGGGTGACCGCACGGGTTTTACCCGCCTGCGTCAGTTCAAACACCAGCCGCACGCTCTGTTTATCTTTAGGAGTGCTGGTACGAATCCGCTTTACGATATTTTCGCCGCTGAAATTGAGTGGCAGTCCCTGAACCACGCCGCTTTGGTTCACATCAAGCACCACACGATTCGGGTTGTGCAGTGAGAAAAAGGCATAAGCAGGCTGTCCTGCAAAGTTCAGGGTGATGGTGGCCTGACTGTCGCCATTGGCCACTTTGATATCTGACAGGGTAGCGGCAAAAAGAGGCGTACAGACCAGCAGCAGCAGTGTTACCAGCGCTATTTTCATCCGTGACATCATGCCTTATCCCTGCTCTGGTCAAACAGTTCCAGCCATTTCTGGCCCGATGCCGACTGTGCCGTCAGCTCCGCTTCACGCGCTTCGCCCACGTAGCGCAGCGTTAACGTAAGGTCGGGCGAGGGCAGAAAACCGGCACCCTGCTGCGGCCATTCTACCAGACAGATGGCATCGCCACTGAAGTAGTCACGGATGCCCATGAACTCAAGCTCTTCAGGATCGGCAAGTCGATAGAGGTCGAAATGATAGAGTGTATGGTTGTTAAGCGAGTAAGGCTCAACCAACGTATAAGTGGGGCTTTTGACGTTGCCCTGATGGCCCAGCGCCTGCAGAAAGCCGCGGCTGAAGGTGGTTTTACCCGCCCCCAGATCGCCATAGAGATAAATGACTGCCGCGCTGCCACAGGCGCGCGCCAGTTGAGCGCCCAAATCGAGCGTAGCCGCCTCATCGGGCAAAGAGATAACACAGGTCTTCATGCTTCTTTATTCATCTCAGGATTAACAAATTGCCACAGCAGATCCAGTAAATCAGTTGCCAGCATACCGCGTGTTCCGCGTTCTGCAGCCACCGCATCGGCCGCTGCACCATGTGCCACGCAGCCAGCGCAGGCTGCATCAAACAGCGTGAGTTTCTGACCCACCAGCGAGGCGATAATTCCACTCAGGAGATCGCCCATACCACCAGAAGCCATGCCAGCATTGCCCACATCCGCAAAGGCCAGTTCGCCCTGCTCGCTGGCAATGATCGTGCCGGCACCTTTCAGAACCACTACGCCACCATAACGCTGCGCCAATGTCTGCGCTGCATGTAAGCGGTCACTCTCAATTTCACTGGTCTCGATATTCAGTAAACGCGCCGCTTCACCAGGATGCGGCGTAATAATGCGATTCTGACGTTTCTCCGCACTGATTGCCAGCAGGTTAAGCGCATCCGCGTCCCAAAGCATCGGCTTTTCACTACGCGCGACCTGCTCCAGCGCCCGCTTGCCCCATTCACGCTGACCCAGACCAGGCCCAATCGCGATTACATCGGCCCACTCCAGCGCCTCAGTCAGCCGTTCATCGGTCAGTTCATCGACCATAACTTCGGGCCGGGCGGTAAGAATCGGAATAATATTATCTTTGTGAGTAAGTACTCGCACTAATCCGCTGCCACTGCGTAGGGCGGCTTCTGCGGTCATTCGTACCGCGCCTGCGGTACCGGCATCGCCCCCGACGACCAGCAGTCGCCCATGACTGCCCTTGTGGGAGGTCGGCTTACGCGGTTTTAGCCAGCGGGTTAATGCACTGGCGTCATAACGCGCGATGGGCGCCGCTTCGCCCGCCAGAAAGGTGGCCAGGCCGAGATCGGCATAGGCGAGCTGTCCGATATAGTCTCGCGCCTTGCCGGTGATCTGACCCGGTTTCAGTGCGACCATACTCAGCGTATGGCTGGCATTAATCACCTCACCAGGTGCGGTGCCGTTGCGGGCGGATAAGCCGGAAGGCATATCAATGGCGAGTATGGGTGCAGCGTGGGCGTTGGCCCGCTGAATAAGTGAGACATAGGGTTTCCCGGGCGCACGATTACAGCCGGTTCCCAGCAGCGCATCAACAATCACATCCACCCGCTCTGGCCAGGCGGCATCGGCCGCATGAATTTCGCCTCCCGCATCCAGCCATGCCTCCCGCGCGCGCTGCGCCTCTTCCGGCAACGCTTTTTCACTTTCGCACGCCAGCAGCGTAACGGTTTTCCCAGCCGCCTGCCCCAGCCGCGCCACGACATAACCGTCACCACCGTTGTTGCCGTGACCGCACAGAATCAGCCAGTGGCTGGCATCAGGCCAGTACGCATTCAGATGGTCATAAGCAGCCTGCCCGGCTCGCAGCATGAGCTCATACAGGGTAATTCCGAGTACATCAGCGCCCTGTTGCTCAAGCTTTGGCACAGCCTGCGCAGGCCAGACAGAATATGGTAAACTACGGCTGTTTTTCTTCGAATCCTGGTCACTCATGTCATACCCTCTCGATCTTCATCAACTCGCACAACAGATTAAACAATGGGGATTGGATCTCGGCTTTCAGCAGGTCGGCATCACCGATACCGATCTCAGCGCAGAAGAGCCGCGCCTGCAGGCGTGGCTGGACAAACAATATCAAGGCGAGATGGCGTGGATGGCGCGACACGGCATGATGCGGGCACGTCCTCATGAACTGCTACCCGGCACGCTGCGTGTCATCAGCGTTCGCATGAACTACCTTCCGGCCAAAGCCGCCTTTGCCAGCACGCTGAAAAATCCTCAATTGGGCTATGTCAGCCGTTATGCACTCGGTCGTGATTACCACAAAGTATTGCGCAATCGACTGAAAAAGCTCGGAGAAATGATCCAGCAGCATTGTGGTGAGCTGAATTTTCGACCGTTCGTGGATTCGGCGCCGCTGCTTGAGCGCCCACTGGCGGCTAAAGCAGGACTGGGGTGGACGGGCAAACATTCTCTGATTCTTAATCGGGAAGCGGGCTCGTGGTTTTTCCTCGGCGAACTGCTCATCGATATTCCGCTACCGTTAGATGCCCCGCAGGAGGAACAATGTGGTCGCTGTGTCGCCTGCATGACCATCTGCCCCACCAGCGCTATCGTTGAGCCTTACGTCGTCGATGCCCGTCGCTGTATCTCCTATCTCACCATTGAGCTGGAAGGGGCTATCCCGGAAGAGTTTCGTCCGCTGATGGGCAACCGGATTTATGGCTGCGACGACTGCCAGCTGATCTGTCCGTGGAATCGCTATGGACAACTCAGTGACGAAAGCGATTTTTCACCGCGAGCGGCGTTACATGCACCGGAACTGATCGATCTGTTTCAGTGGGATGAGGCGAAGTTTTTACGCATAACAGAAGGCTCAGCGATTCGCCGCATTGGTCATTTACGCTGGCTGCGTAACATCGCTGTCGCGCTGGGCAATGCGCCCTGGTCGCCCGAAATTATTCAGATTCTGAAGCAAAGACTGGGTGAGAGTGAACTACTGGATGAACACATTCTGTGGGCAATCGCACAGCAGCAGCAGAAACGCGATCAAATCGTGGTTGAAGTGCAGCCTGCCCAGCAGAAGCGGCTGGTTCGTGCAGTAGAGAAGGGTTTACCGCGTGATGCGTGATTGTACAGCCCGATCGAGAATTATCGTTTTCCACATGCTGTGAATAAAAATAAAAAGCTGTTGTCATTCAAATGCAATAACACTGATTTCGCTGCGAAATAACACATTGAAATATCTTCATGTGTCTAAATATCAATAACTTATGCAAAATTTGTGTTTATTTGATAATGAGGCTATCGCTTCGGTTAGCGTACAAAGCTGTGGATAACTCTGTTCAAAAACAATTTACAGATCGCCGTAAAGGGCGCAGATGATGGGATGCAGTGTTGTGGATAACCTTCAGGAAACAATCAAAACCCCGCGACGTAAAACAGCCGGAAAACGGACTGAAACAGGGTGATGTAAAATCTGGAGCGGGAAACGAGACTCGAACTCGCGACCCCGACCTTGGCAAGGTCGTGCTCTACCAACTGAGCTATTCCCGCATAGAAGGGCACTGCTTAATCAAAACTGGAGCGGGAAACGAGACTCGAACTCGCGACCCCGACCTTGGCAAGGTCGTGCTCTACCAACTGAGCTATTCCCGCAAAGAGGTTACTGCTTACATTTTAAAACTGGAGCGGGAAACGAGACTCGAACTCGCGACCCCGACCTTGGCAAGGTCGTGCTCTACCAACTGAGCTATTCCCGCGCCTTGTACCGTTAATAAATTCTTCACCGGTACGGGGTGCGCATTATACGAGAAATCGTTGCTGCTGCAAGCGTCTGAAAGCAAATATTTTCGCTTTCAGCGCGTTTGATGATTAAAACAGCAAACTGGTGATTTCATGCGCACCCACAGTGGATTAAAGCTGCAAAAAGTGTTCGCGGTAGTAAGCCAGCTCCGCGACAGACTCACGGATATCATCCAGCGCCTGGTGCGTACCGCCTTTTTTGAAGCCAGGCAGGATCTCCGGTTTCCAGCGACGTGCCAGCTCTTTCAACGTACTGACATCCAGATAGCGATAATGGAAATACGCTTCCAGTTCAGGCATGTACTTAAACAGGAAGCGACGATCCTGCCCGATACTGTTACCACAGATAGGCGACGTGTTCGCCGGAACCCACTGTTTCAGGAACTCAATGGTCGCCAGCTCTGCTGCGCGATCGTCAATATGACTCTCCTTCACCCGCGCAACCAGACCGCTGTTGGTATGGGTGCGGACATTCCACTCATCCATCAGCGCCAGCTGCGCATCGGACTGATGGACCGCCATGACCGGCCCTTCTGCCAGGATGTTCAGGTTGGCGTCAGTCACCAGGGTTGCAATCTCAATAATGCGATCGTGCGTCGGATCCAGTCCGGTCATCTCAAGATCAATCCAGATCAGATTCTGTTCATTTCCAGTAGCCATGCTTTTTCCTGCGGTTGCTGTAGTCGTCATTCACGATGAATAAGGTGTATCATAGACGTTTTGCCCAGCCGGGCGAAATCTGGCTAACGCTGTGAGGGTGAGTGAGTAAAAATAAACTGTCGAAGGGCCAACAACGTCGCGTAAGCGCTAACCACGATCGCCGTCTCAACCAACGCAGAGAGCGTCCGGAAGCGGATGACAACATGTTTGGTGAAGCTGCAGATGGGGTCGTTGTCAGTCGTTTTGGCATGCATGCTGATGTTGAGGATAGCGCAGGCGTCACCCACCGCTGCAATATCCGCCGCACGATCCGTTCTCTGGTAACGGGCGACCGGGTGATGTGGCGTCCGGCCACCAGCGGCGGCAAAGGCATTGTTGAAGCGGTGCATGAGCGCACCAGCGTGTTAACCCGCCCCGATTTCTACGACGGCGTGAAGCCCATGGCGGCGAATATCGATCAGATCATTATCGTCTCTGCGATCCTGCCGGAACTGTCGCTTAACATCATCGATCGCTATCTGGTCGCCAGCGAAACGCTGGACATCGAACCGTTACTGGTCCTGAACAAAACCGATCTGCTGGATGACAAGGCGCGCGCCTTTGTCGATCAACAGATGGATATCTATCGCAACATTGGCTACCGCGTAGTGATGGTCTCCAGCCGGGCAAAAAACGGCCTGGACGATCTGAAAGCGGCCCTGACCGACCGCGTGAGTATCTTTGCTGGTCAGTCAGGTGTGGGTAAATCGAGTCTGTTGAATGCCCTGCTCGGCTTCGACAAAGAAGAGCAGGTCGCGATTCTGACCAACGAAGTGTCGGATGGCTCTGGCTTAGGCCAGCACACCACGACCGCATCGCGGCTGTATCACTTCCCGCACGGCGGCGACGTGATCGATTCTCCTGGCGTCCGTGAGTTTGGTTTGTGGCATCTGGAGCCGGAACAGGTAACACGCGGCTTTATCGAATTCCGCCCCTTCCTGGGCTATTGCAAATTCCGCGATTGTAAACATGACAGCGATCCGGGCTGTGCCATTCGTGAAGCGGTCGAACAGGGAAAAATCAACCGGTCCCGTTTCGCTAACTACCACCGCATTCTGGAGAGCATGGCGCAGGTAAAAACGCGTAAAAATTTCCCTGATAGCGAAAGTTAATCGGTATAACCGCGTCTGAACGGATAAGCCGGCGCTTTTTGCGAAGTGCGTTCCAGTGGTGCGTTCAGGCCGTGCAGCGTGCCGGAAATCGCGTATAGTCGCCATCTGAACGGGGCGCTGCTACAATCCGTCCCCTTTTTTACAACGTCCTGAAATAGCCAGGAGGCTAAGGTGTTTGATCGTTTAAAACTCGGCTTGAATCATATTCTCCCGAAGAAATGGCTGACTGAACTTGCCGGTTGGGGCGCCAGTCGCCGCGGTGGTTGGTTGACCAAACTGGTCATTGACATCTTTGTCTGGTTTTACAAAGTCGATATGGCGGAAGCGCGTAAGCCTGATACCGCAAGCTATCGCACGTTTAATGACTTTTTCGTTCGTCCGCTCAAAGACGATGCGCGTCCGCTGGATGCTGACGCCAGCCTCATTGCCCTTCCTGCGGATGGTGCGATCAGTCAGCTCGGCCATATTCATGGCGATCAGATTTTCCAGGCTAAAGGTCATCACTACACTATTGATGCCCTGCTGGCTGGCGATGAGCGGATGGCCGCTCAATTTGTGGAGGGTGAGTTCGTCACCACCTATCTGGCTCCACGCGATTACCACCGCGTCCACATGCCGTGTAACGGTATCCTGCGTGAGATGATTTACGTGCCCGGAGACCTCTACTCTGTAAATCCGCTGACCGCGCGTAATATTCCTAACCTGTTTGCCCGTAACGAGCGCGTTATCTGCTACTTCGAAACCGATATCGGCCCGATGGTGCAGATCCTGGTGGGTGCCACCATTGTCGGCAGTATTGAGACCGTCTGGGCTGGCACGATAACGCCGCCTCGTGAAGGCGTAATTAAGCGCTGGCATTATCCGGCTGCGGACGACGAAGGCGCCGTGGTGTTGCTGAAAGGTCAGGAAATGGGCCGCTTTAAACTCGGCTCTACCGTCATCAACCTGTTCGCGCCAGGTCGCGTCAAGCTGGCGGAAAGCCTGGAAGCAGAAAGCAAAACCCGTCTGGGTCAACCGCTGGCGATTGCGCTGCCGGTCGCCACAGACATTTCCGACGTCATTGTCGATTAAATTGAGTGTCCTCTGTGCGTTTGATTCTCCTCCTGCTGCTGAGCCTGTGGCTCAGCAGCCCGGCCTTTGCGGCCAGCCTTCCTGACGCCAGCCAGCTCAAACAGCAGCTGGAAGAGATAAAATCGGCCAAAAGCTCTCCGGCTCAGGCCGAACAGATCCAGACGATTGAAGCCGCCTTAAACTTCCTTTCAGAACGTGATGATTCCCTGGAGCGTGCGGCGCAATATCAGCAGGTGATTGATGACTTCCCGCGTCTGGCGCGCGAATTGCGTCAGCAGATTGCTGCGCTGAGTGACAACGGAAAAACGGTGCGAAGCAACATGAGCAGCGCCGAGCTGGATCAGGAGATCCTGCAGGTTAGCAGCCAGTTGCTGGAAGAGGGCCGTCAGGCGCGCCAGGAGCAGGATCGTGCGCGGGAAATCAGTGATTCATTGTCGCAGCTTCCACAGCAGCAGACGGAAGCGCGTCGGGCGATGACGGAGAGTGAACGCCGGCTGCAGGGCGTCAGCAGCAGTTCACCGCAGGGGCAGTTGCAGCTGGCAGCGCGTCAGGCTGAAAGCGCCGCGAATAAAGCACTCGTCGATGAACTTGAGCTGGCACAGCTCTCTGCCAATAATCGTCAGGAACTGGCGCGGATGCGGGCTGAAGCCCACCAGCGCAAAGCCACTCAGCTCGACAACTATCTGCAGGCACTGCGTAACCAGCTCAACGATCAGCGGCAACGCGAAGCGGAAGTTGCACTGGCCCGTACCGAGCAACTGGCGGAAAACAGTGGCGATCTGCCCCCAGAGATTAGCGATCAGTTTCGGGTTAACCGTGAACTCTCGGTTGCCCTGAATCAACAGGCGCAGCGCATGGATCTGGTGGCATCGCAGCAGCGGCTGGCGACTAATCAGATTATTCAGGTCCGTCAGGCGCTCTCTACACTGCGCGAGCAGTCCCAGTGGCTGGGGGCTTCTAATCTGCTGGGCGAAGCGCTTCGGGCACAGGTTGCGCGCCTGCCGGAGATGCCTAAGTCGCAGCAGATTGATAATGAGATGGCACAGCTTCGCGTACAGCGTCTCTATTATGAAGATCTGCTGGAGCGCCAGGAGACGCTGCGCAAGGGACGACAGGCCGATGGTCAACCCTTTACTGCTGAACAGAAGCGTATTCTTGATGCACAGCTACGCACCCAGCGGGAACTGCTTAATTCGCTGATATCTGGCTGTGACACGCTGATTCTGGAGATTACCAAGCTTAAAGTCGGCAACACCCAGTTGCAGGATGCGCTGACGGAAGTCAAAGACGCGACGCACCGCTATCTTTTCTGGACCGCCGATGTCAGTCCGATCGGTTTAAGTTATCCGCTGGATCTGGCCAAAGATCTTTCCCGTCTGCTGTCGCTGGATACGCTGGGTCAGCTTGGCAAAGCGATGGCGATGATGTTTACCAGCCGCAATTCGGTGATCCCCATTATGGGTGCCTTGCTGCTGGTCGGCTTCAGCATCAGTTCTCGTCGTCACTTCAATGCTTTCCTTGATCGTTCCGCCAGCAAAGTCGGCAAGGTCACTCAGGATCGTTTCCGCCTGACCATCCGCACCGTGTTCTGGTCGATCCTGGTCGCGCTACCGCTCCCGGTATTGTGGGGGGCATTGGGTTATGGTCTGCAGAACGCCTGGCCCTACCCTATCGCCGTGGCAATTGGTGATGGTATTACCGCCACGCTGCCGCTGCTGTGGGCGTTTATGATCAGCGCCGCCTTTGCCCGTCCCAACGGACTCTTCATTGTGCATTTCCGCTGGCCGCAAAATCGGGTGGCGCGCGCCATGCGCTACTACTCGCTGAGTATCGGCCTGATTGTGCCGCTTATTATGCTGCTGATCGCCTTTGGCAATCTGGAGGATCGACAGTTCTCCTCGTCACTGGGCCGTCTCTGTTTCATCCTGATTTGCGGGGCAATCAGCATTGTTACCGTCAGCCTGAAACGTTCCGGCATTCCGCTTTATCTCGATAAAGAAGGAAATGGCGAGAACATGGTGAACCGGATGCTGTGGAACCTGATGATAGCCATGCCACTGATGGCTGCCCTCGCCTCTGCTGTGGGTTATCTTGCTACTGCACAGGCGCTGCTGGCGCGACTCGAGACCTCCGTCGCCATCTGGTTCCTGCTTCTGGTTATCTATCACATCATCCGCCGCTGGATGCTGATTCAGCGCCGCCGTCTTGGCTTTGATCGCGCCCGTCAGCGCCGTGCCGATATGCTGGCTAACCGTGCGCGCAGCGAAGAAGAGAAGGAGCAAGGCTCTCTCAATACCGATGCGATTGAGATCGAAGAGCCTGTGATCGACCTGGATGCGATCAGTGCGCAGTCGCTGCGGCTGGTGCGCTCGATCCTGACGCTGATCGCTCTGGTCTCTGTGATTGTGCTGTGGTCAGAGATCCACTCGGCCTTCGGCTTCCTGGAGAATATTCAGCTGTGGGATGTCAGTACGTCCGTACAGGGCGTCGAGTCGATTCAACCCATCACGCTGGGGTCAGTCCTGATCGCTATTCTGGTGTTTATTATCACCACGCAGCTTGTGCGTAACATGCCCGCACTGCTTGAACTGGCGTTGTTGCAGCATCTCAATCTGACGCCTGGCACAGGTTATGCCATCACCACACTGACCAAATATCTGCTGCTGCTGATTGGCGGACTGATTGGTTTCTCAATGATCGGCATTGAGTGGTCGAAACTGCAGTGGCTGGTTGCCGCACTGGGTGTAGGACTGGGGTTTGGTCTGCAGGAGATTTTTGCCAACTTTATCTCTGGCCTGATTATCCTGTTCGAAAAACCCATTCGTATCGGCGATACCGTGACGATCCGTGACCTCACTGGCAGTATCACGCGGATTAATACCCGTGCGACCACCATTACCGACTGGGACCGCAAAGAGATCATCGTGCCCAACAAGGCCTTTATCACCGAGCAGTTTATTAACTGGTCGCTGTCCGATTCCGTCACGCGCGTGGTACTGACTATTCCGGCACCGGCGAAAGTGAGTAGTGAGCAGGTCACAACCATTCTGATTCAGGCGGCTGAGCGCTGCAGCTATGTGCTGGACACGCCTCAGCCAGAAGCTTTCCTGGTCGATCTGCAGCAGGGAATTCAGTTGTTTGAACTCCGTGTGCATGCTGCGGAGATGGGACACCGAATGCCGCTGCGCCACGAGCTGCATCAGTTGATTCTCAGCGGATTTGACCAGCACGGTATTGAGATGCCGTTCCCGCCATTCCAGATGCGTATGGAGACCCTGGGCAAGAAGGTCCCTGCCAGCAACGGGGCGCCTGCAGCCCGCGCCTATAAATCTGGCGGCCTGTAATGCAAAACGCCCGGCAAAGCCGGGCGTTATTACAACTCTGAGCCGTCAGTTACTGCTTAACGAACTCTTCGCCCTGAGCGATATCTTTCTTCAGCGTGTCCAGCATGCCTGACAGCGCCTGCTGTTCGAACGCGCTGAGAGTACCAATTGGCATGCGTTCAGCAATGCCGTTTTTACCTAACAGCAATGGCTGAGAGAAGAAGCGGGCATGTTCACCCTCACCTTCCACGTAAGCACACTCCACCACATTCGCCTCACCCTTCAGTGCACGAACCAGTGATAAACCGAAACGTGCAGCTGCCTGGCCCATCGACAGCGTGGCCGAACCGCCACCCGCTTTGGCTTCCACCACTTCGGTACCGGCGTTCTGAATGCGTTTGGTCAGATCAGCCACTTCCTGATCGCTGAAGCTGACACCTTTGACCTGTGACAGGAGCGGCAGAATGGTTACACCAGAGTGACCGCCAATGACCGGTACTTCAATCTGATCTGGCTGTTTGCCTTTCAGCGCTGCCACAAAGGTATTGGCACGGATGATGTCCAGTGTGGTGACACCAAACAGGCGATTTTTGTCGTAAACGCCATGCTTTTTCAGGACTTCTGCCGCAATAGCAACGGTAGTGTTAACCGGATTGGTAATAACACCAATCAACGCTTTAGGCGCCGTGGTAGCGACCTGTTCGATCAGGTTCCGAACAATACCAGCGTTAACGTTAAACAGGTCTGCGCGATCCATACCAGGTTTACGTGCGACACCCGCGGAAATCAGTACCACATCTGCACCTTGTAAGGCGGGGGTGGCATCTTCTCCACTGAACCCCTGGATAGCCACTGCAGTAGGAATATGGCTGAGATCGACGGCAACGCCCGGTGTAACCGGCGCGATGTCATACAGTGAGAGTTCTGAACCTGCGGGAAGCTGGGTTTTGAGCAGAAGTGCGAGCGCCTGGCCTATGCCGCCAGCGGCACCGAGAACGGCAACTTTCATTCTTAACTCCTTATTAAGGTGGGGCAGAGATGGGCCGAAATTCTATCTGTGTCAGACCTTAATCAACTGCTCAGGCGATGATAAATATCCGCTGTTAATTCTACGTGTTTTCACAGTTAATCGCCGGATTCAAAAGTTACTTATCATTGCGCCTGAATGACCGACAACTTTGCCGTCGTCAGACAGAGAACGGCTGTGAGCGTTTTCTGTTGCTATTTCTGTTACTACACCACCAATAATATAACAACTTTGCAACCTTCGCCTTCCGGGGCTGTGACGGGGGTTTTGGTCTGAGCGTATTTATTTGCTATTATCGCCGCCCGCTAGCCGCCCGAACCCTGCTCATCAATCGACCGATTGCATAAAAATGCATTAAAATGCATAATCATTACTCTGCCGCAGGCGGCTGCGCGGTTATTCTCTCTATTTATTGGTAACCTATGCGAAACCCATCGAAACAAGACGATCTGATCAAGGCTTTTAAAGCCTTATTAAAAGAAGAAAAATTCAGTTCCCAGGGCGAAATTGTTCAGGCGCTTCAGGATCAGGGCTTTGAAAATATCAATCAGTCCAAAGTCTCGCGCATGCTAACCAAGTTTGGCGCTGTGCGTACCCGCAATGCCAAGATGGAGATGGTCTATTGCCTGCCTGCTGAGCTGGGTGTGCCGACCACGACAAGTCCGTTAAAAAACCTGGTACTGGATATCGATTACAACGATGCGCTGGTGGTAATTCACACCAGCCCGGGGGCAGCGCAGCTGATTGCACGCCTGCTGGATTCACTGGGTAAGTCGGAAGGGATTCTTGGCACCATTGCTGGCGATGACACGATCTTTATCACCCGTGCGCGCGACTTCACGGTCAAGCAACTCCACAGCGCAATCCTGAACCTGTTTGAACAGGAACTCTGATTGCTGACTGACGACCTGCACTCCCGTGCCAGGTCGTCAGTTTGTTTTCTCTTCTCACCGTGTTACATCACACTGTTCCGCTGCTTAATATGTCATAAGCCCGCTTTCATGCGCCTGACCGTCAGACATATCGCTTACTCTGCTTCACTATTTGCGCTATTTTACACTGCTTTACATCACCGATCCGGTAACATTGCCCGGATCCAGATCAAACTCCAGTCCAATCCCCGCCAACTTTCGCACTAAACGTTAAAGTGATCTATCTCACTGTTTTTGTGATTAAAAAACCCTCAAAGTCTACTTTTCAACCCGTTTTTATAACGTTAAGTTATTAAAAGTAGCCATAAGGATAAAGAATCACAAAAAAACATTATTAGCGGAGTATTAATTTCTGTCGTTATTAGTTCTATACTTCTTTTCGTGATGCAAATCACACTAACTAAAAAGATAAAAATAGACGACGAGGAAATATCTATGAACGTAAAAACTACCATCGCTGCCCTGAGCATTCTCTCTGCCCTTTCATTTGGTGCAGTTGCCGCAGAATCTATCGATGCCTCTCAGGCACAGGATCTGCAGGCAGTCGGCACCATCAGTGTCAGCGGCGTTGCCGGTTCACCGATGGATATCAAGCAGCAACTCAGTGACAAAGCCGATCAGCAGGGCGCAAAAGCCTATCGCGTGATTGAGGCCTACAACAACGGCAATTATCACGCGACCGCCGCACTGTATAACTAAGGCGTAGCCCCATAATGCCAGTGGCTCTCCGTCTGACGCGCCCTTTGCGCTCCGGAGAGCTGAAGCAAATAATTCAGGAGATTTGACCATGAAAACGAAATTAGCAATTGCCGCACTGAGTCTGGCTTCACTGTTCTCAGTAGGTGCCAGTGCTGCAAGCCTGGTGTCCAATGAGCAGGCACAGGGCCTGCAATCAATGAATCAGACCATCAGTATTGGTGGACGTAACGGCGACCAGACGCATGTCCGTCAGGTCCTGTCTGAGAAAGCGGACGCACAGGGTGCAAGCCACTATCGCATCATCGAAAACAACCAGGATAACACCTGGCATGTCACCGCTGAGCTTTATAAATAATTAACCGTGATGGCGCCTGAAGGCGCATGAAAATATCGACGACCCGCCTTTATGAGTAACCGCAGGTTGTTGATTGTATTGAGGAGATAATCATGAATATCAAAACAACCATCGCTACAGTCAGTCTGCTTTCCGTTATGGCGTTCGGCGCATCTGCTGCGCAGCTGGTAACCGGCGATCAGACGCAGAACCTGCAGCCTGCGGGCACCGTAAGCATCAGTGGAACCGCGGGTGCACCAATGGATTACCGTGCCGCGCTTTCACAGAAAGCGGATGAACAAGGTGCCAGCGCCTACAAAGTCATTGAAGCGCGCACGGGTGACAACTACCACATCACCGCACAGCTTTATAAGTAATTCCTCGTCAGATTTATGACGAACCCTTTGGCCCCGCTCGCCGGGGCCTTTTTTTATCTGACGTTTTATCTGACGTTAAAGTGCAGCCTGCCTTCCAGCTCCTCTTCCGCTTCATCAAATAACAGAATCAGCGCACCATAGCGACGCCGCTGTCCCCTGCCGAGATTAATAAATTCAATCTCCAGTGGCATGGGTAACAGATCGCTCGTCACGACATCCCATAATCCATCCAGGTCGCAGATGCGGCGTTCCTCCAGCGTAAAGCGCTCGCTGAACTGGCGGAAAAAATGGGCCTGATCGACAATTTCATTAAAATCAAAACGCTCGATTTTCATGCTGACGGCTCCCATGCTCCGTCTGCGGGCGGCCTTTGCCGCCCCCGTTCATGTCCGCTAGTTCAAACCGCCCAGATGCAGCGCTTTGACTTCCAGATACTCCTCCATGCCAAGTACCGAGCCTTCCCGGCCCAGACCCGACTCTTTAACACCACCAAAGGGTGCCAGCTCGGTTGAAACAGCACATTCATTAATACCGATCATGCCACTTTCCAGCGCCGCTGAAACACGGAACACCCGTTGCAGATTTTGAGTGTAAAAGTAAGCGGCAAGGCCAAACGGCGTATCGTTGGCCCGGCGGATGACATCCTCTTCGTCATCAAAGCGGAAACAGGCGGCCACCGGACCGAACGTCTCTTCCTGGGCGAGTTGCATACCTTCGTGTGCCTCGGTAATTACGGTCGGCTGCCAGAAGTTGCCGCCCAGTGCATGACGTTCGCCGCCCGCCAGTAGTTTGCCACCTTTCGCTACCGCGTCTTTAACGTGCTGCTCAACCTTCTCCACTGCTAATGCTTCAATTAAGGGGCCGACAATGACGCCCTCTTCCATCCCATTGCCCACCTTCAGCGCGTTTACTTCGGCAACCAGTTGTTGTGTGAAGCGATCATAGACGGCATTGTGAATGTAAAAGCGATTAACGCTGACGCACACCTGGCCCGCATTACGAAATTTGTTGGCAATCGCACCCTGAACGGCAGCATCAATATCGGCATCGTCGAACACGATATAAGGGGCATTCCCGCCAAGCTCCATCGATACTTTTTTCATGGTTTCGGCGGCATTGCGCATCAGCAGCTTGCCCACCTGGGTAGAGCCGGTGAACGAGATTTTGCGCACCACTTTGCTGGCCATGATTGCATCGCTGATAGCATGAGTATCACCCGCGACCGCGTTCAGTACGCCATCTGGCACGCCAGCCTGCTCCGCCAGTGCCAGCAAGGCAAAGGCGGAAAGTGGCGTGTTGTTGGCGGGTTTGATAATGCCGGTACAGCCTGCTGCCAGAGCCGGGCCCAGTTTGCGGGTCAGCATTGCCATCGGAAAATTCCACGGCGTGATGGCAGCCACTACGCCAATCGGCTCGCGGGTTGCCAGAATACGGGAGCCTGGTTTTGCGGGTGGAATGATCTCACCATTAGCTCGTTTCGCCTGCTCGGCAAACCACTGGATAAAACTGGCGGCATACTCGACTTCCCCTTCCGCCTCTTTCAGGGGCTTGCCTTGTTCGGTCGTCATTAGCTGTCCAAGCCAGCGCTTATTCTCAATGATCAACTGATACCAGCGAGTGAGAATGTCAGCGCGCTCTTTCGCGGTCTTCGCCCGCCAGGCAGGAAAGGCACGTTCTGCGGCGGCGATTGCCTGTTCCGTTTCAGCTTTACCTGCTTTTGCCACCTGTGCAATCACCTCACCGGTTGCCGGGTTAGTGACGTCAAAAGTGGAGGCAGCCTGATGCCACTGACCGTCCGCTAAATAGCCGGTTCGGAACAGTTCGCTCTCTTGCAGTGATTTCATTGATTTGCTCCTGTCAGTTTTACGCTTCCGTCTGAAGAGTATAGTTGGCAAAAGCGACAGATTTTGTGTCGGGCGGGGATTGCGCTGGCCGCTGCAGGTGACAGCGGCCAGTTTCAGATTTGGATGAGCGTGTTCTGATACTTATCCAGCATCATCGCCAGTCGTTTTACGGGTTCGGTTACGCTGACGGGTGCATCGTAATGGACCAGTTTCTCCTGATAGACATCCAGTTCCTTCAGCAGACGCTCAAAGTAGTAACGGCGCTTGTCGTCGCTGCTGGCGGAGATCACCCGATCTGCGGTGTAACGCAGTTGTCGGTGATACGCAGAGAGGTCTGCGTTAACCGGCACGTCTGCATCACGTAAGCGCTGATGGCCAATAATCAGTGTCAAAGCGATGCGATATTTATTGATATCGCCTGGAAACAGATTCAGCAGCAAAAACAGTTGCTGATAGAGCGCTGGCAAATGGTTTTCACGCCGCCGCGCCTGATTGGTGGTCATGGCGGAGACGGCCGCATACATAAAGCGATTAAGCAGTTTGCGTCCGGTGCGCGCCTTTGATTTATCACGAATTAACAGGATCACCATCATCGCCACAAAGCAGCCGATAACCTGTCCGAGCACGTTGTCCAGAAAGACATTGGTGTGAAATTGCATCGGATTATCAAGAACCACGACGTTGAGGGTACCAATTAACGCGCCCAGGGTGCCGATCTGACGCCGCTGAATAAAGATGCCAGCGATAAAGCCCAGCACGCCAATTGCGATACAGAGCAGCAATGCGCTCTGCTGAGTAGCAGGGAGAACATACATAAAGTAGAGCGCACCCAGCGGAACCGCGACTGTCATGCCGTAGAGAAAATCTTTGGCCATCATCAGTGGATTAGGCATACGCATTGCCAGTGCGGTGATTACCGCCAGCATCACCATACAGCCACTGCCTGAGGTCCAGCCGGTATAAAGCCAGAACAGTGAACCCAGCGCGGTGGCAACGAAGGTACGAATACCGTTGATCATGGCATGATGTGTTTCAGCGGAACGCGCCTGAATTACCACTTCCCGCTGTAAAATCTCCTCTTCCAGCGAGGTGATTCGGCTGTTGCTTTTGATACCATTGAGCAGCAGGAGATATTCAGTGGCAGTACTAACCCAACTGGCCAGCGTGACCGGCGTCGATTTGCCACTGGCGCCGATCACCCGCCGCATCACTTTCATCCGCTTATGCACCTCTTCAACCGTCGACGCGGGCTTTTCAACCATCAAACGATATTGAGGCGGAATGTAGTCAGGGCGAGAATTCTGAATGAGGAAGGTTTCGGCAGCCTGCGTAATCAGCGTCAGCGACAACGTGTTCAGCATCTGCAAGCGGCGGTGACTGTTCTTCCAGCGTGATGACTCCATCATCAGCTGGCTGCGCATGCTGTTCAGGGCTGAAGTGCGACGCACCAGGGCTCCCCATGCTTTGTCGACCTCTTCTTTATCACCATGTGCGAAACAGAGTTGCAGCAGGTGATAATGCGCCACCAGCAGCGAATCGACTTCGGCGTCGATCACTTTTTTGATTGAACGTGGCGAGAAGATCATGTCGGCCAGAATGGCACACAAAATACCGAGAACGATTTCACTGCAACGCTCAACGGCGTATTGCGGCACCAGTGTCAGACCGCCGCTGGCGTTGGCCGTGACCACAATAATGAGCGCCGTGTAGCCCGCCAGTCCCAGTGCGTAAGAGTTTTCAACTTTGATCAGCGACGAAAGCCAGACGCAGAGCCCTGCCCAGATGCAGCACAGCAGCAGCATCACGACCGGCGCACGAACGGTGGCAATCATGATGGTCAGCGCGGCAATACAACCAATGAATGTCCCGATAATACGCAAAACACCGCGATAACGCAGCGCCCCGGAATAGGGATCACCACCGGCCGCAAACGCGGTGCCGCCCGCCACGATCCCGGCGGTCATCACTGCCCAGCGTGGCGTTTCAAGGTTCAGGTGGAACCCCACCATCAGCGCTAACACCAGCGCAAAGGTGAGTTTTACCGGGAAACGCAGAAACTGGATCATATCGCCCTCTTAACCAAACTCACGCAGGCGATTAAACAGTCGGATCATCGGTGACACCTGTTCAGGCTGACGATCGACCTGACCCGTTATCACCACCGTTGCCGTAGTTCCTGCCGGGAAGCGGTTACCTGGCTGGTCATCCAGCCGAATTCGCACAGGCACACGCTGCGCCAAACGGACCCACTCCAGGTTAGAGTCCACTGTTGCCATGCCTTTACTGTCGACCGAGCTGCTGCTATTGGTTACGCCAGCCGCCACACTATCGACCGTGCCACGCAATACAATGTTGCTGCCAAGCGGCGTAACTTCCGCACGGTAACCCTTCTCAACACCGTGCAGTTTGGTCTCTTCCAGGTAAGCCAGTACATAGAAGGAGTGTTGCTGAACCAGCGCTACTGCCACAGAACCGCGGGTAATAAACTCACCCTGGTAGACATTAAGGTTAGTGACCCAGCCGTCGGATGGCGCTTTTACAGTGGTGCGTTCAAGGTCAATCGCCGCCAGATCGCGTGTTGCCACCGATTTCGCCAGCTGATGCTCACTGGTTTGCAGATCGTTATTGGATTGCTCGATAGCCTCGCGCGACATCGCGGAGGTGCCAAGCTGATTTCGGCGTCCGGCTTCGCGACGTTTCTCACTCACCAGCGCCTGATAGTACTCAACATCCGCCTGTGCCTGATCAAGCGCTTTTTGATAGCGCGGCCGATCAACCACAAACAGCGTATCGCCCTTTTTAACCAGCTGATTGTCGTGTACCGGAACATCGGTAATGAGGCCGGTGACGTCAGGTGAAATCGCCACCACGTCTGCCGCGAAACGTGCATCCCGGGTCCAGGGCGATTCGGTGTAGAACACCCAGGCGCGGAAAATGATTACCACAGCGATGATGACCAGCAGAATAGTGATCGCGTAGCGCGCGATTTTTCTTATGAGTGCTTTCACTTCAACCTCAGACTAATAAACGGGAGACAAGGTAAAACACACAGCAGTAAAGCGCTGTATTAAAAAGTGCCGGATGCCAGACAAGATCGTAGATACCGCTCGGCGTGAGCACACGTTTCACTAACCAGAACAGCATCAGTGAAATAATAAGTTCGATGAAAACGGGCGGAAAAGAGAGCCCAAACATGACAAATACCGGAAGCACACTCATCAAAAATCCTTAGTTCGACCTTGCCGGGATACTCCTTTGCCTTTTCAGATGTCGCGGGAAAACCATCTGGCAGCGCTATCCGAACCGCAGCTGGCTTAATAATAGCGTATCATCGAAGGGTATCAGGCAATGAAGAATCACCGGGAAATACCCCGGCGCGCATATAGTAACGCGCCTGACTATACGTTTTCTACAGAATGTGATCTAAATCACTTTTAAGCCAGAGTAAATAATGGAACGACTGAAAGGCATGTCTGTCTTCGCCAGAGTGGTCGAACTGGGTTCGTTTACCGCCGCGGCACGCCAGCTTCATCTTAGCGTCTCATCAATTAGCCAGATTGTCGCGAAACTGGAAGATGCATTGCAGGTTAAGCTGCTGAATCGCAGCACCCGCAGTATCGGGCTGACCGAAGCGGGTAAAATCTATTATCAGGGTTGTCGGCGTATGCTGGCCGAAGCGACGCAGGTGCATGAGCAGCTCTACGCGTTTAACAATACGCCAATTGGCGAACTGCGAATTGGCAGTTCCTCAACCATGGCGCAGAATGTGTTAGCCGGCATGACCAGCGATATGCTGCGGGAATACCCGGGACTGAGTGTGAATCTGGTTACCGGTGTACCGGCGCCGGATTTGATTGCAGATGGTCTGGATCTGGTGATTCGGGTGGGCGTACTAAAAGACTCCAGCCTCTTTTCACGTCGTCTTGGTGCCATGCCAATGGTGGTGTGCGCTGCAAAAAGCTATCTGACGCAGCATGGCACGCCCGAGAAACCAGCTGACATCGATAATTTTTCCTGGCTGGAATATAGCGTACGTCCCGACAACAATTTCGAGCTGATTGCGCCGGAAGGCCTGGTGACCCGCCTGTCACCGCAGGGACGATTCGTGACGAATGATTCACTGACGCTGATCCGCTGGCTGAAGTCGGGCAATGGCATCGCCTATGTGCCAATGATGTGGGTGATTAATGAGATCAACGCGGGCGAGATCGATATTCTTTTTCCGCAGTATCAGTCCGATCCGCGACCGGTCTACGCGCTCTATACCGAGAAGGATAAGTTGCCGCTTAAGGTGCAGGTTTGTATCGATTACCTGACCGGCTATTTTGAACAGGTGGCTGAACAGTATCAGCAGCACCGTAAAAGCTAACAACCCGCCAGGTGGCGGGTTGTTGAGGTCACATCAGGCGGTGCCGCCGATGGTCAGTTTATCCAGCTTCAGCGTAGGCTGACCGACACCGACCGGCAGGCTCTGGCCCTCTTTACCGCAGACGCCCACGCCTTTATCCAGCGCCAGGTCGTTACCCACCATCGAGATCTGCTGCATCGCTTCAATGCCGGAGCCAATCAGCGTGGCACCTTTGACCGGTTTGGTGATTTTGCCGTTCTCAATCAGATAAGCCTCTGAGGTTGAGAAGACAAATTTGCCGGAGGTGATATCCACCTGACCGCCACCAAAGTTTGGCGCATAGAGGCCGTACTCAACGCTTTCAATAATATCCTGCGGCGATGATTTGCCTGCCAGCATATAGGTGTTGGTCATGCGCGGCATCGGCAGATGTGCGTAGGATTCACGGCGTCCGTTACCGGTCGGGCTGACGCCCATCAGTCGCGCATTGAGCTTGTCCTGCATGTAGCCTTTCAGCACACCATTCTCAATCAGCATGTTGTACTGGCCGGGAACGCCTTCATCATCCACCGCCAGTGAACCGCGCAGCCCTTCAAGCGTGCCGTCATCCACCACGGTACAGAGTTCAGACGCAACCTGCTGACCGATTTTACCGCTGAATACTGAGGTGCCACGGCGGTTAAAGTCGCCTTCCAGACCGTGACCAACTGCTTCATGCAACAGGACGCCAGGCCAGCCCGCACCCAGCACCACCGGCAATGCGCCGGCAGGTGCCGCCACCGCAGAGAGATTAACCAGCGCCATGCGCACCGCTTCACGCGCCCAGGCATCAGCGCGCACTTCGCCATTTTCATCTTCAAGGAAGAACGTATAACCGGTACGCGCACCGCCGCCGCTTGCGCCGCGTTCACGCTTGCCCTGATCTTCAACCTGAACGCTGATAGAGAGGCGAACCAGCGGACGAACGTCAGCCGCCAGTGTGCCGTCAGTCGCGGCCACCAGCACATGCTCGTAAACACCGGTCAGGCTGGCATTGACTTCCTGCACGCGCGGGTCAGCCGCACGGGCCACTTTATCAACGCGATGGAGCAGGGCAATTTTATCTTCACGTGTCAGGCTGCTCAGCGGATCGACCGCAGAGTAGAGCGAACGGTTCATTACGGCAGAGAGCGTGTGTGCCTTGCCATTTCCCTGTTCACGTACGATGCTACGTGCCGCTTCAGAGGAGAGACGCAGTGCATTCAGTGTGATCTGGTCTGCATAGGCGAAGCCGGTTTTCTCCCCGCTGACCGCGCGCACGCCCACACCCTGATCGATATGGTATGAGCCATCTTTAATAATTTTATCTTCCAGCACCCAGGATTCGTGAAAGCTGGATTGAAAATAGAGATCGGCATAATCCAGACGACGTTCTGAAAGCTGCCCTAACAGGGAAAATAGGTCCTGCTGATTAATGCCGTTAGCAGTCAGTAACTGCTCACTTACCAGGTTCAGAGTCATCGTTTCTCACTCATTATGTGCTCAGATAATCATAGCCTGCGGTAATTCCGGTACTGCGTCAAATTCACTTGTTGTCTGTTTCACGCGGTTTACGCAGCACTTCATTGATTTCCGGCTTATCCAGGGGGCCACTGATGTGATAACGCAGCAGCGATATCTTGTTCCAAAGGGGTCCCAGAACTTTACTGGCGGCAAACACCGCCGCGCCAATCACCGGATTGATGGCAAAGGCGGTTGCCACGCCGACTGAAGCGGATATTTCGGGCGCCACCACTGCTTCCATGTCAATCTGACGTTTTACCAGGTCGAGATTGCCCTGCATGGCGATATCGGCTTCCAGCCCATCCACCAGCAGGTTATCGGTGCGCATCCTGCCGTTTTCGATCCAGGCGGTGCCGTTAATTGAATCGAAATAGAACGAGTTGGTAAAGGTGTCGCTGAAGTCGAAGCGCAGCTTACGCAGCAGCGCATCAAAACTCACCAGTCGCAGGATTTTTCCCGCTGTGCCCGTGTTTACATCCGCAATCTGGCCTTTGCCAAAGTGGGTCTTCAGGGTACCGCTCAGCGTCTCTGCGGAGGGCTGCCAGGGGGCAGAGCGCCAGTGCAGGTCGTAAGCAATATCAAATGGCGCATCGCGCAGCGGCGTGTTGACACCAAACCAGTTGGTCGCGTTATTGATATTCGGGCCTTTAAGCGTCCCCTTCAGCGAGGTGCGCTGGTCATCGGGACGGTTAATCCACTCACCGTTAATTTTAAGCTGCGAACTGCCGGTATCCACTTTGCCATTAGTAAGCGCTAACTTATCTCCTTCAGGTTGCAGCGCCGCGGATACCTGACCATATTTTTGGCCGAGCACCCAGCATTCTTTACAGCGTAATTGCAGGGCGGGCCACTGGCTGAAATTAATGTTTTTGGCTTGCTGAGGAGACGCTTTGCCGCCTTTATCGGCATCACCTGCATCATTACCCCACTGCGGATTGTAGTAGAGGTAATCCAGGTTCACCTGCCACGGCGCTTTAGGTGCCATTAGCAGCGCACCACGCAACTCTTTCGCATTGACGCTGACCTGGCTATTGCCGGCTGAACCCTGCGCCAGTGTCGCCTCAACATCATGCCATTGCTGCCCGGCCAGCGTGACTGCCGGACTGCGCAGCGTGATGTTACCCGGCAGCGTGACGCCGCCCGTCTGGAAATCGCTACCGCCGCCTGATGCGCGCGTCCCCGCAGAACCTCCGGCAGCCATCATCGCGACCCAGGCCTCGCCATCCAGCGCAGGCAGGTTCAGCACCATGCCAGCATGATCGGGCAGAGCAGGCGTTTTCCGGGCATCATTCAGCCAGATGCCGCGGTCAACACGCAACGTCGGCTCCAGCAACCAGCGGCTGTTAAAACGGTGGTCTTCATCTATGCTGCCACTGAGATCGAAATGGTTCAGGTCACCGCTGGCCTGAATGGCAATTGGCATTGCCTCACCGGCATTTTTATCGAGCGGTGCAGGTAAGTGACTACTTACTTCTTTGGCATTACCGTTCAGCGCCACGTCATAACGCGCCCCGCCATAATGGGGCAGCGTGATATTTACGTCGCCCTGCCAGGGGAGATGCCCGCCCAATTGCTTACTGACAGCTGCCGGGACCTCGCTGATTTTAGCGGGTTGCCAGTCGCCCTGAAGTTTGACGTTCACGCCAAAGTCGTCCGGGTTCTCTTTGGTGCTGAAACGGACGCCCATCGGCTGACCAAACCAGTTTGCCCGCAGATCCTCACTCTCCAGATTGCCATTGTCGTAACGGAAGCGGCCTGAAAGGTTATTGATCGTGGTTTTTAACGGCTTGATAAACAGTGAATTATTGTTCAGATCGACATTGCCACGGGCGTGCACCTGCTGGCCATCCAATGGAATATCCAGATTCAGATGCCCCCCGACGCGGCCTTTGATTTCCAGCTCCGACAGCGCGGCACCCAATGAAGGTTTCAGCGGCGTCTGATCGAAATAGTCCGCGATCTGCGGGCCTTCGCCGCTGATATCCCCGTCGATGATCAGTTTTTCTTTAAGGTAGTCCGGGATCACCGCCGTGACATTATGCGCGTCCACCTCGCCCAGTCGGGCAATGGGTGCTTTCATCCACAGACCGTCGTTCAGGAAGTTAAGGTCAATATCGAGATTGCTCAACGCCGGCCATTTGGGCTGAAACGCATAGGTCGCCTGGCGAAGCGGCACCCAGACCTGGAACATGCCATCATTGTGCTTGAACGGGAATAGCGCCGGATTACCGGCAAACAGCAGCGTGGCATTGTCCACCCTGCCACCCTTCACTGCCCCACTCAGATAGTGCGTCAGGCTGTTACCCATCAGCGGTACCGGGAAGTAGCGCCAGGCATCGCCCGCATCGGTAAGCCGGATACCGGCCAGAATATCCAGACGGGGTTCACCACCGCTATTCTGCTGATAGCTGAAATCCCCACGCGCCCAGAGCGAGCGAGCCTGCAGGTCAAGGTTTTCACCCGCCAGCGTGAGGCCATGTTCATCACGCAGCCACCGCACCGCACCGGTCACGCGCTTAATCTCTAAGGGGGCCTGGAACATATCGCCATAGGGAACGGTTGCCGCTCCCATATCTACACTGACCTGACCATTGCTCAGGCTGCCGCGCGCTTCACCGCTTAAATGGCTGATGCCCGGCAACAATTTCCAGGGCTGCCAGCTGAAATCACGCCACTTTACCTGGACGCGGGTTTTTTCAGGCTGCTGTAAGGGAATATCCAGCGCCAGGCCATCGACGGTGCCCTGGGGCTGCAGCGTCTGCCAGTTTTCAAACAGCGCCGGAGAGAGCGGCGCAAACAGCGGAACGATAGGTGCAATATGACTCAAAACCAGTTGTGTCGCGCGAACACGTACTTCCGGCTGACCATCCGGCCCCAGCAGCTGTTTATCCTCAGGACGCCATAACAGAGAGAAGTGGCCGGCGGGCCATGACTGGCCGTCAGTGCTGAGCCGCGTGTGCGGCACATTGACGACCCAGCCATTCTGGAAGCGTGACAAATGCGCGGTCAGCCCATCGACGTCTATGCGGTGTCGTCCGGTCTCGCCCTGCCAGCTGGCGCCCCCCTTGCGCAACAGCAGATCACCGGCATAAATGTCGCCATCACGCAGGTTGACCCAGGCTGCCAGGCTGAAGCGGGCGCTGTCCAGACGGGTGTTATCGCGCACCCAGCGGCCCAGCCATGGACGCATGTCGACGTCGTCGGCCTGCATCCAGATGCGGCCATCATTGAGTAAACCGTTGCTGTCATTGAGATCGAGCCGCACCTGAACCACGCCATGCTGGCCGGTAAAGCTCGACAGACTGACTTCACCCTCGGCCCGGTGGCGGTTGTCTTCATTGACCCAGGAGAGTCGCGGAATCGCCAGTTCAGCATGCTGGCCGGAAGGGGTGCGGAAACGGATGGTGCTATCCCGCAGGTCGAAGTGGTCAAACTGACGCAGAAAGAGTTCATTAATCTGCGCCGGACGGAAGCTGTTTTTCTCTTTGTCGTTGTCGAGTAAAGGACGATTAGTCTCGAGGTGCAGCTGCCAGAAGGTCAGATCGCGAAACTGCCAGCGCCAGTGCAGCAGGGATTGCCAGACGTCGAGCGCCAGATTGATGCGATTGATCGAGAGTTTACCGTTCTCCTGCAGATCAACGTTGAGATCGCGTACCTGAAGAGTCGGGCCAAAGTTCTCCCACTTGCCCTCTAACTGGCTGGCGTTAACCGGCACACCCGTGCGGTCAGAGATGAATTGCAGAAGGTTGCTGCGATAGCTGTCGAGATGCGGCATCACCAGACGCAATCCGCTGACCAGCAGCGCGACAATCACGATGATTGCCGCGACCAGCAGTAACAAAATCCTCGGCAACTGCCTCACGCACGCCTCTCCTTGTGTTCCGTAAACGACGGATAGTTGGTTCTTAATACCCGACCGTCTTCAGATGAAAGCGTTAAAAGCGCGCATTTTATCTCAAACAAGGGCGATTTTTCAGCCCGATTTCCGAAGAAACCGGTATTCGGACTGGTGCTACATCATCACCACATCGAACTGCTCCTGAGTGTAGAGCGCTTCGACATGGACTTTAACCTGCTTGCCGACAAAGATTTCAACTTCAGCCAGTGCATGAGACTCATCGGTTTTTAACGCTTCACCGACCGTCGGTGAAACATAGACCAGGAAACGGTCAGAATCATAGGCGTGGTGAACCCGGACAATTTCACGCATGATCTCATAGCAAACCGTTTCAACAGTTTTCAGCGTGCCGCGCCCTTTGCAGACCGGGCAATCCTGACATAGAACGTGCTCAATGCTTTCACGGGTACGCTTACGCGTCATTTCCACCAGACCCAACGCCGAGAACCCATTGATACCGGTTTTAACCCGATCTTTACTGAGTGCGCTTTCCAGCGAATGCAGTACCCGGCGCCGGTGGTCTTCATTGCTCATGTCAATGAAGTCGATAATGATAATGCCTCCCAGATTACGCAGTCGCAGCTGACGCGCGATCGCCTGAGTGGCCTCAACATTGGTATTAAAGATCGTCTCATCCAGATTGCGATGGCCGACAAACGCACCGGTGTTGATATCGATAGTCGTCATCGCTTCGGTCTGATCGATGATCAGATATCCGCCTGACTTTAGTTCAACTTTGCGATCCAGCGAGCGCTGAATCTCATTTTCGACATCAAACAGGTCGAAAATAGGCTGTTTACCGTTGTAAAGCTCCAGCTTGCCGGCCATTTCCGGGATATACTCACCGGTAAATTCCACCAGCATGTCGCAGGTCAGACGGGAGTCGACCCGGATGCGATCCAGCGCAGCGCCCGCAAAATCACGCAGAATACGCTGGGCCAGCGCCAGCTCGCCGTAAAGCAGGCAGCGGGTCTGGTTGCGCTTTTTACGTTCGCTGACTTTGGTCCAGAGACGTTTGAGAAAAGCCGCGTCCTGCGCCAGCTCCTCTTCTCCAATTCCCTCTGCGGCGGTGCGGATGATAAAGCCACCGAGGTCGTCGCAGTAGTCAGCCACCACCGCTTTAAGCCGATCGCGCTCTTTCTCACTCTCAATACGCTGAGAGACACCAACATGCGATGCGCCCGGCATAAAGACCAGGTAACGCGAAGGCAGGGTAATGTCTGTCGTCAGCCGGGCACCTTTAGTACCCAGCGGATCCTTGACGACCTGAACCACCAGATCCTGTCCCTGACGCACCAGCTCAGCGATATCACGCACGATGAAGTTTTTCTTTTCGTCACCCGCCACACATTCAGTATGCGGCATGATGTCAGAGGCGTGCAGAAAAGCCGCTTTTTCCAGACCGATATCGACAAAGGCGGCCTGCATGCCGGGCAGAACACGACTGACACGTCCTTTGTAAATATTGCCAACAATGCCGCGCCGCGCTTCACGCTCAATATGTATTTCCTGAAGGATGCCGCCGTCAATATAGGCTACACGCGTTTCAGAAGGCGTGACGTTAACCAGTAATTCAGCCGTCATGTTGACCTCTTACAGCACGCAGTGACTGGAAATGGCTGATCAGCTCCGCTGTCTCAACCAGAGGTAATCCGACCACTGCATGGTAGCTTCCATTAATTTTGCGGACAAAGTTTCCTCCCCTGCCCTGAATACCGTATGCACCTGCTTTATCCATCGGTTCGCCGGTAGCGATATAGTCGTCGATGTCGGTCTCCGTTAAGGTGCGGAATGTCACATCAGTGGTCACAACGCAATCCAGCGCCTGCTGGCTGTCGGCCAGCGCTACCGCCGTCATCACCTGATGTGTATGGCCCGAGAGTTTGCGCAGCATCGCGTGGGCATGGGCGGCATCGCGGGGTTTTTCCAGCACGTCGCCATTCAGCACCACGATGGTATCCGCGCCCAGCACCGGCAGATCCTGCGCGGCCAGTCTGACACCTGCCTGCGCTTTGTCGTTTGCCAGACGGCGGACATAAATTTCCGCCGCTTCGTTTGGCTGACGTTGCTCTTCAACGTCAGTCACGATGCGCTCAAATGTCAGGCCAAGTTGAGTTAACAGCTCACGACGACGCGGTGAACCGGAAGCAAGATAAAGGGTTACCATAAATTTCCTTATTGAACAGCGAACTGACGACGAATTTTTCTCATTAATAAGAATAGCCAGGGCCAGAGAATACCGTCGACGACACTGCTCCAGAAAATTTCAGGTCGGAATGAAACGTTGATTACCAGGAATTCTGCCCAGAAGACAATCACATCCATCGCCAGTGACAGCACCATAACCATTAACGCTTGCTGCCACAACGCTAAGTTGCGGAATAACTGGAACTTAAAGGCAATCAGGTAGGCGATGATACTGAGCGCCAGCGCACGCACGCCAAGCGTCGATCCGGCAACCAGATCCATGATGGCACCCAGCACAAATCCAGTACCGACATTGACCCGATGTGGCAGTGCGAGAACCCAATAGATGAGGATCAGTAGCAGCCATGAGGGCCGGAACATATAAATCTCTTCCGGCCACGGCATGATTTGCAGGACTAACGCAACCAGGAAAGAGAGCCAGATGACCCAGCGTCCCTGGCTACGATATCGACTCAAGGCTGGCCCCCGCGTGAACGCGAGGAGTTGCTCTGTCCGCTGCTGCTGGCAGACGGAGCAGGCGGTCCCATCTGAGCGGCAGGCGCTGGCGGGCCCATTTCACCGGCAGGCGGTAAAACCTGCGGCATCATCTGCATCAGACGCTCGTTCGCAACGCGGTGCACTTCATCCTGCGGCAGTGGCATATCGCCATTGCGGTCAGCGCCCCACAGCAACAGCAGGTAACGCAGACGCTGCAGACCGGCGGTCGGATGGGCCTGAATCACCGTGTAAGCGCGCTGGGTGTCCACTTTCACAGAGGAAACCACACCCACCGGATAACCTTCAGGGAAACGACCACCAATGCCAGACGTCACCAGCACATCGCCGACACGAATGTCAGTATTACCCGGCAGATGTTCAAGCTGAAGATCTTCATTACAGCCGTTGCCGGCGGCAATCACACGAATGTCATTACGCAGCACCTGAATCGGCAAGGCATGAGATGCATCACAGATTAGCAGAACACGGCTGGTGAGTTGTCCGACCGCGATGACCTGCCCCACCACACCTTTGTCACTGATGACCGGCTGACCTTCATAGACACCGTTCACGCTGCCTTTGTCGATCACAACCTGGTCGGTGTAAGGATCGGTGCCGGTGGAGATCACCTGCGTCACCATCTTTTGCTCATCCTGACGCAGCGGTGAACCCAGCAGTTCACGCAGACGTGCGTTTTCCTGCTTATATTGCCCCAGCATTAGCAGGTTACTGTTTTTCAGGAAGAGTTCACGACGTAACGCTTTGTTTTCCTGCTCCAGTTGCTGACGCGATGCCAGCGACTCGGATACGCCATCCAACAGCTGACGTGGTCCATTGGCCAGGAAGTAAAACGGACTGACCGACGTATCCAGATAGTTGCGTATTTGGGTAAAAGAACCCACACGGCTGTCGGCAATAATAATGGCAATCGCCACAATTACCGCCAGAAAAAGACGCAACTGCAGGGAAGGCCCCCTGCTAAAAATCGGCTTCATATAATCTGCGTGATCCTCGACAACAGGAGAGGAAGCGACGGCAAAAAACCGTGCCTCCCTGGGCTGAACGCACTGTACCGGCACAGATATCGCCGGTTCACATGCCACTCCCTCGCATGATCATTGCGTTCTCAGCCGGTTGAGGCAATTATTCTTCGCTGAACAAATCGCCGCCATGCATGTCGATCATTTCCAGCGCCTTGCCGCCACCGCGAGCCACACAGGTCAGCGGATCTTCAGCAACCACAACCGGAATGCCCGTCTCTTCCATCAGCAGGCGATCCAGGTTACGCAGTAATGCACCACCACCGGTCAGCACCATGCCACGTTCCGAGATATCTGAAGCCAGCTCAGGCGGACACTGTTCAAGGGCAACCATCACCGCGCTAACGATGCCGGTTAATGGCTCCTGCAGCGCTTCCAGAATTTCGTTGGAGTTCAGCGTAAAGCCGCGCGGTACACCTTCTGCCAGGTTACGACCACGGACTTCAATTTCGCGGACTTCATCGCCCGGGTACGCTGAACCGATCTCATGCTTGATGCGTTCTGCGGTCGCTTCGCCAATCAGTGAACCGTAGTTACGACGCACATAATTAATAATAGCTTCATCGAAGCGATCACCACCAATACGGACTGATGAGGAGTAGACCACACCGTTCAGGGAGATCACGGCCACTTCTGTTGTACCACCACCAATGTCGACGACCATTGAACCGGTTGCTTCAGAAACGGGCAGACCTGCACCAATCGCCGCAGCCATGGGTTCTTCAATCAGAAAGACTTCACGCGCGCCTGCGCCCTGAGCCGATTCACGAATCGCACGGCGTTCTACCTGGGTCGCGCCAACGGGCACGCAGACCAGCACACGTGGGCTGGGACGCATAAAGCTGTTGCTGTGAACCTGCTTGATGAAGTGTTGCAGCATTTTTTCGGTCACGAAGAAGTCAGCGATAACGCCATCTTTCATCGGACGGATAGCTGCGATATTGCCTGGCGTACGGCCGAGCATCTGTTTGGCGTCATGACCCACGGCCGCGACACTTTTCGGCGAACCGGCACGGTCCTGTCGAATAGCGACCACGGAAGGCTCGTTCAGCACGATGCCCTGTCCTTTTACGTAAATCAGGGTATTCGCGGTACCCAGGTCAATGGACAAGTCGTTGGAAAACATGCCACGAAATTTTTTAAACATACTAAGGGATAATCCTGCAAGCTGGGGGCGGAAAATAAAATCCGCTTACTTTACCAACCACACGAAGCTGCCACAAGGCGCAAAAACGTTCTGCTTCGGTGAAAAAAGACGCCTGATTGCGTTTAAGTCATCTGAACCGACGATCTGCAACAGCAGAATGCCGACCAGACGCCATCAGCACTGCTTTTCACGCGTTTTCCCTGCGCCATGCCCGACATAAAATCTAACATTTCCGGCAGCAAGGTCAGGGATTCAGATGCGGCTAAACATTAAAAAAAACCGCAAATTGTCGCTGTTACGACGGCAATTCATTAAATACGGTAACGTTGAGAATATTTCTTCACGTTACTGTTTACCGGAAGCGAAGAGGCAAAAAAGTCTCCCTGTCCGCCTGCGACACCCAGCGCCACTAATGTCTGCCACTCCGCCTTTGTACGAACACCCGTTGCAAACACCTGAATGCCAGTGCATTTACAGACTTCAAGCAGGCTCTGCACAAACAGCTGATTTTCTGTTCGCCGCTCAATATTACGGACCAGACCCGCATCAAGCTTGATCAGTTCCAGTGGCAGCTGTCGTATATAGGCGCTGCTGACCACAGTCAGACCCGCCTGATTGACGGCAACCCGGCAGCCAAAGGCTTTAAGTGCGCGGAATACTGGCGCTAAACGGTTGATGTGTTGACATACATCTGCCTCGGCAAGTTCAAATAAAAATCGTTTTCTTTGTGCTTTCGGACACTGCAGCAGCATATTCTGCAGCCAGACGACAAATGGACGCTGCAGGAGCGAGGTTATTGTCACCGGGATGACCAGCGTCTCTTCCGGCCAGAGTTCTGAGAGTGCGGCAATGCGGGTCATCAGTTGGCGATCCCAGGCATCAGCCATCCCCAGTTGCTGAACCAGCGGCATATATTCTGCGGCCAGCACCTCTTTATCGCCATCGAAGATGCGGGTCAGCATCACCCGATGCTGAACTTTACCTTCAATATTAACGGTGGGTTTGTGGTAAAGCCTTGGGCCACCCCGGCTGAGTGTGTTCTCCAGCAAGGTTCGCCAGCGCACACTTCCGCGTCCGGCATCCTGAGGATTTCCAGCACCGTTAGTCCAGTTGTTACCGCCCAGCAGTGCCGCTCGTCGGGTGGCCATTTCAGCATTTTCAATTACCTGCGGCACGGTCTGCCCGCTGTGCCAGGCACTGATACCGATGTGGATCAGATCATCACGATTCACCATGCGCATCGGCGGCAGAGAATCGACAGCATTAATAAGTTGATCAGCAATACTGTTAGCCTCTTTGAGGCTGCGATGCGGCAGTAATACGGCAAAATCACTGCGGAAATAGCGTGCCAGTAAAGCGCCAGGATAGCGCAGCACAAAAGTAGAGAGCATGTTGACGAAATTAAACAGGTACTCTTCAACCAGTCCCTGCTCCAGCCTGTCTTTCAGTGTGTCCAGATCGGGCAGACGCACCATCATCACAACACCGTGAGTGCCGACATTTTCCTGATCCTCCAGCAAAGTCGCGAGCTGGTTGTCAAAGAAAAGTCGGTTATTAAGACCGGTACGCCCATCCTGTGCGGCAAAGGTGCGGATTAGCGTGTCGATACGCAGTCGCTGTTCGCCCGCTTCCTGCAGATCCGCCAGCAAGAGATCCATGGCACGGCTCGCCCTGGGAGGCCACTCATCCGTACCACGGTCTGGCACGATTCCACGCTCACCGTTGATAATCGCCTCTGCCCGTGCTTCAAAATTTTCCATGCCGCGCCACTGCCGACTGAGCCAGCGATGCATCATCAGCAACAACAGACTCATCACCAGCACAACGGTAAACAGGATGCCCAGCGTGTAGGTTCCGGTGATAGAACGTAGCCAGGTTTTAGCAGGATCCAGGGTAACGACCCGCAGCTGTAAGCCGGTTTGATGCATTAACGGCACATCGACCTGAAAAAAACGATTGGGCTCGTCTTCCAGCATCTGATTTTCGTGTCGGGAGAGAGTGAGAAAAGTCTGTCTGCCGTCGTGAAGAGAAATCTGCTCAGCATTCATTATCGGCATCAAACGCGTAAGCCAGCCGTGCAACGCTGCGGGCGACTCAGTGAACATCGCCTGATCGACCTCCGTCGCCAGCACCTGCGCCCGATGCTCAACCCGCTGATGGCTGAACCAGAAAACACTTAATGCGCAGCCAGCCAGCATCAACGACATTGCCAGCAAGCTTAAAAAGGTAATAAACGCAGATAATTTTGTGGTTAATCGCATCCCTGTGCCTATATTACTGCGGTGATAACCGGATCATCCGACCTTGTACCCTTAGCCTGACGAAAACGCGAGCAAAATAGCATAATTTGCCCCTGCCGACAGCGCCTGGACGCATGAAGCCGAAGTATATCCTCGGGATATCATCGCAGGTGTTAATCCCGGCAACTTTCAGTGCATTCTCATCGCCGTGCTCAGCCAGGAAATTTCACATTTTCACAGCGAAACTGGCTGATATCAGCGATAGTCATCATGCTGGATGATGACATCCTGTCTGGAGAAGCCCAATGAAACGCATATCCCACCTGACCGAAGCCGACGTAACGCCGGAAAGCATTTTTAACCTGAAGCGCCGCCAGGTGCTGAAAACGCTGGGACTGAGCGCGGCGGCAATGGGTATGCCGGGCGTGGCGAATGCCGATATTCTTAGCTGGTTTAAAGGTAATGACCGTCCACCCGCGCCCGCTGGCCGGGCGCTGGACTTTACTAAACCGGCGAAATATCAGGCCGAACTGACCTTAACACCTGAGGATAAAGTCTCCGGCTACAACAACTTCTATGAGTTCGGGCTGGATAAGGCCGATCCGGCTGCCAATGCAGGCACGCTGAAAACTGCCCCCTGGAAACTGACCATTGATGGCGAAGTGGCTAAGCCTGTGACGCTGGACATGGATGACATCTTCAAGCGGTTTGCTATGGAACAGCGAATCTATCGCATGCGTTGCGTGGAAGCCTGGTCGATGGTCGTGCCCTGGATAGGCTTTGAGCTGAATAAGCTTCTTTCGCTGGCGGAACCCACCAGCAAAGCGCGCTTTGTCGCCTTCCAGACGCTTTACGACCCGGAGCAGATGCCGGGCCAGAAAGATCGCTTTATTGGCGGCGGGCTCAACTATCCCTATGTAGAAGGTTTACGCATTGATGAAGCGATGCACCCGCTGACGATACTGACCACCGGTGTCTATGGCAAAGCGTTGCCGCCGCAAAATGGCGCACCGATTCGTCTGACGGTACCGTGGAAATATGGTTTTAAAGGCATCAAGTCGATTGTGAAAATCACGCTGACCGACAAACAGCCGCCAACGACCTGGAATCAGATTGCTGCCGACGAGTATGGCTTTTATGCCAATGTGAATCCCCATGTTAATCACCCTCGCTGGTCGCAGGCGACAGAGCGATTCATTGGCCCTGGCGGCAGTCTGAAGGTCGAACGCCAGCCAACGCTGTTGTTTAACGGTTATGCCGAACAGGTAGCGTCACTCTACCGGGGCATGGATTTACGGGAGAATTACTAGGTGGTCCGCCTGTCGCTAAAACAGATCACATGGCTCAAGGTGATCCTGCATCTGGCGGCCCTGTTGCCGCTGGTTTATCTGATTCTGGCAGCAATGCAGGGTGGACTGAGTGCGGATCCGGCAAAAGATATTCAGCATTTTACCGGCCGCATGGCGCTGAAACTGCTGCTGGGGACGCTACTGGTTTCACCGCTGGCACGTTACGGCAGGCAGCCGCTGTTAATCCGTACGCGTCGTCTGCTCGGCGTATGGACCTTTGTCTGGGCGTCCCTTCATCTGCTGAGCTATTACCTGCTGGAGCTGGGCGTGGACAATCTGCGTCTGCTGGGCAGCGAACTGATCTCCCGTCCCTACCTGACGCTGGGTATTATCAGCTGGCTGATATTACTGGCCCTGGCGGTAACCTCTTTCCAGCGCGCTCAGCGCAGACTCGGTAAGCGCTGGCAAACCCTGCACAACGCGGTCTATCTTGTCGCGATCCTTGTGCCGATTCACTATATCTGGTCGGTGAAAATCCTGTCACCCCAGCCACTTATCTATGCCCTGCTTGCTGCGATACTGTTAGCCTGGCGTTACAAAAAATTTCTCAAATGGTGGTCCCGCTAGCGCTTCACCCGTTGTTTTCCTCTGCCGTTTTCTGATAAAAGATGTGGCCCGCAGGCTACATCCGATCATCTTCGCAGATAAGACCAGTATTTTGCTGCGAAATGACACGAAACGGATATAATGCCCGGCTTTATTGCTCGTCGGGTCTTCTTTTTAGCCCCGAAAGGTGACAAATGAAGATTCGCAAGGTATTTTACGCGATGCCTCAATGATTGCGGGAGATGGCAGCACGATGGCGCATAAATTACATATTCTGCTTTTGAACGGGCCCAACCTTAATCTGTTGGGAACACGTGAACCTGAGAAGTATGGTCATACCACGCTTAGTCAGATCGTGGACGATTTGACGCGTCAGGCAGACCAGCTGAATGTGGAGTTGAGCCACCTGCAGACCAATGCTGAATTTCAGCTGATTGATCGCATTCATGAGGCCAAAGGCAATGTGGATTACATCATCATTAATCCTGCCGCGTTTACCCATACCAGTGTCGCACTGCGTGATGCCCTGCTGGCGGTAGAAATACCGTTTATCGAGGTTCATCTCTCTAATGTGCATGCCCGCGAGCCCTTCCGCCATCACTCCTATCTTTCTGATGTTTCTGCTGGCGTGATCTGTGGGCTTGGCGCTGACGGCTACACATGGGCTTTACAAACGGCAGTAAAACGCCTGTCTCAATCTCATTAATCAAACTGAGTACGGAACCCCACTCATGGATATTCGTAAAATTAAAAAACTGATCGAACTGGTTGAAGAGTCTGGCATTTCTGAGCTGGAAATCTCTGAAGGTGAAGAGTCCGTTCGCATCAGTCGTGCCCCTGTCAATACGGGTTACCCGATGATGCAGCAGGCTTACGCTGCGCCGGTTCAACAGCCTGCTCTGGCAACAGCTGTAGCCCCTGTTGCAGCGGCTGCCGAAGCGGCACCGGCTGAAATCAGTGGTCACATCGTGCGTTCACCGATGGTAGGGACCTTCTACCGTACGCCGAGCCCGGATGCGAAAGCCTTTGTGGAAGTTGGCCAGAAAGTGAATGCTGGCGATACCTTGTGCATCGTCGAAGCCATGAAAATGATGAACCAGATCGAAGCTGATAAGTCAGGCGTAGTGAAAGCTATCCTGGTTGAAAGCGGTCAGCCGGTCGAATTTGACGAGCCACTGGTTATCATCGAGTAACGGGGCAGATCATGCTGGATAAAATTGTTATTGCTAACCGTGGTGAGATCGCACTGCGCATTCTGCGTGCCTGTAAAGAGCTGGGCATTAAGACTGTCGCGGTACACTCAAGCGCGGATCGTGACCTGAAGCACGTGCTGCTGGCAGACGAAACTGTCTGCATCGGCCCGGCGCAGTCAGTTAAAAGTTACCTCAATATCCCGGCGCTGATCTCTGCTGCAGAGATTACCGGCGCGGTGGCGATTCACCCAGGCTACGGCTTCCTCTCTGAGAATGCCGATTTTGCCGAGCAGGTTGAGCGCTCCGGCTTTATCTTTATCGGCCCGAAAGCAGACACTATTCGCCTGATGGGCGACAAAGTCTCTGCGATCAATGCGATGAAGAAAGCTGGCGTCCCAACCGTTCCGGGTTCTGACGGTTCACTGACCGATGATATGGATAAGAACCGTGCCTTTGCTAAGCGCATCGGTTATCCGGTCATCATCAAAGCCTCTGGCGGCGGTGGCGGTCGTGGTATGCGCGTCGTGCGCAGCGACAAAGATCTGGAACAATCCATCAACATGACGAAAGCGGAAGCCAAAGCGGCATTCAGCAACGACATGGTTTACATGGAGAAGTATCTGGAGAATCCACGCCACATTGAGATTCAGGTACTGGCTGATGGTCAGGGCAACGCGATCTATCTGGGCGAACGTGACTGCTCAATGCAGCGTCGTCACCAGAAAGTGGTCGAAGAAGCGCCAGGCCCAGGTATCACTGAGGAACAGCGTCGGTTTATCGGCAATCGCTGTGCTAAAGCCTGTATTGAAATTGGCTATCGTGGCGCAGGTACGTTTGAGTTCCTGTATGAAAACGGTGAGTTCTACTTCATTGAGATGAACACCCGTATTCAGGTGGAACATCCGGTGACCGAGATGATCACCGGTGTTGATCTGATCAAAGAGCAGCTGCGTATCGCCGCAGGCCAGCCGTTGTCGATCAAACAGGAAGATGTGATCATTCGCGGACATGCGGTCGAGTGCCGTATCAACGCCGAAGATCCCGTGACCTTCCTGCCAAGCCCGGGTAAAATTACTCGCTTCCACGCGCCAGGCGGTTTTGGCGTGCGCTGGGAGTCGCATATTTATTCAGGCTATACCGTGCCGCCTTATTACGACTCTATGATCGGTAAGCTGATCACTTACGGCGAATCACGCGACGTGGCCATCGCCCGCATGAAAAATGCACTGGCGGAACTGATCATCGACGGTATCAAAACCAACGTTGAACTACAGATGAAAATCATGTCCGACGAAAACTTCCAGCACGGTGGAACCAATATCCACTATCTGGAGAAAAAACTCGGCCTGCACGAGAAGTAATCGCAACGCTGAGTAGTCAGAGGCCGGTTAATCCGGCCTTTTTCTTTTTCCGCTGGCGTTAAGGTTGAATCATGGACGCTCGTTTTGTACAGGCTCATAAAGAGGCGCGCTGGTCGCTCTGGCTCACCCTGCTCTGGCTCGCGGCCTGGGGGCTCTCTGCCTGGCTGGGTGGCAGTGAAATCGGTGTCACCGGTCTGCCGCGCTGGTTCGAACTCTCCTGCCTGTTTGCTCCCCTGTTGTTCATTTTCCTGTGCTGGATGATGGTGCGGGTCATTTTCCGCGACATGCCGCTGGAGGATAAAAGTGAACAGTGAAATTATCCTGCCATTGCTAATTTATCTTGTCGTCATTGCCGCGCTGTCGGTATTTGCCGTTCGTAAAAGACGCGAAGGCAGTTTCCTGACGGAATATTTCCTTGGCAGCCGCTCCATGGGCGGGTTTGTACTGGCAATGACGCTTACTACCACCTATATCAGCGCCAGCTCGTTTATTGGTGGCCCCGGTGCTGCCTATAAATATGGGCTGGGATGGGTGTTGCTGGCGATGGTGCAGGTGCCCGCCGTCTGGCTGTCGTTAGGTGTGCTGGGGAAAAAGTTTGCCATTCTGGCGCGTAAGCATAATGCGGTGACGCTGAATGACATGCTCTACGCCCGCTATCAGAGCCCGCTGCTGATCTGGCTGGCGAGCCTGAGCCTGCTGATCGCCTTTATCGGTGCCATGACAGTGCAGTTTATTGGCGGGGCGCGGCTGCTTGAAAACGCCGCAGGTATCCCCTATGACACTGGTCTGCTGATTTTTGGCGGCACTATCGCGCTTTACACTGCGTTCGGCGGATTCCGTGCCAGCGTGCTGAATGACGCGATGCAAGGCATTGTGATGCTGATTGGCACCTTTCTGCTGCTGTTCGCGGTGATTCATCAGGCTGGCGGCCTGAGCACGGCCGTGCAGAAACTGCATGACATCGACCCTGCTCTGCTGTCGCCGCAGGGGCCCGGCGAAATCATTACACCCACCTTCCTCAGCTCGTTTGTCGTGCTGGTCTGCTTTGGCGTAATTGGCCTGCCGCATACTGCGGTGCGCTGCATCTCATATAAAGACAGCAAAGCCGTACATCGTGCCATTATTCTCGGCACTATTGTGGTGGTGATTCTGATGCTGGGGATGCATCTGGCCGGTGCGCTGGGCCGGGCAATTCTGCCTAACCTGACTGTGCCGGATAGTGTTATTCCTGTCCTGATGATTACCGTACTGCCACCGTTAGCCGCCGGATTGTTTCTGGCAGCACCGATGGCCGCGATCATGTCGACCATTAATGCCCAGCTGTTACAGGCTTCAGCCACGCTGATTAAAGATCTCTATCTGCGTGTTGCACCGCAACAGCTGGAAAATGAGACGCGGCTACGACTGTTATCTGGCACCATTACCTTCGCACTGGGTCTCCTGCTGCTGATTGCGGCATGGAATCCACCCGATATGATTATCTGGCTCAACCTGCTGGCATTTGGCGGCCTTGAGGCGGTTTTCCTGTGGCCGCTGGTTCTGGGCCTCTACTGGGAACGCGCTAATGCCGCTGGGGCCATCACCGGCATGGTGGTGGGGGGAGGCTGCTACGCTTTTCTGGCGAGCCTTAACCTGCAGATACTGGGTTTTCACCCCATTGTGCCCTCACTGCTTTTGAGCCTGCTGGCATTTTTAGTGGGCAACCTGTTTGGACGCGCGCCGCAAGCGGTCGACGCGCCGCAACACTGACGGAAAGAGAGACGTTATGCCGTGGATTCAAATCAAAATTAACAGCTCAGGTGAACATGCGGAAACGCTGAGCGATGCGCTGATGGACATCGGTGCGGTTTCAGTGACTTTTCAGGATACCCATGACACGCCGGTGTATGAGCCACTGCCAGGCGAAACGCGTCTGTGGGGTGATACTGATGTGATCGGCCTGTTCGATGCGGAAACTGACATGGCTGTCATTACTGCCGAGCTGGAGCAGCATCCGCTGCTGGGCGCCGGTTTTCGCCACCGGATCGAACAGATCGAAGACAAAGACTGGGAACGCGAATGGATGGAAAACTTCCACCCAATGCGCTTCGGCGAACGCCTCTGGATCTGCCCAAGCTGGCGTGACGTGCCGGATCCCGATGCCGTCAACGTGATGCTTGACCCGGGACTGGCGTTTGGAACGGGTACCCACCCCACTACCTCACTTTGCCTCACCTGGCTTGACGGTCTGGATCTGGACGGCAAAACAGTGATCGATTTTGGCTGTGGATCGGGGATCCTGGCGATCGCCGCATTGAAGCTGGGTGCGGCTCAGGCAATTGGCATTGATATTGATCCGCAGGCCATTCAGGCCAGCCGGGATAATGCAGAGCGCAACGGCGTCTCTGACCGCCTGTCACTTTATCTGCCCCACCAGCAACCTGACAACCTGCAGGCTGACGTGGTGGTCGCGAATATTCTGGCCGGTCCGCTACGTGAACTGGCACCGCTGATCAGTGTACTGCCGAAGTCTGGTGGACACCTGGGCCTTTCGGGCGTCCTGGAGAGCCAGGCTGAGAGCGTCTGTGAAGCATATGTCAGCGAGTTCACACTCGACCCGGTTGCCGTTAAAGAGGAGTGGTGCCGAATTACTGGGATTAAATCCTGAATCTGGCGCCTGTCTACCCCTTCTGATATCGCACTGACCGGCCCACAGTGCCTTAACAGAACATTCAACCAGCCCGCAGCGTAAGCTGCGGGATTTTGCGATTTGAAATGGATGCTTGTATCGTTAATCACGTTATGTGACGTTTTTTATCTGGTGAATTGACGTACTTTTCTGGAAAAACTTTTGTTCACAATTTCAGCATAAAAAATTAACTGACTGATATTTAAGGTTAATAATCATAATCCCCGATCATCATCCGGATTTCATTGATCTTTCTTGCTGATTGTTCAAAGTTTGGCCTTTCATCTTCCTGCAAAAATGCGTAATATACGCCGCCTTGCAGACACAGTATGGCCATTCTGACTTCATGCGTATTGGAAACCTCCAGCTGAGAAATCGACTGATTGCAGCACCGATGGCCGGTATTACCGACAGGCCGTTCAGGGCGCTGTGTCACGAAATGGGTGCAGGTATGGCAGTTTCTGAGATGTTGTCTTCTAACCCGGAAGTGTGGGCTAGCGACAAATCCCGATTACGCATGGTTCACAGTGATGAGCCAGGCATTCGCGCTGTGCAAATTGCCGGTTGCGATCCCAGTGAAATGGCGCAAGCTGCACGCATTAATGTTGAGGCTGGTGCACAGGTTATCGACATTAATATGGGATGCCCTGCCAAGAAGGTTAACCGCAAAATGGCGGGTTCAGCCTTGCTGCAATATCCCACCGTGGTGGAGTCTATCCTCTCCGCAGTGGTTAATGCAGTGAATGTGCCGGTTACGCTGAAAATTCGTACTGGCTGGGATCCTGAAAACAGGAACTGTGTCGCGATTGCCCAATTGGCTGAACGCTGCGGTATACAGGCTCTGACGATACATGGTCGCACTCGTGCCTGCCTGTTCAACGGAGAAGCTGAATATGACAGCATTCGGACAGTTAAGCAGAGTGTTTCCATTCCGATTATCGCGAATGGAGACATAACTGACCCGCATAAAGCCAGAGTGGTGCTCGACTATACAGGGGCCGATGCTCTGATGATAGGACGCGCTGCTCAGGGAAGACCGTGGATCTTCCGGGAAATCCAGCATTATCTGGACACTGGGGAGTTGCTTGCCCCGCTGCCAATGGCAGAGGTCAAGCGCTTGCTTGTTTCGCATATACGTGAGCTGCACGACTTTTACGGTTCAGGCAAGGGATACCGTATAGCGCGAAAGCACGTCTCCTGGTACCTGCAGGAGCACGCCCCTAATGACCAGTTTCGGCGCACATTCAACGCCATTGAGGATGCCAGCGAACAGCTGGAGGCGTTGGAGGCATACTTCGAAAATCTTGCGTAACGAAATAAAGAGCTGAAAGAACTATGTTCGAACAACGCGTAAATTCTGACGTACTGACCGTTTCTACCGTTAACTCACAGGATCAGGTAACTCAAAAACCTTTGCGTGATTCGGTTAAACAGGCACTGAAGAACTATTTTGCTCAACTGAATGGTCAGGATGTGAGCGACCTGTATGAGCTGGTTTTGGCTGAAGTCGAGCAGCCTCTGTTGGACATGGTGATGCAGTATACCCGTGGCAACCAGACCCGTGCTGCCCTGATGATGGGTATCAACCGCGGTACGCTGCGTAAGAAATTGAAAAAATACGGCATGAACTGATTTTTAGTTCTGTCTGTTAATCACGCCAGCCTTCGGGCTGGCGTTTTTATTTGTGCCTGTTCACACAAATTCACCGCCAGACTAGTGAAACATTTGCAGGTAATATGGTAACTATAGTTGCAATCGCTGGCGTGATATTTCACCTTCTCGCTTTTGCTCGTGCTGATTTGACTTAATCTCTCTTCTGAGCACCACCCAGCCCCAATCCCCGTCAGTGCTGGGGATGTGACTTTCTACGCATTAAAAAGCAATACCATCCCTTCGTACATATACGCATGAGCGATTGCTCACACTGCTCCCATATAGTGAAACTATTTGCACTAATTGTGATCGAGTCGACTCGCATTGCTTCCTTTTGGTGCGCCATATTAGCGAAACTTTCTAAGTACTTCCGATTATTAACCGTTCTTTCATAGGAATTCAGGATTCTGCAAAACTGGCATCAGCTTTGCAAAGTCGTGGATGGCTGACCGCCATAGACAGGAAAAAAACGCACATTAAAGTGCGCAAACATAACAACATGATCCCGCCACACAGGATGCTTTATGAAAAAGATGATGCTCTCTACGCTGATCGCCGCCGCCTCACTGGTTGGCATTGCTCAGCAAGCACACGCAGGCACCACTCTGGATGCGATAAAGAAAAAAGGTTTTGTTCAATGTGGTATCAGTGACGGCCTGCCGGGCTTCTCCTACGCAGATGCGGGTGGCAAGTTTACCGGTATCGATGTAGATGTGTGTCGGGCGACGGCTGCCGCTGTGTTTGGCGATGCGACCAAAGTGAAATATACCCCGCTGACTGCGAAAGAGCGCTTCACCGCGCTGCAGTCAGGCGAAGTGGATGTGCTCTCACGCAATACCACCTGGACTTCATCGCGCGATGGCGGCATGGGCTTTCTGTTTGCGGGCGTGAACTATTACGACGGTATCGGCTTCCTGACTCACAAGAAAGCCGGTCTGAAAAGTGCGAAAGAGCTGGATGGCGCGACGGTCTGTATTCAGTCAGGTACCGATACCGAGCTGAACGTGGCGGACTACTTTAAAGCCAACAAAATGCAATATACGCCAGTGACCTTTGACCGCTCTGATGAATCTGCGAAAGCACTGGATAGTGGACGCTGCGATACGCTGGCATCTGACCAGTCTCAGCTTTACGCCTTACGCATTAAGCTCGGCAAGCCTGACGACTTTATTGTTCTGCCAGAAGTGATCTCCAAAGAGCCGCTGGGGCCATTGGTACGTCGTGGTGATGATGACTGGTTCACCATCGTCAAATGGTCGCTCTATGCCATGCTGAATGCGGAAGAGATGGGGATTAACTCGAAAAACGTCGACCAGATGACAGCCAAACCAACGACACCAGACATGGCACACTTCCTGGGTGCCGAAGGTGATTTTGGTAAAGACCTGAAACTGGATAATAAGTGGGCCTACAACATCGTTAAGCAGGTAGGTAACTACCAGGAAAGCTTCGATCGTAACGTCGGTAAAGATAGCGCACTGAAGATCGCACGTGGCCAGAATGCGTTGTGGAATCAGGGCGGTATCCAGTACGCACCACCGGTACGTTAACAGACCTCACCAATCGGGCACCGTATTCTGCGGTGCCCTGCCCCAGCTCTCGTATTGAGGTTTCAACATGTCACAACGCCCAACCGTGAAAAGGGATTTTTCATTTGGTAATCCCACGGTTCGCGCCTGGATTTATCAGCTCATAGCAGTCGTCGCGGTGCTTGGTGTGGTGGGTTATCTGGTGCATAACACCATTATTAACCTGGACAATCGCGGCATTACATCGGGGTTTGGATTTCTTGAACGCACTGCCGGCTTCGGCATCGTTCAGCATCTTATCGAGTATACGGAGGGAGATACCTACGCGCGCGTGTTTCTGGTCGGATTAACCAACACGCTGCTGGTCTCTGCGCTCTGTATTGTTTTCGCGTCGATTCTCGGATTCGCGGTCGGTCTTGCCCGCCTGTCTGACAACTGGCTGCTGCGGAAGCTCTCAAATATCTATATTGAAACTTTCCGTAATATCCCGCCTTTGCTTCAGATCTTCTTCTGGTACTTCGCGGTATTACGCAATCTGCCAGGCCCACGCCAGGCGCTGAATGCGTTTGATCTGGCGTATGTCAGTAATCGCGGACTTTATGTTCCGTGGCCGACCTATGCACCTGGCAGCTGGCCGTTTGTTATCGCACTGCTTCTGGCGGTAGCGGTGAGCTATGCTCTATACCGCTTTAACCGCCAGCACCAGTTAAAAACCGGTGAGTTACGTCGCACCTGGCCCGCAGCCGTTGGAATGCTGGTTCTCTTTCCTTTGCTTGCGCATCTTGGGTTTGGCGCAGCGATGCACTGGGATGTGCCGCAACTGCGTGGATTCAATTTCCGCGGCGGCTCGGTGATGATACCGGAGCTGGCGGCACTGACGCTGGCACTGTCGATCTATACCTCATCGTTTATCGCTGAAGTGATCCGCTCAGGGATTCAGTCTGTGCCACATGGTCAGCATGAAGCCGCCCGATCGCTGGGTCTGCCGAATCCGGTAACGTTGCGCCAGGTCATCATCCCTCAGGCCATGCGCGTCATTATTCCGCCGCTGACCAGCCAGTATCTGAACATCGTAAAGAACTCCTCACTCGCCGCCGCTATCGGTTATCCCGACATGGTGTCGCTGTTTGCCGGATCGGTGCTCAATCAGACCGGTCAGGCTATTGAGACGATCGCTATCACGATGGGCGTTTACCTGATTATCAGTCTGCTGATATCGATGCTTATGAACTTCTATAACCGCAAAATTGCGCTAGTTGAGCGTTAAGAGAACGGGATAACTATGTCTGTGACTACGCATGAAACGCCCCCCGTCCCGACGACGCCTGTCAGTCGCGCCTGGCTTTGGGCTCGTAAAAATCTATTTTCCAGCTGGTTTAACGCGTTACTGACGCTGTTCTGCATCTGGGTAATCTGGCACGTTATTCCGCCCGCGCTGAACTGGCTGGTCTTTCAGGCAAACTGGATTGGCACCACGCGCGCCGATTGCACCAAAGAGGGAGCCTGCTGGGTCTTTATCCATGCGCGTTTCGGCCAGTTCATGTATGGGCTTTATCCGCATGAGTTGCGCTGGCGTATTAATCTGGCGCTGGTGATCGGCCTGGTGTCGATTGTGCCGATGTTCCTGAAGAGCCTGCCGTATCGTGGACGCTACATTGCGGCATGGGCAGTGATCTATCCGGTGATTGTTTGGTTCCTGCTGTATGGCGGGTATCTGGGGCTGGAGCGTGTCGAAACACGTCAGTGGGGCGGATTAACGCTGACGTTGATTATCGCTTCGGTCGGTATTGCCGGTGCGCTGCCGTTAGGTATTTTGCTGGCGCTTGGCCGTCGTTCACGTATGCCGGTGGTCCGCACGCTGTCGATTATCTTCATTGAGTTCTGGCGTGGCGTGCCGCTGATTACCGTGCTGTTTATGTCATCAGTGATGCTGCCGCTGTTTATGTCTGAAGGCACTAACATCGACAAGCTGGTGCGCGCACTGGTGGGCGTCATTCTGTTCCAGTCCGCCTATGTGGCAGAGGTGGTTCGCGGTGGTCTTCAGGCACTGCCTAAAGGCCAGTATGAAGCAGCCGAGTCTCTGGCGTTGGGGTACTGGAAGACGCAGATGCTGGTGATTCTGCCACAGGCGCTGAAACTCACCATTCCCGGTCTGGTTAACACCATTATTGCACTGTTTAAAGATACCAGCCTGGTCATCATCATTGGTCTTTTCGATCTGTTCAGCAGCGTCCAGCAGGCAACGGTCGATCCGACCTGGCTGGGGATGTCGACTGAAGGTTATGTCTTTGCTGCACTGGTCTATTGGATTTTCTGTTTTAGCATGTCGCGCTACAGCCAGTATCTGGAAAAGCGCTTTCACACCGGGCGTACATCGCACTGAGGTTTTACATGACTGACTCTATGACACACACTTCCGACGCGTTGATGATTTCGCTTGAGAACGTGAATAAATGGTACGGGCAGTTTCACGTACTGAAAGACATCAACCTGCAGGTCAAACCCCGTGAACGCATCGTGCTGTGCGGGCCTTCCGGCTCCGGCAAATCGACGACGATCCGCTGTATTAATCATCTGGAAGAGCATCAGCAGGGTCGCATTGTTGTTGACGGTATCCACCTAAACGATGACGTGCGTAACATTGAGCGCGTGCGCACCGAAGTGGGCATGGTATTTCAGCACTTTAACCTCTTCCCGCATCTGACCGTATTGCAGAACTGTACGCTGGCACCTTCGTGGGTGAGAAAGATCCCTAAGAAGGAAGCAGATGAACTGGCCATGCATTATCTGGAACGCGTGCGCATTGCCGAGCATGCCCATAAATTTCCAGGCCAGCTCTCTGGTGGACAGCAGCAACGTGTCGCCATCGCCCGCTCACTCTGTATGAAGCCTAAAATTATGCTGTTTGATGAGCCAACGTCAGCGCTGGATCCTGAGATGGTTAAAGAAGTGCTGGATACGATGATTGGTCTGGCTGAAGACGGGATGACCATGCTGTGCGTCACCCATGAGATGGGCTTTGCCCGAACCGTGGCTGACCGGGTGATCTTTATGGATCGGGGTGAGATCGTCGAAGTTGCGCCACCGCAGGAGTTCTTTGCGAACCCTAAATCGGAGCGCACACGGGCGTTTTTATCGCAGGTTATTCACTGATTACTGGCTCAGTGATCTTACAACCCGGCCTGGTGCCGGGTTTTTTATTTCCTGAAAACTGTCTGAATGCGCTCATTGCGTGGATGTACTGATGTACTGATGCACTGATGCACTGATGATAAACGTGAAGAGTGATGGACTGCTATGAGGGCGTTTTATTGCGGACTTCCACAACGAAAAAAGCCCTTCGCATACGCGAAGGGCTCTCTCTTATTTGATGCCTGGCAGTTCCCTACTCTCGCATGGGGAGACCCCACACTACCATCGGCGCTACGGCGTTTCACTTCTGAGTTCGGCATGGGGTCAGGTGGGACCACCGCGCTACAGCCGCCAGGCAAATTCTTTTATTTACCGAACTCGTGTCTTAACTGGTGCTGATACCCAGAGTCGAACTGGGGACCTCACCCTTACCAAGGGTGCGCTCTACCAACTGAGCCATATCAGCACACTAAATTTGATGCCTGGCAGTTCCCTACTCTCGCATGGGGAGACCCCACACTACCATCGGCGCTACGGCGTTTCACTTCTGAGTTCGGCATGGGGTCAGGTGGGACCACCGCGCTAAAGCCGCCAGGCAGATTCTGTT
>NZ_JARHXL010000001.1:0-131422 GCF_029222565.1 Pantoea sp. Cr_R13
AAAAAAAACTCCAAACCTCAGCATAAAAACCTAATTACATAGACTTTAAAGATTTAATTTTGGCTGTTAAGAATATTCCGCTATTTTCCTTACCAGGCATTTAATCACCTTACTGATATCGAGGTTCAATCCATGAAAAAAGCAATCTTATTATTCTCATTACTGGCACTGACAGGTTCGTCATTCGCTGCCACACTGGTTCAGCGTGCTGAATTAGGTGATTACACGATTAAAGATCGTATATCAATTTCGGGCGTTCGTGGTGGGAAATCTCATGCCATAAATGCCATGAGTAATGAAGCCGATAAAAAAGGTGCTGGATATTTCTTTATTACCTCACTTAGCACAGGCGGTGACTCCAGCCAATCGCGTGGTACAGCGATTACGCTGGAAAAAAATGAGGTGTCAAAATAATGAAAAAAAGTTTACTCGCACTGTGCCTTCTGGGCTTTATCACTGCACCAGCAATTACGTTAGCACAGCAACCGGTTACCTGTATAAAAGTGTCTGAACAGGATGTCGCCAGCCTGTTTGATAAATGGAACGATTCTCTGGCAACCGGCGACGCGACAAAAGTCTCTGAGTTATATGTCAGCGATGCCGTTTTACTGCCAACCATTTCAAATAAAGTACGATTAACCGATCAGGAACGTATTGATTATTTCAAAGACTTCCTGAAAAAAGGTCCAATCGGCAAAATCGATTCGCGCACCATCAGAATGGGTTGTAATAAGGCTATTGATACCGGCGTTTATACTTTCACCTTCAAAGACCATACGCACGTCACAGCACGTTATACGTTTACTTATGTCTGGGATGGTCAGGGCTGGAAGATTTCAACTCACCACTCCTCAGCAATGCCAGAGCCTGTGAGCCAGCCTTAACAGCACGTTCGGTAGGATGATAACCAGCTTCGCATTACGAAGCTGTTTTTTCTACTCCAGCACTGCAGGATTTTCAATTAACTGCCGCCCGGTCCCGGCAGGCAGTTAATTGATGACACAACCCAAATACATTAATTCAATACCTGAAAATTATAAAAACCATTGGGGCTAAAAATTCTGACGCGAATTTTTTCCGATTGCACCTGTAAAGTGAAAATAAACACCAGATAGCGTTCAATTTAATTATCAGACTGAACGTTACTCCCGCACCCCATTTTCCATCAACAATATATTTAATCGCCGTTACCAATCTGCCAGATAAACGTCGGATCGTTACCGTTTACCTCCCAGTCACCCACGTTACGTATTTTGTAGATCACTGGATTATGTGATGAGACCGTCCGGGCATTGCGCCAGTGCCGGTCCAGCGCCTTGCTGACACGGGTATCGGAAGCGCCAAGGGCATTGAAGAATTCAGTGGCGGCACGCGTCACTAACTCAACCGCGACCACCTGCGCCCGGGCGGACTCAACCTCTGCCTGTACGTTAGCCGCGTGAAGCTCTGCTTCTTTAACACCGCTTAGTTGCAGTTCAAATGCCCGCTGTAATGAGTGGGTCGCCCGATCCACGGCGGCTTCAGCAGCCCAGGTCCAGCTGCTGATCTGACCGACAACCTGTAAAACCTGCACATCCTGTTTGACCTGAGGCGCGTTGCCGTGGCTGTAAATCCTCTTACGGTGCGCAACACCCTGAGACACATCACGAACTATGGCCCGGCCTATACCCGCCAGCGTGGCTAATAATACATGCTGATAAAATGCGGTCTGGTAACGAAAGCGCTCACTGAAATCATAAACGTTCGGCTGCTCCACACAGGCATGATTAAAGCGTGTTGTGCCGCTACCGGTCAGACGCTGCCCGAAGCCATCCCAGTCGTCATCACATTCCACCTCACTCTGATGGGTGTTTACCAGGGCAATCACGTCACGACCGTTGTCAGTACGCTTTGCATAGACATCAATCCAGTCCGCATAAAGTGTGCCGGTGCTGTAAAACTTTTCGCCACTGATCCGCCATCCTCCCTCTGTGGGTGAGACCTGAGTGTTGACCTCACCCAGCTTAACCGCTCCGATCTCGCTCCAGCCGCTACCCACCAACTCACCATCCACGAAACGGCGAAACCAGCGCCGCCGATCTTCACTCTCTGGCTGGTTCAGACGATCTTCAATAAAGGCAAAGTGCGCGCGCAGTGCCTGCGGCAGATTCGAATCAGCCTCGGCCAGGCCAGTCAGCAGGGAAAAGAGCTGCGGCAATGAAACACCAAAACCACCTTCCTCTTTTGGGATACGCAGGATGCCGAATCGCGCCGCTTTCAGCCAGCGAATCGGCTCATGCAGCAGAGTGCGATCGGCTTCACGTGCGGCGGCACCCTCAGCAATGCGGATAAACAGTGGCCTGAACTGTTCGGTCAGTGCGGCAAATTCAGTGCGACTTAATTCAGACATGATCTTCTCCTGATTCGGGGTGTTCATCAATGTCCTGTCGGGTCGGTTCAAACCGGATAATCAACAGGAAAAAAATGGGAATAAGGGCGGCAAGAGATACAATCCAGAACATATTAGTGCCATAACGAGCCTGCAAAACTGGCAGGATAAACAACGCCAGCGCACTTCCGATGCCAGAGAGCGAGCGACTAAAACCAACACCGGTTGCACGAATGTGGGTCGGATAGGAGAGCGCCGGATAGATCATTAACTGTGCGCCAGGTCCAAATCCTTCGGCAAACAGCCAGAGTCCCAGCAACAGTACAGCAAACACCACACCGAGGGTGGCCTGCGGATGACCGATCAGTGCCAGCGAAATCAACGCGATAAACTGCAGCGCAAAGCCGGCAATCGCCACATGCCGTGAAGGGAATTTCCAGGCCAGCCGCATGCCAAGCAAACCGCCGGTAAAAGCAAACAACGCATTCAGACCCAGCGAAGCGGAAATCGTCTCAAAGACGCCCGCCCCAAGGAACTGCGCCAGAATGGAGGGCAGGAAGAAAGCAATGGCAGTGTACTCAAACGAGATACAGACGTTCATCACTGCGCTGACGACGGTACGTTCCAGGTAAGGCTTCTGAAACAGTACGCGGATACGCACTTTCGGTGTCGCTTTAATAGTTTCGGCTTTAGCGGTCTGCTCCTCATGCGCAACAATGCCGTAGGAGTCACGCAGAATACGCACGGCGCCGCTCAGATCGCCCTGATTAGCTGCCCACAGTGGTGACTCATTCATAAACTTACTGCGCACCGCGATAATCAGCAGCGCCGGTACGGCACCAAACAGCAGCGAGGCACGCCACAGCCAGTCGATGTGTTCAGCGGGCAGCAGGAAATAGAGTGCAAAAATAATAAAGAAGCAGACTGATGAGGCGGCATACCACATCGGACACCAGGCCGCGAGCCGCGACGCTTTGTTTCCCTTGCCGGAGAATTTAGAGAACTCCGCCAGATAGGCCATGGCCACCGGCAGATCGATTCCTACTCCGATTCCCATCAGAAAGCGCGCTCCGATCAACACCCAGACATTGGGTGCCAGGCCCGCAGCTATAGCCGAAACCACAAAGAACAGCATGTCCGCCATAAACACTGAGTAGCGGCCATATTTATCAGTCAGCCAGCCGCCGACCAGATTACCGACGATGGTGCCAATCATAATCGAAGAGGTCACCAGTCCGGTCAGGACTGGGGTTAAGCCAAACTCTTTCACTACATCGTCAATACCATAGGAGAGCGTGGTGAGATCGTAAGCATCGAGAAACACGCCCCCCAGTGCCAGGAAAACGATCCAGCGGGCATAGCTATTTTTCTCTGTATGACTGTTGATAAGCCGGGCCACATCACTCACCGAACCAACCGGTGAGGAGTGAGGCGGCGGGGCGGTCAGGGTGTCGTCAATATTTAAAGTACTCATCGTATCCTCGTTATTATATTCAGCAGGTAACGAGGGTTTTATAGGCATTTCCGGGCCAGCTAACAACCAACAAATAAAGATAACTATTTCAGTATATTCAATAAGTTATTTACATAAACTGTTCACGACAAAAGCCGGATGAATAGCTGGATTCATCCGGTGAGAAGCAAAGCATTTGTGTTTTAAAACCTGAAAATCACGGTTTACTGCCAGCCCATAAAGCGTGGGTTCAGGCATGACGCCTGGCAGTGAACGTCCCGTCTCATCCCGACATTTCGGCGCTGTTTATCTGCTGTTCTATGTCCGCGGTCCGACGATAACCGGCCCCTGGATGCGGCAAGGCCAGTCGTGGCCCCTGTCCAAACAACTTTTCACGCAGCGTGCCGGGCTGATAGTGCTGTTTGTAGACGCCACGCTTTTGCAGTTCCGGCACCAGCAATTCCACCACATCTGTGAAAGTCTCATGCGTCACGGCGTAGGCGAGGTTAAACCCGTCAACGTCGGTTTCTTCAATCCAGCTCTGCAATTCATCAGCCACGGTTTCGGCGCTGCCTGCCAGCAGCGGACCAAAGCCGCCAATGCCCACCCAGTCTGCCAGACCCTGCACCGTCCACTGCCGATGAGGATCGGCAGTAGAGAATGTCTCAACCGCCGACTGAATGGCATTGGTATGGAGATGCTTCAGTACCTGATCCGGCTGATACTGCCCGAAATCGATACCTGTCCAGCCCGAGATCAGCGCCAGCGCGCCTTCGTAACTGACATAGCTTTTGTACTCCTGCCATTTCGCCTGCGCCGCCAGGTCGGTTTCACCCACAATAACCGTCTGCAGATTGAAGATCAGTATTGAACGCGGATCGCGTCCTGCCTCTGCAGCCCTTTGTCGAATATCCGCTACGGTTTTCTTTAGCAGCACTTTTGACGGTGCCGCGACAAATACACATTCAGCATGCTCAGCTGCAAAGGCTTTACCGCGGCTGGAGGCACCGGCCTGATAAAGCACCGGCGTGCGCTGCGGTGACGGCTCGCAAAGATGAATGCCCGGCACCTGGAAAAACGTGCCCTGATGATTAATCGGATGGATTTTTTTCGGGTCGCTGAAAATCTGACGTTCACGATCGCGCAGGACAGCACCGTCTTCCCAGCTACCTTCCAGCAGCTTATAGATGACCTGCAGATACTCATCGGCATAGTCGTAGCGCGCATCGTGGTCCGTCTGAGCCTGATGCCCGATATTGCGCGCACCACTTTCAAGATAGGAGGTCACAATATTCCAGCCAATGCGACCTTTGGTCAGATGATCCAGGGTCGAGATCCGTCGCGCAAACGGGTAGGGATGTTCAAAGGAGAGCGAGGCAGTCAGGCCAAAGCCCAGATGTTCTGTCACCATGGCCATCGGCGTGATTAACGCCAGCGGATCATTTACCGGCACCTGCGTAGCCTGACGGATAGCGGCATGGTTATTACCGTTGAGCACGTCATAGACACCCAGCACGTCAGCAATAAACAGCCCATCAAACTTACCGCGCTCCAGCAGGCGCGCTAAATCGGTCCAGTACTCCAGGTCTTTGTACTGCCATGAGCGGTCACGGGGATGCGCCCACAAGCCGGGTGACTGATGACCGACACAGTTCATATCAAAAGCATTCAGGCGAATTTCACGTTGCGATGACATAGCGACTCCTGAGCGGATGCGGCAATCGCTTGCCGCCCACTATTTATAATGTGGTTTAAGGTCGGGGATTTAGTAAGTCAGTGAGCCAGGACATCGCTCGCTGAACGACAGCGGCGGGGTGCTAAGCAGTTGCCGTGCGACAGATTCAGCATGTTCCGCCACCTGCGGTAATCCCATCAGCTCGCCAAAACGACCCCGAGCGGCAGGCCCGGCGACGTAGAGACTGGAATTCGCTTCACCGTTAACATTCAGCGTCTGTGACAGCGCATTAATATGGATTCCCAGCGCCAGCGGATCGGGCTGAATCACGCCGTCACCCTGCAGCTGTCTCAACAGCGCGTTGCTGTTAAGCAGAGCGTTGTGCGCGGGGCCGGTGGTGACGATCACTTTCTCTACCTCGAGCATATGCGATTGCGCGCCACGCAGGCGCAGCGTCAGCCGGAGCGTTTCGCCACCCGATTCGGCTGCGATCAGGCGCGCCGCCAGCAACGACAGCTGACCGCTGGCCTGCTGCTGGCTGAGAACCTGGCTCACCTGCGGTGCAATCCGGTAGCGATGGACGTCCCACCAGGGGCGAAGATGATGCAGAAAGCGTTGCTGCTCGTGCAGCGACAGACTCTGCCAGATGCGCTGACCGTTACGGCGGATGTCATCCAGTACCAGCTGCCAGGGCAGATTCATCGCCGCCGCATTTCTGACTTCCTGACGCACCCGATGTAACCAACTGCGCACGGTAGCAGTCTGCGGCTGACTGTAATCCAGCGTGTAATTCTCTGAACTGCCACTGAGGTTTGCACGCGGAAGCTGTCCACGGCGGGAGAAAGCGGTGATCGCTCCACGATGCTTCTGACGATGTAGCGACGCCACCACATCTGACATCGTCAGACCTGACCCGATGATTGCTACCCGATCGTCAGGGGCGACTTGTGCCAGCGCATCGCTCTGCCACGGGTTAGCAATCAATCCCGGATGGTCCTGAAGCGACTTCAGCAGAACAGGAAGGTCCGGCGGTGGATGGCTGATCGCTAGCACGACCTGATCGGCCCGGATCTGCTGCCCAGAAGCCGTGGTCACCACCCCATTCTTAAAAGCGACCGCACTGTCACGAAGATGGTTAAGTTTCACTGGTGAGCGCTGCTGTTGAGACTCAAACTGCGCATTGACCCAGCGACCAAACTCACCACGTTGCGGGTAAACATTATCGTCATGCCACAGTGCCTGCGGATCGGCGCTAAAAGCCGGTGATGCGCGATAGTCGCGGTCGAATGCACCCTCGTCATCACCTGCAAGCTGCATTCTGGCGGCTGGCACATTAATGCGGTGAGCTGGATCGGTAGTGCCATATGCCACGCCCTGCGCAAGCTGCGCGCGCGGTTCAATGACCGTTACCTGCAATCCCGACTCACCCAGCCGGGCCAGATGGATCGCCAGCGCGGTACCGGTGAACCCACCGCCGATAATGACAATCTGCTGTTGTAACATACACAAGCCTTCTCTTCTTTTAACTGGCTAACTGGCGCTGGCCTGTTTGTCAGGACGACGGTCACCGCCAATGGTTTCACCAAACGGACCTGTGTTCACGCTGCGCTGTTTCTTTTCGGTATTGGCGGCCAGCGGCAATAGCGGCATCACCAGTTCAGCAAAGCGGTGTGCCTCTTCGAGATGCGGATAGCCCGAGAAAATAAAGTTCCCGATGCCCAGCGCCTGATACTCCCGGATGCGATCGGCAACCTGCTGCGGATTGCCCACCAGTGCGGTTCCGGCACCGCCGCGCACAAGACCGACGCCAGCCCAGAGATTAGGAGCGATGCGCAGGCTCTCTCGCGAGCCCTGATGTAATGCACTCATCCGTGCCTGTCCGGCTGAATCCATACGCGCAAAGATCTTCTGCGCGGCGGCGATAGTCTCTTCATCCAGATAAGAGATCAGCCGATCCGCAGCCGCCCAGGCCTCCTCTTCGGTTTCACGGACAATGACATGCAACCGGATGCCATAAGAGAGAGTACGGCCGCTCTCCTGCGCTCGCTGACGCACCACCGCCAGCTTTTCCGCCACCTGTTCAACCGGCTCGCCCCATGTCAGATAGGTGTCGATCTGATTCGCTGCAACATCAATTGCCGCATCTGACGAGCCACCAAAATAGAGCGGCGGGCCCTTTTCCTGCACCGGCGGGAAAAGAATTTCTGCGCCTTCTACGCGGATATGCTCGCCCGCAAAGTCGACCTTCTCGCCTTTCATCAGGCGGGAGTAAACTTCAAGAAACTCCCGGGTCACTGCATAACGCTCTTCATGGCTCAGAAAGATACCGTCACCTTTGTTCTCCACCGGATCGCCACCTGTAACCACGTTAATCAGCAGACGTCCGCCGGATAGACGATCCAGCGTGGCCGCCATCCGCGCCGCCAGGCTCGGCGGTTGCAGACCAGGGCGAACCGCCACTAAATAGCGCAGCGTTTTGGTGACCGGCGCCAGGGCCGAGGCGACCAGCCATGAATCCTCGCAGCTTTTACCGGTCGGGATTAATACACCGTAGTAGCCCAGATTATCTGCCGCCAGCGCAATCTGCTGTAAATAGGGTAAATCAACCGATCTGCCGCCTTCTGTGGTGCCCAGATAGCGTCCATCACCGTGGGTGGGCAGAAACCAGAAAAGGTTAAGATTTTCCTTTGTCGCATGGCTCATTAGCAAATTCCTTTATAACGATATTTGAATTTATTACATAGGGACTAACCCTTTGGTTATATCGCTATTTGCAGAATGTGTGCCAGTGTGCATTTTGTTTTTTTATACTTAAACTTCAGTAAGTTATGACAATCAGGAATTGCGCTATCCTGCTGCATTTGCGGCAGATAAAGCTGCAGACTGCTGTAATGGCAACAACCCGGCTCGTTTCGCCCCCTCGTTTCCGCCACTGCCACGCGGTATGGTCATGGCTTTCCTGTTAATCCGGTAAACAAGATGCAGATATCCAGCCCTGAGTTAATTGATCCCGCATCGCGCGCCTTTAAAAGCGTACTGGATCAGCTCGCACCTACCGATGCAACGGTGTTGATCATCGGTGAAACCGGCACCGGCAAAGAGGTGATGGCGCGCTATCTGCATCATCATAGCGCCCGCAGCCGGCAGCCATTTCTGGCGGTCAACTGCGGGGCACTCACCGAGAGCCTGGCGGAGTCAGAGCTGTTCGGTCATGAGAAAGGGGCCTTTACCGGCGCGCAGGATCGCCATCGTGGCTGGTTTGAAGCAGCAGAAGGCGGCACGCTGCTGCTGGATGAAGTCGGTGAACTCAGTCCGTCGCTGCAGGTGAAGCTCCTGCGCGTACTCCAGGAGCGCGAGATCACTCGCGTGGGCTCGTCTAAAGCGATAAAGGTCAATGTGCGGGTGATTGCGGCCACTAACCGGGATCTGACTGTGGCGATTCGTGAACGGCGGTTCCGGGAAGACCTCTACTACCGTCTCAATGTCGCCAGCGTCACACTGCCGCCGCTGCGCCAGCGCTGCGAAGATATTCCGGTGCTGGCCAGTCATTTTCTGCAACTCTATGCGCGACGTCTGGGACGTCCTCAGTTACGGCTGAGTGAAGATGCTGTCGCCACGCTAATGGACTACAGCTGGCCGGGTAATATCCGTGAGCTGGAGAACACGCTGCACAATGCGGTGCTACTCAGCAGGACCTCGCTGGTCACGCCGCAACAGCTGCGGCTGAACGCCATTGCTGGCAGCGATTTACCCTCCGGTGAGGAGGCGCTCGACCAGTTTTTACGTCAGCAGATGCAGCAGAGTGAGACGCCACTCTATCCACGAGTGATCGCCGCGCTGGTAAAAAATGCGCTGGAACTCACGCAGGGTAATCAGTTACAGGCGGCCGCGCTGCTGGGCATCAGCCGTCATACACTGCGTACCCAGCTGGGGCATCTGGGTGTGATTAAACCCCGCCGCACCTCATTGCGTCAGCGCGACGCCTCTCCTCATCATCAGCCTCAGCAGGAGCGTGAACTGCGTATCGGTTATCAGAAGTTTGGCAACCTTGGCATTCTGAAAGCGCGTCAGTCGCTTGAGCAGCAGCTGAGCGATCAGGGCGTCAGCGTGCTGTGGAGCGAGTTTCCAGCGGGTCCACAGCTCCTCCATGCGCTGAGCAATAAGGAGGTCGATTTCGGGACCACCGGCGAAGTTCCTCCCTTGTTTGCGCAAGCCAGCAACAGCCCGATGGTCTATGTCGCCTGGGAACCTGCCGCTCCGCAGAGCGTGGCACTGCTGGTACCCACTAATAGCCCGGTTCAGCAGATTGGCGATCTCAGAGGCAAACGCATCGCCGTGAATCGTGGTTCTAATGTCCACTATCTGCTGCTGCAAATCCTGGATGAGGCGGGATTAGCGCTGGATGAGGTACGCATTGTCTATGCCCCCCCCAAATATCCACTGACGCCCAGCGACCTCAGCGCGGTAGATGCCTGGATGATGTGGGATCCGCTCCTCAGTGATGCTGAGAACAGCGGACAGTTCAGGGTGATAGCGGATGGCACTGGTCGGGTCAATAATCATCAGTTTTACCTTGCCGAACGCGGATTTGCTGCGCAGTCGGGCGATCTGTTGCAGATCCTGCTCACCGCCCTGGAACAGACGGGCCGCTACATTGATGCACACCATACTGAAGCCGCCGCGTTGCTCTCCAGCGAGCTTGGCATTTCTGCAACCTCACTGATGCACGCCTTAGCCCGGCGCAGCCATCAGACTCAGCGAATGAACCTGGCCATCATCCGGGAACAGCAAACCATCGCTGACCGCTTTTATGCGCTGGGGTTATTCAGTCGGGCTATTCGCGTACGCGAGTCAGTCTGGCATCCATAGCGTTTTTTTAGCTAAGTATCGAACATTTCCTCGCTAAGCGCTTCAATCTGCGTTTGTTATGTTGCGCTGACAACAAACAGACTCAGGAATGAGAGATGAAAAAAGTTTTATTCAGCGCAATGATTATTGCCGCCCAGGCGGGTTTTGCATTTAACGCCCAGGCAGCTGCAGAGAAACCCGATACAGTGAATATCGGTTTTCAAAAAGCTAATATCTTCGCGCTGCTGAAATATCGCGGCACGCTGGATCAGGAATTTAAGAAGCAGGGGATTGCGGTGCACTGGATTGAGTTCCCGGCCGGGCCGCAGATGCTGGAGGGCTTAAACATCGGCAGTATCGATCTGGCCGCCACCGGCGATGCGCCACCGACATTTGCCCAGGCCGCACAGGCCGATCTGGTTTATCTGGGACACTCGCCAGCTAACCCTAAAACCGAAGCGATTGTGGTGCCTGCAGACTCCCCGATTAAAAGCGTGGCGGATCTTAAAGGCAAGCGGGTGGCGCTGAATAAAGGCTCTGACGTTAACTATTTGTTGGTCACCGCGCTGGAGAAGGCAGGGCTGAGCTACAAGGACATTACACCCGTATATCTGCCGCCCGCCGATGCGCGCGCGGCTTTCCAGCGTGGCGCGGTGGATGCCTGGGTCATCTGGGATCCTTACTACGCCGAAGTGGAAACCAACGCTAAAGCCCGGCTGATTAAAAATGCCGAGGGACTGGTGCCGCACTACACCTTCTATCTTGCCAGTCGCAAGTTCGCAGATACTTATCCTCAAATCGCCGACCAGGTGGTGGATGAGCTGGACACGCTTAGCACGTGGGCCAATCAGCATCATGAAGAGGCGGCTAAAATCATGTCCACCTCAACCGGTCTGCCCCAGCCGATCTGGCAGCAGGCGCTGGCAAGGATGCCGTTTGGTGCAGAACGGATGACGCCTGAAGTCTTTACGCAGCAGCAGGCACTGGCGGATACCTTTACCCGGATTGGTCTGTTGCCGGTGAAGGTGGATATCCGCAGCGCGACCTGGTCGCTGGATAAGAAGTAAGTAAGGGCCGGGCGTAGTTTGGGTTGAGCGAATTGAAGTCGGTGATTATGTCTGCTTGCCCTTTATATGCCGGCGGCGGATTCTGCGAAAATTACGAGAAAGGATTAACCGGTTAGGGTCAGACGGCAAATCCGGGTTCGGCTGGTGCCGTCTATGGCTTTGCGGCGATGAGCGAATGGGTGGGGGACTGGCGGAGTGAGTGACTTCGCGTTCCCTTTGCTGATTTTACCTGTCTGGTATTGCCGCCGGATGCGTCAGAAAAGGAGGAAGACGAGGTTATGCTTACAGACAAACATAGCCACGAGGATAACGCCATCACGTTGAATAGCCTTGTCGCATCAACCCAAGCCACGGGCGATATGGGTACGGCAGGCGTTTGTTGTTCCTAAGGAATCCGGAAGAGCAATGGATTCGGCTAAAAAAGGTAAAGTGCTTTTCGATTAAGAATCGCCCAGTCGGGCACGATGTTTAACATAATTAGTATTATGCGCATGACTAATTTCCTGAATCACATCAGATTTTCCAGTTTGATTTTAAACTATCGCAGCACCCGATGTTGAGCAATCCTCACCGGTGTTCTACCTTCAGAAAGCGTCTTTAACGCCTCACCTGTCACATCCATTAAACCAACCGGAGGCACGATGACCGACAGTCATAACCCCGCACCCTACAGCGGCACCCTGTTTTTTGATGTCAATGAGACCCTGCTGGATACCACTGAGCTGAACCGGGTTGTCGCGCAGCGACTCGGTGACCTACCGGAACGTGCTGAAGCCTGGTTTACCTCGCTGTTACATCATTCACTCGTGGAGTCTGTGACCGGCAGCTGGCATAACTTTGGTGATATCGCCGAAGCAGTGCTGCAGATGACCGCCACACGCTATGGTATTACTCTGCCTCCAGACGCAACACCGCTGGCTGACATTATCGCAGCCATGCCAGCCCATCCTGATGTCGCCGCAGGACTGAGTGCTCTGCAGCAACAGGGATTTACACTGGTCGCGCTGACCAACTCTTCTGCGGCACTGGCCGAAAAGCAGCTCAGTTCTGCCGGACTGGCTCGGCTGTTCACGCGCATTCTCAGTGTGGAACAGGTGCAGGTTTATAAGCCCGATCTGAAAGTGTATCATTGGGCAATGCAGGAAATGGATCAGCCTGCATCACAGTGCATGATGGTGGCTGCTCATGGCTGGGATGTGGGTGGAGCAAAACGCGCAGGAATGAAAACCGCATTTGTTACCCGCAAAGGACAGGCACTTTACCCGCTGGCACCTGCACCGGATTTGATTGTCAGCGATATAGGTGCGCTGGCCACAAAACTTAAACCGCTCTGCTAAATGCAGTGCTCAGCGACCTCACATGACACCTGAATACTTAGTCTGTGTGGGTCTCAAACGCTGACCTGACCGCTTCCACAATCCGTTGTGCAGTCGTTGTGTCGTCCAGCAGCGGGAACGTTTTTTTGAGCTTGCCAGAAATCTGCCAGCCATTTTCTTTCAGCGAACGGATAATACGACTGGCGTCCTGATCAGGCATCTCAACGACCTCCTTCAGCTGCTGTTGAGCGCGCTGAAATATCACCAATACGCGCGCTTCATCAGCCATCTCAGTTCGGACCGTGTGTTCGATGACTCTGCAGGTATAGAGCACATGCTCGGTTAAGTCGGGATAACGCCAGGCGAAACGGGCATCCTCATAGTCGGTGAAAGTGAAATTACTCCGCGTGCCATCTTCATAGGTTTTCAACTCGCCAAACCGATAGCAGCCTGCATAGCGCCGCATTAGCCGTTTAGAAAATACGTCCAGCGTGCGATCGTAACCGACCCGAAAATCCATCGAACTGGTGATGGTGGCTGAAACCGGCAGGATCACGCCATCCGGTATCGCCCCATCACGAATCAGTGTGTCATTGATTAAAAAACGGTGGATGCGGCCATTGCCGTCGCGCATCGGATGGATATAGACAAAGCCAAACGCGATAACCCCCGCACGAGCCAGTGGTGCGGCACCCCGCGTAGCCTGCTCAAAGGCTTTAAGCCCATTCATAAAGCGCGGAACATCATCATAGTGTGGCGCAATATAGTGGACGATATCTTCACGCATGGTCGACTGTCCGACAAACACGGGCGAACGTCGCAGCCCCAATCCCAGCGCATCCTGCCCGAGAATGCCCTGCTGTATTTTATGCAGGCTGGCATCGCTGAGTGGATCCTCAAGCTGGCCGCAATACTGCGCGATAACGTGGGCAAATCGTTGAATACGATCGCCCTGGTCCGCCTCTTTCTCAATCAGGAAACTGGCACGTGACTCTTTAAATGTCAGCCAGTTGGCGGTGCGCATCAGAATATCCGCGCCAAAGGTGTTATCCAGATCATGCAAAGCATCGTTGAGATCGAACGTGAGCGCCTGCTCAATGGCTGCGGTTCTGCGCACCAGCGGGCAGAAATCAGCGGATCCTGGCAGATTATTATTGATGCGCCAGCGCCTGTTACGGTTCACGGTCGTTCGGGTCAGATACGCTTTGGATGAAATCGCCTCAACATAGCCTCCGTTGGTGACGTCCGGTACCTGTAAGGTATTACCAGTCAGCCATTCATAGAGAAAGCCGGCCCGTCGCGCATACTGTCCGAACGGTTCCTGCCGACACCACGCTTCCAAAGGTTGTGGTCCGATAGTCGTAAACAGGCGTGCGAAAAACTCCAGATGGATCTCTTCGTACTTGAGACCAAAGGCAAAGTGACCCGCAAAATCATCTTCCGGCTGATAGCCTGGTGGATAATAATTTTCTACCTGTCCCTGGCCTTCATGATGAGAGCGTACGGTTCCGATAGCTGACTTCACGCGTAAGGGCTGCGCCAGTTTGATAGCATAACGTTCGCACAGTGCGCTAAAGCCAACCAGCATGTTGAATCCTTTATCCGTCGCCCGAAAACGATAACAAAATGGATATTTATCATGAAAACGCTAAATAATCCATTATGACGGCATTAATTACCGCCCGGAAACGTTAATAAAAACGGTGTTCATTGCGGAAATAGTAAAATACAGAATGTTCAGGGCTTAACAACAATGCACAGTAGCCCGATTACAATAATCACCACACCAGCTAAGCTACGCCAGCTAAATGCTTCGTGAAATACCGGTAAGCAAACCGCCACCAGCCAGACCAGCACGTAACTCAGGCTGAGCAGTGGATAGACCCGATTAAGCGGAAAATAGTGCAGCGCCCGAATCCAGCAGAGCATGGAAACAGCATAAGCTCCCAACCCGGCCAGCAGCAAAAAGGCAGGCAGTATGGCAACTGTTGGCAGCGACGTCAGGCTACTGACATCGGGCAGGCGCGGCATCGCCCAGCGCATCATCAGCTGTGCCGCTGAGACCAGCAGCACGCTACATGCGACCCATCCGTACCCTTTCATATTCATAGCTGGCTCGCCATTAGCGCGACGCCCGTCACCACCAGCAGCGTGCCTGAAATCTGACGAAGCGTTAGCCGTTCGCGCCACAAAATGCGTCCGGCCAGCGCAACGAAGATGAAATTAAGGCTCAGCATGGGATACGCTTGGCTGACGGGCACCCGCTGCAGCACCAGCAGCCAGAGGAGCATTGCGATACCTAACAGCAGCACGCTTACGCCAATCCAGCTTAAGCGGATGCGGCCTGATGCCGCATGGGTCGCCTGTTTCTGACACAGCTGCGCGCTGCAGCTGAGCAGACTCACCAGCACAATCAGCAGTAGCATTTACTTCATCTGACCGTAATAAAGGCAGACCAGCCGGCCCTGGCGATAGACCTCATCCGGAACCGGCACATCCTCGCCAATATCACTGTGTGGGGAATCAACCAGTAACAGCAGTGACACGCTTCCCATGCGGCGATGATCGGCAAGCCAGCCGCCGAAATCTGCCTGAGAGACAAAGCGGGATTGTGCATCCGGATAGCTCAGCCCATATTGCAGCTCACCTTTATTATCATAGAAGCCGATATCACTGCGTTGCAGGTGCCAGGCTGCGGCAGATGCCACGCCCGGATTGTCCGCCAGAATAAAATGACTGGATGCCAGACGCTCGCTGATCACAGAGACAAAGTGTTGCGGCTGTTTGGCATCACGGATTTTATCCGGGATAGCTGAGCCAATAAAGAGAGCGACCCCCAGCGGGCAAAGCGCGGCCACCAGCCAGCGGCGTTGTGAAAATCGGCAGCTGTATGCGCCCGCCAGTCCCCAGATGAGAAACGCCAGCGCTCCCAGTCCCAGCTTCAGCATCTCATGAGTAGCAAACAGGGGGTGATGCGTTACGCTCCAGGGCGCGAGCACCAATAGCACAGTTGCCAGCGTGAGGATGCCGAAAATCAGGTTGATCCAGCCATTAACGGTTAATGCGCGCCCTGCCCGCTGCGCCGCGTTCAGCCCATAATGGGCCATCAGCAGCGACAGCGGCACAAAACAGGGCAGGATATAGGTCGGCAGCTTGCCTTTTGCCAGACTGAAAAACAGCAGCGGCATCACCGTCCAGCTCAACAGATACAGTGCGCCGGGATTCTGCTGACGCTCGCGCCAGCCTGTCATCAGTGCACCCGGTAACAGCGCCAGCCACGGTAGCGTTCCCAGCAGCAGAACCGGCAGGTAGTACCAGAAAGGGGCTTTGTGCTGTGCATTATCTTCTGCAAAGCGCTGAATATGCTCAATCCAGAAGAAGTAGTGCCAGAAATCAGGGGCCTGATGATAGATCGCCAGCGCCCAGGGTGCGCTGATTGCTGCGGCAGAGAGAATCGCCAGCGGCCCGAAGCAAAGCAGCTCAGGTATTCTCTTTCGCCAGATCACCCATGGCAGAATCGCCAGCACCGGTAGCGCCAGTGCCAGGAATCCTTTGGTCATGAATCCCATGCCGCAGGCGAGACCCAGCAGCAGATAGCCGCCCGCGCGCCCGGCTCGGCCGCTGGCCTCCGTCGCCAGCCAGAAGCTGCACATTGCAGCCGCCAGCCAGAGCATCAGCATCGGATCGAGCACGGCGTAGGTGCCAACGCCATAAACCAGCAGTGAACTCAGGAAAATCAGAGAACCCACAGCAGCGGTGCGGACCGAACCAAACATCCGCCTGCCGAGCCAGAAGATCAACGCGGCGGTTATCGCTGTTGAGAATATTGATCCTGCTCGTACACCAAAATTGTTATGGCCGAAAAGCCATTGGCCCAGTGAGTTTATCCAGTAACCCGCAATCGGTTTTTCAAAATAGCGAAGACCGAAGAAGTGTGGTGTCACCCAGTTACCGGTTGCCAGCATCTCCCGGCTGATCTCTGCGTAACGCGTCTCATCCGGTTGCCAGAGGTCGCGGAACATAGGCGGCAGAAGGTAATAGAGAATGAAAAAGCTAAAAAAAATGAGCCACTTCGTGTTCTTATGTATCCGCACTAGTTCGCCTCTTTAGTCAGTTTCTGGCAGCCCAGCCACCCTTCCCGTCCGGGAATTTCACCTCTGACGATCCTTCCCACGGGTAAGGTGCTCAGGTCGTCGGGCAATAGCTCGCTTAACGGACAGAACTGAATGCCATTACGGGTTGCTGCATTCAGCAATTTGTCGAAGTCTGGTAAGCCAATAATCCCCTCCACTTCGGCATGCACGGTATAGACAGCGCCATCATCAGAAGCGAGCATTTTCGCCAGAATGTAATCGTTATAGCCTTCTGCGCTGACCTCACGGCCAACCACTTCATCCCATGTGGGTAACGTCACCGGAATCTGTACAGTGCCGATCTGGCCATCTGGCAGTATGGGCCTGAATGGCCCGCTGCCGCGGCAGTCACTGTTGTAGTGAAAGCCAAAATCCTGTTTGGCGGCAACGACCCGACCATCAGCACGCCAGCCTGCAACGGCCGAACAGCTAACAGGATGACCAAGGATTTCACTGAGCGTTTCGGTGCCGCGTGCTATCTGCTCAACCAGTTTATCCTGCGGCCAGACCCCCGCCCAGGTCTGCCAGGCAAAGTGGTCCCAGGCATGCAGACCGACTTCATGCTGACGTGTGGCATCCTGCATAATGTTCCGCAGGCCACGGCCCATCTGCTTTCCCGGCCAGGCCGTTCCGGCGAGCAAAATGTCCCAGCCATAAAGTGATGCGGCGCGGGAGCGCAGCATTTTCATCAGAAACGCCGGTTTCACCAGCCGCCAGAGATGGCGGCCCATGTTGTCCGGTCCCACGCTGAAGAAAAAGCTGGCCCGCACTGCGTGACGCTGGAAGAGCTCAAGCAGCGCCGGCACACCCTGCTTCGTGCCGCGCCAGGTATCTACGTCAATCCGCAGACCGATCTTCTTCATCACTTATCAGCCTGTTGCTCAACGGTACGCAGGAAGAAATCGAGCGTGTTGTCGATAGTGACATCCATCGTGACGGTTGGCGTCCAGCCAAGTAAGCGACGCGCATTGCGGATAGCCGGTTTGCGGTGCTCCACATCCTGATAGCCTTTACCGTAGTAACTGCTGCTTTCCACTTCGCGGAAACCGGCAAACGGCGGGAACTGGCTGCGCAGCGGGTGACGCTCGAAGCTGGCCAGCAACTGCTCCGCCAGTTCTTTGATACTGGCTTCATTGTCCGGATTACCGATGTTGATGATCTGACCATCACAATTCTGCTGCTTGTTTTCGATAATGCGGAACAATGCTTCCACACCATCCTGAATATCGGTAAAGCAGCGCTTTTGTTTGCCGCCGTCGATCAGCTTAATCGGTGAACCTTCAACCAGATTGAGGATAAGTTGCGTGATCGCGCGAGAACTGCCGATGCGTGCTGCATTGAGGTTATCCAGACGCGGTCCCATCCAGTTGAACGGACGGAACAGGGTAAAACGCAGCCCCTCTTTTTCGCCATAAGCCCAGATCACACGGTCCAGCAGCTGTTTCGATACCGAATAAATCCAGCGCTGTTTGTTGATCGGCCCGACCACCAGATTGGAGCTATCCTCATCGAAGCTGGCATCAGTACACATGCCATAGACTTCAGAGGTGGATGGGAAAATAATGCGCTTCTGATACTTCACGCAGTCACGGATGATTTTCAGGTTCTCTTCGAAATCGAGCTCAAAGACGCGCAGCGGATTACGGGTGTATTCAATCGGCGTGGCGATCGCCACCAGCGGCAGGATGACATCACATTTTTTGATGTGATACTCAATCCATTCGGAATGAATAGCGATATCCCCTTCAACGAAATGGAAGCGCGGATGTTCCAGGAAGCGGCTGATGGCGTCTGAACTGATATCCAGGCCATAGACTTCAAAATGCTCATCCTGTAATAAACGCTCGGTGAGATGGTTACCAATAAAGCCGTTAACCCCGAGGATGAGCACGCGTGTACGACGTTGCAGCGCCGACTGCGGTTTTGAATAGAGCAGTGCGCCAGGCACCATGCCCAGGCTTTGCGCCAGCTGGCTGCCATTCATGTAAACGCCATGCTCAGACTGTCCGGTCAGAATTTCCAGTGCACCCTCACCACAGGCGATAAGGAATGGCTGCTTAGAAATCACCGTACCTGGCTTCGCCTGATGCGGGTGCGTATGAACCCGGCTCTTCCAGACGATAAATTTAACCGAACCGGCGAAGGCGAAGGCGCCTGGCCACGGATCGGTAACCGCTCTGACCAGATTGTGAATCTTCTCTGCGGGTTGATTCCAGTCGATGCGGCCATCTTCGGCCGTGCGACGGCCAACACAGGTCGCCTGACTCTCATCCTGTGGCGTCTCACTGACCTCACCCGTGTGCAGGCGAGGTAAGACGTCGTTAAGTAACTGCTCTGCAGCCTGAGTCAGTTTACGATGCAGCGTCAGCGCGTTGTCTGCATCCTCAATGGCCACCTTCTGTTGCGCCAGAATATTACCGGCATCCGCACGCTTCACCATGCGATGTAACGTAACGCCGGTTTCCGTCTCACCGTTGACCAGCGCCCAGTTAAGTGGCGCCCGACCGCGGTATTTTGGCAGCAGTGAACCGTGCAGGTTAAAAGCCCCCTTTTCAGCGCATTGCAGGATCTCATCGCTCAGCAGATGGCGATAGTAGAAGGAGAAGATCATTTCTGGCGCCATGGTGCGGATGCGGTCAAGCCAGATTGGGTGATTCGCCTCGTCCGGTGCATAGACCGGAATGCCGTGCTCTGCCGCCAGACGCGCGACTGAGCCGAAAAAGTGATTTTCGGTAGCCACATCGTTGTGTGTAAAAATGGCGGTGATCTCATAGCCTGCGCTAAGCAGTGCATTGATGCCGACACAGCCCAGATCGTGATAGGCGAAAACAACGGTCTTCATGATTGAGTATCCTGTACTGAAGGCTCTTCAGGAGCCTGAACAATGCGTTGAACGAAATAGCGCGGACGCGCCCGAACGTCGTTATAAATTCGCCCGATATACTCCCCGAGCAGTCCCATACCCACAAACTGGGCACCGATAAACATGAACAGCACGGCGAACAAGACGAAAACACCATCTCCCGCCCATGCCGCACCAAAAAAGAGTCGCAATACGATAAGCACCAGCGAGAAAGCGAAGCCGGAGAGAGCAATAAGGCTGCCTACTACGCTGAGCAATCGCAGCGGCGTGGTGGTCAGGCAGGTCACCAGGTCGTACATCAGGTTGATCAGGCGCATAAAGCTGTATTTCGAATCGCCAAAGGCCCGCTCGGCGTGGAGTACCGGCAGTTCAATGGTGTTTCGGGCAAAGGTGTTGGCCAGAATCGGAATGAACGTACTGCGTTCGTGACAATTGAGCATCGCCTCGACGATATGCCGACGATAGGCACGCAACATACAACCGTAATCGCCCATCGCTTTGCCGGTTACCCGCTGAATCAGCCGGTTGAGTGTGCGCGAGGCCTTGCGACGGAACCAGGTATCCTGACGCTGCTGACGAACGGTACCCACCACGTCATACCCCTGACGCGCAGCTTCAACCAGGCGCGGGATCTCTTCCGGAGGGTTCTGCAGATCGGCATCCAGTGTCACAATCAGATCGCCACGGACCTGGCTGAATCCGGCCATAATGGCGGAGTGCTGACCGTAGTTGCGATTGAGCAGTACGCCCGTTATGCGGCTGCCGGGAATGATGGCAGCCTGTTCAATCAGTTCGGCTGAGCGGTCACTGCTGCCGTCATCCACCAGCAGAATTTCATACTCAATTTCAATGGCGTCACATGCCGCGCTGGTCCGCTGCAGCAATTCCGGCAGGCTTTCCTGTTCGTTATAAACCGGGATGACCACGGAGAGCATATTGATAGGTTTGATATCGCGCATTTCAGGCTCCGGCAATGTCATGTAAAGCCTGAATCACACGCCCGACATCCTGATCCGTCATTGACGGAAACAACGGAATCGAACACATCTGCTGGCTATTCAGTTCACTGGCAGGTAAACGTAAATCGGGATAGTGCTCGCGATAATATTTGTGGGTATGCGCCGCACGAAAATGCAATCCGCTGCCTATATCCCGCGACTTCAGTGCCTGCATAAAGGCATCACGCGTCAGACCGCAGCGCTGCTCATCAATGCGAATAATGAACAGGTGCCACGCGTGCTGATGTGGCCAGACAGGCAGTGACAGTGGCGTGAACGGCAGCGTGTGCAGCGCTTCCAGATAGCGCTCAGCTATCTCACGGCGGCGAGCAATAAAACCGGGTAGCTTCTGTAACTGCACCAGCGCAATGGCTGCGCTGATATCAGGCAGATTATATTTAAAGCCCGGCATCATCACTTCTGCCTGTGGCAGACGCCCCTGGGTCTGGCGATCAAAAGCATCAACCGCCAGGCCATGAAACTTGAGACTGCGAATACGATCGGCGAGAGCAGCGTCATCGGTCACCACCAGGCCGCCTTCCGCACAGGTGATATTCTTGATGGCGTGGAAAGAGAAAATAGCTGTGCCGCGATGCCCGATCGGCTTTTCGTGATAAGTCGTGCCCACCGCGTGAGCCGCATCTTCAATAATGGCGATGCCATGCGGCTCAGCAAGCTGATAGATTGGCGTGAGATCGGCGGGAGCACCGGCGTAATGCACCGGAATAATCGCGCGGGTACGTGAGGTAATCGCCTGAGCTATGAGTTCCGGCGTCACCATCAGGTTGTCAGGGTCGACATCAATCATCACCGGCGTGGCGCCCAGCAGCGTGATCAGGTTCAGAGTGGAGACCCAGGTCATGGACGGCGTAATGACCTCATCGCCAGGCCCGATTCCCATCGCCATCAGCGTTACATGCATCCCCGCGGTGGCAGAACTCACAGCAATGGCGTGCTGGTTGCCAGTCAGTTGTACAAAAGCCTGCTCCAGTTCCGCGCATTTAGCGCCTGTTGTTATCCACCCAGAGTCAAATACCGCTTTAACAGCAGCCAGCTCTTCATCACCAAATGAAGGGCGGGAAAATGGCAAAAAATCCATGCTAAAACTCCTGCAGATCAAACTCATTAGCTGTCGCGCATTGTTAGTCAGACACAACGCCGGCAAAAGAATTGAAATAGCGAAATATCAACATCCGGTTATGGCGTTATCGACACCTTATTTTCCCGTTCTGGAATTGAGGTTACCGGACTGCTAATACAAACTAACGTATGAAACTTAACTGAACATTAAATGAATAGTGTTCATTGCAATAAAATCAAAGAAGAGTGAGTTAGGGTTTTACGAAAAAGTTCACATTTAAGTTAATAATAATGACTCAGCTCTCAATTTTTGATTTATTGATGTTCTGTTTAAGGTAGCAAGCGCTGCCACTTCTCAGATCAGAAACCTTCACCAGAGAGGCAACACACGGAACTCAATCTAACCAAATGATTTTATGAAATAAATACAGACTGACACGCCAGACGACTCCTGACCAAATCAGTATCCTGTTAATTTCACCGAAAACATCCGCCGATAAAAGCGTCTTAATGTATTCTTAATATTGTTCGTTATTAATGTTCAGCCCTAACAATAATTATTACACTTTGGTAAAACTAAGATGACAGTCAGTTAATATTTGTCAGATTACCTGTACCTGAAGGGTGAAAACAGTGCTAAAAAAAGTGAATAAGATCGTGGTTTGAGGCGTTAACGTCTGGTCTGCCTAAAAAGAGAAAATTGTGATGATGCGTGTCGCCTGTTTATGCACACTGTTCGCCCTGCTCAGTCCGTTACTTTACGCCGCGCCAGTAACCTATACCATAACACCTGATAAAACATCGATTGGCCTCTCATGGCGTGCCTTTGGTCACGATTTTTCGCAAGCCAGACTACAGGGTGTGACTGGCACGGTGACACTTAATCCGGATGAAGACCATGACGATCGTATCGAAGTGAATATTCCAGTGGGCACACTGGTGGCATCGAACAGTCTGTTGACCTGGCAATTGAAAAGCGATCTGTTTTTTGATGCTGAGCGTTACCCGCAGATTCACTTCGTGAGCAGTCGTGTTGCCTCACTGGGTGAGGGTAACTACCGTATTTTTGGCGTGCTAACGGTTAAAAATGTCAGCCGGTCAGTGGTAATGCAGGCCTCATTGGACAGTGGTAAAACAATTGATCCGGCGTCACGCTCTCTGGCGCTGCATGCCTCCACTGCTATTTCCCGCTCTGCCTTTGGAATGGATCGATTGGTTGGAGTGGTTGATGATCGGGTAAACATTGCGCTGATAATTGCCGCACAGGCCAGATAATCGCTGTTGAAGCAAACGCTCAGGGACAGGTTTTTTTAACTGAGCGTGGTCACCAATGCTTTAGCGATGGCAGCCAACTGAGCAGAGGGATTACGCCCTATCAGAACATACTGATAGCCACCGCGCTTCCACCAGGCCAGCTGCATGCCGTGGCGCTGTTCCTGAGTAATCGGGTTCGAATCCTGTGGTGCAGGCGAGATACAGAGCGCCATCGGACCATAATCAGCATGCAGCCAGGCGATCTGTGCAATCGACGTTCGTTCGTAACGCAGGATCCGCACCATTTTCAGTTCAGCGCCTGGCAGGCGAAGTTGCTGCGGGTGCAGCTCCAATCCTAAATCCAGCCGTGTACGGTCGAGACCTCTCTGCAGCATTGCGGCGTCATTGGGGGTATCGGCCAGCGTTTCAGCACTGTAAAGCGACATATATCGCGCCTCCAGATCGCGGATATTCTGACTTTCATCCTTCGCATCATCTGAGGGTCTTGCCAGAAAACCGATGCCGCTGCCCACCAGTAAAAAGCTGACCGATGCGGCAATAAGCGCGCGACGACTATACTCGGGTGCCGCCTCGGGTGCCGGAATGGTCGCCAGGCGCTGGGCCATTCTGGCCTGTGGTGCCTGTTCGAGTAGCGGCGAAAAAGCCTGTTTAAAATCGAGACTGGTGTGCTGAAAATGCGCAACCCGCTCCACCAGTTCAGCATCCTCATCCATCGCCTGTTCAAACTGCGCAGCTTCTCGCGGCGTCATCTCACCATCCAGCCAGGCGACAATCGCCTCATCGCGCCACGGCGGCGTAAAAGTTTCCCTGTTCATCTCCGTTTCTCCTGCGGTGAGGGCGTGGTCGCCGGCTGTCTGGCTAGCGTGGCGCGTGCGGCGGCCAGACGGCTCATAATGGTGCCAACCGGGACAGCCAGCGTCTCTGCTGCCTCCTGATAGGTGAGTCCTTCCACGTAAACCAGAAACAGCGCATTTCGCTGTGCCTCGGGTAAGGCGTTGACGTGTTGCATAATGCGCTGGAAATGGCGATTGTCGTCGCTGGTGGCGTGATTATCCGCGGCCAGCAGCGCATCGGGATCCACAAATCCCTGCCCCTGCCGCACTTTTCGTGCGCGTAAATCGCTAACCCAGATGGAATGGAGGATGGAAAACAGCCATCGATCAATACGCGTACCCGGCATGAACTGCGCGCTGCGTTCCAGCGCGCGCACGCAGGTTGACTGTACCAGCTCTTCTGCCATGTCACGGTTGTGTGACAACACATAGCCATAACGCCAGAGCCGCGTCAGATGTTCCGCAAGGTGCTGACGGATGTCACTGTGAGTGATTTTTCGCTCCTCCCTGCCGCATCAGACCTCAGGATGGCCATTGATCGCGGCTTGCAGATCGCGGTACTCCTCGCAATCTGTACCACAAATTCCGGCAATGGTTTTTAACTGTTCGCGAGCCAGATCGGGGCGCCCTTTAATCATCCAGGCTTCGCCCAGATATTCACGCACTTTAGCGTAACGAGGATCAAGCGCAATGGCGCGCTGATAATAGCCAATACCCTCATCGGTACGCCCCAGCTTGCGGGTGGCATAACCACGGTAGTTCCACGCTTCACGCGTATCCTGATTTTTCAGTGTATCCAGCAGGTTCAGCGCCGCCTGATATTCGCCCTTTTTTGCCAGATGATAGGCGTAGCGCGTTTTATCATCGTCACTCAACTTGCTGGTTTTTTCGGGCACACAGCTTTTAGTATGACTGTCATAAACCTGACCTTTTGGACAGTCGGGCGTTTTTTTATCACTGTCATTATCACCCATCGCCATACTCAGCGGAGAGTGCAGCATCAGCAATAGAGCCGGAACAGCAAGCAGAGAAATACCAGAACGCGTTGTCATAATTTATCCTTATCGGGTCTGTGAGGCAGGCGATAAAGCCCGCCGGATGCAGTCCGCTATCGCGGCGCTGTACGGTAAACACCTCAGCGCCGGTTTCTATTCGATAAAAATAAAATTATTTTTTATCAGCCTGCCGTGCGTGATCAAATCCGCAGTTTTTCCACCTGGCAAAAGCGCCCTTCTGCCAGCGAAATTACGGCGGCTTCCGCAATGGCCTGTGCTTTCAGACCATCCTCAAGGTTTGGCAGATCGTCAATCTGCTCACCATTCAGCGAGCGGATAAACGCATCCAGATGGGCATAGATAGTAAGTGGGCTGCACCCGGCTAAACTAGTCAGGTAGCAGCCCCGGCTGCAGAATCTGCGCACCCTGATAGCAGCTGACTCCCCGCTGTGGCTGAGAAGCCGATTCGAGCATCCCGAGCGGTCCCATCACACTGATACGTTCATCGTAGCCATAACCGGTGCGGCGAGCATTGTCCAGCTGTGCCAGCGCCCCGCCGTGCAGCCGCAATAGCAACGTGCTGGTATCCACATCTTCAAATTCGCTGATCGCGGGTAACGCCAGCGCTGCCCCCATAACGGCAACCTCCGTGACTTCCTCTTCATTCAGCCAGCGCAGCAGGTCAAAAAAGTGGATAGCCTGATCGCGCATCTGGCCACCTGAAGCTTTCAGATAGCTCAGCGGCGGCATGGCTGAGGAGCGGCAGACCATTTGTATCAGTTCTGCCGGCCCAATCCGCTCCAGGCGGAGTTGCTGTTTAAGCTGCTGATGACTGACATCGAAACGGCGATTAAACCCCACAGTGACGGGTACGTTGTAAGGGAGGACATTAGCCACAGCTGAGCGTGCACGCTCAAGAGAGAGATCGATCGGTTTTTCACAGTAGATTGCTTTACCGGCACGGGCGGCGGTTTCCAGCAAATCGGCATGAGTCGGCGTTGCGCTGGCGATTAACACCATATCGATCTCTGCATCATTGATCGCCTCAGTCACGGGTGCTGCACGGGTCGAAAAGCGCGTCGCGAACGCGTCAGCGCGTGCAGGTTCTGCATCGGCCACCCAAACCAGGTCACCCTCAGGATGCGCCCGAAGATTCGTGGCATGAACTTCGCCAATAAAGCCACATCCCAACAGGGCAACACGTTGCTTTTTATTCATTTTTGAACTCCGTCATAGTCCAGCAGAAGGCTGAACCAGCAGGATAACGCGGCGTTTTAAACTCACCGCATGATGTTTTGAGGTGTTTACCTCAAAGGAGCAGACATGGCACTGAAAGACGTTGCCCTAAGGGCAGGGGTTGGGCTGACAACCGTGGTTCGGGTACTCAATGAATGTTTCAGAAAGATTGACACCGCTGTTAAATAGCCCTTAAACCTGACATTTTTATAAAAATTAAAATATAAATCTATTTAGGATTCATTTGGCATTTTAATAGTTTACCCCGCTTAAGAGTTGTTATCATCACATCGAATATGGAACGCAGTCATGCCGAAACAAAAGCCGAAGCAACATAGTTGCTCTGAAACCGAAAACGGGCACCCTGCAGAACCTTTTTAGCATTCAAATACTGATGGCAGGATAATCCTGCATTTTTCCTGCACTCATTACGGTGCCTGACTAATCAATGAGAGTTTGCTTTGGAACACTATTTATCCCCGGTGCGCACCACCAAAGAGAGAGTGCTGCACGCGGTTGTTTTCGAAGTTGCTGCCAATGTGCTTGTCTTCATTATCCTGATGATTTGGGCCTCTGCTGCCCCCGCACAATCGGCACTGTTGACGATCGTCTCATCAACGCTTGCAATGGGATGGAACTACCTCTTCAATCTGATGTTTGACAGCATCCAGCTACGAACAGGATTTAAAAAAGACTGGCGAATGAGATGCCTCCATGCTGTTTTGTTTGAGGCTGGACTGTTAGTGGTGCTGATACCTTTTGCAGCATGGTGGCTGAATATTTCGCTACTCGCAGCGCTGAAACTGGAATGCGGGCTGGTGCTGTTTTTTCTGGTCTATGCTTACCTGTTTAATCTGATTTGGGATTACGCAAGTGCTGCTCGTAAAAAGAACAGTTAAACTAATTCCGGATAGCACTATGAATAAATCTTTTTATCTTAATAAATTAAGAAAACTTCCATCATCCGATATTTTTAGCATCCAGAAATTAATATGTGCAGAAATAAATTATAAACACACCTTTTCTTTCAACGAAAAAACACCATAAAAAGTCAGGATAATAACGTAAGAGACCTGTAGAAAAGTGCGTCCAGAAACAGGAAGCAGGGTGTGTCTTCCGGTAATTTTTTAGATTTTTAATTGCACAACCTGTAAAACAACTCATAAAAGCAGTTATTTTCAACGCCTGCACTTAATAAAAAATTTAGCCTCATGTCCTGTGACAGGAATGAGGCCAGAAAGGTTAATCAGTCCAGTTGTAAAGGAAAGTGAGTGAATAACGGATTGAACAGTGATGAGTACTCACGACAAAACCAGGCAAAACCATTTATAATACAACACAGTTAAGCATCATCATTTTGGCTATCGAATAATCCAGGAACTATTTCGATTGATCACGATGAAATAATGCCCACTGCTCAATCTTTTCTCCTGATGGCAAAACACAATAGAGCGCACTGCCGCTGGATGATGCCTCCTGCACCAGTTTCCCACCACGCTGAAGACACCACTCGCTGGCAGGATTACGCATTGTCAGGCGCTGTGGTTCAGCATTGTTAGACGTGCAGCCACTCATTTGCACGGTAGCCAGCATCAGAAAACAGATTGCTATTTTATTGGCGACTTCCATTTAACTCTCTCAACATTAATTTCAGGCACATTCTTAATAAACAGGTTAATTTTCACATACTTTTTGTTATTCGAAAAAATGAAGTTGTTTAGGTATTCTCAGCATCCTGAAACGTGTATGAATGTTTATAACGATAGCATCTGCTCGTTAAACTCTTTCTTAACGATGTCATAAGGTTGTCACTCCCCTCACCCGACAAAAAAGAACAACTGAACCACATCAAAAAGAGACCTTGTCGATTAAGATTCTGGGGTATCAATAATTCCTTTATAAAGCTCAAACAAAGAAAGATCATTGATAAATGCGTTAAACTGTCTGTCACCGTTGAGTGAAAACTTTTTCATTACATTATACTTATGTGTGTAAACAGTTTTAACTGAAAGATTAAGATGCTTAGCTATTTGCCCGACATTATACCCTTTTTTTAAAAAACTCAGCACCTGCAACTGGACTATCGTCACACGTGCAAAAACACAACCTGCGCAATCTGACGGTAGAAAACCTTGTCTGTTTCCCTGACTACCGACCCAGAAGCGAATGATTTTCTCATGAATATCCCGAATGGAATCATTGCGCGAAATAATAATAATAGAGCGATAGCATACAGGAAGTTGCTCAAGGGTGATGTCTTCAACATCGTCAGTGAACACTATTATAATGCTACCGGGCTTTCGAGCACGGTAGGCCGGCTGACACATATAAAGACGCCACTGAGCAGCATTAATGAGTATAAAATCGGCCAGGCCTAAACTTTGTGAACTGTCAGTTCGTAAAAACTCCACAGATGAATCAGATAGTAATGCCTCCTCAATTATTTTTGAGATGCCCAACCGAAAGAAGTAGTTTTCATTTGTACAAACAACTTTAAAATCCATTTTTTCCTTAAGCATCTCAGATATTAAAATAATCAGGTAAACTTGCCATTAACCAGGGTGAGCTCACCTTTCTCTTTCAATTCTTTCAGCACTCTGCAAATTGAGCTTTTTGAAAGATGTGAACTACTTTGAATCAGACAAAGTGCTGAAAATCGTTTTTTAAGGTGCGGTGGTAGCTTTTCCCAATGCCGGATTAAGGAAACCACTTCATCATAGGAATTATTTTTAGATAACTGTATATAGTTCATCAGGTCAGAATATTGGCCAGATAAAATAGACATAGCGTCATTGAAAAGGTCTTTCTCGAAGATCAGTTGCCAGAATAGATCGTAATCAATAAAACTGACTTTTCCATAATCAATCCTTTCCAGATAAACGGGAGGTTCATCGAGTGATGGCGTAACACCGACAACAAAGGGAGCCGATAAGACATTCAACACCTTATGATCGCCCTTTAACTTGAGTAAGAAATCACCATCAAGAATGAACATAATTCGGCGTAGATTATCTTTAGTAAGATGATAGCGACGCTTCCCACGCGAAATCTCATCTGGATTTGCAGCCTGGGTATATCCGGCTAATGCATCAATGACCCGCTCATGATTTTCGGTTACTCTAAACATAATAATTAACTCAATCTGACTAACACAAGGTTAGTGATTAGTAAAAAAATCAGTAAATATCATTACACCACTTAAATGCTTGTAAATTAGCAGACAAAAGCAAACGTCAGAATTTTAACGAAGTAAATGATAGCGTTGTCGATTTCTCAGGAAATCATAATCACCTGAGCATACAGGTTATCGATTCGTCATATCAGGCATACAAAAAAGCCTTACAGCGTTGAGATATAGCCAAAATTGAGAATAAAAGTTTTCAGCCATCATTGTGAAGTCCTGTATTGATAAAATAACAACACATCCGTCAGGCTTAATTAGGACACACCGCGCCCAAAATTGACATTTAAATCCACCACAATCAAATAATTAGGTTTTTATTCTATTTTAATACTTCAATATAGGTTAAAGCTCTAAAAAAAGATTTTGCACCCAGCACCCTATCTTACCTGCAGGTGTATATAGTGTAAGTTCTGCACTCTCTATTTTGGTAAGCTCCGTTTTTTCCTCGCATTGAAGTCTTGATGGCAAAATGCATGTCACCCGTATTATCAATACTCTGGCAAAAGGGATTTTAAAAACTAAAATAACGCTCAGCTGAACGCCTATATTCATTGCCAACGGGGGATTTACGTTGCGCCTGAAAAATGGCATCAGAAAAACACCCGTAAGAGCATTCTGTCTTACGGGTATAATTTCAACTAAAAACTGACTGGTTTAATACCGCTGGCAGGTAAATAAACTTGAAAGGGGACCACTTATAAGATAGGTATTCCCATTTAGCCGAGTGAAGTCCAGCTGTAAATAATTGGGGTCAAGTGTAATCTCAGCCAGCAAAATATTAAAGACATCGCCTGGCGTTGAATCATTCGTAGAAGTGATCATCTTTGTGATTTTATAACGGTATGTATCACTGTCTATTTTCCGGCCCTGACTTAACGCAATACGCCGATTAAGTTCTGTAATCTTATCATCAACTGTAACCTGACCATTTAATAACAGATATCCTGTATCAGAATCGATAAAACGCAGATCCTGTGTTACAGCAAACTCAATTCTACTAGCATCATGACGGCTTAGCTCGTAGCGACTGAATGCTGAGCAGCGGAAAGGCAGATCGTTAGCCCGGGATTTGAAATATTTAAATCCTGTAAAAATCACCAGTAAAAGTGCAGCCAGTGATATTGTCAGCGTGGCATTTCGTTTCAAGACGTTCTCCAGTCCAGATAATAGAAGTTGTCACAGGAAACGATATGACCACTACTGTTAAGATTGCATGCAGAGAGCATCGTTCTGCCATAATTAGTCGTCGATAGTGAGGTTTTTTTGTCAAAATAGATACGGCGTCCCGGTATACAGGATTGATTATTTTCTTTCAGGATTTCTGTAATTTCTTTATTGAGTGATTTTTTCTCAAAAACATTGAGCCCTTGCAATATCACCGCTTCGCAGCCGCCTTCCAGTTTGATGGTACTCATAGAGTAACCCTTTTCATCAAAGCCAGGCCCCGCGTAATACCAGAGAGAACTGCCCAGTAACACCAATATAATAATGAAAAAAATCACCTTACTGAAGTTGAGGAGCGGTTTTTTGACACTTACATCCTGATTAACAGACTCAGTTAATACAGTGTGGCTTTTCTCCACTGAACCAGAATCTTCAGCGTTCACCTCATCCGTTTGGGCATCTGTCACATCCGTAGCCTGTGGGCTTTCACGTTCAATGCTGATGTCAGTGTTGAGTCTGATGCCAATTTTCGGAATGGTGATAATTAAATTTTCACAGCCATAAGCGGCGAGCGCTCTGCGCAACATACTTAGATACTGATTCAGATTACTGTTTGAGCCGCGCAGGCCATATTTATCCCAGACTTCAGTCAGCAGGATTTCGCGTGCCAGGACTTCTCCCTGAGAATTCAGTAGCTGCTCAAAAAGACGACCAGAAGAAATACTCAGACTCAGCGTTTCCTGGGTAGGCATGTGCGTCAGGGTACAGTCGTCAGAATTGTAGGTGATCTGGCCATCAATAATGTAAATCATTAAAAAACCACTGAATTTGCCTTCATTCCAGACAGTATAATTCAGCTCAATTAAAGAAGCACTCAAGAAACCTGAATCTGACATTTAACCAAGATGATGTTTAGCTGGCACTACTATGGCGTATCCAGAGGAGATTCGATTGTTTGAGGCTTTTCACCGATGAGGTACTGAGTCGCATAAACAGTGCCCGACTCTCTCCATCTTATCCGGACTGTAGATTTTCACCGCAGCTCAGCCTAACATGTGACCATTAATAACAGTGGTCACTGAGTTTTCATCCACCTTTACTCTGTCAGGTTTTAACAATGATCCAGTCTGTAACAGAAAATGCGACACGTGGTCCGGCCGGGCACAACGTTCGTGACCAGATTGTCGATGCTGCCATGCAACACTTTGCACATTATGGCTATGAAAAAACGACGGTATCTGATCTCGCAAGAGCTATTGGTTTTTCGAAAGCATATATCTATAAATTTTTTGAATCTAAACAGGCGATTGGAGAAGTAATATGTGCCAATCGGCTGGCGATGATTATGCAGCGTGTCGAAGAAGCGATGGTTGATGCACCTGGGGCATCAGAACAACTGCGACGGCTGTTTCGCACACTTTCTGCCACCGGCACTGAATTGTTTTTTCATGAACGCAAACTCTACGATATTGCCGCTGTGGCATCTCGCGATCGCTGGCCATCAGCTTCAGCTCACGAAGAGCGGCTGCTTAACCTGATTCTGCAAATACTGCGCCTGGGGCGCGAAACGGGTGAGTTTGAGCGTAAAACACCGGCTGATGAAGCAGCAGAAGCGATCTATCGGGTTCTTAAACCTTATGCCAGTCCGGTATTGCTCCAGTACAGTCTTGACGACGCTGAGGAAGCCTCTGCGCAGCTGGCAGCGCTGGTATTACGCAGCCTGGCGCCCTGAGCATTGCGCATTATGTGACTATTGACTTAATTAGTCACCAGATCAAATATAGCAACTTGTTTTGTCATCGCTCTGGATTCTGATGCTACTCCGCTTATCTCAGCCTGTGATGTTCCATCTCTGCGCGCGTCCATCGCACTATCCTGTGCAGGGCCTCGCTATTTGCGCTTCAGGCGCGTTTCAACTCTCCGCGTCAGCATGTCAATCGCTGCCCGGACAGCTTACGGGAGCAACCTCATGAGTCACACATCCTCATCACAACGCATCGTCATTACCGGCGCGGGCGTCGTTTCGCCATTAGGTTGTGGCGTTAACAACGTCTGGCAGCGACTAACGACGGGTGAGTCCGGTATCCGCACACTGCCCGACACACTCACTGCCGGCACCGGGATTTCAGTAGGTGGCCTTGTGCCAGGCATTGATGAAGATCCGCTGGCGGGATATGACCCGGAGTCATTCATTGCGCCGAAAGAGCGTAAGAAAATGTCGCGATTTATTGAATTTGCGCTGCTTGCGGCAGAAGAAGCGCTGGCTCAGGCGGGCTGGCATCCTGAAGATGAGGCCGCGCGTGAACGCACCGCAACCATTATTGCCTCCGGCGTCGGCGGTTTTGGCGCGATTGCTGACGCCGTGCGCACCACGGATGGGCGCGGTCCGCGCAGACTTTCGCCCTTCACTGCCCCCTCGTTTCTGGCCAATATGGCCGCCGGTCATGTCTCGATTAAATACGGTTTTACCGGCCCGCTGGGCGCACCGGTTACAGCCTGTGCTGCAGGCGTGCAGGCCATTGGTGATGCAGCAAGGTTAATCAGAAGCGGCGAAGCGGACATTGCGATTTGTGGCGGGACCGAAGCGGCGCTGGATCGCGTAACGCTAGGCTGTTTCGCGGCAGCGCGTGCCCTATGCACAGGCTATGAGGAGCATCCGCAACACGCATCACGTCCGTTTGATCGCGACAGAAACGGCTTTGTGATGGCCGAAGGTGCTGGTTTGCTGGTGATTGAGTCGCTGGCTCATGCCCAGGCTCGGGGTGCTACGCCACTGGCGGAAATTATCGGTTATGGTACCAGCGCCGATGCTTATCATCTTACCGCAGGTCCGGAAGATGGCAGTGGCGCTGCGCGGGCAATGAGAACCGCTCTGCGCCAGGCGTGTATCAGCGCAGATGACGTTCATCACATCAATGCTCATGCAACCTCAACACAGGTTGGCGATCACGGCGAGCTGGCCGCTATCCGAGCTGTATTTGGCGATAACTCACAGGTCGCGATCTCTTCAACCAAATCTGCCACCGGCCATCTGCTGGGTGCAGCGGGCGGCGTTGAGGCGATATTCACCCTGATGGCGCTGCGTCAGCAGCTTATCCCGCCGACACTGAACCTTCATCATCCCGATGACGCAGCAGGCAATCTTGACCTGGTGGCGCTAACTGCACGCCCGGCGGAGTTGACCTATGCCATGTCGAACGGTTTCGGCTTTGGCGGCGTCAACGCCAGCCTCCTGCTTCGTAAGTGGCATTGACGTCATCGTGAAGACTCAACCTGCGCCACCAGATACCCTGGTCGCGCAGGGTTTAAGTCTCCAGAAGATCACGCTTTGCTGGATAATTCCAGAGGCTCCCCGTCAGCAATAGCGTCATAAACCTGAATCCTTCCTGACTTCCCAACCCTCTCCTTTTCTTTCAACAATGGCATCGGCGACGTCAATCAGGAGGCTGTTGTCTTCTGTAACCCGGTCATTGATGAACTGCTGGCACAGGGTATGACTCCCTTTATTTCACTGTTTCACTTCGATATGCCAATGGCAACGCCGGAACAGGAAGACAGGAAGAATCATCAGGTCGTTGCAGCATTCTCACCCACTTGCGGCTGAATGATGATAATCCTCGCTGCGCCTCACACCAACTCATAGCCGCTGCAGTGCCCTATCCCCGCACCGGCGCATCGAACAGACTCAACGCCACAACAATCACTGCATAAACCAGCAGATACAACAGAATCAGCGCAGCAAGCAAACGACGGTGGCTGCGCATCCCGTTTTTCTTCATGGTGTCATTCAGAAGGTATAGTTGAGTGCCAGGGTCGCCGATGCGCCATTGTGTCGGGCTACGATTGGGCTATCTGAGGCATGTTTATCCAGCCAGCTGTAATCACCGATCACGCTCGCGGCCCAGGCGGGCGTAAATTGATGGCTCCAGGTCAGGCTGGCGTCGGTGCCATAAAATCCACCCGCAGCATCATAACGTTCATAACCGCTACGCGCGCTTTGCTCGCGGTTAACGCCGTACCAGGTGTTCATGTAACGTCCGTCGCCAAACAAACCTGCCACCTGCAGTGCCACCGTATCATCGCTGGTCTGCCAGGGAATCAACGTTACGGATGTCCGATACTGCACGCCCTGACTGTCACTTAGTGGCAGCGTCGCTTTACCCTCCAGCACAAACCATGGTGTGACTGACCATCCCACCGCCAGTGCCGTGTTTACCGTGGCGTCAATCTTTCCCATGCCCCTGAGCCGGTCATCACCGTCACGCCATGAGGAATTGCGGTCAGATCGGCCTAACCCATAGCCCAGGGTATGTTCCAGATACAACCCATTATCTGCCTGCAGGTCGTAGCCAATCCCTTTTTGCGAATCAAGAAAGAAAGCCCCGTCGCGCGCCTGAATAATCGGCGTCAGCTGCCAGTGCTGCTTATCTGCGCCGCTGTAACGCGGTGCATTAATGCCCGCAATGCCCACCGTCACGCTGGACGAAGGCGTGGCACTGTCATCCGCTCTCGCGGCAGCCGCGCTTAATGCCAGTGAAAAACAGACCATGTGAAGCGTTATTTTTCCGGTTATCATCTCGTTTCCTCATTATCACATCAGGTGCGGAGCTGAGGGATTCAGGGCCGCGTCACTGGCCGGAGTATGCGGGGCGAGTGTCAATGAATGACCAGGGATTTATGAAGAAACAGTCAAGGTGATCTGAAATGCAGCTAAAACGTATCCTGATTATTGAAGATGATGCTGACGCGGCCGGCGTCCTTGAGGCCTATCTGAAACGTGAAAATTATGACGTTACCCTCGCCGGTGACGGGCCTGGCGGGCTGGAAGTTGCCCGACGCTGGCAACCCGATCTGATTCTGCTGGATATCATGCTGCCTGGCATGAACGGCACTGAGGTGCTGGCCGCGCTGCGACGTCGTGACGATACGCCCGTGATCATGGTGACGGCGATGGGCGACGCACCCGATCGCATTGGCGCACTGCGCTATGGCGCAGATGATTACGTGGTCAAACCCTATCATCCGGGCGAAGTCGTGGCGCGCGTTCAGGCGGTCCTGCGCCGGAGCCAGAATAGCGCATCGGTCACTGAGATCCTGCAGTGGGCGGGCCTGACTGTTGATCCTATCGCCCTTACTGCCGTGGTTGAGAGCGACAGTGTCACACCGCGCCGTCTCGATCTGACACCCACTGAATTCTCCCTGCTGGTCACCATGATGCGCGCCCCGACGCGACCGTTTACCCGCCTGTTTCTGCTGGAGCAGTGTCTGCCAGAAAGTGATGCGCTGGAGCGCGTGGTGGATACGCACGTCTATAACCTGCGCCGCAAACTGGAGGCTGCCGGCATTTGTGACGTCCTGCCAGCGGTCCGCAGCGTTGGCTATCGGTTCAGACAGCCATGAATAAAAACATCTACAACTCACTGTGGCGCTGGATCTGCGTCAGGGTCATGTTTCTGGCGATTGGCAGCGTCATTCTGATCGCCTTCTGCATGTGGCTACGCTTCGCAATACAGGCATTCTGGGTCTATTACCGTATGCCACCCGCGCTGCTTGAGGAGTTTTCACAGCTACGCCACCATCCCGCCAGCGACCCGGCACGGTTTCACCAGATAGTTGATCAGTGGTGGGGGATTAAATTTTCCGATCCGTCGCTGGCCTCGTCGGACTGGTTTACTGTCATCGCGCTGGTGGTCGTCACCATCCCCTTTATGGTGTTTATGGCACTTCGCTTCGCGCGCCCACTCTCTACGCAGTTCAGTCAGCTGGCGACCGCGGCTCGCGCGGTGTCGAAAGGGGAGTTTGGCCGAACGGCTGCAGTGGTTAAAGAAGCCCCGCAGGAGCTGGTGCGCTTTACCGAAGATTTTAATCAGATGACGCAGCAACTGGCGCGTTACGAGCGCGAGCTGCGTACCTCGCATGTGGCGATGGCACATGAACTTCGCTCACCCCTGACGGCGGCGATGGGCCGCCTGCAGGGCATCCTGGATGGCGTATTCCCTGCCGAGCCGCAGCAGCTGGCGATGATCATGAAGCAACTGACGCAGCTCAGTCGCCTGATCGATGAGTTGCATCTCTTGTCACTGGCAGATGCCGGGCAGCTTGTTCTGAACCGCGAGCGGTTTGATCCCGGCGAGTTACTGCGCGAGCGCACGGGCTGGCTGCTGCCTCAGGCAGAACAGGCAGGTGTGACCATCAGCGTCGTCGCGCCAGAAGATATCATGCTCTATGCCGATGCGTTCCGCCTGGGCCAGGTGGTGACGATCCTCTGTGAGAATGCGCTGCGCTACGCGGCAGACGGGGGCGCGTTGCTCATCACCGCCAGCCAGAACGATCAGGCGGTTACCCTGACTTTCCGCGATTATGGTCAGGGTGTAGAGCCGGACTTCCTGCCGCAACTTTTTGATCGTTTTACCCGGGCCGACTCCTCACGCGCCCGCCACTCCGGCGGCAGCGGTCTGGGATTGTCGATCGCCAAAGCTATCATCGAGGCGCACGGCGGATCAATTCGCGCCACGTTACCCGCTGATGGAGGCCTGTTAATCGGGATAACGCTGCCAGCGAGATAAATTTCTCTGGCTTGACCATTTCTTGATGGTTCATGCAACGTTTCTGGACACAAGCCGGGTTCAATGAGCACAACTCATTAAAGGAACACGGCTATGACTGATTTAATCCCGGATGCTGCCCGCCAGGTGTGGCGTCACCTTTTTAGTGTTCAGATCTTTGCACCAGCCATGTTTGTGCTGCTTGGCGTGCTCATCATGACTGGCTGCCGGGACAATAATTCTGCCCCGCCCGCTGCCCCGCCGCGACCAGTTAAAACGGTGATTGTTCCGCCGCTCGGAAGTGATGCTTCACTAGTGCTGACCGGAGAAATCCGCGCCCATGAAGAGGTCGCGCTTGCTTTCAGGCTGGATGGCCGGGTCGTGAGTCGTGCGGTTGAACTGGGCGACCGCGTCAGTGCCGGACAACCGCTGGCCGCGCTGGAAAATGATCAGTCACGTAATCAGCTCAGTAGCGCGCGGGCCGATCTTGACAGCGCCCGCGCTGCTGAACAGGTTGCCGCACTTAATCTTCATCGAATGCGGCTGCTGATGCCCGGTGGTGCCATCGCTCGCAGCCAGCTGGACAGCGCCCAGGCAGACTGGCAAAGCGCGCAGTCCCGCCGTCTTAGCAGCGAAGCAGCACTAAAAAATGCGCAGGACACCCTCAGCTGGACTCAGCTCACTGCACCCACCGCAGGCCGGATCACCGCCATTACAGTTCAGCCCGGTCAGGTGGTCAGCGCCGGACAAAGCGTCATGACGCTGGCAGCGGGAGATGCACGCGATGCGGTGTTTGACCTGACCACACCAGCGCTTTTGCGTCCTGACAACCTGACACCACTAAAGGTGGCGCTGCTCGCCGATCCCACCGTGCAGGCCAGTGGCACCGTGCGTGACATCAGTCCGCAGGCTGATCCGCAAACCCGCACCTGGCGACTGCGCATCTCGCTGAATCATCCACCCGAATCGATGGCACCCGGTGCCACGGTCACCATCAGCTTACCCGATGCACAACCGCCGGTGATCGCCCTGCCCGCCAGCGCCCTGACCCGCACCACAGATAAACCCGCGCTGCTGGTCGTTGATGCTGCTTCCCGCTTACAGCTTCGCCCGATAGTCCTGGCCCGCTTTAGCGCACAGCAAATCTTCGTCGCGGCCGGGATCCAACCGGGCGAGCGCGTTGTGACGGCCGGCGTTAATACCCTTCAACCCGGCGAAAAGGTCTCGCTGATGCAGGAGGCGCCATGAAAAAAACGGCTGGCTTTAACCTTTCTGGCTGGGCGCTGGCGCATCAGCAGCTGGTCATCTTTTTCATGCTGCTGGTGATGGCCGCGGGTGTCCTGAGCTATCAACGTCTGTCACGAAACGAAGATCCGGCGTTTACCATCAAAACTGCCGTCATCTCGGCCCAATGGCCGGGCGCGGACGTGGACAATATGGTGCAACTGGTCACTGACGTACTGGAACAGAAGGTACAGGAGATCCCATCACTGGACGCCGTTGAGAGCGAAACCCGCGCCGGGGAAACGGTGATATATGTCAACCTGCGTGATGACACACCACCCTCTCAGGTGGCTGGCACCTGGTATCAGTTACGTAAAAAGATGAAAGACGTTGCCGCTTCACTGCCTCAGGGCGTGCAGGGTCCGGCAGTGAACGATGAGTTTGATGACACCTTCGGCACAATTTATGGCTTTACGGCTGATGGTTTTACCGCCAGAGAGTTGCGCGATCGGGTCGATAACCTGCGGCGAAATCTGACGAGCCTGCCCGACATCGGAAAAACCACCCTGCTGGGTGTGCAGGAGCAGCAGGTGGTTATCGCCTTTTCCCCGCGCAAGCTAAACGGCATGGGACTCGATTTAAAGCAGGTCAGCGACGCCATCAAAGCGCAGAACGACGTGGTACCCGCGGGCAGCCTGCGAACCGACCGCGAGAACATTGCGCTGCGGGTCAGTGGCACCCTGACCTCGGTCGAAAATCTGCGGGCGATTACCCTGCATATCGGAGAGCGTTTCATCCCGCTGACTGAACTGGCTACCATCACTCTTCAACCTGCCGATCCCCCGGCACCCACGTTTCGGATTAACGGCGTTCCGGCTATCGGGCTGGCGATTTCCATGGCCCCAGGCGGCAACATGCTCGATTTCGGCAAGCAGCTTAACCAGCGCATGCAGACACTGGCCAGTCAGTTACCGCACGGCATCACCCTGACCCGCGTGGCTGACCAGTCATCCGTGGTGAAAAATGCGGTCAGCGGCTTTGTTCGGATACTGGGCGAAGCGGTAGTCATCGTGTTAGCCGTCTCTTTCGTCTCGCTGGGACTGCGTGCTGGTCTGGTGGTGGCAGCGGCCATTCCGCTGGTGCTGGCAATGACCTTTACCGGCATGTTGCTGGCGGGCATCGGCCTGCAACGAATTTCACTGGGTGCGCTGATCATTGCGCTGGGGCTGCTGGTGGATGACGCGATGATCACTGTCGAAGCGATGGTGGCGCGGCTGGAAGCAGGCGACAGTAAGTGGCAGGCCGCGACGTATGCGTTCAAAACCACCGCATTCCCAATGCTGACAGGCACGCTGGTGATGATTGCGGGTTTTATTCCGGTCGGGTTCGCGGCCTCCAGTGCCGGAGAGTACTGCTATTCGCTGTTTGTGGTGATCGCGCTTGCATTGCTTTGCTCGTGGGTGGTCGCAGTAATCTTTTCTCCACTCACCGGCTGCTGGCTGCTGTCTGTAAAACACATCACAGCCCACCCGTCGCCGGGCGTGCTTGCACGCACTTATCACCGACTTCTGGACGTGATTCTGCGTAACCGACTGGTGACAATGGGCGTGGCAATGGCGGTGCTGTTAGTCAGCTTTTATGCCACCACCTTTATGCAGGGTGAATTTTTCCCGGCGTCAGACCGCCCCGAATTGCTGGTCAGCCTGACGCTGCCCGCCAATGCCGCGCAGGCCGAAACCACGCGTCGTACTGCACAACTTGAAAAAATGCTTCTCAATGATCGGGATGTGGCGAACTTCACCAGCTATGTTGGCTCAGGTGCAATCCGCTTTTATTTGCCGATGGAAGTGCTGCTGGATAATGAAAACATCGCACAGCTGGTGGTAGTGGCAAAAGATCTCTCAGTGCGCGATCGGCTGCGAAGCAGGCTGGAACGAAAACTGGCAGCAGATTTCAACGATATCAGTACTCGCGTCTCACCGCTTGAGCTGGGGCCGCCGGTTGGCTGGCCTCTGAAATATCGCATCACCGGTCCGGACAACGCACAGGTTCGGCAGGTCGCCGATCGGCTGGCGGCACAGCTTGCTCGCTCACCGCTGACCCGGGGTGTCAATCTCACCGCCGGAGAGCCAGAACGCGTTATCCGGCTGGCAGTAAATCAGACAGCAGCCCGCGCGGCTGGACTCTCATCAGAGACGATCGCCACCGCGCTGAACACGCTGATGTCCGGCAGCGTGGTGACCACGCTGCGCGATCGCAACCGCCTGATCGATGTAGTGCTGCGCGGCGATGACAAGGCGCGCCAGGACACTGACTTGCTGGCAGGATTGATGATTACCAATGCCACCGGACAAAAAATTCCGCTGCGCCAGGTCGCGACGCTGAACTGGGGAGTGGACGACCCGGTGATCTGGCGCCGTCAGCGGCTGGCTTACATCACCGTACAGACCGATATTGCACCCGGTCAGCGGGCTGAACAGGTTTCGCAACAGCTCGCGCCAGGTGTCGCCGCTCTGCGTGCTTCACTGCCTGCCGGATATGGTATTGAAGAAGGTGGCGTGGCGGCAGAATCAGACAAAGGCAACGGTTCTGTGTTTGCGCTGTTGCCGGTGACGATCTGCGCCATGCTGATCCTGCTGATGATTCAGCTGCAACGTTTCTCAGGCATGCTGCTGGCGCTAAGCATGGCACCGTTTGGTTTGCCAGGCATCATATCCGCAATGCTGCCGGCGGGTACTCCGCTGGGGTTTGTGGCGCTGCTGGGAATTATTGCACTGGCGGGAATCATCATCCGCAACGCCGTGATTATGATCAGTGAAGTGGATACGAACAGCCGCGCCGGACTTGCCGCTGGTGAAGCTATCCGGCAGGCCGCCCATCACCGGGCGCGTCCGATCGTGCTGACCGCGTGTGCCGCAATCCTGGGCATGATCCCTATTTCTCATCAGGTTTTTTGGGGACCGATGGCTCTGGCGATTATTGGCGGGCTGGTCAGCGGTACGCTGGTGACACTTACGGTATTGCCCGCTGCGTTAAGTCTGATGATGGAACGCCATTCACGTTAAATCCGTTCAAAAAAAGTCCGGCGATTCTGTACCAGGAACAGCAGAATCGCCGGATGTCCTCAGTTCATCACCTCAACCAGAATCAGTGGGCACTTTCTGACTTTGCAGGCCTGACTGTAGGCCAGCGAGCAGACCGAACAAAGATCACGCACGTCAGACTGATACTCATACTCCATGAAATAGCGGAACTGGCCGCCTGCCGAATCTGTTCTCCAGAATCGCTGCGGCTCCAGAATTTCATCCAGTTGCCTGAATGTCAGGGCTGACGGGTTATGAAACCCGACTCTTACGCGATATATAGTCATGTGCTGATTATTGGCATACCCGCAACGTGCCGCCAGTTGGTTATTGTTTTCATTACAATAGCTGGCGCTTATCAACCCATCTCTTAGTGTGGCGCAGGCAGTTCTGCCAGCATTGCCAGCAGATGCAGGACCGCTTTTGACGGGTGATGCCGACGCCAGGCAAAGGCCACGTCGGTAAACAGCGTGTTGTTTTCGATATCGCAGAAGCTCACGTCGGGGTTATCGACGCAACGCATCGACTCCGGCACCAGCGCAATCCCGCAGCCGGCCGCAACCATACCCAGCGACGTGGTGATTTGCGGCGCCTGCTGGAAGGTGTGGCGCGAAAAGCCCGCCCGCAGACAGGCAGTGACAATCAGCTCATACAGGCTCGGCGAGACGTCACGCGGGAAAATGATCAGGGTTTCATCCGCCAGCGCGGAAAGCGGCACAGTGGGTGTACCGCTTAAGGGATGAGAACGCGGCAGCGCAATCAGCATTTTTTCGGTGGAAATGACACGCAGATTAAACGCTTTGCTGCTTTCGCACGGCAGCCGGATAAAGGCGGCATCCAGTAATCCCTCCTGTAAATCCTGCATCAGCAACGCCATATTCTCTTCACGCGTCAGCAACGTCATCGCGGGATAACGTTCCTTAAACGTATGGATTAGCGTGAAGATGCATGAATTAAACGCCACCGAGCTGGCAAATCCCAGCGACAACTGACCGCTGATCCCGCGCGCAATACCACGCGCGTTTTCCAGCGCCTGATCGGCCAGCTGCACAATCTGTCGGGCATCCGCCAGAAACGCTTCTCCCGCTTCAGTGAGTTCAACCCCGCGCGTCAGCCGCTTCAACAATGGCGTGCCGATCTCCTGCTCCAGCCGCAATATCTGCTGACTCAGTGGCGGCTGCGATATTCCCAGCAATTCAGCGGCTCGGGTAAAGTGAAGCGTCTCGGCTACGGCAACAAAATAACGCAGATGGCGAAGTTCCATATCAAAAACGTCTCAAAGTTAACAGGTTTAGCTATTGGACCCACCGACTGAATCGGTTCACCATTAGGTTAACACGGCTTAACGGTTAATCGACGAGGCATCAAATGAGCAATTGTGTAACTGATTGTTCCTGCGAGGATCAACTAAAACATACTGTCTTAACGCTTTCCCATGATGCGCCAGAAAGTGTTATCTATCAGACCTCTTTAATGAGTGCGCTGCTGAGCGGCGTCTATGACGGTAATGTCCGCATTGCCGACCTGCTGCGCAAAGGGGATTTCGGCCTGGGCACCTTCAACCGGCTGGATGGCGAGATGATCGCGTTTGACAGCAAAGTCTATCAGTTGCACGCCGACGGCAGCGCGCATCCGGCCGATCCGGCGCAGAAAACCCCGTTTGCGGTCATGACCTTTTTCAAGCCGCAGCACCTGTTTGAGTTTGACCGGCCGATGTCACGCGAGGAAATCCATCGGGTGATCGACAGCGAAATCACCTCCGATAACCAGTTCTGTGCGCTACGCATCAGCGGCCGTTTCAGCCGCGTCGATACCCGCACCGTGCCGTGCCAGTGCCGCCCGTATCGATCCATGCCGGAAGTGCTGGGCGATCAGCCTACCTTTTCCTTCAGCCAGCGTGCAGGGGAACTGATTGGATTCCGCACGCCGCAATATATGCAGGGCATTAACGTTGCGGGCTATCACGAACATTTTATTACCGACGACCGCGAAGGCGGCGGCCACATTCTCGATTACGCGCTGGAACAGGGCACCCTGACTTTTGGTGCCATCAGCAAGCTGGTCGTGGATCTGCCGCAGGACAGTGACTTTCTCAATGCCGACCTGAACCCCGCCAATCTTGACGCCGCGATCCGAGCGGTAGAAAGCTAATCAGAGGAATGACGATGAAAACTCCAACCGATACCACGCTCTGGACCTGTGGCGCTGACCTGGTGGTCGCGCAACTTGAGGCACAGGGTGTCCAGCATGTCTTTGGCATCCCTGGCGCAAAGATCGATAAGGTTTTTGACTCGCTGCTGGACTCATCCATTCAGACCATACCGGTTCGCCACGAAGCTAACGCCGCGTTTATGGCCGCCGCAGTTGGCCGTCTCACCGGCAACGCGGGTGTGGCGCTGGTTACCTCAGGGCCGGGCTGCTCTAACCTGATCACCGGTATGGCTACCGCCACCAGCGAAGGTGATCCGGTGGTCGCTATCGGCGGCCAGGTGAAACGTTCCGACAGTGCAAAGCAGGTTCATCAGAGCATGGACACCGTTTCGATGTTTCGCCCGATCACCAAATATGCGGTTGAAGTGACCGATCCTTCTGCGCTTTCTGAATGCCTGTCCAATGCGTTTCGCCATGCGGAACATGGCCGCGGCGGCGGTGCCTTTATCAGCCTGCCACAGGATATTGTCGATCAGCCGGTGACCGGCAAAGCGCTGAGCAGTAAAGGCCGTCCGGTGTTAGGTGCCGCGCCAGACGCGATGATCGAGGCGGTCAGCAGGGCGATTGCCGGGGCTAAAAATCCGGTTATCCTGCTGGGATTGATGGCGAGCCAGACGGAGAACAGCGAAGCCATCGACGAGCTGCTGACCCGGAGTCATATTCCGGTCACCAGCACCTATCAGGCAGCGGGGGCCGTCAGACAGGATCACTTCTCACGTTTTGCCGGGCGTGTCGGGCTGTTTAATAACCAGGCAGGCGACCGGCTGCTGCAACAGGCTGACCTGATCATTACCATCGGCTACAGCCCGGTAGAATATGAACCGGCGATGTGGAACAGCGGCAATGCCACATTGATTCATATCGACGTGATACCCGCAGAGACCGACAACCGCTATCTGCCCGATGCGGAGCTGGTGGGGGATATCGCGGCCACGGTGCGTAAACTGGCTGCGCGTATTACTGCGCCACGGCAACTGACTGCAGAAACTGCCTCTATTCTTGACGATCGCCAGCAGCAACGAAAATTACTGGCAATGCAGGGTGCCAGCCTCAATCAGTTTGCCCTGCATCCGCTGCGCATCGTGCGCGCCATGCAGGACATTATTAACAGCGATGTCAGCCTCACCGTCGATATGGGTAGCTTCCACATCTGGATCGCCCGCTATCTCTACAGCTTCCGCGCCCGCCAGATCATGATCTCCAATGGTCAGCAGACTATGGGCGTGGCCCTGCCGTGGGCAATTGGTGCCTGGCTGGTCGATCCGCAACGCAAAGTGGTGTCGGTTTCAGGTGATGGCGGCTTCCTGCAGTCCAGCATGGAGCTGGAAACCGCCGTCCGGTTAAAAGCCAATATTCTGCACATCGTCTGGGTTGATAACGCCTACAACATGGTGGCGATGCAGGAAGAGAAGAAATATCACCGCGTCTCTGGTGTTCATTTTGGCCCGATTGATTTTAAAGCCTACGCAGAAGCATTTGGGGCTGCGGGCTTTGCGGTGACCAGTGCAGCAGAACTGGAGCTAACGCTGCGAAAAGCGATGGATGTTCAGGGACCTGCAGTTGTGGCTGTGCCTGTTGATTACGCTGACAACCCGTTACTGATGGGCCAGCTGCATCTGAGTCAGCTTCTTTAAGTTCATGTAAAAAGGAAATCATGATGAAAAACAGAGTGGCATTTGTGACTGGCGCAGGCCAGGGCATTGGTGAAGCGATCGCCCTGCGTCTGGCGAAAGATGGGCTGGCGGTCGCGGTGGCCGATTTCAATCAGGAGACCGCCCGCCAGGTCGCAGACAAGATCAACCAGTTGGGCGGAAAAGCGATAGCCCTGAAGATCGATGTCTCGCAGCGCGATCAGGTGTTGGCCGCAGTCGAAGAGGCTCGTCTCGCACTGGGTGGTTTTGACGTCATCGTTAACAACGCAGGTATTGCGCCCTCCACGCCAATTGCGGAAATTACCGAAGCAGTGGTCGACAAGGTCTACAACGTCAATGTCAAAGGGGTGATCTGGGGTATGCAGGCCGCGATTAAAGCGTTTGCTGCAGAAGGTCACGGTGGCAAAATCATCAACGCCTGCTCCCAGGCGGGTCACGTTGGTAATCCGGAGCTGGCGGTTTACAGCTCAAGCAAGTTTGCCGTGCGCGGCCTGACACAGACCGCCGCGCGTGATCTGGCGCCTGCCGGGATCACGGTGAATGCGTTTTGCCCGGGTATTGTCAGAACGCCAATGTGGCAAGAGATCGACAGACAGATTTCCGAAGCAGCTGGAAAGCCCGCCGGTTACGGCACGGAAGAATTTGCGAAACGTATTACGCTGGGACGTCTTTCTGAACCGGAAGATGTTGCCGCCTGCGTCGCCTACCTCGCCAGTCACGACTCTGATTACATGACCGGTCAGTCACTTTTGATTGATGGCGGCATGGTGTTTAACTGATCTGCCCTCGCCTGCTTCGTTCCGGCGCAGCAGGCTCTGCTTCTGCACCCATTAAAACATTAGTTTCTTTTATCTTAAAAACGGTTAGCCATCAGCCTGTTGACCGTTTAATCGCGCCGGACCTGCGTTTTCGTCGTCTAAGAGATTAAAGCTGCTTATTATCCTGCCGATAAAACAGAGACTTCTCTCCCTGTTCAAAGCGACCATGTTAACGATCAACCATAACGAGCCCGCCGCCATCACGAACAAAACGCGGTACAGCACTGACTCTGTTCTGGGACGAACGGTTGAAAGGTTATCATCAGGGATGCGGATTAACAGTGCAAAAGACGATGCGGCAGGTCAGGCGATTGCCAACCGCATGACGGCCAATATCAACGCCGATGCGGTGGTAGCGCGTGGCCTCAATGACGCTATCAGCTATTCCCAGACCGCCAGCGGTGGCCTGGGCAGCATTGTCGATCTGCTGATCCAGGCCCGCACGCTTTCAGTTCAGGCAGCCAACGGCACGCTATCGGACGCGGACAGGCAGAGCGTCAACGGTGCATATCAGCAGATTCTGGCAGGCATCAATGACGTCGCGGATCACACCGAGATTTTCGGGCGCTATCCGCTGGCGACCAATAATCCCGATCTGCCTCCTGCGAAACTGGGTAACGTTGACCCTATCAACACGAAGTTCCCGGTTCCAGGCAAGAATTACTCTTTTACCTCCGGCGTGATCCCGCTGGCCTATATTCCGGCAGGCTCGACAGCCATAAGCATCACCATCGACTCGCTGGGTATGGATGACGATCTCCAGCTCTTTACCCGCGACGGTAAGCATCTGGTCGGTACACCGCTGGATGGCAGTGCGCCCGATTACACCTGGGCCAGCAAAGGCATCAACAATGCGGCTACCGCAGATACCCGCCTGCTGACCAGCAATAACGGTTTTGGCAGCGGTGCGGCATATGACAGTTCGCAACTGCTCGAGGGCGGTACAAGCTGGGCGCTGGCGGGCAGCAACAGCAGCACTTATAACGGCATGAACATCACGTATAGCGGTGATGGCGATCGTTATGAAGATGTCGCCAGCGGTGATTTCAACAACGGGACCATCACCAGTAACCGGCTTGAGCGCATCACGCTCGATACTGTAAACGAAGATTTGATTGTGGTGGTGGTGGGCAATGGCTCTTTCACAGGTAATCTGACCTGGGGAAAACTGCCCGAACCTAAAGGTGTGCCTGAAACGCCGCCACATGAGAGTCGTCCCCTGGAAGTGGTCACCAGCGCAGATTATGGTCAGCCAGTGCAATCAGATACCATCCCGGCTACGCCGTCAGATACCAAAACTCTGGGGCTGAACAACACAACGCTGCTAAACAGTCAGGACATCTCCGGCACCATGAAGGCGCTGGAGAGCGCGCTGGCGAAGATTAGCGGCTATCAGTCGACTTATGGCGCGAAGATTAACCGTTACGAATCAAACCGTAATGTGCTGGCGCAGCAGGGCGTGGATACCTCAGCAGCTCGCAGCCGCATACAGGATGCGGACTATGCAGAAGAAGCCAGTCAGCTGGCTCGCAACCAGATTATTCAGCAGGGCCAGACTGCCGTCAGTAAAATGGCGAACAAAACACCTGAAATGATTATTCAGCTGTTAGGCAGCTAACACTTTTAACCGGCTGGGCGTCCTGCCTCAGCCGTTTGCCCTCTTTCTTCTCCAAGAAAATCGCCTGATTCGGTCCTCTGCTGGCCCGAAATCCCCGGCTAACCCTCGTCACGCTTTGATCCCAGTCACACAAACTCGTTTAAGATTCGTTTAAGAATGGTCGTCATCACCTTTTTTTGTTAAATAAATGCTAAATGCTGATAACAATTTAATATCACCATCCTGCGCAGGATTAAGTAAAACAACAGGTTAATCATTACCAGACTAAGTAATCACCTGAATTTTCCTGCGGTCATAAGCACTTTTCATTACTTTTACGCCATTGCGAGGGCTGTTATTTTGCTGACAATACTGGGTTTTACCATGGTTGTTTGCTTCATGTATCTGATCATGACCAAACGCATGTCAGCCTTGATTGCGCTGATTCTGATACCAACCATATTTGCGCTGATTGGCGGGTTTTACGCGGGCCTGGGTGACATGATGCTGGACGGCGTCAAGAAGCTGGCTCCTACCGGCGTAATGCTGACTTTCTCCATTCTCTATTTTGGTCTGATGATTGATGCCGGACTGTTTGATCCGCTGGTGCGCTTTATTCTCCGGATGGTGCGCGGCGATCCCCTGAAAGTGCTGGTCGGCACGGCGGTGCTGACCCTGCTGGTTTCACTGGATGGTGACAGCTCCACGACGTATATGATCGCTATCGCCGCGTTCCTGCCGCTCTATCACCGGCTGGGTATGAATGTGCTGATGATGACCTGTCTGGTCAACCTCGCCAGCGGTATCATGAACCTCTCGCCATGGGGTGGCCCGACAGCCCGTGCCGCAGCGGCACTGCGTATTGATGCCCTCGACATCTTTATTCCGATGCTCCCGGCCATGTTGCTGGCCTGCGTTAGCCTTGTGGCCATGGCAGTGCTGTTTGGTCTTCGTGAACGCAGGCGTTTAGGCGTGATGACCATGAAAGATCACCATCTCGACAACATTGAACTGGGTCTGGGGGATGCCGAAGAGTGCGCAGCCAATCGCCGGCCAAAAATGTTCTGGCCTAACTTCATCCTGACCACTGTGCTACTGGTGCTGCTGGTGGTTGGGTTAATGCCAATTCAGATCCTGTTTATGCTGGCATTTGCGATAGCGGTGATGCTCAACTATCCCACGCTGGAAGAGCAGAAAGCACGCATCAGCTCCCATGCCGGTAACGTTCTGGCGGTAACCGCGCTGATTTTTGCCGCCGGTATTTTCACCGGTATCCTTTCCGGCACCGGTATGGTTGATGCAATGGCGAAAAGTTTGCTGGCGGTGATCCCGCACAGCTTTGGCCCTTACCTGGCAGTATTTACTGCGCTTGTCAGCCTGCCGTTCACCTTCTTTATGTCGAATGATGCGTTTTACTTTGGCATTCTGCCCGTTATTGCTCAGACAGCGGCCAGCTATGGCATTACCGCTGAAGAGATTGCTCGCGCTTCCATTGTCGGCCAGCCATTCCACCTGCTGAGCCCGCTGGTACCGTCAGTCTACCTGCTGGTGGGTCTGGCGAAGGTCGACATCGGCGACCATCAGCGCTTTGCAATCAAATGGGGAATTCTGGTGAGTCTGGTATTGATGGCTGGCGGTCTGCTGACCGGTGCTTTCCCGTTGTTCCACCGTTAATCCTCTGCTTTCGGGTGGATAACCGGCCATTTTCCCGGTTATCCGCCTCCCCGATTACAACAGTCATTGTACAATGACTTGTATTGTTCATTACGGAGGTTTTATGAGAGCAATCAGTTACAGCGAAGCCAGACAGAATCTTTCTGCCACGATGGTTCAGACAGTTGAAGATAAGGCACCGGTGTTAATCACTCGCCAGAACGGCGAATCCTGCGTGCTGATGTCGCTTTATGAATATAACTCACTGGAAGAGACGGCCTATCTGCTGCGTTCGCCTAAGAATGCGCGCAGGTTGATGGACGCTATCGAAAGCCTGCAAAGCGGTAAATGGACTGACAGGGATATTATTGAGCGAAACTGACCTGGTCCGCAGAAGCTTGGGAGGATTATCTGTACTGGCAGGATACTGATAAAAAAGCCGTCAAAAACTTTAACGAACGCCTTAAAGATGCCAGCAGGACGCCTTTTGAAGGCAAGGGAAAACCCGAGCCCCTGAAGCATAATCTTGCGGGATTCTGGTCCCGCAGGATTACGGCGGAACATCGACTGGTCTACGCCGTCACTGAGGAGGCATTATTAATCGCCTCATGCCGTTATCACTACTGACCAGAAATCGCCTTCCTGACATTGACGATCAACTGAGTGATTGGGTACAGGAAGCATCACACGGTTCCTGCACCCAGACACGGCCCCACATTCCGCAACAGATCGCTATGCCACCCGATTAATCCGGATCGCCTGCCCTCTTTTTCAGCTGCGCCGAAAGCCAGGGAGCTGTCAGACTTTCTGCAGAGAGACTCACCTCTTCCGGTAAGCCGGATGAAACGATCTTTCCTCCCCTGAGCCCCGAGCCGGGCCCCAGATCAATCACCCAGTCCGCTTCAGCCACAATGCGCATAGTATGTTCCGCCATAATCACCGTGTGGCCGCGCTTTACCAGTTCATCAAGCACAATCAGCAGCTTATCCATATCAGACGGGTGCAAACCCGTCGATGGTTCATCAAGCAGATAGAGTGTAGGCGTACGCTGTAAACGCTGCAGTTCCCAGGCGAGTTTGATGCGCTGGCACTCGCCGCCAGACAACTCAGTGGCGGGTTGACCCAGCGTCAGATATCCCAGTCCCAGTGACGTTAAAGCTTTTAACGAACGCTGAATACCGTCATACGCGTGAAAGACCGCAGTGGCGTCGTCCACGGTCAGAGCAAGCACATCCGCAATCGTCAGGTTGTTCCACTTCACTTCCAGCGTGTCGGGATTATAACGGCCTCCCGCACAGACTGAGCAGGTTGCGGTGGCGCTGGGCATAAACAGCAGCTCAATTGAAATCTGCCCCTGCCCTTCACATGCAGGACAGCGTCCGGCGGGTAAATTGAATGAGAAACGGCTGGCGCTGAAGCCTTTGGCTTTCGCTGCAGGGGTTTCTGCAAACACTCTGCGGATAATGTCGAAAAATCCGGTGTAAGTGGCCAGATTTGATCGAGGCGTTCTGCCAATAGGACGCTGATCGATTCTCACCAGTCGGCCGATGGCGTCACTTCCGCTCACCACCTGTCCTCTGACGTCTGCCACCAGATCCTCTTCCTCGCCCTCCTCGCTGTCAGCGATTTTATCAAAACGTCCGAGCATTTCCGGGAGCACGCGATTCAGCAGCGTTGATTTACCGGAACCAGAAACTCCGGTGACAGCCGTCATTCTTGCCAGCGGAATAGCGATATCCATTGCGGAAATATTGTTGCAATGGACCTGCTCAAACCGGAGCCAGCTCTCAGCAGGCCGGCGCTGGCGCAGTCCGGTATAGCTCCGCGAGAAGAGATAGTCAGACGTGGGTGAAGCGACGTTTTTAAGTCCTGCCGGTTCGCCGTTATAAACGATCTCACCGCCATGCGTTCCCGGACCTGGGCCAACCTCAATGAGCCAGTCAGCCTCGGCGATGAGGTCCATATTATGTTCGACAACCACCAGCGAATTACCTGCGCGCACCAGGTTTTTCAGGGAGGTGAGCAGCGCTTTAACATCATCGGGATGCAGGCCGGCAGAAGGCTCATCCAGCACGTAAAGCACGCCAAACAGTCGTGATATCAACTGGGTTGCCAGACGCACGCGCTGCAACTCGCCGGATGAGAGTTGGGTGGTACGGCGGCCCGGTGCCAGATGGCCCAGCCCCAGCGTGTCCAGTTGCTGTAGCCGCATACTGATATCAGACGTCATCCGGATAACCGCCTCCCCCAGGGCAGCCTCTACAGGCAGGTTGGGTGAGGTGCCATCAGCATAAGGCTTCAGCAGTTCTGCGAGCGCCGAGACAGATAGCTCACTCAGGCTGGCAATGTCATAACCCGCAAAGGTGACGGATAAGGCATCCCGATTCAGTCTTTTACCGTGGCACGCTGAACAGGGCGTGACCGTGACATAACGGGCAAGCCGTTTCTTCGTCGTCTCGCTGCCACCGGAATAGCTCTGTAGTACGATTTTTGCGGCACTGGTGTAGGTCCCGGTATAAGCGGGCTCTTCACCCGCAGCCAACGCTTCTTCACGTTGTTCAGCATTCAGACCGATAAAAATCGGCACCGAAGGCTGTTCGTCCGTCAGCAATATCCACTGCTGATCACGGGATGAAAGCGTGTGCCACGGCGCATCGACATCGTAACCGAGTGTCTCAAGGATGCTTCGCAGATTTTTGTTATGCCAGCCTCGGGGCCATGACGCGATGGCGCCCTGGCGGATGCTCAGTGAGTAATCCGGCACCATTGAGTCAGTTTTGACGGTGTGCACGCTTCCCAGTCCCTGGCAGTGCGGACATGCTCCTTCTGGATTGTTAGGCGAGAAATAATCGGCGGTCATAAAAGGCACACCGTCGGGTCGTGCACCTGCCCGGGAAAACAGCAGACGCAGCGTAACGGAAATTCGGGTGAGGCTGCCCACTGTTGAGCGCTCCTGAGCACCCGCCCGGCTCTGTTGCAGAGCCACCGCAGGCGGAAGTCCGTCAATATTATCTACATCCGGTGCCGCGGCCTGATCGATCAGTCTGCGGGCATGGGGCGAAACCGACTCAATAAACCGGCGCTGGGCTTCCGCGTAAAGCGTATCAAAGGCAAGTGACGATTTACCGGAACCTGACACGCCGGTAAACACCACCATGGCGTTGCGGGGAAACCGAAACGAGACATCTTTAAGATTATGCGTTCTGGCACCCTGTACCGAAACATAAGGGTCGATATGCTCATCAGCGCGGTTATGTTCAGCGTTGCGTTGGTCTGTCATGATTTCCCTGTTTAAAAATGCATGGCAGCCTGACATTCGCCTGCCATTAATGATTGAATCATTTCAGATGCTCATCGGGTCTTCAGGCTATCCGGCCCGTTTGAGAATTGAAGCAACAGCAAGGGTAGTCACGGATTTCTATCTTCACAACGCAACAGGTCGTTGAATGACTCGTGATAAATTCTGCTACGCACTCCTGGATCACTACATCCCGACCATTTACTACCTGAACCTAATAGTCTGAACCAGAGGCGTAATAGTGCGTGACTTTGGTAAATAGAAGTAAAGAGAAGTAAACATAATTTTGCTGATCAGGTGCTGATGCAGGTCTTAAATGAAATCGTGATTTAAAAATAATCCTTATTTAAATATGAACCCCATACATCTTGTTAACATTTCACTCGGTAATTTAACGGCAGACTTCAACTGAGCACTTCTGGTTTATTTTACCTATTCATAAATCATTATTTCCCGCAAGCCAAAATAATCATTCAATAAAATGCCAAAAATTAAATAGATCAATATATTCAATGAGTTAAAAGGTAATCATCTGATTTTACATTGGTGAAAACTATGGATAAGGTGATTTAAAATCACTTTGCCTATCGATCGGGCTGATCACCCTCCGTTGACTATCACTCCCCGAAATATAAAGATGTTTCACATCGGGCAAGAGGGATATCAATATTAAATTAAGAAAAGATTATCTCGTCAGTATTAAGAATTCATGGAATGCGGACAGACCCTATCATTTCTGAAAAATGTCTGCGATGAATATCCTGATGAAATCGATCTTAACTGGATGTATGGGAAAGTTAATCAGTGCATCGGATCAAATGATAATTGAAATGAAAATGGTTACCTTTACGGATCTGAGCGCCTGATGACCGATATTGAAGGTGCATTCCGTGATGATACAGGAATATCAAACCATTAATCAGTATATATTATGAATATTTAATTAAATAATAGCGCTTAATTATCGCTTAAAAACTTACCGACAGCGGTGGCGCTTACTGTATTACTGGCTTCTTCAGTAACGCTTGTTACCCACTACCAAATTTAAATTCTGTAAAAAATTCGAGCACCAGTTCGTGCTGATTAAAATCATCGCTTACACCTATGAGACTCAGCAGCAAAAATAGCAAGAAATTGAATGAAAATGCACTTATCAAAATCAGAATGAACTTTTAATAAAATATGCCAGGTAATAGATAACATCACTATCAGATTTTCTATTTTTCATTAAACAGAGACTCTATCTCTGAGCTTTTCCAAACTCAAAAAGTGAGGTGTTCACTATGCGTAAAAATATTCTTTTATTATCAACGTTTTTAGTTTTATTCAACGTATCAGCCGGTGCGATGGCTTCCACAATTTCAGCCACCGGCCTGAGCATTCATGAAGCGGAAAAATCCCTTGCAAAAAAAGCAGAAGCAAAAGGGGTTAACTATAAAATAATCGGCGCACACTATGGGAATTATGTGTATCTGATTGCCAAAACGGAGCCGTAATTTTCAGTAATGGTTAATAGCTAAAACGACTTACCGGCTGTGAAGTACATAAAAGTGATATTTCAGCGCCGGTTTCTTAACACACTTCACAAAAGGATAGATTATGAAAAAAAGTATGTTGCTTTTACTGACTGCTTTCTCAGTCAATGCTTTTGCACAGACTACGCAGGATTGTGTAAAAACGGACCAACAGGAGATTGCAGGGTTATTTGACCGCTGGAACAACTCTCTGCAGACCGGCGATGCCCACAAAGTAGCTGAAAACTATCTGAGTGATGCGGTTCTTCTGCCCACCCTCTCAAACAAAGTAAGAAAGAGTGATGCGGAGCGTGTGGATTACTTTGAGCATTTTCTGGAGAAAAAACCTGTCGGTAAAATTGAGAGCCGGACCATTCGCACCGGTTGCAACAAGGCAACCGACAACGGGGTCTATACCTTTACCTTTGCAGATAACTCTTCAGTAAAAGCGCGCTACACCTTTACCTATGTCTGGGATGGGAAAGCGTGGAAAATCTCGTCGCATCACTCCTCCGCGATGCCGGAAGGCTGAATCTTTGCAGATGTTCAGGCCGGCCTGAGAGATAACTAAAGCGGTAATGGCTTCTTATTACAGCCAGTCAGGCTGGATTTTCAGTGACCCTGCCCGATGCTCTTTCTCATTCAGGTAAAGGCACCGGGCAGATGACGCAGGGAATGTCTTAGTGACTGACGAGGATAAAAGGTGATGCTCAGCGCACTGGTTAGCCTTATGCGAAACGAAAGTGCGCTTTTACTAATCAATCAGTTTGCCTTTGTCCAGTTGAACCGCGCCCGTTTCCCGGAGCTTCTTCAATACCCGTGATGCCGTGCTTTTGGATAAAAAAGTGCTATTGGTCAGAAAGTAAAGCACTGAAAATCGCTTTTTTATATGACATGGAAACGCACTCCACCGGCTGATTGCATTAGTGACCTGCACTTCCGAATTGGCATAATGTGACTGAAGGCAGTTCAGCAGATCGGTGTGATAGCCTGACATGATTTTCATAACGTCCGGAAACAGCCCTTTATGGTTTACGAGGCTCCAGAACTGGTTATATTCAATGCTGTAGATTTTTCCGTAGTCGACTTTCTCGATGAATATCGGCGGTGCTTCCAGTGCCGGCATGGCGCCGATGACAAACGGCCCCGTAATGATATTGATGATTTTATTTCCATTTTTTGAACGGATAATAAAATCTCCTTCCTTAATCAGGTATACCTTTCTCTCCTGACCAGTGAAAAAATCGAAGAACTGCTTCCCCCGTGAAAGTCGATCGAACCTTGCCGGTTTAATGTAAGGCTCCATATTATGGATGATATTTAGATGACTTTCCGCAACATGCCTGGACATAAAAACTTCCTTTTTATTGCTCCTTAACGAATGAAGATAGTATTTAAAAATAATTCAGCTTATGTATAAGCTGGAAATAAAAATAGTCTCAAATGCATACGCTTGTATATATGGCTGATTTGTTTTTAGTCACGCCCTGATTTCGTAAACTTCACAAGATTTTAACTTGCTGGCTCGTATGCTACTTATGTGAATAACAATACAGCACTAATCTCTTTTTCATATCCACAACCTTTTAAAGAAGAAATTGTGTCGTGATTATCATGTAGAAAAAGCCCCTTTAATCCAGACCTGGGGTTGGCAGTTAACAACAAGATCAAACTGCAATATGAATCACTGTATTCGTGTCTTGAGATGGTGCGTCTTTTAAAGTAGGATTCTTACAACCATGACATCACCTATCTTTTACGCTTCAGCTGCGGTAAACCGGGCTGGCAATGCCCGACCCGATAAACCGCAGTAATCGTATTTACTCAGAATGTCGCATCCACCGTCATGGCATTACGGCTTTTTGAATTTGTCTTCAACCTTCTCTTTCGCTTCCGCGATTTTCTCCCCAGCCTTTTCTGTAAAACTGTCTTTATGAACTGGCCCACTTCCTGGTGTTACCGGACGGGTGTTGTAGCCATGGTCAGCGCGGGCCTGACCCGTGCTCTCAACCAGCGGATCGATCGCAGTGTGATTGCCGGTCACCGGGTCTGCACTTAACGGATCTCTGCTGGCATGGTCAATATCTACTTCCTGACGGCGTACAGAATCATTAATGGTTTCGACACGATCGCTGGCCTCTTTACGCAGCACCACTTCTTCAATAATTTCCGCGGTCTTATTAATCACAGGCTGCTCATGCGACTCTTCCACTTCAACCGTTTTTTCAGACCAATCGACATTGCCCGGTGAGCCCGTTTCGCTGACCGGACGACGGAAGATTTCTGCATGTTGCTCGCGCAGCGAAATATTTTCTGATACGGGTTCCGTGACAGTGTAGCGACGAACGCGGGTTGAGCCTTCACTGACCAGACGTTTGCCTACTTCCAGACGTTCATCTGCCAGCCGCAGCACGTCTTCGTTACTTTCATCACCGGTTAATGGAGTACGACCCGCGACGTAATGAGCAGGTTCAGTATGAAGTGGTTTGACTGCTGCGCTATCCTGAAACGTTCCGCTAGTGGGGGCAGTCAGGCCATCATTTGTTACATCGTCGTCAGGTAACGCAGCGCGACGTTCTGTCAGTTCTTCATGCGCATCAAGGATACCTAACGCTCGCGGTAGCTCATCTTCATCCGCCCGCAGCGACAGCACTACACCGCCGGTACGCATCGCGTCTTCATAGACTTCGGCCTGATCTTCTTCCAGCGTATTGCCAAACAGGCGCTGCCAGAAACCAGGGTGACGGGCTTCGTGTCCTTCAGTACGCAAGCGATCGCCGGAAATGATGTCAATGTCATCATCCAGGAAACCGGCCTTAATAAGGTTACGCTTTGCACCCTCAGCCAGTGAGAGACTGCTGAACATTGTGACGATTGTTTCACGTGCCATGTTGTGTTCCTCGATGATGGATTTGGACGGCTCTGAGTGGGATGTTCGGGTCAGATAAGCGTGCTGTTTACGTAGGGTGACGATCTCTTCTGTCTCTTCCATGCTGACAACCTTGCGGATATGCCACTCCTCTTTCAGCACCAGATGACGAACAATCTCGATTTCCTCTTCGACGATGGGAATGATCAGCACACCATTCTCTTCACGGATCTCCGGCATCGCCGTCAGCCGCTCCGACTTAGGAATGCGGTCAATCTCCGCTGTCTGATGCCGGAGCATCAGCGCAATCTTTTGCTGATGCTCAGTGACCTGTCGGGTAACTCTGACATAGCCATCAGTGACCCGCTGTCTGGAAATCTCAATGACTTCTTCCGCCAGTCTTATTACCTGGTCGTTACCCTCTGACCCTGATTCTTCAGGAGGTTGATTGTTCATGGTTAACCTGCCTGTGATACAGAGCGATCATTTGTACTTTTCCTGACCTTAAGCATAAGTGACTGCTTCCCGGCTGATCAAAGCCTGGCACAAAGAACAACAAAAGGTAGAGAAAATGCAGTAAAATACGGGAAATTTAAGTAAAAACGTCGCTAAAATACGATAAGCGATGCGGCAGACTAAATCACTAATCGCAGCGGGAAACAGTCAAATCTGTTTTGCTGCTTCCCGGGGAGAATAAAGAGATATGTTCAGGGATTAACCGGGTATGACGTAAATCAGCCACCTCGGATCACGGGTTGAGCCATTCGCTTTCCTGCAAGCTTCCATCAGGAGAGTAATGAAACTGGGCACGCTGATTATCATTTCGCTGAAGCTGATAAGCGTCCAGTACGCTGACCCGCACGATCACCACGCCAAAGCGAGACGCTCCCGACTCTGCGGCTGTCGCTTCGCGTGTCTCATCAGCGGCTACCCGTACTTCTCCCGGTGGTCCGCCGGTGTAAGTCTGCTGCGTATGCTGCGGCAACTCACGCCACGCTGACCGGGCAACATCACTCCCTGCCGCATAGCACTCAACCCACCCCACCATCCGCAACTGCAGGCGCCGCTGATGACAATATCCCAGCACGGTAACCTGCGGATTAGCCGCCATCTCCTGCCACTTCGGGCTGCGGACATCGGTATGAAATGTCAGCATCCGTTGGCTGTCAGCACACTGGCGCAGCACCACGATGCGCGCCTGTGGTTGCTGCGCACTATCTGCGGTACAGAGCGTCAGATAACGAAACCCGCTCTGTGGATCGGCTGCGCCAGCCACCAGTTCCGCCCAGGCGGTTGCTTCAAACGTTTTCAGATCCATTGGATATTATTCTCATCAGTGTCGGCTTTCTGCCATCTGGCTAAAAGCGTAGCAACGAAGTGGGCAGATGAACGCTCATCGCAGCGATATCGGCAAATGCGCCCAGCGAAGACAGGTGGTCAACACTCAGGATAGTGCAGAGAATGAACTAAATTCAGAATGACGAGAACGCGTGAAGAGCAGCGAAAGTGAATGCCATCGGTCAGCGATGCTGTGCTATTTTGCACCATTGATTGCAGATTCGACATGCAGGGAGTTGTATCATGTCTGGTGAATTCACGTCAGAAATGCCACCGCAAATCACGTCGCCACGCCTGACCTATCGCCCGCTGCGCGAGGAAGACTGGCCATTCTATCTGGCGGTCAGTCAGGATCGAACGGTAATGAAGTACATTAGCGATCCGCGCAGCGCAGACGCGATCAGAAGCCTCTCTTTCGATGTCCGCCTGCCCGCCTGGTATCCGGGCTGTAATCACTGGCTGTGTCTGGTAATTGAGGAAAAAACAACCGGTTCAATGGCTGGCTTCTGCGGGTTCATCGATCGCGGAGAAGGCATTGCCGAGTTTGGATTTATTCTTGCGGCCAACGCGCAGGGCAAAGGCTATGGCAGCGAGTCGCTGCATGCCACTATCGCCTTTTGCTTTGAGCAACTGGACTATCGCAAGCTGACCGCCACGGTGACCGCAGGCAATGAGGTCTCACGCCGGACCTTGCTTTCTGCGGGCTTTGTTCAGGAAGGGACAATACGGCAGAATTTCTTTCTCGACGGTCAGTGGCAGGATGACTGGCTATTTGGCCTGCTGAAACAGGAATACCGGCCAGCAGGCTGACCTGACACGGTAACGGACTGGGGTCGCTCATCCTGCACTTTGCCTGTCACGGGCGCATCAACTAATGGGGCATAACGTCGTGTCCGCTGGCGACAACGGGCGGATAGTGTTCTTCACCGCACAGCATCGTCTCAAAGTCCGCTGGCGTCATTGGCCGGCAAAGGCCATTGCCCTGCATAATGTCGCATCCGGCAGTAGTCACAAAAGCGACCTGCTCTTTGTCTTCTACGCCTTCTGCCGCCACCCGAATCCCCAGGCTTTTGCCGAGCGCGGTAATCGATCGGAACATCATCCGCACCCGCATGCTTGAACTCAGCTCGTGCGTCAGCGACTTATCAATTTTAAAGCCTGCTACAAAGCTATAACGAAGCAGGTTAATCGCCCCTAGCGTACGTCCGTAATGATCGATAATGAATGAAGCGCCTGTCCGGCGTACCGCCTCAACCTGAACGGGCAAATCCTGCACCAGTACAGCAAGCAGTGGCTCATCCACCTCCAGCTCAACAAAACCGGCATCACCGCCCGCACTCTCGCGTATCACCGCCTCCAGGCTATTACCGGCTAACTGACGCGGAAAAAGGTTGATACTGACACGAAGCTGAGGCGCGCGAACCTGCCACTGCCGGACCTGTGCCAGCGCACTGCGAATGATCCATTCACCCAGTGTCACGGAAAGCGGACTCTTTACCAGCATGCCGATAAATTCGGCGGGCAACAGCAGCCCGCGCGTCGGATGCTGCCAGCGTACCAGTGTCTCGCAGCCAACAAGCTTTCCGCTTTCAACGTCGTAGCGGGGCTGGTAATAAAGCGTAAACTGCTGCTGCCGCACCGCCGTTTCCAGCTCGCGCTCAAAGCGGCGTCGTTGCTGTTCCGCTTCGCGAAACGCGGGCATAAATAGCATACTGCAGCCTTTCCCTGATGCTTTGGCGCGATAAAGTGCAAGGTCAGCCGCGGACATGACAGATGAGGGATCACGCCCATGCTCCGGATAAGAGGCGATGCCGGTGCTGGCACCCACGACTACCGGCGAGTCGTGATAGCGGAACGGCGTCTGTACGGCTGCAATCAGCCTTTCCGCCGTGATTGCCGCTTCCGCGCTGCCGCCAGCTAGCAGGATCACAAATTCGTCACCGCCCAGCCTGGCAGCCGTCACCGCACTGGCGCAGACCGCACGAATCTGTTCCGCCACATGGCACAGCAACGCATCCCCGGCAGCATGCCCCAGCGTATCGTTAACTTCTTTAAAACCATCAAGATCGGTCATCAGTAATGTATAAGGCACGGCAGCTTTAGTCAGTTGCCCGACCTGGTCCATAAACGCGCTACGGCTGGCGAGACGCGTTAGCATATCTATTGAGGCCAGCTCACAAAGCCGCGCTTCACTCTCATAGCGAGCCGTAACATCACGGATAATCATGCCCACCAGCCGATCGCCTTCTTCACGCCAGCCAGAAAAAGAGACTTCTGCCGGGAATTCACGACCGTCGCGCGTCACACCCCATATCTGCAACGAACGAGGATGCGAAATAGCGGCTTCGTCAGAGGTAATCCTGGCCAGTTCGTTTCGGTAGTCAGTCTGGCAGCGAGCCGGAATCAACTCGCTGACGTACTGACCACGCATCTCCTCTGCGCTGTAACCGAACAGCGCTGTGGCAGCCGGATTCCAGAAGGTAATGCCGCGACGCAGGTCTGTACAGACAATGGCGTCGGGAGAGGTGGAAGAGATCGCCTGAAGCCGCTGCTGACTGGTATAGCGCAATAATTCCAGACGATGCATTTCCATGCGATCCATGACCAGCGCGGCAATGTCAGCCAGATGCTTTCGATCCTCTGCAGTCAGCGGCTCACGAGGATGAGTGTCGGTCAGGCAGACCGTACCAATGTGGTGACCATCCGGCGTCGAGAGCGGAATCCCCGCATAAAAGCGGATAAAGGGGTAACCGTGAACCAGCGGACTGTCGCGAAAGCGCGGATCTTTCAACGTATCGGGCACGCAGAGAATCTCGCCCTGCGCCAGAGTATGATGGCAGAAAGCAACGTTTCGCGATGTACCTGAGATATTTAAACCGTAGCGGGAGGCAAAAAACTGCCGCTTCTCGTCGATAAGCGACACAAAAGCGACCGGCACCCGGAACAGCCTGGCAGCAAGCGTGGTCAGACGATCCAGCGCATCGGTCGGCGGTGAATCCATCAGGTTGTACTGCTTAAGTGCGTTGAGGCGAGCCGCCTCGGCATCATGATAAACTGGACGTTTCAGCGTAACTCTCCTCTGATGTTATCTGCTGCAGTCGGCACGACACAGCGTAAAGAGGACTCGTTCAATCAGACAGGACACGCAGAATTTGCTATCGACCCGTTGCCAGAAGAAAGGCCCACCAGTGAACTCTGCAACAAAAGATCGCCGCGATGAGCCCGATGAAGCTGGCACCGCAAATAAAGGGACGCCAGTTAATACGTTATGCCTGGCAGAGGAATTGCAGCGGATCAGCAGCTTATGGCGGACCACGCCAGAAAACTCTGGCCAGGGCTTATCAGACGCGCGCTAAAAGCGCTACGCTTGACTCACTATATCGGCCCGGAATAGCTTTACTTAAGTGTTAATACAGGCTGAAAACCTTACTTTGCCAGCTTTGCCAGCTTTGACAGGTGCTCATCATGCAGATGTCCTTCGGCCAGCAACATCAGCACTTCATACTTTTCCTGGCAGATCTGCGCCGGCTTTGCGATGCTTTCGTGCCCTGCCAGATGCGCTGACTAACGTCAAAATTGTTCTGTTACTCTTTCCTGAGAAAAAACCAGCAGCCTCGCGCAGTTCATACCCATTACGCTGTACGGAAACAGGCGGTTTTAAACGCTGATTTCCCGGATGAGTAACTCCCTGTTCAGTGCCCTGGTGACAAAACTACTGAGGATGAAATGGTGGCAGCGGAAACATAAATTTGAGTTAAGTTTCGAGTACCGGGCAATCCGCAGCTGTCAGAAAGCGTCAGACATCCATAAAACTGAATAAATTAACTGAAGGTTTATCTTATTTTCCTACCGCATAAAAATTGCGTAACTGAGAATAACAATCGCCATTACAAAGGGTGATGTTGACCAGGTGATGATCAACGTCGATCGCGCGCGCCATAAAGTGAGGCATTCATTCAATGATTAAATAAAAATCATCGTGAACTTTTATTTCGACACCTAAAGCCATTGTTTACCGGTCTGATTGTTATCTGGCAAGGCTATACCTGATCGGCACTCGCCTAGCCAGCTTTTCAACGGCCGTAACATACTAATTAACCGTGGCAACAGATTGATTCGGCAAAGTGAAACGCGTAATCACACTGCCAAGCGTCTGGGTCTGTCCACTGAGACTGCCTGCCGTCACGGAAACGTGCTGAACCAGTGTCGCATTCTGCTGGGTAACGCGGTCAAGTTCAGCAACGGCAACGGTGACCTGGGCAATACCTTTGCTCTGCTCATCCGATGCCAGCGCAATCTGTCCAATCAGTTCATTGACCCCATCGACGCCGCGCAGCACGGCTGCCATGGTGGTTCCCGCACTCTCGGCTGCCCGACGGCCATCCTCAACGCGCGTCACGGTATCGGCAATCAGTTCTTCAATCTCTTTTGAGGCAGCTGCGCTTCGCTGTGCCAGTGAACGAACTTCACTAGCGACCACCGCAAAACCTCGGCCCTGCTCGCCCGCACGGGCGGCCTCTACGGCGGCATTGAGCGCCAGAATGTTGGTCTGAAACGCAATGCCATTAATGGTTGTGGTGAACTGCCGGATTTTTTCAGACCCCTGCGCGATGCTGGTGATGGCTGCCGATACTAACTGAACCAGTTCCACGCCCTGATGAGTGGTATTCGTGGTCGTGGCGGCCAGTTCACGTGCTTCACGCGCATTTTGTGCATTATGACGCACAGTGACCGTGATCTCCTCCATGCTGGCTGCAGTCTGCTCCAGTGCAGCGGCCTGTGTCGATGTTCGATCGGAAAGATCGGCGTTGCCCGTGGCAATGTCGCCCGCTTCACGATGAAGAATGGCGGCGTTGTCGCGGATAGCACTGACCGTCTGCAACAGGCTGTATTGCATCTCTTTGATCAGCGGCACCAGTTGCCCGACACAGTTACGCCCCAGGTCTTCCGGCTCACGCGTAAGATCACCGCCAGCAATGATGTTTAAATGCGCGCGAATTTTACCAACAGGACGTACCAGGTGAACAACCAGGTAACGGTCACAAAACAACAGCAAGGCCAGAACAGCCACCAGCGCTGCCAGTAATACGCTCTCCAGCCGATGTCGTTCAGTTTTCAGTGGGGCCTGATTCCGGGCTAACTGTTGCGTGATTTTATCCAGCTGGGCGCGGGCAACAGATGTGAATTCAGAAGGTGTGGCTGTGAGTGCATTACGGAAGCTATCCCAGCCAGCATCGGCTGGGGTTAAAGCGACGAGAGCACTCTTCTCGGCTGCCGTACCGCTTTGCATAATAATGGCGCTGTTCGTCAGAAAACGTAGTTGTTGCGTCAGCGCTTCAGAACGATCAGTTTGTCGATAGATGTCGCGCACGAAATGGCTGCTGAAGCCGCCAGCTAACGCCACCACGCCCAGTGAGACGATCATCATCCACAGTACCACGCGGCGTATAGTGAAATGCCTGAGTGAATTCATGAGTTTTCCCCGATGTTGTCATTGGTGTAGGTAAAAACAGGTAAAAAATAAATTAGGTCATTTGATTTATCGCGTTATTATATAGCGCGCTATGTTTATAGTAGCTATACTGGCAGGATATTTAAGAAATTAATAGTTTTTGACGACGAAATAATAGAATCAGCAATACGAAAATATTTCGTTAAAGAAAAATTATTTACTAACCTGGCCAGTGATGGCGTGCGGTGCGATAAAAAATAAATCATTAAACTTCTTCTTTTTTTACAGAAATAGCCTATATTAATGCCGTCAAACCCTTTAGTTTTTCTGTTTAATTCCACTCCGTAACCAGCCGATGCAGAGGAATCCATGCTTATGAGCCTAAGCGGCGGCGACGAATGCCGTACGCAGACCCTGCACGCGTTGCGCAGTAACGATGAAAGCCGTGACGATGTGCTGCGACAATTCGTTCGGCTGTCGAGCCAGGCACTGGGTATTCCCGGCAGCTTTATCTCGGTGCTGGATGATGAGATGCAGTATGTTAAAGCGGCGCATAATTTCACCCTTATACAATCTTCCCGACAGGATTCACTCTGCAGACACGTAGTGGATAATGACAGTATTGTCGTGGTGCCCGATACGCTGCTTGATGTCCGCTTTGCTGAACATCCGCTGATTACCGGTGCGCCTTTTATTCGTTTCTATGCAGGTGTGCCACTGAAAAGCAGCACCGGTCTGATACTGGGCACGCTGTGTGTGACCGATACCGCACCTCACCGATTTAGTCGCGATCAGGCGGCGATGCTTAAAATGCTGGCAGCACTGGTGATCTCTTTTCTTGATGCCTGGTACTCGGCTGGCTTTTCCGACCCCGTCACAGGATTGCCCAACCGTCAGCGTTTGATTCGTGATCTGCAATTTCTGGCTGCTTCTGGAGACACCACCCCACGGCGGCTGGTACTGATTGACTGTATCGATATGCCACGCGCTTATGAACTTGCGCGTTCAATGGGAATGGGACCGGTTGAAAGCCTGCTGAAAGATGTGGCCACGCTATTGCCGCTGCGCCTGCGTCCTGCACCTTGTGAAATGCTCTATACCATAGCAACCGGGCGCTTTGCCCTGCTGACTCGTCAGGAGAGCAGGCTCACAGCTAACTGGGTGGCAACGAAGCTGGCTGGGATCAGTGCCGATATCGGTGATGGGCTATCGGTTGCATTAATGACCCACACCGGGGAAGCGAGTTTCAAAACCGGAGAGCTGCCCGCTCAGGAGATCCTGCGGCGCGCACTCAGTGCGCTGCACGAAGCCATTACCCGAGACATTGCTTCGATGCCTTTTAGTGAGGCCACCGATACGCGCCACACGCAGGATTTCACCCTGATGCATGATCTGGCTACGGCAATACGCCAGGACAAAGGATTATGGCTCGCTTATCAGCCTAAAATCTGTCTGCACAGCGGCAAACCGATTGGACTGGAAGCCCTGATCCGCTGGCGGCATCCGCAGCGCGGCGAACTGTCGCCTGCACAGTTTTTACCTTTTGCCGGGCAAACCGAGCTGCTCAGCGAGTTAACGACGTGGGTCACAGAGCACGTGATCGCCCGGCTATCCCGGCTTCGGAACAGCTATATACAGTTGCCGATCACAATTAATGTCAGCAGCAGCGATTTTTCCCGTGAAGGATTTGCAGACGAGCTGGAAGAACGGATGATCAGCGCAAAGCTGCCGGTTTCGCTGCTGGGCGTTGAGTGTCTGGAAACAGAACGGATTCTGGAAAGCCCGGCCGCAATACAGGGTCTGGAGATGCTTAAACTTCGTGGATTTGATATTTCACTGGATGACTTTGGCACCGGCTACAGCAACATCAGCTATCTCCGACGCATGCCGCTGGACGTAATCAAACTTGACCGTTCACTGATCAGCGAAATTGCGTCTGATACCGCATCGCGTGTCATCGCTCGCAGTATTATTGCCATGCTCAAGGATCTCGATTACAGGGTGCTGGCTGAAGGTGTGGAGAATGCGGAAACTGTTACGGCGCTGACCGAATTCGGTTGTGATCAGGCTCAGGGGTTTTTCTACTCCAGACCACTGCCGGAAGCGGCACTGGATGAGTGGCTGGGCTGGCGATTACGCAGTAAGAGCCAAGCCTGACCCACCCGCCCCACCCTCTTATTTTTCCGATCCAAATGCGCTGAAGCCGCCTGGCCCGGCAATCCTGGCAGTGTTACGCCCGGCAGCTTTAGCCTCGTAGAGCGCTTCATCAGCACGCCGTAGCACAGCCTCGCGATTGCCAGCCAGTTCAGCCCCTGACGCCACGCCTGCTGATATTGTCACTGTCCCGGCAAACGGGAAGGTGGTGATGCTGACGACCTCACGAATTCGTTCTGCGGTGCGTGCCGCCTCCGCCAGCGTAGTGTGCGGCAGCAGCAGGATAAACTCCTCTCCGCCAAATCGGCTAACGATATCGTCGATCCGACTGAGCTGACGCAGCAACGCCGCCAGATTCACCAGCACCGCATCACCTGCGTCATGCCCATACCAGTCGTTTATCTTCTTAAAATGGTCGATATCAATGGCGATGATACTCTGTTCATGCTCACTGTCTGACCGCGCTGCCAGTACAGAGAATCCACGCCGGTTACAAAGACCGGTCAGGGGATCGGTCATCACTTCATCGTTCAGCGCGGCCAGATGACCCGCCACAGCGTGACGATGCGCCTGTACCGCTTCTTTAAGTCGATCAGCTTCGTAATACCAGGTTTTAACCGTGGCGAGTGATTCGGCCTGCGCTTCGCTGCCGCCATCGCGCACTCTGTCCGCCAGTTTTTCCAGTGGAGAAGCAATGCGACCCGCCATAAACGCAATAACGCCCGCGGTCACGATGATAATGCCCAGAACAAACCAGACTGCGCTTTCCGCCGTGCGCATCAGAATATGCCTGACCGTTTCAGACGTGCCGGTAATAAATACATTCCAGCCGGTTTTGTGCAGCGTGCCGTAACCGGTGAGGTAGTTCTGTCCATCACTCTCCAGCGTGAAGTGCCCACTTTCTGTAGTGGCAAGTTGCTTCTGCAATGCCAGGCTAAGCAGCATCTTTGTTCCGACATGCGCCGGATCGTGACTGAAAATAATCAACCCTTCATTGCTGACCACGCTGACCATCGACCCTTTGGTGTAAAAATGCTGGCTCAGGATTTCGCTCAGCATGCTCTGTTTTTTGAGATAGATGGTGCCACCTATGTAGCCCAGATAATGGCCCTCCTCGCTGAACAGAGGCTGTGATAAAAAAACCACATAGTTACCCGCAGCAGAGGTAAAGGGAGGGGAAATAAAAGGCTTCTGTGTCGAAATTGCTCTGAGGCTGGCCGCAGAGTGTAGCTTCAAGCCAATCAGATTCAGACTATCGGGTGAAGTGGCCGCAATGATGGCGTCATGATTAACGACCACGACTGAATTGAAAAAGCCCGACTGCATTCTTAAGCGCTCGGTCTCTTCTTGCAGTTGTTGAACATCATCGAGCGTCTTGATCTGTGTTGCACTCCAGGCCAGTTCACGCTGCGCTATCGCCAGGTAACGATCGGTGGTATCGGCCAGTTTACGCGCATAAGCAATGTTCCCTTCCAGCAGGCTGTTTTCGATATTGGCTTTCTGAAACAGCAGTAACGCACTCAGCAGAAGACCGGAGGTTAGAATGACGCCCCCAATGGAAAGCAAAGTCAGTAGCGAACGCAGGCGCATTTTTTCACGGCGCATTACAGTCAGGATCCAGGATAAACGTCATCTGAGTTTAACAGTTGTGACTACAGGTCAAGGGAAGAACAGAAGAAGATTCAAACGGGATCACGACCTATTGCCGGGTTGAGCGCGAAATGACTCTGTATTACATCACGCATTGTTTAGCGTGTAGAGGGTTATGATAAGCAACAGCAGCGAATGATTAAGCCGTAATAATGATATCTGTTAAGCCTGGCACGATGCACCTGATGTTTAAAATTATCGCTGATCGCCATCATAACGCCCTTCAATAGCATTGAATAACGGGGCAGACGTTGCCCCGGTTATGATCATGAATAAAATAAGCTGAAAACAGTTAAATCAGAACAGTATCAAAAAAAGACAGATTTGCACGGATTTAATCATTTAATAGAATTTAACGCCAGAACGCTTTAATATAAGAACGGCTGCTGAGTCTTTTAATAAAATGATGCGGACAGTTAAAGCGAACTCCATCCCACTCAAGATTAAACCATTGAAATTCATCATTTTTAATTTTTTCTAGCAAGGTCATTGCCTGCATAGGCGTCTGAAAAGCATAAGCTTTCATCACGCCATCTTTGGTACATAAATCAATATGAACCATATAACCCCCGGGTGTTTAAAAAATCGTAACTTTATAATTATTGAACTGCCTGTTTAGCATAATCCATTTATTAGCTGCCGATTATCTGATTTCGTCATATTTACGTAAAAAATTCGTTTATAATTTTTCATTATTTTTTTGGGCAACTTAGCCATATTTAGTCAATTAATTTGACCATGTCAGCATAGTTGAGTCAGACCTGATTATATTTATATCTATGGCTTTCCTTCCATTCAGACGGCGGCGAAAAAGATGTTCGCAGAACAGGACGTTTATCGCGTCGCTTTTCAGCACTCCGCCGTCCACCAGTGAAGGCCCCATGCTGCAAAAAAGGAATGCTTTGTGCTGACAGGTTGAGATGGTCATAAACAGAGCACATCGTTTACACTCTCAGCAGTCTCATTTTAACCCGGCAACGGTTTAGACAGATCGCTGAAGAGGCAGGAGATCACTCACGGCGGGCAATAAGGAATCTTATGCTGGATTATATGATGTCGCTCTACCGTGCTGTTCCTGTTTCATCGGGCTGTCTCAGCGACTGGCTTACCGGCTGGCTGGCACAGCAGCAGACCCGATGCCACGACCATCATTTTTCCGCCGCCTTTCCCTGGCGAGAAACCGGGCTGCCCCAGCACACTTTTTTGCAGCGTGAACTGAGGATTAATGGCCAGCGTTATCTCACCGGGCCGCGCTATCTGGGTGGTGACCCTGCTCAGCCTTTTATTGAAATTGTGGCCCGTGACAGCGTTATCGATTACGCGGTGGCTGACGCTATCATAGAGGCCTGGCAGCCGCTGAAACCGCTAAAGTTGCGTGTCCTGTTGCCTGCGACCCATCCCGACATTGGTTTTACCGATCAACTGATATTCCTCAGCGATCCGGCTGCCGTTGCGAAGCCTCCCGATAAAAACATTTCACTGGTGAAGGCTGCCCGGAGAGATTATCCCGCCTGTCTTCAGATGATAAACAACGCCTATCGTGCCAGCTGGCACACGCTGCCGCATCTGCGTGATCATCTGATGGCTTCAAGCAAACAGGAATTACGTGAGGATATTGCCGCGGGTCATGTACTTATGATTGTCTGGCAGGGCATGGTGGCAGGGCTGATGATTTGCGAACGCCGGCGACTGGCCTTTATTGAAGGAGTTCAGATTATGGATGAAGTGATTTTACCCGCTTATCAAGGCCGCGGACTCGCCGCATGTGCACAGCAGCGTTTACTGCAACAGCTTTATCATCACCCTGGTGTGCAGGAGCTGCTGACTGGCACCATCCTTCCAGGCAATTTTCCTTCTGTTCGAAGTGCACAAAGTGCCGGACGACGCTGCGTGCTGAAATATCAGTTTTTTACCCCTGCTGATTTAGGTCCCGACCGGGTAATTATTTAATCTCGCCCTCAACACCCGCTCAATTGAACAACCTGTCAGTGTGCCAAATGAATGTGAAGCTTTCATGACTAAAAATTAAAAAAACACATTAAAATTAATAACCTGCTTGTATTTAGCTGACCTTGCACAGCATTCACATTTTGAAAATAAAATAATCACACAAGGTTATCTTTTCGTGCCTAAATTAGTGCCAGCTTTTATCAACGGAGCAGGCAAATGACTCACTTTGTGGCTATTTTTTTCTCTTCCCTCTTTATGTGCAGTAACGTTTTTGCAGGTTCGGTTTCCTCTGTTTCTCTGAGCGCTCTTTCTGCCGCATTAAATGAACGTATGCAGGTTATGAAAGTGGTGGCAGGTTATAAAGCACAGCATCATTTACCCATTGAGGATCTGCCACGTGAGCAAGTGGTGCTGGATCACATGCTGCAGAACGCCGAGCAGGCCGGGCTTGAACCCCACTCCGTGGAGCCGTTTGTTCACGCGCTAATGAATGCCAGCAAAGCAGTTCAGTATCGCTATCGCGCAGACTGGCTCTCAGTCCCGGACAGTGATCGCCCCATTCCGGATCTGGCCGAGACCAGGCAGCAAATAGAGAAGCTGGATACTCAGCTCCTTACCGCAATCAGCCAGCGTCTGATGACCGGTATCTTCTCACAAGAAGATAAAGCGTTCCTGATGTCACAACTCACGGCACCCCACCTCAGTCAGCATGATAAAAACAGCCTTTTCGCTTCCCTCGTCCGCATTCAGCGTTTGCGTTAATCCTCAGGCAGCGGAGTGAGCTATGCAACTACAGGAACTCATGAATCCCGACTACTCAGACAATCCTTTTCCGCTTTACCGCAAACTGCATCAGCAGGGACCGCTCATTCCTGCCGGAGATAAGATCATCATCAGCGGCAGTCATGCAGTCGTAGAAGCGCTGCTGAATGATCGTCGGGTTGGTAAAAATTATATGGAAAGTGTCAGGCTGCGATTTGGTGATGATGCCGCCGACATGCCGCTGTTTCAGGGGATCAGCAGAATGTTTCTGGTGCTTAATCCACCAGAGCATTCCCGGCTGAAAGGACTGGTGATGAAGTCGTTTAGCGCCCGGGAGATCAAACCTCTCAGGGAGATGGCACTGACTGTAGCGAATGAATTGGTTGATGCGCTGGCAGACCGTCGCGCCTGCGATCTGGCTCAGGCATTCGCTTTTCCACTGCCGGTGCGCATCATCTGCAGGATGCTGGATATCTCAGAGTCCGACGCGCCCGAACTGGGGCGCCTTACCTCTGCGCTGGTGAAAGTTTTCGATCCTCAAATCAGTCAGACAGACCTGCTCGAGGCCGCTGACGCTTTTGCTGTGCTGGAAAGATACTTCAGCGCATTGATCGTCTCCCGCCGTGACAGCACGGCGAATGATCTGGTGTCGCTTTTTCTGCGCAGTGGCAGTGAAGACGACCGACTAAGTCACGATGAGATCATCGCCAATGTAGTACTTCTGTTTCTTGCCGGCCATGAGACCACATCAAATATGATCTGCAACACCATTCTGGCTCTGCATGACCATCCACAGGAACTGGCATGCCTGAAACAGAACCCTGCACTGATACCCAATGCCATAGAGGAGTGTCTGCGCTACGACAGTTCGGTCCAGATGCTCTATCGGACGACTCTGGAAGAGATAGAACTGGCAGGCCAGTTGATCCCGACCGGAACCCGCTTCTTTTTGAGTCTGGGCGCAGCTAATCACGATCCGCTGGTATTTACTTCGCCCGAACGAGTGAATATCCGACGGCATGAGGGACGCTGTCTGGCATTTGGTGGCGGAATTCATCACTGCATGGGCTACCGGCTGGCCCTTGCAGAAATGGAGGTGGCCCTTCATGTATTACTGACCCGATTGCCAGAGTTGCGCCCCATAACCGCTGGCGTTCGCCGCAATCACAGGGCCAACTTACGCGGCGTCAACGCTCTGCCGGTCGAATGGTGAGGTATTGTCGGGCCAGAAGAACCGACGATCAGACACGCAGCCGCAGAGTAGCAGGCAGGATAAGCTGGCTGTTAACGGGATCCTCTCCGGCAATCATGGTCGTCAGCATAGTGAAGCAGGCCTGCGCGAGTGCCGGAACGTTCTGCTCTACCGTATCGATCGGAATGGAGAGTGAATCATAGAGATAGTGATCATCGAAACTGGCGATACGGATGTCGCTGGTCAGCAGACTATGCTCGCTCATATAACGCAGAACCCCCTCCAGCAGACCGCAGGCGGCGGTAAACATCGCTTTGGGCGGTCGGCCCAGCCGGTTACAGAGCGCTGCAAACATTTCATAGCCACTGCCAGGGTGGTAGTTACCCTGAATAATCCACTCAGGCTGCAGCGTCACCCCCGCCCGAGCCAGCCCCTCCCTGAATCCCGCCAGACGATTCTGGGTCGGGGAGAGATCAGACTGTCCACCCATAAAGTAGATCTCCTCCGGGCAGGCGCGTGCCAGCTTTTCAACCAGTTCAGCTGTTGGCGTTACCGAGTCGGTGATGACCCAGGGCAGCTTAGTATTGTTCATGGTCCTGTCAAACAGCAGTACCGGCAACTGTTCGCTGAGGCTGACATAGTCACTGTCTGTCAGCATACTGGAGGCAACAATGAGTCCGTCGACCTGCCGCGCGACCAGGTTGTTGACCACCACCATCTCCTGACCGGCATTTTCGTCGGTACAGGAAATCAGCAACTGCAGCCCGGACGCGCGGCAAAGATTCTCCAGTGCATGAGAAAAGGCAGCGAAGCCGTGGTTAGTGATTTCTGGCACCACCAGCCCCAGTGTATGACTGCGGGCATCATGCAGCATCCGGGCGTGGATGCTGGGCTGATAATGGTGTTCGCGGGCAAGCGTAAGAACCCGCTCTCGCGTCTCCTTCGCGACCCGTAACTCTTCGCCACGGCCGTTAAGCACCAGGCTGGCCGTGGCTTTTGAAACCCCGGCAAGCCCGGCAATGTCACTGATAGTAACGCGTTTTGTTTTTCTCACGGCAAGGCATCGTTTAGTGAAACAAGTACTTATTCTACCATGCAGCGGCGTAACGACCAGTAGCGGACCTGCAGTTCTGCGTGCCCGTGCAGGGTTAGCAACGCAGGATGGTCTGGAAAATAGCGGCTACTCATCACCCCTTCCCCATCGTTAATGAAAATCTCAACACTGGAGTGATCACACAGGATCTGTAACCGACTAGCGACTCCGGTCCAGTAGCGATATGTCCACTCACCCGTTACCAGGCTGCGACGGGCAAGCCGCAGTTCATTCTGTTGCCATGTCAGGATCAGCGTATTCGCAAAATTGAGTTCAACGTCGCCCCGACTCTCCAGCTCCAGCTCCAGCCGCTCTGCGCCCATAGGTGGCGCATCATCTGCACGCCCCTTATAGTGCTGCTCTTTCTCCCGCAACGCCTGCAGTTCCACCACTGGCTGCTGACAGAGCCGCCCATTGCGTGAGCTCAGTTCGCGCACACAGGTCATCTGGTGGATCCAGCCCTGTGTCACGGTTGGCTGAGCCATCTCTTCACCGTCCGGCGTCCCCATCCAGCCCACCAGCAGACGTCTCCCGTCAGCGGTCAACGTAGTTTGCGGGGCATAAAATTCAAACCCTGCATCCATTTCGTTAAGCGGACCGTGTTGATATAGAGGTTGCTGATAATCAAGCGAACCACTCAGCCAGGCGCAGGCGTGACTGTTCAGATAGCGCTTCTCTTCGGGTACTACGCCCTGAGGACAGCAAATCAGATAGGTGCTGTCGCCGAGCGTGAACATATCCGGGCACTCCCACATATAGCCTGCCGCGTCCAGACCACCCCGTTCGCTTCCCGCAATCTCGCCGAGATTCTGCCACTCCCGCAGATTGTCAGAACGCAACAGCAATACCCTGCCCTGTAACTGGGTAGTCTGCGCGGCCAGCACCATGTACCAGTAATCTTCATGGCGCCATACTTTGGGATCGCGAACGTGACCGGTATACCCTTCAGGCACAGCAATAACCGGGCCGAGCTTGTCAAACCCCCCCTCACTGTTCTGCTGCGCCAGACACTGCCACGCCGTTCGCGAACCATCATCAAACTTCACGTTGCCTGTATAGATCAGCGTCAGCTGACCGTTATCGTCTACCGCGCTGCCAGAGTAGCAGCCGCTGCGGTCATACTCCTCATCCGGCATCAGGGCGATGGGCTGATGCTCCCAATGCAGCAGATCGGCTGAACGCCAGTGCCCCCAGCATTTGTGCTGATGCGCACAGCCGAGCGCGTTCCACTGGTAGAAAAGATGGTAGTCACCGTCAAAATGGATGAATCCATTAGGATCGTTCAGTAACCCGGTTACCGGAGCCAGATGCCAGCCTGGGTAATGGCTGTCGCCCAGCGCCTTTGGCATACCCTGCATCACCGCCTGCAGAATAGTGGCGAGACGTGTTGATGAGGCCATTATTCGGAATCCGTTTTGTATTTGAGCAGGTATGAAATCACAAACGCGGTGGTAAAGGCGATTGCGATGCCGATGACATAATTCAGCAGAGAACCAGCCTGGACAATCGCCATGCCCGGTAGTCCGGTCAGCCCGACCGCGGTCATATAAACGTGAACCGACACGACCCAGGCACCGCCCAGCGCACCGCCCACCAGTCCAGCGATAAAGGGTTTCATAAATCGCAGGTTGATACCAAAAATGGCCGCTTCGGTGATCCCCAGTAATGCAGAAAACGCGGAGGGCAACGAAATCGCCTTGATCTTCGCATCACGGGTTTTGAACCACACTGCCAGACAGGCACCGCCCTGAGCCACGTTCGCCATCGCCCAGATGGGCAGCAGGAAATTCACGCCGATTGAAGGATTGCCCAGTAGTCCCGCTTCAATGGCGTGGAAGCTATGATGGACGCCGGTGATGACAATCACCGAGTAAAGCCCACCAAATACCAGCCCGGCCAGCCATCCGGCGTGCGCAATCAGCGTGCTGAGGACAAAGGAGATGCCATCACCCAGCATACGGCCCGCAGGACCAATAATCAGTAGCGCAATGAATCCGGAGATAATCACTGTCAGAAACGGGGTCAGGATCAAATCCAGCGCATCCGGTATTACCCGACGAAGCTGTTTTTCGAGCATGCTCATGAACCACACCGCCAGCAGTACCGGGAACACCGTGCCCTGATAGCCAATCATCGCGACTTCAATGCCGAAGAAGTTCATCGTGTGGAAACCGGCTGCCACGCCCCAGGCGTTGGTCAGCGCCGGGTGGGTCAGAATGCCACCCAGCGTTGCGCCCAGAAATGGGTTACCGCCAAACTCACGCGCTGCCGTAAAGCCAATCAGTATCGGCAGAATAATAAAGGCCGCCGAGCTGCACATATCCAGCATGATGTAGAGTGCATTTTCCGGATTGACCCAGCCGTAGGTTTTGACCATCCCCAGCAGGCCCATCAGCAGACCTGACGCCACAATCGCCGGAATGATCGGCACAAAGATGTTCGACAGCAGTCGGGCGATGCGCTGGAAAGGGTTAAGCTTGCGTGCGGCAATATCAGCAGCCTCAGACTTGCTCGATTCGCTGATACCCGCCTCGGCGATAAAGGCAGCGTAAACCTTGTTTACTACGCCAGTCCCAAAGATAACCTGAAGCTGTCCCGCATTACGGAAGCAGCCTTTAACCCCCTCAATCCGGCCGATCGCGGTAGTGTCCGCCTTTTCATCATCCGCCAGCACCAGACGCAGTCGGGTTGCACAGTGTGCTGCGCTGGCGATGTTCTCTTTACCACCCAGCAGCGGCAGTAAGGCCCGCGATATTTTTACATAGTCCATATACACCTCAGTCTTGTTTTGTTTTTATCCGTATGGCGTTGAGGCCCCGGTCTCCGGGGCCATCCGGTCAGAACCAGGTTTCCATTTGTACACCGAAGTTCCATTCGCCACCGGCATCAAAGCCCTTGCTGCCGAACGCGTCGTCACTGGCATAGTTATCGAGCCGATGATCCCAGTTCATCCAGGTTGCAAACAGACGAATTTCCGGACGCTTAAGGAAGTCACCGACATCACCGGCTTTCAGGGTTGGCGCAATAGTGAGTTTGGTAAAGCTGCCGCTGACCGCGTTACGGTTGTTGTAACCTTCCGGACGCAGATCCATGTACTGATAAGAGCCTTCATACTGCATCTCAAAATTCTGGGTGATTTCCTGAATCAGACGCAGGTTAACTGTCGCCCAATCATAGCTGTCACCTTTGACGTACCGATCGTCACTGCGCTGTGCCAGTACGGCAGGCGCAATGTGCCAGCCACCGCCCAGCGGGGTGATGCCGTAACTCGCCAGCCGCCAGGTGTTCGCTTCTGGCAACAGTGCGCCGTCAGACCCAATTGACTTCACCTCTGCGCCCAGGCCATGGCCATAGAGCAGTGCCGTTTTGGATGTGCCCTCTGTCAGCCCATAGAAGCTGTCGTTATGCAGGCCCAGCAACGCATGTACGCCGGTTTCGGCCGCATCGCCTTTGACTCTGAGTCCGTCGATATCACGGCGATCGTCGTTATCTTTCGCCCGCATACCACTGAGCATCATCTGCACCGGGCCGACAAAGTTATTCAGCGTCAGTATGTAGTTCTGCGCCGTATTTTCATTGTTTTCGATGTCGCCAAAGGTACGACCGTACAGCGAAATGTTGCTACGCGTCTGATCGCTCCACTTCATGTCGTAAATGCCGGCACCGGTACCTGCAAGAAACACAACATCAGAGTCGATCCAATGGATATCAAAGTTATCACGGTCAAAACGCTTACCGGCCCACACGGTGGAGTTATCAAACGCACCGCTGAAAGTAGGAAGTTGCCCAAGCTCGACAAATGCCTGACGCAGGTTGAGATCGCTGCTGGATGCTGTCCAGTCGTTGTAAGTGCGCTGCCCGTCAGCCAGCATGGCTTTGAAACGGGTGGTAGCACCATTATCCAGCGTCTGCTTATGTTCGAGGTTGAGCTCAACGTACGTATCCGGCTCATTACCGAGACGTCCAACGTGACCGCCGGTTTCGCCAGCAGGAGTGAGTGTCGGGCCACCCTGCGTTTTAGTGGCTGAGCTGTTCATCAGCAATCCGGAACGGGCGTAACCGTGGAACTCAAAGCCACCTTCATCGGCAGATTTTTGTTCCAGCTTCGCGGTGCGCTGAGCAACCTCGGCGGTGGAAGTCTGGGTCTGCTGCTGTATGGCTGCCAACTGTTGAGCCTGCTTCTCAGCCACCTGTGCCTGCTTTTCGGCGACCTGGGCGCGGGTTTCAGCAACATTCGCTCGATGCTCGGCTGCCTGAAGTCGTCGCTCCATCGCCGCAAGGCGTGCCTCAATGCTGCTCATGCTGGAATCGGCCCAGACTGATGTAGAAAAGAATATTAAAGAGAGGGCGACTGCTAACGTGCTTTTTTTCATTTTTTTATTCCCTGAGGAGAGGCTATCATCACCGGCATTTTTGCTAAACCGGTTTAGGCGCAAATCATAGCCACGGGTAATTTCCCTCTGCAATGAAAATAGCTAAACCGGTTTAGTGATTGTGAGATAGCTCCCAAAACAGGGGCGTCAGGAACGATTAGCCGGCCAGATTGTCCAGTTGGTGGAGCCAGGGAAGCGCTGTCATGGCACCTTTCGCGGTGGTTGCCAGGGCGCCACAACGTTGTGCTGTAGCAAGACAAATGGACAGCTTTGATTCATCGGCAGGCAGACCTGACGTCGCCAGAACCCAGAGTAATCCTGCCACGAAGGCATCACCTGCACCCGTGGTGTCGACGCTGTCCACGGGCGTCGTCGCATGGTGAGTTATCTCGCCCTTATAGCAGGCGATCACCCCTTCCCTGCCCCGCGTCACCAGTAATAAGCGAATACCGAATCGTTTGGCCAGCTGCGGCATGCTGACAGCTGGTTCCTGTCCCGGACAGAGGAAATCCAGTTCCTCGTCTGAGAATTTAACCACGTCGGTATGACTGAGCGCCTCGTTCACCACAGCATGCAGCAGTGCCGGATCGGACCAGAGGTCTTCACGCAGATTTAAATCAAAGCTGACATGGCCGCCTGCAGCACGAATGTGCTTCATGGCGGTAAGCGTGGCGGTGCGTGATGGCTCAGCTGCTAAGGCGATCGAACAGCAGTGCAACCATTCACCGCGCTGGAACTCAGGCAGGTCCGACGGTTCAAGAAACAGATCGGCGCTTGGGCGCACCATAAAGGTAAAAGAGCGTTCGCCCTGCTCATCCAGCCCGATTACCACCGTTGACGTGCGGTGCTGTGAATCAGCGATCATGTAGCGAGTATCAACGTTCTCCTCTCTGAGCGTCTGCCGCATAAATTCACCAAAAGGATCAGCGCCAACCCGGCCAATAAAAGCACTGTTTCCCTGCAGACGTGCAATGCCAACGGCGACATTAGCCGGTGCTCCACCCGGACACTGCATCAGATGGCCCGGCTTTTCGGGTAGCAAATCGACCACGGCATCCCCGAGACACCATACGCGAACAGACATAGACAACTCCTGTGATTGGATTTAAAAGCTAAACCGTTTTAGCTATAGCGTTAAACTGTACCAGGATCAAGCGTAATACTGCTGAAATGAGGCGCGTCGTACAGAACATTTCTTCAGGCGAAGAGGAAAATGCGGATAAGGCAGGTCTGCATGTCGGTGGATAGCAGATAAAAAAACCGGCGCAGTGGCCGGTTTCGGAGGCGATAAATGGTGACGATTAATTCAATGTAGAAAGAATCTTTCTTATTGATGCGTCAATTTGCTCAGCGATCTCTTTTGGCAGACGACTGAATTCATATTGCACGGTCCGCTTCTCATCATTGGTTTTGCGTCGTGCATAGGTATTAGCCGTGGTAAATGTTGCCAGTTTCTCCGTCACAGTTTTGCTGACGGGCGCCGGTTTCTTTAACTGACGACGCGCGCTTTTGAAGCCATTCAGGATAGCGCTCTTCTTATCATCCGGGTTGGTGATTCGCAGGAGATCATCTTCATGCAGCTTTTGCTTAATCTCGCTGACCAGCGCAGAGACCTCAACCGCTTCCGCTTTAGCCTCCTCCCAGACATCAAGCAGCAACTGGTAATCCTGAAGCGTCAGCTCAGAGACGACCGGGAAGAGTCCAATGAACTCAGCAGGCACAGCTGCTGCCTGGAACGCACGAGTGACCTTGGCATTAGAGATACCTTCTGCTTTGGCAATCTCGGATTTGCTCATGCCATTTTCGTTCATCAGCATAAAGCGTAACCCTAATTCGCGCAGGTTATGCTCTTTAGCGGTCTGTATATCAGCGGCCAGTTGACGCGCATCACTGATGCTCAGTTCATCAGCGGTGACCAGTACCTCCAGGCTTGCCCCCGAAAGAATACATGCAGCGCGGCGGCGTGAACCATCCATGATCTCAATCTGATCACCGTTGATGCGACCAATCGCCGGGAAAAACTGCTGCAACGTAATGGTACGGGTGATCTCCTGCAGCGATTCCGGTGTCAGTGTGCTCTGGTCACGACCGTTGATTTGGGGATCAACCGTTGTTCTGGTCTCAATATCATCATGCAGGATGAGCTGGCGAACAAAAGTTGCCTTCGCACCCGATTTCAGCGTAAAGGTGCGTGACTGACTGCTACTGTCGATCATGTTCGCGATAGCTGAATCACCAAATTTCCGGCCAATGCGCTGTATAGGTTTGCTCACAAGGTGCTCCTGATATATTCGATGCGGTCAAACACAGCCCTGGAGAACTGTTCGGCTTCATATTTAGCTTTGCGCAAAGCGTCCGCACTGCCTGGATAAGATGAGGGATTGGCACTAATGACGGTATCAAAGGATTCACCGCAGCGTTCAAATCCGTCCAGTCTTGGCAGGCTGCAGTCCAGCATTGATTTGGTAAACACTTCACGAGCATAACTTTGAGAGGTCAGGTGATCGTGTTTTGACGTCATTTTCGACATAAAGCCAATATTCGCTTTAAGACGCGGCTCAATGCCTTCTGACTCAATACGTTCCAGCATTTCTGGCAGGCGAGTCAGATACTTCATCGTTGAATGGAAATCGACCTGTGCCGGCGGCGTCGGTGTCAGCAGCACGTCACTGGCCGCAATAGCATTCAACATGAACGAATCAAGGTGAGGACCGGTATCGAGAAAGATGAAATCATAATCACCGGCCAGACGATCAATCACGTTGCGGCGCAATACTTCGGACGGTGCAACGCCTGGCAGATGTTCAGCAACCAACTCTTCCCAGTCACTGGCAACGAAACCATCGTCTATTGAGGCGGGGATCACATCCACTCCCGGCATGACAGTTGGCTTAATAAACTGTTCGCGAAGCTGCTCGGCATCCAGGTCGTTCAGCATGGCCTGCGCTGCGGTCTCAAGAACGGAGCCTACACTATTAGTGTGACTCAGGAACATTGTGCTTGATGCTTGTGGATCCAGGTCAATAACCAGAATGCGCAGGTCATTATGCAACATAGAAGGATGAGCGCGCATACCGTGGGCCAGTGTGACAGTACTGACTGTTTTAGAAACACCGCCCTTGAGACTTACAACAAAGACGACGAAGGGGCCATCATGGCGATCGCGATATTTTGGGACTTTACGGTGCTCATAGATGTCGACAACGTTCTGAATGGTCAGTGCGTATTGCGAGGTACTGCCGGTTTGTTTCTTACCAAACTGATAACCTGCTTCTTCCATATCACCAATGGCAGCAACAACAGCGTGCTTACTCAGTAATGGCATATTGGCGACGGCATTACGTGAGAAAGTCTGGTAAAAACCGGTCTGATTGAACTCCTGACGTTGTTGTTCAATGTGGCTACTCAGTCCATGTAACATGGAATTGGCTCTGGTCGCCATTTCCAGCACTCCACCATAATCGCGCTTCATAAGCCCCTCTGCTTTACTGTTTTTTGCATACTACACAAAAAGGCTAAACCTGCCAATTTTTTAGAAAAATGACAAAAACCTGGATTTTTTATTATCGACATTAAGATGACGATGAGATGGATGGGAGAGTTATGAAGAGGGTGGGTTAAATTTACGGTTTCTCTCGCTGAAACGAATGAATTCGATGTTTCAGGATTACCTCTTTAAAGAGGCTTAAGGGCGTTTCCAACTGTCTTTTCACCTCTTTGTATTACAGCATACCATTCTGTTTATTGTGCAATGAGCTATAAATTTCATATGTTTTCCATGGTATTTTCAGCATGAAAATTTAAATAAATATCTTATAAATCATCAACATAAAAGAGAAATTGAATGGTGAGAAAATACGCTGCAACATGTTGTAGATAAGCTCGCACTTTGATTTTAGTTTTTTTATCATTGCTTCAACTTCTTAATTTTATCAACAGTACTTGCAAGTAAGGTGAGTCGACTAAGGGTGGTGCCATTTCAATTTCCATCGCTTAGATGTGAAATTTTTACTCTCCTTAAATCATCATGTGTGATGATTTTTTCATACTCTGGATTGCCAGGCTTCACTGAAGCTTTAGGGTATTTTAAATCTGACAAACACTCTGTTACTTACTCAGGCTTCGTTTGAACAACATATCCAGTCGTTATGCCGGTTGATGAATTTTGTGAATTCACTGATCTTCCCGTATCCGTTTCAGACCGGGGCAGGGCTCATACTTATAAAGCAGGCATCAAATCTTAACCGAACATTTTGACGATTTAGTGATTACCGATATATATCATCGTCGTTTCAATATTGTATTCAACTCCGTTACCTATCTCTCAGTTTCTCTTTCTGAGGAGAACCTTCACTTACTCAAAAACGAGGCAGCACAACATTTCTTCCATATCTGACAATCTTCGACTTTTAAAAATATGAGTTTCCGGTTGCTTTTAGTAGTTTAAATTTCTGTTCAGCTCCTTTTTGAACGCTGCTGTAAACCAGACTTAGCTTTCTCAGTTAGTCAACATAAGATATTGAATCAGAAAATTATAAGGGGAATTTGGTTATGGTATTTTCATCATGAAAAAATTATAATAATTCCTTATTTATCATAATTTTAGGTGATTTTCTTTAGGGTGGTAACTCTTTAGAGCATGGACAGTACGACAAATGCTCCATCTGCATCAAATCCCTATTTAAAATGTGGTTATCAGGGTTTCTTTCACGGTCTTGCTGCTTATGCTCTTTTCAAAGGGCTTACATGTTAAATCCTCTGCTAAACCAAACCTGACGGCTGATTACAATCCAATGCCTGTCTTAAACATCAGATCCATCTGGCATGCTGCTTCTGCCATGTTTTCTCTGTTTTATCCTCATTATTCACAGGCCAGATCCAATTGGTCGATCCTTAATAGATCAAATTGAGATCCTAAACAGATCCCCAAAACGTCTGAGGGCTTGTGGCACAAGGCTTTGAAGGGTGTCAGTAACCACTATAGCGAGAAGAATAACCACTATAGCGAGTGAAATAACCACTGTAGCGAGGAAAGCAACCGCGCTGGCGAGTACTGAACAACCACTGTAGCGAGTAAATGACTTTTTATTGTGTGTATAACCCTTTTGAGAGGGCATTACTGTCGCTTCACTGACCCTGTGCGATGAGAGCGAGTGCTGCATGTCGAGGGCAGGGCAAATTATCCGTTCTGTTAACCTCTTTTTACCGGGTTATCCACTGAATAGATCCAATAACAGATCCTCATAAGATCCTAATAAGTTCCCTAAAGATCCCCAACGCGCTCCAGGCCTCGGTACGCCTGAGTTGAAGTAAGGTAACTAACCACTATAGCGAGTAGAACAACCACTGTATCGAGAGAAATAACCACTATGGTGAGTAGATTAACCGCTGTAGTGAGTGATAGTATCCACTGTATCGAGTAACAGCGGCTTTCGCCTGTTCACATCACGGATCTTCCTAATGCCAAGAAAAGAACCAGATATCCTGAACATAGCCGATGCGTTTAGCGAAACAGACAAACGCACAGGTGAAGTTGTTACTCTTACCCCTAACAGTAACAACACTGTGCAGCCGGTAGCGCTGATGCGACTCGGCTTATTTGTTCCGACGCTCAAATCTACGGCGCGCAGTCAGAAAAATCAGATGAATGCCATGGATGTGACACAGGATCTTAAGCAGTTATCCCTGGTCAGGTCAGAAGGCTATGACAACATTAAGATTCTGGGTGCCCGGTTGGATATGGATAATGATTTTAAAACCTGGGTCGGGATCATTCGTGCATTCGCCACGCATGAGTGTCTGGGAGACACTGTAACGCTCTCTTTCGTTGAATTCGCAAAACTCTGTGGCATACCTTCGGTACGACTCTCCTCGAAGCTCAGGAGCCGCCTGGACGCGTCCTTGACGCGTATCGCATCGAATACCCTGACCTTTACCAGTAAAGGCGGAGAAAACTACACGACGCATCTGGTGCAGTCGGCTAAATACAGCATCAAGAAAGATACGGTAACGCTGCAGGCTGACCCCAAAATCTTTGAGTTGTATCAGTTCGACAGAAAGGTTTTGCTGCAGCTGAAAGCTATCAATGAGCTGGCCCGCAAAGAATCCGCTCAGGCACTCTACACCTTCATTGAAAGCCTTCCTCCTAAGCCTGCCCCGATATCAATGGCGCGTCTGCGTGCCAGACTAAACCTGACGTCACGCGTGATTACTCAGAATGCGACTGTCAGAAAGGCCATGGAGCAGTTAAAAGAGATTGGTTATCTTGATTACACCGAAACACGGCGGGGCTCGTCAGTCTACTTTTGGGTGCATTATCGTCATCCTAAGCTGCGTCCGGCCGAACTGCCACTCAGCAACTCTGATCTGATCGATGATGAGATCGACGACTTCGACGATCTTGAACTAGACCCCGGCGTAATTGATGTCAGCTTGCCTGAACCGATGATCGAAGAAGAGAACAGTGAACTGGTCATGGTGTCTCGTGAGGAAAAAGAATTACTCAACAAAATCAGAAAGCAGAAGAAGCTGTGACAGATTCGCTGTGTCGCTCTCGCCATTTTGCAGGGATAGGCTTCTTTAAAAGTCGGTAACCACTGTAGCGAGTACTGCTACTCGCTACAGTGGTTAGTGAACAGTGATTAACAACAGATATCTTGTCTTACTAGCGTCGCTGCCAGCACCCTCACTTGTCATTTACTCTTTTTCTGAATTGAGTCTGGTGCTTTTCATGCTCGCTACAGTGGTTACTCACTGTGTAGGGATCTGTCTGTTAAAGCCAGATAACCAAAAAATGGCCTGTTATTCACTCGCTACAGTGGTTACTACGTCTGCTTCAGGCCTGAGATCGCTGGGTTAGAGTGACCAGATGCGCTACCGGGATAAAATTTAAGTTTTTATGTTACTCGCTACAGTGGTTAGTCCCTCCTGATTTCTGCTTAATCTTCTGATTTCCCTCTTCGATGCGCTCAGGCTTTACTCGCTATAATGGTTATCAGGCTAATTTTTCGTAAAAACGGCCAGTTAATGCTCAGATAACAACGAGCAATAATGAAATGTTCTCGCTACAGTGGTTGTTAATTGGGAGCAGAATTGTTTAGCTTACTCTCCATAGTGGTTGTTATTGTCGGGGACTTTTGTGCCTGGCAATGGATCCCTAATTAAAGTGAGTGTTTACTATCATTTAAAGCCTCTCTAGATAAGGTTTTTGCTAAAAGATTCAATTACACCTATCCCAAAATTGTTACTCGTTACAGCCGTTAATGAAGATACCCACCATTAGAATTTCGCTGACAAAATGCTTTATCGCATCCTTAAAAGCTCTTCTGTAAGGCCGCAGACTGCGACAATTGATGCAATCAAGGGTTAACTTTCATTATTGTGAAGGGGATTCGTCTTTTACTCTCTACAGTGGTTAGGGCATGACTGACGTGAACTGGTGCTGTTGAGGTGTGTCTGACGCCAGAGTGGTTGAATTGCCCTGTATGCTTTTTACATTTACTCGCTATAGTGGTTTCCGAAAATCTGCATGTGGCTTGTCTACTCGCTACAGTGGTTAGCTGATGGATTTTGATACGAAATCAGGATCTGCTATCGCTGATTTCTCAACGCAGGCGTTAAAAGGGGAGCTTTTCTCACTACAGTGGTTGCTCTGAGATCTTAGCGAGAATGAATAGTGAGACCAGAGATTTACCAACATTTGCAGTAAGAAGTTGCCGTTTTTCCCGATATCACAACACGGAGGGGAGTGGGGGAGGGCATGTTCAGAGGGAGGAGGTTAAAGCGCTGAATGACTCTCTTAAGGACAGTTATCAAAGCGGCCGCACCCGGGCGCACCGCTTGATACTGTTCAGGCAGCTTGCCCTATATCGCTTCCCGATATTCGGGCCAGGCGACAGACTGGGCTTCGTAGCGGCCTGCAGCAGCGAACAGCGTGCCCTGGAAATTAATCACACCTGCGGCCTCCAGCCACATCCACTCTTCAGCCTGTACGATCCCTGCGGCAATCACATTGATCTCCAGTGCTGAACAGCATTTTATGATCGCCTGCACGACTGCCTGCTTTGGCCCACTGCGATGGACGTCACGAGTGATACCAGCATCTATGCGAATGCGGTCGGGCTGAATGTGAGTCAGTAATGATAATCCTGCGGAACCGTCACCAAAATTGTCGATGGACAGACTAATTCCAGCCGCTTTTAGCGTGCGTACTGCCTCAGAGAAATCATCCAGCTGCGAGATAACTGCGGTTTCACTCACGCCGATAACGACCTGCTCAGGAACCAGTCCCGCCTGATGAATGGCGGTTACAATCTGCTCAACAGCCTGAGGTATCACCACCAGTGTCATCGGTAACAGGCTGACGTAAAGCGTCATACCGTCCGGGCAGACCAGTCCTGCATGGGCAAATGTCGCTTTAACGGTTTCCAGATCGTTTGCATAAAGCTGGTCCCCAGTTGAGTCATCAGCATGCGCAGGCCTCAGTGTGGTTGCTTCAATGGCCGTGACCTGACGAGCCAGGGGATCAACCACTGGACGGAAACTGACGCCTTCTGTCTCGGGACGGGAGTCAGGTACATCATTGTGTTCGGAAATAAACTCCCAGTAACCTGGCGGGAGAACTTCGTAGTAATTCTCTTTTTCACGTGACTCTACGAACGTGCGCAGGAATTGCAGTGCCCGATCATCATAGGTCAGGCGATATTTTGACGTCCCTTTATCCAGCACAGCCTGTAGCAGTGATGAGCGATCGTGTTCACGCAGGTCAAAGAGCGCCATACCTGCGTTACCAAAGCGGCGGTAAGGTGCATAATCGCGCATCAGCTCGACTACATTATGGTGTCGCCGATCGGCGCAAATTCGCTGATAGACAGCCTGAATGCCAGCTTCCGGCCCTTCAAGCAGCTGAAAAAAATGGGTACCATTAAATAATAAAATGCCGGTCACGTCGTGAGCCGTGTTTATTCTGTTGGCGTTGTCGACCATCGCGGGAATGGCTCTGATCGGAAAATCATCAGAAATATGGCTGCGATAAATTATGGTAGTTAGCAAGTGCAGCTCCGCTTTATATGAATGTTGTGGACACGCTAACATTGTTCAATAAATGTTTCATCACAACTTATTCAGTGTCGCACAGACTGCACCAGAGCAGATGGCAGTAAGCGTAACGGCAAATTGATGGAGCGACTTCAATAATGCTGACGGTATCAAAGAGACGGATACTGAACAGACGACTGCATGCCTGCTACTTAATAAAAAAGGCCGCCATATGGCAGCCTCGTCGTAATAACCTGATAAACGTTATTTAATCAGCTCAGCAGAGATGTAAGCACGGTTATCAACGCGTGCGCCGGTAATTTTATAAGATGCGCCAGCATCTTTGGCCTGCGCCGCGACTTTCGCTTCAGCAGCATCCAATGTCGAAGCAGTAGCGGTAACACTCTCTGCAAAACTACCAAAAGAAACCAGTAGCGCGGTAAAAGCAACGAAATTTTTGATGGTTTTCATGGTCAATATCCTCGGTATTTTCATTCAGAGAGAGGCTTTTTGCCTCCATGGAATGAATCATAGGCAAGATCATGCCGGACTAAAATAGCTAATATTTGCTGAAATTATTCAAATATTTTGAATGAATGTGAGGGTGTTTGAGAGGACCAGATGTGCGAAACGCGATCTGATATCAGATCGCGTTCAGGTCAGTTTAATGACACTCGCCACGTAGCTTCCAATGAAGCCAGTGATCGAGAGCTTCTTCGCGTAGCGGCTTTGAATAGAAATACCCCTGAGCCTGATCGCAACCATACTCAGTCAGGGATGACACCGCGTCCGGACACTCTACCCCTTCAGCTACCACGGTATAATCCAGCTCTTTGAGCATCGCGATAATGCTACGGGCAATGATGCGTGAAGCGGTATCTGAGGACAGTTCACTGATCAGGGAGCGATCCAGCTTAATCACATCCAGCGGCATACGGCGCAGATAACTGATGTTACTGTAGCCGGCGCCAAAATCATCGAGTGAAATTTTGAATCCTCGTTCCCTTAGCATCTCCAGCCCGCGCAGAGCGGTGGGGCTTTCGAGAATACGTTCGGTCTCCAGACATTCGATGCCCAGCAGAGAGGTCGGAAGTTTAAATTTCAGCATCTTGCTTTCCAGCGCTGAAGCGAATCCCTCACGCGCAAAGTCGCGCACACTAACGTTTATGGTCAAGGGCAACTGGATACAGTTATTACGCAGCCTGCTGAGACGTTCGACCGCTTGATCGATAATCCAGAGGGTCAACACAGAGAGTAGATCGGTCTGTTCAGCCAGCGGGATAAATGCAGCGGGTGAGAGCTCTCCCCGGCTGGGATGTTGCCAGCGGATAAGTGCTTCCAGACCCACCGGTTTACCACTTTGCAGACAAATTTTCGGCTGATAGACCATGTAAAGCCCGGTATTTTCACGTAACGCCTTTTTAAGATCGGTCATCAGCATGAAATCTTCTGAACGCTGGGTTTCCGATGCAATATTAAAGCACTGAGAAGGCAGCCCACGGCCAACAGCTTCATTCAATGCACTAACCGCGCGACGTAATATTTCTGATGCTGGCAGATGACCGGCAACAAATCCCGTTTCACCAGTATGGGGAGTCAGTGCGACCGACAGACCTTCATCCATGTCTGCGCTGATACCCTCCAGACGACCGGCTACCCAGGCAGCACTGAGCCGGCTGTCCGCTCGCGTCAGGATAGCAAACCGGCCCGTTGCGACTGTATAGATCATCTCGCCAACTGCCGGGCGCAGGCGCAGCGGCAACAGGGTAGCCATATCTTTTAGCAGACTTTCGACCGGTGTCATTCCCATGGTTCGGGCCAGTTCGTAAGCGCGTGACATATCAATGCAGTCAATCAGAACCAGACGGCGTGGCGTCGTATCGCCAGCCAGGGCCAGATACTGCAAATCCCGTATCAGGCGTTGACGATTGGGCAGTCCGGTCACCGGATCGGTAAAACCCGCCGAGTGCCATGCTTCCAGGAATGACATCACCAGTGTGGAGAGCAACGTCAATATCGTCACTTGCTCACTGGCAAATGCCTGTGGCTGGGTGTCGGTAACACAGAGTGTGCCCAGAATCATACCGTCGCGGGTTTTCAGTGGCACACCGGCATAAAAGCGAATAAAGGGCGAGCCGGTAATCAGAGGATGGGTGACAAAACGCGCGTCATGATACGTATCAGGCACAATAACTGCACTGTCACTGTCAACCACGTGGCGGCAGAGTGAATCTGCGCGGGTTGAGCGTTGCAGATCAAAATTGTGTGATGCCCGTACTGTTTGAAATTCATCATCCAGCACCGAGATAAAGCTGCCCGGGATACCCAGGGCCTGACTGGCTAGCCGGACAAACTTCCGCAGAACCTCGTCGCGGCTTTCATCTGGGGCGCGCAGAGCCTGTAAAGCGCGGCTTCGGCGCTCGTTGTCGCCGTCTGGATTGTTAAGCATGTGTGTAGAACCCCCGCACCGGCTGATTACAGTGCGAAAAAAAGAAAACTGTCCGGAACGAAATGTGATTCGGGCGGCAGGAAATAGAGTGTGATTTTTATTTTCAACTTAATGATAAGGGACTATGCACTGGGTGTCTCTTAATATTTTCTTTAACGCATTAAAAGCGTGTTTACGATTTGAAAATTTAATCGAAGAGGCAGAAGCCTATTTGAACCTCTTCATTTTATAAATAAAAAGTAATTTTAAGAAGGGCTAATGTTTATCTGCCATTATGCGATGAATAAGCATTCAGGATGGTTAATATTATTTAAAAGGCAATTTTACACCGAAGCAGAACGTTTACATGCAGAGCAATGGCAACTTGCGGGTCGAAGGGCATGTAACCGCATAAAAACACTAAGCAAAAGCCTGTATGTGATCTTCAACGGCAGATGTGACCTGTCAGCATGACTCTGTCTGATGCAGGTCAATCCACCGCATGGCTGGCGGAAAACCAGCGCATCAGTCAGGATTTATTTAACTTTTAGCCCTCTGGGATTATCTTGGACGGCGTGGCGGCGGATTTTGCTCAAGCCAGTCCCGGACCTGTTCTGTCTGCGGCCCCCCCTCCCGGATAGCGCGCGTCAGCCTTTCCTGTGTTGTTCCTAATTCCTGGGTCCAGTAAGTGATTTGCCACTGTTCACGAATTTCCACCTGTGACAAATCGTCAGGCGAGCGACGCTGGATAGGATTTTTCATTTATTATCCTCCTCTGGTTTCAATGAAGCAGCCTGAACATAATTCTCAAGCTAAGCATCTATCCTGATGAAGAAAGGTGTAATGAGGTAGCGGATTAATCCCTGAATGGACCTTAAGGCAAATAACAGGATAATTCCTGGCGGGAAGAATAAAGCACTCTAACGAAATAGAAAAATCGCCGATGAGTTGAAGTATGCCGCTTCGCTTAAAAAATTTATGTCTGAATCTTAAGTCTGAAAATTTGACATTTATTCAAAATAGTCAATTATTCTCTGGTCTTGTCGTCCTCACCGCTTTCAGATCGCTTCGCTCAGTCAATCGCGAAGCGCTGTGCGTTTTCGTTTCATCGTGTTGAAGGAGTCTTTGTTTGGTTAACCGTCCCCCCCAGTCGCCTGTGGTTGTCCAGAGTAACGTGCGTGAACTTCGTCTTGCCGCCGGCCTGTCGCAGCAGAGTGCTGCTGAGCGTTTTGACCTTAGCCTGAGAGTCTGGCAAACCAAAGAAGCTGCAGGCAATCCAACGTTATTAAGTCAGGGCGAATATGAGTTGCTATTATTATTGGCTGGCCGCCATCCCCATTTCGTTCTTTCACCCCAGAGTAAGAAATAGACGCTGTGTTATCGCCCTTAGTGTTATTCCCTGCAATAACCGGCTGTATGATAACAATAAAAAATCCAGTTTCTGGCTTGAAAACAGACTGAACAACCCTATTTAGGAAGTTGACTGGAAGTGTGTTACCGGTCAGATGAACTTTTGGATGAACCTGTTCAGGAGATTATCACTATGTCAGTACAACACGTTTCTGTTTTCCCCTCCCTGTCTGATTCAGTTTTTTCAGACCGCTTTAATCGCATCGATAAGTTGTTTAGTCAGCTTACTGGCGACAGTCCGGTAAGCTCTGTTCCTGCTTATGATCTTAAGCATGTTGAGGAAAACCGCTATGCTTTGACCGTTAGCGTACCGGGCTGGAAAGAGCATGAACTGGAGATTGAGTTACGTGGCGATCGGCTTTCAGTCGCGGGGCACAGAGAACAAGCATCTCAGCACGCATCCGATGAGGCCGACAAAGAGAGTGGCCGCTGGATACATCGCGGCATTTCCCGGCACGATTTCCAGCTGAGCTTTTCTATTCCTGAGCATATAAAAGTGACTGAAGCCAGCCTGGCGGAAGGATTGCTCAATATCGATCTGCTCCATGAAATACCAGAGAGTGAGAAACCGCGACGTATCCCTATTGCAATCGGCGGTCAGCGTACGCTGGAACATCAATAATATGAACAGGGCGGAGACGGCAAAGGCTGTTTCCGCCTTTTAAGTGTCGACTGGTGAAAAAGGTGACGGTGCTCAGGCGCTGGCAAAGATAAGATTATTTTGCGACTGCAAATCGATGTTGGTGCCAGTCAGCATGATGGGTTTACCCGCTTCAAGACTGGCATTGAATGCCGCCTTCATTGAGGCACTAATACCATCACCACACCACATCAGATGATGTTCAAAACGGCGTTGTGCCACGGCGGGTTGACCAGAAGCGACTGCGGCCACTTCAACCCGAAAACCCTGTCCATTAAGCCGTATCGCCTCCATCCAGATCTCTGTTTCATCTGTGACGCTGACTGCTTCCAGGAACAAGGGAACCGTGCTGCGTCGACGGGCTGCCAGAGACAGGTGCTCCCATTGCGCGACAACAGCGGCATGAAAGCGTTGCAGACGCATATCCGCACCCTCACTCAGGTCAGCGCGCAGCCAGAGGTTAAGGGGGCGCAGGTAGCAATTAACGTAATCGTCACCACAGTAGTCGGTGTTCATCATTTGAAGTTCGCGATCGATATCAGCATCTGGATTATTGGCCAGCAACTGCAAAATGTCCTCTTCGCGACAAGCCCACCCGCCTGACAGTGCCACGTTGGGCCAGTTAAGTGCCGTATGGATATCGAACAACGTATGACCTCCTGACGTCATTTCACGCACACATAGCGCACGCGTGAGCTGATTATCTGAGTAGCCAGCAGGACCCGGTGGCGTGATTAGCCCGGCACGGCGCCAGCGACGCAGAGTTTCAGGAAGAACACCGACGAGGCCACATACGGTGTCGGTAGTGTGGTGAGGCATAGGTAATATCCGGACGATTTTGAGGTCCCATGTTCAGGGACGATAGTCGCAGTATGCGCTTCATCGGCAAATAAAGAAATAATCATTTCCATAATCGCCGCCCGCAAAAGGGCGCTGCTGACATTAAGTCGGATGAAGAAGGATTAAGGGAAACCAAAGCAGGTGCCGGGCGCTGTAACGCCCGGCGATTCAGAACGCATTACCAGTGATACTTATTGGAGTCTTCCCAGTCTTTCACTTCTTTTTCAGCACGATCTTTTTCGTAGCCATAGCGTTCCTGAATTTTACCGACCAGTTGATCACGCTTCCCTTCTACAACGGTCATATCATCATCCGTAAGATCACCCCATTTTTCCTTAACCTTACCTTTGAACTGCTTCCAGTTACCGCTGATGCGATCTTCGTTCATGGTGACTCTCCCAATTTCGGTTGTTATCCAGGGACATGATGAATATCTGTTTTGCCTGTTGGCTGCCAGATGAATAAAGCATGGCACAGCTTTTGCACTTTGCAGCGGGGAGGTGTGAGCCGGGTCAAACTCTGAGTAAAAGAGGAGAGAGAAACGGGACACTCTCATCTTTAGTCATTCCGTGCGGCGCGATGGCCAGCTTACTGCAGGCAGGGCATTCAGGGCCGGGCGGGCAAACAGAAATCCCTGGTAATAGCGAACGCCAGCGCCTTCCAGCCAGAGCCACTCTTCAATTTTTTCTACTCCCTCCGCGATGACCGTGATCTCCAGCGCCTGGCAGCATTTAAGAATGGCCAATACTATCGCCTGGCGAGGGCCGCTACAGTGAATATCGGTGATGAGTTTGCGATCAATTTTAACTTTGTCGGGCTGAAAATCGGCTAACAGTGACAGGCCTGCGAAACCGGCGCCAAAATCGTCCAGCGCCAGACTGATTCCGGCAGCTTTAAGCTGCTGTACGGCAGACTGAAACTCGTCAAAGCGCGAAATGATCTCATCTTCCGTCACCTCAATCACGACCTGCTCAGGTCGCAATCCTTGCTGAATGATTTGCTGGATAAGATGGTCTACCGCATGATCGATCACGACCAGCGACATGGGCAGGAGATTGACGGAGAGCGTCAGCTCCCGCAATCCCAGGTGTCTGGCCAGCTTGAAAGCGTAGGCTTTAGAGTGCAGATCGGCCTGGTATCGCTCGTTCTCCTGCAGTTGTGAAAAATAGTCGGCGGGTGGTGCGCCATGTGGGCCGCGTATCAGGGCTTCACAGGACACAATCTGACGATTTGTTGCATCAACAATTGGCTGGAGTGCAAATTCACAGCGTTGCCCGGAAGTCTGTTGCCCGGCGGGCTGAACGTATTGTTCAGGAGGTGTAGTCAGCGTCCAGAGACTGGCGGGATCGATCTCAATAAACGTCGCTTTATCACGTCCCTCGACGAAAGACCGAAGGAACTTTACTACCCGGTCTTGTTTGATGCGCTCATCACTCAGAGTCACTCGCTTAAGCAGGGCATCAACCACGGTATGCTGCTGATAGTCACGTAAATCAAACAGGGCCATACCGGCATTTCCAAAGCGACGTGCGGGCGCATAATCTCGCATCAGCTCAATCAGATTAAAGTGTCGATCATCCTGACAGATACGCTGGAAGACAGTCTGCACATTATCGACTTTTCCTTCCAGCACCTGAAAAAAGTACTGCCCATCATAGAGCAGGATTCCAGTGACCTCAGCCTCGGCATTTTTTATTCTGGCGCGCTCCACCAGCGCCAGTAATCTCTCTGGCGAAACAGAAGTCACAAGCTGGCTGCGATATATAAGGGTGGAGAGCATAAGCAAACTCATATGGCCAAACGTTACTGATTAACCATATCACAGAAAAATTGATGGCTAAGGGCACAACTGTAGCCATTATGACCTTTTGCTTACAGCATTAATCGGACTATCAACTCCTGGCGTGGTCAGGATTGTGAGGATTGGCGTATTGCATTGCTCAGCGGCGGGAAGGGGATAAAGGAATGAGTAAAATAAAAAGCCCCCGCAAAAGCGGGGGCGAATATCGGATATAGCGCATTATTATAACGTTACGACATCCCTGGTGAGGCGCCGGTCAAAACAATAGTGACTGATTATTACGCGTTTTTTGTTCTCCTTACCATGGTGATTTGGCGAGCTTTTTTAGCAGATAAGAGTTGTTCTTTAGATATTCCATTAAAAATACCTTTAAATTCAAACAACTGTTTTTAAGTGTTGATAATTTAAGCCCGGCTGATGAATCATCAGGTTACAAATGCACCGTTTTTCCAGACAGCGCATTAACATAGTCACCACATTTTCGCTAAGTACACGCATATTACCCGTCAGCATAAACTCGCGAATGTCGTCATCTGTGTTATCTGAAAAAGTGCCCCCTGTAAAAGGGGGCAAGGGTAGGAGTCAAATCACTCTGTAAAAGAAGTGGATTTCATTACAGAGCCATTTAAAGATAGGGCAAAACCAACTTTTATGCCGCTGTGTTTAACAGTTTTTTTATTTAGATATCAAATCATTAAAATGCTACTTATGGTACTTGCTTTTTTTATCAATGACTTAATCTGATGTGAAAACGATTTCTAAGATTAGGATTAAAGTCCCCTCAAGCCTGCCGCTTCTGCTAAAAGTGGCCGGAACAGTGACGTCTCACAGTGTCTTAACCGGGCTTTTTACGAAGACTTGACCGCATCAAAAACAAATTGTACTGTTTGCATATACAGTTATTTTGGGCCTGAGCCAGAGCGGGGTAAATGTGATGTCGCAGGATGATGAGGTCTGGACTGCATTCAGGGAGGCGATAAGGCAGGATGATGTCGGTCAGTGCACAGTGAGCACCCGGGATTTTGTCGCTGAACTTGAACAGCGAAATGCCTCTTGCACATTTCGCGCCGCGAACACCTGGATTGAAATGCATATCACCACTTTCAGCGATATTTCGATTGAGGATGGTGATTGTCGGCTGTTTCAGGTGCCCGCGGCGCGCAATTAAAACGTGCCGCAGAATCGTTATACACAACAGACAAGAGAGCGTTTAAGCCTGCCCGCGTTAACGCTTGCAGGCTGAATAAACATCAGAGCCTTGACGTGTTGTGGCGCAAATCTGACCGATCCTGAAACTTAGGATTGGCGGAATAACTTTTGTCGCACGCCATGCGAGCCAGATTCAAAGCAACTTTGCGTTTTTTAAGCTTTAACTTCGGTAACCACTCTTTGAACTGGGCTGTCAGTGACGCAGCCTGCTGCTCGCTGGCGACACGGCAGATAAACAGCTTGCTTTTAGTCTGACGGCTGACGTCAATGGCGTAGATTTCAACGCCAGCGCTGCAAAAGTCATATTCAACATCCGTAAACTGCATGTGTGGCCAAAGACCCGTTCTGGTTTCAAATGTGGCTAAATCCATGATCACTACCTTTTTTATTTTAAGCGATATTGCTATCCGACAGACTAAAGCCTGGTCGGGCCAGTGAGCATAGACCAGAATCAGCATTCCGCCAGTCATTTCACTGATTTAATCTGGGCCTGCCACGAATGGCTAAAATCCTATGCCTTCTCCTTCAAGCCTCTGGACGGTCAACAACACATCCATCAGTGCCACTGATAATTAGCAGAGGCTGTGATTTTGGTTCTCAATCTTTACTTAGCATTACATTCCCTTTATTTACTGGGCCTGTAGCAAAATTTCTCTGGGATTGCCTTGCTTCCGACAGATAATTATTGTCAGTCAGGCTGTTGAATTAGCTCGCTAATCATCAGGTTTAAATGAATGGCTGATACGCATCAAAGATGACCTTCCTGCATTCAAATAACACCATTCTGAAAAAGGGGAAGTTATGTTAATACGACTAAATGTAAAAAATTATGTCCCGGTGGTAAGCATCATTTTGACAGGTAGTGCATTCTCTGAGATTCGCCAGAACAATTAAAAAAATATATTTACGCTAATCAATTAAAGCACTGCTGATAAGAGCCGATAAGAACGATCCAGCTTTCGCTATATTCAAATTACTCTTTTTGGGGCTCGTATGACTATTACACAGCGTCTCGTACTGATTTTTTCACTGCTGGCAATGTCACTGATTGCGCTGGTTATTATCTCATTGTCTGTGATCACGGGTTTTCAGTCGCGTTTTGAATATGTCCAGGTCAACGCGATACCCAGCATTCGTGATATTAATAAATCAATCAGCGCCACCAATCAGTTAGGTATTGCGCTTTATCGCCACCATAGCAGCAGTGATGAGACAAAATTCTCTGAGGCAGAAACGCGCATTGAAAATCTGCTTTCGCAGATTAAATCACTCAACGATTATTATATGGCGAATGACATCTCGAACGATGAAGATAAAGAGCTGACGCAGCAGGCCTATAAAAATCTGGATGCTGTTCGCAGCGCATTGCCGGCGTTTCTTGCCGCGTCACGTGCCCATAATGATGCTGTTACGCTGCCGTTATTACAGAGTGACAACGGAATCGGTGCCGCAGCCCGTAAAATGGAAGCAGATTTTACCCGCCAGATTCAGTTAAACATCGATATTGGCGAAAAACTCAGAGCGGAGAACAAGCAGGTTTATCGGCAGACGCTGTGGATGATGTCTGGCGGATCTGTGCTATTGATTCTGATACTGGCCATTTTTTCTGCGAAGGTGATTCTTGGCATCAAAAAGAGTCTCTCAGGTATGGTTAACACCATGACACAGGTCAGTCATACGCTTGACCTGACACACACCGCAGAGGTCCGTAGCAAGGATGAGATTGGCAAAACGGCCCTGGCATTCAATCAACTACTGGCTCGCGTTTCCGGCGCGCTGCTGTCAGTCAATCATGCGGCGCAATCGGTCAGTGCCGGCTCAACGCAGATTGCGGCAGGTAACGAAGATCTTTCTGCGCGTACCGAAGAACAGGCGGCTTCACTGGAGCAGACAGCTGCCAGCATGGCGACACTGAGCGAAACGGTGCGGCAGAACTCAGAAGGTGCGCACCAGGCCAGCAGTCTGGCGAATAACGCCAATACCATGTCAATCCAGAACGGGGCGGCGGTGAAGCAGATGCTCAGCACCATGGATGAAATCCGCGGCAGTTCCGCCAAAATTTCTGAAATTACCGGACTGATTGAAGGCATTGCATTCCAGACCAATATCCTGGCACTGAATGCGGCTGTTGAAGCCGCGCGTGCCGGTGAGCATGGCCGCGGCTTCGCCGTTGTCGCCTCTGAAGTGCGTAATCTGGCACAACGCTCCTCTTCGGCAGCCCGTGAAATTAAAGATCTTATCTCTACCTCGGTTTCACAGGTTGAGCACGGTTTAGAGCAGGCAGGCAATGTTGGGTCTAACAGTGAAAATGTTCGTCAGGCAATTCAGCAGGTGGCCGATTTGGTCAATGAGATTGCAGCGGCCACCTCTGAGCAGAGCAAAGGCATTGAGCAGGTTCATCAGGCGATTGGTCAGATGGATGAAGTGACGCAACAGAACGCCTCGCTGGTGGAAGAGGCCTCATCTGCCTCTAAGTCGCTGCAGGAGCAGGCAGAGACGCTGTCAGGGCTGGTGTCTACCTTCACGCTTGAGAGCCGTCACCGCGAAGTGCAGCCGCAGCAGGCCGCAGCTTTGCGTCGTCCCGTTTCAGAGACAAAACAGCCTGAGCGCCAGCCTATCGACCTGACTAAGGCGAACTGGGAAAGTTTTTAACCGTTCAGCCGTAACAGAAGGGCCCCCACAGCGTTGGGGGCTTTTTTATTATTCATCTGCGGTAATAAAATGATTCGCGAATAAACTATTTGAAATCGTTTTCATTATTGCCATTGAGATAACTCTTTGGGGTTATGAAGGCGCGTTTATATTTTCACAAAATTTATCCCCACACAGTATTCTGTAATGATAATTAATCCGATATGCGCAAAATGTCTGTCATTGATGACGTCTGGTTTGGCTTAAATTTCTTTTCTTAAAAAAAATGCTCAAGTCAGGCTTACTGCTTTGTAAGGTAAGTTCGCTGTGTTTTTTCTATCACAATGATAAATATGACTATTTTTAAGTTTAGCTTAAGGTAATCTTGCAATAAATATCGTCTTTATTTTCACTGAAAAAGAGTTGAACGCAATCTATACTCCTTTCTGTCGCGATATACATTTTCTGACTTTATATGAATACCTTTTCTTCATAGCAACATTGCGCTGCATGAGACGCCTCTGGCTATGTAAAAGAAAAAGTAAAAATAATAATAAACAACCTATTTTGTGCACTACTCACCTGCACGCCCCACACATCAGAGCGAAAAAGAATGAAGAGATTACTCGACCGTATTAACCTTCCAGCGAAATTCCTGCTTCTGGGATCCTTTGCGCTGGTGCTGTTTATTTTACCCACCTTTCTTTTTATTCAGACGGGTAATCAGCTCATTGATACAAAACAAATTGAACTATCCGGCATACCGGTAGAGAAAAAAGTCCTCAAACTTCTCAACCTGCTGCAGCGCCACCGTGCAGAGAGCGCTATCGCCATCTCTCTTAACAAAGCTGATAACGCACCTCGTCTGGAACTGGTTACGCAAATCAATACATTATCCCGGACGATTACGGAGGATCTGCGTAAAGATGATGAGCAGGCACAGCCACTGAAATCGCTGCAGCGTGTAAATCAGGAGTGGGATCAACTCCAGGGCGATATTAATAGTGGCAAACTGACTCTGGCAACGAGCCTGACACGTCATGCTCACTTGATTCAGGGTTTGCTGGATATGAATCAGGATGTGCTGGATTTTTATCAGCTGTCCCTGGATGCGGACTTAAATACTTATCAGTTGATCGTCAGTATCTATAGCCGTCTGCCACTGCTGACTGAAACTCTGGGTCAGATTCGCGCCAATGGAACCTCGCTTATTGCGAGCGGAAATATCTCTGATGCCGATCGCAGCCGACTGGCGTTCCAGATTGATAATGGCAGAACGGCCCTGGCGCAGTTCAGCAGTAATATGAACAAAGTATTTTCCATTGAGCCAGATTTAAAAACCACTTTCTCTGGTCTGGCACAGGATGCAAATCAGCAGGCTCAAAGTGCGCTGCAACTGGCTGATGGGATATTTGTGAGCGGGCATGCCAGCGTCTCACCGGTTGAATATGTTCGGGTGTTTACTCAGGCGATCAACCGCTATTCTGAGCTGGGTAATCAGTCCAGTACCCGTTTGCAACAAATGATGGATGAACAAATTGATACCAAGCGAAAGTCTCAATATGTGCTGCTGGCAGGTCTGCTGGCCGTGGCGCTGCTGGCCATCTTAGTCGCTGTAATGATTACGCGCTCTGTTACCCGTCCTGTTAAAGAAGCGGTGGAAGTCGCCAGTCGTGTTGCAGCGGGTGATTTAACGGCAGCACTGATCGTTTCCGGCAGCAATGAAATGGCTGAGTTGCTGAATGCGTTGATGCGGATGCAGCAGCGTCTTGCTCAGCTGGTTTCCGATATCAAAGGTAACGCGGCCACTATCGCCAACTCTTCAGAAGAGATTGCACGGGGCAATGGTGACCTTTCGTCACGCACTGAACAGCAGGCTGCCTCGCTGGCTGAAACGGCTGCCAGTATGGAACAACTGGCGGCAATCATTCAGCAGAATGCGGATAATACGCGCTTTGCCTCTGACCGCGCGGAGTCGGCCACGCAGGCGGCGCTGTTAAGCGGTGCAGCGATGGATTCCGTGATGCAGACGATGCATAAAATTCGCGGCAGCTCCGGTCAGATTGAGGAGATTACCTCAGTCATTGATAGCATCGCTTTCCAGACCAACATTCTGGCGCTGAATGCAGCGGTAGAGGCAGCACGTGCGGGTGAGCAGGGCAAAGGTTTTGCCGTTGTCGCGTCGGAAGTCCGTGCGCTGGCACAACGTTCAGCCAGTGCCGCGAAAGAGATCAAGGGCCTGATTGAACAGTCGGTGAATCATGCTCAGGAAGGGATCGCGATGGCACAGAATGCGGGTGACAAGGTTAAGCAGAGCGTCAGCGCTATTGAGCAGACCTCGCAGCTGATGCGCGAAATTTCTTCGTCATCGGAAGAGCAGAGCAGCGGTATCTCGCAGGTGAATATTGCGGTAAACCAGATGGATCAGGTGACGCAGCAGAACGCCGTGCTGGTTGAAGAGTCAGCTTCCTCTGCTGATGAACTCGCCGCACGAGCAGGGCAGTTGCGTACCATGGTCGCACTATTCCAGACCGCATAATTGTGTTAAAACAGCCGTCACCTGTGGGCGGCTGTTCTCTTCTCCGCGTTTATTGTCCGCTACGCCTGATGATCCTGCAGACAGGCCAGATACTTCTTACCCGACCGTATCACTTTCTCTTTTGCCTGCTGATGAATATCCTGACCTTCAAATGCGCCATAAAGCTGCCCGAATGTAACGTCAGAAAGCCGCCGCATGATGTCACTCACGGTCGCGGCTGACAGCGGCAGCATATTCGGGTAGCTCCACATAAAGGACACGCCATGCGCACCCGGCGTGACCTGAATAATATCACCCGCCAGTATCACGCCTTCGCCCTCATCCCAGTGCAATACGCTGCCGCCAGGAAAATGGCCGCCCAGCCGTAACAGCGTTACACCCGGCATCAGCGTCAGCGACTCACCCTGCCAGAGCTGGATATGCGGACTTTCCCGCACAATCCATTGCTGATCGTGGGCATGCAGATGAATGGGTGCGTTAAATGCCTCAGCCCACTCCTGCATGGTGGTGTAGTAGTGCGGATGTGAAATCGCGATAGCATCAATGCCACCCAACGCGGTGATCAGCGTGAAAGTCGCATCATCAAGATTAGCAATGCAGTCCCATAACACGTTGCCGTGGGGCGTACGCAGCAGGAAAGCGCGCTGGTTAATGGCAAACTCGGGCACGGTTTTAAGGCTTAACAGCGCATCGCTATGGGCTGTCCACTTATTGGCGTGGCTGGCACGCAGTTCATCAAACGCGATCCAGCGCTGACCCGCAGCCGGAACATACTGGCGTTCATCATCACAGATTTTACAGTGCTGATCAGGGGCAGCAGAGGGATAAGCGGTCCCACAGGCGGTACATAACATCGTCATCGTGATCTCCTTTGTTTCACTCAAGCTTATGCACACCTGCGAAAACCGCACTTTCCTGAGGCTATTTCGTCACGCGTTTAGGGCTGGCGGCGCAGGGTAATCCGGGTCAGTTCCGAGGGACGGCCCAGTCTGACCGCCATGCCTGGCCAGAGTGCCGTGCCGTTATTCACATAGAGCTGCATTCCGTCGACCTGATAAAGCCCGGAAACAAATCCGGCGTTGGGTTTAGCAAAAAACCGATCCAGCCCGATAATCAGGCCGCCATGCGTATGACCAGAGAGTTGCACATCCACACCCTGTGCTGCGTTCTGGCGGGCGTTGCGTGGCTGGTGATCCAGCAGGATCACCGGCGCGTTTTCAGGCACATGCTCCAGTGCTCGGGCCAAATCCGGGCCGGTTGCGTTTCTGCCCGGTGCGGAAGCGTCTGGCAGGCCGGCAATCACCAGCTTTGCAGTGCCGCGCTGAATAATCGTGTGGCTGTTGAGCAGGGGCTGCAGCCCCAGTGAGGCCAGATGCGCCGTCCAGATCGCCTGATGGAAGAAATATTCGTGATTGCCGGTGATGGCCCATACGCCGTCAGGCGCGGCCAGCTTCCGCAGCGGCGCGACGTCATGCCGACGATGCTCCAGGCTGCCATCGATCACATCGCCTGTCACCACAATCAGATCGGCTTTAAGAGACATCGCTCTTTCAACCATCCTGGCGGTCCAGGCCGCATTAAACAATCGGGTGATGTGAAGATCGGTCAGCTGAAGTAGCTGATAGCCATCGAATTCTGGGGGCAGGTTGGGTAGCACCAGCGTCACCTCTTTAACCGGTGGCACCCGTATCGCTTGCTGAACACCAAAGGCAGCCAGTCCCATCGCCAGTAAGACGGCTAGATAGCGAACGCCGGGAACCAGTGCCAGCGGGTGGCGTAAAAGCAGGGCAATCAGCATGATCGCATCCATCATCATCTGAAACAGCGCAAGCAGCAGTACAGTGCTGTAGGCCCAGTTAAAAAGAATGATGACGGTGCGCGGCATTTCGGCGGAGAAAATCCCGCCCGAGGTAAAGCGGCTCACCAGCAGATATTGTGAGGCCAGCAGCACCAGTACGGAGAGCAGGATTTTGATGGCCAGTGGCATAGATAATGGAATAATGACGCGCGCAATAACATACCAGCTCGGTAAGCTGAAAATCAGGTGAAACATGGCATTCATCCGGTAGGGCGCTTAACACCGCGCAGGCAAAAAAGAGACGATCGTTTTGAGCTGTTTTCAGCACAGTAGTGTATACGATGCTGCCGCTCGGTTTGCTTCACGCAGGGTGCTCTAACGGTGGTAAACCAGTAAGCGAAGAGGAATAAAAGCCTGTCTGAAGGATAGAGAAACGTGCCCGGGTATCCGGGCACGCTGGCAACATTCACCTCTGACACGTCAGGTTAGCGTAAAACGTCTGAGGTCGTCGGGGTCTCTTCAGTTACACGTGTCATAGAGACCGGAATGTTTTTATAGGCGGGGATGCCGCTTTTGGTATCGTGGCTGTCGAGCGGCACCATCACATTCGCCTCCGGGTAGTACGCGCCGACTGAACCTGCGGCCATATCAATAATCACAATGGTCAGGTTTTTCATCTGGCGTGAGGTGGGATTGCCATCCGGGTCCAGTGCCATCAGATCGACACGGTCACCGACACGCAGCTGTCGTTTCTCCGCTTCCTGCTCACTGATAAACAGCACATCGCGGCGCCCTGTTACGCCACGATAGCGATCATTCAAACCGTACAGCGTAGTGTTGTACTGGTCGTGGCTACGCAGAGTGGTAAGCACCAGGTCATGACACTTCAGTGAGCGAGGATCTTCGTTGATACCCTGCATCACTTTAAATTGTGCCCGGCCAGAGGGCGTGAGCCAGACACGTTCAGATGCAGCGTTATGCAGACGGAACCCACCCGGATGCTCGATGCGCTGATTAAAGTTTTCAAACGCCGGGAATACCGCTTCAATGGCATCACGAATGCGGCTGTAGTCGCCTGCCATGGCAGACCAGTCAACCACGCTCTCTGGCAGCGTCGCCTTAGCCAGTGAGGCGACCAGTGCGGGTTCAGATTTAAGATGTGGAGAGGCCGGATTCAGCGACCCGCGCGAGGCGTGTACCATCGACATTGAATCTTCAACGGTTACGCTCTGCTGGCCGGTTGCCTGAACATCGGTCTCAGTACGTCCCAGCACCGGCAGCAGATAATTGTGTTTGCCGAGTAACAGATGCGAGCGATTCAGCTTGGTCGCCATATGCACCACCAGATCCAGATTGCGCATTGCCGGGAACGTTACCTGTGGATCAGAAATCGCTTCCGCCAGGTTACCTCCTAAACAGAGCAGTGCTTTAGCCTGGCCATCACGCATGGCCTTGATCGCCTCCACGGCGCCGTGGCCATGTTTCTGCGGTGGCTTGAATCCAAAGACCTTCTCAATACTATTCAGCAGCGATTGCGGCGGAGCCTCAGTGATACCTACCGTGCGGTCGCCCTGTACATTGGAGTGACCACGTAACGGACAGATGCCAGCACCCGGCTTTCCGATATTGCCTCGCATCAGCAGCAGGTTGGCTATTTGCTGCACGTTCTGAGTGCCGTACTGGTGCTGAGTAATGCCCATGCCGTAGCAGATGATGGTTCGTTCCGCGCTGGCGTAGAGCCGGGCAATATGCTGAATCTCCTCACGGGTCATACCGGAGACGTTGAGAATGTGCTCCCAGTCGGTGCTCTCCAGGTCTGCTTTCAGCGCATTAAAACCGTCTGTGTGTTCAGCGATAAATGCTTCATCAATGACACCAGGTTCGCCTTTGCTGAGCGCCTCCTCGTGCAGGGTGAGCAGAACTTTCATTACCCCTTTCAGCATCGCCGCATCGCCGCCCACCCGAACTTTATAGTAAGTCGATGCCAGCTCTGTAGAGGTCAAAGAGAGCATTTCAATCGGGCTCTGCGGTGAAGTAAAGCGCTCCAGGCCGCGTTCACGTAACGGGTTAATTGCCACGATGGTGGCGCCGCGTTTTGAGACTTCCCGCAGTGTGCCCAGCATGCGAGGATGGTTTGTGCCGGGATTGTGGCCAATGCAGAGCACCAGGTCGCAATGATCAAAATCCTCCAGCTCTACCGTACCTTTACCGATGCCAATCGACTCCGGCAGTCCGACGCTGGTGGGTTCATGACACATGTTTGAGCAGTCGGGGAAGTTATTGGTGCCATATTCGCGGGCGAAGAGTTGCCACAGAAACGCCGCTTCATTCGACGCACGGCCCGAAGTATAAAACTCCACGCTGTCTGGATCATTGTAGCTGCGCAGATGCTCCCCAATCTCCTTAAACGCCGTCTCCCATTCAATGGGTTGATAGGTATCGGTAGCTGCATCGTATTTCATTGGGTGGGTTAGCCGTCCTTCGCCCTCCAGATGCAGTGCGCTACGTTCCCATAATTCAGTCACGGTGTGGGCATTAAAAAACGCCGGCGTGGTGCGCTTACTGGTGGCTTCCCACGAGACGGCTTTTGCACCGTTTTCACAGAACTCAAACGATGAAGCATGTTGCGGGTCGGGCCAGGCGCAGCCCGGACAGTCAAAGCCCTGCGGCTGGTTGACTTTAAACAGAGCGATCACATCCTGTTTTACGGCCATCTGGCCGCGTATAGCATTCGCTACCGCTTTTAATGCGCCCCAGCCACCGGCAGCGCCATCATAAGGGGCGATGCCATCTGTGCGATTTTGCTCTTTCATACTGCTCCACATTGTCTCTGTTGTTATTTTCTAAGCCTGGTACAGAAATAGGGGTAATAACGTGGAAACTGGCTGATATTCAGGGAAATTACTTCTCAAAATGTTTCGGGAACCCGAAACGTAAGCCGAAAATCAGTTCAGCACACCAGATGAAGCGCAACGCATCCGGACTATGATGAACTGATACATCAACGGCGTAATTGGCATTTTGATCAAGATATCGGGCAAGCCAGGGGTCATCGCTGCAGGCATGACACGCCTGAATTCATACGCCAGGATCGGGAGATCTGTCTGATGAAAAAACCTTACTTATTATGGCTTTAATTTCCACTGCGAGTACGCTGCCGGTGAAGGCCAGTGACAGTGACCACCTGACAGAGGGGCATACTGTGAAGATTATTATGACGATTGACCATCAGGCGTATGACATTACGCTGGCCGATAACCCCACCGGAAAATCATTCTTACAGAAACTCCCGCTGACTCTGACGATGAGGAGCTGAACGGCAATGAGAAGTTTGCTGACCTGACTGATGCGCTTACTACCAATCCGCGCAAACCTGGCACAATACAGCAAGGCGATGTGATGCTGTATGGCGATAAGACGCTTGTTCTTTTTTATGAAACATTCCAGACCTCCTATAGCTACACGCCAATAGGAAAGGTGCTGTCTGCAGGCAATTTAAAGAAGAGTGTTGGTGAGGGAGAGGTTCACATACGTTTTACCCGGCCATGACGGGTATCAGCATCTGAAAAAGACCGGTTGGTCAATTCATTCCGCGCTGAGTCAGAATGTACAGTATTTGCCCGGACGGGCGACTTTTGGGTCTGGTCGCAGTCCGTTGTTGTAAACCTCTCTATGAGGCGAGGCTGTCAGGCAAGCCAGCCTGACAGTGCAGACATTACTTCTTCTTATTCAACATCGATTTCAGGTCAGCAAACGGATTGTAAGTAGCCTCACCCACATCTTTTTGTGCATCTTCGCCAGCGACTACGCGGGTGCCATACTGGTCAGCCTCGGTGTACTTTGAGTGCTCGTGGTCATGACAATAGAGACACAGCAACTCCCAGTTACTGCCATCTTCAGGATTATTGGTGTGATCGTGATCAATATGGTGAACGGTCAGTTCGCGTAGGTTGGAATAAACAAATTCGCGTGAGCAGCGTCCACATACCCAGGGATAAATTTTAAGTGCTTTTTCACGATAGCCGCTTTCCAGCCGCGTGTAATTTTTGGGGATAAGTGCCATTGCCGGGATTACCTGTTATGCAGAGAACATTTCGTGATAGTGCAATCAATATATCTCACATCGGAACAGAAGGAGAGTGCCGTGCGCATTTCTCCTTTACCCGATAAATCAGCAAAGTCCTTCCTCTGTATGCTATCCAGCCAGCGTCAACCTGACGCATCAGCAGGATGGCATCTTAAAGGGGATGATTTACCGCTTTGCTAAGATAGTGGCGCTAAATACAACGCATGACAGCCTGCACTTAACAGAAATGTCGCTGGCACCCTGATACGTTCATCTCCCTGAGCAATTCATGAATTCGCGATGAATCCCTTACTCATTGAATTGCCACGTCCCGGTGTGATCCGGCGGGTTTAAGAAAAGAGAACGTCAGGATGTTCAGCCAGAAGTTACAACCTATAATCATCGCTGTTTGTTGACCCGCAGGAATGCGGGTCCTGCACCCGCCTATAAGGAAGAGACCCCGCTGATGTTTTCTCGTTTTTTTATTTATCGTCCCGTCTTCGCATGGGTTGTTGCCATTTTAATCATGCTGCTTGGCGCGCTCTCCATCACTCTGCTGCCGGTTGAACAATATCCCGATGTGGCACCGCCTTCTGTGAACATCAGTGCAACTTATACCGGGGCATCTGCCGAAACGCTGGAGAACAGCGTCACTCAGGTGATCGAGAAGCAACTGACCGGGCTGGATAATCTGCTCTACTTTACCTCCAGCAGCAGTTCGCAGGGGGATGTGTCGGTCACCGTTACGTTTAGTCAGGGCACCGATCCGGACACTGCTCAGGTGCAGGTACAGAACAAGGTGCAGCAGGCGCTCTCCCGTCTGCCCAGCGAAGTACAGCAGCTTGGCGTCACCGTGACTAAATCGCAGTCGAACTTTTTGCTGGTGATGGGGCTGTATGACACCACAGGCAAAAGCAACAGCACTGATATCGGCGACTGGCTGGTCAGTAACATGCAGGAGCCGCTGGCCAGGATAGAAGGTGTGGGGGATATTGAGGTGTTCGGCGGTCAGTATGCGATGCGCATCTGGCTCGATCCGTTCAAACTTAACGCTTTCGCGTTACAGCCCTCCGACGTGTCGGCAGCGATACGCTCTCAAAACATTCAGGTCTCAGCCGGTAAAATTGGTGGCCTGCCGTCCCCCGACAATCAGCAACTCACTGCCACGGTCAGAGCGCAGTCGCGACTGCAGACGCCAGAGCAGTTCCGCAACATCATTGTTAAAAGTGACAAAAGCGGTGCCATTGTGCGGGTGGGGGATGTGGCGCGGGTTGAACTGGGTGGAGAATCCTATGACATGACGACCCGACTCAACGGGCATCCTGCGGCCGGGGTCGGGGTGATGCTGGCGCCGGGCGCGAACGCGCTGGCCACCGCGACGCTGGTGAAAAACAAAGTTGAAGAGTATCGCCACTCGATGCCGCAAGGCTACGAAGTGGCTTATGCACTCGACAGTACGGACTTCATCAAAATCTCCGTTGAGGACGTGGTGATCACCCTGATTGAAGCGATCGCGCTGGTCGTGGTAGTGATGTACCTGTTTCTTCAGAATCTCCGTGCGACGCTGATCCCGGCTCTGGCGGTGCCGGTAGTGCTGCTCGGCACCTTTGGCGTGCTGGCGCTGTGTGGATACACCATCAACACACTGACACTGTTTGCCATGGTACTGGCAATCGGCCTGCTGGTAGATGATGCGATTGTGGTGGTCGAGAACGTCGAACGCATCATGCGTGATGAAGGTTTACCGGCGAGAGAGGCAACTGAAAAGTCGATGAAAGAGATCTCGGGCGCGCTGGTGGCTATCGCGCTGGTGCTTTCGGCAGTATTTCTGCCGATGGCCTTTTTCGCCGGATCGACCGGTGTAATCTATCGACAGTTTTCTATCACCATCATTGCGGCTATGACTTTCTCCGTGGTGGTGGCGCTGACCCTGACGCCCGCGCTGTGTGGCATGCTGCTGAAGCCGATATCACCGCACAGCAAAGGCTTTTTTGGCGGTTTTAACCGCTTTTATGCCGCCACCGAGCACCAGTACCGTCACAAAGTCGTGAGGACTTTGCGTCGCCCACTAATCATGGTATCGCTTTATGCGGCAATGGGTGTGGTGCTGTTTGTGATGTTCACCCGATTGCCAGGCAGTTTCCTGCCGACCGAAGATCAGGGCAGTATCATGCTTCAGGCTACATTGCCAGCGGGCGCTACGGCCAGTCGTACAGAGGCCGTCAACCAGCAAATAGTTGACTGGTTTCTGACTGAAGAAAAACAGAATGTTGATGTGATCTTCACCATCAACGGCTTTAACTTCAGCGGTGCTGCGCAGAATGCTGGTATGGCGTTTATCAAGCTTAAAAACTGGGACCAGCGGCCGGGGAGTGAGAACTCTGCTGAAGCGATTGCCGGCCGCGCCACTTATGCGCTTGCGGCGATTCGGGATGCACAGATCTTTGCACTGACACCGCCCTCAGTACCTGGACTGGGACAAAACAACGGCTTTACCTATGAGTTACTGGCCAGCGGTGGAACCACGCGTGAGCAACTGGGTAATCTGCGCGATCAGTTATTACAACGCGCAGCGCAGAGCCCGGAGTTAACGGGCGTGCGGGCAAATATCCTGCCACAAACACCGCAGTTGCAGGTAGATATTGATACCAGCAAAGCGGTGGCGCTGGGACTGAATTTGGATGACGTGACCGATACGCTGACCAGCGCCTGGGGTGGTGCTTATATCAATGACTTCATCGATCGTGGACGGGTGAAGCGGGTCTATGTGCAGGGCGACAGTCAGTATCGTTCAGCACCGTCAGATCTGAATAAGTGGTACATCCGGAACAGTGAAGGCACCATGACGCCATTCTCGGCCTTTGCCTCGACCCAGTGGACCATGGGACCAGAAAGCCTTGATCGTTATAACGGCTCTGCCGCCTATGAAATTCAGGGTCAGAATGCCGAAGGGTTTAGCTCCGGCGATGCCATGAATGCGATTGAGCGGCTGGCTAATCAATTACCTGCAGGCACGACGGGCGCGTGGAGCGGGCTTTCGCTGCAGGAAAAACAGGCGGGCGGGCAATCGACTACGCTTTATGCGATCTCGATTCTTGTGGTTTTCCTCTGTCTGGCTGCGCTGTATGAAAGCTGGTCGGTGCCGTTCTCAGTGCTTCTGGCGGTGCCGCTTGGTGTGTTGGGTACCGTGCTGGCAGTGGCGCTGCGGGGATTGAGCAACGATATCTATTTCCAGGTGGCGTTGCTGACCACGGTCGGACTGACCTCTAAAAACGCGATATTAATCATCGAATTTGCAGAAGATGCAGTGCGCCGGGGCAGTTCGCTGAGTGCAGCTGCATTGCAGGCGGCACGAACCCGTTTGCGGCCGATTATGATGACGTCACTGGCCTTTATTGCCGGCGTGATCCCGCTGGCGGTGGCAACCGGTGCGGGTGCTAATAGCCGCATTGCCATCGGGACCGGCATCATCGGTGGCACGCTGGCAGGCACGGTCCTGGCATTGTTCTTTGTTCCGCTGTTCTTTGTGCTGGTGAAGCATTATCTGACCCGCCATCGCAAAGGCTAATCACGCAGACAGCCCGTCTGCAGTTTTCTGGAGACGGGCTGGAGTCGATGAGCAGAAGATTACAGATTCTGTTTAAAGAAAGCCGTCAGTTTCGCGAACGGGATCAGATCAGTGCGATCATAAAGGTCGACATGACCTGCATCAGGTACGATATACAGCTCTTTGGGCTGAGCTGCGCGCTGGAAAGCATCTTCACTGAACTCGCGTGAGTGCGCTTTATCACCGGTGATGAAGAGCATTGGGCGCGGAGAGATGGTCTCAATATCATTGAACGGATAGAAGTTCATGAACTTCACATTGCTGGTGAGCGTCGGGTGCGTGGTTAGTGCAGCTGACGAGCTTTTTGGGGTGAACTCGCCCCGAGGTGTCCGGTAGAAATCATAAAACTCTTTAGCAACTGGCGGTGAATCAGCATCAATTTTGTGTGGTGTACCGCCGGTGTATGCGATTTTACCCCCGGTAAATTCCGCATAACGTTGCTGTGCCGCTGCTTCAATGATCTGCTTGCGCTGAGCCAGCGTCTGGCTTTTATTCAGCGCATTACGGTTGGCTGATCCCATGTCATACATGCTGACGGTAGCTATCGCCTTCATGCGGGGATCGATCTTTGCCGCGCTGATGACGAAACTGCCACTGCCACAGATGCCCAGCACACCAATCCGATTGCGGTCGACAAATTCGCGTGTCCCCAGGTAATCGACTGCGGCACTGAAGTCTTCGGCATAGATATCCGGAGAAACCGCATTACGTGGCTGGCCTTCACTTTCGCCCCAGAATGAGAGATCGATTGCCAGGGTAACAAAGCCCTGCTCAGCCATCTTTTGCGCATAGAGACTGGCGCTCTGCTCTTTGACTGCGCCCATCGGATGCCCCACCACTATCGCCGGAAGACGCGCTGTTTTACTCGCTTCTTTAGGTCTGAACAGGGTGCCGGTGACGCCCATCTGATACTGGTTTTTAAACGTCACTTTTTCGCGGGTCACTTTATCGCTTTGATAAAAGTTGTCGGCGCCGCGTGACATATCGGCAGCGCTGGCTGCAAATGAACTGATCAACAGTCCAAACATCAGGGTTAATGCTCTCATGAAAGGATCCTCAGGGTTGACGAGAAGTGGGCAACAGGCTGCCCGGTTAAACAATGAATCTGCTATCAGGCGGCGCTTTCTTTGCGCGCAGTGATCAACGCCAGTCCAGCGGCAGCGATGAGTAATGTGGCGCTGATGGCAAAGGTGATCTGCCAGCCTGCATGGTCAAAGGCCAGACCGCCCAGCGTCGATCCCAGAGCAATCGACAGCTGGACAATGGCAACCATTAATCCGCCGCCCGTCTCTGCGTTATCCGGGAAGGTTCTGGCGACCCAGGCCCACCATCCGGTGGGTGCGGCAGTTGCCACCAGTCCCCAGATGCCCAGCAACGGTGCCACCAGCCACAGCTGATGACCGAACACCATGAGCAGCCCTGCGACTGACGCCATGATCAGTGGAATAATCATCAGGGTGGGATAAAATCCACGCTGCAGAACAACCCCGACGATTAGTGTTCCGATAAAACCGGCAACGCCAATGGTCAGCAGAACCAGCGATAGCGTAGAAACGTCAACCTGCGTGACGGTTTCCAGAAACGGACGGAGATAGGTAAAGAGGGTGAATTGCCCCATAAAGAGCAGTCCGCAGGCGGCAAGACCTATTGTTACCAGCGGTGAACGCAGCAGCTGCAGGAGGTTTGCGCTTTGCTGCCGTGCTTTATCGACTGGCATTGACGGCAGTGTAAATCCTTGCCAGAGCAGGGCGAGCAAGGCCACCGGCACCAGGCTGAAAAAAGCGCCACGCCAGCCGATGACAGAACCGAGATAGCTCCCCAGCGGTGCAGCGATAACCGTCGCCAGCGCATTACCGCCGTTAAAAATAGCCAGTGCATGCGGCACCTGCCCGGTGGGGACCAGCCGGATAGCCACCGCAGCTGACATCGACCAGAACCCGCCAATCACCACGCCAATCAACGCCCGGCCAGTCATGTAGATGAGATAGTTGGGTGCCATCGCGACCATCAATCCGGATAGCGCCATTAGAAGTGTCAGCGTCAGCAACAGGATTTTGCGGTCGAGATTGCCTGCAATACGGGTGATCAACAGGCTTGTCATCACCGCCAATGCGCCGGAGATAGCAATGCCCTGTCCGGCCTGACCTTCACTGACCGCCAAATCACGTGATAACGGCGCTAAGAGGCTGACTGGCATAAATTCAGATGCGATCAACGCGAATACGCAAAGCGTCATCGCCCAGACGCCACCCCAATGGGCGACGTTGTGCTGAGGGGAATATGCCGTTGTTTCCGGAGAAGTCATGCTGAATCCTGTTTCATTGTTGGTGGTCATGATGAACTCAGGAAATTTTACTGTTTAACTTTATATTGACTAGCTAATGAATCCTTAATGGGGTTATAACCAGCGATTATGAATCCACCAACGGGAGCGCAATATGAAGCGCAACATGAATGATCTGCAGGCTTTTATTACCGTAGCGCGTGAGGGCAGCTTTACCCGTGCAGCGGCACTGCTGGGCGTTACGCAGCCCGCGCTGAGTCAGACTATTACTGCCCTGGAAAACCGGATGGAAATTCGGCTGCTGACCCGCACGACGCGGAACGTCTCACCGACCGCAGCAGGTGAACGGTTAATCCTGGCGATTGGCAATCGATTCGATGAAATTGAGGCGGAGCTGGATATGCTGACCGCGATGCGTGACAAGCCCGCCGGCACGGTACGCATCACTTGTGGCCCGCATATTCTCAGTTCACTCCTGATGCCTAAACTGACGCCACTGCTGGAGGCTTATCCGGATATCCGACTCGAATTCGATGCGAATCATGGCTTGCGCAACATCGTGGCCGATCGGTTTGATGCCGGAGTCAGAATGGGTGACACAATTGATAAAGATATGGTGGCGATGCCCATAACCCCACCGTTACGAATGGCGGCGGTGGCAGCGCCAGACTATTTTCGTCGTCATGCTGCGCCTCAGGTCCCACACGATCTGCTGCATCACAACTGCATTAATATGCGACAGGCAACAGCGGGAGGATTGTATGTCTGGGATTTTGACGGAGAAGAAGGGCCGTTGAATGTGCGGGTAGATGGACAGTTAACGTTCAACACTTCGGCACACATTGCAGAAGCGGCAGTGGCCGGTCTGGGAATTGCTTTTCTGCCTGAACAGGAAGTCGAAGAAGGGCTGGAGCAGGGCACGCTGATCCGGGTACTGGAGCGCTGGTGCGAACCGTTTCCTGGTTATTATCTCTATTATCCCAGCCGCAAGCAGCACTCACCGGCTTTTAACCTGGTCAGAGAGGCGCTGAGGCTAAAAGAGGGGGAATGATGAGATTCAGAGAGTTGATGGAAGAGATGCCACTCCATGGCGTAATACGTCCTAAAGCGCTTTATTCAGAATTACTTAGAAGGACGTCGACTAATCTTGCCTCCTTTCCGACCGGCTTCCCTGGCCTTTTCAGGATCGTTTCTGAAGTTGCCCCCACTGACCTTGCCTCCTGCACTGCCAGCTTCACTCGCCCGTTCTGGATCGTTGGCAAAATTGCCGGCACCACCTCTGTACTTCTGTTGTGTCATAGGAAGACCTCATATCAATGTTCCATTAGATAAAAAGGACTAGCTAGTCACACCAGGAAGCATAGTCGTCCGCTTCGTTTATGCAAATGCACAGACTGAAGTTGTTGATAATGCAGACGTTAATTTTGAATAGAGCGCTGGCGTCGGCATGGTAAAGAGAGATGAACTGCGCATAACGGCCTGACGAAAAAGGAGAATATTATGAGTAACGCGACCTTGCTCCGCACGCGGGGAGATTGACAGGATCTGCCCGCCGCCGCACGCAAAGGCTGCGAAAAGCAGAGGCAACAGATGAGTGACAGATAAACAGGAATAGTGCCAGGCCCTCATTCTGGCTTATTTTATGCTACTAAAATGTAACAACTTCATTCATTAAACCAACTGCAGCAATTGCTAAAGGTTTTCCCGCTAGTGGCGATAACCCAATGGCGTTGAGCGCGCCGATCAATGATGAACCCGGCACTCAGCGACGAGTTCTGAACGCGAACGGACCTGCATTTAGCCCTCCTTTTAAAAAACACCAGCAAGCGCGAGTTTAAGCGCAACCTACTCTGATAAAAGCGAAAATAATAATATGTCGATCATTAAGACGATCAAAAGTCGCCTGCCTGTTGCCCGTCTCAGGCGTAGCAGCCAGCCAGCGAATGGCACCTGGGATTGTCGTGCGCTGCCGGAATCACTCTCTTCCATCGGGTTAAGCTCGCGCGCGGGCGGGATCCTGATGACTTTTGTTCCGCCTGAAGCCGATTTTCAGCGGGTCAGTCAGGCCTGGCAACGCTTTAATTCCGCCGATTTGACCGTGCTGACACTCTCTTCCAACGGTGCGCTGAGCAGCAGCCGATCACAAAGTACTTACTGTGATGGCAATGGCCCGGAGGGAAGCTATCTCTGGCTGCCTGACACGCTGATCGCCAGCCATGAGACACACATTGTCGACCTGCATGTCGCGGACACTCAGACTGCCAGCCAGCGTATCACCGCCATCCAGCAGGAACTGATGCGGTTGCAGGTGCGGATGCCGCTTTCGGCAGACCGTACTTTCGCGATGATTTATTGCGACGGATTGTCGGCGTCCGAAGGCTTTCTGATGCAGGCGTGGTACAACTGCGGGCGTTTCCCATGCCTGGCGATTGGCGGTTCAGCGGGCGGTAAAATTACCTTTGATGGCACCTGGATCGGTACTGGTGGCAAGGTGCTGCAGGGCAAAGCTGTGATTATGTTCTGTCAGATGGCGCCAGGAAAATCATTTGCTCCGTTTAAAAGTCAGAACTTTACGCCACGCGAGCAGAGCTGGCTGATTGCCGAAGCCGATCCGGTTGCGCGCACCGTCACCTCTGTGTTTAATCGCCAGGGTCAGCAGCAGCCGTTTGTTGCATCGCTGTGTGAACACCTTAACTGCACTGAAGCGCAGCTGACCGAACGGCTGAAAGGGTTAACCTTTGGCGTTAAAGTCGGCGGGGAATACTTCATTCGCTCGATCGCCAAAATTGAATCGGGTGGCGTGCAGTTTTTCTGCGACCTCGAGTTTGGTGACCGGCTGTTCCTGATGGAGGAGAAAGACTTTAAACAAGCGACGCAGCAGGAGTGGCAGGCTTTTACCGCACAGCATGGCAAACCGGCCGCTATTCTGATGAACGACTGTATCCTGCGTCGTGTCGGTAATGCTGATAAGCTTCACAGCGCCCACTTTTTTAAAGGCATCGCTGCCGCCGGCTTCTCCAGCTTTGGCGAAATCCTGGGCGTGCCAATCAATCAGACGCTCTCTGCACTGGTGTTCTTTAATCATGACGTCAAAGCGATGAGCCAGTTCCCGGTGGAGTATGCTGGTTACGCCGCACATTACGCGCAGCGTGCATTGCGTCGCTGGGAAGCGCTGAACAGTATTCAGACGCGGGTCCTTGATCGGGTTATCAACTATCAGCAGGCATTGACACCGCTGATGGAAGCGTTGCCAGTGCTGGAAACCGCTACCCAGAGCCAGGGTGAAACGTTGAGCCTGGCAGAAAGCAGCATCCGTAACATCAGCAATATCGCCACTGAGAGTCAGCAGGCTCAGGGACGACTGGACGATGGGTTGGACGATCTGGAAAAAATCTCTAACGGCATCAATGAGATTACGCATGGCATCAGCAATATTGCTTTCCAGACCAACATTCTGGCGCTGAATGCCGCAGTCGAAGCGGCACGTGCGGGCGAGGCTGGCCGCGGATTTGCCGTGGTCGCGGGCGAAGTCCGGCGTCTGGCGCATTCATCGAAAGAGCAGGCTGAAGCCACAGCCAGTAACATCGGTGAGGCGGTCAGCACCATCTCACGCATCCGGCTGGTGGCCAGTGATTCGGCGCAGACCGCCGCGCAGATGGCAGAGCGCAGTATTTCAGCAGCCGATACGCTGGCGGCGATGAACCAGCAGACGCGTCATGAGCGCGCCGACATCGCGAAGCACCTCGGCAGCCTGCGCGAACTGACGCAGGGGATGGATGCGATGCAGGAAGCCGTTGCGCAGCTCAAGGTGTTACAAACTCTTTCAGGTGCGCAGGTTAAAGGCTGAATTATCTGAATAAAAGACAAAAAAGTGCGGTGTAAGCGCAACGGCCAGGCAAGGCCGGCTTTCAGTTGTTACACTTGTCTGTGATTAATCACGCAGAGGTATGAATGAAAATTAAAAGTTATGCAGCCATGCAGGCTGGCCAGGCCCTTGAACTCTATGAGTACGATGCCGCCGAGCTGGCAGCCGAAGAAGTCGAAGTCCAGGTCGAATATTGTGGTGTCTGCCACTCAGACCTGTCGATGATCGATAACGAGTGGGGCATCTCTCAGTTCCCGGTGATTGCAGGACATGAAGTGATTGGTCGGGTTTCTGCCCTGGGCGAAGCGGCCAAAAATAAAGGTCTCTCAATCGGCCAGCGTGTAGGAATCGGCTGGACAGCAAAAAGCTGTCAGCACTGCGATGCCTGTATTAACGGCGAGCAGGTTAACTGTCAGCAGGGCAGCATCCCGACCATCATGAACAAAGGTGGTTTTGCCGAGAAGCTGCGCGCCGACTGGCAATGGGTTATCCCGCTGCCGGAAAAACTGGATGTAGCAAGCGCCGGTCCGCTGCTGTGTGGCGGTATCACCGTGTTTAAACCACTGCTGATGAGTAACATCACGGCGACCAGCCGCGTAGGTGTGATCGGTATCGGCGGGCTGGGTCACATTGCCATCAAAATCCTGCACGCGATGGGTGCAGAAGTCGTGGCATTCAGCTCAACGCCAGATAAGAAGCAGTCAATCCTGGATATGGGCGCAGATGAAGTGGTTAACAGCCGCGATCCTGAAGCCCTGAAGCAGCAGGCGGGTCGCTTTGACCTGATTCTGAGCACTGTGGCGGTCGATCTGGACTGGAAACCTTATTTCGCCGCGCTGGCACCTCAGGGTAAATTCCACACCGTGGGCGCAGTGATGAAGCCGATTGAAGTGAGTGCTTTTGATCTGATTCTGGGCGACAAAGCGGTAACCGGTTCATCAACCGGCTCACCAGGTCAGCTGCGCTCGCTGCTGCGTCTTGCTTCCCGTGCAGATATCGCCCCACAGGTTGAGTTCTTCCCGATGTCGGACATCAATAAAGCGCTGGATCACGTCCGCGCCGGTAAAGCCAATTACCGTGTCGTACTGAAAGCCGATTTCTGATGGGAATCTAAATGATATGCCGCAGCCTGCTGCGGCATTTTTTTTGCCTTTATTTTGTCAGCAGTCCATCAGACAGGCCAGCCGCAATCACGCTGATTGGGTTTAAGGGTCAACAGTTTAAAAAACCACGCTAAGATTATAATGTATTGTTTTTATTAATAAGTATTCGTTCAGAAAACCCGGCAAGCGTCAGGTTTGTTCTGAGGATTAATGTCCTGAATTTTTTGCGGTTTCTTGTCTGACTTCGTCAATCGTGTCACGCATATTGCTCAGAAATTTTGCAGCAGCAGCTCCAGCTTTTTCCAGCACGGGTTCTGCCTTCGCGAAATACTCCTCAATTTTCATCTGATTTGCATGTGTGATTAAAGGTATACCGCATACCATTGATGTGCCAAATCGCTGCTTTAAGGCGTCGGTACTTTTGTCCAGCGAGTTGGTTGCGTTAATTACAGATATTGGATCTTTAATTAACTTCATGCTAAGAGCTGTGGTCAATTCCTCTGTATGAGCAGCGTCAAGGGTATCACCAATACTGTCAATTTTTCCCGGAAACGCATGGAGCGTTTTGTTGTCTGCCTGCTCAATCAGTTGGATATAAGCTTTCCATTCATTTGATGATGCTATGCAGGAGGACGGAATAGTGCAGGCGATCAGCAAGATGATTCGCAAAATCATCTCACTACCTCCAGCGTTTTATCTGTTGACTAAATGATTTTTGTGCGAATAACCGGCCCAGGGATTATGCAACCCTCAGAAGCGAATCCATGTACTTTCGGCGGCTTCCTTTCACCGTGTATACGAAATAAAGAGCGGCCATAACTTTCGCCAGAGGTTTGTGTCAAAATTATGGTAAATGGTCCCTTTGAACTGGTATGTCCGCCAATATGCCAGGTACCGCGAGGAATTGGCCCCATACCTTTAACGTGTTGACGATCCGGGTTGTTTTTGTTGGTCAGGCTCCCTGAATAACCTTTACCCATTAACTTACCGCGGTGCCACAGTTCGCCGGTACTCTGGTGGTATATCCATGCCATATGTTGTTCTCCTATGCCGCGCTACGCTCTTTCCAGGAATCAGAGTGAATAATATTGCCGTCCGGATATTTCCAGGTGATTTTTTCATACGTCATTTCGAGCACTTCAAGGTGATCGTGACGTTCGTAATCCCGGTCCTTAACATCTTCCATAAAGGGTACGACACAGGTAATGCGGACATTTTCAATAAATACGTTTAAATATTCTTCTTTCTGTCCGGCGTAATTAATGCGATAGAATTTAAGCTCGGCAGACTTTAAAAGCTTTCCGGCGCTGACGAACTGATAAAGGTATGGACTTGAAGAGTCCAGCGCTTTGGTCAGCATAAAGGGCGCATGCTCGCAAGTGGCCGTTATCTTACCGGACAGATTATCCGTAGGGAGTCATATGCCGTGAGCCAGTGCGGTTATTTCTATACTTCCTTCTCGTTGCTGCACATCAACAGAGCCTTTGACGGGATTTCCACCATCATCCTTCAGCCATAAATAAACAGGTATAGCCATTCTGTGAACTCCTGTTTCGTGATTAAAGAGCAGTGATTATCGCCTTCTGTTCCTTTATGGCGGAAATGCCAATTGAGTTTTTATTGATTTAAATCAATGGAATGAATTGCTTTTAATTTTCGTTTTGGACGGAAATATGTGGCGCGGGATATGCCCGTTTTCTCTGCCGCTGTTTTAAATGACTGCCCCGGGCGGATGAATCTCAGTGCTGATAATGTCGCACTGTGTGGTTTTCAGCCGAACTTCACAGCGGACTCCCTTGCAGCAGCCCGACCGTCATTGGTCCGCTCTTTAAGACCGGTTCTCCCACCTGCCACAAGATAATTTCACATTTTGGCCCGATCCCATCGAATGCTGACCTTTGGGCCTGTCATGCACACGATGAACAGTGACGTAAAGTAATCGCATAAGTGCCAGTAGAGCTGGCTGATTTCACTGAAACTGTTTATGGAGCCTGGCATGAAGCTAACCCAAATTCGCAACGCTACGCTGTTACTGGAGTATGCAGGAAAAAAATTCCTTATCGATCCTATGCTGGCCGAAAAAGAGGCCTGGCCAGGCTTTGCCGGCAATGCCCGGCCTCACCTCAGAAATCCGATGGTAGATCTGCCAGTCCCGCTGGACGAACTGCTGGCAGTAGATGCGGTCATCATCACCCACACCCATGCCGATCACTGGGATGAAGCTGCGCAACAGCAGGTGCCAAAGAATATGATGATTTACAGCCAGAATGAAAGTGATGCTGCGCTGCTTCGGTCACAGGGTTTTGAAAACGTGCGGATGCTGCAGGATGAAAACCGTTTCATCGATGGTCTCACTCTATATAAAACCGATGGGCAGCATGGCAGTAATGCATTGTATGCTGACAAAGCAATGGGCGAGATTCTGGGTGATGCCTGTGGTCTGGTGTTTACTCATCCGGCAGAAAAAACGCTGTATGTTGCTGGCGATACGGTGTGGGTCAAACCTTATGTCAGAAGTCTGCAACGTTTTCAGCCGCAGGTTGTGGTGTTAAATATTGGCAATGCTACCAACGATCTCTATGGTCCGATTATTATGGGCAAAGAGGATACGCTGCGTACCCTGAACATCCTCCCTGGCGTGATAATTGTTGCTTCTCATATGGAAGCCATCAACCACTGCCTGTTGACCCGTGCTGAACTGCGCGCCTATACCTCAGAACAGGGTATTGCTGACAAAGTGCTGATCCCGGAAGATGGTGACTCCATGACGTTCTAATCGGCCCTTCACTAAACACAGGCGCTTTGTGAACGGCTTGTGCTTTACAATCGGTTTCCACCGCCATGCTTGTACAGTGAGGGAAGATAATGGCTGGGCTCAGAGTCGCAGTGCTGGCAACCGCAGGTCTTAGTCCATTTCACTTTTCAGTTCCCTGCATTTTATTTGGATCGGCTATGCCACAGCAGACGCTATTTCAGGTTGATGTTTTTGCAGAAAAACCTGGCGTGGTTCGTTCCGATATGGGACTGTCAATCACCGTAGAGCATGGCCCTGAACTCCTTGATCAGGCGGCGATTATTATAGTTCCCTACTGGCACAATCCGGCTGAAAAACCGGCGCAGGTGCTGCTTAATAAGCTGGTAGCGGCCTGGCAGCGTGGTGCGGAAGTCGTTGGACTGTGTCTGGGCACATATGTACTGGCTTATGCAGGTTTACTTGATCAGCGCCGGGCTGCCACACACTGGGAATTTGAGCAGGACTTCAGTTCCCGCTTTCCGGCCGTTCAGCTCGATAGCAACGCGCTCTATGCCCGTGACGATCGTCTGATAACCTCTGCTGGTACCGCTGCAGGGATCGACTGCTGTCTGGATATCATCCGTCATCACTATGGTAGTGCCATTGCCAATCGGGTAGCGAGACGAATGGTGGTGCCGCCCTACCGTGAAGGCGGTCAGGCGCAGTTTATTGAGCGTCCGGTTCCGGAAACAACGCGTGACAGTAAGATTAATGCACTGCTGGCGTCACTGCGGGAGAATCTGCATAAGCCGCAGAATCTTGATTCCCTCTCGCGCAGGCTCAGCATGAGCCGGCGAACGCTGACCCGTCACTTCCAAAGAGCAACGGGTATGTCTCTGGGTGAGTGGTTGACGGCTGAGCGCCTTCAACGCAGCCAGTGGCTATTGGAAACAACCACTATGAATATTGAAAGTGTGGCCGAAAAGGTGGGTTTTGAGTCGCCGGTTTCATTTCGTCAGCGTTTTAAATCGCGGTTTGGTGTTTCACCCAGCGAGTGGCGTCGAACGTTTCGTGGTTCTGAGCCAGTGATGGCTAATGATAACGTGGAAAAGAAGGACGCCAGGACACCAGGATAAATATCTGTGCCATGGGACTCTGCGGACCGGAATATTGCCGCCCATTGGCGGTCAACATTCCGGCAGGAAATTAGCGCGATTAAATCAGGAAATCATCCAGTGACTGGCCATTTTCGATCGCAGTTTTAATGGCTGAAGGGGTTCGGCCCTGACCCGTCCAGTAACGAACCTGACCGTTTTCATCATTGTAACGATATTTAGCCGGACGCTTCGCCCGTTTCTTTTTGCCGGTTACCAAAGGAGAAGCGCTATTTACCAGTTCCAACGGATTAATTCCTTCTTCCATCAGCAACTCCTGATAAAACGCCAGCTTTTCAGCTTTCTTACGAGCTTCTGCCTCTCGTGCACTTTCCTCTTCACGACGCTCATTTACCACTGTTTCTAATTTCTGGTGTAGCTCTGCCAGCAGATCCAGCGTCATATTGCGTGCCTCAGCACGCATTGTGCGGATATTATTCAGGCTGCTCAGATTCTTACTCATACCAATCCTCAAATACTCAAGTTAATCAATAAAGTGCAAATTATTCAGCCAGCAAGGGTAACATTTCCGTACGCGGTATTTGAAGGGCCAATGCGGGTTTATTCGCTTTTTATCAGGTGAGAATGGTGGTATCTAATCCAGTAAATCGTACAGTTTAAGCGTAATCTGCTGGCTAATGCCTGGTTTTCGTTATAGAAGCGGCGCTGGGTTTAGCATTTTCTTTTTTATTAACTGTGCGTGAGTCAGAAATGAGGTTTTATTCAGGACAGGCATGATGCCTTGCCATGATAGTGGTTGGCCATCGCCAGAAATTCGTCGTGGTTTTGAAGCATTATCCTTTGAGATGTTCTGCTCAACATCTTGCAGTGCTGCGCTGGTGCGGGTGCAATCTGACAACAGTAAAGATACGCCGCCGGGTCCCTTTGGTTATATTGGTGTGGCCTTTACCCGTCGTGAAGGGATAGATGTCAACGTTGCCCGCGCACGGCTTGACGGTGTTTTGCCTAAGGGACGCTCAGCAATCTGATGCACCAATGGGTAACCGGGCGTTTTTTCCGACCCTGATGGCAATACGCGTGAACTCTCTTATAGTCAGCAGATCGGCCTGGAAATTATCAGCGCTCGTAACATGTAAGCGCTGAATAAATAAATCAGCTCAGGGGAAGAATGAAGCCGGGTGTCTGTTGCGGAAGATGTTCAGCAACTAAGTGTAGTGAAACGCCTGGGAAGAACTGTAGATTGACGGATGAGAACAAATTGCAGAAGGGCGGGGTAAGGGCCGTCGGATAATGTCAGAGCTACTACCGGATGTCGATGTGATATAAAACAGCCTGCATAAAGCAGGCTGTTTTCATGTATGCAGACTGAGTTAAATCAGGAAATCATCCAGTGATTTACCTGCATCAATGGCTGATTTAATAGCTGAGGGTGTACGGCCCTGGCCAGTCCATTGCTTAACGTCACCATTTTCGTCGGTGTACTGATATTTTGCTGGTCGAGGTGCGCGTTTTTTCTTCTCAGCGGGTGCAGTTGGCATACCATTTAACAGTTCATTAGGATCGATACCCTCCTGCAACAGTAACTCGCGATATTTTGCCAGTTTCTCGGCTTTTTCACGATTAGCTGCTTCCGAAGCCTGAGCTTCTTCCCGACGCTCACTCACTACAACTGACAGTTTTTCCAGCATTTCTTCCAGGGCAGCCAGGTCAAGCTCGCGAGCGTTTGCGCGAAGGGTACGGATATTATTCAAGCTGTTGAGAGTGTCACTCATCAAAGTCACCATAGTCATGTTCAGATAATAAAATACAGAGCGGGTTCACGCTGATGCTTTTCGTCAGACCTGCTTTTTTAGAATGCTTGCCTTCGAAGAATCAAAATACAGAACCGATAGTTCAACGCTAACATATTAATCGCTTTCTACAAGAGTTTAAACTGTAATTACCGTATCACCCTTAAATTGAAGCAGAGTTACTCTTTGCGGTGCTCTTAGCTCAAAATGTCAAAAAAAACGACATCTGAAAAGTTAGTTAATTGGGAGCGGGTATAGGGAAATTGTGCTTTCACGCTGTTTTCAGCAAAGTCGCTTCGCAAATCCTGTACACGCATTGCTCTGAAAATTAAAGGTAATGATTCAGGGCAGACAGCTAAAACTGGATAAGATCATGATGTTAATCGTAATTTTTGTTGAATGACTGGCACGGTGACGCTTTAAATAATTAGCCCACTGATTAACTGTGGTTATTTGTAACGCCATGATAATGGGTTGTTTTTTTCTTATGCAGCGCATAGGGTTATTTAAGAGCGGGCCGGCCTGCGTTATGGCTGATTTAAGCGTTTGCATCCACCTACAGCCATCAAATAAATGGATACAAACTCGTCAAAACGAGAGCCACCCGTTGTGGGCTAAAGTCAATTATTTACAAGAGTCATGATTTTTGAAGCTCTGTAAAGATTCAAAGAGGGAGGTAGTTTACAACGTAATCATAGACAGCATTATTTCCCCACGTTATTACCCTGTTGTCATTGATGCTGATAACGGAAGCGATAGCAGTTCTCGTCAATATCCATTCAGCTCAGTTCCTGAACCCGTGTGATTTTGCAATCACCTCGCCAGCCCGTCCCAAAACACATCGATGAACAGGCTGCCAAACACTGAACTGAAAACGGTGTGCCAGTAAGCGGCTATTATTAACCTGGCTAATTAATTGGTCGTCAGCAGCGCAGAACGCCAAAAACCTGTAATAGGTATTTCACAGTACAATGTCAGAGCAAATGGGGGGTCGAAGAATAATCATAGAACAAGAGAGTATGAAAAAAGCAGTCTGCTAACTTTGTCGCCTATTGTCATCAGTTATCCAGTGCGACGGTTAGCTATACTGTATATGGCATAGGCTTTGTCAGTGTCCTGGGTTTTCTGGAGGATTGACGTGTTCAAAGGTAATAAAAAGTCACTACCGGTGCGCTACTGCAAAACGTGCAACAAACCGATGTCATGGCGAAAAAAATGGGAACGGTGCTGGGAAGAGGTTCTGTATTGCTCGGAACGGTGCCGTCGGCAGCGTACTGCACAGCAGCAGCAGGATGATGCCCGAATAAATTCCGGCCGCAATCGGTAAAACCTGTCGGGTCAGTGCTGGCCAGGATTTTACCTGGCCTCTGACAGTTCAATGTCGTTAGTGCTGAATCTCAATCTGTTGCCAGCCTTGTTTGAACATACAGTCTTTCACCAATATGTCTCGCTGACTTTCATTAGCATCGCTGGTTGAGTAATTCGTATCAGTTGTCTTGTGTTTCTTGTCTTTTGAGGTGTATTTACCGCTAACGACATTGTCTGGCGGTAAATCCCTGAGTGCCTGAGCTTTACAGGCTGTTTCTGCCACGAACTCCTGCTGCTCAGATGCGTCAGGCTTGACCCATTTATACTGGACACATCCTGTCAGACAAAGGGTAAATAACATCAACATGAGTGGTTTCATCATCTGTTTCTCACTGCTTTCCGTCAGAGTCATAACGAAAAATGGGTAAAGAAACCGATCAGTCAAGCTGGCTGGTTTCCTCACCCTATAGAAGAGGAGCGTTATCTGATATTAAAATGTCAGGCCGCCACCAATGTAAGGCCCATCGATCAGGGTATGGCCCGGGCGTCCATCTTTGCCATCAACACCTGCATAACGGTAGCCGGCTTTCAAGACCAGCGGCCCCAGCGGTGACCAGCTTATGCCGGCGTTCGCTTCCACAAAATTCTTAACGCTGTTAGTCAGTTGTTCCGGAGCAGAATATCCCTCACCATAAATCGCAAAATCAGCGGGCAGATTGATTTTCACACCGCCACCGACAGGAAATGCGACGCCGTTATCCCCTTTCTTGCCACCAAGATAAGTGGCTTTGGCGCCAGCAGTCAGCATTACCGGACCAAGTTCAAGATTATAACCGGTACCCGCCTGACCAATCTGAACACCATCCGCCGTATTTTTGATCCACTGGCTATCCAGATAAATTCCGCTGGATGAGCGGCCAATTTCTGCGTCCAGCGCAGTGGTATTTTTACCTTGCTCCACATTCAAGCCAATGGCCATTGCAGACGAAGAGACGCACAGCAGCATACCCATGCTGATTACAGAAAGTTTCATTGTTCAGTTCCACTGCTTTTAAATTTTAAAATTAATGATTACGATTGCTGGCTGAATTGATTTATTTTTGTACAATTTCTTTAACGTCGTGCTGCTGCAACTGATGCATATTTCCGTCTGCATCTTTATACGAGATCATGCCAGTTTGTTTATCTTTGGCGGGTTTACCATGAGTCGTGATCATGTGCCCGTCATTGGTAGAGATGACATAATTGCTTGAGCAGGCGGTCATGGATATTACTGCAGCCGTCATCACAATAGCGCAGACGAATTTTTTGCCAGAATTGAAAGATGTCATTTCACTGTCCTGTCATTAGTTTTTAAGAAGATGTGGCATTATTAGCTAAAATTGTTAAACGACACGATAACAATTCCAGCCTTCGGAAAATTATCTGCCAAAAGACTGATGCAGATCAATTGTAATGTGTTGGGGTGTATGATGATTAAGCATGTTTTGTTAAAAAGCTGCAACAGAAAATCAAACATGTATTTGCGATAAATGAAACTTTCAATTCAGATAAAGAAAATCCTGAATGTGCCTCTGATTATAAAATGAACGACGCACTATTTAAATAAGCTGAACTTAAATTTATAACCGCTTTTCTCAGATGATAAAAAATCGGGATGTGAAGGGAATAAGTGTTAGCCGTTCCACAGGAAAATGGAAAGTATAATTTATATTAAGTGATAAAAGAGCAATAACGCGACAGGTTAGTTACAACACCCTGTTAAATTAGTTTCAATAACACGAGAAGGCCTGCTGATTTTGTGTGTTTATTGACGTACTAAAAACAAAGTTATTCTGGAATTCCGAGTGCCTTTTGACTAGCCGCCCCCGCGCCCCGAAGGGGCGTACATAGACGTGATAGACTTATGTATGATGTAACTAATTTTCTGCAAGATCCTGTTTAAGTGCTATTATTGGGTTCTGATTTTTCCCTTTAAATTGATGAATGTATTAACTTTTAGCAGCGATCCCGTAACTGTCCTCTAATCCTGAACAGCTACAACATTAAAACTTGCGTAAGGCTCATATCAGCAAACTATAAATACGTTCCAGCTAACTTCAACGGCGGTATAATCAGCCCTTAAACGCATAGGCCGTAGCCTCAAAGGGCATGTTTCGGTTTTGGCTCTGCCGTTTTATCAATGGGAGGATTAAGACTTGCTACATGCCATGATAATCAACCGTAAATGCCCTTGCAGCAAATAAAAGAGGGAAGATCAGTGTGTTTTTTCACTACTCAGAAACGATATCATCTGAATCGACAAAAACCACAGTTTTATAATCGGTAAGATTCTTTTACGAAGTCCAGTGAAGCTGGAGAAGCGTCATTTTTAACAGAGTGTCCGGGAATATTGTAGTGGTTACACATCCGTAATGCGCACTCCCCATAAATCAATACCGTGAACCGCTGGTGTATCCGCCATTTAAACTACGGTTATAGAGGATGAATTATAAAAATAACTTTTCAATAAAGCTCAAAGGTGGTTAAAAGACAAATTCCTCAGCCTTATTTCGAATGTAAGGCTGATGACGTTTATTGCCTCTCTGACCTCAATAGTGCAGTGGAGACGTCTGAAATGGCGCTGCCTGACCTGATAGATGGCTTAATGCTCAATTTACTGCATCATCCGAATGGTCTGTTTCAAATGCTAAGCTACTACCGGAACCTGATTAAGCCTTATTAGTTACTGTGTTCGGGTACCCGTTTTTTACATCTCAAGGGTTCGTAAAAAAGCCACTCTCTGGATTTAAAGATGAGTGCAGGCAACCCTGAAAATTGCCAGATGTTACCTGAAGGACGGTATCGGCCACCATACCGCCCGCTGCAAATAAGCTAAAAATTATCGAGTGAAACCACCATCACCCACCTGCGCCTGTGCGTACCATGCCATCAGTTCCATGGTGCCCGGCTCATTCTCGGCGGGTGCCCATGGGGCAAGATCCTGTTCAGTTACTGGCTGGTAACCGCCATGCTTTACCTCAAAAATAACCCCGCCTTTATCCATGGAGAGTACCGCATGCCAGATGCCGGCATCCGTTTCGAGCACCTTGCACTCCTCACCCAGCATCACCCGCTGGGTCACATAACCATTGTCATCAAAATTTAATACCAGGAAGCGTCCTCGAAGAGGCATCAGCAATTCAAAAGTATGCGGATGACGGTGTGGGCGCACATAAGTGCCCGGCTCCATAGCGATGGCCAGACGTTGAACCGGATCGCTTAATTCGGGATGTAGATTACGATTAGCTCGCAAGCGAGGAGAGTGTGCAGCCTGTTCACTTTGTTTCTGGAGGTCACTCAACGTAATTTGTTTCATATAATCCTTATTGATCCAGGGCTGCTCTCACCCCAAGGTTACCGTAAGATTTTGTGCCATTCATTATGGCCGAATAGCCTCTGTATTTGCCTGACTCTGTCACCGCTTATGATGCAGGGCTAACTCAGTGGCAACAAGCCATGATGTCTCTATTTACACGTATCAGGCCATCTCACCCGTCACCAGGCTCCTGTGAAAGAGATACGTTTTCTTCCACATACGCATTGACGACATGTTTTCTCTCACTTGCTCATTCCAGATCAAAAAGCGAAACGCTTATCATTTATAAAATGAGTGCTTCTTACCTTGAGGCAGAGCGTGTTATGGCAATTAACATGGGCAGTACCTATCGAATTCTTGGCTATAAGCCGTCTGTAAATTTCGCCTGGCGTCAGAAATTACTGACGATGGGCATGCTTCCCGGCGCCGTTTTTGAGACGGTTCGCGTGGCGCCAATGGGGGACCCGGTGCAAATTCGCACGCGCCGTATCAGTCTGGCAGTTCGACAGCGGGACCTGTCCTCTATGATCCTGGAGGAAATCGTCTGATGAAAAAGATCACCATCGGGCTGATTGGAAATCCTAACACCGGCAAAACCACGCTATTTAATCAACTTACCGGAGCCCGGCAGCGGGTCGGTAACTGGGCGGGTGTGACAGTTGAGCGTAAAGAAGGGCAATTTTTTACTGCACAGTCAGATGTCAGGCTCATCGACCTGCCCGGAACTCGTTCGCTGACGACGCTGTCTGCTGAAAGCGCCATTGATGAGAGCATCGCCTGCCAGTATCTCTATCAGGATCACGCCGATATAGTGATTAACGTGGTCGATGCATCCAGTCTGGAAAGTAATCTGTTCCTGACCATGCAGCTTCTGGAGCTGGGCGTGCCCTGCATTATCGCCCTTAACATGCAGGACGTTGCCGCCAGTCAGAACATCACTACTGATATTCAGGCGTTATCTGCACGTCTTGGCTGTCCGGTTGTTTCCCTGACCTCAACACGGGGCGACGGGATTGCCCAGCTCAAAACCCTGATCGATCAGGCTCATGTTTACTGCGCGCCGGAACGGGTGCGTTATCCGGCCGCGATTGACTCAGCAATTGAGCAGCTGTGCCTGCAAATGCCCGAAACGATAGCGCCTCAAAAACGTTACTGGCTGGCATTGCAGCTGCTGGAAGGTGATATTAACAGCCAGAAGCTTTGCCCGGAGCTGCTCCCGCATTTGCCTGAGATGATGAAGCAGGCGGGCAACGACACCGGCGTACAGATTGCCGATTACCGTTATCGTGCCATCAACGCACTTTGCGCAGCCGTGAGTAATATTCATCAGGTATTACCTGCCGGTCGGACCCGTCAGATTGATAATATGGTGCTGAATCGCTGGCTGGGTATTCCGATATTCCTGGCCGTGATGTATGTGATGTTTGTGCTCTCAATTAATATCGGTGCCGCACTGCAGCCACTGTTCGACAGTGGTTCTGTGGCCATATTTATTCATGGCATGCAATGGCTGGGCTATGTCGCCCACTTCCCGGACTGGCTGACCGTTTTTCTGGCTCAGGGCATCGGATCCGGCATAAATACCGTGCTGCCGATCATTCCTCAGATTGGCCTGATGTTCCTGTTCCTTTCTTTTCTGGAGGATTCAGGCTACATGGCGCGCGCTGCTTTTGTGATAGACCGGCTTATGCAGTCGCTGGGCCTGCCGGGTAAATCCTTTGTGCCGCTAATAGTCGGCTTTGGCTGTAATGTACCGTCGGTCATGGGCACCCGGACACTCGACACACCGCGTGAGCGCTTTCTTACGATCCTGATTGCACCTTTTATGTCGTGCGGCGCGCGGCTAGCGATTTTTGCGGTTTTCGCTGCAGCATTTTTTGACGCGCATAGCTCCAGCCTGGTTTTCTCACTCTATCTGCTGGGCATTGTTGTTGCGATTATCACCGGATTGGTACTCAGGCACACCCTGCTGGGCGGAGAAGCATCCCCGTTTATCATGGAATTGCCGGTCTATCACCGGCCTCATCTGAAAAGTCTGCTGTTGCAGACCTGGCAGCGGCTGAAAATGTTTGTTGTCCGGGCCGGACAGGTCATCATTTTAGTGAGCATGCTGGTTGGCGTACTGAGCAGCTTTGCATTTAATGGCCAGCTGGTCGAAGACATTAACCATTCTGCACTGGCGGCATCCAGTAAAGCGATTACGCCTGCGTTGTTGCCGATTGGTATCACGCAGGATAACTGGCAGGCGACCGTTGGACTGGTGAGTGGCATTATGGCTAAAGAGGTCGTGGTCGGCACACTCAACAGCCTTTACACCACTGAAGCGCTCCAGAACAACGCGTTTGATCCGCAGACTTTTAACCTTAAAGCTGACCTGACCGATGCGCTGACACAGACCTGGGCGGGGTTAACAGCTGCATTGAGAATTGATGCACTGGCTCATCCCATCGATACCAGCAAAGGTGATGGTGAAATGGCATCCGGCTCTATGGGCATCATGTCAGCCAAATTTGGCAGTGGCTTCGCCGCATACAGTTACTTAATCTTTGTCCTGCTCTATGTGCCCTGTGTTTCAGTCATGGGCGCTATTGCGCGCGAAGCCGGCAGAAAGTGGATGATGTTCTCATTCTTCTGGGGACTTAACATTGCTTACACCACGGCCACGCTGTTTTATCAGACCGTCACGTTTACCGAGCATCCTGCATTTAGTGCAACCTGCCTGATTGGCATACTGTTGCTTAACATGGTTATCCTGTTTGCACTGCGGAAAGCAGGAAGCCAGGTGCAGGCAATACCAGGCATGTTTCAGGAGGGAAAGGGACGTTGTCACGGCTGCCACGGCAGCTGCGATAACCAGAAAGGCTACGCACAATAAAAAGAAACAACAGATTCAATCGCTTAATCCGCTGGTTGACGGGCTTTTCAGCGTCACAGCGGATAAGTGACGTTTATGATGTTGTTAGACAGATGTAAGCTGAATTAAAGTTCATCTGGAGTGATGTGAACCGTCTAAGAGGACTTCTTAACAACCCCTTTCAGCAGACATGATTTTCCAGTGCGGGAAGCTGATGTTATAGAAGGGTGTAATGCTGGCAGCATCTCTTACCCTTGCTTCTGAAGCGAAATCTTTTCCAGAAAAGATGAGCCTAAAACAGCATGCCAGGTGAATAAATGCTTTAAATCAGCGTGATAATGGGGACAAAGTCCAGACAACGACTTATTCAGTACCGGCTTACACACAGGCTGTCCACTTTTTCTGTGGATAACTTTAGCCTGAATATAGCTTCAGATCGCCTTTTTAGAGGCTGTCAGTCAGATAAGTCAGTGTCAGCATACTGGTCCATAAACTCTACCATTGCGCCTTTATGTGCATCCACATGACGGATATACCGCATCAGGGTTTCCGGTTTTTTCCATGTGCCTTCCTGCATGATACGGGCAATCGGATAACCATTATCCGCCATATCCTGAGCTGCACCCACCCTGGCACTGTGGCCACTCCAGCCACGGTAGCGATTTTTGTTGGCTTTCACCGCGCCGACGTTACCAGCGCTGCGCCATGCACGGCTAAAGATCTGCTCCAGAGCCCGGGTACTCATTGGCTTTTCGGCAACCAGTACACGGCCAGATCGATGAACTGCGGTAAACAGATAAGCATCGGGCTGATTAGAGAGTCCGGAGGCTTCTATCCACTGTTCCAGACGTTGGGTTGAGCGGGTGCCGAGCGCCTTGATTAATCCACCGGTCTGCACAATCGTTTTTGTCCAGGCAACATCGAGAATGATACGGCCATCACCGGCGTACATCACATCACGCACCCTTAATCGCGACAGTTCACTGATGCGGAGTAGCGTGGCATAGGCTACGTGTAAAAAGGCCAAATCGCGCACTAACTGAAGGTTTTCAGATCCTGACCAGTTTCCATCCAGCGCCAGCAGGTCAGTAAGCCTGAAGGGAACAGCCTGGCCAGCACGTTCACCGTTCATTACGGCCACGCGATTTATCTTCTTTATGGTACGAAAAACCAAAGGAGAAACATTCGGCACCGGCAATCCGGCGTTACGGTGTAACATCGAGATCAGTGCCGCGTGTGAAATAATCGTTGAAGAAGCCCGACCACTTTGAGCAAGAAACGAGAGATAGTCGCGCAGGTCATCAGGGCTCATCGGCAGGAAGCTGCGCTGGTTATCTTCCGACCAGCGATTACAGATCCGCATGACGCTAATCAGTTGCCGCCAGGTGTTAGGTGAGAAAGCCTCTTTATCCTGGACGAATTGCCTGAGGCGTTCTGTGATGTCGCTGTTCGGATCCACACTCAAATAGGTGACAGGCTCTGACTCATTCATTTTTGCTCACTTATCAACCAAAATATGTCCTGACAACGCTACGTGAATTCTGAGAAGTTAGCAGGGGGATTACCTGCAAGAATTCACGTAGCGTTGTCACCTATCGGTGTGGCACTGTTGTAGTTTCCATCATAACCCGGCAGCATCAGCCTGTCATAACTTCGTATAAGAATAATTATACGAAGTCAGAATATCTAATGCCATTCAACGTATTGTTAGCCCTGCCGGGGTGGGATCATGGGACGAGGAGATCTACATCGCCTCATAGAGCAGTAAATCTCATACTCACTGAAGCAATCATTGGTGCATCAGGTATGCGGCGAAAATTGATGACTGTAAGTAATTAACCCTAATAAATATCCTTTAATACTGAATATTTAATTAATAACCCTATGAGCCATCATCAAAAAATAGTTGATAAAATTCAGGATGAAAACAGATTACGATTACGCTCTTGATTGAATTTATTTAATCATTCTATTGTCGCGATAATGTGCAAAAATAATTATGCGCTTTTCACATGGCCTTTTATTTAGAATAACGTGAACAATAATGAAATTCATTATTGTTCACACCAGTTTTAAAATTCAATAAACCC
>NZ_JARHXL010000002.1:0-115067 GCF_029222565.1 Pantoea sp. Cr_R13
AAGGCGTATGCTCCCTGAAGCCTGCTCAGCTGATAAGAGTGTGAATGCTTAGCAGTCAGATTGAGATCTGGCTTTGAACCTGTCAGTCATCTGAAGCGCCCATGTAAGTACCTGATGCGTCTGCCAGACGTGAAGCGAAGGGAGCATGTGCCTGTAGCAAAGCATCGCAGGCCAGGGATGGGCCGCGCTGAGCATGCCAGGGATGGCGTCTTTTGCGTCTTTGCGAAAGGCGTATGCTCCCTGTAGCCCGCACAGCGCTAATTCTTTGCCTGCAAATCACTTTTCTACAGACGAAAAAAAACCTGTCTTTTCAGACAGGTTTTCTTAAATATGGTCGGCGAGAGAGGATTCGAACCTCCGACCCACTGGTCCCAAACCAGTTGCGCTACCAAGCTGCGCTACTCGCCGATGGGGGCGCATGTTACTGCTACCCCCGATCAGCGTCAACCGCTTTTTATGCTTTTGCCGCCAATCGCCTGGAAAGCATGCGGTTACCCGTAATTAACCACCTGCCCTGCCCTTTTCGCTCACTATTACAGCGCTTTAGCCTGACCTTTGACCGGTGCCTGACACCAATTGTTGGCGGGGTTAATACCGCCATCTGGCGAGGTATAACCCAGACAGCCCAGAATGGTGTCGAACAACTCAACATGGCGATGAGTGCGGCCTACGCGCTGCTGCGCCTGCAAACGCTCAAAATTGCTGCGGTTCTGACTGTCTTCCAGATACTTATCTGACGCCCAGACCATCATGGGTACGCGGAACTGCTCAGGTGGCGCCATCTCGCGCGGCGTGCCGTGCAAATGCATATTCTCGCTAATCGACTCACCGTGATCAGAGGCATAGAAAACAATCGCCTTCTTATCACGCAGCTGATCCAGCACGCTATCCAGCATACTGTCGACATACAGCACCGAGTTGTCATAAGCGTTAATCAACTGCGCTTTGCTGCAGGTCTCGTCGACGCCCATGCACTCCGGCTGATATTTCGCGAAGCTGCGCGGATAACGCTGTGAATAGAGGTAGTGCGACCCTTTTGTGTGCAACACGATCAGATGCTTACCTTTCGGGAAACGATCCAGTGACGCTTTCATCTCCGGCACCAGCAGCATGTCATCCACCGCTTTGCCCTGATTACGCTTCTCTGAACCAATCTGCTCACGGAAAGCAAAGTTGTTGGCATTAATGTTGTCGTAGAACCAGACTTCGCTCTGCATCGCAAACAACTCAGACGTGAAGCCCAGCTCTTTCATCACCGCAAACACGTTTTGCTCTTTCAGCGTACGACCTGGGTTATCCATGGTGCCGCCTTCACGTACGAACATGCAACGCAGCGACAGCTTGGTCGCGGTATCACAGGACTCGCCGCGGAACGCCACAAGATTCTTCTCTTTTGACAGCTTTGGCGTTGTGTCACGCTCATAGCCCAGCATCCCCATGTGATCCCAGCGGGTGGTCTCACCAATCACAAACACCACGTAGGTGTCGTCCAGTCCGGCAGGCGCGACGTAGGTAAACTTCTTCGCCGGATCCAACAGTTCCTCGCTATTCAGCGTCTCATCCACGCGGGTCCAGGCAAAGAGTCCTACAGCTGCAAGCCAGTTTGAAGGAAGATAAGAGTGTGCCACGACACCGCCGTAGCTCGGCAGATCGACGTTGGTAATCTCTTCGTTTTGCTTCTGCAGTTTGTCCAGAAAGCGAATCGGCAACCAGACCAGCGCCACGCAAAGCAGCATGATCACGGAGGGTTTAAGACGCTGTCCCGGCGTGCGCAGCTGCTCATTCAACGTCATGCTCAGCTTATTGCGCCAGATCATCAGCAGCGGCAGCGCGCTCACCAGCACCATCCACAGAATGAAATGGTAGCCAACCACCTCTTTAGAAAGATCGGTATCAGTGGTCATCACCGAAGCCACAATGCCGTAGCCAATCACGACGTTAAAAAATGCCATGTAATAAGCAGCGGCAACGGAAATCAGCACTATCAGCGTGGCCAGCACGCGATAAAACCACTTTCCACCCAGCGACAGCAGCCGCATCAGGAAGAACGTCAGCAGCACAATGGCCACCACTTCAGTCACGGCAGTCAGCCAGTTCGTTATCGTAGAGTGCGTAAGAAAACCATCAAAACGACGATAGAAAATCGGTAAATTCAGTAAGATACCGAGGTAGAGCGCCAGCAGTAACGATAACTTCTGCTGAGTCAGGGTTTTAATATAATTCATGAAAAAAGGTGTTTCTCCGGTGTGAAGCGCTTAACCAAATCTTTTATGTGACTGCCGAAACGCGGCAGAGTTCGCTGAATAAGCGGACCGGACAAGATGAAGGAAAATTCTGAACGGATTTATAGGCTATAACGCGAGGTGGCTCAGTAAAGCATGAGGGCGTTTCATAGACCAGATAATAATCGCTGTCGACCTGATTAGCACATTTTTTGTACACGGCGCGGAGGATTAACCGGACAGGCTGACGCAGTGAGACGGGAGCGCAGGATTGAATAACAGGCAAAAGTGCGGACCTGATGATTTCAGGCCCGCAGCCATGCTTAGCGAATGATGTTCAGCGTCACGTCGATGTTGTTGCGCGTGGCGTTTGAGTAAGGACACACGATGTGTGCCGCATCCACCAGCTTCTGCGCTTCTGCTTCATCCATTCCCGGCAGGTGAATATTCAGCGTCGCTTCGATGCCAAAGCCGTTGGGGATTGGGCCGATACCCACTTCACCTTCAATCCACGCATCTTTTGGCATCGCGATTTTGTCGCGACCCGCAACAAACTTCATCGCACCGATGAAGCAGGCAGAATAGCCCGCCGCAAACAGCTGCTCAGGGTTGGTCACTTCGCCGCCTGCACCGCCCATCTCTTTTGGCACGCCCAGTTTAACGTCCAGTACACCGTCAGAAGAGGTTGCACGACCATCACGACCACCGGTAGCTTTGGCTTTGGCGCGGTAAACCACTTGTTCTAAAGACATGACATTTCTCCATTACACTATTTAATCGCCCGCTACTTATTTAACCGTAATCGGGCGGTGAGGTTCAACGGGTGCAACGCACCCGTCGGCAATATTTATCGTGACTGATTCAGGTTATCACGCAATCCATCAAGCTGTAATTTCAGCGCCAGCAGGGCATCATCGTCACAGGCAGTGGCACATTTAACCGCTTCAGGAATGGCTTCAGCCTTAACGCGCAGCGCACGGCCAGCCTCGGTCAGTGTTACTGCAACCTGCCGTTCATCCTGACGGGTACGCTGCCGGTTAATCAGACCCGCGCTTTCCAGTCGCTTCAGCAGTGGCGTTAATGTTGCCGAGTCTAAAAAAAGCTGCTCGCCAATCTCTGACACCGTAACATCATCTTTCTGCCACAACACCAGCATCACCAGATATTGTGGATAGGTAATGTCGAGCTGGCTCAGCAACTGGCGATACACTTTATTCATTGCCAGATTGGCAGAATAAAGCGCAAAGCAGAGTTGCTGATCGACCAACAGTGGCATCGTTTTCACTTTTTTGTCATCTTGATCACAGTTCATGATGTTTAATATAGATAGCGCGCTAGATAATTGCAAGCAAACTTTTAGTCAGGGGTAAAAGCATGCAGGATTCACTGGAAGAACAGGCGCGTCGATTCGCCACCGAGGCACATGCCAGTGCCGGTCAGCGTCGCAAATATACCGATGAGCCCTATATTGTTCATCCGGCCGCGGTGGTGGAACTGGTGCGCAGCGTCAGCCATGACGAGGCATTGTTAGCGGCAGCCTGGCTGCACGATACTGTAGAAGATACCTCCACGACCCAGAGCGATATCGAAGCCCATTTTGGCGCGCGCGTGGCCAGCCTGGTGGAGATGCTGACCGATAGCGCACCGGCTACGGCGAAAAATCGGGCGGCCCGCAAGCTTGCGCATTTTCGCCATACAGCCAGCGCCAGTCCTGAGGCACAGACTATTAAGCTGGCGGACATCATCGACAATACCCGCGCGATTGTGCGTTTTGATCCTGACTTTGCGCGGGTCTACCTGGTGGAAAAGCAGATACAGATTGCGTTGCTGAAGCAGGGAGATGCACAGTTGTGGCAGCAGGCTTCGACGATCATAGAAAGCGGGCTTGCCCGGTTGCGGGAGCCGCCCTACAGCGTACCGGATAGCTGGTTTGTCAAACAGGCCGCTAAATACAGCGAAAAACACGCATAAAAAAACCCGCCAGCGGCGGGTGTTTTCATGATGCCTGATTATTCAAGCAACTGGCGTCCCAGATAGGGATTGGCCTGTAATAACTTCATCAGTTTCTGCGCCGTCGCGGATGGACGGGTACGCCGGGCTTCCCAGCTTTTCACGGAAGATACGCTCACGCCCATCACTTTAGCAAACTCATCAACCTGCATGCCGGTCATTTCGCGCAGACGCTGTGGCTCTGGCTGGGCGGGTTGCTGACGCTGAATAAGTAACTCGGCGGCGCGATCATCACGTGTCAAAACAATCTGCTCAAGGCTGCTGAGCAATTCAAACATCGGGTCTTTTAATTCCATAGAGAACTCCTTAAAAACTCACTATGAAGCACGTGAAAGTAGAGAGGTACGAGCCTGAAGTCAGGACTCTGAAACCGGGCCTGTTCAGGCTGGATCCCGCAAGGGTTTGTTTTTGTTATGAGAAAAACCATTACGGGACACAGCCTGCGGTGCACTGCTTATAAAGGTGTCAGAACAATGCAACAAATGCCGGGAGACTAAGTATGGATAGAGACCTGACTATTTGCCGCGCAATTTATAATTATTTTTTTAACTAACGTTTGCCGAAAACGCTCCAGCGCTTCTAACCTGCTGAGGCGGTTGATTTTTGCGCCTGCACAGCGGGCAAAAAAATCAAATGGTGTTTGCTATTTATGTGGATGCCATCAAGCTTTTGGCGGGCACATTCTCATTTCTGTGAGGCATTACACCTCTTCAGGTAGTGAGTGCAAAATATACGCCAATGGTTTACTTCATGAACACTTATATTCACAGTTCTGATTAATTTAAGAATAGTCCTGGTTTGCCCCTGAGCCCTGGCGCGCGGCGGCTCACAGCGACGTGCGGAGAAATCTTTTATTCTGAACGCCGCCATATCGTCAGCGAAATCAACAGTCACTCTAACGAAACGGCAGATGCCTCATGCCGGTGCAGTCAGCGGTCCTTAATCGCGCTGATGCGCGCTAAAAGTGCAGCCTTGTGATTGCGCACTCATGACGGATAAATAGAGACCCGCCACCTGAAAGGATGAAGAGCGATGCGTGAAACAGATTTTGATGTCGGATACCCTTCTCATCGCGTACCGATGATGGGACGCAATGCCGTAGCGACCTCACAACCGCTGGCGGCGCAGGCGGGCTTACGGATGCTGCAGCAGGGCGGTAATGCTGTAGATGCCGCTGTCGCTACCGCCATCGCCTTAACTGTGCTGGAGCCAACCGGAAACGGCATCGGCAGCGATGCGTTTGCCATTGTCTGGGACGGCAGCGAGCTGCATGGATTAAACGCCTCAGGCCGTTCGCCCGCCGCGTGGCATCCTGAGCGCTTCGCCGGGTTGAGTGCAATGCCAGAAACCGGCTGGGAATCCGTTACCGTCCCGGGTGCCGTCTCGGCGTGGGTCACGCTGGCGCAGCGCTTCGGGACCTTACCGCTGACAACCCTGGCGCAACCCGCAATTGACTATGCGCGCAACGGTTTTCCGGTATCACCGCTGATTGGCCAGCTATGGCAGCGAGGCTATGACAAGCTGCGGGAGCAGCCTGGCTTCATCGACTGCTTTGCGCCGCAGGGCCGTCCACCCCGTGCGGGCGAGTTATTCCGCAATCCGGCTCAGGCACGGACCCTGCAGACGATCGCTGAGACACAGGGTGAAAGTTTTTATCGCGGCGCACTGGCGCAGAAGATGACAGCCTTTGCCCGTGAACATGGCGCGGCGCTGACGCTGGACGATTTTAAAAACCATCGCGCCGACTGGGTTACCCTGCTGTCACATCCGTTTGCCGGGGGATCGGTGCAGGAGTTGCCGCCTAACGGACAGGGCATTGCGACATTGATTGCGCTCGGCATTCTGGAAGCGTGGGAGATCAAACGTTATGCGCCTGATTCGCCGCAGTGGCTGCATCTCTCCATTGAGGCGATGAAACTGGCACTGGTTGATCTGGAACGTTATGTCACCGATGAAGATCATCTCGATTTCCCGGCAGCGTTACTGCTGAGTAAAGACTATATCCGCCAGCGGGCAGCGTTGATTGATCCTGACAAAGCGGGAGATTTCCGCTTTGGATCACCGCAGCAGAGCGGCACGGTGTATGTCGCGACGGCTGATGCCAGCGGTATGATGGTCTCATTCATCCAGTCTAACTACATGGGATTTGGCTCCGGCGTGGTGGTGCCCGACACCGGCATCAGCCTGCAGAACCGTGGGGCGGGCTTTTCACTCGATCCGCACCATCCTAACGTGGTGGCAGGTGGTAAACGCCCTTTTCACACCATCATCCCGGCCTTTGCGCTGGATGAGCAGGGTCAGCCGCTCATGGCGTTTGGTGTGATGGGCGGCCCGATGCAGGCGCAGGGCCATGTCCAGCTGGCGCTGCGAATTATGCTGCACCGCCAGAATCCGCAGGCTGCGATTGATGCGCCGCGCTGGCGGGTGGTTCAGGGACGCGAGGTCGTGTTTGAATCAACACTCGATCGCAATACCCTGAGCACGCTGCGCCGCATGGGTCACAACGTGGTACTGGAAGATCCCCTGAGCAATTACAACTTTGGTGGCGCACAGGCTATAGTGCGCGATCCGCAGGGTTTCTATATTGCAGCCAGCGAAAGTCGCAAAGATGGTCAGGCGGTGGTGTTTTAAGGCTGCAGCCGTGATCGCCCTACCGCTAAACTGACATTCAGGTTAACGCATGATGGCAGGAAACATAGCGCGCTCTGACGTGCGGGCGATCCCGTTGTATCACCGGCGTTTAAGAAAGCCTCTGCTTCACAGGCGGTTTCACATTGTGCCGTGACGGCGGTTTGTTCTATTCTTTAGGCCATTCCGACCTGGACATCAGACAGTACTACCGACAGGAGTTGACCCAATGGCTTCAGGACTTACACGCCTTATGGCACGCAGCGGCATTATGCTCGCTGGCGCGCTCATCGTGCTGCAACTCACCGCATGCGGTGACAAAGAAGGCGAGCAGCGTAAAGCATTTATTGATTTCCTCCAGAATACCGTGATGCGCAGTGGCGAGCATCTCCCTAGCCTCAGCGAAAACCAGAAGCAAAGCTTTGGCAACTTCGCCAGCGATTACGCCATCATGTACGGCTTTTCGCAGCAGGCGAACAAAGCCGTTGAACAGGGGATGCGTCCGGTGGTAGATGAACTTTCTGCCATTCGCGTTCCGCAGGATTATCTCACCCGTCGTGATTCCCTGCGTCAGGCCACAAGCGCATTGGTCATTGTTACCCAGCAGATTGAGAGCGCAAAAATGCAGGCGGACAGCAGCAAAGCGGCACTAAAGCAGACGGATGATCTGAAAAAAGTCTACGACACCGCCTATAACAAAGTGGTGACGGTTCCCGCCAATCAGCTGATTCCGCTGCTGCCTAAACTTCAGGCGCTGAGCCAGGCTGCCGTGCAGACCGGCGAATTCCTGCAAACTCAGGGCACCCGCGTCAGCTTTAATGACGGCGGCGTGCAGTTCCCGACGCAGGATCAGGCTACACAATATAACGCGATAATGAGCACGTTATCCGCTAATGCACAGGCGCTTCCTCAGGCACAAGCTGCCGTTCAGGGTGGCCTGCAGTAAATCTGCTTTATGGGCAGGCGTAGGTCGCCTGCCCGTCTCCACGCCTTTTCTAATCTCATCCGATAGCCTGTTGAATGAAGTGTGATCTGGCGCATTTTCGACCAAAAATAGTTTGTGATCTGAGTCACATTTATATAACTAACCCCCGCCCTTTTAGTGTGATCAAACTCACAGATAATCAGCTATCACGCGTAAAAACCAGGCAAAACAACACGTAACTGCTTTAAAAACGTGATCAATGTCACGCTAATCACCCCTGCCACCACCCTTAATCAGTGATATAGATCACACTTTATCCGCGTGCTACGCAGTGCCAAATTCGCGTGATAGAGTCCGCGTGCATACAGTAATACCACCGGCTACGAGTCGGGGTGGCTAAACAAAAACAAACGCGCTCTCCTATTGCAGCGCGTCTCAATAAGGGGTGGGTTTATGTCCTCATCAGTGAAGGTCAAAGTACAGAGCTTTGGTCGCTTTCTGAGTAATATGGTGATGCCAAACATCGGGGCGTTCATCGCCTGGGGTATCATCACCGCGCTGTTTATTCCAACTGGCTGGATCCCGAACGAAACGCTGGCCAAACTGGTTGGCCCAATGATTACCTACCTGCTGCCACTGCTAATCGGTTTTACCGGTGGGCGTCTGGTGGGCGGCGATCGTGGCGGTGTGGTCGGTGCAATTACGACAATGGGTGTGATTGTCGGTGCGGATATGCCGATGTTCCTCGGTGCAATGATTGCCGGTCCACTGGGCGGCTGGGCAATTAAGTCGTTTGACCGGGCGATTGACGGCAAAATCAAAAGCGGTTTCGAGATGCTGGTTAACAACTTCTCGGCCGGTATTATCGGGATGATTCTGGCACTGCTGGCGTTCCTGGCAATTGGTCCGCTGGTAGAAGGTCTGTCACACATTCTCGCCGCAGGCGTGAATCTCATGGTGCAGAACAACCTGCTGCCGCTGACCTCAATCTTCGTGGAACCGGCAAAAATCCTGTTCCTGAACAACGCCATCAACCACGGGATCTTCTCACCGCTGGGTATCCAGCAAGCCAGTGAGGCGGGCAAGTCGATCTTCTTCCTGATCGAAGCCAACCCGGGTCCGGGTATGGGCGTGCTGATGGCCTACATGTTCTTTGGTCGTGGTAGTGCTAAACAGTCTGCAGGCGGTGCGGCAATTATCCACTTCCTCGGCGGCATCCATGAGATCTACTTCCCGTATGTGCTGATGGCGCCTCGCCTGCTGCTGGCAGTCATCCTGGGAGGCATGACGGGTGTCTTCACGCTGACCGTGCTGAACGGTGGCCTGGTCTCTCCTGCTTCACCGGGTTCAATCCTGGCTGTGCTGGCGATGACACCAAAGGGTGCCTACTTTGCGAACATCGCCGCCATTGCTGCCGCTTTCGCCGTCTCCTTCGTGGTTTCCGCTATCCTGCTGAAAACCAGCAAAGTTAAAGAAGATGACGATATCGAAGCCGCGACTCAGCGCATGCATGAGATGAAAGCGCAGTCGAAAGGCCAGAGCGTGGCGGGTGCACCCGTCGCCAGCGATGCGATGAGCGTCGAGCTGCATCACGTGCGCAAAATTATCGTCGCCTGTGATGCCGGTATGGGCTCAAGCGCCATGGGTGCAGGTGTTCTGCGTAAGAAAGTGCAGGATGCAGGTCTGAGCAATGTGTCGGTGACGAATACCGCGATCAATGCCCTGCCAGGCGATGTCGATCTGGTGATTACCCATCGTGATCTGACCGAGCGTGCTATTCGCCAGGCTCCGCATGCGCAGCACATCTCGCTGAACAATTTCCTCGACAGTGCGCTCTACAGCACGCTGACCGAACGTCTGGTTGCCGCTAATCGCAGCGATGTGCATCGTCAAACGGTCACCACTGCGCTCTCTGACAGTTACGATGAAGGCAACGCACACCTGTTTAAACTGGGTGCAGATAACGTCTTCCTCGGCCTGACCGCCAGCAACAAAGAACAGGCAATTCGTTTTGCTGGTGAACAGCTGGTGAAAGGCGGTTATGTAGAGCCAGAATATGTTGACGCGATGCTGGCGCGTGAAAAACTGACGCCGACCTACCTCGGTGAGTCGATTGCGGTGCCGCACGGGACTGTTGAAGCGAAAGATCGCGTGCTGAAAACAGGCGTGGTGTTCTGTCAGTATCCGGCAGGCGTCCTGTTTGGCGAAGAGCCAGACGACGTCGCGCGCCTGGTGATTGGTATTGCTGCCCGTAACAACGAGCACATTCAGGTGATCACCAGCCTGACCAATGCGCTGGATGATGACAGCGTGATTGAGAAGCTGGCGAACACCACCAGCGTGCAGGAAGTACTGGATCTGCTGTCAGGCAAGCCTGCCGTCGCGTAATTCAGAGCAATTCTTTCCCTGGGGCGGTCATGCCCGTCCCGATTTCCTGGGGCGGGTTTGCCCGCCCCATCGTCATTTGATATGGGTCAAAAATTATGAAAGCGTTACATTTCGGAGCAGGAAACATTGGTCGCGGCTTTATCGGCAAATTACTGGCTGATGCAGGTATCGAACTGGTTTTTGCTGATGTGAATCAGACGGTGCTGGATGCACTGAACGCGCGTCATGAGTATCCCGTTCATGTGGTTGGCGAACAGGCCAAAGTAGAAACCGTTAAAGGCGTCAGTGCCGTAAACAGCACCAGCGATGAGATCATCAGCCTGGTCTCTGACGTCGATCTGGTTACCACCGCCGTGGGTCCGCAGATTCTGGAGCGTATTGCCGGCAGTGTGGCAAAAGGTCTGGTAAAACGCAGCGACAACGGTAACACCCGTCCATTAAATATCATCGCCTGTGAGAATATGGTGCGCGGCACCAGCCAGCTAAAACAGCATGTGCTGAAGGCGCTGCCGGCGCAGTATCACGCCTGGCTGGAAGAGCATGTCGGCTTTGTGGATTCCGCTGTCGATCGCATTGTGCCCCCTTCTGAAGCAGGCAGCACCGATCCACTGGAAGTAACCGTTGAAACCTTCAGCGAATGGATCGTCGATCAAACCCAGTTTAAAGGTGACCTGCCAGCCATTCCTGGCATGGAGCTGACCGACAATCTGATGGCCTTTGTTGAGCGTAAACTCTTCACCCTGAACACCGGTCACGCCATTACCGCCTACCTCGGCCAGCTGGCCGGTCATCAGACCATTCGTGACGCCATCCTCGACGAAAAAATCCGGGCCGTAGTGAAAGGCGCAATGGATGAGAGCGGCGCGGTACTGATTAAACGTTACGGTTTTGACGCGGAAAAACATGCGGCCTATATCCAGAAAATTCTGGGTCGTTTTGAAAATCCGTATCTGAAAGATGATGTTGAGCGTGTAGGCCGTCAGCCGCTGCGTAAACTTAGCGCGGGCGATCGCCTGATTAAGCCCACGCTGGGCACACTGGAGTATGGTTTACCGCACGCCAGCCTGGTGCAGGGTATTGCTGCTGCCATGCACTACCATAGCGATCAGGACCCGCAGGCACAGGAACTGGCCGCGCTGCTGGCAGAAAAAGGCCCGCAGGCTACGCTGGCTGAGATTTCAGGACTGGATGCCGACAGCGAAGTGGTGGCTTCTGTGGTGAGCGCCTGGCACGCTATGGCATAATGCGCACGTGTTAGTGACGCAAGCCGGGCGCAGTTCGCCTGCGCCCAACGGCGGTATTGAACCCATGCAGGCAATAATGGAAGAGAAGCAGGCTTTTGAGAACCGGGTGCTTGAGCGCCTGAACGCCGGTCGTTCGGTGAGAAGCTTTCTGATCGCCGCCGTTGAGCTATTGGCTGAAGCCGTCAATCTGCTGGTGCTGCAGGTGTTCCGCAAAGATGACTATGCGGTTAAATATGCCGTAGAACCGCTGCTTCTGGGTAATGGCCCTTTGGGCGAACTCTCGGTTCGCCTGAAGCTGATTTACGGACTTGGCGTCATCAGCCGGCACGAATATGAAGATGGTGAACTGCTGCTGGCGCTGCGCGAAGAGCTGAATCACGACCACGGCGATTATCGTTTTACTGACGACGAGATTCTCGGCCCGTTTGGGGAACTGCACTGTGTCACGGCCTGGCCACCCGCGCCGGTGTTTAATACTGAAGATCCCGAGCTGCGCAGTATGCAGCAGCAGCGCTATCTGCAGATGGTGCGATCCACCATGGTCCTGTCACTCACCGAGCTGATCGCGCGCATCAGTATGAAGCAGGCGTTTAAAAAGTCCGGTAGCTGATCCTGTCAGGCGCCATTATGGCGCCTTTTTCGTCTTAACCTGAACGGGAATATGCGCCAGATTTGGTGTATCCTTGCCCTGTTTTCCTCAACGAGTTGTTGTCATGAAAGAGCAAGAAAAGAACGAAATCAAACTTCTCAGCGATAAGCTGGACGCATTGAACCGCAAAGAACCGCAGCTACTTGAATCGGGTGATGTCGAGAAACTGGGCGCGTTGCTGAAAGAGAAAGAAGCGCTGGTCATTGAGATTGAGCGCCTGCGCGGTCAGCGAGTTGAAAAACTCAGTGCCGAAGCGCAGAAGCTGCAGAAAATGGGCTTCAGCCGCGAAATTACCAAAAAAGAGCAGGCAAATCTGGGCGCGCTGAAGAAAAGCGTGCGCGGCCTGGTGGTGGTGCATCCAATGACCGCGCTGGGACGTGAGATGGGTCTGACAGCGATGACCGGCTTCGCTAAAACCGCATTCTGACGGGGTCGATCAGGCAGCAGCCTGATCGACATCGGCTTTGCGTTCGCCAGCGGCGGCGTACACCTGCTCCGCCAGCGCATCCAGCAGTTCATAGCGACGGCGATACTCTGCCCGCTTCTTACTGGCGATCTCCTCCAGTGTCTTGCGCGGCAGGCTCAGCGGCAGAGTAAACATCCCATCTTTGCGCGCTTCACCGCTCAGCGACAGCCAGAATTCACTGTAGCTGGCAAAGAACTTATCCCCTTTGCTATGGCGATAACGCAGACTGCGGAAGACATGTGTCTCATCACCTACCGCCAGAATATTTTCCACACCGCACTGCTTCGCAACAATAAATACCGCTTCCATTAACAGACGCTTTGGAAAGAGACCGTGAGCCGCTTTGGTCGCCTCGCGGATCATCTCATTATTGATATGTTTCCGCGGCCCCTGTAGTCCACCAATTAACAGAGTGCGCTGGCTATTCTCGTTGAGAATAGAAAATGAGAGCGATGCAATAATTTCGTCGTTATAACGCAATACCAGTGTCACTTCCCCTTCCCGGTCGAAATAACCAGAGCTGCACGAGAGGATAAAGTTTTCACCATTTTTACCGGTCAGTGTGGCCAGTGGATTATCCGTAGCGCTTTGCAACAGCTGGCGCAGCATAGGATTTTCCAGATTATTCATCAGGCTGTAATGATCAAGTATCGCCTGCGCACGTGCTGCAATGCTCAGTCCTGAACGCAGATAGGGCCGGTGCAGCTTAGCGGGCAACAATCCCTGCGTGCTCATCAGCAGCGGGAGTTGCGGTAAATGCGACAACGCGTCCAGATAATGCAGCGTAGTCAGTGGCGATATTAAGGTTCTTAACACAAATTTCAGGCGGAAACGTTTACTTTTCCAGAGTTTATCCGGAACATATTTCCCGCTAATTAACTGAAAAAAAAGAGAAGCAGAGGATTCGGTCGTATTTTCCTGAGTAGTTATAATTGACATAGTCAGCGACACACAATGAGTTAAACAAGAATGTCACTGAAAATAACATAGTCAATATCAACGGCAGGTTAATGCGGAATAACATTAAAACTCATATCTGATGACTTCGGGTCCGAATCTGGAATACACAAAATAGAGATAAAAAAAACCGGCGAAATAAATTTCACCGGTTTATCTTCATTGCGTTTACGCTTTGTTAACTTACTGAGCAGCAGCGAAGCGGGCTGCCGCTTCGTCCCAGTTAACCACGTTCCAGAACGCTTTGATGTAGTCAGGACGCTTGTTCTGATACTTCAGATAGTAAGCGTGTTCCCACACATCCAGACCGATGATCGGGAAGCCAGAAACGCCGGCAACCGCTTCACCCATCAGCGGGTTATCCTGGTTTGCGGTAGAAACCACAGCCAGTTTGTCGCCTTTCTTAACCAGCCATGCCCAGCCAGAACCGAAACGGGTCGCAGCGGCTTTCTCGAACTCTTCCTGGAATTTTTCCACGCTACCGAAATCTTTCTCGATAGCCGCTTTCAGGTCGCCCTGCAGCGTGGTGCCGGTTTTCAGGCCTTTCCAGAACAGGCTGTGGTTAGCGTGACCACCTGCGTTGTTACGCAGTGGGCCTTTTTTGTCTGCTGGCAGCTGATCCAGTTTAGTGATCAGCTCTTCTACCGGCAGATTAGCAAATTCAGTACCTTCCAGCGCGGCGTTAGCGTTGTTCACATAGGTCTGGTGGTGTTTGGTGTGATGGATCTCCATCGTCTGCTTGTCGAAATGCGGTTCCAGTGCGTCGTATGCGTAAGGCAGGGATGGCAGTGAATAACTCATGTTCTTCCTCTCCATTTAGTTTGAGCAGCACGACGAATTCGGGACGTGCCGCGTAAGCAGTCGAATCATTATAGTTAAATTCATGTAGCGTAAAAGGGTAATCAATGCCCTATTAACCATAAGGATTTGCGAAAGCCGGCATTAGCAACCCGTTGTTTTTACAGTGTGCTGATGCTGGCTCTGCCTTTTCAGACGTGCCAGGCAGGGAGAGCAGCACGCTGATGCCAGGCTATCAGCCAGCACGCCTCCCGCCTGAACGCCGCGTCGGCCCTGCTCTGCGCGTTACTGACCCAGCTCGCGCAGGGCGCTGTCGAGTGCGCCAACCAGCCAGTCGATATCGCTCTCCTGGAAAGCCAGTGGTGGACGCAGTTTCAGCACATTCCCATACGGACCGGCGACCGAGGTGAGCACACGATGTTCACGAAGCTTCTCAATCAAATCCAGCGCCAGCGTTTTGTCCGGCGTTTTGCTGTGACGATCGGTGACCAGCTCAAAGCCGATAAACAGTCCGGCACCGCGCACATCCCCCACACACTCATAGCGATCCATCAGGGTTCGCAGCTCAGCCAGAAGCTTCGCGCCGACCACGCGGCTGTGTTCCTGTAATCCCTCTTCGGTAATCACGTTCAGCACCGCCTGCGCCGCCGCCATCGCGACCGGATTCCCCCCAAAGGTATTGAAGTAGGGAATCGAATCGCTGAAGGCTGCCAGCACATCACTTTTTGCCAGCAGTCCGGAAACCGGAATGCCATTGCCCATCGGCTTGCCAGTGGTAATCACATCAGGCACCACATCGTGGCGACCAAAGCCCCAGAACGCGTCGCCGGTACGGCCAAAACCAGGCTGAACTTCGTCAGCAATAAAAATGCCGCCGTTGGCATGCACCACCTCAATCGCTTTTTTCAGGAAGCCGCGAGGATTGGGCAGAACGCCGTCCGAGGAGAAAATCGAGTCCGCCAGGAAACCGGCAAATTTAATGCCGTGCGCCGCCATGTCATCAATCTGCTGCTGAATCTGATCTGCGAACCAGTCACCCAGGTCGGGCGCATCCACACGGTAGGCATCTGGCGGCATCACCAGCCGCGTGGTCGGTGCCAGCGGCTGTCCACTGCCCAGTGCCGGAGACGCGCCGGAGGTCAGCTCACTGGTGCCGTGATAGGCCTCTTTACTGACGATAATTCCGGTACCGCCGCTGAACGCGCGCGCCACTCGAATCGCCAGATCGTTGGCTTCCGATCCGGTGCACATGTACATCGCGCGATCGATCGCCGCAGGTGTCGTTGCCAGCAGCGCTTCACTGTAATCCAGAATCTTTTCATGCAGGTAACGCGTGTGGGTGTTCAGCATTTTCATCTGCTGCGTCACCGCCTCAATCACGGCCGGATGGCAATGACCGATGCTCGCCACGTTGTTGTAAACGTCGAGATATTTATCGCCCGCTGCGTCCCACAGATATTGCCCTTCACCCCGCACCAGATGAACCGGTTTGCGATAGAACAGGCGATAGGATTCGCCAAGCACTTTGCTGCGTTTATCGGTCAGTTTGCGTGTGTCACTGTCGAGCGCATCGGCATGTTCAGCACGAAAACTGTTGGTATCCATAATGGTGGAACGCGTGGCCATATTGACTCCCGTTACAAGGATGAAGGAAGAAGAGCGGACTCCTGTATCATGCCTGCCTGAATCTAAAATGCAACCAAATACACAAAAGCAATAAAATACACATGACGCCGTCAAGCCGCCGCGCTAAGCTTGCTCTCTGATCCAGACAGAATCTTTCGCGTCACTGGCGTATCATCCATGCTCTTCGCGCTTTATAAGGATTTCTCTATGCTGCAGGAAACGCGCCTTCATCGCATCCGTGCCTTACTGACCCGGCTAAACCAGGTCAGTACCGAGCGCATTATCAGGGAGCTGGGGGTGTCACGCGAAACCGCGCGCCGCGACATCATTGAGATGGAAGCGCTGGGTCTGGCACGCCGCGTCCACGGTGGCCTGGTGGCCATTGAAACCCAGGCTGAACCGCCGCTGACGGAACGTCGCAGCACCCAGACCCGGGAGAAACGCGCAATCGCCCGCGCCGCTGCGCAATTGCTGCAGCCCGGACAGACGCTGTTTCTTGATGCGGGCAGCACCACCACGCTGCTGGCAGAGGAGTTACACGCCCTTTCCGGCCTGACGATAGTGACCAACAGCCTGCAGGCCGCGCTGGCACTGAGCGCTGGAGAAGAAAACCAGCCGTTGAATAATCAGATTATTTTGCTGGGTGGGACGATGTCGGCGGGTGCGCAACAGACGCGCGGCGAAATCACCGTTGGCGAGATTATCCGCTACCGAGCCGATGTCGCGCTGCTGTCGCCAGTGGGGATTGACGCAGAGTGCGGTGGCAGCAGTTTTCACCCGCACGAAGCGGCTATCGCCAGAGCAATGGTGCAGCAATCCGCTGCCTGCTATCTGCTGGCCGATCACACCAAACTCGGCGTGGTCAGCCGCACGGTTTACGCGCCGCCGCAGGCAATCTCCCTGCTGATTACTGACAGTGGCGGCGACAACAGTGTCGCCCTTGAGGCGTTGCAGCAGACATTGCCAGCGGTAATGGTGGTTTAACGCAGACGCTGAGGATGGCTGTAGACTGTGGCGCGGCCAGGTTTACTGAATCCAACCAGCGTCAGGTTGCAGCGCTCAGCCACCTCAACCGCCAGGCGGGTCGCCGCCGAGACCGCAAACAGGATCTCTACGCCGCACATGGCAGACTTCTGCACCATTTCATAACTGGCGCGGCTGGAGACCAGCACCGCGCCCGGTCCCCACGCAGCCTGACTGCGATAACCCAGCAACTTATCCAGTGCCACATGGCGCCCCACATCTTCACAGCCACCCGCCAGTTGACCATCAGGCTGGATCCACGCAGCAGCATGGGTGCAGCCCGTTTTCTGTCCGACCGGCTGATAATCTTTCAGCTGGCCCAGCGCCCGATCCAGGTGGTCCAGCGCGAAGGTCTGGGTAAACGGCAGCGGAGAGAGCGGCTTGCCAATCTGGTCCAGCTGTTCAACACCGCACACGCCGCAGCCGGTCCGGCCTGCCAGCGCGCGACGCTGTTCTTTCAGCGCCATAAAGCGGCGGCTGGACAGCTCAATCTGCACCTCAATACCGTAACAGCCCGGCACAATGTCCATGCCGAAAATGTCGCCAGGTGCGTCGATAATGCCCTCTGATAGCGAAAAGCCCAGCGCAAATGCCTCCAGGTCTTTGGGCGTGGTCATCATCACCACGTGTGATATACCGTTATAGACCAGCGCCACCGGAACTTCGTCTGCCAGCCAGTCATCCTGTGCATCGGTCAGACTGGCGCGCTGCCACACCTGCGTCCTGCTAACGCCGGTTTGAATTGTTAAACCTTCGCCTGAATCAGGCTGGATAGCTTTCAAAAATATGACCTGTTGATAAGAGATGATCTCATTCGGTGCCCGGTAATGCAGAGCATAGACGCGTCCTGATTCTGCCTTTTAGCCCCCGAAAGCGCAAATAAACAGCGAGCCAATTGATGCGGTTTATTCAGTGAAAATAGCTGTCGCCATGCCTGCTGGCGGCCCCATGAGAGCGGGTCTTTTTCATGTCTTAACCCCGGGAAAATCTGCAAATCACTGGGGTGTTAATGCGGATGTTTTGGGGGTAACCCGAAACACACGCCAATCCGTCGCCTTACCCTTTAACGGGCCAGAGAGATTCATCAGATTACAATGAATAAAGAGGCAGGAGACCCCCGTAAAGAGAACTTTGGTCAGAAGAGTGTGTTCTGGACTGCTATCATCAGCGTAGTACCGCCGCCTGCCAGCGGCATTGTGATTCGGGAACCGTACTTTTCAGATGCCTTTGTCATTCCGCTGAGTCGGCTGGCACTGATTGTGCATTCTGTTTCGGCAGTGACGCTGATCATCGTCATTATGGTGCCCGTTTATGCCGCATTATGGGTCAGAGGCACACTGGCCGCGAGGGTAGAAGGCTGGATATGCTCTTAATGAATGAGCCGGACAGCATTATCCTTGTGGATATCGTGAGCGGCGTAATTCGCCAATAAAACAGGAAAAACGCCCCTGATGAGTATTCGTATAATCCCGCAGAATCCGCTGGAGAAAGGCGAAAAAACAACGGAGGAGAGAATTCCGCCGTTACTTTTTCCACGGTTGAAAAATTTATACAGCCGTCGTGCCGCGCGACTGCGCGATCTTGCGGCGAAAAATCCACTCGGCGATTATCTGCGCTTTGCGGCGGTGATCGCTGAAGCACAGGAGATTGTGCTGTATGACCATCCTCTGCATCTCGATCTGCATGCCCGACTGACGCAGAGCGCCAGCGAGGGCAAGCCACCGCTGAACATCCATACCCTGCCGCGCGATTCACACTGGCAACGGCTGCTGCACTCGCTGATTGCTGAGCTGAAGCCGGAGATGAGCGGTCAGGCGCTGGCGGTGCTGGAGAATCTGGAGAAGGCCTCAGCCACAGAGCTGGAGACACTGGCCGGTGCGCTGTTTACCGGCGAGTATGCACAGGTGAGCAACGATAAAGCGCCCTTTATCTGGGCAGCACTCTCGCTCTACTGGGCGCAGATGGCAGCCCTGATACCCGGTAAGGCACACGCTGAGATGGGGAATCAGCGTCAGTTCTGTCCGGTCTGCGCCAGTATGCCGGTCGCCAGCATCGTTCATATGGGCAGTCATGAAAGCGCGCGTTATCTGCGCTGCAATCTGTGCGAAAGTGAATGGCATGTCGTGGGCAGCAAATGTACCCAGTGCGAACAGACCCGTGACCTGCACTACTGGTCGCTCAGCAGCGAGAAAGCGGCCGTGAAGGCGGAAAGCTGTGGCGACTGCGGCACCTATCTGAAGATGCTCTATCAGGAGAACGATCCGGCCATTGAACCGGTGGCCGATGACCTGGCGTCGCTGATACTGGATGCAAAAATGGAGCTGGAAGGCTTCGCGCGCAGCAGTCTCAATCCTTTTATGTTTCCTGGCGAATAGTCACTGAATCCGGAGAACCTGATGAAACTGATTGGCAGCTATACCAGCCCGTTTGTGCGTAAGATTTCGATTATCCTGCTGGAAAAAGGCATCACGTTTGAATTCGTTAATGCATCGCCTTACAGCGATGACAGTCACGTGTCGCACTACAATCCGCTGGGCAAAGTTCCGGCGCTGGTCGCTGACGATAAGCAAATCTGGTTCGACTCCAGCATCATCGCGGAATTTCTGGAACTGCGCGGTGAGGAGCCGGCCCTGCTGCCTGCCGATCCGCTTAAGTCGCTCAACATCCGTCAGCTGGAGAAGCTGGCAGATGGCGTCAGCGACGCTGCGCTGGTGATTGTTCGCGAGCAGATGCGTCCGGGTAATTTGCAGTCCGAAGAGGTCCTGCTGCGTAATCGTGAAAAGATTAAGCGCAGCCTCGACATGCTGGAAGCCGTGGCCGCTGAAGGAAAATGGCTGAACAACGGCCAGCTCAGTCTGGCGGATATCGCCACCGGCTGCATGATCGGCTATCTCAATTTCCGCCGCGTGGTGCCAAACTGGTGTGTCGAACGACCGGCGCTGGTGAAGCTGGCGGAAACGCTGTTTCAGCGTGAGAGCTTTGCGCGGACGACGCCGCCTGCGGCGTGATGGGTGCTGTGAGTAACCCGGCTAGCGATGATTCTCGCGACTAAAAATCCCATAAAAAAAGGGACGATTGCTCGTCCCTTTTTCACACCGCTAATCACATTACTGCAGCAGCGAGATATCCGCGACCTGCAGGAACAGCTCACGCAGTTTTGACAGCAGCGTCAGGCGATTGACCCGCACTGCCTGATCGTCGGCGTTAACCATCACTTTATCGAAGAAGTTATCTACCGCAGTACGCAGTTGAGCCAGTTCGACCAGCGCATCCTGATAGCGGCCTTCCGCGAAGTAAGGCTGCAGCTTGCTGCTCAGCGCGGTGACAAAGGTCGCCAGCTGGATCTCTTCGCTCTCTTTCAGCAGCGACGCCTGCACGCTCTCATTCAGCGTTTCGGTCGATTTCGCCAGAATGTTAGAGACGCGCTTGTTCGCCGCCGCCAGTGCTGAGGCTGCTTCCAGCGTCCGGAAGTGCGATACCGCTTTCATGCGTGCATCAAAGTCAGCCGGACGGGTCGGACGACGCGCCAGAACGGCCTGCAGCGTGTCGATGCTGTGACCCTCTTCCTGATACCAGGTGCGGAAGCGACCCAGCATAAAGTCGATCACATCATCGACCACGCGAGTGTTGCTCAGCTTGCTGCCATACAGACGCACCGCTTCTTCAGTCAGCGTTTGCAGATCGAGCGGCAGATTCTTCTCAACGATGATACGCAGCACGCCCAGCGCCGCACGACGCAGTGCGAACGGATCTTTGTCGCCTTTTGGATGCTGACCGATGCCAAAAATACCGGCCAGCGTATCCATTTTGTCAGCAATCGCCAGCGCACAGGCAACCGGGCTTGACGGCAGATCATCACCGGCAAAGCGCGGCTGATACTGCTCATTCAGCGCGACCGCTACATCTTCGGCTTCGCCGTCGTGACGCGCATAGTGCATGCCCATCACGCCTTGCGTGTCGGTGAACTCGAAGACCATGTTGGTCATCAGATCACACTTCGACAGCAGGCCCGCGCGGGTGGCGTGATTCACATCGGCGCCAATTTCACCGGCAATCCAGCCTGCCAGAGCCTGAATGCGATCGGTTTTATCACGCAGCGTACCCAGCTCTTTCTGGAACAGCACCGTCTCCAGACGCGGCAGATGATCTTCCAGACGTTTTTTGCGGTCGGTGTTAAAGAAGAACTCCGCATCGGCCAAGCGTGGACGCACCACTTTCTCGTTGCCGGAGATAATCTGGCGCGGATCGCTGGATTCGATGTTGGTGACGAAAATGAAGTTCGGCATCAGGTTGCCATCATTGTCATACACCGGGAAATATTTCTGATCGCCTTTCATGGTGTAGACCAGCGCTTCCGCAGGCACCTTGAGGAATTTCTCTTCAAAGGTCGCGGTCAGAACCACCGGCCACTCTACCAGCGACGTCACCTCTTCCAGCAGGCTGTCGCTGATATCCGCGTTGCCGCCTAAGCGACGTGCGGCGGCTTCGGCATCGGCTTTAATCATCGCTTTGCGGACCTGATAGTCGGCAATGACCTGGCCGCGTTTTTCCAGCACATCAGGGTACTGATCGGCGTTGTCGAGCGTAATTTCGCTTTCACCCATAAAGCGGTGACCGCGAATAACGCGATCTGACTTAATGCCCAGAATGGTGCCTGGAATCAGCTCGTCGCCCAGCAGCATCGTCACGGTGTGAACCGGACGGACGAACTGCACATCGCTGTCGCCCCAGCGCATCAGTTTTGGCACTGGCAGCTTGCTGAGTGCGGTCGCAATCATCGCAGGGAGCAGCGCCTGAGCGGCTTCGCCTTTGACCTGAGCGCGGTAAACCAGCCATTCGCCTTTATCGGTGGCGAGGCGTTCAGCCTGATCGACAGTAATGCCGTTACCACGCGCCCAGCCTTCGGCGGCTTTGGTGGCGTTGCCATCAGCGTCAAACGCTGCGGAAACAGCCGGACCGCGCTTCTCGACTTGCCGATCGGGTTGTGAGGCGCTCAGGTTTGCCACTTTCAGCGCCAGACGACGCGGTGCAGCAAACCAGCTGACCTCGCCGTGGCTCAGGTTGGCGGCATCCAGTTCAGCGGTGACCTGCGCGGCAAAAGCTTCTGCCAGGCTGCGCAAGGCTTTTGGTGGCAGCTCTTCGGTGCCGATCTCCACCAGGAAGGTTTGTTCAGTCATGGCTGCCTCTTACTTTTTGTTATTGCACATCGGGAAGCCCATTGCCTCGCGAGAGGCGTAGTAAGCTTCAGCCACGGCTTTGGTCAGGGTACGAATACGCAGAATATAGCGCTGACGCTCTGTTACCGAGATCGCTTTACGGGCATCCAGCAGGTTGAAGCTGTGTGCCGCTTTCAGAATGCGTTCGTAGGCGGGCAGTGGCAGCGGTTTTTCCAGCGCCAGCAGATGCTGCGCCTCTTTCTCGTACTGCTCAAAGCAGGTAAAGAGGAAATCGACGTCGGCGTATTCGAAGTTATAGGTGGATTGCTCCACTTCGTTCTGATGGAACACATCGCCGTAGGTGGTTTTGCCCAGCGGGCCGTCGCTCCAGACCAGATCGTAAACGCTGTCGACGCCCTGGATATACATCGCCAGACGCTCCAGGCCGTAGGTAATCTCGCCGGTCACCGGCTTACACTCCAGGCCGCCAACCTGCTGGAAGTAGGTGAACTGCGTCACTTCCATGCCGTTGAGCCACACTTCCCAGCCGAGTCCCCAGGCACCCAGCGTCGGGTTTTCCCAGTTATCTTCCACGAAGCGAATGTCATGCACCGTCGGATCCATACCCAGCTCTTTCAGCGAGCCGAGATAGAGCTCCTGAATGTTGTCCGGTGACGGTTTGATGATCACCTGGAACTGGTAATAGTGCTGCAGACGGTTCGGGTTTTCACCGTAGCGACCATCGGTAGGACGGCGTGATGGCTGCACGTAGGCGGCGGCGATCGGCTCCGGGCCGAGTGCGCGCAGGCAGGTCATCGGGTGTGAAGTGCCAGCGCCCACTTCCATGTCCAGCGGTTGGACAATGGTGCAGCCCTGACGCGCCCAGTAATCCTGCAAGGTCAGGATCAGCCCCTGAAAGGTTTTGGTATCAAACTTTTGCATGTTGAGTGTGCACGCGCTTCGGTTAGATTAAAAAAAGAGGCCGACAGTATACCCTTTGACCGCGCGATGTGCAGCCGTAAATCCCAGGCGCAACCGGCTCGTTTTCGCGGTGATTCCGGGCGCTGGCATACAGATGCCTCTGAATCCTGTTGGCAGCAGTTGTTGCTCTGGTCGCATTTGACTACCCTTTGGCGCACGGAGCGATGCGCAAGAGGACGCCATGCCGCAGAAGATTTACTGGATAGATAATTTACGCGCGGTCGCCTGCCTGATGGTGATCGTGATTCACACCACCACCTGGTATATCACCGGGCCGATGGCGGTGACGGGCACCACCTGGGATGTGGCGAATCTGCTGAACTCGGCATCACGCGTCTGCGTTCCGCTGTTCTTTATGATCTCCGGTTATCTGTTTTTCGGCGAACGCAGCGCCCAGCCGCGCCACATGGTCAGGCTGGTGCTCTGTCTGCTGTTCTACAGCGCGGTCTCGCTGGCCTATATCACCTGGCTGACGCCGATCAGCGAAGGACGGTCGATCCTGAAGATGCTGCAGAAGCCGGTGTTCTATCACCTGTGGTTCTTCTTTGCGCTGATTGGCATCTATCTGATGTCGCCGCTGATTCAGGTGAAAAATGTGCAGGCGCGTTATGTGGCGCTACTGGTGCTGGTGCTGGCGGTGCTCGCCAACCCCAATACGGTCAGCCAGTCGCTGGGCCCGTTTCATTTCCTGCCGGTTAACCTCTATGTCAGCGGTGACAGCATTTACTACCTGCTCTATGCGCTACTGGGACGGGCGATTGGCACCATGGATACGACCCGGCGCGGCCTGACGCCGCTGGCTACCGGACTGTTTATCGCCTGTGTGATTGGTATTACGCTGGGGACGAAAAAGGCGCTGATCGTCAACGGCGCGTTTAACGATACCTGGTATCTTTACTGCGGACCGCTGGTGTTTATCGCCGCCATCAGCCTGCTGATCGTGTTTAAAAACAGCCTGAACCAGCGCACCCTTCCCGGTTTAAGGCTGATTGCCCGTTATTCACTGCCAATCTACGGCTTTCACGCGCTCTTCATTCACTATCTGCGCACGCATCACTACGATGATATGTCGCGTCCCTGGCTCGACCTGCCCTGGGTGTTTGGGCTGACGCTGGGCGGCAGCCTGCTGCTGGGGATGGCACTGAAACGCGTCGATACCCGTCATTTCGTCAGCTGATCGGCTTCACGCTGGCGGGCGCGTCGTAGCTGGCGCGCCGATGAAAAACCCGCCGCCAGCGCCGCTTTTTCGGCAGACTCACCCTGCTGCTGACGCTGGCGCGCCACGCCAACCCGCAGCTGCTCATGGTATTCCCGTACGCTGATCCCCAGATGCTGACGAAACAGACGCGCCAGATGACGGCTGCTGACGTGGGTGCGTCCGGCCAGCTCGGTCAGCGTCCAGCCATGCTCTGGATGGGCAATCATCAGATCCTGCGCGCGGTGAATGGCCGGATGCATGTGGTTGCGATAACGCAGCCAGGGTGAAAGCTGTGGGTCGTCACCGGCGCGGCGAAACCAGACCACCATTTCCCGCGCCACCGCCAGCGCGGTGGGGGTATCACAAAGCTGAGCGATCAGATGCAATGTCAGGTCGATCCCGGCCGTGATGCCCGCGCTGGTCCAGATATTCTCATGCCCGACAAACACGCGGTTCTCCTGCACCCGTGCACGCGGAGCCGCCGCTTTCAGGCGGGTAATCACATCATGATGAGTGGTGCAAAGTACGTCATCGAGCATGCCCGCCTGCGCCGCCAGCAGCGCACCCGAACAGACGCAGACCAGCATAAAGGTCTGCGCGCACAGCGCGGCGTTCTGGCGCCTCAGCCAGTCGCGTGCTTCTGCGGCCTGAGGTGTGGCATAACAGATCTGCGAATCATAGACGCCCGGCACCACCAGAAGGCTCCCTGCGGGCAACTGTTCCGGTAAAGGTTCAATGCCGCCAATGGTCATGCCGGTGGAGCAGACCACCTCCGGCTGCGGACCAATATAGCGCAGCGAAAAGCGATCGCCCGCCAGCTGCAGCGTCTCAGCCGGGCCGGTCAGATCCAGCGCCATCACGCCAGGCAGGGTTAAAAACCAGACGGTGCGTGTCATATTCTGGCCAGCGCTACACCAGATCCCAGCCACGGGCGCGCCACAACGCAGGCAGCTGCGCCATATCGTCGAAGCGGGTCACCAGTGGGTGGTCCAGTTCAGGGTTGTGCGGGTCAGCGCAGTAGTAGTAGACAGGAATGCCAGCGGCGATACCGGCGCGGGCGCCCGCTTCGGAGTCATCCACCAGAATGCAGCGCTCAATCGGCACCTGCATCTGTTCTGCGGCGTGGTACATCAGTTCCGGAGCGGGCTTCCAGTGCAGAATGTCATAGCCGCTGTAGAGGTGCTCCTCGAAAAGCGGCAGCATGCCGGTTAAGCCCAGCGAGTGCTGCATCTTTTTTACGGTTCCGTTTGAGACTACGCACATCGGCACTTTTATCTGCTCAACCAGCGCTTTCGCGCCCGGGATGGGCTGCAGTTGCAGATCAAACAGTCTTGCCACTTCCGCGCGATAAGCTGTTTCCACCTCTTCCATCGGCAGCGTTACCTGATGCGCATCGCCCACGTCACGAATGATGTCGTAGAGTTTGACGCCTTTATACTTTTCAAACATCTGCTGCAGCGACAGCGCCAGGCCGTAACGGGCAAAGGTGTTAACGTAGGCCTGGGTACAGAGCAACTCACTGTCGACCAGCGTGCCATCGCAATCAAAAAAGACGCATTCTACTGACATCAGACTCTATCCTTCGATTCGGGGTGTATTCCACACTCTACCGCACTCAGCGCAGATTGCGAGACTGGCAATCGGTTGCGAAAAATCATTGTATTGCCCCGGTAAAATCGCCAGGATACGCGCCGATGATTTTTTCTTCTGGATGGATGGCATGAGCAAGCAAGGCGTTTTGCAGCGCATCTTCAGGCTGCAGGAACATGGCACCACGGTGCGCACCGAAGTGATCGCGGGTATCACCACTTTTCTGACGATGGTCTATATCGTCTTCGTCAATCCGCAGATCCTCGGCGTCGCCGGCATGGATACCCAGGCGGTGTTTGTGACCACCTGTCTGATCGCCGCCTTCGGCAGCATTCTGATGGGACTGTTTGCTAATCTGCCGGTGGCGCTGGCACCCGCAATGGGGCTGAATGCCTTCTTCGCCTTTGTGGTGGTCGGGGCGATGGGCTATTCGTGGCAGGTCGGTATGGGCGCGATTTTCTGGGGCGCGGTTGGCCTGCTGATCCTGACGCTGCTGCGGGTTCGCTACTGGATGATTGCCAATATCCCGCTGAGCCTGCGCGTTGGCATCACCGCCGGTATCGGCCTGTTTATCGCGATGATGGGGCTAAAAAATGCCGGCATTATCGTACCAAATCCCGATACCCTGGTGGCGGTAGGGAATCTGACCTCGCACAGCGTACTGCTGGGCGCACTCGGCTTCTTTATTATCGCCATTCTGGCATCACGCAATATCCACGCAGCGGTGTTGATCTCAATGGTGATCACCACCGGCATCGGCTGGATGCTGGGCGACGTGAAGTTTGTCGGCCTGTTTTCAGCACCCCCATCGATAACGTCTGTAGTCGGTCAGGTCGATATTAAAGGCGCATTCAACATTGGCATGGCGGGGGTGATCTTCTCCTTTATGCTGGTCAATCTGTTCGACTCCTCCGGCACACTGATCGGCGTTACCGATAAAGCGGGACTCACCGATGAAACCGGCACCTTCCCGCGCATGCAGCAGGCGCTTTATGTCGACAGCATTAGTTCGGTCAGTGGCGCGCTGGCGGGCACCTCATCCGTGACCGCCTATATTGAGAGCACGTCGGGCGTGGCGATTGGGGGCCGTACCGGGCTGATGGCCGTGGTGACCGGCCTGCTGTTCCTGCTGGTAACCTTCCTGTCACCGCTGGCCGCAATGGTGCCATCCTACGCTGCCGCGGGCGCGCTGATTTACGTAGGCGTGTTAATGACCGCCAGCCTGTCGCGCGTGCGCTGGGATGATCTGACCGAAGCCGTTCCGGCCTTTGTGACCGCTGCCATGATGCCCTTCAGCTTTTCCATCACCGAAGGCATTGCGCTGGGGTTTATCGCTTACTGCGTAATGAAGCTGGGCACCGGACGCTGGCGTGAAATCAGCCCCTGCGTAGTGATTGTTGCGCTGCTGTTTGTTCTGAAGATTGTTTTTGTGGACGGGCACTAAGCACATTCAGGGCCGCAACCTTCGGGTTGCGGCTTTTTACATTTCAGGATGCAGGCTGCGCTCGCTGGGCAGGCTGGTCAGCCGCAGGGCAAGAGGCCCGATGTTGGGCTTACCCATTTCTATTTCGCGTAATGCGCGCCACTGAAAGTCACTATCCATCTCCCACAGGTGCAGACGCTGGGTCGCAGACGACAGCGCGCACGACCAGACCAGCACAGGCTCCGCATCGCACACCACCTGGATATCAGGATAAAGTGACGATCGCAGCCGACCCGCTCCCGGCAACAGCCGCAGCGAATCCAGTCCCCGATCACCCTCTCCCGTCAGCTTGAGAATGCTTTGCCGCAACGTCCAGATCTGCGTCACCGCTTCCATGGCATCCTGCTGGGCATTAATCCAGGCGATCTCGCCCGAGGTGAATCCCTGAATCAACTGCTCCTGCGTCTGACGGCTCCGCGCATGGACGATCTCCATATCCAGACCGGCACGTCCTCCCTCTTCAGCCAACAGGACGCCCACCGTATTCCCCGCATAGGCGATACTGAAATCGGGCAGTTCGCTGTCAGCAAACACCGGACGTCCATTGCTCTGGATAATCAGGCGCGGCAGTGTCTGAATGCCATAAACCCGCAGCATAAGCTGTGCCAGCAGGGTTCGCGCGGCAAGAAATCGCCCACGGCGTTTGTCAGCAAACTGCTGTGCCGTGTCGGTAATCGCCTGGGGAATACACATATCTTTCGCCGGGAAGCCGGGGTCGCCCGTCCAGCGTACAAAATGACCAGCCATCTGTCGCTCCGTGAAAATGGTCAGATAATCATCAGAAGCATTGTAGGAATTTTCTTAACACATTGCATCCGTCAACGCGAACATTAGTTTAAATTCAGAATAGGATGAGCGGCGTCGTGAGGGATAGCATACCGGACAGGGCTGTCACAAGGCCTTAACGGAATGATGGTCGCTACCTGTCACACTGGATAAGAAGAGGATAACTTATGCTACTGGACGAGATGGTGAAACGAGAGCGCAGTCTGCACGGTGTCAGGCGGCGGGAGCTGGCGTGGCTGGAGCAGATGCTCCATCCTGACTTTTGTGAGATCACCCGTTCAGGGTACTTTGTCACTCGCGCGCAGACCATTGCGGCACTGATAAAAGAAGAAGCACTACCTGAAATGCTCAGTAGTGACTTTCAGCTGGTCAGGACGGGCGAGATGGGTCTCATCCTGCTCTACCAGAGCTGTGATGCCGATGGCCGTCGGGCCGCATTGCGTACGTCACACTGGCTACGTGAGGGTCAGAACTGGCGAATGGTGTTTCATCAGGGGACACCCTCAGCAGAACCGGGTTTGATGCGCGTGCCTGGTTAGCCATCCCGCGGGCAGCCAGCGTAGCTGTGACACCGCTGTCATGCGGGTGTCAGGCTGCTGTCGGGTCAGGATCGTGTTACTGCCGGACGTTCCGCCGCACACTTTTCCTTCCTGTCTGTTACTTCGGAGAATAAGAATGAGCAGCATCAACAGATTTAAAGAACATCGCCTGGCACGGGCGTGGTCACAGGAACAGCTGGCAGAAATGGCGGGACTGAGCACCCGCACCGTGCAGCGTATTGAAAATGGTGAGCGGCCGGGACTGGAAACCCTGAGTGCGCTGGCTGCCGTCTTTGAGGTGAACGTTGCTGATCTGACCGGTCCGCAGAACGGGGAAGATCAGGCGCTGGATCAGCGGATTACTGATGCGCGCAGCAGGATCGCCGGTGAAGCTCGCTTTTACCGTTCACTGATTACTGCGGTGGTGGTTTGCGGACTGCTGTTCGTCCTGAATCATGTGACGGCACCGGATGATCACTGGTCGCTCTGGGTCGCGGCAATCTGGGGAGCGCTGCTGATTGTCCGGGCGATGCGGACCTTTGTGTTTCATGGTCTGACGCAGCGCTGGCAGCAAAAGCGCCTGCAGAAAATGCTGCGCCGTTAATGCGGTGATCCGCGTCACGAACTGAATCGCGACGCGGAGAGCATCAGGCGAAGCGGCTCGCCTGATCAAAGCTCAGTCGCGGCAGACGCGGATGCAGTTTTGATGCGTCACCATATCCGAGGTTGATCAGCAGGTTAACCTGATACTGACCGTCCGGGAAAAAGGCGTCATTGACTTTGGCCGGCTCAAAACCGGACATCGGACCGGCATCCAGACCCAGCGAGCGAGCCGCCAGAATCAGATAACCTGCCTGCAGGCTGCTGTTACGGAAAGCCGTCTCTTTCGCCGCTTCCGGGCTGCCGGTAAACCAGCTACGCGCATCCGCATGCGGGAACAGCGCGGGCAGTTGTTCATAGAACTCGCGATCCCAGGCCACTATCACCGTGACCGGCGCGCTCATGGTTTTATCCAGATTGCCGGAAGAGAGTGCCGGTTTCAGCTTCTCTTTGCCTTCCGCAGACGTTACGAAAACAAAACGCGCTGGCGAGCAGTTCGCCGAGGTCGGGCCCAGTGCCGTTAAGGCATAGAGCTGTTCCAGCAGGGCGTTATCAACAGGCTTATCCTGCCAGTAACTGTGGGTACGGGCGTCATTAAATAGCGTGTCCAGTGCGGCAGTGTCGAGCGGTGTACTCATGTAACTCTCCTGTTACAGGCGAAAAGCTTCGCCCAAGGGTGTTCACGTCGTGGATTTGCGTCCGGCTCGACGCGGCTGGATGAGGCGGGGATCATTCACCGCAATCTGTAGCCGCCGTCAGATCGGCGCGTCTACCGTTATACGACAACGCGGTGCCGTCGCAAAATAACTTATCAGCAAGAATGAACGCAGAAGCGGGAATAGCAGAGGATAGCGCGAGGCGGGAAATCAGGCCTGACAGCGCATCGCCATCAGGCCAGTGAGCCTATTTACCAATACAGAAGCTGGAGAAGATACGCCCCAGCAGATCGTCAGAGGTGAACTCGCCGGTGATTTCACTCAGCGCCTGCTGAGCAACACGCAGCTCTTCGGCCAGTAACTCACCGGCCCGGGCACCGAGCAGCTGCGCTCTGCCCTGCTGTAAGTGCGTTGCCGCCAGCTCCAGCGCCTGGAGATGACGACGGCGTGCCAGGAAGCCGCCTTCCATGTTGCCTGCAAATCCCATGCTCTGCTTCAGGTGATCACGCAGCTCATCAACGCCTTCACTGGTACGTGCCGACAGACGAATCAGTGAATGACCGTTTATTTCTGTCAGACCGAGAGGCTCACAGGTGACGTCTGCTTTGTTGCGGACCACGGTAATCGGCAGTTCCGGCGGCAGACGGGAGACAAAATCGGGCCAGATAGCCGCTGCTTCGGTGGCATCGGTGGTGGTGCCATCGACCATAAACAGCACGCGGTCAGCCTGCTCGATCTCCTGCCAGGCACGCTCAATCCCGATACGTTCAACTTCATCGCTGGCCTCACGCAGACCGGCGGTGTCGATGATATGCAGCGGCATGCCATCGATATGAATATGCTCACGCAGGACGTCGCGGGTGGTGCCCGCAATGTCTGTAACGATGGCGGCATCACGGCCCGCCAGCGCATTCAGCAGGCTCGATTTACCCGCATTAGGCCGGCCAGCAATCACCACTTTCATCCCTTCACGCAGCAGGCTGCCCTGACGCGCTTCGGCGCGGACCGCATCCAGATCGCCGATCACCGTATTCAGCTGCGCTTCGATTCTGCCGTCAGAAAGGAAATCGATCTCCTCATCCGGGAAGTCGATAGCCGCTTCGACATAAATCCGCAGATGAGTAAGGGCTTCCACAAGATGATTGATGCGGGTGGAGAATGCGCCCTGCAGCGAGTTGACCGCTGACCGTGCCGCCTGCTCAGAGCTGGCATCAATCAGGTCGGCAATCGCTTCGGCCTGCGCCAGATCGAGCTTGTCATTCAGAAACGCCCGCTCAGAAAACTCACCCGGCTGGGCAATACGCACGCCAGGCAGCGCCACGATGCGCTTCAGCAGCAGGTCAAGAATAACCGGACCACCGTGCCCCTGCAGCTCCAGCACATCTTCGCCGGTAAAGGAGTTGGGGCCAGGGAACCACAGCGCAATGCCCTGATCCAGCACGCTGCCGTCACTATCGGTAAACGGCAGATAATCGGCGTAACGCGGCTTAGGCAGTTTACCCAGCAGCTGGCGGGCAACCTCTGCCGCCTGGGCGCCAGAGACGCGCAGAATGCCTACGCCGCCGCGTCCAGGCGGTGTTGCCTGGGCAACAATGGTATCGCTGTGGCTCATAAATTTTCTCTCGCTACAAAAAACACAGGCGGTCGCTTTGACCGCCTGAGAATAGACTATTTAAGGGCGGGATGACTCCCGCGCTGAATCGCTTACGCTTTCTTCTTGTCGCGGCTATGCAGACCACGTTTTTCCAGGCCGCGATAAATCAGCTGCTGCTGGAGAATGGTGACCAGGTTGCTGACGATGTAGTACAGCACCAGACCTGACGGGAACCACAGGAAGAACACGGTAAAAATCACCGGCATGTAAGTCATGATCTTCTGCTGCATCGGATCGGTCACGGTGGTCGGTGACATCTTCTGAATGAAGAACATGGTGATGCCCATCAGAATCGGCAGGATGTAGTACGGGTCCTGCGCTGACAGGTCATGGATCCACAGAACGAATGGGGCATGACGCAGTTCAACCGAGCCTGACAGCATATAGTAGAGCGCCAGGAAGATTGGCATCTGAATCACCAGCGGCAGACAGCCACCCAGCGGATTCACTTTCTCTGCTTTATACAGCGCCATCATTTCCTGGCTCTGCTTCTGCTTGTCATCACCCAGACGCTCACGCATCGCCTGAATTTTCGGCTGCAGCATGCGCATCTTGGCCATCGAGGTGTACTGCGCTTTAGTCAGCGGGTACATGATGCCGCGCACGATGAAGGTGATCACGATAATGGAGAAGCCCCAGTTACCGATGAAGCTGTGGATGAATTTCAGCAGTTTGAACAGCGGCTGAGAGATAAACCACAACCAGCCGTAATCCACGGTCAGATCAAGGTGCGGCGCAATCGCGGCCATCTTGTCCTGAATTTCCGGGCCGACCCACAGCGTTGCACCCAGATTCTGCTGTGCGCCTGCGGCAATGGTGACCGGTGCAGATTTATAGCCAATTGCCGCAACGCCGTTACCCAGGTTGCTGGTGTAAAGGGTGTTGGTGCCTTCGGTACGCGGAACCCATGCCGTCGCAAAGTACTGTTGCAGCATCGCCACCCAGCCATTGCTGGTGGTCGCGTTCAGGTTCTCGTTGTCCGCGATAGTGTCGAATTTATACTTCTCATATTTCGACTCGCTGGTGGAGTAGGCCGCACCACGGAAGGTGTGCAGCGCAAAGTTGTTGCTGCCGGTATCACGATGCTTTGGCAGATCAATCGTCTGCTTCAGCTGGCCAAACAACGACACTTCCAGCGGCTGCTGCGTGGTGTTGTTGACATGATAATCGACATTAACGGCATATTCGCCACGCTTGAAGATGAAGGTTTTGGTATAAACCACGCCATTTTCAGCGGTATAGGTCATCGGCACACGCAGTTCGGACTGGCCATCAGCCATCTCGAAGTGATTCTGTGCAGCGTTGAACAGCGGACGTGCACCGTTGTTCGGGTTATCCGGGCCATTACGACCGGTTAAACCGCTCTGAGCCTGATAAAGGAACGCTGGCGTTGTTTCAAGCAGCTGGAACGGCTGGTCTGAACCCAGTTTGTCCGGGAAAGTCAGCAGCTGTGCTTGTTCAACATCACCGCCTCGGGTGTTGATATTCAATGACAGGACATCAGTCTTAACGGTGATCGTCTGGCCCTGACCGCTGGCCGGTACACCCTGACTGGCGGCATCACCCGCTACGCTGTTGGTGCCCTGTGTGGTCTGCGTCTGCTGTGGCTGCGGAGCGTGGTCCGTCTGCCAGGCTTGCCAGATCATAAAGGTCACGAACAGAAAAGCGATGAGAAAGAGATTGCGTTGCGAATCCATCGTTAATGTTCTCTGGTATCAAAGGTTTTTGGCGGCACAGGATCGTCACCACCCGGGTTCAAGGGGTGGCATTTTAATACGCGTTTTAATGTCAACCAACTGCCTTTTATCAGGCCGAACCTGCGTAATGCCTCAATTCCGTAATGAGAGCAGGTCGGGTGAAACCGACAGTGTGGTCCCAGTAATGGACTGATACCGCGTTGATAGACGCGTATCAGGACGATCAGGAGCCGCGCGCCAGGCGACAGTGACGACGCCATAATTTCTCCAACGCTTCCGCCAGCATACGGTTATCCAGATCGGCAACCCCCTTCTTCGCGACCACCACGAAGTCCATCGACGGCAGTTCATGTTGACGCAGACGAAAGCTTTCGCGGGTCAATCGCTTGATCCGGTTGCGTTCATGAGCGCGTTTCACATGTTTTTTAGCGACGGTGAGACCGATGCGGGGATGCCCCAGCGCGTTAAGGCGGCCGAGAATAGTAATTTGCGGCGTGCCAGCCCGTTGTGGCTGCTGGAAGACGAAAGTGAAATGAGTGGGAGTTAACAAACGTAACTCCCTGGGAAATGCGAGCTTACCCATCAGGGCTTGCTTTATTACTTAGAAACGGTCAGACGAGAACGGCCTTTAGCACGACGACGTGCCAGAACCTGACGACCATTTTTTGTTGCCATACGAGCACGGAAACCGTGTGAACGGTTGCGCTTCAGTACGGACGGTTGAAAAGTGCGTTTCATGGCGGTTTCTACCTAAACTTGAAAATTTTCACTGGGTGACGCGTTTCGGGCCAGAAAATCGACCTACGCCTCAATGTGTCTTTAATAAAGAGGCGGGATTGTAATAATTGTACAGTCCCGAGTCAATTTACTTCGCGTGTCATAGTGCCTGAAAACCCGCATACAGCCCGCAGAGTCCCGACTTTGCGCCTGATGGCTCATTGTCGGGTGGAGAATTATACGGGCTCCGCACTAAAGCGCAAGGATCGCGCGGGATCTTATTGCGATCGGCTCACCGGATCCTGGGGATAAAATGAGATAACGTCCGAAATTTTCATCTATTGCGTCAGATCTCTGCTGGTTTTTCCCGCAACTGGCGTAAACTTCTTTGCGCGCCTCTGGCCTGTGGATAAAAAGGATCAAAACTGTGTAGAAAGGGGAGATCTCTGCCTCGCTTTGCGCTATGATCCGCCCTTCCGCTGACGATCCTCCGGTGATTGCAGGACGGAAAACCGCTGATAGCGGTCGCAGGCGCTTTCTTAGTGTCTGTGTCAAAAATGAACGTTTCTTAGAGTAACGCCTACTATTCTTTTCGAATTTGTACGAGTGGAGTCCGCCGTGTCACTTACGCTTTGGCAACAGTGTCTTGCCCGTTTGCAGGATGAGCTTCCTGCCACCGAATTCAGCATGTGGATCCGTCCACTCCAGGCTGAGTTAAACGACAATACGCTTGCCTTGTATGCTCCAAATCGCTTCGTACTCGACTGGGTTCGGGACAAATACCTTAATAGCATCAACGCACTGCTAAATGAATTTTGTGGTCCAAACGTGCCTGCACTGCGTTTTGAAGTAGGTACGCGCCCGGTTCAGCAGCAAGCGGCAGCGGTCAGCCAGCCCGTCATGGCCAGCGTCAGCGCGCCCGTGATGCCCGTACAGAGCCATATTCGTCCGGCCCCGGCGCAGATCATGCGTCCCAGCTGGGATAATGTCCCGGCTCCGGCCGACGTCACTTACCGCTCGAATGTGAATAACCGTCATAACTTCGATAACTTTGTTGAGGGTAAATCTAACCAGCTGGCGCGCGCGGCGGCACGTCAGGTGGCGGATAATCCAGGCGGCGCTTATAACCCACTTTTTCTGTATGGCGGCACGGGTCTCGGTAAAACGCACCTGTTGCATGCGGTGGGCAACGGCATCATTGCCCGCAAACCCAATGCAAAAGTGGTTTACATGCACTCCGAGCGTTTTGTACAGGATATGGTTAAAGCGCTGCAGAACAATGCAATTGAAGAGTTCAAACGCTACTACCGTTCTGTGGATGCGCTATTGATCGATGACATTCAGTTCTTTGCGAATAAAGAGCGCTCACAGGAAGAGTTCTTCCACACCTTTAATGCCTTATTAGAAGGCAATCAGCAGATCATCCTCACCTCGGATCGCTATCCCAAAGAGATCAACGGTGTAGAGGATCGTCTTAAATCGCGCTTCGGCTGGGGTTTAACGGTGGCGATCGAGCCGCCTGAGCTGGAAACGCGTGTGGCGATCCTGATGAAAAAAGCGGATGAGAACGACATCCGTCTGCCGGGTGAAGTTGCCTTCTTTATTGCCAAGCGTTTGCGCTCTAACGTGCGTGAACTGGAAGGTGCACTGAACCGCGTCATCGCCAATGCTAACTTTACCGGTCGGGCGATCACCATCGACTTCGTGCGTGAAGCGCTGCGCGATCTGCTGGCGCTGCAGGAAAAGCTGGTCACCATCGATAATATTCAGAAGACCGTGGCTGAGTACTACAAGATTAAGGTGGCCGATCTACTTTCCAAACGCCGTTCGCGCTCGGTAGCGCGTCCGCGCCAGATGGCGATGGCGATGGCGAAAGAGTTGACGAACCACAGCTTGCCAGAAATTGGCGACGCTTTTGGGGGTCGCGACCACACAACGGTGCTTCATGCCTGCCGCAAGATTGAGCAGCTGCGTGAAGAGAGCCACGATATCAAAGAAGATTTCTCTAATCTCATCAGAACATTATCTTCCTGACGCTATGAAATTTATTGTTGAACGTGAGCAGCTGCTGAAGCCGCTGCAACAAGTTAGTGGCCCACTGGGTGGTCGTCCGACGCTGCCGATTCTCGGAAACCTGCTGCTGCAGGTTACAGAAGGTTCGCTGCTGCTGACCGGTACCGATCTGGAAATGGAGATGGTCGCACGTGTGGCGCTGACGCAGGCGCATGAGCCTGGCTCCACCACCGTTCCGGCGCGAAAATTTTTGGATATCTGTCGCGGATTGCCGGATGGTGCAGAAATCACGCTGGCGCTGGAAGGCGATCGTATGCTGGTTCGCTCTGGCCGCAGCCGTTTTTCGCTGTCGACCCTGCCCGCCAGTGACTTCCCGAATCTCGACGACTGGCAGAGTGAAGTTGAATTCACCCTGCCGCAGGCGACCCTGAAACGGCTGATCGAAGCCACTCAGTTCTCGATGGCCCATCAGGATGTGCGTTACTACCTCAACGGCATGATGTTTGAAACCGAAGGGGAAGAGCTGCGCACTGTAGCCACTGATGGTCACCGTCTGGCCGTTTGCTCCATGCCGATTGGTCAGGCACTGCCAAGTCATTCCGTGATTGTGCCACGTAAAGGCGTCATTGAGCTGCTGCGTCTGCTGGATGGCGGCGATACGCCTCTGCAGGTCCGGATTGGCGGCAGCAATATCCGCGCGCACGTCGGCGACTATATCTTTACCTCTAAGCTGGTTGATGGTCGCTTCCCTGACTATCGCCGCGTATTGCCGAAGAATCCCGATAAAGTGCTGGAAGCGGGCTGCGATCTGCTCAAACAGGCCTTTGCCCGTGCTGCCATCCTCTCTAACGAGAAGTTCCGCGGTGTTCGCCTCTATATCACCGAAAATCAGCTAAAAATCACCGCCAATAACCCTGAACAGGAAGAAGCGGAAGAGATGCTGGATGTCAGCTATAACGGCACGGAACTGGAGATCGGTTTTAACGTCAGTTACGTGCTGGATGTGCTGAACGCGCTGAAGTGCGAAAACGTCCGCCTGCTGCTGACGGATTCAGTGTCGAGCGTGCAGATCGAAGATGTGGCGAGTCCCGCAGCAGCTTACGTCGTCATGCCCATGCGCTTGTAGGTGTGATATATCGGCCTGGCTTACTTGCTATGTTGTGCCCCGGCAGTGCTCGCCATCATCACGTACTTCAGTACGCTCCGGTGGCTGTGCGCTGGCGAGGCGCAACGTAGCGGCGACGCCGACGGCCTCGTGACTGGGATGTCGGCCAAACCTGCTTTGCCGTTAACGCACTTGATCGCCAGGTCCAAAAACTTTATTGCCCTTCACGCTGGATTGATTCATGGCTTTAACCCGCCTTCTTATCAAAGATTTTCGTAATATTGAGCAGGCCGACCTGCAACTGGCCCCCGGATTTAATTTCCTGGTGGGTGCCAACGGCAGTGGGAAAACCAGCGTTTTAGAGGCGATTCATACGCTGGGGCATGGTCGATCGTTTCGCAGTTTGCAGGCGGGTCGCGTCATTCGTCACGACGAGGCGGCGTTCGTCTTGCACGGGCGTCTGGAAAACGCAGAGCGGGAAATTTCTGTCGGGCTGACCAAAAACCGGGCCGGTGACAGCAAAGTGCGTATTGATGGCAGCGATGGTCATAAAGTCGCAGAGCTGGCGCAGCTGCTGCCGATGCAGTTAATCACGCCTGAAGGTTTTAGTCTGCTGAATGGCGGTCCCAAATACCGCCGGGCCTACGTCGACTGGGGCTGTTTCCATAACACGCCCGGCTTTTTCAACGCATGGAACAACATGCGTCGCCTGCTTAAACAGCGGAACGCGGCGCTTCGCCAGGTCTCACGTTACAGCCAGATTCGCCCCTGGGATCAGGAGCTGGTTCCGCTGGCTGAACAGATTAGCCAGTGGCGGGCGGAATACAGTGCGGCAATATCTGCAGAGATCACCGCCACCTGTAGCCAGTTTCTGCCAGAGTTTGAACTGCGCTTCTCTTTCCAGCGTGGCTGGGACAAAGAGAGTGATTACGGCGAACTGCTGGAACGTAACTTCGAGCGCGATCGTGCGCTGACCTATACCGCCAGCGGCCCCCATAAAGCCGATTTTCGTATTCGGGCTGAAGGGACGCCGGTGGAAGATTTACTCTCACGCGGGCAGTTAAAACTGCTGATGTGTGCATTGCGTCTGGCACAGGGCGAGTTCCTGACAAGCCAGAGCGGACGCCGCTGTATTTACCTCATTGATGACTTTGCTTCTGAGCTGGATGAGAGCCGACGACGCCTGCTGGCGGACCGGTTAAAGGCCACTCAGGCGCAGGTGTTTGTCAGCGCTATTTCTGCCGGGCATGTAATCGACATGACTGACGAAAAGGGCAAGATGTTCCGCGTGGAACAGGGTAAAATAGCGGTTCAACCTGAAGATTAAAATGAGCGAGAAACGTTGATGTCGAATTCTTATGACTCCTCAAGTATTAAAGTCCTGAAAGGACTTGATGCGGTACGCAAACGCCCGGGCATGTATATCGGCGATACCGATGACGGTACCGGTCTGCATCACATGGTATTCGAGGTCGTGGATAACGCAATCGACGAAGCGCTCGCTGGTCACTGTAGTGACATTGTGGTCACCATCCACGCGGATAACTCCGTTTCGGTGCAGGATGATGGACGCGGCATTCCAACCGGTATTCATGAAGAAGAAGGCATCTCTGCCGCTGAAGTGATCATGACCGTGCTGCATGCTGGCGGTAAGTTCGATGATAACTCCTATAAAGTCTCCGGCGGCCTGCATGGCGTGGGCGTCTCCGTGGTTAACGCCCTGTCGCAGAAGCTGGAGCTGACCATTCGTCGCGAAGGCAAAGTGCATCAGCAGGTTTACGTCCATGGCGTACCGCAGGCACCGCTGGCGGTAACGGGTGAGACCGACATTACCGGGACCCGTGTGCGTTTCTGGCCGAGCCACGAAACCTTTACCAACGTGCGCGATTTTGAGTATGACATTCTGGCGAAACGCCTGCGTGAACTCTCATTCCTCAACTCGGGCGTGTCGATTCGTCTGGAAGACAAGCGCGATGGCAAAAACGATCACTTCCATTACGAAGGCGGCATCCGGGCGTTTGTTGAGTACCTGAACAAAAACAAAACCCCTATTCACCCTACCGTGTTCTATTTCTCTACTGAGAAAGATGGCATCGGTGTGGAAGTGGCACTGCAGTGGAACGACGGTTTCCAGGAAAACATCTACTGCTTTACCAATAACATCCCGCAGCGTGACGGTGGTACACACCTCGCCGGTTTCCGTGCGGCGATGACACGTACCCTGAATGCCTACATGGACAAAGAGGGTTACAGCAAGAAAGCCAAAGTCAGCGCCACCGGTGATGATGCGCGTGAAGGTCTGATCGCCGTAGTGTCGGTGAAAGTGCCGGATCCAAAATTCTCCTCACAGACCAAAGATAAACTGGTCTCATCCGAGGTGAAATCGGCGGTTGAGCAGCAGATGAATGAGCTGCTGGCAGAATACCTGCTGGAAAACCCGTCAGACGCCAAGATCGTGGTCGGCAAAATCATTGACGCAGCCCGTGCCCGTGAAGCGGCCCGCCGCGCCCGTGAAATGACCCGCCGTAAAGGCGCGCTGGATCTGGCAGGTCTGCCAGGCAAACTGGCGGATTGCCAGGAGCGCGACCCGGCGTTGTCAGAAATCTACCTGGTGGAGGGTGACTCCGCTGGCGGCTCGGCTAAACAGGGCCGTAACCGTAAGAACCAGGCGATTCTGCCGCTGAAAGGTAAAATCCTTAACGTTGAGAAAGCGCGTTTCGACAAGATGCTTGCTTCCCAGGAAGTTGCCACGCTGATCACCGCGCTGGGCTGTGGTATTGGTCGCGATGAGTACAACCCGGACAAGCTGCGTTATCACAGCATCATCATCATGACCGATGCCGACGTCGATGGTTCACACATCCGTACCCTGCTGCTGACCTTCTTCTATCGTCAGATGCCTGAAATCATTGAGCGCGGCCATGTTTATATCGCCCAGCCGCCACTCTACAAAGTGAAGAAAGGAAAGCAGGAGCAGTACATCAAAGATGATGAGGCGATGGATCAATACCAGATCGCTATCGCGCTTGATGGTGCGACGCTGCACACCAATGCCAGCGCTCCGGCGCTGGGCGGTGAGCCGCTGGAAACACTGGTCTCTGACTTCAACAGTACCCAGAAGATGATCAAGCGCATGGAACGCCGTTATCCGATGGCGATGCTGCGTGCGATGATTTATCACGACACGCTGAGCGACCTGAGCAACGAAGCAGAGGTCACCACCTGGCTGAACGGTCTGGTGAGCTATCTGACCGAACGCGAAGCGCACGGCAGCACCTATCTGGCACAGGTGCGTGAAAACCGCGAAACGAACCTGTTCGAGCCGGTGCTGCGCGTCCGTACCCACGGTGTGGATACCGACTATCCGCTGGAAGCGGATTTCATTCAGGGGCCTGAGTATCGCAAAATCTGCGCGCTGGGTAGCCAGCTGCGTGGTCTGCTGGAAGAAGATGCTTACATTGAGCGTGGCGAACGTCGTCAGCCAGTGGCAAGTTTCGAACAGGCGATTGAGTGGCTGGTGAAAGAGTCGCGTCGCGGCCTCTCCGTCCAGCGCTACAAAGGTCTGGGTGAGATGAACCCGGATCAGCTGTGGGAAACCACCATGGATCCAGACAGCCGTCGTATGCTGCGCGTCACCATTAAAGATGCGATTGGCGCTGACCAGCTGTTCACTACGTTGATGGGCGATGCGGTGGAGCCGCGTCGCGCCTTCATCGAAGAGAATGCGCTGAAAGCCGCCAATATCGATATCTAACCGGCAGCGGACGTAACAGGCCATCACTCAGGTGATGGCCTTTTTTTGTACCGTACGGGCGAAAATCCGTCAGGCCGCGCCCCTGCTGTTCGCCAGGCGAACCCGCAACTATCCGAAAAGCCGTGATTAAAATCCACCGCGATCTCTTTACCGCCTGAACCCAGCGGTTTGCTGTCCGTTCCTGCCTGCCATGAAGCTGGTCAATGTGCGCTGAATCGCGCTAGCATTGAATAAAACCCAGACGCTACGAGGATTGTATGGCTATTAAATTGATCGCTATCGACATGGATGGCACCCTGCTCAACCCGCAACATGAGATCACACCAGGGGTGAAATCTGCCCTGGATCGCGCCCGCCAGAAAGGTGTGTCGATTGTGCTGACCACCGGCCGGCCATTTGTGGGTATCCAGCGCTATCTGATTGAGCTGGATATGCAGACGCCCGGCCAGTATGCGATAAGCAACAACGGTGCGCTGGTTCATCAGGCCGAAGATGGTGAGTGTGTGGCGGAAGTGACGCTGACCTTTGACGACTACCTCTACATCGAGAATCTGGCACGTGAGCTTGGCGTGCATTTCCAGGCGTTCGACAAATCCCATCTCTACACACCCAATAAAGACATCAGTGAATACACCATCCATGAAGCGAGCCTGACCGGGATTCCGGTGCGCTATCGCGCCGTGGAAGAGATGGATCGCGCCATGCGCTTCCCGAAACTGATGATGATTGACCGGCCGGATTTGCTCGACGCGGCGATTGCCCGTCTGCCCGAACATGCTCACCAGACTTATACCATCCTGAAGAGCGCGCCTTACTACCTGGAAATTCTCGATCGTCGGGTGAATAAAGGCCAGGGCGTCAAAATGCTGGCTGACAAGCTCGGTCTTAAGCAGGAAGAGGTGATGGCGATTGGCGACCAGGAGAATGACCTGGCGATGATTGAATACGCCGGAACCGGCGTCGCAATGGGTAATGCCATTGATTCTGTTAAGAAAATCGCGCAATTCATCACCAAAACCAATATGGAAGATGGTGTGGCGCATGCCATTGAAGAGTTAGTGCTTTAACGGCTCTGTTCTCTGCCGGGCCGCAGCGGCCCGGCTCCCTGCATCCGGCAAAAAAGCTGCACCGCAAAACAGAATCGCGTAATTTGTCGGGCAACGCTGTCTCCGTGGGTTTTATCATGTCAGAAAAACAGATCACCTTTGCTGCCCGTCAGCATCAGCTCACCAATATCAATATCTGGACTGCCGACAGTCAGTGGCTGGCGTTTGACGTCCGTCCCTCGGGCGTGTCGTTTACCAGCCAGACCATTGAGCGGGTCAATGTGATGACCGGAGAGGTAGAGGTGCTCTATCAGGCCCGACACGGAGCCCACGTCGGTGTCGTTACGGTCAGTCCCGACCTGCCGCCACGCTACGTCTGCATTCATGGCCCGGAACATCCTGATGCCAGCTGGCAGTATGATTTCCACCACCGGCGCGGTGTGATCGTTCAGAACGGCGCGGCGGTGAATCTGGATGCCTGCGATATCACGCCGCCGTTCACCCCTGGCGCGTTGCGTGGTGGTTCGCATGTGCATGTTTTCAGCCCTGATGGTTCACGCCTGAGCTTTACCTACAATGACCACGTGATGCATGAACTGGATAGCCGTCAGGATCTGCGCAACGTCGGCGTCGCCTTGCCGCTGTGTGCTGTCACGCCTGTAAAGCAGCATCCGCGTGAATATGACGGCACTTTTTTCTGCGTGCTGGTGAGCCAGACGCATACGGAACCACAACCCGGCAGCGACCAGATCAATCGTGCTTATGAGGAGTGCTGGGTCGGTGAGCGCGGTTATCAGAAACCAGACGGCAGCTGGCAGCGCTGGGCTATCGCTTTTATTGGCGACACCGTGACGGCACAGGGCGAGAAACGGCCTGAAGTTTTTATTGTTGATCTGCCTGACGCGCTGGAGGATTACGCCCGCGCCGGAGAGAAGCCGCTGGAGGGCAGCAGCCAGCAGTTACCTGCGCCACCGGCTGGCGTGCAGCAGCGTCGCCTGACGCACAGCCGCGGCGTGGCGCTGCAACCGCGCCACTGGCTGCGTGCTGCACCGGATGGCAGCCAGATCGCGTTTCTGATGGCGGATGCCGGAGAGGTGATCCAGCTCTGGATGGTGTCGCCCAATGGCGGCGAACCGCGTCAGATTACCCGACTCAGCCACAGCATTCAGTCCGCCTTTAGCTGGCATCCTGAGGGCCAGGCGATTGCCTTTATCTGTGATAACAGCGTGATGCGATGTGACGTTGAGAGCGGCGCGTGTCAGCGGCTGACCGGCAGAACGGAAGAAGCACCGTCAGGTGACGCGGTGGTCTGGTCACCGGACGGTACACAGATTGCTTATATGCGTGAGGTGAATGGCTGGCGGCAACTCTTTACGGTTGCGGCTGCGACCGCACAGGAGGCATAGGCTGCGCCTGTGCCAGGCTTTCGTTGGTATGCGCGAGTCTTTCGCTCTGCAGGATGCGTTCACGTGGGGAGTCGAGAGTTTTGTCCTGGTCGCTACGGTAGTAGTCCCACGGCAGCAGCAACGTATCCAGCACGGCAGAGAAAGGAAGATCGATTAACGCCAGCGGCTTCAGCGCCCAGCTGGTATCACCATCGGCCAGCATGTCAGCGCTGGCACGGGTGCCGGGATAGTAGCCCTGACTCGCACCGGTGTGAGACATCACGCTGGAACAGCCGGTTGTCACCATTGCGCAGCACACTATTCCAGCCAGAGGTAAGGTCTTTAATTTCATCATCATCATCCCTTCAGTCATGGCATAAGCCTGGCTGAGTTTGCTTGCCAGACAACGTCAACACTCTGGGGCGAAGTCCGTTCTGGTCTGGCAAAAGTAGTCCTGAGTGTATGTCATTTCCTCAGATTGGCGAAAAAAATTGCATTTTACCCTCTTGAAAATCCTCTTCTGATACCCATTTTTACTTTACGGACGCACTCACGGTTGCCGCAAGGGACAGTGAGGTGCCGTATCCAGCCTGTCCACTAGTGGAAGGTTGCCAAAACTTGCTGAACTTCAGGAGTCTTAATATGCGTAATTTTGATCTCACCCCACTTTATCGCTCTGCTATCGGTTTTGATCGCCTGTTTAACCTGCTCGAATCTAATCAGAATCAGAGCAATGGCGGCTATCCTCCTTATAACGTAGAACTGGTCGATGAAAATCACTATCGCATTACGATTGCGGTGGCCGGTTTTTCTCAGAGCGAACTGGATATTACAGCGCACGATAACGTGCTGATTGTGCGGGGAGCCCATCCTGAAGAGCAGGCCGAGCGTAAATACCTGTATCAGGGAATCGCCGAGCGCAACTTCGAGCGTAAATTCCAGCTCGCCGACCACATTGTGGTGCGCGATGCCCGTCTCGAAAATGGTCTGCTGAGCATCGACCTTGAACGTCTGGTGCCGGAAGAGGCGAAACCACGCCGTATTGAGATTCTGAAGTAAGATTGGGATTCAGAATTAACCACAACAAACGCCGCTAATGCGGCGTTTGTTGTTTTTGATGCATACGCAGCGTCAGCGGCGTTTCAGACTGCTGGCATACCCAAATCAGGGTGAATCTGGCCGCAACGAGTAAACTCAACGCGCAGGAAACACGGGCAGAAGAGGAAAGCGTCCCGCGCCATGGACAAAAACGTCGGGAGCGTTTTTGAACAACGCGAAGCGTTGGCCCGGCAGCGGGCGCACCTCAGGGATGAGGTGCGTAATCGCGCGGGCCGAGCGTGCCATGGAGGGCGGTTTTTGCGTCTTTCCGATCTGACCGTGCTTCCTGCGCTTGCCAGGTCTCACAGCTAACCGGGTCAGATTTTATCAACAACCTCTAACGCCGTGGCAGCGGCGTTTTTTACCTTTACGGCTGCGTTCTCATCGCTAAACGCTGACCCAGCACGCCACCAAACACATTGACCAGCAACCCCAGAATAATCACTGCCGCGCCCAGCATCTGCTGCCCGGAGAGATGCTCATCCAGCACCAGCGCAGCGGTAACAATCCCTACAACCGGCACCAGCAGCGACAGCGGCGCGACGCGCCAGGTTTCATAGCGACTTAGCAGATTCCCCCAGATGGCATAGCCCACAATGGTGGCGACAAACGCCAGATAGAACAGCGCCAGCACGGTCTGCAGGCCGATATGCCGCAGGCTGTTAACGATGGCGGCCTCGCCATCAAACAGCAGCGAACAGGCAAAAAAGGGAATGACCGGTACCAGTGCACTCCAGACCACCAGCGACATGATCGGCACACTGCGGTTCCGCATAATGATCTTATTAGTGATATTGCCCAGCCCCCATGACAGCGCCGCCGACAGTGTCAGCATCATGGTGGTCAGCGTAATACCGGCGCTGGTTTGCCCTTCCATGCCTGCTGTTGCCAGCATAAACATCCCCAGCGTGGCGATGATAATCCCGACGATATGATTCCAGCGCAGCTTTTCCGCCAGCAGCAGCGCGCCCAGCAACAGGGTAAAGAAGGCCTGCGCCTGCAGCACCAGCGAGGCCAGACCGGCTGGCATACCAAGCTTGATCGCCAGGAACAGAAACGCGAACTGACCAAAACTGATGGTCATGCCGTAAACCACCAGCCAGCGCAGCGGGATCGGCGGGCGACGCACAAAGAAAATGGCGGGAAAGGCGACCAGAGAGAAACGCAGTCCGGCGAGCAAAAAGGGCGGCATGCCCTGCAGCCCCAGCTTAATCACCACAAAATTCACGCCCCACGCCACCACCACGCACAGCGCTAACAGCATATCTTTTACCGACATCAGAAACTCCTTGTGCCGCCGTCAGGCGGTGACCGCAATCGGGGTGGCGATATCAGCACAACACGCGTCCCCCACGATGCGAAAATAATCCTCTGCAGCCAGCGCGATCGACTTCTCCAGTTCGCCCGCGTTAAACCATAATGTGCCGACCTGTTGCAGCCGGGAATCCACCCGCAGCGCCAGCCGGTCATCAAAACTAAATGGCGGCACAGCGCCCATGACGCAGTCGGTCAGTGCCTGTGCCAGCTCCGGCGCGGCGAAAGAGGATTTTTTGCCACCGATCGCGCGAGCCGCATTTTTGAAATTGATCCGGCAGTCGCCCGGCACAATGGCCAGCAGCTGTCGCGAGGGCGCACCATCCGGCATGCTCACCTCCAGCACCATCGCTTTGGCCGCCTGACTCAGTGCGTTGCCGCGTATCTGGCTGATCTGCTCGGTCTGCCCTACCGCCTCATGCTCCACCACACGGTAGCTGGCCTGATGCTGATCCAGCAGCGCAGTAATCTTTTCAAACGTCGTCATTCCCTTCTCCTTTTCTGGCACAACTTAATGGCACAACCTGGCTTAGCTCCAGGCGATAGCATGTTTCATCTTTTTATCGGTCAGCCCGAAAAAGAAGCCCATCGTGATACGGGTATCGCCTTCGACCCGATCAATCTCATGATAAAAAGCGGGATTAAACAAATAGACATCGCCACTGCGCGGTGAAAATTCGCAGATCTCGCTGTGATCAATGACCCCGCTGCGATAGCCCAGCTCACCGGCGGTTTTGAACTGCTCATCCTCCGGCGACCACTTTTTGTTGTAGATGCGCAGCGCACCACCCGCGCTGCACTCCTGCAGGCAGACCACGCAGCTGAGCTGATGCAATATTTGTGTCACCACCAGCGAGGTTCCTGCAGCATCGCGCACGATATTGTCGTTATGTAGCGGGTTCGCGACGCCATCAGCATGAAAGCGCACGATAGAACCGGCGTAGTCACCACAACCCGGTTCGTGGGCGATGTTTAAGCTCTCCAGCCGCAGCGCGTGCTGCACCCAGCGGTAAATCTGTTCGCGCAGTATGTTGAGTGATGCCGGCAGCGCCGGCTGGATATCGCGCAGCTCAGTGAAATAGTTATCATGTGCCGCCGTATGGCGTGCCAGATAGGGACCCAGCGTGGTCAGCGCGCCATTGGGATAGTGAGAGACACGGATCTTTTCCCGGCAGCTCTGCAGGTCAGTCACCACCGCTTGCCGCACGTCTGACGTCAGAAAGTTACGCAGCACCAGTAGCGGCACCCGTGCAGTGACGATGTCATCCAGCCAGGTCGATTCCACAAACATGTTGGGATTAATCACGCGGAACTGATTGAAAATTGCCATGTTTATCACTCCCTAAACGGTATTTCATAGAGTTCATGATTATTCATTCGCCGCCAGCTGCTGGCGCTGCCTGGTATTGCCACGGGTTCAGAGGCGATCAGCGTGCAACCGTCCTGTTGCCGAAAATGCATCGTAAAATAGTCCGGCCAGGGGGTGTCGTGCGGATACCACTGCCACGCCCAGGCTTTGTCGCGGGTGACGAAAATGGCATTGCCTGCGCTGCCGCCTGGCTCAACCTGCGCCATCTTTGCGCGCAGATAGTCCCGGGTGAAATCAGCAGGGGTGGTCTGATCCACTAAATAGCGCAGATACTCTTCAGAATCGAAGCGTGATTCCGCCAGGCCGAGCTGACGGTAAATGGTCGGCAGAAAGCCGTTATGCATCATGTACCACTGATGTCCGGCGCTGTTGCGCCACAGCGGATGCGAAAACTCGATCCCCTGATTTTTGCTCAATGTGGCGTGACGCACATGAACCGCCAGAAACCGACTGCGCAGACGATCCACGTCAATACCCGGCAGGGCGTCTGCGAACGGGCCGGTGCCATGCAGGGTGTGAATCTCGCCCTGTTCCAGCCACAGACAGCCCCAGCCATTGGGATGCGATTTGATCGGGCCATCGTGTTCGGCGCCTTCGCCGCAGCTCATGGCGCGTGCTGCCTCCAGAATCTGTGCGCTGTCAAACTGGCCATATGCCAGAATCATCCTGCACATACTTTGTCTCTCCCGGCGGTGACTGATTGCGCGGCAATCACCTGCTTAAACGTGGTCATGATTGGCTCACGTGCTGTATCTGTCAGACTGAAGGTGGCGAGGATACCCGCATGACGGGTCAGATCGGCATAGAGCGAGGAGCGTGGCGAAACCTGCAGTGCAGGCAATCTGAGGGGGGGCAACAGCGCACCCTGCTGATGCTGTTCGATCCAGCTTTCGGCAGCCTGCAGCTGCGCCGGTTGCCGTAACCGCAGCTGTCCAACCGCACCGGATCCGGTGAAAGCAAAAGCAGGCAGTGGATCGCCCGCCTCCAGCCGGAAGGTGACATCCGCCCAGTTGATGCCCGTTGCCTCCTGCACCAGCATTGCCACCCCCATGCCGGAAAGCCGGAATCCCATCTCAAGGAAATGCGGTACGCCATTAACCACAATAAAATCGATATGAAACGCGCCCTGAAGATAGCCAAAGGTTTCACAACAGAAGGTCATCAGGCTACTGAACGATGCCGGCAAGGCCGCTGCCGCCATTGCTACATGCCCCGACTCATAAAAACTGACGCATCCCTGGCTATCCCGGTGCTGCTCAATCACCTTCTGGCAGCAGGTCAGTGCCTGGGGATGCCCCTGATGCACCACACCCTGCAACGAAAACTCAGTGCCTGTCAGCGCACTTTCCACAATAAAGCCGCTGAAGCCGCGACCGCCATAGTTCATGGTCTGCACCAGCTGTTTCACCACACTGCGCAGTTGATCGGCGCGTTCAATCAGAAAGATGCCCAGGCCGCCGCCGCCATCCACTGGTTTCACGACACACGGATAGATCAGCGCCTGTTCCGCATCCAGAATGCTGAGCGGTGACGCGAAAAAGCGGAACTCTGGCTGCGGGAAGCGCGGCCAGGCTTTTTTCAGCGCCATGCGCTGCGCATATTTATCCATGGGAATAAAGGCGGCAGGCGCGTCTGGCCCGGCCAGCATCTCACGCAGCCGTCCGGCGCTGGCGTTGTAAGCTTCAAAGCCTGCCAGCACCACCAGCGGATGCGCCAGTAAACCGGCATGCAGATAAGCCTGCATGAGCTCCCACGGATTCTCAGGACGGTCGAGGCGAATAATCAGATCAAACGGCAACGCCAGACTGAGCGACTGGTAATCGACAAAATCACCCATTTCCGCCAGCACGGTAAAATAGCCGTCGCGCTTCGCCACCGCGCAATAAGGATTTTGTCCGTCGCGGGTGGCGCCAATTTGCAGGAAAATCTTTTTCATCGCCTCGCCTTACCGGGTTAACGCCCGGAAATGATTTCTGTCACGATGTCATTGAGCACACCGTTATTGACCTGAATCACCGCTTTGTGAGGATCAAAACGCAGGACGCGCGACAGCGGATCGGTGCTTTTGCCCTCCAGCAGCGAACTGACCGGCCTGCTCTGCCAGCAGTGGCGCATCTGTGTCAGCGTCAGGCCGGAGAGCTGTGTTAACTGCTGAGCCAGTTCGACGTCGTTATTGCGTTGTTCAATCAGATCGCGAATAGCGGCTTCCTCCAGCGCAATCTGCTGCTGCGACAGCCAGTGTCCCAGTTGCTCTCCGTGTGCCAGGAAGGGTGAGTAGATCATGCAGATCAACTGATCTTCACTGAGGTTAAACGCCTGCATAGCGAAGTCTGCTGCGCGCTGCCGTTGCTGCCAGATGGCGTCGTCGTCCTGATAGCGCGTTGCCATCTCATCAATAAGCGCAGGCGGAAAATCTTTCTTCACCATCAGCCCCAACGCGAAGCGCACATATTCGCGAATCCCTTCAGCGTAGTGGCGCTGCAGCAGCGTTTCAGCCCGCAGTCCGCGCAGATGCGCCATCAGCGTCGGATTACCGCAGTCGGACTCGGAAAAGCTGAACATCAGTTCATCAAAACGGAAGTGCATAAATTCGCTGAGCAGCGCCCAGTGCGCACCCGCTTCATAGGCGGTGTCCTGATAGATGTTGAAAAACAGCGGGTCGCGCGCCAGTTGGTGGGTGATGCGGTGCGCGGGCGTCAGCTGATCGGCCCCGTAAACGTCAGAGAAGTAGCGCTCAGCCACACCGTCCAGCGTCTGCAGAAATCCGCTAAAGCCCCGGCTTTTGTCCGCTACGGGCGCATCAAAAAGCCGGGAAAGGTGCCGCGCCCAGGCGACATAGGCGGCCTGCTCCTGCGGCGAGTCGCCGGTGATAATCATATCCACCCCGCCGTTATAGTCTGCCGCCAGGCCAAAGGAGTTCACCATGCTGAGATTACAGGCGTTGCAGAAGGTGGAGCGCGCATCGGCGCGAAAGCGGTGGCCATTCATCAGTACGTCATTACGGTTCTGCTGCCGCACGCTCTCCGGCATCGGCAGTGCCCGGTCAAATGGCCGGATCAGCAGGCCATCCACCACCAGACACTCCGCCCGGTCATCGTTATGCATGGCCAGCGCCTGATAAACACGGTGGATATTCTCCATCACGCTCTGATTCATTGCCGCATGGCGGTTGGTGCTGACCCGCAGATGAAAGGTGCTGCCCTGTTGCTGCCAGATGAGGCCCTGAATGTAGCGCACGTAAGCCACCATGTAGCTGCTGTCTTTTCCGCCGCCATAAGCGAGCAATACACGGTTATTCTCCAGTTGCTGCTGATCCGGCAACGCCGCCATCAGGCGGCCAGAGCAGCGCTGAGCTGACTCAATAATGGCGGGTGACAGATACGCTTCAATCTCCTTCATCATGGCGGGCAGATTATTCATTTTTCACGTTTCCCTCAGGTGAACAGAATCACTTTATGGCCTGAAGCCCGGCGGCTGACGAGGTCGCCGGGCCGTTTAGCGTCATGAATAATTAAGAGATGCAGCCTAAAGTACTTTGAATGTACTCTGTTGAATATGCACAGATCAGCGCGATATGGGGTGGAACAGATGGCCGATGTTATCGGGGAACAGGAGAGTCAGAACAGTCGTTACCGCCAGATCGCAGAACAGATTAAGCAGGCCATTCATGCCGGTTCGCTGGCACCCGACAGTCGTCTGCCGTCGGTGCGGACGCTGGCGACGCAGTACAATGTCAGCCTCACCACCGCCCTGAAAACCCTGCGCACGCTGGAAGATGAGCGCTACGCCGTCGCCCGCCCTAAATCGGGCTTTTTTGTTGCCCCGCAGCGGCCCGCTTCGCGTCAGTTGCCCGCCGTCAGCGAACAGCCGCGCGCCATCGCGCCGCTGGATGAGCAGACAGAACTGCATCTGGCGATGCTCGGCTCAGACTGCCGGGTACGGCTCGATCTGGCCAACGGCGACAGCGCACTTTACCCGGTCAAGCGCATCGGCCTGCTGATGCGCCAGATGGGCTACAGCAAACCGGCTCTGCTCGGCAATACGGTCAAAGGTACCGGCTATGCGCCGCTGAAAACTGAGATTGCCCGTCGCGCGGTCGATTACGGCTGCAATATCAGCGCCGACGACATTCTGATCACCAACGGCTGCATTGAGGCGATCTCGCTGTCGCTGCGTGCTACCACCCAGCCAGGCGATGTGGTGGCAGTCGAGTCGCCCTGCTACTTCGTGCTGCTGCAGATGCTGCACAATCTCAATTTACGGGTGATTGAAGTGGAAGCCGGGCCGGAAGGGTATGTGAATGTGGCGAAGCTGACCGGATTATTTCAACGCAAGGCGGTGCGGGTTTTTCTGACCCTGTGCAACGTCAATAATCCGCTGGGCAAGAGCATTCCCAACGAGCATAAAGCCTATATTGCGCGGCAGGCGGATGAAAACGATGTGGTGATCATTGAGGATGATATTTTTGGCGATACCGCCTTTGGTGAGCGTCGCCCCTTCCCGATGCGCGCCTTCAGCCCCAACGCCATTCTCTGCAGCGGCTTCTCTAAAACCGTAGCACCCGGCATTCGTATTGGCTGGGTTCACAGTGTTAACTACATGCGCAAAATCGCCTCGCTAAAATATACCTCGACGATGGGCACCTCGGTGCTGTCACAGGCGGCAGTGGCGGAGTTGCTGCGCAGCGGCGGCTATGATGCGCATCTGCGCAAGCTGCGTCGCGAGCTGGCACGGCAAATTCGCGAAATGCGTCAGTCGGTGCTGCGGGAATTTCCGGCGGGAACGCGGGTGTCCGATCCGGAAGGAGGCTATGTGCTGTGGGTTGAGATGCCGGGAGAGGCGCTGAACGTGCGCGAACTGTTTCTGAAAGCGCGTAATGCGGGTATCGGCATTGCACCGGGCCACATTTTTGCCACCGATGATCGCTACGATCACTGTTTCCGGCTGAATGCCGGTTTCGGCTGGAATGCGGAGGTGGAACAGGCCATTAAGCAGCTGGCACAGTGGTGCCAGCTGTCGTTAACCGATCCACAGGAAGAGCAGGATTAGCTGTCGCGCCAGGCGATCTCAACCTCTTCCGCCAGAATCTGCACCGCCCTTTCAATGTTCTCTGCATCCGGCACGTAGTTCATCCGCATGCACTGATGGGTGTGCGGCCACGCCTGTTCGAGGCCCGGGAAGAAGAAGTGGCCTGGCACCATCAGCACGCCGCGCGCTTTAAGCCGCTGATAAAGCAATTCAGTGGTGATCGGCAGATCGCGGAACCAGAGCCAGAGGAAAATCGCGCCTTCCGGCTTGTGGATCAGACAGCGCTCTTCCGGCAGATAGCGCCGCAGGATTGCAATGGTCTGCTGCACCTTCTGATGATAGAACGGCTTGATCACCTCTTCGGAGAGCCGCAACAGATCGCCGCGACGAATCATCTCATTGGCGATGGCCGGACCGATGCTGCCCGGTGCCAGACTGATAATGCCGTTCATGTTGCTCAGTGCAGTAATCGTCTTCTCGTCAGCAATAATAATGCCGCAACGCGCACCTGGCAGGCCGAGCTTCGACAGACTCATGCAGAGAATGATGTTGGGATTCCACAGCGGGCACACCTCGCTGAAGATGATGCCGGGGAACGGCACACCATAGGCATTGTCGATCAGCAGCGGCACGTCATGCTGCTGTGCCAGCGCATCGAGCTGCATCAGCTCATCATCAGTGATCACATTACCGGTAGGATTTGTCGGGCGCGAGACGCAGATCAGCCCGACCTCATCGTTCATCGGCAAATGCTCGAAATCGACATGATATTTAAACTGGCCTTCCGGCAGCAGCTCAATGTTCGGCTTCGCCGAGACAAACAGCGCCTCTTCCAGACCGGCATCCGCATAGCCAAGATACTCAGGCGCCAGCGGGAACAGCACTCGCTTCTTGCTGCCATCGGCCCGGCGACCGGCATACAGGTTAAACAGATAGAAGAAGGCGCTCTGGCTGCCGTTGGTCAGTGCGATATTCTCTGCGGTGATCGGCCAGCCAAGCTGTTCACGCAGCAATTCAGCCAGTGACGCCAGCAGCGTCGCTTTGCCACGCGGACCGTCGTAATTGCAAAGCGCTTCGCTGAGTTTGCCTTCCTCGTGCATCTGCTGCAGCAGTTGCTGAAAGTAGTCGTTCATGGCCGGAATTTGCGCCGGATTGCCGCCACCCAGCATGATGGTGCCGGGCGTGCGAAGGCCCGCGCCCATATCTTCCATCAGACGTGAGATGCCGGAATGTTGGGTAAATTTGTCGCCGAACTGAGAAAAGGACATAGCGGTTAAATATTTGTGATAACGAATCGGGGGTCCACCATAACGCCCGCCATCGGCGGGCGCAATGGGAAGGCGTGGGGATTACTTCAGTGCCTGCGGGTTAACGCAGTTCTTCTCGACGCTTCCGCCAAGTGCGGCGATAAGATTTTCTACCGCATCCTGCATCATGCCGTAACGGGTTTCGTGAGTCGCAGAACCGATGTGCGGCAGCGTCACTACATTGGGCAATGACAGCAGCGGGGAGTCGGCAGAGACCGGCTCCTGCTCAAACACATCCAGTCCGGCGGCATGCAGTTTGCCTGCCTGCAAGGCAGCGATCAGCGCCTTCTCATCCACCACCGGTCCGCGACCGGCGTTGATCAGCACCGCATCCGGTTTCATCAGGTCCAGCTCGGCGGCCCCAATCAGATGGTGTGTCTCTTCAGTCAGCGGCAGGCTAATGCAGACGAAATCACTCTGCTTCAGCAGCGCTTCCAGTTCACAGCGCTGTGCGCCAAAGCGTGACTGTGCCTCCTCATGCTCACGGCGGGCGTTATAGAGGATTTTCATGCCAAAGCCAAAGTGCGCCCGCTGCGCAAGCGCCATCCCGATACGTCCCATGCCGAGAATACCCAGCGTTTTATGATGCACGTCGATGCCGAACTGCGCCGGTCCGATGCTTTTCTGCCAGTTACCCGCTTTAACCCAGGCATCCAGTTCCGGCACCCGGCGCGCCGTGCTCAGCACCAGCGCCATCATGGTGTCTGCCACGGTTTCGGTCAGCACGGTCGGCGTGTGCATCAGCACCACATTACGCTGATTCAGGGCGTCTACATCAAAATTGTCGTAGCCCACAGAGACGCTGGAGCAGACGCGAAGATTGGGCATTTTCGCCAGCAGCTCGCCATTCACTTTACCGCCCGATCCCAGCAGACCTTCTGCCTGCTGGAAATCCGCAGCATACTTCTGCTGGCTCTCTGGTGAGAGATCGCTGATTTCCGTCACGTCACACTGTTCAGCCAGGCGGGCATAAAGATCGTCAGGCAGTTTTTTATAAAGAATTACAGCGGGTTTCATTCGGTGGCTCCCGGTCAATAAGTTACGGGCGGCTTGCAGGCCGCCCGGAGAAATAGAGGCTAACGTTTACGCTTTCAGGCCGGTTTCGCACCCTGCAACGGTGGCGCTTTATTCTGCGCCGGCTTCACAATCAGCGTCAGCCACACCGAAACCAGCAGGGCCGATCCCATAAAGATGTAGGAGGCGGATGGGCTGCCGGTGGCTCCATTAAGATAGCCGACAATCCATGAACCGATAAACGACCCCAGCGCACCCATGCTGTTGATCAGCGCCATTGCACCACCGGCAACATTACGCGGCAGCATTTCAGGGATGATGGCAAAGAACGGTCCGTAAGGCGCATACATCGCGGCACCGGCAATCACCAACAGGGTGTAGGACATCCAGAAGTGGTTCGATCCCACCAGATACGAGCCGAGGAAAGCCAGCGCCCCCACCAGCAGCAGTGGCCAGACGAACAGCTTGCGGTTCTGGGTTTTGTCAGACGCCCAGGAGACAATCACCATCGCAATGGTCGCCGCCAGATAAGGCACCGCTGACAACCAGCCCGCTTCGACCATACCCATCTGCGTGCCGTTACGCAGAATCGACGGCAGCCACAGCACAAAGCCGTACACGCCGATGCTCCAGGCAAAATATTGCAGACAGAGAATGATCACGTTGCGGTTACGGAACGCTTCACCGTAGTTGCGCACCGCTTTGATGTTTTCCTGCTCTTTCTGCAGTTCAGCCTGCAACGCCGCTTTCTCGGCATCGCTCATCCAGCGCGCCTGTGCGGGTTTATCCTGCACCAGGAACCACCAGGCGATCGCCCAGATCACCGCAGGAATCCCTTCGATGATAAACATCTCACGCCAGCCAAAGGATTCGATCAGATAGCCCGACACCACCGACATCCACAGCACCGTGACGGGATTCCCCAGGATCAGGAAGGTGTTGGCGCGTGAACGCTCCGATTTGGTAAACCAGTTGCTGATATAAATCAGCATCGCAGGCATTACCGCAGCTTCCACCACGCCCAGAACAAAGCGAATGGCTGCCAGCATCGGAATGTTGCTGACCACGCCGGTCAGCGAGGCGCAGCCGCCCCACAGAATCAGGCAAACGAAGATCAGTTTCTTGACGCTGCGGCGTTCGGCGTAAATCGCACCCGGGATCTGGAAGAAGAAGTAACCCAGGAAGAACAGCGCACCCAGCAGCGAGGACATGCCTTTGGTGATGCCGAGATCGTCATTAATCCCGGCAGCAGAAGCGAAGCTAAAATTTGCACGATCAAGATACGCCAGGCTGTAGGTGATAAACACGATGGGCATGATGAACCACCAGCGTTTTGGCGCGATTGTCTGCTTTTTCATCGGGAACTCCTGTGACTGTAGAGGGGCGCGAACTACACGTCGCCCAGTTGCTGACGCGTCGGCAGACCTTCGCTGTCACCAATGACCTGAATCGCCATCGAACCAATTTTGTTGCCGCGACGAATCGCCTGCGGCAGCGACTGACCTTCCAGCAGGGCGCTGATAACGCCAACGGCAAAGCCGTCACCGGCACCCACGGTATCCACCACGTTATCGACTTTTATCGCCTCAACCTGACCCTTTTCGCCCTGCGACGTTTTATACCAGGCACCGTCACAACCGGTTTTTATGACCACGGCTTTCACACCCTTGTCGAGATAGAAATCGGCGATCGCTTCCGGCTGACGATAACCGGTCAGAATCAGCCCCTCTTTTTCGCCCGGCAGCACCCAGTCGGCATACTCCGCCAGCAGATTGAGTTGCTTACGCATCTCCTCTTCGCTGCGCCACAACACCGGCCGCAGGTTAGGGTCAAACGAAATAGTTTTACCGCGTGCACGCATCTCTTTGGCGGTGTGCTTCAGCAGCGCCAGCGAGCTCTCTGACAGCGCCGCCGCCACACCGCTCAGGTGCAGATGACGCGCCGAGCCGAAATAGTCTGCATCAAAATCGTCAACCGACAGATGGCTGGCCGCCGAGCCTTTACGAAAATATTCCACCAGCGGATCAGAACCGTCATCCACTTTGGACTTGAGCTGAAAACCGGTGGGATAGCGTTTATCGACCGTCACACAGGCGTGGTCGATACCCTCTTTTTCCAGCTGCTGGCAGATAAACCGGCCGAAAGCGTCATCGCCGATACGGCTGACCCAGCCCACTTTCAGGCCAAGACGTGCCAGGCCGGTCGCCACATTGAGTTCAGCGCCCGCTGCGCGTTTAACAAAGGTCTCTGCTGCGGCCAGATCGCCAGTCTCGCGGGCAATAAACATCGCCATCGCTTCACCGATGGTGACCACATCAAGTGGACCGTTGTGATGATTAATGTGCGTCATATCTGTTCCTTACACGTTACGCAGCAGCGACACATAGTGGCGTGTCACCGCAGTCAGATCGTCGCCTTCCAGCGGAAATTCGATACCGCGCGGTGCCTGTGCGGGCAGCTGTTGCAGCAGCGTGCGCCAGTGGTCATCCGCCTCATCCAGCGCAATCGCCCGGAAGCTATCCTGGTGCGGCACGGCCGCTTTGACGTGCACATAACCCACCTGCGCAGCCAGTTGTTGCGCTGCCTGGTCGGCATCTTCCCCGGTCCAGCACCAGTTACCCATATCAAAGGTCATGCTGATCGGTAGATTGGCTTCCCTGACCGCCGTAAAAAAGGCGACGGACGGCGCCAGTCGACCATGCTCAGTCTGGTCATTTTCCACGGTCAGCTGAAACGGCAGATCCGCCAGCAACGTCTGCAACGTTTCGCGAGGGAGTGCACCGGTAAAGTCTCCCAGCGCCACTTTCAGCCGCTGAGCGTTTAACTGGCGTGCTTCTTCAACGTAGTGGATCAGGCGTGGATTGATTTCGCCGCCGTCACAAAACAGCGTATCGGGCACCGAATAGCTGGCGTGCAGCTGATGCTGCGCCACCGCCCGGCCTAGTGCTGGCAGATCGGTAAGCGCCGTGTCATCAAGCAGTTCACGGCGGATTTCAACGCCGTCAGCGCCCGCCTGCTGAATAATCGGCAGCAGCGCACGCTGACCACCGAGTGCGGCGATCTGCGCGTGACCATAAGCGGCGGTCACCACAATGATGTCAGGTTTCATGTTCTACTCCATGGCAGGGTTCTGCCCATAACGAATAGAAAAACCCTAAATGGAACCGGTTCCAAAGCAAAGGAGCAAACTGTGAAATTATGATCGTGCTCACGAAGCGAGCACGTAAACGGAAGGTTAAATCTGAAATTCAGCCCAGAGGCTGGCTTGAGCCGCGAACAATCAGTTCGCCAGAGAAGACCTGCTCGCCAACCGGCACATCACTGCCCTCAATTCGGGCAATCAGGCGTTCCAGCGCACTGAAGCCAATCTGCCAGGTGGGTTGTTTCAGCGTGGTGATACCGACACCGGCCAGCGCCGCCCACTCCAGTTCATCAAAACCGAGCAGGCCAATATCGCGGCCCCAGTGCAGATTGAGTCGTTGTAACGATCGCGCCACCTGCAGCGTCAGCGCCCCGTTGGCGACCATCACCGCGCAGCGTTTGCCGGTATGACGCTGATGGAAGGCCAGCAACGCCTGGTCCAGCGCATCGGGCTGATGCAGCCCCACTTCAGTATTCTCATGCTCAACCTTAGGATGCGTTGCCAGCAGCTGGCGGAAAGCCTGCAGACGCTCGCGGCGAGTGTTGACGCTGCCCAGCGGCTCACTCAGAAACAGCAGTGCGTTATAGCCATTGTCGACCAGATGGCGCGTGGCTGTTTCAGCCGCTTCGGCGTTATTCAGCCCCACTACATCGCAGGGGAAGTCGGGGATTTTTCGGTCAATCAGCACCATTGGCAGCAGGGATTGTTGCAGATGATTCAGCACCTCTTCACGCATACCGACCGCATTAACCACGATGCCTTCTACCTGATAGCTGCTAAGCAGTTGCAGATAGTGCTGCTCCAGATCCACTTCATTATTAGTGTTACACATCAGCAGAGTAAAACCCTGCTCGCGGCAGGCGGCTTCAATACCGCTCATCACATCAACGGAATAGGGATTGGTGATATCGGCAATAATCAGCCCGATCAGGCGGGTACGTCCGCGCTTCAGGCCGCGCGCCATCTGGCTTGGACGATAGCTGAGATCGGCAATCGCCTGCTCAATCCGCGCTTTTAAACCGTCAGAAAGCAGATGCAGCTCGCCATTGAGATAGCGTGAAACGCTGGTTTTGCCCGTTCGTGCCGCGTGAGCAACATCGCTGATGGTGGCGCGAGGCGGCCTGATTTTCATGAGATATCCTGCGAAATGAGAAACCAGGCAGAGACTAGCACAAGCAAAGCTCACCGCAAAAAGTGCTATACCGGTAATTGCAGCCAGGGTTGCCAAAGAGTCTGTAACGTTTCCGGTGGTGCGCCATTGATCAGCTGGATGACCATTTCAGCCACCTGCTCTCCGGCCTGGTGCGGTGTTGCCTGGCGAATAGCGACAATGGGATGATCGAGAATCGCATCACGCGGCAATCCCTCCCAGCCTGCCAGCAGAATGGCACGCTCACCTGCTGACCGCCCAGTCTGTTGCAGTGCCAGAGCGGCGCCTTCAGCCAGCACAGCGCAGTCGGTGATAATCACTTCCGGCAACGCTGCCTCTGCCAGCCACTGCCTGGTTTGCTGATAGCCGGCACGGCGAGACGGCGACACAGCCGCCATCGCATAAGGTGCGACATCGCCCAGCGCGGTCAGATATCCCTGACGACGCTCACGCACCCGCGTCCTGTGTTCATTGCTACCGAGCCAGGCTATCCGCTGCCGTCCCTGCGCCAGCGACCAGCTCACCGCCATCTGCGAACCCGCGAAGTGATCCACATCAAGCCAGGCATAAGTGGGCGGCAGATCGCTGCGGCCCAGCGCCAGAAAGCGAAAATTAGCCTGAATCAGCGCATGAAGTCGGCTGTCATCGGGCGTCGTGTGACCGACGATAAGGGCATCCACGGCCCCACTGCGCAACAGATGTGTCAGTGTCGACTGACTCTGCTGCTTATCCATCAGTAACAGCAGATTAATGTCATGACAGGCAAGGTGATGATCCAGCGACAGCAGCATGTCGCTAAAGTCGCTGCCACTCAGAGAAGATGCACTGATCGGGTAGATAAGACCCACCGCGTTAGCACGACCGGTTTTCAGACGCCGCGCCGCTGCATTGGGTCGGTAGCCGCGCCGCTGCGCTTCCTCTTCGATATGCTTACGCGTTTCGTGAGCAACGTCCTGATAACCATTAAGGGCACGACTGACCGTCGTCACGGAAAGGCCTAAAACCGTAGCGATGGCTTTAAGAGACATGAGGAAATATTCTCTGATCAATTTTTGATCAGACTACCATAAAGCGTCTGCTGGCTCTATTCGCCGAAACATTACTGGTTCTTTTAGCGGAAGGCTTTACAGAAAAAAAGACGCCCCCGGGCGGGGGCGCGCGCGATTATTACAGTGGGCTGAGCGTGATCTCAACACGACGGTTTTGTGCTTTGCCTGCTTCGGTGCTGTTAGTGGCAACCGGATTATCCGGGCCTGCACCCTGCGTACGCAGGCGATCGCTGGCAACACCCTGCACGATCAACGCGCTGGCAACACTTTCAGCACGCTGTTGAGACAGGCGCATGTTCAGTGCACGGCTGCCGGTACTGTCGGTGTAACCTACGACGTTTACCGCTGTTTTCGGATACTCTTTCAGCACCATTGAAACACCGGTCAGGGTGTTTGCACCGGCCGGTTTCAGATTGCTGCTATTCGAGTCGAAGGTGACATTATTTGGCATATTCAGAACGATGTTATCGCCATTACGGGTCACGCTGACACCCGTGCCGCGCATTTTGTCGCGCAGTTTCGCTTCCTGTACATCCATGTAGTAGCCCACGCCACCGCCCAGTGCAGCACCGCCAGCGGCACCAATCAGTGCGCCTTTACGACGATCTTTTTTCGACGAGGAGAGCACGCCGACACCGGCACCCACGAGTGCGCCCAGGCCCGCGCCCACGCCTGACTTACCCGCCTGAGATTCGCCGGTGTAAGGATTAGTCGTACACCCTGGCAGGGCCAGGCTGCCGCTTAATAACAAAGTGATGGCGATTGATTTTTTCTGCATTTTTGTTCCCTTACATTCGACACACAGGGGAAAACCTTTCCCATAAGTGGCACGATTATGCCGCCTGATGCCAAGGAATGTAGTGCGGAAAAATCCTGATTTACCGTGAATCACGTCTTTTGATTGTCAGGATGACAAAAACAGTTGCTCTGATGATCGTTTATCAGCCCACAGGCCTGCATAAAGGAGTAGCAAATTGTGGGACCGATGAATTTAAAACCACGCTGCTTTAACGCCTTAGAGAGGGCAATGGCGTGCTCTGACGTCGTGGGTGCCTGGCTGTAATCAGGATAATCGTGAACGATTTGCACGTTATCGACAAATTGCCAGACGAAGTGGCTGAAATCCTCGCCTTTCGTCTCCATTTCAAGATAAGCACGCGCGTTAGCGATAATGGCCGCGATTTTACCCGCGTGGCGGATAATGCCGCTGTTGATCATCAGCGCGTCAATATCTGTAGAATCCATCAATGCTATGGCCTGCGGATCAAACTGGTGAAAGGCCGCCCGATAGTTTTCCCGCTTTTTCAGCACAGTGATCCAGGATAATCCCGCCTGCTGTCCTTCCAGACAAAGCATCTCAAACAGCGCGCGCTTGTCTCTTTGCACCACACCCCATTCACGGTCGTGATAGGCCAGATAGAGGGGATCCTGCGTTACCCAACCACATCGTTGCATCACTTTTTCCTTTAATGACGTGAAAATTCTGGCGGTCCGCTTGATCTTAGAATTTATCGGTTGATAGTTAAACAACCACCGGTTAAATAACAGAGACGGGCCGAAAATTTAATTAAGACGCCGGATAATAACTTCAGTTTTGCCCGGAGAAGCGATGGTGCCGAGAAGCGGTTGGAAAGGTCTGCGGACCTGCTGTGCTGTATGCCTGTTACTCTTAACGCAACCGACTTTTGCCCGCGGCGGCACCTCTGCGCCTCAACATCCCGTCTTCCCTCCCGACTACGACACGATCCTGGCGGAGAAGATCGCCCTGAACCCACTCGCCTTCAGCGATGAAAGCCGCGCCCTGTTTGAAGCCGCCATTAACTCGCCTACCGCATCCCCCATTGCCCTGCACAGTGAAACCGGCAGCGTAGGCACTACGCCACTGGGAAAACGCTATCGGGCGGGCGTTGACCTGCCTATTGCCCCGTCACTCACCACCGGGCCGGTGGCGCAGTATGCGGTCGATCCGCAGCAGATGAACTGTCTGCAATGCGATTACAGCGATCAGCAGAGCCGTGAGCAGAGCGCCAGCGTCGGCTGGCGCATTGATTCGAAACAGGGATGGATATCGCCCTGGGCGCAGCTGAGTTATCACTATCTGATGGCCGATACATCGCAGAATCCCCGGCGCGAGGCAACCAACGGCTCTGATCAATCCGACGGCATTGATGTGAGCATCGGTGCACAAATGCCACTCAACGCGAATCTGGCGGCTTTCGCTGCGTTTTCACAAAGTGAGGCGCTGAATAATCAGGAGCAGCAACTTTATACCTTTGGATTCAGTGCCAGCTTCTAGCGGGGCATAAAATGAGAAAGGGAATCGGGCGTTTAAAATATAATGAGTCCGCTAATCATTATACCGGTAACATTATGCGCAACGATTTGACAATTATTGGCCGCGAAATAGCGGTTTTCCTTCTGGCAGCTCTGGTTCTCGCGTTGACTATCGTCCCTGTCTACATTGATGTGGCCTGGATGAACGACGCGCTCCACGAAACCTCTTTTACTGAAACCACCCAGGAATGCATGCTGGCGATGATCGCCGCACTGTTCTTTATTGCGGCTCGCCGTCGTCCCGCTCAGCGCGGGGCGCTGACTTTGGTGGCGGGCTTTTACAGCTGCATGCTCATCCGCGAACTCGACTTTGTTTTTGATACTTTTCAGCACGGCAGCTGGGTCTGGTTTGCACTGGCCGTTACGGCGGGTTCGCTGGCTGTCGCGCTGCGGACGCCGAAAAAAACCGTGCATGCGCTGGCGAATCTGCTGCTGCATCGCAGCTGGCCGGTGATGGCCTCTGGCTTCTTAGTGGTGCTGGTCTTCTCCCGCCTGTTTGGTGTGCATGCGCTGTGGCAGCATCTGATGCTGGGGGATTACAACCGCGTGGTGAAAAACATGGCCGAAGAGGGTACCGAGCTTCTGGGATACAGCCTCTGCTGGCTCGCCTCGGTGCGCTACTTATGGCAGACCCGTCCGGCTGCTGCGGGTGTCCGGGTACAAACCACCGAATCTGCATCGGCCCGCCACGCGACCTCCCCGGTCACCTCACACTGATCCGCAGCGTTGCTTTTTAAGCGATCCGCACCCTTAAAACAGGTACAATAAACACTTCTGCGTCGGCGATGGGTTCCCGACGCAAGGTGTTCGTTAACCTCAGGTCTTTTCATGTCAGCTAAAATCTTAACTTCAACGCTCATTGGCCTGGATGCCTTCCGACAGGATCCGCTGACTGCCCTGCAGCAGGCGGAAAAGGGCACGCTGGCGGTGTTAGATAACTATGCGCCGGTGATGTACGCCATCACACCGACGCGTCTGGCTGAGCTGCTGGCGCTGGAAGCCGCCGCCCGGCAGCCAAATGATGTGGCGCTGGATGACAGCCTGTATGACGACGCGCCCGCCGCGATTCATACGCCAGCAGGGAAGTTCGCCATGTATCAGGGCTGGCAGCCGGACGCCGACTTTACGCGTCAGGCCGCCATCTGGGGCGTGGCGCTGAGTGAACCGGTGACGCCCAGCGAGCTGGCGGCCTTTGTGGCCTACTGGCAGGCCGAAGGCCGGATGTTCCATCATGTGCAGTGGCAACAAAAGCTGGCGCGCAGCATTCAGATGAACCGCGCCGCAAATGGCGGGCAACCGAAGCGTGATATTACGCAGTTGCCTGATCCTGACCGTACCATTCCCGATGGTTTCCGAGGTGAATGATGAAAACGCCCAACGATCTCTTTAACCGTCTGAAAAGAATGATGCCTGAGGGCACCCGGCCGAAATTTGCCAATGGCGAAGAACTGCTGGCGTGGAATCAGGAGCAGGGTCGCCTGCGTTCAGAGGCGATTGTGCGTGAAAACCGCGCAATGAAAATGCAGCGCGTGATGGGCCGATCCGGTATTCGTGAGCTGCACATGAACTGCTCATTTGATAATTACCGGGTAGAGAATGAGGGACAGCGCAAAGCGCTGGAGCTGGCACGTCAGTACGCTGCCGAATTTGATGGCAGCATCGCCAGCTTTGTCTTTTCAGGACGCCCTGGCACCGGTAAAAACCATCTGGCCGCCGCGATTGGTAATGACCTGATCCTGCGCGGTAAAAGTGTGCTGATCGTGACGGTCGCCGATCTGATGTCGAGCATGAAGGGCACCTTCAGCGGCAGTAGCGGCATTACCGAAGAACGGCTGATTCAGGATCTCAGCAGCGTTGATCTGCTGGTGATTGATGAAATTGGTATGCAGAGCGAATCGCGCTACGAAAAAGTGATCATCAACCAGATCGTTGATCGCCGTTCTTCGTCGAAACGACCGACCGGCATGTTATCTAACCTCGACCATGCGGGTATGAATGCACTGCTGGGTGAACGCGTCATGGATCGTATGCGGCTCGGTAACAGCCTGTGGGTGCGTTTCGACTGGGAAAGCTATCGCAGTCGGGTGCGCGGCGACGAATATTAATCAGTGACCCGGCTGTGCCGGGTCACTGCGTTAATCGGGCCTGATGTTCCGCATCCTTGCCTTTCGCCACCCTTGCTTTGTCTTTCTCCCCAACCCGGCGCAGACAACGGTGCTGCACCCGCAGCCTCGCCCGCTCCGCCGGTACCGCAGAAAACCCGTGTTAATCCGGCAATCCGATCATCATCACGATCTCCGCCACCGTCGATTGGGTTGTGTGAAACAGCACGCAAAGTGTGGGATGAAGAATCCGCATGGGCTGATACACTCAATTGTTACTCCTCTGTTGAGTGAACCCGTGATGAAAACGAATGGCAAAGGCCCTGCACTACTGAGACTGAATAACCAGAAACGGGTGATGACTCAGCTGCGTAAGCTGCGCGTGACGTCGCGTCAGGATCTGGCGGAGGTGCTGACACTCAGCAAAAATACCGTCTCGTTAATCATTGATGACCTGCTTGAACAAGGCCTGATCGAAGAGCTGGGCCCGGTCAGCGTGGCGGCCGCCGGACGGCCTAAAATCGGGATTACCCTCAGGCCAGAAAAACTTAAGAGCGCAGGCATTATGGTGGAACGCAACGTTGTCCACTGGCGGGTCTGCGACTATTTTTCCCAGGTACTGGCTGAAGCGACGCTACGTACTGATACCAGTAATCCGACCCGCCTGCTGGCTGAGCTGGCCATGCTGTGCCGGGAACTGATTGAGCACTATCCCGATTTGCTCGGCATTGGCCTGGGCTTTCCCGGCATCGTTGATCCGCGACGCGGCTGGATGCACATTTCATTGCCGCTTGAATGGCAGGATGTTGACCTGCTGAGCGCGCTACGCAAGCACGTTCGTCTGCCGATTCGCATTATGAACAATGTTAAAGCCGCCGCGCTGCTGGCTGTTGATCAGCGTGGATTATCGGTGGAGAGCAGCCATTTTTATCTGCGTATTTCAGAGGGGATTGGCGGCGCACTGGTACAGCATGGCGAAGTCTTTACCGGCCACAGTTGGACGGCGGGCGAGGCGGGCCATCTGGTTGTCCAGCCCGAAGGGCCGCGTTGCAGTTGTGGTCGTCGGGGTTGCCTTGAAGCGCTGGTCAGTCAGCCTGCGATTAAACAACAGCTGGCACAGCGTCAGCCTGGCCTGAGCTGGCAGAACCGCGACAGCGCGCCACGCGTGGTGGATGAGGTAATGGCGCTGGCGGGTGGCTATCTGGGTGCGGCACTGAGTCAGATTATGCTGCTGCTCAATCCCGCCACAATCATCATTGATTGTCCGTGGAACGCCAGTGAGCGCTTCTGTAAGGCGGTACGCGATACCGCACACGGTAACGCGCTGGCCTTTACCGCCGCGCATACTCAGCTGCACTTCCCGGAGAACCGGATTGACCCGGCTAACGGGCTGGCACTGGCGGTGCTGGAGGAGAGTGAGCAGCGGATGTTTTAGTGGCGCGGCCCGTGCTTTTTTACCCGATATCCATTCCCGCCATACTCACCCTTTCCTTCTACAACACATTCTCCCCAAAATGCTGGCGATACTCCTTCGGGGTGGTGTCGTAGCTTTTGCGGAACACTGAATAGAAGTATTGCAGCGAAGGGTAACCGCACATTTGCGAGATCTCATTGATATTGAGCGATGAAGAAGCCAGCAGTTCGCGCGCTTTTTCCAGTTTTTCGCGATGAATCATGGCATGAATGGTGTCTCCAGTCTCATCACGAAAGCGTTTTTCCAGGTTAGATCGCGACAGCCCGACCGCATCCAGCACCTGTTCCACCTTAATGCCCTTACAGGCGTTAAAGCGGATGTAGTGCATTGCCTGAATCACCGCCGGATCGCGCAGTGAGCGGAAGTCGGTTGAGCGCCTTGCGATGACTTTCACCGGCGGCACCAGAATGCGCTGAAGGGGCAGAGGCTGATTATCCAGCAAACGGTGCAGCAGTTTGGCCGCCTGATAACCCATCTGCCGTGAGCCCTGCGCCACGGACGAGAGCGCGACGCGTGACAGATAGCGGGTCAGCTCCTCATTATCAATCCCGATCACCGTTAACTTTTCCGGCACAGGTATTTTCAGGTGTTCACAGGCTTGCAGCAGATGTCGCGCCCGGGAGTCAGTCACGGCGATAATGCCGGTTTGCGGCGGCAGTGTCTGCAGCCAGTCGGCGAGCCGGTTCTGAGCGTGCTGCCAGTTTTCCGGCGCGGTTTCCATACCCTGATAGACCACGCCCTGGTAACGCTCATGCCCTACCAGCTGGCGAAATGCCTGTTCCCGCTCCTGCGCCCAGCGCTTGCCACTGGAGGCCGGTAAACCATAAAAGGCAAAGCGGTTGATGCCCTTCTCTTTCAGATGCAGAAAAGCTTTCTCCACCAGCGCGGCGTTGTCAGTGGCGATGTAATGCACCGGAGGATAATCTTCCTGGCGATGATAAGAGCCACCCACGCCGACAATGGGGACAGAGACATTCGACAGCAGAGCTTCGATAGAGCGATCGTCGTAATCGGCGATCACCCCATCACCCAGCCACTCACGGATGTTGTCGATGCGGCAGCGAAAATCTTCTTCGATGAAAATATCCCAGTCCGTCTGCGACGCCTGTAAATACTCACCGACGCCCTCAACCACCTGACGGTCATACACTTTATTGGCGTTAAACAACAGCGTAATGCGATAACGTTTATCATGCATGATGGCGCGTTCCCTTAAATCCTCAGCGCATTGCATAACACGGCTGAAAGGGGCAAAAAAATTGTTTGCGCCACAATGTGATCGCCCGCGCGATTACACCCGACGCCGCGTTGCGGTATCCATCCACACCGCCAGCAGCAGAATCGCGCCTTTGACGATGTACTGCCAGAAAGTCGGCACATCCATCATGCTCATGCCGTTATCCAGCGAGGCCATGATAAAGGCCCCCATGACCGCGCCCGCCACCGATCCCACGCCGCCCGCCAGGCTGGTGCCGCCAATGACGCAGGCGGCAATCGCGTCGAGTTCCGCAATATTACCCGCCGATGGTGAGCCGGCACCCAGCCGCGAGCTGAGAATCAGCCCGGCAATCGCCACCATCACACCGTTGATGGCAAACACCGCCAGCTTGGTCCGCGCCACGTTAATGCCCGACAGGCGTGCTGCATCTATGTTGCCGCCAATAGCGTAGATACGACGGCCGAATGCGGTGCGGGTTGCCATAAACATGCCCGCGAGCAGCAGCACAGCCAGCAACAACACCGGCGTAGGTACGCCACGATAATCATTGAGTAACCAGATGGCACCCAGCACTAAGATAGCCGTGATCGCCTGACGCCCCACGGTGCCGCTTGCTGCGCCCTGTGGCAGGCCGAGTTGCTGACGACGCAGCCGCAGCCGCCATTGCCAGAGTGTAAACAGCGCCAGACCTGCAACACCAAAGCCGAAACCGACACCGCCCGGCAGATAACTCTGTCCAATCTGCGACATGCCCGGTGTAATCGGCGCAACGGTGGTGCCATCGGTAATGCCGACCAGAATACCGCGGAACGCCAGCATCCCCGCTAGCGTCACAATAAACGACGGCACTTTGCGATAAGCCACCCACCAGCCATTCCAGGTGCCGAGCAGCAGTCCCATCACCAGTGTGACCACGATGGTCAGCGGCAGCGGCCAGCCGAGCCAGACATCAAAGATTGCCGCCGCACCGCCCAGCAGACCCATCATGGAACCCACTGACAGGTCGATCTCCGCCGAGATAATCACGAACACCATGCCGACCGCCAGAATGCCGGTGATGGCGGTCTGACGCAGCAGGTTGGAGACGTTACGCGCACTGAGCCACGAGCCATCGGTAGTCCAGGTAAAGAACAGCGCAATCAGCACAATCGCGCCCAGCATCACCAGAACCTGCAGGTTAGGCAGCGTGAACCTGCCCGGTGACGGTTTGCCCGGCGTACCTGAGAGGCGGCTTTGGGTACTTTCACTTTTAAGCATAATGTTCACTCCGCAGGGCAGCTTCCATCACCTGCTCCTGAGTCAGATTATCGTTAATCAAATCGGCTTTGATCTGCCCTTCATGCATCACCAGAACCCGGTCGCTCAGGCCCAGTACTTCCGGCAGCTCAGAGGAAATCACAATCACCGCGATACCCTGCTGAACCAGCGCATTGATCAGCAGGTAGATCTCCTGACGGGCACCCACATCAATGCCGCGTGTCGGTTCATCCAGGATCAGGATTTTTGGATTGAGCAGCAGGCACTTCGCCAGAATCGCTTTCTGCTGGTTGCCGCCGCTTAAACGGCCAATCGGCAGTTCCGATGAGGAGGTTTTTACGCGCAGCCGACTGATCGCGTCGTTGATCGCTTGCTGCTCCTGCGCTTCATCCAGCGTCGAGAGTCGGTGACTGAACTGATCCAGCGCCGCCAGGGTAATATTTTTGCCCACTGCCATCAGCGGCACGATGCCATCCTTTTTGCGATCTTCCGGCACCATCGCAATACCGTGCGCAATGGCGGCACGGCAATCCGTAATGTTGACCTGTTTGTCGTTGATCCAGATATCACCCTGCCAGCGCCCGGGCCAGACACCAAACAGGCACTGCACCGTTTCAGTCCTGCCTGCGCCGACCAGCCCGGCAATGCCAAGGATTTCACCGCGTCTGAGTGTAAACGAGACATTGTTGACGCGGCGGATGTGGCGGTTAACCGGATGCCAGGCGGTGAGATTGTCCACTTTGAGTATCACATCGCCAATCTGATGCGGCGCATGGGGATAGAGCGCGGTCAGCTCGCGTCCGACCATCATGGTGATGATGTCATCTTCGCTCAGGCCTGCCGCAGGACGGGTGGCAATATGCTGGCCGTCACGGATTACGCAGATGGTGTCGGAGATCGCCTTGACCTCGTTCAGCTTGTGCGAGATGTAGATGCAGGCGATACCGTGTTCACGCAGATTACGAATGATGCCCAGCAGCACATCCGTCTCCTGCTCCGTCAGAGAAGAGGTCGGCTCATCCAGAATCAGCAGCCGGACCTGTTTGTTAAGGGCGCGGGCAATCTCCACCAGCTGCTGCTGACCCAGGCCTAACTCGCCCACGCGGGTGGCAGGCGAGACGTTCAGCCCGACCCGCGCCAGCAGTTGCTGGCAGCGCAGGGTCATGGTTTCATCATCCACCATACCGAAACGACTCAGTTCGGCTCCGAGGAAGATGTTCTCCATCACCGTCAGTTGCCGCACCAGCGCCAGCTCCTGATGGATAATCACAATGCCTTTACGTTCGGTATCGCGAATGGTCTGTGCCTGAATGTCGTCGCCAGAGAAGTGAATCTGTCCCTCAAAATCGCCGTGCGGATAGAGTCCGCACAGGATTTTCATCAGCGTCGATTTGCCCGATCCATTCTCACCGCACAACGACATCACTTCACCCGCCTCAAGTTGCAGGCTGACATCATTCAGCGCCTTAACAGCACCGAAACGTTTGGTGATGTTTTTCATTTCCAGCAGCATCGACTGTTCTCCCTCACGCTATGCGCGGTCAGAGTTCGCTCTGTTTGTGGAAACCGTCTTTCACCACGGTGCTTTCGATATTGTCTTTGTTAACCGGAATCGGCTTCAGCAGCCGTGACGGCACATCTTTCAGGCCATTGTTCAGCGTGCTGTTGCTGGCGGGTGTTTTGCCCTCGCCCAGTTCGACGGCAATTTTCGCCGCTTCGGTGGCCAGCTCCGTGATCGGTTTGTAAACCGTCATGGTCTGCGTACCCGCTTTGATACGTTTAATCGCGGCCAGATCGGCATCCTGTCCGGAGATCGCCACTTTTCCGGCCAGCCCCTGCGCGCTCAGGGCCTGAATTGCACCACCTGCGGTGGCATCGTTTGAGGCCACAACCGCATCAATGTGGTTACTGTTGGCGGTCAGGGCATTTTCCATAATTTTCAGGGCGTTTTCCGGCAGCCAGGCATCGACCCACTGATCGCCGACAATTTTAATGCTGCCGTTATCAATATAAGGTTTTAACACTTTCATCTGTCCGGCACGGAACAGGCGGGCGTTATTATCCACTGGCGAACCGCCCATTAAAAAATAGTTGCCCTTAGGCACCTGTTTCACAATGCTTTCGGCCTGCAACTCGCCCACTTTTTCATTATCGAAAGAGATATAAAAATCGATATCTGCATTATTTATCATTCGGTCATAGGCCAGCACTTTAATGCCTTCCCGTTTCGCTTCAGCGACTACGTTACTCAATACCTGACCGTTGTAGGGAATAATCACCAGCACATCGACACCGCGATTGATCATATTTTCAATCTGCGACATCTGTGTCTCTTCGTTGCCGTTGGCTGACTGAACAAACACCTTAGCACCCAGCGTTTCCGCCTGTTTAACGAAAATATCGCGGTCTTTCTGCCAGCGCTCAAGGCGCAAATCGTCAATCGCCATGCCGATCTTCACTTCTTTTGCCACGCTGGTCTGGCTGAACAGCGCCAGCGCCGCGCAGGCGGCGAGCAGTGCATGTTTCATCTTCATTGTGATCATCCTGTAGGTTGAGGCTATTGTCGTTTCAGGCCTATAAACCAGGCAGATGAATTGTTGCCCTTCTTCTCCGGTTACAGCAATTACTGATTTTTATCCGGCTATTACGTTTTTTGGTTTATTTCATTTTTTATGAGCGCGATCGAGGTTTCATCTTTTTAAGACAAGAGAGTGAACATGTTAAATCATCCCGTTAATAACATTATTTTGCGAGACAGCGCACAAATAATAATTATCTGATGCCCGTTATGAAATATCGTAATTGAGCTGAAGCCACAGCCCCTATTGAATATTGCTTCAACGCAGACCATTCGGGTACTGATGCTAAGGAGCACACCATGCACGCTTATTTCGATCAGATCGATCGGGTTCGTTATGAAGGCACCCAGTCGACGCATCCTCTTGCTTTCCGCCACTACAATCCCGATGAGGTCATCCTCGGCAAGACCATGGCGGAGCATCTGCGCTTTGCTGCCTGTTACTGGCACACCTTCTGCTGGAATGGCGCAGATATGTTTGGCGTGGGGGCTTTTGATCGCCCATGGCAGAAAAGCGGGGATGCGCTGCAGCAGGCAAAACTAAAGGCGGATGTGGCCTTTGAGTTTTTTCATAAACTGAATGTGCCGTGGTACTGCTTCCATGACGTTGATGTCTCTCCTGAAGGTGATTCGCTGCACAGCTACAAAGAAAACTTTGCCGCTATGACCGATAAGCTGCTGGAGAAACAGCAGGAGACCGGCGTGAAACTGTTGTGGGGCACGGCCAACTGCTTTACCCATCCACGCTACGGGGCCGGCGCTGCCACTAATCCCGATCCGGAAGTCTTTGCCTGGGCCGCGACGCAGGTCTGCAGTGCAATGCAGGCGACCAAAACCCTGGGTGGCGAAAACTATGTGTTGTGGGGCGGACGTGAAGGCTACGAAACGCTGCTGAATACCGATCTGCGCCAGGAGCGCGAGCAGATTGGCCGCTTTATGCAGATGGTGGTCGAACACAAACATAAAATTGGCTTCCAGGGCACGCTGCTGATTGAACCAAAACCGCAGGAGCCGACTAAGCATCAGTATGATTATGATGTCGCGACGGTGTATGGCTTCCTGAAACAGTTCGGCCTGGAGAAAGAGATCAAGGTTAACGTTGAGGCTAACCATGCCACGCTGGCGGGCCACTCTTTCCATCATGAAATCGCTACCGCTATTGCGCTGGGTATTTTTGGTTCAGTCGATGCCAACCGCGGCGATCCGCAGTGCGGCTGGGATACCGATCAGTTCCCGGTCAGCGTGGAAGAGAATGCACTGGTGATGTATGAGATCCTTAAAGCGGGCGGCTTTACCACTGGCGGCTTAAACTTTGATGCCAAAGTGCGTCGTCAGAGCACCGATAAATATGATCTCTTCTACGGTCATATTGGCGCGATGGATACCATGGCGCTGGCGCTGAAAGTGGCGGCTCGCATGATCAGTGATGGTGAACTCGACAAGCGTGTGGCACAGCGCTACAGCGGCTGGAATGGTGAGTTCGGTCAGCAAATATTGAAAGGTGAGTTTTCACTGGAGGCACTGGCGGCGCATGCTCAGCAGCAGCAACTCAATCCGCAGCATCAGAGCGGACGTCAGGAGCAGCTGGAGAATCTGGTGAATCACTACCTGTTTGATTTCTAACCCTTCAGGAGCAGAGCATGTTTATCGGGATCGATTTAGGCACCTCTGGCGTCAAAGTGGTGCTGATGGATGCACAGGGCAACGTGGTGGCGACAGAAACGTCGCCCCTGCAGGTTTCGCGTCCACAGCCCTTGTGGAGTGAACAGGATCCCGAAAGCTGGTGGCAGGCGCTGGAGCTGGCTATGCAGGCGCTGAGCGCGAAGCAGGATCTGCGCGTAGTGCAGGCCATCGGGCTAAGCGGACAGATGCATGGTGCCACGCTGCTCGACAGCGCTAACCAGGTGTTACGTCCAGCCATGCTCTGGAATGACGGACGCAGCGAGGCGCAGTGTCGTGAGCTGGAACGGAAGGTGCCGGATTCGCGGGCTATCACCGGCAACCTGATGATGCCCGGCTTCACGGCTCCCAAGCTGCTGTGGGTGCAGCAGCATGAACCGGCCATCTTCAGTCAGATTGCTCACGTGCTGTTGCCCAAAGATTATCTGCGCTGGCGATTAAGTGGCGACTTCGCCACTGATATGTCTGATGCCGCAGGGACAATGTGGCTGGATGTGGCGGAGCGTGACTGGAGCGATGTGATGCTGCACGCCTGCGATCTCAGCCGGGATCAGATGCCGACGCTCTATGAAGGCAATGCCCTGACGGGCACACTGCATGCTGAACTGGCGACACGGTGGAAGATGAACGCGGTGCCGCTGGCTGCGGGCGGTGGCGACAATGCTGCAGGTGCGATAGGTGTCGGCATGACCGAACCCGATCAGGGAATGCTGTCGCTGGGGACATCGGGCGTCTACTTTGTGGTAAGCGACGGCTATCTCAGCAATCCGGCGCGCGCGGTACACAGCTTCTGCCATGCGTTACCGCAGCGCTGGCATCTGATGTCGGTGATGCTCAGCGCAGCCTCCTGTCTCGACTGGGCGGCAACACTGACCGGATGCAAAGATGTTCCTGAGCTGCTGGCTGAAGCGGAGCGCGCACGCGATGACGTACCCGGGTTATGGTTTTTGCCCTATCTTTCCGGTGAGCGTACGCCGCATAACAACCCGAATGCACTGGGCGCCTTCTTTGGCTTCACCCACCAGCACGGCCGGCCTGAGCTGGCACGATCGGTGCTGGAAGGCGTGGGATTTGCTCTGGCGCAGGGCATGGATGTGCTGCATGAGTGTGGCGTGCAGCCAAAGAGTATTATGTTGATCGGCGGCGGCGCACGCAGTGCCCTGTGGCGTCAGATGCTGGCGGATATCAGTGGCCAGACGCTGGACTATTGCCACGGAGGTGAAGTGGGTCCGGCTCTGGGCGCCGCAAGGCTGGCGCAGCAGGCGCTGAATCCGGAAGTCACCGTCCCGACGCCGACTCTGGTGCAGCGGCATCAACCGGATCCGGACAAAAGGGTACATTACCAGTCACGTCGGGAGACCTTTTCAATTCTGTATCAGCAACTTCTGCCGCTCATGAAGTAATCCGTCCAGGATGCCCGGTATAGCAACCGTTTGGCCTGGCATCCTTCCTTATTGCTACTGCCTCTTACTGTTCAGCCGCTGCCGTATTAACGCGTCTCCTGGCGCAGTATCAATTAATGGCCCCCGTCGATAATAAGGTTTAATGCTGGCGTATGCCGATAAGCCAGGCTGGCGATGTTGTCTGCCGGTTTGCGAAGCAGACGGATACTGTTTACCACCTGTCACGCTATTCTTTGCACTGACGCTTAATCAGTCAACACCAGAAAAGTGTATCTCAGCTAACTGCCAGCTTATTTCGCTGCTACACTAAAATGCTTCTGTTTTACGTAACGTGAAAATTCAGCGTTGATTCAGATTGCGCGGGTTAAACCGGTTAAATACCTTCACGCAAACTAAAACGATTTTTTTTGGCGCGCGCATTTAGTTCCAGGCGAGCTATGCAATCATTATCTGCCCGACAATAGAAAATATAATAATAAGAATCAATATCATTATCTTTCACCTGATATATTCAGGTCCAGTAATGCTTAAGGAATTAGCATGTTAAAAGCAATGAAATACTACATCAGCAATCATTATGAGAGCGGAACGTTGTTACATCGGGAAGGCTGTAATTTAATTCCGAAGTCTCTCGACGATCGGACATTTATTGGCACCCTTTATACAGCGCTGCAGGCAATGACCGTAGCATTACAGCATCACCACGAAGTTGGCCGATGTCTGGTATGCCTGAAACAACCCAATAATGGTCAGGCTGACGCATTAGAAGAAGGAAGTATCAAATCTTTTACGAAGCCAGCTACCACCCTGGTTCAAAGGCCTGCGACCAAAGCAAAGAAGAGGCCTGCGACCAAAGCAAAGAAGAGGCCTGCGATAGCAGGCCATACGTGCCAGCTAGCTGAAAGATCTGGCATCACACATGCTACGGTGATGCTGAATAAAAATCCTGAGCCCCAGCAGATATTGGGTCCGCAACGGGTGGTGAAGATAAAGAATGGCCTGCGGGTTGTTGCGGTGCAACATTCCCCCTTTCACTGGCAGAGTGAGTAGCCCCTGACAACAGAATAAAGTACCTGAAGCAAGTAGCTGACTTATGCCGCAAGCGGATTACTCCGCCTGCGGCTTTTTTTTGGTATTACGCTGTGCGGTAACGGCGCATTACATCCACACCCTGCATGACGATATTACCCACGCTCATCTGACGATAAAAAAAGACCTGGATAAAATTGTTTAATGATTTACTGCCACAGGTAATAATAACTCTTATCAATTATACCCTTAATGTAATATTTACAGGCTCAGCCAAAGTTATATTGACCAAATATTTTAATCTTATTGTCGATTTAAAATCACAATTATTGAATCAAACCTTAGTGCGTATAAAATAAGAACTCTTTTAACTCAGGTTCTTATGGCTTTTTTTATATGTCCTTACTCTTACTCATCGTAATGATTTATGAAACGGACTAGTGTTTACGAAACAACAAATCAGTAACTTAGCAGAATTATCCTTCTTAGATTCTAAAGCGAAAAAAAGATTTATCTTTACAAGGTATTTATTTAGCCCAAATAAAAATGCTCTTTAATTTTAAAATTAAATGCTAAATTTATTTAACGCAGACGAGCTAATGTGAAAACCGCAATCATATTAATTTCACATAGATTCAGACGCTGCTTTTACAGGTTATGGATAACCTTAAAAAGCGCATTTTTAAATTTTCGTTTGTTACACACAGCAAAAGGATATGGCATGTATAAGGCCATGAAATTCTACGTCAGCGATCATTCAACCGGAGGATTGCTGCTGCATCGGATGGATTGTCCGCAGCTGCCTTCAGAGACAAGGCGGGCGTTTATAGGAAGTTGCTATACTATCAATCAGGCACTTAGCGTAGCCAGGATAAGCTATACGGGTGTGATGGCATGTCCATTCTGTGCCAGTAAGCCTGATATAAAATCAGTTAAGTCAGAAGCAAATTTGGTGTTAAAAAAAGCGACAAGACCCAGAAAGAAATTAATCTGATCAAAAATTGATCTCATCGGAATCTGACAATTTTATTGCCAGTGAGATTAATTGAGTGTGTAAGCTCTCTGAATAAATCCCTCTGTATCCGCTTGATATATGTTATCAACCGCACTCTATCCTGAAATAGAGTGCGGATTTTTTTCTCATCTTGCTGATCATCTACTGAGATGACGATCGTCAATCCTGTTGCTGAACCCGCATAGCTGAGATGACAGTCACAGCCCATCCTTCAGGTGAGCATCAGCCAATGGCCCCCAGCGTATCTTCCTGACTCTGTTTCTTCGGCAGCAGGAACAACGTTGCCACAATATCCAGCAGATAAATCAGCGCCAGCAGAGTAATCGCCGCTGTGAACGAGAACTGGCTCGCCAGCAGGCCAATCACGACCGGACCAAAACCGCCTACGCCACGCCCAAGGTTGAACAGGACGTTCTGCGCGGTGGCACGTACCTGTGGCGGGAAGGTATCGGAAATCAGCGCCCCATAGCCGCCAATCATGCCGTTAACAAACATCCCCATGATGGCGCCGGTAAAGAGCATGATGTTCGGGTCACGCAGCTGCGCATAGACCACCACCATCACGACAGCGCCAAACTGATAGAGCAGGAAAATTTTCCAGCGTGCAAAGCGATCGGCCAGCACGCCAAACAGCCAGATGCCAAAGGTCATGCCGACGACGGTCACGGCGGTCCAGAGGCCCGATTTTGTCAGGCTGAAACCAAAGCTGGAAGAGAGGTAGCTCGGCATCCAGATCATCAGCCCGTAGTAGCCAAAATTCTGGACGGAGCAGAGGATAAAAATGCCCAGGCTGGCTTTAGCGGTAGCGCGATCGCGGACCAGCAGCTTCAGGCGTGCCGGAAACGATAGTGACGGCACATGTTTAACCTGTCGCTGATACGCCTCAGGTTCTCCCATCCCGCGACGAATGGCGAACGAGACCAGCGCAGGCAACAAACCAACCAGGAACATGCCACGCCAGCCGATGATATTCAGCAGCGGTGGCGTGATAAAGGCCGCCATCAGCACGCCCAGCTGCCAGCCGATACCGACCCAGGCTGAGGCACGATTACGCTTCTCCGCAGGCCAGGCTTCGGCAATCAGCGCCATGCCAATACCAAACTCGCCGCCCAGTCCCACACCTGCCAGCGTTCGCCAGGCGAGCAGATCCCAGTAGCCCTGCGCCACCGCGCACAGGCCGGTAAAGATAGAGAAGACCAGAATCGTGACGGTCAGCATACGAATACGCCCATAACGATCGCTGAGATGACCAAAGACGATGCCACCGATGACCGCGCCGATCAGCGTCCAGGTCACCAGCGATCCTGCCTGTGATGGATTGAGCGCCAGTGAAACACTGATAGCCGGCAGCATAAACCCGAGTATCAGCAGGTCAAATCCATCCATGGCATAACCGCTTACCGCAGCCAGCATCGCTTTGCCCGGCGTTACGCCCGGTTTAGATTGGGGAGAAGGGGACATCATTGCGCACCTCAGAGAGTAAAGTGCCGCAATTATAAAGAGAGTTCAGGAGGTGACCAATCAGAAAGGCTTATCCCTGCGCCTGTCTGGCACAGGGATAAGGTGTATCAGGAAGGTTTGTTGCTGCCATCGTCACCCGACAGTAATTCATCGAGCCGATCCCCGCCCACATGACGAAAATCCTGACCTTTGACGAAATAGAAGATGATTTCGCAGATGTTCTGGCAACGATCGCCGATGCGCTCAATGGCGCGGGCGCAGAACAGTGCCGTCAGCACGCTGGGAATCGTGCGCGGATCTTCCATCATGTAGGTCATCAGCTGACGAACAATGCCTTCATACTCTTTATCCACCTTTTTATCTTCGCGGTAGATGGTAATCGCTTCATTGAGATCCATACGTGCAAAGGCATCCAGCACATCATGCAGCATCTGCACGGTGTGACGTCCCAGCGACTCAAGGCTCACCAGCAGCGGAAGATGCTGTTGACCAAACTTCTCCAGCGCCGTGCGGCTGATCTTCTCCGCCACATCGCCAATGCGCTCCAGCTCGGAGATCGTTTTGATGATCGCCATCACCAGACGCAAATCGATCGCGGTTGGCTGACGTTTGGCGATGATGCGCACGCAGGCTTCATCAATCTCAACTTCCATCATGTTGACCTTCTGGTCGCCGTCGATCACCCGCTGCGCCAGTTCGCCATCCAGATTATGCATCGCGGTAATAGCATCAGTCAGCTGCTGCTCGACCATGCCGCCCATGATCATCACCTGGGTACGGATATGCTCCAGTTCGGCATTGAACTGACCGGAGATGTGCTTATTCAGATTCAGATTATCCATGTCGTTCTCCTGTCAGATCAGCCGTAGCGGCCAGTAATGTAGTCTTCGGTTTGCTTCTGCGCGGGCTTGGTGAACAGCGTGTCGGTGTCGCTGAACTCAATCAGTTCGCCCAGGTACATGAAAGCGGTATGGTCAGAGCAGCGTGCTGCCTGCTGCATGTTGTGCGTCACGATCACCACAGTGTAATCCTGCTTCAGCTCGGTGATCAGCTCCTCGATACGGCCGGTGGAGATGGGGTCCAGCGCGGAGCAGGGTTCATCCAGTAGCAGAACTTCCGGACGAATCGCGATGCCACGGGCAATGCACAGACGCTGCTGCTGGCCGCCGGAAAGACTGTAACCGCTCTGATGCAGCTTGTCTTTGGTTTCATTCCACAGCGCCGCTTTGGTCAGCGCCCACTGTACGCGCTCATCCATATCGGCACGTGACAGCTTTTCAAACAGACGCACGCCGAAAGCGATGTTGTCATAGATCGACATCGGGAACGGTGTCGGCTTCTGAAACACCATGCCGACGCGGGCGCGCAGCAGCGCGATATCCTGCTGTGTCGCCAGAATATTTTCGCCATCCAGCAGAATGTCCCCTTCGGCCCGCTGCTCCGGATAGAGTGAGTACATCTTATTGAAGGTACGCAGCAGGGTAGACTTACCACAGCCCGAGGGCCCGATAAACGCGGTCACCTCATTCTTAGCGATATCCAGATTGATGTTCTTCAGCGCATGAAACTTGCCGTAATAGAAGTTCAGATTACGGACCTGAATTTTATCGGCTGATGCTGTCGCGATACTCATAATTCATCTCTCTTATACGGCGCCGCTCAGGGCCGCGCCGGAAGTTAACCGTGTTTACCTTTGGCGAAAATGACCCGCGCGACAATGTTCAGCAACAGCACGCAAAGGGTAATGATCAGCACACCCGCCCAGGCCAGGCTCTGCCATTCGGCAAACGGGCTCATGGCGAATTTAAAGATGGTGACCGGCAGGTTCGCCAGCGGCTGCATCATGTCGGTGCTCCAGAACTGGTTCGACAGCGCCGTAAACAGCAGCGGGGCTGTTTCACCTGCGATGCGGGCAATCGCCAGCAGCACGCCAGTAATGATGCCGGAGACCGAGGCTTTCAGGGTGATGGCCGAGATCATCTTCCACTTGGGCGTGCCGAGCGCATAAGCGGCTTCACGCATGCTGTCTGGCACCAGACGCAGCATGTTTTCAGTGGTACGAATCACAATGGGCACCTGCAGCAGGGCCAGCGCAATCACCCCGGCCCAGCCGGAGAAGTGCTGCATCTTCGCCACCACCAGGGTGTAGACGAACAGGCCGACCACAATGGAGGGAGCTGAAAGCAGAATGTCGTTAATAAAGCGAATCACTTCTGACAGCGCCGATTTGCGACCATATTCCGCCAGGTAAATACCCGCCATGATGCCCAGCGGCGTACCAAAAAAGGTAGACCAGAAAATCAGTAATCCACTGCCCGCCAGGGCGTTCGCCAGACCGCCGCCCGCGGTATTCGGTGGTGGCGTTGATTCAGTGAACAGGGACCAGGAAAGCCCATCTACGCCGCGCGTTACGGTGGTAAACAGGATCCACACCAGCCAGAACAGACCAAATGCCATGGTCAGCAGCGACAGCGTCAGCGCAATTTTATTTTTAGTACTGCGCCAGGACTGCATTTTACGGCGCGATGCGTCCAGATCGGCGCGCGCCTGAATTTCAATCGTAGTCATGAGCGCGCTCCTTCACTTTTCTGCAGTCGCATAATCATCAGCTTTGAAATCGCCAGCACGATAAAGGTAATCACAAACAGGATCAGTCCCAGCTCCATCAGCGCGGCAACATGCACGCCCGACTCCGCTTCTGCAAACTCGTTAGCCAGTGCTGAGGTAATGCTGTTACCCGGCATAAACAGCGACGGGCTGTCGAGCTGGTAGGTGTTGCCAATAATAAAGGTGACCGCCATGGTCTCGCCCAGCGCACGACCCAGTCCCAGCATCACACCACCAATCACGCCATTTTTGGTAAAGGGCAGTACGACGCGCCAGATCACTTCCCAGGTGGTGCAGCCGATACCGTAAGCAGACTCTTTCATCATCACCGGGGTCTGTTCAAACACGTCGCGCATGACCGAAGCGATGTAAGGGATGATCATGATTGCCAGAATCACCCCTGCAGCAAGAATACCGATACCAAAAGCCGGGCCGGAGAAGAGTTCGCCGACAATCGGAATGCCCGACATCACGTCGTTAACCGGCGTCTGAAAATATTCGGCGAACAGCGGCGCGAAAACAAACAGGCCCCACATGCCGTAAACGATACTCGGGATAGCCGCCAGCAGCTCAATAGCCGTGCCCAGCGGGCGACGCAGCCAGGCGGGTGAGAGTTCAGTCAGGAACAGCGCGATACCGAAACTCACCGGCACGGCAATAATCAGGGCAATGATGGAGGTTACAAGGGTGCCGTAGATCGGTACCAGTGCACCAAATTGTTCGTTGGGCGCATCCCAGGTTTTGGTCCACAAAAAGGCGAAACCAAACTTCTGGATGCTGGGCCACGAGGAGATGATCAGGGAAACAATAATGCCGCCCATCAGTAACAGTACAATCAGCGCAGCCAGTCTGACCAGCGCGCCAAAAATCTTATCACCTTGTTTACCCGGGGCTTTGAATGCCGGCTTCGTTGCAGCCATAGAAGTCTCAGTCTTCAGAAGTTATCAGGGCGGCATGAGCCGCCCGTTGGGTCTGACCGGACCGCTGCCCAGTCAGGGTCGGTCAATTACTGATAAAGCGCTTTACCAGAACTGTCTTTGATGTTGGCTTTCCAGGCGGCGCGAATCTGCTCGGTCACGCTCTCTGGCAGCGCAGCATAATCCAGCGCAGTGGCGGTTTTGCTGCCTTTCTTGTAAGCCCAGTCGAAGAACTTCAGTACTTCAGCGCCTTTGGCCGCATTCGCCTGGTCTTTGTAGATCAGAATGAAGGTGGTTGAGGAGATTGGCCAGGCATCAGCGCCCTTCTGGAAGGTCAGATCCTGTGCGAACGATTTGCTCCAGTCAGCGCCTTTCGCGGCATTGCTGAAGCTGGTTTCGCTTGGTGCGACCGCTTTACCATCAGCATCCATCAGTTTGGTGTAGGTCAGGTTGTTCTGTTTAGCGTAGGCATATTCAACATAACCGATTGAACCCGGCAGACGCTGAACAAACGCGGCGACGCCGTCGTTGCCTTTACCGCCCAGACCCACTGGCCAGTTAACGGTGTTGCCTTTACCAATTTTGCTGTTCCAGTCCTGGTTCACTTTCGCCAGATAGCTGGTGAAGACGAAGGAGGTGCCTGAACCATCAGCGCGACGCACCACGTTGATGTTGGTTTCCGGCAGTTTCACGCCCGGGTTAAGTTTGGCGATCGCCGGGTCGTTCCACTTTTTGATGGTGCCGAGGTAGATATCACCAACGGTCTTGCCATCCAGCGTCAGCTGGCCTGACTTGATACCGGGCAGGTTAACTGCCAGTACCACACCACCGATCACGGTAGGGAACTGGAACAGGCCATTTTTCTGCAGATCTTCATCTTTCATTGGCGCATCGGACGCACCGAAATCAACGGTTTTGGCGATGATCTGTTTAACGCCGCCAGATGAACCGATGCCCTGGTAGTTAATTTTGCTACCGGTGGCTTGCTGATATTCTGCTGCCCACTTGGCATAAACCGGCGCCGGGAACGTCCCGCCTGCGCCAGTGAGATCGGTGGCCGCAAAAGCAGATACCGCGCTTACGGCGAAGGTGGTGGCGAGGATTCGGGCTACGGTGCTACGCATCAGTGTCATGTTCCCTCCAGGGGAGAAAAGTCAGGCTTGGGGCCGTTTTAGTAAGAGTCTGTGATTGCTGCAGGAGGGAAAATAGGACAGTTTGATGACAGTGAAATGTACGAAATATGACAGTTATATGACAGAGGCCCAGAATGAAGTGGGCCCGCGACGGGGCCCACCAGGTTATTCCACGGTAACGGATTTTGCCAGGTTACGAGGCTGATCGACGTCGGTACCTTTAATCAGGGCGACGTGATAGGAGAGTAGCTGCAATGGCACGGTGTAGAAGATAGGAGCAATCACTTCTTCAACGTGCGGTAACGGAATAATTTTCATCCCGTCACTGTCGCTGAAGCCCGCATCCTGATCGGCAAACACATAGAGCAGGCCGCCGCGTGCGCGCACCTCTTCGATGTTGGATTTCAGCTTCTCCAGCAGTTCGTTGTTAGGTGCCACCACAATAACCGGCATGTCAGCATCAATCAGCGCCAGCGGGCCATGTTTCAGCTCGCCTGCGGCGTAGGCTTCCGCATGAATGTAGGAGATCTCTTTAAGCTTCAGCGCCCCTTCCATGGCAATCGGATATTGGTCGCCACGACCCAGGAACAGCGCATGATGCTTGTCAGAGAAGCCTTCAGCCAGATTCTCAATCAGCTTATCCTGCGCCAGCATCTGCTCAATCCGGTTCGGCAACGCCTGCAGGGCATGAACGATCTCATGTTCAGTCTCAGCAGACATCCCTTTCAGACGGCCCAGTTTCGCCACCAGCATCAGCAGCACGGCTAACTGTGTAGTGAACGCTTTGGTAGAGGCGACGCCGATTTCGGTGCCCGCTTTGGTCATCAGCGCCAGGTCAGATTCCCGCACCAGTGACGAACCGGCTACGTTACAGACCGCCAGTGACCCCAGGTAGCCCAGCTCTTTAGAAAGACGCAGCGCTGCCAGGGTATCTGCCGTTTCACCCGACTGCGACAGGGTGATCAGCAGGCTGTTTTTGCGCACCGCTGACTTGCGATAGCGGAACTCAGAGGCGATCTCCACATCACAGGGCAGGTTAGCCAGCGACTCAAACCAGTAGCGTGACACCATGCCAGAGTTGTAGGAGGTGCCACAGGCGATAATCTGGATATGCTCTACCTGGCTCAGCAGCGCTTCTGCGCCCGCGCCCAGTTCGCTGAGATCAACCTTACCCTGGCTGAACCGACCGCTCAGGGTGCTTTTCAGCGCCATCGGCTGTTCGTAGATCTCTTTCTGCATGTAGTGACGGTAAATACCTTTGTCACCGGCATCATATTGCAGATTAGATTCGATCTCGGCACGCGTCACGGTGTTGCCTTCGCGGTCAATAATCGTGACATCACGACGACTGATCTCGGCGATATCACCCTCTTCCAGATAGATAAAGCGGCGGGTCACTGGCAGCAGGGCCAGCTGATCAGAAGCGATAAAGTTTTCACCCATCCCACGACCAATAACCAGCGGGCTGCCGGAACGGGCCGCCACCAGCAGTGAGGGATCGCGGCTATCCATGATCACCATGCCATAGGCACCGCGCAGCTGTGGAATCACACGCAACACCACTTCGCGCAGTGAACCGCCCTGCTTCTGCTCCCAGTGAACCAGATGCGCCACTACTTCGGTGTCGGTTTCAGAGGCAAAGACGTAGCCGCGCGCGATCAGCTCAGCGCGCAGCGGCTCATGGTTTTCAATGATGCCGTTGTGCACAATGATAATGTGCTCTGAGATGTGCGGATGCGCATTCGCTTCCGACGGTTCGCCATGGGTTGCCCAGCGCGTGTGCGCGATGCCGGTGCCACCAATCAGCGGTTGCTGTTCAGCGGCTTCTGCCAGCTTCTGCACTTTCCCTAAACGTCTCAGGCGCGTGACGTGCCCCTGACGATCGACCACGGCCAGACCGGCCGAATCATATCCGCGATACTCAAGACGACGCAGACCTTCCAGCAGAATTTCTGCGATATCGCGTTGTGCTACTGCACCAACAATTCCACACATAATGATGTTTTCCTGACTACATGGCTTTTCGCCACTTCTGTTGTCATGCGACCTGATATCCGGCTTTGCCGGTTCCCCGAGCCTTGTAGAGAGTGGGGATTATAGTTTTGGCACTGCACTGCATCGGCCCGCATAAAGCGGGCCGTTAAAAAATTTATTTTTTCTTCACCGGACGCTGCCAGTCCGCTTTGTGATTCTGCTCTTTGCGGTTGTAAACCAGACCGGCCTGAGGCACATCCCTCATAACGGTAGTACCTGCCGCGATGGTGGTGCCTGGCGCGACGTTGACCGGTGCCACCAGTTGCGTATCCGAGCCGACAAACACGTCATCGCCAATCACAGTTTTGAATTTATTCGCGCCATCGTAGTTGCAGGTGATCGTGCCTGCACCGATATTCACGTTGTCGCCAATCTCTGCATCACCCAGGTAGGAGAGGTGACCCGCTTTCGAACCCTTACCCAGACGCGCTTTCTTCATTTCGACGAAGTTACCCACGTGGGCGGCCTGCGCCAGCTCGCAGCCAGGACGCAGACGGGCAAAAGGCCCAACGGTACAGGCGGTGGCGAGATTAGCATCCTCGATCACCGTATAGGGGCTGATCTCACAGTCATCGCCAATCACGCTGTTTTTGATAATGCAGCCTGCGCCAATTCTGACGCGCGAGCCCAGCGTGACCTGGCCTTCAATAATGACGTTGGTGTCGATTTCAACATCCCGTCCATGGGTCAGCGTTCCACGCAGATCAAAACGCGCCGGATCGCGCAGCATTACGCCGGCCAGCAGCAGTTTTTCCGCCTGTTCAGCCTGGAAAGTGCGTTCTAATGTCGCCAGCTGCAGCCGGTTATTGACACCATCCGTTTCACTGATGCGTGCCGGATGGACCGCGTTGATCACCCGGCCTTCCTGATGCGCCAGCGCGATAATATCAGTGATGTAATATTCACCCTGCGCATTGTTGTTGGTCAGCTGCGCCAGCCAGCGTTTTAAGTCGCCCCCGTTGGCGATCAGAATGCCGGTGTTGATCTCTTTAATAGTGAGCTGCGCCGGGCTGGCATCTTTCTGTTCGATAATGCCGGTGATGGTGTCGTTTTCACGCACAATGCGGCCATAGCCGGTAGGGTCATCCAGTACCACGGTGAGTAAGCCGATGCCGCCCTGCGGTTTTGCTTCGCGAAGACGCTGTAATGTCGCCTGCGTGATCAGCGGCACGTCGCCATAGAGCATCATGATATCTTCATCATCTGCAAAAGCAGGGGCAGCCTGCTGCATAGCATGGCCGGTGCCGAGCTGCTCGGCCTGCAGCACCCAGTTAAGCGTGCTGTCAGTGAGGGTCGCTTTCAGGCGATCGCCGCCATGACCATAAACCAGATGCACATGCTGTGCGCCCAGCCCTTTGGCGGCATCAATGACGTGCTGAACCATCGGTTTGCCTGCCAGCGTATGCAGAACTTTAGGCAGATCGGAATACATACGGGTGCCCTTGCCAGCAGCAAGGATCACCACACTCATCGCACTGTTAGACATAACTATCCTGAGTGAATTTTTACGGGTGAAAGTAAAACGGTTTGAGGTTGAGATTACTACATTTTTCTCAGGCCGAAATTAGGCGGACAGGCAGATCGGGCGCCGCAGGCAAAAAAAATGCCAGCCCGAGGGCTGGCATTTCGTGACGCATAAAGCTGGATTACATCGCTTTTTTGGTCAGTTCGATCACGCGCAGTTTAGCAATGGCTTTCGCCAGCTCGGCAGAGGCCTGAGCATAGTCCACGTCGCCATGGCTGCTGTTCATGTGCTCTTCTGCTTTGCGTTTTGCTTCCAGTGCGCGCGCTTCGTCCAGATCGGTACCGCGAATCGCGGTATCGGCCAGAACGGTGCTGCTGCCTGGTTGCACTTCCAGCACGCCGCCAGAGAGGTAGATATACTCCTCTTCGCCGTGCTGTTTCACGATACGGATCATTCCAGGCTTAATGGCAGTCAGCAGCGGCGCATGGCCAGGGAAAATCCCCAGTTCACCTTCGCTACCTGACACCTGAATCTTCTGTACCAGACCAGAGAACAACTGCTCCTCTGCGCTGACCACATCCAGGTGATAAGTCATAGCCATAATCTTCCTCCCGGGAAACCGTTATTACAGTTTCTTCGCTTTTTCCACGGCTTCTTCGATGGCGCCAACCATGTAGAAGGCCTGCTCTGGCAGGTGGTCAAACTCACCTTCCATGATGCCTTTAAAGCCACGGATAGTGTCTTTCAGCGTAACGTATTTACCCGGTGAACCGGTGAATACTTCCGCAACGAAGAACGGCTGAGACAGGAAGCGCTGAATCTTACGCGCACGTGCCACCAGCAGTTTGTCTTCTTCAGACAGCTCATCCATACCGAGGATGGCGATGATGTCTTTCAGTTCCTGATAACGCTGCAGCAGTGACTGAACGCCACGCGCAACATCATAGTGTTCCTGACCAACAACCAGCGGATCCAGCTGACGGCTGGTAGAGTCCAGCGGGTCAACGGCCGGGTAGATACCCAGAGATGCGATCTGACGGCTCAGCGTTACCGTTGAGTCTAAGTGCGCAAAGGTAGTTGCTGGTGACGGGTCAGTCAGGTCATCCGCAGGGACGTAAACGGCCTGTACGGAAGTGATTGAACCGGTCTTGGTGGAGGTAATACGCTCCTGCAACACACCCATCTCTTCTGCCAGCGTTGGCTGGTAACCTACCGCAGATGGCATACGACCCAGCAGTGCAGAGACTTCTGTACCGGCCAGGGTATAACGGTAGATGTTATCGATGAACAGCAGAACGTCGCGGCCTTCATCACGGAATTTTTCCGCCATGGTCAGACCGGTCAGGGCTACGCGCAGACGGTTACCCGGCGGCTCGTTCATCTGGCCATAGACCAGAGCAACTTTGTCGATAACGTTTGAGTCAGTCATTTCGTGGTAGAAGTCGTTACCCTCACGAGTACGCTCACCCACACCAGCAAACACTGAGTAACCTGAGTGTTCAGCTGCGATGTTACGGATCAGTTCCATCATGTTGACGGTTTTACCTACACCCGCACCACCGAACAGACCCACTTTACCGCCTTTGGCAAACGGACACATCAGGTCGATAACCTTGATGCCGGTTTCCAGCAGTTCCTGCGAGTTAGACTGATCTTCATAAGAAGGCGCTGCGCGGTGAATAGAGGCGATCTCTACTGCGCTGCCATCTTCTTCTTTCAGCTCGCCTTTCATATCGATTGGCTCGCCGAGAACGTTCATGATACGGCCCAGAGTCGCTTTACCGACTGGTACCTGAATCGGTTTCTGCAGGTCGTTGACGTTCAGACCACGCTTCAGGCCGTCAGACGTACCCATTGCGATGGTACGTACTACGCCGCCGCCCAGCTGCTGCTGTACTTCCAGCACCAGACGCGCATCACCATTCATAACCTCGAGGGCGCTGTACACTTGCGGTACCGCGTCCTGAGGGAATTCGACGTCAACAACGGCGCCGATAATCTGGACAATCTTTCCAGTTGCCATCTTGAATCCTCTACCTAATTCCAAACCTGGTTAAACCGCGGAGGCCCCCGAGACGATCTCGGTAAGTTCCTGGGTGATGCTAGCCTGACGAGCTTTGTTGTAAACCAACTGCAGCTCTTTGATCAGATTTCCGCCGTTATCGGTTGCGGCTTTCATCGCTACCATACGTGCGGCCTGCTCACTGGCCAGATTTTCCACCACACCCTGATAAACCTGCGATTCGACATAACGACGCAGCAGGGTATCCAGCAGCGCTTTCGGATCGGGTTCGTACAGGTAATCCCAGGTCTTCGCCTTCATCTCTTCTTCACCTTCCGCTGGCGCTAACGGCAGCAGTTGGGTGATGGTCGGAGTCTGAGACATGGTGTTATTGAACTTGTTACTGACGATCATCAGTTTGTCGATGCGGCCTTCATCATACGCCTGCAACATCACTTTTACCGGGCCAATCAGATCAGACAGGGCAGGTTTATCGCCCATGCCGCTGACTTGCGCCACGATGTTGCCACCCACTGCACTGAAGAATGACGCCCCTTTTGAACCGATAATCGACAGATCGCTCTGCACGCCTTTATCGGACCAGGACTTCATATCCGCCAGTAATTTTTTGAACAGGTTAATGTTCAAACCACCACAAAGCCCGCGGTCTGTAGAAACGACCAGGTAGCCGACGCGCTTCACGTCGCGCTGTTCCAGGTAAGGGTGCTTGTATTCCAGATTACCCAACGCAAGGTGACCAATCACTTTGCGCATGGTGTCTGCATACGGACGGCTGGCCGCCATGCGTTCCTGCGTTTTACGCATCTTGGAGGCGGCGACCATTTCCATCGCTTTGGTGATCTTCTGCGTATTTTTCACGCTTCCAATCTTGCTTCGTATCTCTTTTGCGCCGGCCATTAGCTTCTCCTCAAAGCCTTGCGGCCTGCCTTTTCAGACAAGCCGCCAGACATTACCAGGACTGGGTTGCTTTAAACGTATCGATCAGGCCTTTCAGCTTCGCTTCGATATCGTTGTTAAAGTTACCCGACTGGTTGATTTCAGCCATCAGCTCAGCGTGGTCGCGATCGGCGAAGGCCAGCAGCGCAGCTTCGAAGCTGCCAATTTTTGCCAGTTCAACGTCGTTCAGGTAGCCACGCTCTGCAGCGAACAGAACCAGACCCTGCTGCGCGACAGACATCGGCGCATACTGTTTCTGCTTCAGCAGCTCGGTCACTTTCTGACCATGGCTCAGCTGTTTGCGGGTTGCATCGTCCAGATCAGAGGCGAACTGCGAGAACGCCGCCAGTTCACGATACTGTGCCAGCGCGGTACGGATACCACCGGACAGTTTCTTGATGATCTTGGTCTGTGCAGCACCACCTACGCGGGATACCGAAATACCTGGGTTAACAGCCGGACGAATACCGGAGTTGAACAGGTTCGATTCCAGGAAGATCTGACCATCAGTAATCGAGATTACGTTAGTCGGAACGAACGCAGAAACGTCGCCCGCCTGGGTTTCGATGATCGGCAGCGCGGTCAGTGAACCGGTTTTACCTGTCACTGCGCCATTGGTGAAACGCGCAACATAATCAGCGCTTACGCGTGATGCACGTTCCAGCAGACGAGAGTGGAGATAGAACACGTCGCCAGGGAATGCTTCACGGCCTGGTGGACGGCGCAGCAGCAGAGAGATTTGACGGTAAGCGATAGCCTGCTTGGAGAGGTCATCGTATACGATCAGCGCATCTTCACCGCGGTCACGGAAGTATTCGCCCATCGCACAACCTGCGTACGGAGAGAGATACTGCAGTGCAGCGGATTCAGAAGCAGACGCCACAACGACGATGGTGTTCTGCAGTGCGCCATGCTCTTCCAGCTTACGAACCACGTTAGAGATGGTTGAGGCTTTCTGACCAATCGCAACGTAGACACACTTGATGCCTGAGTCACGCTGGTTGATGATCGCATCGATCGCCATCGCGGTTTTACCGGTCTGACGGTCACCGATGATCAGCTCACGCTGGCCACGGCCGATTGGAATCATCGCATCGACCGACTTATAACCGGTCTGAACTGGCTGGTCGACTGACTGACGATCGATAACGCCAGGTGCAATCACTTCGACCGGTGAGAAACCGTCGTTGTCGATTGCGCCTTTACCGTCGATAGGTGCACCCAGGGTGTTCACGACGCGGCCCAGCAGGCCACGGCCTACCGGTACTTCAAGAATACGGCCAGTACACTTAACCTTCATGCCTTCGGCGAGGTCAGCGTACGGACCCATCACCACTGCACCAACCGAGTCACGCTCGAGGTTCAGGGCGATAGCGTAACGGTTACCCGGCAGGGCAATCATCTCACCCTGCATGACATCGGCCAGGCCGTGTACGCGGATGATACCGTCACTTACAGAAACAATCGTACCTTCGTTGTGAGCTTCACTCACGACATTGAACTGAGCAATGCGCTGCTTGATCAGTTCGCTGATTTCGGTGGAATTCAGTTGCATATGCTCCAGTCCCCTTAAGACTGCAAGACGTCAGCCAGACGGTCAAGACGGCCGCGTACGCTGCCATCAATAACCAGATCACCCGAACGGATGATCACGCCTGCCATCACAGACTTATCAATTTTGCAATTCAGCTTAACTTTGCGTGACAGACGTTTTTCCATCGCGGCGCTGATTTTATTCAGCTGGTCGTCACTCAGCGTACTGGCGGAAATAACATCGACTTCAGCGGTGGCTTCATGAGCATCACGCAGTTCGATATACTGAGCCAGTACAGCCGGAAGCGCTGTCAAACGTCCGTTTTCCGCCATCACCTTAATCAGGTTCTGTGCGGGTTCATCCAGTTGATCACCACAGACTGCGTTAAACGACGCTGCCAGCGCTTCAGGGGCTAATGCACCTGAGAGAAGATCAGCCATCTGTTCATTGCGAGCCACTTCTGCGGCAAACGCCAGCATCTGTTGCCAGCGTTCTATACTTTGATGCTCAACAGCAAAGTCAAAAGCTGCTTTGGCGTAGGGGCGAGCTACAGTAATCAGATCAGACATCAGCCCCTCCCTCCTTACAGTTCAGCGACCAGTTTATCAACGATGTCGCTGTTAGCAGCTTCATCCACGGAGCGTTCGATGATCTTCTCGGCGCCAGCCATAGCCAGCAACGCAACCTGCTTACGCAGTTCTTCACGTGCACGTTTACGCTCGGCGTCAATTTCAGCCTGCGCTTGTGTCACGATGCGATTACGTTCGTTTTCAGCTTCGGTTTTGGCTTCATCCAGAATCTGCGCGCGACGCTTGTTCGCTTGCTCGATAATGACCTGAGCGTCTTCTTTGGCTTTTTTCAGCTGGTCGGTCGCATTAGCCTGCGCGAGATCCAAATCTTTCTTGGCACGTTCAGCAGAAGCAAGGCCTTCAGCAATTTCTTTCTGGCGCTTTTCGATAGCAGCCATCAGCGGCGGCCATACGTACTTCATGCAGAACGCGACAAACAGGATGAACGCGATAGCCTGGCCGAGGATTGTTGCATTAATGTTCACAGCACAATGCCTCTAGATTGAGTATTTAACTTTTCTGCCGTTATCAACGTGATAAGCGGCAGAATCCGTTCACCCTTGCACATTGTGCGCTGAGTGAACACAGGGCTTTAGGCGACAGCAAACATCACGTACAGACCCAGACCAACAGCGATCATCGGGATTGCATCCACCAGACCCATTACAACAAAGAACTGCGTACGCAGCAGAGGAATCAGGTCAGGCTGACGAGCAGCGCCTTCCAGGAATTTTCCTCCGAGGATGCCGATACCGATCGCAGCACCGATTGCCGCCAGGCCCATCATCACAGCGGCAGCCATGTACAGCAGATCCATATTCAGGTTTTCCATGACAGTCTCCAGTTTGTTTCAGTTAAATGCTCCCTTAATCTTCCGGGCCTCAGCGTGGTGCGCTGCCACCCGGAATCAAGAGGGAAAGTAGTGTTGAGAAAAAAATCAATGCTCTTCAGATGCCATCGACAGATAGACGATCGTGAGGACCATGAAAATGAAAGCCTGTAGCGAAATGATCAGGATGTGGAAAATGGCCCACGGCACATTCAGCACCCACTGCGACCACCACGGCAACAGACCGGCAATAAGGATAAAGATCAGTTCACCCGCATACATGTTACCGAACAGTCGTAAACCCAGTGATACAGGCTTAGACAGAAGGCTCACACCTTCCAGAATCAGGTTGATCGGGATGAAGATCGGGTGGTTAAAAGGCTGCAGCGTCAGCTCTTTCGTGAAGCCGCCAATGCCTTTCATTTTGATGCTGTAGAACAGAATCAAAATAAATACGCCCAACGCCATAGATAGCGTGATGTTCACGTCTGCAGACGGTACGACGCGCAATGCCGGCAGGCCTAAACCTTTCTCAGCGATTGTCGGCAGCAAGTCGATTGGCAGCAGATCCATGAAGTTCATCAGGAAGACCCAGACAAAAATTGTCAGAGCCAGCGGGGCGATAAGTTTGCTCTTACCGTGATACATGTCGCGCACGTTACTATCAACGAAACCGACAACCAGTTCGATAGCCGCCTGCATTTTCCCTGGCACACCGCTGGTGGCAGACTTCGCCACGCTACGGAACAACACCAGGAAGATGATTCCCAGCACCATAGAGAAAAACATGGAATCGATATTTAATACCCAGAACGTCGCGGGAGCGTCGTGCGGATTCACTAACTCGAAGGTACGCAGGTCCAACTGAAGATGTGTCAGGTGGTGACCAATGTACTCTTGCGGAGTAGAGATTTCTCCTGCAGCCATGATGCCTCTTACCCTTTGTTGTTAATTACCGCCGGTGCCAGAATATGTACCACCAGCACCGATAACCAGGTTATTCCGACCGGCCAGAAGACCGCGCCGAACAGACCCAACGCCACAATGAGCAAAATGATGGTCGCAAACACTTTAGCTATTTCACCTAAAGCGAAGCTCCACGCGACTCGCCCCGAAGTGGGGGATTGCCCCTGCAGGCGCCAGGCTAAAAACAAAAACATTACGTTTGGCAGCCAGGCTGCCGCTCCACCCGCAAGAGCAGAGACACCCCAGGTGACATCTTTAACAGTAAAGAGTGCGCCGATGATGACTATCGTCACCAGCTGAATCATCAGCACCGTTCGGGCGAATTTTAAACTGTAAAGAGACACTGACATGACGCTGATACTCTCCTGCCCCGTTAGGGGTATGTCGCGTGTCGTATAAGACTGCCTTTGCGCAGTTGAGTCAAGCAGCAAAAGCCGTGCAAATTATACGGGCCGCACCTGCGATTTCAATCGGTAAGTAGCGAAAAGGTGAACAATTATTTAAATTTCTTTCCGGAGGGCTATTTTTCCAAAGATTACCCTGCGGAGATTCGCACTAATCTGACTGAAATTTCACGCGCAACTTGCTTTTAAAGCGTGCTTTAGATCACATAATAAGCACTCACACTACACTGAGTTTTATCTTCGACCTATTTAAGAACAATCTGTAAAACAGATTAAACCTTTAAAATCATTGTTTTGAAATTATAAAATTGCGTGTGCAAGTCTATTTTCATCAAAAACACGCTATTGACATCGAAGTATGCTTAAGAAACGTGAAATTGATATTACGCACGCAAAGTTATTACCGCGATATATTTTCTGGCGTGACTACTTTTATTCCGCGTCCCACCTATACAAGTGATATTTCTGATAATTAAATGTGAACCAATCGTTAAATGTAACAGAGCTTTTCGGATAATTTCCGTCGCTGTTTTAACCTTCATTCCGCCAGGGCTTAAACAAAATCTTTTATCGATAGCGCATCATCTGCACTTTTTTCATCAGAACCCTGATAAAAGCCCCTGCTAGCTGAAGGGCTACTGATGACGAATGATGACCAGATGACGATCACCTTCCAGCTGCGGCACCTGCAGTTTAATGACGTCATCAGAAACATAGCCAGCCGGTAATTCGTCAATTTCATCGTCCGGACGCACGCCTTTAAGCGCGAAGAAGCGCCCTTCCCTTCCTGGCAGGTGATGACACCAGTTCACCATATCGGTCAGTGACGCAAATGCACGGCTGATAACGCCATCAAAAGGCGGCTCAGCCGGGAACGCTTCAACCCGACTCTGGACCGGAGTAATGTTAGTGAGTCCTAACTCATGCTGAACCTGACGCAGAAAGCGCACCCGTTTGCCCAGACTGTCGAGCAGCGTAAAGTGCGCATCGGGCATTATGATAGCCAGCGGAATACCCGGCAGTCCGGGACCGGTTCCGACATCAATAAAACGCGAGCCTTTAAGATGCGGTGCCACCACGATGCTATCGAGGATATGACGGACCAGCATCTGCTCAGGATCGCGCACAGATGTCAGATTGTAGGCTTTGTTCCACTTATCCAGCAGGCCGACATAGGCAACCAGCTGCTGTTTTTGTTGATCGGAGAGGGAAATACTGGCTGCCTTTAGCAGCGATGTGAGTGTGTTGATCACAACATAAGTCCATTCAGCGGGGGCGTGTCGCCACGCCCCGTTTCAGATCAGGCGCTTTTACGCAGCAGACCCTGTTTTTTCAGATAAATAAGCAGAATTGAGATCGCCGCCGGTGTTATGCCGGAGATACGTGTCGCCTGACCAATTGACACGGGTTTGTGATCGTTCAGTTTGGCGATCACCTCATTCGACAGCCCGTTCACCTGGCGGTAGTCGAGCTCCACTGGCAACAGTGTGTTCTCATTACGCAACTGGCGATCAATCTCTTCCTGCTGACGCGCAATATAGCCTTCATATTTGACCTGAATCTCAACCTGCTCAGCGGCCTGCTCATCAGCCAGAGCCGGACCAAAGGCATCCAGTGTCATCAGCTTCAGATAGGTCAGCTCAGGACGGCGCAGCAGATCTTCACCGCTGGCTTCTTTGGTCAGCGGCGCGCTGAGAACCGTGTTCACTTCGGTCACGTGCTCTGACTTTGGATGAACCCAGATATCCCGCAGGCGCTGACGCTCCTGTTCAATCGCTTCCAGCTTCTCGTTGAAACGCGCCCAGCGCGCATCATCCACCAGACCCAGTTCACGGCCGGTTTCAGTCAGACGCAGATCGGCGTTGTCTTCGCGCAGCATCAGACGGTATTCAGCACGGGAGGTAAACATCCGGTAAGGCTCTTTAGTGCCAAGCGTGCAGAGATCGTCAACCAGTACGCCCAGATAAGCCTGATCACGACGCGGTGCCCAGCCCTCTTTGTCAGCAGACTGACGTGCCGCGTTCAGACCCGCCAGCATCCCCTGCGCTGCCGCTTCTTCGTAACCGGTCGTGCCGTTGATCTGTCCGGCAAAGAACAGGCCATGAATAAACTTGCTCTCCAGCGTCGGTTTTAGATCGCGCGGATCGAAGAAGTCATACTCAATGGCATACCCCGGACGCACGATCTTTGCATTCTCCATGCCCTGCATCGATCGGACGATCTGAATTTGTACGTCAAACGGCAGACTGGTTGAGATACCGTTCGGGTAGATCTCATTGCTGGTCAGCCCTTCAGGCTCCAGAAAAATCTGATGTGAGTTACGATCGGCAAAACGCATGACTTTGTCTTCGATCGACGGGCAATAGCGTGGACCGATCCCCTCAATGATCCCGGCGTACATCGGGCTGCGATCCAGGTTATTGCGGATCACTTCATGGGTTTTCTCATTGGTGTGCGTGATCCAGCAAGGCACCTGCTGTGGATGCTGAGACGCATTGCCCATGAACGAGAACACCGGCATGGGGTTATCGCCATGCTGCGGGCTAAGCACTGAAAAATCGATGGTGCGCGCATCGATACGTGGTGGCGTACCGGTCTTGAGGCGGTTTACCCGCAGCGGCAGCGCACGCAGTCGTTTTGCCAGCGGTATGGACGGGGGATCACCAGCGCGACCGCCACTGTAATTGTCCAGACCGATATGAATTTTGCCATCAAGGAAAGTACCGACGGTGAGGACCACCGTTTTGGCACGGAACTTCAGTCCCATTTGCGTGACTGCACCGACCACACGATCGTTTTCCACAATGAGATCGTCAACCGCCTGCTGGAAGATCATCAGATTAGGCTGGTTTTCCAGTGCTGTTCGCACCGCCTGCCGATAGAGCACGCGGTCAGCCTGAGCACGGGTCGCCCGTACCGCCGGGCCTTTGCTGGCGTTTAGTATCCTAAACTGGATACCGGCCTGGTCAATTGCACTGGCCATCAGACCACCCAGGGCATCCACTTCCTTCACCAGATGTCCTTTGCCAATACCACCAATCGCCGGGTTACAGGACATTTGTCCAAGCGTATCAATGTTATGGGTGAGTAACAGGGTTTGCTGACCCATTCGGGCTGCCGCCATTGCGGCTTCGGTGCCCGCATGACCACCACCAATTACGATGACGTCAAAAGGATCCTGATAAAACATGAAGTGGTACCTCGGTTGATGAACTTGCAGGATCGTCGTCCTGGGGCGTGGATTCTACTCAAATTCCGTCTGGGGTGAAAGCCGCGGGATCGTCCGGTTTTAAAAGAAAGGATCTTAGATCTGTATATGATCTTTCTGTTAGATCTCTTATTAGGATCCCGCTTTTCTGTGGATATGTGCCAGAAGCACCTCAGAAACAACAGGATAGAGAGGATCACTACCTGTGAGTGATCGGTGATCCTGATCCGTATAAGCTGGGATCAAAATGGACTGTTATCCACAGCTCAAAAATCGTTCCCCCGTTGTTATCTGGATAACTACCGGTTATACGCAACAAAACAGGGTAGTTATCCACAAAATAAAAGGAAGGAAAAGGATAAAATCAGCATCTTCCACTGGGGATCGTGACTATTTCGCGATCCCCAGCCCCCTTCAGATCGCGTTTTTCCAGCTTTCCAGCCAAGCTTCTGCGGGATCTTCAGGAATCTCATGCTCCAGCACATCAATCTCAAGGCGATCGCCGATCTGACGGGCACCCTGAGCAATTAACAGCGCTGTAATCTGGCGGATCGCGCCACAAAAGAGATCATATTCATGATTGCCGAGTCCGATAGCACCAAACCGCACCTGCGAGAGATCGGGTTTGCTTTCCGTGATGGCCTCGAACAGGGGCAGAAGGTTGTCAGGAATATCGCCAGCACCGTGGGTTGAGCAGACCACCAGCCAGATACCCTCGTGCGGCACCTCATCCAGCGCCGGACCATGCAGCATCTGGGTTGAGAAGCCCGCTTCCTGTAATTTTTCTTCGAGATGTTCAGCCACATACTCTGCGCTACCCAGAGTACTGCCACTGATTAAGGTAATATCGGCCATCTTGCTCTCCCGGACATTAAGGCGAGCATTGTACGCTGTGATCAAGCGGTGATCCACCTGTGGACAACAGGGTTAATAGATCAGAAGAAGCGAATGCAGCCGTTGTCAGCCGCCACATTCGTCAGGGATAAGATTATGCACAAGGAAAAGAGGATCAGGGCTTGATGGTGCGCATGATCGGGTTTTGCAGGGAGATCAGCGTTTCTGTGGACTGAATTTCATCGATGGTCTGGATCTTATTGATCAGCACCTGCTGCAGGGCGTCAATTGAGCGGCACATCACTTTAATAAAAATGCTGTAGTGGCCGGTGGTGTACCAGGCTTCAACCACTTCATCCAGCGCATCCAGTTTGCTCAGCGCCGCCGGATAGTCACGCGCACTCTTAAGGATAATGCCAATAAAGCAGCAGACATCAAACCCCAGCTGGCGCGGATCGATATCAACCCGTGTTCCCAGGATGATGCCCGCCTGCTTCATTTTTTCCACGCGCACATGAATGGTGCCCGGGCTGACATTAAACTGTTTTGCCAGCTCGGCGTAAGCGGTGCGCGCATTATCCAGCAGGGCATTCAGAATGCCGCGATCCAGGTTATCGAGCTGCAGATGTTCGGCCATGGCCATCCTCGTTATGGGTCTGCTTGAGTAAACAACGGTGAATGTGCAGCAAAATAACGGTTCAGGCAACTCCCGGCAGCGACGGGCGCCGCTGCCGGTTCACTTAGCGTTTGCGCCAGACGGTGACCTGCGCCAGCGTATGCTGAAACTTGCGGGCCGTTTCGCGGATCACAAACGGTTTATCCTGCGGTTCATCGACCAGTTCGAAGTCGGCCGCCAGCAGACGTTGCAGTGCCTGCAGCGTCGTCAGTGCCTCACCGTTCTCACGTACACCGCCCAGCCAGTTCTCTTTCGGTGTGAAATCTTCCAGCCAGGTATAAGGGGATGAGAGCATCAGAATACCGCCCTGACGCAGCATCGGCGTGACATCACGCAGGAAGCGCGCAGGCTGGCGTAGACGATCAATCAGGTTGGAGGCGAGTACCAGGTCGTAACGGCCAGGCTGAGGTTTGAGATTACAGGCATCCCCCTGAACAAACTGAATCCGCTGCGCCAGTTCGCTCTCCAGTGCGAAATCTTTCAGGCGAACCTGACGATACTCCACCAGATCGCCTTCCTGCGGCAGCAGATAACGAAAGTCTTCGCCGCTGGCCAGCTGCAGCGCCACATCAATGAAGCGCGCCGAGTAGTCCATACCGGTGACGCGTTCAAAGTGGCGAGCCAGCTCAAAACTGGCGCGTCCGGTGGCACAGCCGATATCAAGGGCTTCGCCACGTGCCGTTGTGTAGTCCAGCGCCAGCTTCACCAGGCTTTCGGCATAGTTATCCACACCGAAATAGCGCGGGCCATACTGGAAGTCGAGGTACTGCGACACCATCGCGTCAGATTCATATGGGTTCGGCGCCATCGTCTCCTGATGGCTGGAAACCACGTAGCGGAAACCAGCATGCTGGAAGAAGTGGCGGCGGAACGCATAGCGGGCTGATTTCAGCGCTTCGTTGCCGGTCGAGATCCAGCTGCCGCCTTTGATCAGCGAATGTTTGCCATCAAAGGTCGGAGTGGAGAAATCATCGTACAGCGGGTGAACGTTGAAGCCTTCAAAACCATTGGTCGGTGTGGTCGTCCACTGCCAGACGTTACCGACGATATCGAAGAACTCGCCCTGGGCGAAGAGGTCGACCGGCGAGGAGGAAGCCCAGTACGCCAGGTTGATATTGCCCGGCGCCCGATCCCAGTCTGGCTGATCGCCCGCGACCTGTTCGCGTAGCTGAGCCCATTCCGCTTCACAGGGGAGCTGAACACTCATGCCGGTCTGATTCGCTTTCCAGCGGCAGAAGGCTGCCGCTTCCAGCTGATTGACCTCGGCAGGCCAGTCCCATGGCATTGCGACCTCTTCACACATCAGACGCAGTTTAAGCTGATCGGGCATCGCAGGCGTGCCGACCCAGAAGGTGGGCATTTCTGCTTTGGCAAACTGACACCAGCCCCAGCCTTCGTCATCCCACCAGCGGGCATCCTGATAACCGCCTGCCTCAACGAACGCCAGAAATTCCGCGTTGCTGACCAGCATTTTGCTCGCCTGGAACGGCTGCAGCGTAACCTGCTGGCGGCCATACTCGACATCCCAGCCGTAGGTGTCGTCGGTTTTCCCCAGCGTAATTGTGCCACCAGGCATCGGCAGCAGGGTATTGGCCGGAACAGCCTCGCGCTGGTGGCGTGCCATCGGGCATGCCGGCCACGCGGCCTGAGGTCTGACCCACTCAACGGGTAGCTGGCGGATCAGCACGCTGGAGGTTTCCAGATGAATACGCTCATGCTCAATCCCCATCAGGATCACCCACGCCGGGCTCTCCCAGCCGATCGGCAGCGTGATCGGCATGGTCTGGATCAGATCGCTGACCAGCGCTTTAACGCGTCCGCGGTATGCACGGACTTCCTCAATGGTCGGCCAGTCATAGTGGCTGTCGTTGAGATCATCCCAGCTCATCTCATCAACACCAATCGCCATCATCGCTTCGATGCGATCGTCCAGACGCGCGTCGATAAGACGTCCGGCCATCAGCTTATTAATGTAGAAGGTGGCGGTATGACCAAAATAGAAGATCAACGGATGGCGCAGGGGAATAGCTTTAGTAAACCAGGCCTTTGAATCGGCCAGACAGGTGAACAGACTTTCATACTGTTCCCAGGTCTGATGAAAATAGGCCAGCAATTCGGCACGTTTTTGTTCGCTATTCTGGCCGGAGAGCAATAACGTCCGCGTGGGTGCAGGCAAATCGCGGTGAGGTTGAGCAAGCGTCACAGGAAGCTCCAGATTGCTGAGTAAGTGAAACGGTAATTTACTATAGCAAAGAAGTTTTTCTGTCAGATGACTTAACGGCGCCAGTGCCGCAGCAGACGACTTTTCATGCCGGTATCGAAGCGCCAGATATGGTCGAAGATGCGCAGAATGCCTGGTTTTCCGTGGGCCGACATCGCCACGGCGTGAAAACGTTGCTGATTATGTCGCTGACGCTTTTTAATTGCCCCGATCACCTCTTCCGGCAGACGCTGGGCAATAAAATCGGAGACGATCACCGCATCAGCTTCCTGCCACAGTGCGCCTTCCATTCGGGTAACAACGGAAGAGAGGCAGGCAGCCAGATCGGTGCCGCCGCGAAAGCGCTGACTGAGAAAGCGAATCGCCTGCTCCAGCCCATCATCGCCGGTCAGCTCATAGCCAATCACCTCATGAGCAAACAGCATAATGTAGCAGCGACGGCGATCGGCCAGCGCGACCTTCAGCAGGGCCAGGCAAAACGCTTTGGCACAACGCTCATTAAAGCCTCCCATCGACCCGGAGGTATCAACGCAGACGATGAATGGTCCGCGCGGCTGCTCTTCATGCTGCTGGTGGCTGGCCGGGCGCATCGTCACCTTTTCATGCCAGGCATCGCCCTGCAGCTTGTAGGTCAGCAGTCGTTTCTCGACCAGCCGCCGATAAAATTCCAGCTCCAGTTCGCTGATGCTCAGCGCCGCTAACTCCGGCGGCAGCAGTCGCAGTACGTCATCGCTCTGATGAATGCCGCTGACCTCTTCCGGCACTGACGCAGGCTCCTGCACCAGATGGTGAAAAGCTTCCATCGGGGCATCCTGCGATGGCACCGATTTTGCCTCGCGGCTGCGACCCAGCTGCTGGGCAAGTTTCAGCAGCTCCGGCTGCTGAGCCAGAAAGTCGCCATATTGCAGCATCAGCTGATAGTCGCCAGGCTGCAGTGACGCTTTACTCATGTCCCACAACCGCCCCGCGGCAGCTTCGTCATCGTCGCCCAGAATGGGTGCCAGCTGGCCGCTCAGTGCCATGCGCTGCTGCAGTTCCGCCAGCAGACGTTCGCGCTGCTGTTCCAGCAGCTGCTGATTCAGCGTCAGCGTCTGTAAGGTCAGGCTCAGCCGCCAGCGCTGCAGAAAAAGCTGGTGCTGCGCGCTGCTGAGATGAGCAATATCGGTATGCTGCAGCAGCCGGTTAGCTTCATCCAGAAAGGGGGACGGCAGGCTTTCAAGTGCCTGAAGTGTGGCATTCAGCTGGTGACTGAAGTCATGATCGCTGAGAAGTTGTACTCGCTGGAACAGCTGAAACTCTTCGGCCAGCGTGGCCGGAACCGGCGTGGCTTTGAGATCGGCTGTGATTTCGGCTCGCCAGCGCGGTATATCGCGCAGCAGCGCTTTCTTCAGCCCGGGAAACTTTTCAAAAAACAGCGCCAGCTGGGGCGACGCCAGCAGAGCAATGATCAGCTCTTCAATCAGTTCGGTTTCCCCCACTGAGAGCAGTGTGCTGAGCGTCTCTACTGAGATCATTTACGCGCCTGTTTCAGATGTTCCGCCACATCCTGCAGACTGGTTTCAACCCGAGCCAGCCAGTCATCACTGATAAACAGGCAGCGCTGATGCTGACTGAACTGATGTCGCTGCGACCGCAGTTCACTCTCCAGTGCATCCAGCGCGTCAGTGATTTCACCGGGCAGCGGCTCGCTGCTGCTGACGCCTGGCAGTGTCAGGCGCGACGATTGCAGGCTGACATCACGGATAGCCAGACAATGCTGTGCATCCACGTGTAAATCCAGGCTCTGCGCAAAGCCAATCCCATTGAGCTTGCCGCGAACCTCGCCGCCTTTTTGCAGCCACTGATTCAGGGCATCACGCGCGATCACCAGATGACTTACCTGCATGTCATGCAGCATCAGCGGTTTTTGCAGCATCAGCGTCAGTTGCTCATCGGTAAAGCTTTCTGGCAGATCGTAATGGGGTTTGCGGCTGAACATGCCGCTGTGTTTTTCCAGCGTGATCGCCTGCGCGATGCTCTGCTGTTGCTGGAGGGCCATGCGGCGAGCTTTAATCTGCTGCAGTTTCATCAGCATCGGCTGCTGCTGCCAGGCGTGCTGCGTCATCAGCAGGTCGATTTCGCGCTCCAGCAGCTGCATGGACGCAACGTCGTGCCAGAGACAATCTTTCAGCAGGATCAGGTCAATCGGTGCAATGGTGTTGCGACCGCTATAGAAGGCGCTGGCCTGCAACAGATGAATCGCTTTTTTCCAGCGACGATCGGAAATGTAAGGCGCGGCGGGCTGGCTCTCCAGCTGCTGACGCAACTGATAAATCAGCTCAAACACCGCATCGGGCAGACTGACCTGGCTGATGCCGAGCTGCCACTGTGCATACTCTTCATCACTGATGCGCAGGGACTCCGCGACCGGATTGGTGTGCTCATCCTGCTGGTGGGTCAGCATGCTACGGAAGTTCTGCTTCTCATGCACATTATCCAGCCACAGGCGGATCAGCATCCGGTCGTAGAGCGCTTCAAGGCCACTATCCGCTTCCGGCAGTTCATTGGAGGCGGTGACCAGCAGTCGCATCGGGATAGTCTCTTCGCTGTCTCCATTGCGGAAGCGGCGCTCATTAATAGCTGTCAGCAGCGTATTGAGAATCGCCGGCCCCGCTTTCCAGATCTCATCCAGAAAAACAATTTCGGCGTCGGGCAGATATCCTTTGGTCAGACGCTGATAGCGCCCTTCATCTTTCAGCGCCTGAATGGAGAGCGGACCAAACACCTCTTCCGGTGTGGAGAAACGGGTCATCAGATATTCAAAGGCGCGGGCATGCTGAAAGGCATATTTGAGGCGACGGGCAATCAGGCTCTTGGCGATGCCTGGCGGTCCCAGCAGGAACACACTTTCACCACTCAGCGCCGCGAGCAGGCAAAGGCGTATGGCGTGATGCCGCTCATACAATCCTTTTTCTAACGCATTGCTGAGGCGAGAAATTCTTTCTGCCAAAAGATGGGGTTGAGCCATAATCACTTCACTGTCCTTACGATCGTCGGGCCGCCGCGCTTAAGCAAGCGCTTTACTCTATAGATCATCATGCGTGAAAGCGTTGATAGCTGTCAGCTTTTTTGTTTCAGAAGGTTTGCCTGGATTAAAAGCAACGCTAATTAACGCTTTATCGCCAGAAGTGACCCCGTTACCCTGCCAGCGAGGCGAAGCGGGTATAGGAATTTTCGGTAAACCGTGCATACTGTGCGCTTTTTGATGGCCTGAGCGAGGGGTTTTCGCGCCTCTTAGACTCCAACAAAAGATAACTCTATGAGCTCGGATAATAAGCAGTCACTTCGCGGATTAACGCTGGCCGCCATTGGTGTTGTTTACGGGGATATCGGCACCAGTCCGCTGTATACCTTGCGTGAATGTCTCTCCGGACAGTTTGGCTTCGGCGTTGAGCGGGAAGCGGTGTTTGGCTTTCTGTCGCTGATTTTCTGGCTGCTGGTGCTGGTGGTCTCACTGAAATACATCAGCTATGTGATGCGTGCCGACAACGCCGGTGAAGGCGGAATACTGACACTGATGTCGCTGGCTGGCCGCCATACCGGTGCGCGGGCCACGGCGGTACTGGTGATCATGGGCCTGATTGGGGGCAGCTTCTTCTATGGGGAAGTGGTGATCACGCCAGCCATTTCGGTGATGTCCGCTATTGAAGGCCTGGAAATTGCTGCGCCGTCGCTGGATCCCTTTATCGTGCCGATGTCGATTGCGGTGCTGACGCTGCTGTTTGCGATTCAGAAACATGGCACCGGCATGGTGGGCAAACTCTTCGCGCCGGTGATGCTGGTCTGGTTTCTGGTGCTGGCGATCCTTGGGGTCAGCGGCATCATGAAAAACCCGCAAGTGCTGCATGCGCTGAATCCCGCCTATGCGGTCGAATTCTTCGTGCACTATAAATCTGTCTCGTTCTTCGCGCTTGGCGCGGTGGTGCTGGCGATTACCGGGGTTGAAGCGCTCTATGCCGATATGGGGCACTTCGGTAAAGTACCGATTCGGCTGGCCTGGTTCTCGGTGGTACTGCCGTCGCTGGCACTGAACTATTTTGGTCAGGGTGCGCTGTTACTCAGCGACCCTAAAGCGATTAAAAACCCCTTCTTCCTGCTGGCGCCGGAATGGGCGCTGATCCCAATGCTGATTCTGGCGACCCTGGCCACCGTTATCGCCTCGCAGGCGGTGATCTCTGGTGTCTTCTCGCTGACGCGTCAGGCGGTGCGACTGGGCTATCTGCCGGGTATGCGCATCATCCACACCTCTGAGCGTGAATCGGGCCAGATTTATATTCCGGTAATCAACTGGGTGCTCTATTTCGCGGTGCTGATTGTGATTATCAGCTTTGAGCATTCAAGTAATCTGGCTGCCGCCTACGGTATTGCGGTGACTGGCACCATGGTGCTGACCGCGATGCTCTCCTGCACCGTGGCGGTTAAAAACTGGCACTGGAACAAGCTGGCGGTCGCCGTCATTCTGATATTGATGCTCTGCATCGATGTACCGTTGTTTACCGCCAACCTGGTGAAAATCTTCTCCGGTGGCTGGCTGCCGCTTTGTCTCGGCCTGGTGATGTTTATCATTATGACGACGTGGAAAAGCGAGCGTTTCCGCCTGCTGCGCCGTATGCACGAACATGGCAACTCTCTGGAGGCGATGATCGCGTCACTGGAGAAATCGCCGCCGGTTCGCGTTCCGGGCACGGCGGTCTATATGTCACGTGCACTGAATGTGATTCCGTTTGCCATGCTGCATAACCTCAAGCACAACAAAGTGTTGCATGAGCGGGTGGTGCTGCTGACGTTGCGAACTGAAGATGCGCCTTATGTGCACAACGTGCGTCGCGTCACTATTGAGCAGCTGTCGCCGACTTTCTGGCGCGTGGTGGCGAGTTACGGCTGGCGCGAAACGCCAAACGTCGAGGAGATTTTCCACCGCTGCGGTCTGGAAGGTCTTAACTGCCGCATGATGGAGACGTCGTTCTTCATGTCACATGAATCGCTGATCATCGGCAAACGTCCGTGGTATCTGCGCCTGCGCGGCAAACTCTTCCTGGCGCTGCAGCGCAATGCGCTCCGCGCGCCAGACCAGTTTGAGATCCCGCCAAACCGGGTGATCGAGCTGGGCACGCAGGTCGAGATTTGATCTGCAGCGTCCGCCTTACGGGGCGGGCGCTGACCAGCGCAGCGTGACGCATAATCCGCCGCCGGGTCGCTGGCTGAAGGTGACCTGCATTCCGTGCAACTGGGCAATGTTGCGGACTATCGACAATCCCAGCCCGCTACCACTCTTCTCCTGGCCCGGCGGTCGCCAGAAACGTTCTCCGAGCCGTTGCAGATCCGCTGCACTCAAACCCTCGCCATTATCCTCCACCGACAGGCTGTTTGCCTGCAACCGCACATCGACTTCACTGCCCGCAGGCGTGTAGCGAATGGCGTTATCCAGCAGATTCCGCACCAGCAGCGACAGTAACAGCGGATGCCCCTGAATCAGCGGATCGGCCTCTGCGTGAAGGCGCAGCGTCACACCGTTTTTGTCCGCCAGCGGCAGCTGTGCGGCGAGCGTCTCCTGCACCGTGCGTTTCAGGGCCACCGGTTCGAAGGCGCTGCGCACATCATCGGCTTCAACCCGCGAGAGCGTCAGCAGCTGATCCACCAGCCGCGTTGCGCGGACAATCCCGGCATCCAGCTGCTGCAGCGCATGGGTTCGCATGACTTCGTCATCCGCTGTCAGCTGTATCACTTCGCTTTGCACCTGCAGCGCGGCCAGCGGACTGCGCAGTTCATGCGCGGCATCGGAGGTAAAGCGGCGTTCACGCTGCATCATGGCGCTAATGCGGCTGAACAGACCATTGAGCGCGACCATCAGCGGTTGCACCTCTTTTGGCACGCGGTCTGCCTCTAGCGGCGTATCATCATCGGCCGAACGCTGCGCCAGTTGTTTTGCCAGCCTCTTTAGCGGCCGCAATTCAGACCAGACCAGACCGATAAGCAGAAGTAACATTAAAGGCAGCGCGATTAGCCAGGGCAACATGCTGGCCTTCATCAGATCCCGCGTCATGTCATCGCGGTATTCCGACTCCTGTCCCACCACCACCCGGAACTGCTTATCGGGCGTGGTCAGCCAGACAAATCGCCAGCGATCGTCATCATTGGTGAGCTGCCCCTCATGAAATCCCTGATGCTCCGCCTCAAACGGCAGATAACGGCCGTTGTCGCCATCATTCATCACCTGCCTGCCGTCACGCGTGAAGACAGCAAAGGCCAGTGCATCATCATCCTGTTCGCCGCGATGGTGGCGCAGCATCTCTTTGGTTCTTGGCAGTGTGGTATTGTCCAGCGAGGAGAAATTCAGCGTCAGCAGACGCTTAGCCAGCAGCATCTGCTGGGTATCAAAGAGCTCATCCAGGGTTTCACGCGTCTGATGCCAGGCACTCAGGCTGGCACTGGCCCAGCAGAGGCCGAGCAGCAGCACAAAACCGATGCCCAGCCGCAGAAACAGACTCATTGATCGCATTCGGCGGCCCCCAGTGTATAACCGACGCCATGCAGCGTGCGGATAAATGTGCTGCCCAGCTTTTTACGCAGATGATGGATATGCACTTCCACCGCATTGCTGGAGACGTCGGCGTCCCAGCTGTAGAGCTTATCTTCCAGCTGGCTACGCGTCAGCACCCGGCCTGGATTGCGCATAAAGAGTTCCAGCAGCGCCAGTTCACGACTTTTCAACGCAATCGTCTCACCCTCGCGCATCACACTGTGGCTGCCGGGGATCAGCACCACGTTACCGTGACGGAGTTCGGGCTGGAGCTGGCCGTGACGGCGGCGGATCAGTGCCTGTAAGCGAGCGGCCACTTCGGTTAGGGCAAAAGGCTTGCATAGATAGTCATCGGCGCCCAGCTGCAGGCCTTTGACCCGCTGATCGAGCGCATCGCGGGCGGTCAGTATCAGTACCGGCACATCGTTGCCCTGCTGTCGCCACTGCCGCAGGATATCGAGTCCATCCCGCTCAGGCAGTGAAAGATCCAGAATCACCGCATCCCAGGGTGCGGCCTCCAGCGCGTTAAAGCCCGACTCACCAGACATAAACCAGTCAACGCTAAAGCCCAGTTTGCTCAGCCCCGCTTTGATGCCGTCGCCAATTAAGCGATCGTCTTCAATCAGTAAAATACGCATCACGTCTCCCTGTTCCGATAGCGCTTTATACGAAGCAACTTCCCTGGTGTACAGATGATTTCGGCGAAAATCGCTTATTTTTAACGCTTAAGAAGCTGTTAAGAACTCTATGGTCAACTGGGCGTATTCAAACCGAAAACACCACTGAAAAGAGGTACACCATGAAAAAGCATGCTGCAATTCTGGCCGTCGTTATGCTGGCTTCCGCCCCGGTTTTCGCTGCGCAGCAGGGCGGATTTGTTGATCCCAGCGCGCCAGCCACACAGACGCAGTCAGCAGCCGGACAGGGTGGCTTTAGTGCAGACCACACCAGTGTGGTGACCGTGAAGCAGGCTGAAGAGATGAAAGATGACAGCTGGATCACCGTGCGCGGCAAGCTGGAGAAACAGACCGGCAAAGAAGATTATCTGTTCCGCGACCAGACCGGCACCATGAAAGTCGAAATCGACCACAAGCACTGGAACGGCCAGACAATCACGCCCAAAGATAACGTAGAGCTCACGGGCGAACTGGATAAAGATTTCAATAGCATTGAGATGGACGTTAAGCAGGTTAAAAAGCTGCTTTAATCTTTTGCTTCAGGGTCGCATTTGCGGCCCTTTTTTCTGCCCGTTCCCCGCCTTAATGCAAATTTCCCCTCCCGTGATCGAAACGTTTCGATGGCGATCACAGATTTCTTCTTTGCCCGTTGAGTTGATGGCGGCTTTTCATACACTCCCATCAGCGAAACGTTTCGCTGTGGAGTGAAAAGATGAAAAAAGGTCGCTTGTTAAACGCTGAACTCTCTCATGTGATTGCCCGCCTGGGACACACGGATACGCTGACGATTGCCGATGCAGGCTTGCCGATTCCGGCAGGACCGCAGCGTATCGACTTAGCGCTCACGCCGGGTACGCCCGATTTTATGCAGGTGGTGAATGCTGTCGGACTGGAGATGCAGGTAGAGAGCGCCCTGATCGCGGAAGAGATTAAGCAGCATAATCCGCAACTTCATAGTGCGCTTGTCGCCGTGCTCGAAGCCTTGCAACAGCACCAGGGGAATATCATCACCATCAGCTACACCAGTCATGAACAATTCAAACAACAAACGCAGCGTAGTCAGGCGGTCATTCGCAGCGGAGAGTGTTCTCCGTTTGCGAATGTCATCCTCAGCGCCGGTGTGACCTTCTGAGGCCGCTATGCAACCTTTACTGCAACTCGACGGCATTGAAAAATCCTTTCCGGGTGTGAAAGCCCTCAAGGGTGCATCGCTGAATGTTAGGGCAGGACGCGTCATGGCGCTGGTGGGCGAGAATGGCGCAGGCAAGTCCACCATGATGAAAGTGCTGACCGGGATCTATCAATATGATGCCGGTACGCTGCGCTGGCTCGGCAAAGAGACCCGTTTCAGTGGACCAAAAGCGTCTCAGGAAGCGGGCATTGGCATCATCCATCAGGAACTGAACCTGATCCCTCAGTTAACCGTGGCGGAGAATATTTTCCTCGGTCGCGAATATGTAGGTCGTTTTGGCCGTATTCAGTGGCCGCGAATGTATGCCGAAGCGGATGCATTGCTTAAACGTCTTAATCTGCGCTTCAACAGCCACAAGCTGGTCGGGGATCTGTCGATTGGCGATCAGCAAATGGTCGAAATCGCCAAAGTCCTGAGCTTCGAATCGCAGGTCATCATTATGGATGAACCGACCGATGCGCTGACCGATACCGAAACGCTGTCTCTATTCCGCGTGATCAACGAACTGAAAGCGCAGGGCTGCGGCATTGTCTATATCTCGCATCGCATGAAAGAGATCTTTGAGATCTGCGATGACGTCACGGTGTTCCGCGACGGCCAGTTTATTGCTGAACGTCCGGTCAGCGAGCTGACCGAAGAGAGCCTCATCGAGATGATGGTCGGACGTAAGCTGGAAGATCAATATCCTCATATCGATCAGGCGCCAGGCGATGTGCGACTGAAAGTGGAGAACGTCAGCGGACCAGGTGTAGAGAACGTCAGTTTCAGCCTGCGCAAAGGTGAAATCCTCGGCGTTTCCGGCCTGATGGGCGCGGGCCGTACCGAACTGATGAAGGTGCTGTACGGCGCATTGCCGCGTCGCGAAGGCAACCTGTGGCTCAATGGCCGGGAAGTCGTGACGCGTTCTCCGCAGGATGGACTGGCGAATGGCATCGTCTATATCTCCGAAGATCGTAAGCGTGATGGCCTGGTGTTGGGCATGTCAGTAAAAGAGAACATGTCTCTGACGGCCTTGCGCTATTTCAGTCACGGCAGCGGCACGCTGAAACATGCAGCAGAGCAGCTGGCGGTGGGCGATTTTATCCGTCTGTTCAATGTTAAAACGCCGTCTATGGAGCAGCCGATTGGCCTGCTTTCGGGCGGCAACCAGCAGAAAGTGGCGATTGCCCGCGGTCTGATGACCCGGCCCAACGTGCTGATTCTGGATGAACCGACACGCGGTGTGGATGTCGGTGCGAAGAAAGAGATCTACCAACTGATTAACCAGTTTAAAGCCGAAGGGCTGAGCATCATCCTGGTCTCCTCGGAAATGCCGGAAGTGCTGGGCATGAGCGATCGGATTCTGGTGATGCATGAAGGCCGTATCAGCGGCGAATTTACCCGAGAAGAAGCCACTCAGGAAAGCCTGATGGCAGCCGCCGTAGGTAAGCAACACAGTGAGGATTTAGTGGTATGACGACCCAAACTTTACCGGCCAGCCGTCGCTGGTTTAGCAAAAGCTGGCTGCTGGAACAGAAGTCACTGATTGCGCTGATGGTGCTGATCGCCGTGGTGGCCAGCCAGAGTCCGAACTTCTTTACCGTGGCGAACCTGTTCAACATTCTGCAGCAGACCTCGGTTAACGCCATTATGGCAGTCGGGATGACGCTGGTGATCCTGACCTCAGGCATTGACCTCTCTGTGGGTTCTTTGCTGGCCCTGACGGGCGCAGTGGGTGCATCGCTGGTGGGCATGGAAGTCAATGCGCTGGTCGCGGTGGCGGCTTCGCTGGCACTGGGCGCGGCAATCGGTGGCCTGACCGGCACCATTGTGGCGCGCGGCAAGGTACAGGCCTTTATCGCCACGCTGGTCATGATGTTATTGCTGCGCGGTGTGACCATGGTCTACACCGACGGCAGCCCGATTAACACCGGCTTCAGTGCCAATGCCGATCTGCTGGGCTGGTTTGGTATTGGTCGCCCACTGGGTATCCCTGCGCCGGTCTGGCTGATGGCGCTGGTCTTTATTGCCGCATGGTACATGCTGCAACACACCCGCCTGGGCCGCTATATCTATGCACTGGGTGGTAATGAAGCGGCAACGCGCCTCTCTGGCATCAATGTGAATCGCGTCAAAATTATCGTCTATTCACTGAGTGGCATGCTGGCTGCGCTGGCGGGCACCATTGAAGTGGCGCGTCTCTCTTCGGCACAGCCGACAGCGGGCACCGGCTATGAACTGGATGCGATTGCTGCGGTCGTGCTGGGCGGAACCAGCCTGGCCGGCGGTAAAGGCCGTATTTTCGGCACCCTGATTGGCGCGCTGATCCTTGGCTTCCTGAACAACGGCCTGAACCTGATGGGCGTCTCTTCCTACTACCAGATGATCGTTAAAGCGGTAGTCATCCTGCTGGCGGTGCTGGTGGATAATAAAAGCAGTAAATAACTCTGACCTTACACAGGATAACAAGATGAAAAAGTTAACCGCACTGGCCATGATCCTCGGCGCCACACTCAGTACCAACGCTATGGCAAAAGATACCATCGCGCTGGTGGTCTCAACCCTGAACAACCCGTTCTTTGTTTCGCTGAAAGAGGGTGCACAGAAAGAAGCCGATAAACTGGGCTACAACCTGGTCGTGCTGGATTCACAGAATAACCCGGCGAAAGAGCTGGCGAACGTGCAGGATCTGACCGTTCGCGGCACGAAGCTGCTGCTGATCAACCCGACCGACTCTGATGCCGTGGGTAACGCCGTGAAGATGGCTAACCAGGCGAAAATTCCGGTTATCACCCTGGATCGTGTTGCAGCTCAGGGCACCGTGGTCAGCCATGTCGCTTCTGACAACCGCTTCGGCGGCAAAATGGCCGGTGACTTCATCGCCAAAAAAGTGGGCGAAAACGCCAAAATTATTGAACTGCAGGGCATTGCCGGGACATCTGCTGCCCGTGAACGTGGCGAAGGCTTCAAACAGGCCGCTGATGCGCATAAATTCCAGATCCTCGCCAGCCAGCCAGCTGACTTTGACCGTACCAAAGGTCTGAACGTCATGCAGAACCTGCTGCAGGCGCATCCGGATGTTCAGGCGGTATTCGCGCAGAACGACGAAATGGCACTGGGTGCACTGCGTGCACTGCAGACAGCCGGAAAAACTGGTGTGATCGTGGTGGGTTTTGACGGCACTGCTGATGGCGTTAAAGCCGTAGAAGCTGGCAAACTGTCTGCGACTGTGGCACAGATGCCAGACAAAATTGGCATGATCGGCGTGGATACCGCTGATAAAGTGCTGAAGGGTAAAAAAGTGCAGGCGGTCAATCCGGTCGACCTGAAGCTGGTCACTCAATAACTCAAAGAAAAGCAGGGCACCGCGCCACCCTCCCGGTGGCGCACTTATTTCGGACTCCCCTAATGAGCAAAAACGCAAAACTGGCCGTTCTTGGCAGTATCAACGCTGACCACATCCTTAATCTGGCGCACTTTCCTCGTCCCGGTGAAACGGTGATCGGGCAGAATTATCAGATTGCGTTTGGCGGTAAAGGTGCAAATCAGGCGGTAGCCGCTGGTCGTGCCGGTGCCGATATCGCATTTATCGCCTGTGTGGGCGCTGACGACATGGGTAAACGTATTCGTGAGCAGCTTGCGCAGGACAATATTGATACCACGCCAGTCGAGGTGGTCGAGGGCGAGTCGACCGGTGTGGCAATGATTTTCGTCAACGGTGACGGTGAGAACAACATTGGCATTTACTCTGGTGCAAATGCGGCGTTAACACCCGATTGCGTGGCGCGTCATCAGCATGTCATCGCCGATGCTGATGCACTATTAATGCAGCTGGAATCACCACTGGAAAGCGTGCTGGCCGCTGCGACGCTTGCCCGGCAGCATCAGACGCAGGTTATCCTCAATCCGGCTCCCGCTACCTCTCTTTCAGATGAACTGCTGGCATTGGTCGATATTATTACGCCGAATGAGACCGAAGCCGAGAGCCTGACCGGCATTGCAGTAAATAATGATGAAGATGCGGCGCGCGCTGCTGCCGTGCTGCATGCAAAAGGCATTGGCACGGTACTGATTACTCTGGGTCGCCGTGGCGTCTGGCTGAGCGAGCAGGGAGAAGGTCAGCGTATTGCAGGCTTCAGTGTTAAAGCTATCGACACCATCGCGGCGGGTGACACCTTTAACGGTGCCTTTATTACCGCGCGACTGGAGCAGAAGCCAATGTACGACGCGGTGCGATTTGCCCATGCCGCCGCCGCTATTGCCGTTACGCGATCGGGTGCACAGCCCTCCGTGCCGTGGCGCGCGGAGATTGATGAATTTTTGCAGCAGCAGGACTAAGCATTTGAGCACCATGAAAGATGTTGCTCGCCTGGCGGGCGTCTCTACCTCAACTGTCTCGCACGTGATCAATAACAATCGCTTTGTCAGTGATGGCGTGCGCGAAAAAGTTGAGCAGGCGATACGTCATCTCAACTATGCCCCTTCTGCGCTGGCACGCAGTCTGAAAATTAATCAGACCCACACCATCGGTATGCTGCTGACCACCAGTAGTAACCCCTTTTATGCCGAAGTGGTGCGCGGTGTGGAGGAGAGCTGCTATCAGCGTGGCTATAGCCTGATTCTCTGTAACACGGCGGGTGACGAGGAGCGAATGAATCGCAGTCTGGAAACGCTGATGCAGAAGCGTGTCGATGGTTTGCTGATGATGTGCACTGAAAGTCACCTGCCCTCGGCAGATATTCTGAACCGTTATCCTTCTATACCTACGGTGATGATGGACTGGGCACCTTTTGAAGGCCGCGGTGACATTATTCAGGATAACGCGCTGCTGGGCGGCGAACTGGCTACTCAGCATCTCATCGATTGCGGTTATACCCGTATAGCCTGTATCGCCGGTCCACAGGATAAAACGCCTGCGCGTATGCGCCTGGAAGGTTATCGTAACGCCATGACAAAGAGTGGCCTGGAGATTCTGCCCGGCTATGTGGTGAATGGTGATTTTGAATTTCAGGGGGGCTACAACGGGATGGTCGAACTGCTGGCGCTGGAAACGCCGCCAGAAGCCGTCTTCACCAGTAACGATGCAATGGCGGTCGGCGTTTATCACGCGCTCTATCAGGCCGGGATGCGGGTTCCGCAGCAGATGGCGGTGATGGGATATGACGATATTGAACTGGCGCGTTATCTCACTCCGCCACTGAGTACCATCCATCAGCCGAAAGATGCGCTGGGTGAACTGGCGATAGACACCTTAATTCATCGTCTCAGCGATCCCGACGCCAGTCAGCAAACGCTGGTGCTGACGCCGGAACTGGTGGTGCGGGGGTCGGTTTAGCGCTTTTTCTTCTTGTCACGATTACTGATCAGATTACGTCCATCCCCGTTTTTCAGCAGCATAAAGGTCAGCGCCGAAAGTACGGTGACGATACCCATAGTCAGAAACGTGGCATGGAACTGTGAAATGGTGCTGGTTTCAAACTCCTGATAAAAGCGCAGCACCGCAGCGCTGACGGCCACACCAAAACTGATCGCTAATTGCTGCGTTACTGCCAGCACGCTATTTCCGCCGCTGGCGTTATCATCATTCAGGTCGGCCAGCGTAATGGTGTTCATGGCGGTGAATTGCGTAGACATCGCCATGCCGAGAATAAACAGTGGAAGCAATAGTACGAAGATACTTTCAGCGGGTGACTGCAGGGAGAAGCTGGCGATCAGGATGCCAATAATGGCGGTAATGCCGACCAGCAGACGGCGGTAGCCCAGCCAGCGCAGGAGTTGTGTCACCGTCGACTTCGCCAGAATCGAACCCAGGGCGGTTGGCGCCATCATGCAGCCTGCAATAATCGCGGAAAAGCCAAATCCAACCTGCAACATAAGCGGCATCAGAAAGGGCACACAGCCGGTGCCGAGACGAGAGGCAATGTTGCCGACGATGCCAACTGAGAAGGTCCGGGTTTTAAACATCGGCAGGTTGATCAGCGGTGAAGGGTGATTTCGGGCATGCACTATATAGAGGAGTAAAAGCACGATCCCGCTGAGTAATATCCCGCCGGCCAGCCAGGCAGAAACAATCCGCTCACCGAACAGCTCAATCCCAATCGAGATCATCACCAGTCCAGCCCCGAATAATATGAAGCCGAAAAAGTCGAAGCGGCGCTTAGGTGTGGTGAAGTCCGGCATATATTTGCGTGCGTAGATAATGCCGAGAATGCCAATCGGGATATTAATCAGGAAGATCCAGTGCCAGGTGGCGTAAGTGACGAGTACGCCACCCAGCATCGGGCCCAGTATCGGCCCGACTAAACCTGGCATGGTCACAAAGTTGAGTACCGGCAGCAGTTCACTGCGCGGATAGGCACGTAACAGTGCCAGTCGCGCGACCGGCATCATCATTGCGCCACCGACGCCCTGTATGATGCGCGACATGACCAGCACCGAAAGCGTCGGTGAGAGTGCACAAGCCAGTGAGCCAAGGGTGAACAGCGATACCGCCACAATAAACACTTTGCGCGTGCCGAAGCGATCGGCGAGCCAGCCGCTGACCGGAATCAGCATAGCGACAGTCAGGGTGTAACTGATGACGGCGGATTGCATGGCAAGGGGAGAACGGTCGAGGCTGGTGGCGATAGCGGGCAGGGCAGTGTTCAGTATGGTGGCGTCGAGTGACTGCATGAAAAAGGCCATAGCAGCTATCCATGGCAAACCAGCCATGCTGCGCGCGGATTTTATCATTGAGTGTCCTTCCTGGGGTTATCCTGCGAGAAGAAGCAAAATAATAGCACCCGCAATCGGCAACGGCAGGTCTCTTTACAACGTTTCGTTGCCACTTTTGTGCGTTATTCGGCCATGAAACGTCTCTTTTTAAGCCGTTCGTTTAAAAAAGAGGCGCTCAGTAAATTAATTCGAAGAAACACTTGTCAGCCTGAGTAAACTCCCTATAATGCGCCTCCATCGACACGGAACACCGGCAACGGGAAGCGGGTTG